>NZ_JBIDCF010000002.1:0-715214 GCF_043204435.1 Streptomyces sp. NPDC047886
GAACGGACGCTTCCTTTGTACTCACCCGCAGAGACTCTCTGGGGCTTTCCTCCGGGCGCTTCCCTTCGGTGTTTCCAACCTTACCAGATCCTTTTTCCGTTCCGTTTCCGGTCGGATTCTGTTTCCGGTGGCCGTTGGAGGGCCTTTTGCCTTTCGGCTGATCCGACTTTATCAGAGGTTCTGAGCCGGATTTCCCGCCCCTTCCGGTGTCCCTGTTCACTGCCTGAGTGCATCGGGTTCCCGTCTGGCGGAGCCGTAAACGTACTGGAGCGGGGCGCCCCGATGCAAATCGAGGAGCCCCGCTCCGGACGCGAGCTGGTGGGGCGTCAGACCTCCACGACCACCGGCAGGATCATCGGGCGGCGGCGGTAGGTGTCGGAGACCCACTTGCCGACCGTGCGCCGGATCAGCTGCTGGAGCTGGTGCGGCTCGACGACTCCGTCCTGGGCGGACTTGTTCAGGGCTTCCTCGATCTTCGGGATGACCGCGTCGAACGCGTTGTCCTCGATTCCGGAGCCGCGTGCCTGGACGTGCGGGCCGCCGACGATCTTGCCGGTCGAGGCGTCGACCACGACGAACACCGAGATGATGCCCTCGTCGCCGAGGATGCGCCGGTCCTTGAGGGACATCTCCGTGACGTCGCCGACGGAGAGACCGTCGACGTAGACGTAGCCGGCCTGCACCTTGCCGACGATCTTGGCCTTGCCGTCGACCAGGTCCACGACCACGCCGTCCTCGGCGATGACGATGCGGTCCTTCGGGACACCCGTCAGCGCGCCGAGCTCCGCGTTGGCGCGCAGGTGGCGCCATTCGCCGTGCACCGGCATCAGGTTCTTCGGCCTGCAGATGTTGTAGAAGTACAGCAGCTCGCCGGCCGAGGCGTGGCCGGAGACGTGCACCTTGGCGTTGCCCTTGTGGATGACGTTGGCGCCCCAGCGGGTCAGGCCGTTGATCACGCGGTAGACCGCGTTCTCGTTGCCCGGGATCAGCGAGGACGCCAGGATCACCGTGTCGCCCTGGACGATGCGGATCTGGTGGTCCCGGTTGGCCATGCGGGACAGCGCCGCCATGGGCTCGCCCTGGGAACCCGTACACACGAGGACGACCTCGTGGTCCGGGAGGTCGTCGAGGGTCTTGACGTCGACCACGAGGCCGGCCGGAACCCGGAGGTAGCCGAGGTCGCGGGCGATGCCCATGTTGCGGACCATCGAGCGGCCGACGAAGGCGACCCTGCGGCCGTACTCGTGGGCGGCGTCGAGGATCTGCTGGATGCGGTGGACGTGGCTCGCGAAGCTGGCCACGATGATGCGGCGCTGGGCGTTGGCGAAGACCGACCGCATCACGTTCGAGATGTCGCGCTCGGGCGGGACGAAACCCGGCACCTCGGCGTTCGTGGAGTCGCTGAGCAGGAGGTCGATGCCCTCCTCGCTCAGCCGCGCGAAGGCGTGCAGGTCGGTGAGGCGGTTGTCCAGCGGCAGCTGGTCCATCTTGAAGTCGCCCGTGTGCACGACCATGCCCGCGGGGGTGCGGATGGCGACGGCCAGGGCGTCCGGGATGGAGTGGTTGACCGCGATGAACTCGCAGTCGAAGGCGCCGAGCTGCTCCCGCTGCCCCTCGGCGACTTCGAGGGTGTACGGGCGGATGCGGTGCTCCTGGAGCTTCGCCTCGATCAGGGCGAGGGTCAGCTTGGAGCCGATCAGCGGGATGTCCGGCTTCAGACGCAGGAGGTAGGGGACGCCACCGATGTGGTCCTCGTGCCCATGCGTGAGGACGATGCCCTCGATGTCGTCGAGGCGGTCCCGGAGGGTGGTGAAGTCCGGCAGGATGAGGTCGATTCCGGGCTGCTCCTCCTCGGGGAAGAGGACGCCGCAGTCGACGATCAGCAGTCGGCCGCCGTACTCGAAGACGGTCATGTTGCGGCCGATCTCACCGAGGCCGCCGAGCGGGGTGACGCGCAGTCCGCCCTGGGGCAGCTTCGGGGGCGATCCGAGTTCAGGATGCGGATGACTCAAAAGACTCTCCTCACCACACGCGCCACGTGCCGTGGGGCACGTGGCGCGCATGACATTCGTGCACTTGCTGTGGCTGTTGTTGATCTCTTGTTCAGTTGTTCGTCTATTCAGTTATGAAGTCTTTGGTCAGAGCTGTACCCCGCCGGCGGCGAGGTCGCTCCTGAGCTGAGCGGTCTCCGCCGGAGAGAGCTCCACGAGCGGCAGGCGCAGCGGTCCAGCGGGCAGGCCCTGGAGGGCGAGGGCGGCCTTGGTGGTGATCACGCCCTGTGTCCGGAACATGCCGGTGAAGACGGGAAGGAGCCGCTGGTGGATCTCCGTGGCCTTCTGGACGTCACCGTTGACGTGGGCGTCGAGGAGGGCGCGCAGCTCGGGGGTGACCACGTGGCCGACGACGGAGACGAAGCCGATGGCGCCGACGGAGAGCAGTGGGAGGTTGAGCATGTCGTCGCCGGAGTACCAGGCGAGGCCGGAGCGGGCGATGGCCCAGCTGGCGCGGCCGAGGTCGCCCTTGGCGTCCTTGTTGGCGACGATGCGCGGGTGCTCGGCGAGGCGGACGATGGTCTCGGTGTCGATGGGGACGCCGCTCCGGCCGGGGATGTCGTACAGCATCACGGGGAGTTCCGTGGCGTCGGCGATGGCCGTGAAGTGGCGGTACAGGCCCTCCTGCGGGGGCTTGTTGTAGTACGGGGTCACGGCGAGCAGGCCGTGTGCGCCGGCGCGCTCGGCGGCGCGGGCGAGCTCCAGCGTGTGGCGGGTGTCGTTGGTACCGATTCCGGCCACCACGTGGGCGCGGTCTCCGACCGCTTCCAGTACGGCTCGTACGAGCTGGTCTTTCTCCGCGTCGCTGGTGGTCGGGGACTCGCCGGTGGTGCCGTTGACGACCAGGCCGTCGTTGCCTGCGTCCACCAGATGGGCAGCGAGCCGCTGTGCGCCGTCGAGGTCGAGCGCGCCGTCGGCCGTGAAGGGCGTGACCATAGCGGTGAGGACCCGCCCGAAGGGGGTCTGCGGAGTGGAGATCGGAGCCATGGGTAACACGCTACTCGCTGCTCAGCGCGTGGGGTCCCCTCGGGGGACGTGATGTAAGTGGAGCCCGGCACTGCCTGCTCGGGGGTTCAAGCAGTGCCGGGTCCGTTTGATCAGCCTAGATGAACTTCTCGGAACGCCGCAATACGGACACTTCGGACAGCTGATCCGTACATCTGTACCGGGGTCGGCTACGGGGCGACACGGCCGTTCTTGTTGAACGCGGCGTACGTCAGCGGCATGAGCTTCGCCCACTCCGCCTCCATGAGTTCGCCCACCATCTCGATCTCCCGCTGCGGGAACGACGGCACCGCCGCCAGCTCGTGCTGGGTGCGCAGGCCGAGGAAGTGCATCAGCGAGCGCGCGTTGCACGTCGCGTACATGGACGAGAACAGGCCAACCGGGAGCACCGCACGGGCGACCTCGCGGGCGACTCCGGCCGCCAGCATCTCCTGGTACGCCTCGTACGCCTGGACGTAGGACGACTCCATCGTGCGGGTGACGAGGTCGTGCTGCTCCGCGCTGCCCTCCACGAAGACGTACTTCCCGGGGCGCCCCTCCTGGACCAGCTTGCGCGAGGTGCCGGGGACGTAGAAGACCGGCTGCAGCTCCCGGTAGCGGCCGGACTCCTCGTTGTACGACCAGCCCACGCGGTGCCGCATGAACTCGCGGAACACGAAGATCGGGGCGCTGATGAAGAAGGTCATCGAGTTGTGCTCGAAGGGGCTGCCGTGGCGGTCCCGCATCAGGTAGTTGATCAGCCCCTTGGACCGCTCAGGGTCCTTCTGCAGCTCTTCGAGCGACTGCTCACCGGCCGTCGAGACGCGCGCGGCCCACAGCACGTCCGAGTCCGCGGCGCTGTGCTTGACCAGCTCGACGGTCACATCGCTGCGGAAGCTGGGCTTGAGATCTTCGGCGGGGGTGTCGGTCACCGGCGGTCCTTCCAATTGCGTCGCACGGGGGCGGCGCCCACTCTACGGCCCGGCACCGACGCCGCAGGACACGGCGAGGGCGTGCGGACTTCTTTCACCAAGGCGCGGAATTCGGGCACCAAATCGCCGTCACCCGCGTCTGTACGGGTAGCAGCGTCCGATCACCCGTCACCCACCGAGGAGTGTTGCGTCATGTCCGGCCGGCGAGAGGCTGTCCCGTTCGCGTTCGTCGCCGAGGCGGACAGCTTCCGCAGTAACGTCACTCCTCCGGCACGGCAGCGTCCCAGCCTGTCGCAGGTCGCCGGTCGTACGCTGATCGGACTGACGGTGGTGGCCGGCCTGGTCGGCTCACTGCTGTTCGGAATGCCCGCCCTGGAGGCGGGGCCGTCGGCCGGGCAGACCCAGAAGTCCGAGGCCGCCGACGGTCGCTGACCCGTACGGACACCCCGTCCCGTACGGACACCCCCGTACGGACACCCTGGAGTGGCCGGTTCCCGAGGCGCTGGGTAGCCTCACCCGGCACAGCCCAACCGAGCGTGCGTGTGAGTGAGGATCAGTCGTGCCCTTGCCCTTTCTGACGGCCGACCGTGCTTTCGAGGCAGCGGGTGACGATGTCGCCCTGCCGTTCGAGGACCACGACCAGTGGCGCCGTCCCTATCGCCCGGGGCCGTGGCGCGTCGTCGTGGCGGCGACGGCTCTGCTGGTCGCCTCGTTCATGCTGCTGGCGACGCTGATCATCGCGATGGCCGGGGCCATGCCCGGCGCCGGGGTGTGCCTGGGAGCGGCCACGCTGGTGATCGTCATCGCGCTGCGGCTGCTGCGCGTGGGCACCTGGGTCAGCCGGCGCGGTGTGCGCCGCGTCGGGTTCCTGCGGACGACGACGCTCCCCTGGGAGCGGACGGCCGCCGTACGCACGGTGCAGCAGCCCGTGCGCTGGCTGGGGCTGCCGAGGACCGTGCAGGGGCAGGCGCTCGTCCTGGAGCGCCGCGGTGGCGGTGAGCCGCTGACGCTGCTCACCGACCACAACGCGGACTTCCTGTCCCGGGTCGAGGCGTTCGACCGCGCCGCCGACGTCGTCGAGGCGTGGAGCGCCGAGTACGCGCCCGCCTAGCAACCGCCTGGCCTCCGGCTCAGTCCTGGCCCGGACCGGGCCCGGGGGCTAGGACGCGACCGGGCGGTTGTCGTGCAGGGCGATGGCGCGTTGCATCGCCTTGCGGGCGCGCGGGGTGTCGCGCGCGTCGCGGTAGGCGACCGCGAGCCGGAACCAGCAGCGCCAGTCGTCCGGTGCGTCCTCGGTCTCCTCGCGGCGCCGGTTGAAGACCTCGTCGGCCGAGTCGCGGTCGATCCCGCCGTCCGGTGTCCGCCGCAGCTCGTCCACGGGCAGGCCGCCCTCCGCCTCCAGTTCGGCCGCCAGCCGGTTGGCCCTGGTGACGAACCGGGTGTTCATCCACAGGAACCAGACGCCGATGGCGGGCAGGACCAGCGCCGCCGCGCCGAGGACGACGGTGACGGCGGTGCCCTGCTGGATGAGCTTCACACCGCGGCCGCCGACCAGGACGAGCCAGACGACGAGGAACGCCGCCATCAGCAGATAGGTGATCTTCGCGCGCATGATGTCGGTCAGCCCAGGTCGAGGAAGTGTTCCAGGCCGAACGTGAGGCCGGGAGTCGTGATGACACGGCGGGCGCCGAGGAGGATGCCCGGCATGAAGCTGCTGTGGTGCAGCGAGTCGTGCCGGATCGTGAGCGTCTCGCCCTCCCCGCCGAGCAGTACCTCCTGATGGGCGAGGAGCCCCCGGAGGCGTACGGCGTGCACCGGGACGCCGTCGACGTCCGCGCCGCGCGCCCCGTCCAGGGCGGTGGCGGTGGCGTCGGGCTGCGGGGCGCAGCCGGCCTCCGCGCGGGCGGCGGCGATGAGCTGGGCGGTGCGGGTCGCGGTGCCGGAGGGGGCGTCGACCTTGTTGGGGTGGTGCAGCTCCACGACCTCGACCGACTCGAAGTACGGCGCGGCGATCTGCGCGAACTTCATGGTGAGGACCGCGCCGATGGAGAAGTTCGGGGCGATGAGGACGCCGGTCCCGGGTGCGCCGTCCAGCCAGGTGGTGAGCTGCGTGAGCCGGTCCTCCGTCCAGCCCGTCGTGCCGACGACCGCGTGGATGCCGTGCCGTACGCAGAAGTCGAGATTGCCCATCACCGAGGCGGGAGTGGTCAGCTCGACGGCGACCTGCGCACCGGTCTCGGCGAGGGTCTCCAGCTTGTCGCCCCGGCCGAGCGCGGCGACCAGTTCCATGTCGTCGGCGGCCTCGACGGCACGGACGGCTTCGGAGCCGATGCGTCCCCTGGCGCCGATCACCGCGACCCGCAGCTTGCTGCTCATGCTCGTACTTCCTTCGATTACGGATCCGTCCCCGCGGCCCACCGGGACGGCGGGCCGCGGGGAAAGGGTCTCAGGCCACCGCTTCGTGGAGCCGGTCCGCCTGCCTGTCCTTCAGCGGGCCGATCACCGACAGCGAGGGCCGCTGTCCGAGGAGCTCGGCGGCCACCTCCCGTACGTCGTCGGGGGTGACGGCCGCGATCCTGGCGAGCATGTCGTCGACCGACATCTGGTCGCCCCAGCACAGCTCGCTCTTGCCGATGCGGTTCATCAGGGCGCCGGTGTCCTCCAGGCCGAGGACGGTGGAGCCGGCGAGCTGGCCGATCGCGCGGCTGATCTCGTCGTCGGCCAGGCCGTCAGCGGCGACCCGGTCCAGTTCGTCGCGGCAGATCCGCAGGACGTCGTGGACCTGGCTGGGGCGGCAGCCCGCGTACACGCCGAACAGGCCGCAGTCGGCGAAGCCGGACGTGTACGAGTAGACGCTGTAGGCCAGGCCGCGCTTCTCCCTGACCTCCTGGAAGAGCCGCGAGGACATGCCGCCGCCGAGCGCCGTGTTCAGCACGCCGAGCGCCCAGCGGCGGTCGTCGGTGCGGGCGAGGCCGGGCATGCCGAGAACGACATGGGCCTGCTCGGTCTTCCGGCCCAGCATCTCGACCCGGCCCGCCGTCCGGATGACGCGGCTGCCGTCGCGGGGCGCGACGGGAACGGCGTCCGTACGCGTGAGGGCGCCGGCCTTCTCGAAGGCGCGGCGGACCAGGCGTACGACGGTGGCGTGGTCGATGTTGCCGGCGGCGGCGACGACCAGGTGCGTCGGGTCGTAGTGCTTCCTGTAGAAGCGGCGGATGCGGTCCGCGGAGAGGCCCTCGACGGTGTCGACGGTACCGAGGACCGGACGGCCGAGGGGGCTGTCGCCGAACATGGTCTTGGCGAACAGGTCGTGGACGACGTCCCCCGGGTCGTCCTCGGTCATCGCGATCTCCTCGAGGATCACGCCGCGCTCGGCGTCGACGTCCTCCTCCTGGATCAGCGAGCCGGTGAGCATGTCGCAGACCACGTCGATGGCGAGCGGCAGGTCGTTGTCGAGGACCCGCGCGTAGTAGCAGGTGTACTCCTTCGCCGTGAAGGCGTTCATCTCGCCGCCGACCGCGTCGATGGCGGAGGAGATGTCGAGGGCGCTGCGCTGCCGCGTGCCCTTGAACAGGAGGTGCTCCAGGTAGTGGGTGGCGCCGTTCAGGGCGGGCGTCTCGTCACGCGAGCCGACGTGCGCCCAGATGCCGAAGGTCGCGGAGCGTACGGAGGGCAGGGTCTCGGTGACGATGCGCAGCCCACCGGGCAGGGTGGTGCGGCGGACGGTGCCGATGCCGTCCTTGCCCTTCAGAAGCGTTTGGGTACGGGCGACGGCCCGCGCCTCCGAAGAGGTGCGGGCCGTCGTCCTGGAACTACGGGACGTCACTGGTCGGTGTCGTCCTTGTCGCCCTCGGAGGCGTCCTCGTCCGCGATCACGGGGATCAGGGAGAGCTTGCCGCGCTGGTCGATCTCGGCGATCTCGACCTGGACCTTGGAGCCGACCGCGAGCACGTCCTCGACGTTCTCCACGCGCTTGCCACCGGCGAGCTTGCGGATCTGCGAGATGTGCAGCAGGCCGTCCTTGCCCGGGAGCAGGGACACGAACGCACCGAAGGTGGTGGTCTTGACGACCGTGCCCAGGTAGCGCTCGCCGACCTCCGGCATGGTCGGGTTGGCGATGCCGTTGATCGTCGTACGGGCGGCCTCGGCGGCCGGGCCGTCGGCGGCACCGATGTAGATGGTGCCGTCGTCCTCGATGGTGATCTCGGCGCCGGTGTCCTCCTGGATCTGGTTGATCATCTTGCCCTTGGGGCCGATGACCTCACCGATCTTGTCCACCGGGATCTTGACGGTGATGATCCGCGGGGCGTTCGGGGACATCTCGTCCGGACGGTCGATCGCCTCCATCATCACGTCGAGGATGTGCAGACGGGCGTCGCGGGCCTGCTTGAGGGCCGCCGCCAGGACGGAGGCCGGGATGCCGTCCAGCTTGGTGTCGAGCTGGAGGGCGGTGACGAACTCCTTCGTACCGGCGACCTTGAAGTCCATGTCGCCGAACGCGTCCTCCGCACCGAGGATGTCGGTGAGGGCGACGTAGTGCGTCTCGCCGTCGATCTCCTGCGAGATCAGGCCCATGGCGATACCGGCGACCGGGGCCTTCAGCGGCACACCGGCGTTCAGCAGCGACATGGTGGAGGCGCAGACCGAACCCATGGACGTCGAGCCGTTGGAGCCGAGGGCCTCGGACACCTGGCGGATCGCGTACGGGAACTCCTCGCGCGTCGGCAGCACCGGCACGAGCGCGCGCTCGGCGAGGGCGCCGTGGCCGATCTCGCGGCGCTTCGGCGAACCGACGCGGCCGGTCTCACCGACGGAGTACGGCGGGAAGTTGTAGTTGTGCATGTACCGCTTGCGGGTCACCGGCGAGAGGGTGTCCAGCTGCTGCTCCATACGGAGCATGTTGAGGGTGGTGACGCCCAGGATCTGGGTCTCGCCACGCTCGAACAGCGCGGAACCGTGCACGCGCGGGATGGCCTCGACCTCGGCGGCGAGCGTACGGATGTCCGTGATGCCACGGCCGTCGATGCGCACCTTGTCCTTGATGATGCGCTCGCGGACCAGCTTCTTGGTCAGCGCGCGGTACGCGCCCGCGATCTCCTTCTCGCGGCCCTCGAAGGCCGGGAGCAGCTTCTCGGCGGCGAGGTCCTTGATGCGGTCGAGCTCGGTCTCGCGCTCCTGCTTGCCGGCGATGGTGAGCGCCTGGGCGAGCTCCGTCTTGACGGCGGCGGTGAGCGCCTCCAGGACGTCGTCCTGGTAGTCGAGGAAGACCGGGAACTCGCCGACCGGCTTGGCGGCCTTCGCTGCGAGGTCCGACTGCGCCTTGCACAGGACCTTGATGAACGGCTTCGCGGCTTCGAGACCGGCGGCCACGATCTCCTCGGTCGGCGCCTCGGCGCCGCCCTTGACGAGCTCGATGGTCTTCTCGGTGGCCTCGGCCTCGACCATCATGATCGCGACGTCGCCGTCCTCCAGGACGCGACCCGCGACGACCATGTCGAAGACGGCGTCCTCGAGCTCGGTGTGCGTCGGGAAGGCGACCCACTGGCCCTTGATCAGCGCGACACGGGTGCCGCCGATCGGGCCGGAGAAGGGCAGGCCGGCCAGCTGCGTGGAGCAGGAGGCGGCGTTGATCGCGACCACGTCGTACAGGTGGTCGGGGTTGAGCGCCATGATCGTCTCGACGATCTGGATCTCGTTGCGCAGGCCCTTCTTGAAGGAGGGGCGCAGCGGCCTGTCGATCAGGCGGCAGGTGAGGATCGCGTCCTCGGAGGGCCGGCCCTCGCGGCGGAAGAAGGAGCCGGGGATCTTGCCGGCCGCGTACATCCGCTCCTCGACGTCCACCGTGAGGGGGAAGAAGTCGAGCTGGTCCTTGGGCTTCTTGGAAGCGGTGGTGGCCGACAGCACCATGGTGTCGTCGTCCAGGTACGCCACGGCGGAACCGGCGGCCTGCTTGGCCAGGCGGCCCGTCTCGAAGCGGATGGTGCGGGTGCCGAAGGAGCCGTTGTCGATGACGGCCTCGGCGTAGTGGGTCTCGTTCTCCACCAGTGTCTTCTCCGTTTACTTTGTCGTCTTTTCGTCCCCGTGCGCCCGTGTGGCGGGGGACGTGGGGTGGAGAGACACGCCTTGTCTGCGGGCCGGTCTTCGATCGAAGCACCCGGGTGCGCCCTGGGTGTCCGCCCGGTGGGCGGCGTTCCCTGGGGCCCGGGGGCCACTACCGAGGACCGGCGACGGCGAGGGCGGTCTCTCTCCTGTGCGCCATCTTCGCGTGAGGTCCGCGTCATGGCGTCGTGGTCGTGGTGTTTCGTTATGGCGTTGTGCGACCAGATTACTGAGCCCGGGCCCGGGATCGCATTCCGATCATCGTGCGGAGGGGGTGGCCGGGGGCCGGCCCGTCCGCGTATACGGCGAAGGGAGCGGTTCCCGGATCCTGGGAACCGCTCCCTTCACAGCGTCTTACTTCGCGCCGCCGGCCGCACCGCGGCGGATGCCGAGGCGGTCGACCAGCGTACGGAAGCGCTGGATGTCCTTCTTGGCCAGGTACTGCAGGAGGCGGCGACGCTGGCCGACCAGGATCAGCAGACCACGACGGGAGTGGTGGTCGTGCTTGTGGGTCTTGAGGTGCTCGGTCAGGTCCGAGATGCGACGGGAGAGCATCGCGACCTGGACCTCGGGGGAGCCGGTGTCGCCCTCCTTGGTGCCGAACTCGGCCATGATCTGCTTCTTCGTAGCGGCGTCGAGAGACACTCGGTACTCCTCTTGGTGTTCGATGCGCCCGCGAGTGCCCCTGGTCTGTGTCTCAGGGGAGCTTCCGTGACTCGGAGGCGAAGGCACGATGAGCGCTGGACTCCAGAGTCGTGGAGACTCCGGTGATCGCGTACACAAACGGCCGTCACACAGCGTACCAGCCGGGGCAGGCGCTGCGGGCCGGGCCCGGAACGCCCCCGCCTGCGGGGCCCGGGGCGGTCGCGGTCGGTCCGGCCCTGGGCGTCGCGGTCGGTCCGGACCCTGGGCGTCGCGGTCGGTCCGGACCCTGGGCGTCGCGGCGCCCCCGGTCGGCCGGCCCCGGCGGCACCCGCTCGCGCCCCTGGTCAGCTGGTGAGGGACCGGGCGGCGTCGAAGACGTCCAGTACGGCGAGGCAGAGCGGCACCAGGGAGAGCAGGACGGCCCCCTCGGTGATGTCCAGGAGACGGCCCCAGAAGGGCGAGAGCCCCTTCTTCGGGATGATCAGCCCGATCGCGGTGATCAGTGCCGCGCCCGCCGCGACGCTCGCGGTGAGCCAGATCGTACGGATGTCGAGACCGCCGTGGTCGCCGTACAGCAGCAGTTCGCGGACCAGGTCGGCGGGCGGGTTCAGGGACAGGCCGAGGATCAGCAGCGCGATCGCGCCGATGCCCGCCACCAGGGCGCAGGCCACCTGCGAGGTGTAACGGAACAGCCGGGCGCGCAGCAGCATCGCGAGCCCCGCCGCGAGGGCGAGGAGCTGGCCCCACATGTTGCCCGCGAACCCGAGCACGGCCGCCGAGCCGACGACGACGGCCGCGCATCCGCCGACGAGACCGAGCAGCATCTCGTGGCCGCGCCGCGCCTGGAGGGCGATGCGCTCCGCGTCGACGGGCTGGGCCTCAGGTGCCGTCCCGTCCGGGTCGGTGTCGAAGTCGCCGGTGGCGCTGCGGGGCGCGGCGTATCCGATGGGGAGCCGGGCGAAGCGGGCGGAGAGCCCCGGGAGGAAGGCGACCAGGCCGATGGCGACCGGGGCGCAGACGGCCGCGGTGCCGGTGGCGGACGCCTCGGTGAGTATCGCCGCGAACGTGGCCAGGGTGCCGGTCACCGCGAGGAACGTGGCGGCGACGAAGGGGGCGTCGCCGCTGGGGGTGAGCGCGACGAGGGCGACGGACGCGACCAGCACGGTCACGCAGCCGAGCAGGAACTGCAGCCGGCCGGGCCCCTGGCCGGCGTCCGGGCCGATGATGCCGGAGCCCGCGATGAGGAGCAGCGGCAGCGCGCCCAGGCCGAGCGCGACGGCACTGGCCCGGTCGCCGTATACCCGGGCCCGTACGCCCGCGAACGCGGTGAGCAGGACGCCGACGGCGCCCGCGATGATGCCGGGCAGTCCGTGCATGTCGTGGCGGACGGGGTCGGCGTACCAGAGGACGAAGCCCATCAGGACGAGCAGCAGGACACCGCCGACGAGGCCGGCGCCGCGCAGCAGGTCGTCGCTCCACAGGTGGCGGTCGCGGGTGACGGCGGAGGCGACGGCGTCGGAGACGTCGTCGAAGACGGCGGGCGGCAGGGACTCGGCGAAGGGGCGCAGGGAGAGCAGTTCGCCGTCGAGTACCTGCTGCGCGGCGAGGCTGCGGGCACCGTCGAGGACGGTGCCGTCACGGCGGACGAGGTGGTAGCCGGTGGGGGCGCCGGCCGCCTGGGTCTGGCCGGTGAGCCGCAGGATCTCCGGGTAGACGTCGGCGACGGCGATGTCCTCGGGGAGTGCGACATCGATACGGCTGTCCGGCGCCACGACGGTGACGCGGCAGAAGCCGGTCGCTGCGGTCGTACTCACGTGTCTGGACCCCCTGGATTCCCTGACTGGTTTTCCCTGATTCGCGGTTGCGCACGCCGCGCGCGCCACCCTACCGGGACGTGGCGGGACGGCCTGCAAGTAGGATCACCGTCGCGCGGAGGTCCGTTGGCGACGCCGCGGCCGGGCTGTCGGCCTCGGTGCCGCACCGGACCTCGGCGCCCGCGTGGACGTCACGCGGACGCGGCGGACCGTCGCGGACGCGGCGGGCTCGCACGGCCGCGGGCCGCGCGGAGGTGTCGCGGGGGGCCTCATGAGGTGCTGCGCGGGGCTTCCCGGCGGCCGTTCGCGGCGGCCTCCGGCGGATGCGGTGAACGTTCCGTGGACGCGGGGGACTTGCGCGGGCGCGGGCTCCGACGTGAGGGCGCGCCGGTGTCCGCCGGGCGGCCGACGCCCGCGTACCGAGCGGTCGTCCGCCCGCACACGCAACGGCCGTCCGCCCGTGGGACGTCCGGGTCGTCCGCCCGTGGACGTCCGCCAGCCGAACCTGTCGCGGGGGCGCCGGTACGGAATCTGCCGACCGTCTTCCGTCCGTATCGAGGGAATGATGCTCCGGTGAGCCAGATCGTCGTCAAGCGACCGCCGAGGTCTCTTCCGCCGGAAGTCCCCACGGAGGAGCTGAAGCTGGAGTCCCCTCCCGAACTGCCGCGCGGGCAGCAGGAGGGCATGCTGATGCAGGTCCTCCCGATGCTCGGCATGGGGTCGTCCGTCGTCTTCTTCTTCATGCCGGGCGCCCATCCGTTCATGCGGATCATGGGCATCCTGATGCTGGTGTCGACCCTCGCGATGGTCATCGCACAGGTCGTCCGGTACCGGAAGGGTACGCAGGGGCAAATAGCCGACGTTCGGCGCGACTACCTCAAATACCTCGCCCAGACGCGTCGTACGGTCCGCCGCACGGCCCGCGCCCAGCGCGACGCCCAGCTCTATCTGCACCCATCCCCCGAACAGCTGTGGTCGGTGGTGGCCGAGGGCTCGCGGGTCTGGGAACGCCGCGTCGGCGACAAGGACTTCGGGCAGATACGGGTCGGGCTCGGCGCCCAGCAGCTGTCGACGCCCCTCGTCGCGCCCGACACGGCACCGGTCGACGAGCTGGAGCCGCTCTGCGCCGGTGCGATGCAGCAGTTCCTGGCCGTGCACGGCTCGCTTGACGGGCTGCCGATGGCCGTGTCGATGCGGGCGTTCTACCACGTGACCGTGTCCGGCGACCCGGAGTCGGCGCGTGGCACCGCGCGGGCGCTCGTCGCCCAGCTGAGCACCCTGCACTCCCCCGAGGACCTGATGGTCGCGGTGGTCGCCGCGCCCGGCGCCGTACCGCGCTGGGACTGGACGAAGTGGCTGCCGCACACCCAGGTGGCCGGGCAGATCGACGGCGCCGGCACGAAACGGCTGTTCGGCGACGACCTCGGCGAGCTGGAGCAGTTGCTGCGGCCCCGCCTGGAGGGGCGTCCCCGGTTCGGCCGGGACAGCCAGCCGGTGCTGGACCAGCCGCACGTCGTGGTCGTCCTGGACGGCGGGATGGTGCCGCCGGACTCGCTGTTCGCGGCGCCCGAGGGCATCCAGGGCGTCACCATCATCGAGGTGGTGCCCGGCGAGCTGGACGAGCCGCGCGGTGGCCTTTCGGTGGTCGTACGGCCGGGCCGGCTGCGACTGGAGTCGGGCACGGGCTACGCGTACGAGGGCGCGCCGGACACCATGTCGATGGAGGCCGCCGAGGCGCTGGCCCGGCAGCTGGCCCCGCTGCGCATGGGCGGGGGCGACGACGACGAGCCGCTGCTGGCGAACCTGGACTTCACCGACCTGCTGAACCTGGGCGACGCGGCCGGGGTGGACGTGGCCCGGACGTGGCGGCCCCGGTCGGTCGCGGAGCGGCTGCGCGTGCCGATCGGTGTCGGCGAGGACGGCTCGCCCGTGATGCTGGACCTGAAGGAGGCCGCGCAGGAGGGCATGGGCCCGCACGGGCTGTGCGTGGGCGCGACCGGTTCCGGCAAGTCGGAGCTGCTGCGGACGCTGGTGCTCGGCCTCGCGGTCACCCACTCGTCCGAGACGCTGAACTTCGTCCTCGCGGACTTCAAGGGCGGCGCCACGTTCGCGGGCATGTCGCAGATGCCGCACGTCGCGGCCGTGATCACGAACCTCGCCGACGACCTGACGCTGGTGGACCGGATGGGCGACGCGATCCGCGGCGAACTCCAGCGGCGCCAGGAGCTGCTGCGCTCGGCCGGCAACTACGCCAACATCCACGACTACGAGAAGGCGCGGGCGGCGGGCGCGCCCCTCGAACCGCTGGCCTCGCTCGTCCTCGTCATCGACGAGTTCTCCGAACTCCTCACCGCGAAGCCGGACTTCATCGACATGTTCATCCAGATCGGCCGCATCGGCCGGTCGCTGGGTGTGCATCTGCTGCTCGCGTCGCAGCGCCTGGAAGAGGGCAAGCTGCGCGGCCTTGACACGTACCTGTCCTACCGGATCGGTCTGCGGACGTTCTCGGCCGCCGAGTCCCGTACGGCGCTCGGCGTGCCCGACGCGTACCACCTGCCGTCCGTGCCCGGCTCCGGCTACCTCAAGTTCGGTACGGACGAGATGGTCCGGTTCAAGGCGGCGTACGTCTCCGGTACGTACCGCACGGGCGGTCCGCAGCTGTCGGCCGGGCAGCTCCCGGTCGAGCGGCGCCCCGCCGTGTTCACGGCGACGCCGGTGCCGGTCGTGTACGCGGCACCCGATCCGGCGCAGCTCGCCGCCTCACGCGCCGCCGAGGAGGAGGACGAGGCCCTCGCGGACACGGTGCTCGATGTGATCGTGCGCCGGCTGGAGGGGCAGGGCGTGCCCGCGCACCAGGTGTGGCTGCCGCCGCTGGACCGGGCGCCTTCGCTGGACCAGCTGCTGCCGGGGCTCGCGCCGACGGCGGAGCGGGGGCTGACGGCGACCGAGTACACGCGTCCCGGCGGTCTGACCGTGCCGCTCGGTCTCATCGACAAGCCGTTCGAGCAGCGGCGTGAGGTGCTGTACCGGGACTTCTCGGGCGCGGCGGGCCACATGATGGTGGTGGGCGGTCCGCAGTCCGGCAAGTCGACGCTGATGCGGACGCTGATCTCGTCGTTCGCGCTCACGCACACCCCGCACGAGGTGCAGTTCTACGCACTGGACTTCGGCGGTGGCGGTCTGTCGGCGCTCGCCGACCTGCCGCACGTGGGCGGGGTCGCGTCCCGGCTGGACCCGGAGCGGGTACGCCGGACGGTCGCCGAGGTCATGGGCGTACTGAACCGGCGTGAGGAGTTCTTCCGCTCCCACGGCGTCGACTCGATCGCCACGTACCGGCGCAAGCGCGCGGCCGGCGACCTGCCCGGCGAGGCGTGGGGCGATGTGTTCCTGGTGGTCGACGGCTGGGGCACGTTCCGCAACGACTACGAGGGCCTGGAGTCGATGGTCACCGACATCGCCGCGCGCGGTCTCGGCTACGGCGTCCACGTGGTGATCACCGCGGCCCGGTACATGGAGATCCGCGCCGCCATCAAGGACCTGATGCTGAACCGGCTGGAACTGCGGCTCGGAGACGTCATGGACTCCGAGTTCGACCGGAAGGTCGCCGCGAACGTCCCGACGGGCGTACCCGGGCGCGGCCAGGTCCCGGAGAAGCTGCACTTCATGGGCGCGCTGCCGAGGATCGACGGCTCCAGCGAGGCGTCGGACCTGTCCGACGGCACGGCCGCCTTCGTGCAGGCCGTACGCGGCAGCTGGTCCGGGCCCGCCGCGCCCGGGGTGCGGCTGCTGCCGCGCGACCTGTCGGCGGACCGGCTGCCGAAGGGGTTCGAGTTCCCGCAGCACGGCATCGCGATCGGCATCGACGAGACGAACCTGGAGCCGGTGTTCGTCGACTTCGAGACCGATCCGTTCTTCCTGGTGTTCGGTGAGAGCGAGTCCGGCAAGACGAACCTGCTGCGGCTCATCGCGCAGCGGATCGCCGAGCGGTACAGCCCCGACGAGGCGAAGCTCGTCGTCGGCGACTACCGGCGTGCGCTGCTGGGCGCGCTGCCCGAAAGCCATCTGCTGGAGTACGCGCCGATGGCGAGCGCCATGCAGATGCACATGGAGGCGCTGTCCGGCGTGTTCGCGCGGCGCCAGCCGCCGACCGACGTCACCCCGCAGCAGCTGCGGGACCGCAGCTGGTGGTCGGGCCCGCAGGTGTTCATCATCGTGGACGACTACGACCTGGTCGCCACGAGCTCGGGCAACCCACTGGCGCCGCTCGCCGAGTACCTGCCGTTCGCCCGTGACACGGGCGTGCGCTTCATCATCGCCCGTAACACGGCGGGCGCGTCCCGGTCGATGTACGAGGCGTTCATGCAGCGCATCAAGGAACTGGGCGCCCAGGGCGTGGTCCTGTCCGGCGACCCGCAGGAGGGCGACCTCATCGGCAACGTCCGCCCCCGCCCGATGCCGGCGGGCCGCGGCTACTTCGCGTCCCGCAAGGGCGGGGTGTCGCTGGTGCAGCTGGGACGCACGCCGGAGATGTGACGGAAGCCACGGGCGGGGTGGCTGGGCCCGCCCCGCCCGACGCACCTTCAATTGACGACAGACGTCCGCCCCAGGTCCTGGCCGGGGCGGCACGAACGGGGAGAAGGACATGGGATTCGAGCAGGAGTGGGCCGATCTGCGCACGGAGGCGACGCAGGCGGTGGACGGCGACGCCGGCATGCAACTGAACCAGCTGGCCCCGGAAGGCGGCGGTGGTTCGACCCCTCCCCCGGTCTACGGCCCCTGGGCCCCGGGAATGGGCCCGGGTGCCGGTCCGGGCGGCGGCTCGGGCACGTTCGGTTCGACGCCGGCGCAGAAGAGGTCCGCAGCGGGCAAGATCGAGAACGATCTGAAGCCGAGCACCCAGTGGGCGTCCGACCTGGCCGACGAGTCGATGAAGACCGCCATCAGCGGCTTCGGCGGCTGGGACACCTGCGCGGGCCTGAAGAAGGTCCAGAAGACCTGGGAGGACCAGGTCAAGATGCTCATCGGCCGGCTGAACAGGGAGCAGAACGCGCTGCTCGGCGCGCGGAGCCTGTTCATGCGCAACGACATCGGTACGTACGACGGCTTCGGGCCGCTGAACCGCAAGTCGGGCCTGGACGGCGTGTGAGGCGATGACGACGACGCCACGACACAGCGCCACGCCGGCCGGGATCTGAGAACGGGAACGGGAACGGGAACGGGGAACAGAAGCAGTGCTCACGTACCAGGAAGTCACCACCACCAAGTTCGGCCACCTGACGACGGCCGCCGACAAGTGGGACGAGGTGGCCCGCGAGTTCAAGAAGATCGAGACGAGCTACGGCGACAGCGTCCAGAAGATCACGATGGGCCCCGACTGGAGCGGCATGGCCGTGGGCACCGCCTACACCAACTTCGCCGCGACCCGCTACGAGTACGCGGCCGCCCAGACCCAGGCCAAGGCGATAGCCAAACTGCTGCGGGACGCCCACGAACAGTTCACGGAGCTGAAGGGCCGGCTGGACGGCGTCCTGTCGGGCGCCCGCGCCGAACACATGCTGATCGACGAGAATGGCAGGGCCACCCGCGACCCCAAGTCCATCAGCCGCGCGGAACAGAACGAGCTCTCCCACGTCCCCGAGGCCCAGGCGGCCAAGCGGCAGCGCGAGGAGTACTGGACCAAGCGCATCCAGGACATCGTGAAGGCGTTCGACGACGCCGACGCCGGCGTCAAGATCGCCCTGGAGGCGGTCGTCAAGGACGAGGGCATCGGCGGCAACGACGAGACGGCCGGCGTCGGCTTCAACGCCAAGGCGCAGGGCGACATCGAGGAGTACGAGGCCCGCAACGCGACGGACATCGCGACCCGGATCAACAAGGGCGAGAACGTCTCGGCCGCGGACTACGCGGAACTGAACCGATCCCTGCGCGACAACAGCAAGGACAAGACCTTCAGCCACACCTTCCTCAACAGCATGGGGGCGGAAGGGACACTCAAGCTCGCGAACAAGGTCGACTCCCTGGCCTACATCAAGGACAAGGACAACAAGGGGACGTACGAGTCCATCAAGGGCGGCCTCGCCAACACCATCGCCACGGCGAACACCGACGCCAAGTTCCAGAAGCAGTGGCGCGATGACATGAGAAACGTCGGTGTCAAGGAGTTCGACGGACCGATCGGCCCCGGCACCCCGGCCAAGGGGTCGGACGGGAAGGTCCTGGGCTACCAGGTCCTCATGGGCATCATGGAACACGGCGACACGGGAAAGTACGACCCCGACTTCGTCAAGGGCCTGACCCAGGACATCTACGCAGCCGAGAAGGACAGCAAGGGCAACATCTGGGACATCAACCAGGCGTACAACGAGAAGAACGCCTCCTGGTTCGTCAATGACCCGCTGGACAGCGCGTTGGGCATCCTCAGCAAGCATCCCGATGCCGCATCCCAGTTCCTTGACCCCGGTTCCAAGCCCGAAGGCTCGGCTCTCAACTACCTGCTTCGCGAGCGTGACTGGAAGGGCATCGTTCCCGAATTCTCGGAGTGGGGCGCTAACGTGGAAACGTCACGTGTCGCCGAGGGACCCGCAGTGGAGGACGGCGACGCTCGTGTCGGGTTCGCCGCAGCCTTGGAAGCGGCCACCACCGGGGACAAGCCGGGCACCCCCGTGGGTGCCCCCGGCCCGCACAGCGAGGTCCAGGCCCGCATCATGCACGAGACCATCGAGATTCTGGATCGGGACAGCAAGGGCGACTCCATTCCGGAGAACCTCAAGGTTCCGTTCGGACGCGCCCTCAACGACTATTCCCAGGACGTCTTCTCCATGTTGAGCGGACAGCCCTCCTACAGCCCGGGCGGACTCCCCGCTATCGAGCCGAATGGAGACCAATCCCGGATCGCCAATGGTGAACACAGCCTGATCAGGGTGATGCGCGGCGTTTCGGACGGCGTCCTCGGACAGACTCCAGAAGGCGAGCCCATACGCGTGTTCGATGCGCTCTACGAGGCTCAGAAGCAGATGGCAGCCGAGCACCTCGTATCCGCCCGGGACGCACCGCAGCACCAGGTGGACAACGTCGTCGGCGACTGGAACACCAAGTCCCGGGAAGTCTCGGCGGTGATGGGCACGATGACGGGAATCGGGTCCGACATGACGCTCGACGTCCGCGATGCCGCCGTCGGGAAGATCAACGACGACGCCCGTTACGCCTATCACGGGGTGGGCGGCATCTTCAACACCATTCCCGTGGTCGGCGATGCGGCACAGCGGATGGTGGACGCCGTGACCTACGAATGGTCCAAGGACGTCATAGCCGAAAAGAACGATGTCGCCAGGGCCAAGGACAGCAAGGACGCAGCCAGCGGCCTTACGGGAACGAACATGCTGCTCCAAGGGTGGGCGGAGCAGCGAGGTGTGGAGAATTCCGAAGCGTTCAAGAACGCCAGGGGGGAAGCAGACCAGAGCTACAAGAGCGGCCGTGAGGATGCGTACACGGCTCTGCGAACCAGGAGCTGAGAAAGAGCCATGCCGAAGAACATCACCCGTGGTTGGAAGATCACCGGACTGCTGTCCGTGGTCGCTGTAAGCCTGGCCGGCCTGCACCTCGGCATGAACACCAACATCCTGGGCGCAGATCAGCTCTGCGGTGGACGTGTGCCCTCGAAGTCGGCTGAGGCGGCCTTCTCACAGACGGGAAGGCTTTCCGATCAGGACGGCCCTACCGGCTCAAGCGATGACCGCCTGGTGTTCGACTGCACCATCGTGAGCAAGTCCGCCATTCCCGGCAGTGACGATCAAGAACTCTTCATCTCGGTGACCAGAGAACGAGCGGACTTTCCCTTCACCGACAACGGCGGGCCCAATCCAGCCACCCTCGCGTTCTTCTCGGGTGAAGCCACGGGTGCGGTAGTGGACGACGACAGGGCGTGGGTCTGGCTGCCGGTCTCCTGCGCGACGGACGAGGCGGCCGTGGTGAGAGGTGACATCCGGCGCGGTGAGGCCACCGCGGAAAGCCGAATGGCGCTCACTCGACTGCTGGTGGACACGGCGAACAGGCTCGCCGAACGCACCGGCTGCAGCGATACGACCTTGCAGGCGCCGACCACGCTGCAGCCCGCGCCCAAGGCACGCACCGCCGACCCGCAGAAGCTCTGCGGCGTCAAGGGGCTTGCGCTCCCCGCCACGGCAGCAGACTCGAACGCGAAGATCGGGGAGACTGTGCCCGAGGCTCCGAGTCCGATCTGGTCATGCTCTGTGATGCTGGATGACAACTCCGAGCCCGCTCTGCGTACGTCGGGTTATCTCACGTACTCGGTGGTACAGGATCCCGTCATCCTGGCAGGTCTGAAGAAGTCTCCCGACTATTCCGAAGCATCGCCCGTCCCGGGGTGGCAGGTTTCGGGAGTCGACGACATGCACGTGGTCGCAGACTGTTCGGGCACGGACACATACTTCGCCATGCGCTTGGGCGAGCAGTACTTCCGATCCGTGGAACGACCTGAGGCCCCGAAGTCACGAGCGCTCTTCAAAACATTCACCGACAAGGTCGGCACCGAACTCGGATGCACGGGTATCACCGGGCAGTGATACGCAAGGTAGGCGCCCGCCGTTGCCACCAGAGGTTCTGGTGGCAACGGCGGGAAGCATGGACGGACGTCCTGCGGTGAAGCTCTCCCTGAGCTGGCCCCGTCCTCTGATCACGCCCGACCGAGAAAGCCGATCAGCATCGGCGTCTCATTCGTGCAGCTGCTGGCGCCGACTAATCGGAAGCCGTCGACAGCGCCAAGGATGCTACCGGAAAGACCGCTGATCAACCATATGACTAACCCCGCCACGTCTCGTCGGTCAGCAACTGCTCTGGCCGCGACAGCAGCACTCACTTTGGCCATCGGTTCGGCAGTTTGGCTCTGGCCTCGCAGCGAGGACATCGCATCACAGGACCGAACTTGCTGGAATATTCTCACTGAACTCGACGCCGCTTCACCATCCCGATCTACAGGAGATTGCGGGGACGCCCTGGAGTCCAAGATGACTGGCAATCCAGCGGGGCGACCAGCCCCCGACGCCGCCACCGAGATGTCTCAGCAACAAATCCACGCCTTCGAGCAGGCGGTCAGTACATATGCGGCCCAGGCGAACTCCAGCAGTGCGAGCATGTCGAGTAAAACGCGATACAACCTCGCCAACGCCCTGACTTATTACCGAAATGACGTGTACGACATCCTCGGAATCAGCGTCGACTTCTCGGACCCGGACTACTCCACCGCGCCGAACAGCATCAAGGTCGACGCCTTCACCATGACCGAATTCCTCGGGGTCGTGGCCGACGATGAGGGCGCATTCCGGCTCGTCCGCGAGTCGGTCTTCGAATCTGCGGAGAATCAGATCAACTCCTTGGGAAGAAGCGACTTCACGGACGAGCCGAGGAATAATACAGGCAAGCCCTACGTAGACCAGGCATTGGGGGCAGCACGTCAAGCAGGGGCCGCAACCGGAAGCCTGCGCAAAATCCGTTTCCAGGCCCTCAAGCGTCAGCATCAGGGCGACGAAAGCAAGCTCGAAGAAGCCCTTGTCGGCGACTACAAGAGGTATCAGTTCTCCCGGCTTGCGCAAATTTTCCAGACTCGCGCGCAGGGACTTGGCGTAACCAGCACCTCCGAAGGTAAGGGGCGCCTTGAGGAAATTATTGCGACAGCGAGGGAGAGCTTCTCTCGATGAACGGGAGTGGCAGCGATCGCTGTATCGAACGCTGGCGGCGCGTCCGGCCATCACCGCCAGGGGCCGAAGCCTTCCCCCGCGATCGCTTCGGCCGCTGAACCCAGGGGCCGACCCGTTCCGAGGGGACTCCGTCCCGGGTCACAGGTCTCGACGCCACACAACCGACTGACGCAGCGCCGCGGAAGGCCCCGCACAACAAGGGCACAGCAACCGCCAAGCGGCGGCCGCCATCTATGAAGCGGCCGGCTGAACAGGGAGCAGAACGCGCTGCTCGGCGCGCGGAGCCTGTTCATGCGCAACGACATCGGGATGTACGACGGCTTCGGGCCGCTCGGCCGCGAGACATGTTCTACGAGCGTGCCGATCTGGTCGGGATCTCTCCCGAGGACCGACAGAAGTCCGACGGCCGCATGGGTGATGTGTTCGGTGGGGCGGAACGATCATCCGGTGACTGCATCAAGCGCGCGAAGGGTGCTAAGGAAGAACGATGACCAGAACCAGAAAAGCCCACCTCTTTCTCGTGTTCTTGAGTGCAGCCGTGGCGGTGGCCATTGGCGCCGCATACTTTGTCTGGCCCAGAGAGGACAGCGAAGACAAGAACCTGCAAGGATGCGTCCAAGTACTTGAACAACTGGGAGTGGGAGTCGGCGCACCCAGTTCCATCAGCGAGTGCGGAGACGCACTGGAGACCGCAATGACCGGTAGGCCTGCCGGCCAGCCCACGAAGGGCGCGGCAATCCAACTCCCCGCAAAGCAGAGCGCGGCCTTCGAAGCCGTGGCTAGAAAATACGGGGCCACCGGGCTGGATGGAACAGCAGCACCCATCCCAAGAGAGATCATCCCCAATCTGGCCAATGCTGTCACATATTACCTTCCGGATGTATACCAGATCATTGGTGGACAGGTCGACTATTCATCACCGGACCATGCAACTAAACCAAACGCAATTGACGTCGACAGTCCCGAGATGACTGACTTTCTGCGAGGACTCGCAGAAGATGAGGCTTCATTCCGACTCGTCCGCTCGGGCATGTTCGAACACATGGCCAAGGAAATCGGCACTTTGACCGATGGCGACTTCGCCGGTAAGTCGAGAGGGGAGCCTGGGCAACCCCAAAAGGGCGATACTGCGATTGGTCTCGCCCGCGTTACAGGCAAGGTAACCGGCACACTCCGCAAGGCGCGGCTTCAGGCGATTACCGCACACAGCGGCGAAAAAGTAGCGGAAGCTGCCAGAGACTACCGACTCTATGGCTTCCCGCACCTGGAGCGACTGTTCAGAAGCCGCGCTGGAGAATTTTCGGGCCACAGCACGCCCGAGCGCACAGCGCGGCTGGAAGACATCCTCTCCGAGGCGCGGGACGTGTATCTGAGGCGCGCGGGTGCACAAGATTCACACTGAACACCTCGGCGGCGGACATCACCGGACTCAACCGGACGCTCCGTGACAGCAACCAGGGGTGTCGGATGAGCTCTATGAAGCTGACCGGGCTCAGATCGCCGCTGCCTTGGCTCGCCCCGTGACAGCCCTGGGGCTGAGAACACCCGAATCGCGTGGCCCGGGTCGTGGTTGGCGACCGCGTCGGGCTCACGCCGGAAGACCGCACAGACGAGGGAGATCGTGATACAGGGAACCACCCTCCGACCCGTACCCGGGAGGCTTCTGATCGTGCTCGGGGGCTGCCTCGCGCTGTTGCTGGGCGGGGTCGGGGCGTGGCTCGTCTTCGGGCGGGAGACGACGGCCGCTCCGTGCAACGGGCTGCCCGAGCACGAGCGGGTGCGGACGTCCTTGGGAGCGGCCCTCGAACCGGGCATGAGCTGCGCCGAGGTCGGCGACGCGATCGTCAGGGCGAGCGCCGGCAGCGAGCCCGGTCGTCACACCCAGCAGCAGGCTCAGGTGCTCAAGGACGTGCTCTTCGCGCTGGAAGGCGGGAACCCGGAGAACCTGGCTCTCGACCCGGCACTGCGCGCACCCCTCGCCACCGCGCTCGCGGACTACGCTCCCGACGTCCACGAGATGCTCGCCGGCCTCGACTCCGACTACGTGACGAACGCCGGCAGGACGAACCCGCCGTGGGAGGAGGGCGGTACCTACCACCTCGCGGTGCCCCACACGTTCTTCGGCGACATCGTGCGGGCGATCTCGCAGGACCCCACGGCCTACGTCACCCTGCGCATGGCCCAGACCCGGGAGGGGGCGCGGCGGCTTGCCGCTGTCGAGGCCGGGGCCACCGGGGCCGACCTCTCGCTCCCGGCGCTGAAGAACGGGCGGGCGCTCGGTTTCCTGGACGGCATCGCGGCCACCGTCTCCGAGGACGAGGGGAAGGGCGAAGCCTGGCGCACGGCGGTCGTCGCCGGGCTGCTGCGCGAGCCCGCCACCGAGCATCGCTACCAGGACGACCCGGCCGGTCACCTCGTCACAGCGTGGCTCCGCGACCTGAAGACGACGCCGACCGGGGAGCGTTCGGACCGTCTCGCCACCCAGGCGGTCGACATGGCCCGCACCTGGACCGGAGCGCGGGGCACTGACGAGCCGACACGGCAGGCCCTGCTGAGCGAAGTGGAGGAGACCCGGCTCAGCGTCTACCGGGACGTGACCCGGTGACCCCTCCCGCCCGCCCGTCCACTGGACGGCCGGTGCCGGGTCGGCGGGCGTATCGGGTGTATGCGGTCAAGGCGCTCGCCTGCGGCGACAGCACGGGCGGCGGGGTTCTATCGTTCACTCGCCGATCATCCGGATCGGGTCCTGGCTGAAAACCGCGACGAGCACAAGGAACAGGCATGTCCGAGATACCCGTGACCGAGGCCGCCCCCAAGACCGCGAGATTCGGGCCCCGGGTCCTCGTACCGGCGGTCGCCTGCGTCGTGGCCGTCGGTGGGACCGGGGCCTGGCTGGCGCTGGGGTCG
Organism: Streptomyces sp. NPDC047886; assembly: GCF_043204435.1. Classification (NCBI taxonomy): domain Bacteria; kingdom Bacillati; phylum Actinomycetota; class Actinomycetes; order Kitasatosporales; family Streptomycetaceae; genus Streptomyces; species Streptomyces sp. NPDC047886. Next base: position 25,146 of record NZ_JBIDCF010000002.1, read on the forward strand.
GGCGGTGGCTCCGGCGCGTGTACGGCCCTGGTCAAGGATCCGCGCATCGAGCGGGCGCTCGGCGACGCGTACGAAGATGACCTGAGCTGCGAGGACCTCGGCGAGGCGATCCAGGAGGCCGCCGTCGGGGACGAGCCGCAGCGGCGCCACTCCAAGGAGCAGGCCCAGGCGATGAAGAGCGTCATCTACGCCCTGGACGACGAGATCCGCCGGGCCGGCCCCGGCCAGAAGCTCCATGCCGAACTGCGCGGGCCCGTCGCCGCCGCACTCGCGGACTATGTGGTCGACACCCACCGGATGCTGGGCGTAGGCGACGCCCAGTACACCCGCAACGCCTCCCCCGCCGATGACGCCTGGGAGGCCAAGGACGGGTTCCACATGGCCGTTCTCAAGGACCCGCTGCTGCGGGTCATGCGTGCCGTGTCGGACGACCCCGACGCGTACGTGCGCCTGCGGACCGCCGAGACCCGGTACGCCGCCGACGAACTCGCCGCCGTCGACCGCAAGGCGGCCGGGTTCGCCCTGTCCGTACCCCCGTCCAGCGCGGCCCGCGCGTTCGCCGCCCTCGACGCGGTCGCCACGGACGTGATGCGCGACCGTACGAAGGAGGAGGCCGACGCCTGGCAGCGGAGCGTCATCGACGCCCTCGCCGATGACGACTCCGACGACGTGCCGTCCTTCGAGGACCGGCCCGCCGAGCACATCACCGGCACCTGGCGGAAGGGCCTCGCCACCGCCAAGGCGGAGGAACGGGCACCGTATCTGGAGCGCCAGGGCGCCGACATGACCCGTATCTGGGGTCAGGCACGCGGCATGAAGGCCACCGCCCTGTCCGGACTCGTCAACGGCTCCGTCAACCGCGCGGACGCCGCCCGCGTCGAGTTCCTCGGCAGACTGGCCGGCTGACGTTCCGTCGTTCTCGTGTCGCGCTGCGCTCACCTGCGGATAATTGACCCCGCAACGCTGTACCACCGCCACCGGCACGAAGGGGAAGCGCCTGATGGGCACTCAGCAGGAGAAGGACGAGCTGTACGCGCTCGACATCAGCGGGGTGGAGTGGCAGGGCGCCCCGGGCACGAGTCCGGACGAGGAGCGCGTGGAGATCGCCCACCTGCCGGGCGGTGCCGTCGCCATGCGGTCGTCCCTCGACCCCGACACCGTGCTGCGCTACACCGAGGCGGAGTGGCGCGCGTTCGTCCTGGGCGCGAAAGACGGTGAGTTCGACCTGCAGTGAGCCGAGCCGGTCGACGCCGGGGGGTCCGCTCTGCGCGGCGGCCTCCCCCGGCGTCGTCTCGTCCATCGGCCGGGCTACACCCCCTCGAACGGGCCCGGCGGCCTCGGAAGCGACCCGGCGCACGCCGCACACGCGTAGACGGTGAACCCCGGCCCCGAAGCCGCATGCACCTCGCACACCACGACCGGGGTGTCGGTCAGCCGCTCGCAGCGCACGCACATCCGCACCGGGCGGCGACCGGTTCCGGCAGGCCTCCAGGGCCCCCTCCGGCAGTCGGCCGCACACACCAGCACCTGCGCACCGGACGGGTACCGCTCACCGGTCGCCCGCAGCGGTCCGTCCCGATCACCACAACGGAAGCAGTCGGGCTCCTCCTCGCTCACAGGGTCACCGCCAGGGCGTCGAGCCGCCACGCCCGCCGCTCGTCAGCGACGAGATACGGACGGACCATCACCGTCGCGGCGCCGTCCAGCGGCACGTCCAGCCCGTACGGGGAACGCGGTACGGGTAGCCGGCCCCGCACCGGACGCCCGGGCGCCGCCGTGGCCACGGCCGGGCTGGGGCGACCCGTGGCAGACGTACGTCGAACCGGCCGCCGCCGGTGCCGGCCACTCGCGGGTCCTGAAGCGAACCTGAGTCTCGCCCAGAGGAGGAGGGCGCGGATAGGGTCCTTCATGTCGGTCTGCTCCTGACAGGTCGGCCATGCCCCGGGACGGCTTGCCTCCGTCGCCGGGGTCTTCTCGGTCCTGGACAACCGTAGCGGCTACATCATGCTTGTACATGCTTAAGCATGTTGATACCCGGACGCACTCACTCGTTCGTGTGCGTCTACGTTCTTGGTATGGAGTTCGCTGCAGACCGCTACAGGTGGGTTCAGGTCGCCGAGGAGCTGCGGAAACGCATCACCGACGGCACATACCGGCCGCGTCAACCGATGCCGTCGGAGAACCAGCTCATAGGAGAGTTCGGCATCGCGCGCGGAACCGCCCGCAAGGTGATCGCGCACCTCCGGGACGAGGGCGTCGTCTACACCGTTCCGCGTCTGGGCACGTTCGTGTCGGAGCAGCGGCCCCAGGAGCCGGGGGCGCCGGGTCACTGATCCGGCCCGAACATGCCAGAAGGGGCACGCTCCGGTGGAGCGGGCCCCTTCTCGTACCCCCGAGGGGTCGGTGTCAGTAAGCCTCGGTGAACAGGCGCGAGGCCTTCACGTCGGTCGAGCGGTAGCTGTCCTTGCCGTTCTCGATGATCTTGGCGACCATCTCCAGGCGGTCCCTCATGTCCTCGGCCCGCTTCTTGTACTTGCCCTGGAGGATCGTGTACTCCTGGTGCGCGTCACCGTCCCACGTGCCCGTGACGACTTTCAGCGCGGCGTCCATCTCCATCAGGTCGTTGACGATGTTCTGCGAGACGGCGCGAATACGGTTCGCCATCTCCTGGACGCTCTCATACCGGACCTTGGTACCGATGTCATCCCCGGCCATGCTGTTCCCCTTCGCGTGTCAGTGAGTATGTGCGGCGGCACCCGGGCGCGAGCGCCGCGCTGAAGTCGCTCAGATGTTGTTCAGAGCCGACTTGTTGGCGGCGGCGAACGTGGCGCGCACGTCCTCGTCGTTGGCGTTGCTGAGGTTCTTGGTCTGGCCGACCGCGTTCAGCAGTACGTTGAGCAGACGGCGAATGGTGTCGTGGTCCTCGTTGAGGAGGACCTGGGCCTTCTTGAAGCCCTGGGCACCCACACCGGTCCAGCCGGCGCTGCACGTCTCCAGGATGTTGGCCAGCTCACGCGCCTGCTTGCTCACCGCGGTGCCGGTCTCCATGACCTTGTTCTTCGCCTGGACGACCGGGTCGTCGGCAAGTCCGAACCCGCCTGCGGGGTTGGTCATATGAAGCTCCTTGTTGTGGGAGTGGTCGTCATGCGTGCAGCTACGCTCTCCTGCTGCGTACGCTCACCGCCACGACGACGCCGATGACGACGACGCCGGCGGCGGCACTGGCGACGATGGCCCAGAGCGGAAGGCCGCCCTCATCGGACCCGGCCGCCGTCTCAGGAGCCTTGGACGGCGATCCCTGGGACGACTGGCCGCCGTCGCTCGCCCCCGTGCTCTCAGGAGAGGGGGAGGTCTGTGGTGCGGGTGACTGACTCGCCCGCGCGGCGAGCAGCGGGTTGACGTCCGGCGGGCCCGGGTCGCCCTTGCCCTCCAGGAGGACCTGGGCGGGGCGGATGGAGCCGTAGCCGATGTACTTGCTCGGCACCGGGCCGACGTGACCGGCGGTCTCCATCATGACGCGCAGGACCTGGTTGGCGGTCCAGTCGGGGTGCGCGGACCAGATCAGCGCGGCGGACGCGGAGGCGATGGCGGTGGCTTGGCTGGTGCCGAACGTCTCGCAGTAGGTGTTCTTGTCGTTGGAGCAGCGGCCGGGGATGTCGTCTCCGGGGGCGGCGAGTGCGACGTGGTCACCGTAGTTGGAGAACTTGGTCACCTTGCCCTTGGTGTCCAGCGCTCCGACCGCGATCACACCGGGGATGCCCGCCGGGTGCCTCTTCGCCTCGAGACCGTTGTTACCGGCGCTGGCAAGCACCAGTGCGCCCTTCTGCAGGGCGTAGTCGACGGCCGCCTGCCACTGTGCGGTCTCGTCCTGGTCATCGGATCCACCGAAGGACATGTTGATGACCTTCGCACCGTTGTCCACGGCGTAGCGGATGCCCTTGGTGGCGGGCCCCAGCGCCATGAGTCCGTGGATGCCTACCTTCACCGGCAGGATCTTCGCTTCGGGCGCCAGGCCTTTGACGCCACCACCGAGGCCGTTCCCGGCGATGGTCATCGCCATGTTGGTGCCGTGCCGCTCCCGGTCCTTCTCGTCGATACGGCCCGGGCCGCCTCCTTCGTCGAAGAAGTTGCGGCCGGGCAGGACCTGGACACCCTGGAGTTCAGACACCGTGGAGTCGACGCCGGTGTCCAGGACGGCGACCGTGATCCCCTTGCCCGTGGATACCTTCCACAGCTGCTCGGCCTTCATCGCGTCCAGGTACCACTGACGCGCGCGCATGTCCTCGGCCTGGGCCGCGGGCGCTCCCACTGTCCAGAAGGCGATCACCGCTGTCAGGGCACCGAGAAGACCGATCGCACGCCTGTGGAAGGGTCGGGCAAGGGGGGACATCAGTGGAGCTCCTAGTCGATGACGGGCGGAACGATCTTGCGCTGACCCATCGCCCACGTCTCTTCGTCCTCGGCCAGGTAGTCGGGTCGCGTGGAGGACCCCCGGCGCTCTTCCTGGGGCGAGGCTGTCGAGGCGGGCGGGCGGACCAGGCCGGTCCCGCCAGGTGTGAACGCGCCGCGCCCACTGGCACCTGACGCACCAGGAGCCCCGACGGTTCCACCAGGCTGGGTCGCCAGTCGACGGCCACCACCCGTACCTGCTCCGGGTGCGCCCTGCATTCCGGCACCGTACCCGGGCATGCCGGCTCCACGGCCGAACCCGGTGCGCTCCTCGCCGACCACGGTTCCCATGGGCAGTCGAGGCATGACAGGGCCACCGGCCCGGCCCGGCATCTGCTTCCCACCGACGATGCCGTCACCGCCCCCGGCGCGAGGCGGCAGCGCACCGAACGGACCCGTGCCGCGCGGTCCGCCGGTACCGGTCGGAACGGATGGCGTGCGGGACGGGCCACCGCCGGTCTGCGGGCCCACCACCGGAGCGACGGGCGGGAGCAGCGGACCGGGCGGAGTGTTGGGTCCACCAGCCGTCGGCGGCGTTACCGGAGCCTGCGGCCCGGGACGGGTAGTCGATTCCGGAGGAAGCGTGCCGACACTGTCGAGGTTCGTGCCAACGGGAACCTCCGGCACCACAGGTGGTGCGGTAGGACGGATCACCGGCTCGGAGACCTGTCGACCGGCCGAGCTCGCCGAAGCACCCCCCGCCGTCGAGTACGGCGATCCGGCGTAGGCGCCCCCGCCGGACGAGTACGTCGAGCCCGCACCTGCGCCGCCGCCGGAGGCGTAGGCCCGTTCCCCGGTCTCAGGAGGCCTAGGCGGAGCGAACTCCGGCTCCGGCTGAGAAGCGATCCGCTCGTGCGTCGTCTTGTAGTACGACGACAGCCGCTCCAGCTGGTGGATCGCCTCCTGGAGCTTCGGGCCGGTCTCCGCCTCGATGCGGGCCTTCTCCTTGTCCGGGTCCGCGAAGCACATACCGGCCGGCTTGGGAATGGCCTTCTTCGCCTCGCTCAGCGCCTGACCCGCGCGCTGCATCTCGCTCGCCACGACCTGGGTGAAGTCGCCGAGCCTCAGGGTCTCCGAGACCATGTCGGCGCCCCAGATCCGGAACGCGTCGCCGCCCTCGCCCTTCCACTGCACGTTGTCGATGTAGAGGCGCAGATCCGTGGCGATGCTGATGATTTCCGGAATCGCCGCTTCCAAGGCGTCGCCCACTGCGGTGAGTTCGCCCGGCCTGGCGGAGGCGATCATCGCGTACAGAGCATCCAGGGACTTGCCCTCGAACTCGCTTCCTGCCATGTGTCCGTACTCCCCCGTCAGCTGAATCCGCCGGAATCACCGGTGTCGGCGGGCTGCTTCGGCTTGGTCTCACCCTTGCCCGTGCCGTCCTGAGCGGTGTTCGGCTTGTAGAAGTCCTCGTTGCGCTTCTGGATCTGCTCGAAGCGCTCCTTCTCTTCCTGGTCGATACCGCCGTAGCCCTTCTGGGCGATATCCACGGTGATCCCCAGCGCCTCGATCGTCTCGCCGAACGTCCGGGACAGTCCCTCCAGGCGGGTGCGTACCTTTTCGTACGCGGTGTGGAGGTCCGTCGCCGCGCTGAAGCCCGTGCCGTACGCGTCCGCTGTGACCTTCTGCTCACCGATCTTCTTGTGTTCCGCCGGCGACTCCGCCAGCGACCTCAGAAGTTCGTCCATGCGGTTCCGGAACGTCTGGAGGGTTACCCCTTTGACGTCCAGGCCCTTGCCGCCCCCGATCGGCGCTTCCACTTCAGTGCCCCCTCGTCACACTCGTGAATCCGATCATCACTCTAGTCAATACCTACCCATGGCCCAACACGCGTTACCGGTCTGCCGTGAGAGGCATTTCACTCGGCTCGCACATGCCTCCGGCGTCTGCGGCCGGTGTCTCTGATCACCGTCGCCGTGCCCGCCACCACCGCGACCAGGATCCCCGCGATGCCGAGCGCGTACGTCGCCAGGCGTTCGTCGCGCTCCTGGGGGGTTTCCGTCATGGCCAGGTGGGCGGCTTCGGGCGCCGGGGGCTTGGGTGGGCCCGGGTCGGGGCGAGGGGCCTCGATGGGGCCCGCGTCGCCGTCCAGGGCGCGTACCGGGTCGACCACGCCCCAACCGACGTAGTTGTCATGGCCGTTGATGGAGCGCTCGGCCGTCTGCTCGATCTGCGCGACGACCTGGTTGGCCTTCCACTTGGGGTACTTGGCCCGGATCAGGGCGGCGACGCCCGCCACGTAGGGGGCGGAGAAGCTGGTGCCGTTGTCGACGCACTGGCCGCCGCCGGGGACCGTCGAGACGACGTCCACGCCGGGGGCGGCGACGCCGACGAACTCGCCCGCCTGGGAGAAGGCCGCGCGTTCGTTGTTGCGGTCCGACGACGCGACCGCCAGGACGCCCTGGAAGGCGGCCGGGTAGGTGTTCTTCAGCTTGCCGTCCAGGCCGTCGTTGCCCGCCGACGCCACCACCACGATGTCCTTGGCCAGGGCTCGGGCGACCGCCTTGCCGAGGTTGGAGTCCGGGCCGAGGGCCTGCGTGGTGTCCTGGGAGATGTTGATGACGTGGGCGCCCTTGGCGATGGCGTGGTCGATCGCGTCGGCCATCGTGTTGGACGTGCCGCTGTTCTTCTCGTCGTTCTGGCGGATCGGGATGATCGTCGCCTCCGGCGCGAGGCCGACGAAGCCGGTGCCCTTGCGGGGCCGGGCCGCGATGATGCCGGCGACCTTGGTGCCGTGGCCGACCTCGTCCACCGTGCCGTCGGTCTTCCCGCGTTTGCTGTCGCGGTCGTCCTTCTCGGGCTTGAGGAAGTCCGCGCCCGCCTTCGCGTCGACGGCGGGTTTCAGCTGGGGGTTGACGTCGTCCACGCCGGTGTCGATGACGGCGACCCGTACGCCCTCGCCCTTGGTGTCCTGCCACAGCTCGTCCAGCAGCACCCGCTGGAGCGGCCACGGCGTGCCCTCGATCTGCTTCTTCATCGGGAACGTGCACTCGCCGCTGCCGTTCAGGTACAGCCGGGGTGGCTGGGGCGCCTCGGCGGCGTGGGCGGCGGAGGCCGGGGTGAGCAGCGCCGCGGCGGACGCCAGCGCGGCGGCCGCGGTCAGGGTGCGGTACGGCATGGTCGTCCCCATTCCCCTTACGAACCCTGCGGCTGGCGCGCGCTGTTGGTGTCGAGGCGCGGCCCCTTGGACAGGAACTCCGACCAGACGATGGGGACGAGCGACGGCGTCACCTTCTCGTATCCGAGCCGTATCTGCGCCTGGCTCGGCTCGGGGCGGCCGTCCTCGGCCTTCGACTGGTCGCCGGTGCCGATGTCGGAGCGCTCGGAGTCGCTGTCGCCGTTGGCCTGGACCGCGTAGCGCAGCCCGGTGTCGGTGACGAGGAACAGGGACCCGTCGGGCCGGGTCTGCTTGCCCTGGACCTGGGTGTAGAGGAGCCCGGTGCCGGGGGTGACGTATGTACTGGTGCCGCCGGCGGTGATGTCGGCGGGGTAGGTGGTGCCGGCCCAGGTGGACAGGGTGGTGCGGCCCTTGTCGTCCACCTTGCGCAGAACGCTGCACACGGTGTCGCGGGCGCCGCCGTCGCCGCCGCCGGTCGCGTTGACCTGCTCGGCGCGTTCGGCGGGCCAGCGGTACTCGGCGCCGAAGTCCCGCGCTTCGGGCGCGAAGGACGCCGCGTCGACGGTGGACGGCTTGCCGTCCATGTCGAGGTCGTCGGTCTGCGGGCTGTTGATGAGCAGCCATGCCGTGAAGTCGGACACCGGCTGGACCTTGCCGGGCAGGACGACGTAGTGCTGCGGGCCCGAGCCGGTCTGGGCCTGGAGGACCATGCCGACCCGGTCCTCGGCGTCGCTCAGCCCGCCGCCGATGCCCGCGTCGGCGCCGACCGTGCCGGGGATGACGGGGAAGTCGACGGGGCTGCCCTCGTGGAGCGTGGCCAGCCAGTCCTCGGTGACGGGCTGCGGCTCCTCGCTGCCGACGAGGGCGCGGGTGAGGACGGCCGCGTCGGTGGGCGTGCCGCGCACCTCGTACCTGGTGCCTGACGCGTCGACCAGGTACCGGGTGCCCTTCTGCCCCTTCACGTACAGGACCTGGCCGCCCGACAGGCGCTGCTTGCCTTCGGTGAGGCCGAAGTCCCGTTCGGCGAACACGAACGTGGCCTTCTGCACGCTGGAGCCCTTGCCGCCGCCGGGCTGAACGCACACCGCCCAGCGCTTGGCCTTCGCCGCCTCGGTGTCGCTGGGGAGGCGGTCCGGGGCGTACGGGATGCCGAGGATGGGGCCGCGCGGCGGCTTGCCCGCGTCCAGGATGTCGTCACTGACCTGGATCACCGCGAACTTCTGCGGCAGGAGCAGCAGACGGGCGGAGGCGAGGTTCAGCACGGGGTGCAGCAGCGTCTTCTTGTCCTTGCCCTTGCCCGTGGTGAGGACCACGTAGCGGGTCGTGGACTGCTTGCCGACGATCACCTTCTCGCCGGGGTTGTCCCAGCCCTTGGGCGCCTTGGGCTTGAACATGCCCCAGGCACCGAACCCGGCCAGGACCAGGGCGGCCACGATCAGGCTGGGCAGGACGGCGCGCAGCGGGCGCGGCGCCCCCTCCTCCGTACCCGCGGCCGAGGGTTGGAGGAATGCGGCCACCGTGCGTTTCTTCGCAAAGGTGTATGCGTTGAGCTCATCCCGCCGTGATGCCATGAGTCCCCGTCTTCGAATTCTTCGAAAGGCACGGTCCGCCATGAGCGACCTGCGGGGGGCATGACACCCGCGGGCTCATTGTCGGACCGGCCCCCTACTATGCCTGTTGTCCGTAGGCGCTTGTGTGGCGGGTAGGGTGATCCAGCCGCCAAAGCCCTGGCAGGCCAGGGTGATCGGGACGAATTGGGGGATCTCCATCATGGCTTCCGCGACGCGGTCACGGCCCGCCGCGGCCGCGCCGACCAGGGCGCGGTCCCGGGGCAGGGGCAGGGGGCGGACCTCCTCCGGGACACCGTCGCCGCAGGTCCACCCGGGCGCGGCACCCCGGCTGAAGGGGCGTCCTGGACGCTTCGGCCCGTTCCGATTGCAACAGCTCGTCCTGATCGAGCTCGCGGCGGCGCTGCTGCTCGTGGCGTGGGTCATCGACCCGCTGATGCTGGTCCCGGCCGGTGTGGTGGCCGCGCTGCTGGTGCTGCTGGCGGTCGTGCGCAGGCACCGGCGGTCGCTGCCCGAGTGGCTGTCGACGGTCCTCGCGCTGCGCGCGCGTACCCGTCGGGCCGCGTCGCAGACGGTGCCGGAGGGTACGGAGCCGGGGCTGGCGCCCGTCGTGGAGTGCGACCCCGCCCTGCGGACGTACACCTACAGCGACCGGGACCGGCGGCCGGTCGGCCTGATCGGCGACGGAACGTTTCTGACGGCCGTGCTCCAGGTCGAGTCGAACGCCACCGCGCTGCGCCCGGACCGGTCCGCGCGGCCGCTGCCGCTCGGTCTCGTACGGGACGTGCTGGAGGTCGACGGCATACGGCTGGAGTCGGCGCAGGTCGTGCAGCACACCCAGCCGGCCCCCGCACCGCATCTGCCGCAGCAGTCGGTGGCCGCCCGCAACTACGCCCCGCTGCAGGCGCAGACCGGCTCGCCCGCCGTACGCATCACCTGGATCGCGCTGAAGCTGGATCCCGAACTGTGCCCGGAGGCCGTGGCCGCGCGCGGCGGCGGCCTGGAGGGCGCGCAGAAGTGCGTGCTCCGCGCGGCCGACCAGCTGGCGAGCCGGCTGACCGGTGCCGGGTTCCGGGCGACGGTGCTCACCGAACAGGAACTGACCTCGGCCCTCGCCACGTCGACGTGCGCCAACCCGCTCGCGATAGCGCAGGCCGGGCGGGTGCGGGCGCAGGGGCGGAGGACCCGGGAGACCTCGCGGACCTGGCGCTGCGACGACCGGCGGCACACCACGTACTGGGTGGGCCGCTGGCCGCAGCTCGGCGCGGGCGGCGCGTCGCTGCCGCAGCTGGTCGCGCTGCTGACGTCGATACCGGCCCTCGCCACGACGTTCAGCCTCACCCTCTCCGGCGGCGACCGGCAGGAGGCCACCGTCACCGGGCACGTGCGCATCACGGGGCGGAGCGACGAGGAGCTCGTGGCCGCCCGCCATGAACTGGAGCGCGCGGCACGCGGCGTGAAGACCGGACTGGTCCGGCTCGACCGCGAGCAGCTGCCCGCGATGCTCGCCACTCTGCCGCTCGGGGGTGCCCGCTGATGTCGTCCGTTCACACCCAGCCGCCGGTTCCGGGGACGGTTCCCGGCGGCATGGCACCGGGGGCCGCGGCTCCCTGGACGCCGGGGGCCGCGGCTCCAGGCGTTCCGGGTACGGGAGCGGCTCCCGGCTCGGCACCTCCGGGACCCGCCGGGTCCTCGGGGCCTTCGGGGCCTTCGGGGCCGGTTCCGGCCGCCGGGGGCGGCCGCGGCGGTGCCGGACGCGGCGGTGGACGCGGCGGACGGCCACGGATCGGCTTCGGTCTCATCGGACCGCGCCGCGACCGGCACGCGGTGACGCTGGACCAGCTGGAGTCCCTCGGGCTGCCGGTCGGTGACGACGGCATGGTCATCGGCGTCAACGCCGATGGGCGGCCCGCCGTCCTGGGCGTCAACCGCCCGACCCCGTACGAGATCACGCTCATCGGCGGCCTGTGGACCGCCCAGGTGATGGCGCTGCGCGCGGCCGCGACCGGTGCGCGGGTCGCCGTGGAGACCGGCCGCGCCCCGGTGTGGACCGCGCTCGCGCAGGCGGCGGGCGGCGGGCAGCCGTGCATCACGCTGCACGACGTGGGGCGCGTACCACCGCAGGGAGCGTCGGCGGGCAGTCCGGTGGTCGTCGTCAGGGACTGCGGCATGCGGCCGCCGCGCGGGCGCGTGGTGTCCGGGCCGTGGCAGTCGGTCGTGACGCTGCTGCCGTACCTCAGCCCCGTGGCACCGCGTCTGATGGAGAAGTCGGGACTCGTCGGCGTGCAGCGGGTGTCACCGGACGAAGCAACCCAGATCGGACGCGTCCTGAACCTTTCGCGCCCCGAGACGGACGCCCTGTCCACCCTCGCCGACGGTGTCACGCTCTGGTGCGCCGGCAGCGACCGGCAGTTCGTCATGACGCAGGCCACGGACGCCGAGACCGGATTGTTGGGCAGCGCGCGCCGCATGGACTGAGAGACCCCCCACCCCCCGGGAATCGATGCCCGTATGTACCGATTTCACGGGCCTTGTTCTCACGCTGCGGCGTAGCGGCGTCACTTGGGGGAAGCAGGGGATGTGGGGGAATGTGGGGGACGGCCGATGGTGGACCGACGGGCCTGACGTACGGACACCGTTGGCGATTAGGGTGGAAGGGCGCGGCACGAGCCCGCGCGCAGTGCGCGGCGTCCCAAGGGGGAGAGCCGGGCGGACGGACGACAGGAACGGTCGCCCCCACCCACGACGGCACAAGGGTGCTCGACCACACCAGGAGGCAAAGTGAACGGCGATCGGGACGAGATCCGCGGGGGCTGGAACGCGCCTCCCGTCGACGATCAGTCCGACGCGGATCCCGCCGAGATGACGGGTGAGTTCACCATCGACTACACCCCGCCCGCCTGGTACACGCAGAACGCGGGGGACACCTCCGGCGGCGCGGCACCGGCCGGTGGGGCCTTCCCCGCCCCGGCACCCGCTCCCGCACCCGCGCCCGCCCCGGGCGCCACCACCCCTCCCCCGCCGCCGCATGGCGAGCCCGTCGCGGTACCCGGGCTCCCGCAGGCCGGCGGGTTCGAGCCGAGCTGGACGACGACGCCCACACCGCCCGCGCCCCCGGCCGCCCCGGCTCCGGCTCCGGCTCCGGCTCCGGCTCCGGTCCAGGATCCGGCTCCGGCTCCGGCTCCCGCAGCGCCGGTTCCACCGGCCCCCGCTCCCGCCGCTGTCGACCCGGCGCCCGCTGGTCCCGTCGCGCCCCCGGTCGCCGAGGCGGCCACGGGTGAGGCGCCGCAGCCCTTCGGCGCCGGTGACGTGGAGAGCGGCGCCACGATGCGCTTCTCGCCCGCCGCGCTGAAGCGCGAGATGGCCGAACTCGCCGGCAACGCCGAGCCGACGGAGGAGACCGCCGAGGCGGAGGCCCCGGGCGGTTCCGGCGACGGCGAGCGTGACGTCCAGGACGCCGACAGCCCGTACGGCACGGAGGGTTCGGACAGTACGGACGGTTCCGACGAGGAGCCCGGAGGCGCCGCCGCCGAGAGCACCCCGCCCGCCGACACCAGGACAGACGCGGCCGCCGTCACGGACACCGAGAAGGGGGCCGACGCGGAGACCGAGACCGACACGGGCTCGCAGCCGTCGGCCGATGACGCCGCCGCCCCTGAAACGCCTCAAACCCCTGAAACACCGCAGGACACACCGCCCGGGGCGGTCCAGCCGTGGGCGGTGCAGCCGGGGCCGCAGGGCGCGGAACTCCCGCCGCTGCCGCCCGCGTTCCAGCCGGCCGCGCCGACCGGCGCGCCGCAGTGGCCTGTTCCGGCGCCGAGCGCGGACCAGTCTGCCGCGCCTGCGGTCACGCAGCCGCCTGCCGTACCGGCACCGGCGCCCGCGTGGCCCGTGCCCGCCCCCGCACCGCTGCCCGCGCCCGCGCCACTGCCGCCGCAGGCCCCGCAGGCCCCGCAGGCGGGCGACCCGAACGCGCCCGCGCCGCAGGGCGGTTACGGCTTCCCGCACCCCGGCCAGCAGCCCGCACCCCCGGCCCCGCAGGGCGGTTACGGCTTCCCGCACCCGGGCCAGCAGGGACACCCGGGCCAGCACGGCCAGCCGCAGCTCCCGCAGGCTCCGCATCCGCAGGCTCCGGTACCCAACCAGCCCGCGCCGCAGGGCGGTTACGGGTTCCCGCACCCCGGCCAGCAGCCGACTCCCCCGGCCCCGCAGGTACCCCAGCCCCAGCCCCAGCCCCAGCAGGGCGGCTACGGATTCCCCCCGCCGGGCCCGCAGGGGCAGCCGGGCCAGCCCGGACACCCGGGGCAGCCCGGACAGCCGGTCCAGCCCGGACAGCCGGTCCAGCAGGGCCACCCCGGGCACCCCGGGGCGCAGATGCCGCCCGTGGACCCGCGCACCGGCGCGGCCTGGCCGAACAGCGTGACGCACGACCAGCGCGAGCGTTCCGTCCCGGGCGCCCCCCTCGGCTACACGGCGGCCGTGGAGCTCTCCTCCGACCGCCTCCTGCGCAACAGCAAGCAGAAGCCCAAGAGCAGCCGGACGCCGTCCGGGGCCGCGCGCTTCAAGCTCGGCGGCAAGAAGGAGGAGGCGGAGCGGCAGCGCAAGCTGGAGCTGATCCGTACGCCGGTGCTTTCCTGCTACCGGATCGCGGTCATCTCCCTCAAGGGCGGCGTCGGCAAGACCACGACGACGACCGCGCTGGGCGCGACCCTCGCCACCGAGCGGCAGGACAAGATCCTGGCGATCGACGCCAACCCGGACGCCGGTACGCTCGGCCGCCGCGTGCGGCGCGAGACCGGGGCGACCATCCGTGACCTCGTGCAGGCGATCCCGTACCTCAACTCGTACATGGACATCCGCCGGTTCACGTCCCAGGCGCCCTCCGGCCTGGAGATCATCGCCAACGACGTCGACCCGGCGGTCTCCACGACCTTCAACGACGAGGACTACCGCCGGGCGATCGACGTCCTCGGCAAGCAGTACCCGGTCATCCTGACCGACTCGGGCACGGGTCTGCTGTACAGCGCGATGCGCGGCGTGCTCGACCTCGCCGACCAGCTGATCATCATCTCCACGCCCTCCGTGGACGGCGCGTCCAGCGCGTCGACCACGCTCGACTGGCTCTCCGCACACGGATACGCGGAGCTGGTGCAGCGCTCCATCACGGTCATCTCGGGCGTCCGCGAAACGGGCAAGATGATCAAGGTCGAGGACATCGTGCAGCACTTCGAGACGCGCTGCCGAGGGGTGGTCGTCGTACCGTTCGACGAGCACCTCGCCGCCGGTGCCGAGGTCGACCTCGACATGATGCGCCCGAAGACCCGTGAGGCGTACTTCAACCTCTCCGCGATGGTCGCCGAGGACTTCGTACGGGCCCAGCAGGCGCAGGGACTGTGGACGTCGGACGGCCAGGGCGCCATGCCGCCGCACATGGCACCGCCCATGCCGGGGCACGGCATGCCCCCCGGCCAGCCGATGCCGGGCCAGCCCGTGCCAGGGCACGGCATGCCGCCGGGACAGACCGGGCCGTACCCGCCGCAGCAGATGGCGGGTCAGCCGTACCCGCCGCAGGACTGGCAGCAGCACCCGGGCGCCCCGGCGGCGCCTGGCCAGCCGGATCCGAACGCCCCGGGGCAGTTCCCGCCCCAGGGCTGGCCGCAGCAGGCTCCGCAGCAGCCGCAGCCTCAGCAGCCACCCCAGCTCCCGCCGCCTCCGCAGCAGTAGGGCAGCGGCAGCCAACGCGGCAGGGCCCGCACCGTCCATGGTGCGGGCCCTGTTGCGCTCACCCGGCCGAGCGACGGCCGATCGACCGGGCCCAGAGCACGAGAGGCACCTGCAGCGGCAGCCTGCCGAGCGCGACCGCCCGCGCCGGAGCGGGACGGTGCCGCCAGTCGTAGGCCATCTTCACGTTGGCCGGGAACACCCCGACGAAGAAGAGCGCAGCGGCCTGCGCGCTCCGGCGGCGCGTACGGGAGGTGGCGAGGCCCGCCGCGAGGGCGAGTTCCACCGCACCGCTCGCCCGGGTCCAGGTCCTCGGACTGCCGGGCAGCGCTTCGGGCACGATCGCGTCGAACTGCCGGGGCGCGACGAAATGGGCGATGCCGGCGGTGGCGAGCAGGCCGGCCAGCAGCAGGGACGAGCGGTCGTTCGAAGCCATCTGAGATCCCGGGGGTAGGCGAAACGGCGGCATTACTGGCGAGTAATCATGAGCCAGCGAAGCCACCCCCACAACCCCCGCCACCCACACCCACACCCACACCCACACCCACACCCACACCCACACCCACGACAGCCCCCGAGAGAGCGACACCCCACCCACCGACAGTCCCCGCCCCCCGCCACACCCCACCCACCACCACGCACCACCCACCAACAGTCCCCGACAAGGCGACCACCCCACCGACCCACAGTCCCCGCGAAGGCGACCACCCACCCGCAGTCCCCACGCCCCCCTCACGAGGGCGGCCGTCCCCGGACGCGAAAGAGCCCCCGGTCGGTGCGGACACCGCCGGAGGCCCCTGTCGACGCGTCGTGCGTCGTGCCGCGCCGTGCGCGCCGCCTACTCCTCGCCGTCGTGGGCGTCGTACGCGGCGGTGAGGTCACGGCACTGCTTCACGTCCGTGGCGATCGCCTCCAGCAGCGCCTCGATCGACTCGAACTTCTGCTGGCCGCGCACGTACGCGAGGAAGTCCACCGCCACGTGCAGCCCGTACAGGTCGAGTCCGACGCGGTCGATCGCGTACGCCTCGACCGTCCGCTCGGTGCCGTCGAACTGCGGGTTCGTGCCGACCGAGATGGCGGCCGGCATGCGCTCGCCGTCCGCCGTGAGCCAGCCCGCGTAGACGCCGTCGGCCGGGATCGCGGTGTGCGGCAGGGTCTCCACGTTCGCCGTCGGGTAGCCGAGCTCGCGGCCGCGCTGCGCACCGCGTACGACCACGCCTTCGACGCGGTGTGGGCGGCCGAGGATCTCGCCGGCGCCCTGGACGTCGCCCTCCGCCACCAGGCGGCGGGTCAGCGTGGACGAGAACGGCTGTCCGCCGCCCGCCTCACCCGTCACGTACAGGTCGACGACCTCGACCTCGTAGTCGTACGTGGTACCGAGTTCGGCGAGGAACTCGACGTTCCCGGCGGCCCGGTGACCGAACCGGAAGTTGGGTCCCTCGATGACCGCGCGGGCGTGCAACTTGTCAACCAGGACCTTCACGATGAAGTCGGCGGGCGACAGCTGCGAGAACTCCTGAGTGAAGGGAAGCACGAGTACGGCGTCGACGCCGAGGCCCGCCATCAGCTCCGCACGCCGGTGGTGCGGCGCCAGCAGCGGCGGGTGGCTGCCGGGGCGGACGACCTCGGAGGGGTGCGGGTCGAACGTGACGACGACGGCCGGGACGCCCAGCTCACGGGCGCGCTCCACGGCCCGCCCGATGATCAGCTGGTGTCCTCGGTGCACCCCGTCATAGGAGCCGATGGTGACGACGCTGCGCCCCCAGTCCTGGGGGATGTCCTCCAAGCCACGCCAGCGCTGCACTGTGACCGCTCCTCGCCCGAACCCGTGTACGTCATGACCGATTACGCAGGTCTAAGACTGCCATGCCCACGGCTCTCGGCCCGCACCGGCATCGGCGGAGGCTCGCGTTCCGGCATCGGCACCGGCTGCGCGGCCGTGGGCGACGGCACGGTGAGGGCCACCCTGACCGGACCCGCGATCGACTCGATCGTACGGCGTGCGCTCGGCCCGACGACCGCTGCCCACTCGCCGGGCTCCTCCGCCAGCCATCCCGCGACCAGGGCCGCGAACCCCGGAACCTCCCGGGCGAGCTCGACCAGTCGCCCGTCGAAGCGGGTCGCGCCCTCGGCCGTACGGAGCAGGAGCAGCGCCGAGCGGCGCACCAGCTCCCGGGTACGGGCCTCCGGGCGCCGCGCCGCACCGAGGGCGGCCGCGCGGAGCAGGGCGTCCGGCACGGCCGGGTCACGGCTCTCGCACCCCTCGTACTCCAGCAGTACGTCGAGGAGTTCGGCCCGCAGCGCTCGCGAGGCGGCCGAGCCGGGCGCCGCAAGGACGGGGGCGAGGGCGGAACGCACCTCGACGCGGCCGCTCCGGAGCAGGCCGGCGACGAGCGGGAACAGTACGGCGCGTGCGGCGGTCCCCTGCTCCAGTCGCCGGTCGACATAGGCGGCGGCGTGCACGGCACCCGCCGGGTGCAGGTCGACGTACTCGCGCACCAGCGCGGCGGCGCGGCGGGCCAGCGCGGGCGTGTTCACCGTGGCCAGCGCGCCCAGCAGCTCGGCCGCGCCGCCGTCGTAGCCGGTGGCCGCCCGCCATGGCTCGCGCAGCCGCGCGCGGAAGGCGGCGACAACCGGCTCCGGGTGCGTCGTCATGGCGGCGGCCAGCGCGGTGGCGGGCAGCCCCGGGTCACCCGACCGGAACACGGCCAGCGCCCGCGGCAGGTGGCGGCACCGGGTGTGCGGGTCGCGGACGAGGAGGCCGAGCGCCGGACCGTGCAGGGCGACGTCCCCGGGGCGGGCGAGGAGCGCGAGGGCGGCGAAGCGCAGCAGCTCCCTGTCGGCGTCCTCGGTGACGTACTCGCACACCAGCCGCCCGTACGCGGCCGCCGCGACCCGGCGGCCCGCTCGCGTGTCGTCGTGGGCCCAGCGGTCGACCGCCCGGCACAGCGCGGAGGGCTCGTCCTCGGCGAGGGCGGCGAGCAGCTCGTCGGCACGCGGGTGGGCGGTCGTGACGAGTGCCTCGCACAGATCGTCGACGGCCAGGTCCCGCCGCGCGTACAGCAGGGCCTGCGCGACGCCCGCGACGGTCGGGCGCACGTGGGCACCCGGCGCGGCGGGCAGCGGGCGTTCGTCGCCGAACCAACGGCACAGCAGTGGCTGTACGCCCCGGGGGTCGGCCTCCAGCCGCGCGGCGGCCACGTCGAGGAACCGCCCCTCGGCCCCGCCCGACCCGTACGGTCCGTCGGCGGGTACCAGCCGGCGCAGCAGGTCGAGCCGGTCGTCCTCGCCCAGGCCCAGGGCTTCCCAGAACCAAGGCCCGAACTCCTCGAAGCCGCCGGAGCACGCGGTGATCCGGTCGGCCAGTGTGCGCAGGACGCCCAGGTACGGCCGGGCGTCCCGCACCCGGAGCAGCACCTCCCTGAGCAACCTGGCGGCCCACCACACGGCGTCCTCGATCCGCCCGGCCGGTGAGCCCTCGCCGCCGGACAGCCGGTCCAGCGCATCGGCCAGGGCCTCCAGCCGCCGGGCGAGCGCCTGCGCGCCACGGACGCGCTCCAGCAGCAGCAGCGCCTGCAGCACGGGCCCGATCCGGTGCCTCGGCACCGGCAGGGAACCGGCGTCGTCCCCCGAAGGCTCCTCGTGCCAGCGGTGGACCAGCGCGTACAGGGCGCCGTCCAGATCGAGATGGGCGCCCTGCACCCGGTCGGCGACCTCCTCGTGCGCGAACCGGTAGCCCGTACCCGCGGGAACGAACAGGCCCTCGGTGAGCACGGCCGACGCCCAGCCCGTGGCCCAGGGGAACAGTTCCTCGAACGCCGCACGGTCCAGTTCGCCCTGCCCGGGGCCGAGGCAGCGGCGCGCCGCCTCGTGCACGCGTCCCGCCACGCGGGCGGCGAGCCGCCGCACGGCGGCGGCGTCTGCCGTTCCGGCCGCGATCCGCACCGCGACGCGCAGGCACGACAGGTCGAGGTGGGCGGAGAAGATCTCCTCCCGGCCCGGCCGCCCCGGTGCGTCCGCCGGCAGCGCCTCGCGTACCTCGGCGAGCAGCCGCAGCGCCAGCGGATGGCGGGCGTCGTCGGCCGCGACGGCGAGCCCCGGCAGTCCGTACCGCTCGCGGGCCCGCCGGGCCTCCCGGGCGGACAGGTCGCCCAGCCGCAGCGCGTCCGGCACCCGCGGCGCGGCGCCCTCGCGCGGCCGGTGCACCGTACCGGCCGGATACAGACCGCGCGCCCGCTCCCAGTGTTCCGTACGGCAGCCCACCACGAGTCGTACACCGTGTGCGCGCAGCCAGGCGACGGTCCCGGAGGTCCACTCGGGGAGCCGCTGCGCGAGTGCGGGCGGCATCTCCTCGGGTCCGTCGAGGAGGACGACCAGCGGCCGCCCCGCGCTCGCCGCGATGCGCGCCACCCGGGCGGGCACGGCGCCGAGGCTCTCCCCCGGCGGGACGGGCCGCGGAGGGTCGCCCCCGCAGGCGTCGGCGGATCCGCGGGGCTGCGCGGACCGGGGGCCGAACCCGCCGACGCCGAGGAGGTGAGCCCGGAGGGGCCCGGACCCCCCACCGGGCAGGTCATCCGTACCACCCGCCACTCCCCCACCCGCCACCATCAGCCCACCCGCGACGCTCCCCCCACCCGCAGCCATCCGCCCGCCCGCGACGATCCGCCCGGCCGTGCGCAACGCGCGGCCCGCCGCGTCCGCGAGGGAGAGGTCGTCGGCCCGCAGGTCCGCGCCGCGCAACCACAGCGTGGGCGCCGGTTCGGGACCGCGCGCCCGCCGCGCGGCGAACGCGGCCAGCTCGGTCGTACGTCCCGTACCCGGGTCGCCGACCAGGGCGCACACCAGCGCGTCCGACACGGCGAACCGGGCCAGCTCCCGGTTCACCACGGGTCGCTCGACGGGTTCGGGCCAGGCACGGCCCGCGCCGCCGCCCCGGCCCATCGCTCCGGTGGTCGCCGTCAGGGCCAGCACTCCGGCGACGTTCAGGTCGGGCCCGTACGCGGGCGCGGCGGCCGCGTTGCGCCGCAGCAGCGCGGCCAGCGGCCCTTCGGGATCCCGTACGGCCGCCGCGGCGAGCGGCACGGCGAACCCCGCCGCACGGTGTTCGGCGTGCAGGGCGGTCCCCAGGACGCCGAGCACCGCCCCGGTCGCGGCGTCCAGAACGGGCCCCCCGGCGGCCTCGCCACCCAGCCGCAGCGCCTCCCTGGCGTCCGTCCCCATGGCCAGCTCCAGGGCGTCGCCGAGCAGGTGGAAGCGGTCCGTCGCGGTGTAGGTCACCTGCGACGCGCCCAGGACACGGGCCTCGCGCCAGCCGTCGGCGGGCAGCCGGACGTAGGTACCGGTCGCGATGTCCGTGCGGCCCGCCACGGGCAGGGGTGCGACGCCGAGGCCCTCGGTACGGATGAGTGCCAAGGCGTCGTCGGCCAGCGGAACGATGGCGTCCGCCTCGGCGAGGCACGTACGGTCGCCGGGCGCGTGCAGGACGACCCGCACCAGGCCGTCCACCGCTTCGTGGCTGGTGACGACGGTGCCGAGGTCGTCAGCGACGAAGCCGGTACCGCGTGGGCGGCCCGCCAGATCGCAGATCCGTACCAGCGTTGCCAGGTCCCCGCGTGCCATGGGTTCGACGGTAGGTCCGTGGTGATCACCGGGAGAAGGACGCCGGGGAAAAGCGCCCCCGAGTGCCCCCGCGATTCACTTCGAGCGCCTGCCCAACCGAGTGAATCCAGGGGCGGGCGCGGATAGATCCCGCAGGAGGGGGATCGTGGAGCGCGGCAGACCGCCAACGCGGCGACACGGCGACCCGCCCGCTCCACCCCACACCACCCCACACCACCCCACCGCGACACTGCCCCGCCGCGAAGCCGCGACGGGGCAGTGGGACGTCCTGGGGCGTCAGCCGAAGACCGCGAGGCTCTTGGCCTTGCCGCCCCGCTCCTCGACCAGGGCGAGGAACCGGTTGTCGGGCCCGAAGACGGCGACGGGTGCCGTGTCGTACGCGGGCATGTCGACGCGTACCCCGTTGAGGAGCAGCTTGGCGCGGCGCTCGTCGACGACCCAGCGCGGGAACGCGGCTGCGGCCGCGTCGGCGATGGGCATGACGGTCAGCTCCTCCTGGAGCTGGTCGAGTGTCCGTGCCGCGTCCAGTTTGTACGGTCCGACGCGGGTGCGGCGCAGCGCCGTGAGGTGTCCGCCGACGCCGAGGTCCGCTCCGAGGTCACGGGCGAGGGCGCGGATGTACGTACCGGAGGAGCAGACCACGGAGACGACCAGGTCGACCACGGGAGTGCCGTCCTCGGCAACGGCGTCGCGCATGTCGTACACGGCGAACTGGTCCACCGTGACCGGCCGGGCGGGGATGTCGAACTCCTCGCCGCCGCGCACGCGGGCGTACGACCGCTTGCCGTCGATCTTGATGGCGCTGACCTTGGACGGCACCTGCATGATGTCGCCGGTCAGCTTGGCGACGCCGGCGTCGACGGCTTCACGGGTGACCCGGGAGGCGTCGGTGGACGAGGTGATCTCGCCCTCGGCGTCGTCGGTGATCGTGTTCTGGCCGAGCCGGATGGTGCCCAGGTACTCCTTCTCGGTCAGCGCGAGGTGGCCGAGGAGCTTGGTGGCCTTCTCGACGCCGAGCACGAGGACGCCGGTGGCCATGGGGTCCAGCGTGCCGGCGTGTCCGACGCGCCGGGTGCGGGCGATGCCCCGCATCTTGGCGACGACGTCGTGCGAAGTGAAGCCCGACGGCTTGTCGACGATGACAAGTCCGTCGGGCGTGCGGCTAGCGTTGCTCATCAGGCGCCGGCGCCGTCCTTGTCGTCCCCGCCGCGGGCGCCACCGGAACCGCCGTCGGAACCGCCGTCGGAACCGGCATCGGAACCGACCTCAGAACCACCCTCGGAACCACCGCCGGAACCGACCTCAGAACCACCGCCGGAACCGACCTCGGAACCGACCACGGAACCACCCTCGGAACCGCCCTCCGGACCGTCCTCGGCGTCCTCGTCGCCGGGCTTGCGGTACGGGTCGGCGTCGCCGGCGTACGTCTTGCCCGTGGAGACCTCGCGTACCTCGGCGTCCTTGGCGCGCGCCTGGTGGAGGAGGTCCTCGATGGTGCGCGCGTTGTCGGGCAGGGCGTCGGGCACGAACGTCAGGGTCGGCGTGAAGCGGACCCCGGTCTGCTTGCCGACCTCGGAGCGCAGGATGCCCTTGGCGGACTCCAGTGCGGCCGCGGAGGCGGCCCGCTCCTCGTCGTCGCCGTAAACCGTGTAGAAGACCGTGGCCTCCCGCAGGTCACCGGTGACACGGGCGTCCGTGATGGTCACGAACCCCAGTCGCGGATCCTTGATACGCCGATCCAGGGTCTCCGCGACCACGACCTGGATGCGATCGGCCAGCTTGCGGGCCCGCGCGTTGTCGGCCACCGGTCCGTCTCCTCTTTCGTCTTGCGTTCAGTCTTCATCGGTGTGCATCCGCCGCCGTACGGACAGCAGCTCCACCTCGGGCCGGGCGGCGACGAGACGCTCGCACCGGTCCAGTACCCCGGTCAGGTGCCCCACGTCCCCGGACACCATCGCGACGCCTATCTCGGCCCTGCGATGGAGATCGTGTGCTCCGGTCTCCGCCACGCTCACCGCGAATTTCCGCTGGAGCTCGGCGACGATCGGGCGGACGACGGAGCGCTTCTCCTTCAGCGACCGTACGTCGCCGAGAAGCAGGTCGAAGGACAGAGTCCCCACATACATGTGTGCCCGGATGTCCCGCCGGTTCGGGTTCGGTGGCCCCGTCAGAGCCTGGCGGGGTCACCAGAACCGTACACGCAGCGGCCGGGGCCGCTCGACGGAAATTCTTCCGCCGACCGGCCCCGGCCATCGGCTCGCGCGTCAGCCGCGCGGCTTCTCGCGCATCTCGTACGTCGCGATGACGTCGTCGACCTTGATGTCGTTGAAGTTCCCGAGGTTGATACCACCCTCGAAGCCTTCGCGGATCTCGGTGACGTCGTCCTTGAAGCGACGCAGACCCTCGATGTTGAGGTTCTCCGCGATGACCTTGCCGTCGCGGATGAGGCGGGCCTTGGTGTTGCGCTTGACCTCGCCGGAGCGGATGAGAACACCCGCGATGTTGCCCAGCTTGGACGAGCGGAAGACCTCGCGGATCTCCGCCGTGCCGAGCTCGACCTCTTCGTACTCCGGCTTGAGCATGCCCTTGAGGGCCGCCTCGATCTCCTCGATGGCCTGGTAGATCACCGAGTAGTAGCGGACGTCGACGCCCTCGCGCTCCGCCATCTGCGCGGCACGGCCGGCCGCACGGACGTTGAAGCCGATGACGATGGCGTCGGAGCCCATCGCCAGGTCGATGTCGGACTCGGTGACCGCACCCACACCGCGGTGCAGGACCCGGATGTCGACCTCTTCACCGACGTCGAGCTGGAGCAGCGAGGACTCGAGAGCCTCGACCGAACCGGACGCGTCGCCCTTGATGATGAGGTTGAGTTCCTGGATCTGACCGGCCTTGAGCACCTTGTCGAGGTCCTCGAGGGACACCCGGCGGGTGCGCTTGGCGAAGGCGGCGTTGCGCTCGCGCGCAGCGCGCTTCTCGGCGATCTGGCGGGCCGTGCGGTCCTCGTCCACGACGAGGAAGTTGTCGCCGGCGCCCGGGACGTTGGTGAGACCCAGGACCAGGACGGGGGTCGAGGGACCCGCTTCCTCGACGTTGTTGCCCTTGTCGTCGAGCATGGCCCGGACACGGCCGTACGCGTCGCCGACGACCATCGTGTCGCCGACCCGCAGCGTGCCGCGCTGGACCAGGACGGTCGCGACGGCGCCGCGGCCACGGTCGAGGTGCGACTCGATGGCGATGCCCTGCGCGTCCTGCTCCGGGTTGGCCCGCAGGTCGAGCGAGGCGTCCGCCGTGAGGATCACGGCCTCCAGCAGGGAGTCGATGTGCAGACCCTGCTTGGCGGAGATGTCGACGAACATGGTGTCGCCGCCGTACTCCTCGGCGACCAGGCCGTACTCGGTCAGCTGACCGCGCACCTTGACCGGGTCGGCACCCTCGACGTCGATCTTGTTGACCGCGACCACGATCGGCACGTCGGCCGCCTTGGCGTGGTTCAGCGCCTCGATCGTCTGGGGCATCACACCGTCGTTCGCCGCCACCACGAGGATCGCGATGTCGGTGGACTTGGCACCACGGGCACGCATGGCGGTGAACGCCTCGTGACCGGGGGTGTCGATGAAGGTGATCCGGCGCTCTTCGTCGTTGACCTGGGTGGCCACCTGGTACGCACCGATGTGCTGGGTGATGCCACCGGCCTCGCCCGCGACGACGTTGGTCTTGCGGATGGCGTCGAGCAGTCGGGTCTTACCGTGGTCGACGTGACCCATGACGGTCACGACCGGCGGACGCGGCGTCAGGTACTCCTCGCCGCCCTCGTCCTCGCCCCACTCGAGGTCGAAGGACTCGAGCAGCTCGCGGTCCTCCTCCTCCGGGCTGACGATCTGAACCGTGTAGTTCATCTCGTCGCCGAGGAGCTGCAGCGTCTCGTCGGAGACGGACTGCGTGGCCGTGACCATCTCGCCGAGGTTCATCATGACCGCGACGAGCGACGCCGGGTTGGCGTTGATCTTCTCCGCGAAGTCGGTGAGGGACGCACCGCGCGACAGGCGAACGGTCTCGCCGTTGCCGCGAGGCAGCATCACGCCGCCGACCGACGGGGCCTGCATGGCCTCGTACTCCTGGCGCCTCTGCCGCTTCGACTTACGGCCACGACGCGCGGGACCGCCGGGGCGACCGAAGGCGCCCTGCGTGCCACCACGGCCACCGGGGCCACCGGGACGGCCGCCGAAGCCGCCGGGACGACCGCCGAAGCCGCCGCCACCGCCGCCGGGACCACCGGGACGACCGCCGCCGCCACCACCGGGACCGGCCGGACGGCCGGCGAAGCCGCCACCGCCACCGCCGGGACGGCCGGCGAAGCCGCCGCCACCGGGACGACCGCCGCCGGGACCACCCGGACGGCCGCCGCTCGCGGGACCGCGACCGCCGCCACCGGGGCCGGGACGCGGGCCGGCAGCGGGACGCTGCGGCATCATGCCCGGGTTCGGGCGGTTACCGGCCGGACCGCCACCCGGGCGCGGGGCCTGCGGGCGCGGCATGGAGCCGGGGGTGGGACGCGGACCGCCGGGGCCCGCCTGCGGACGGGGACCGCCCTGGCCGGGAGCACCCTGCGGGCGCGGACCGCCACCGGGGGCACCGGGGCCGCCGTGGCCGCCGGCCGGTCGGGGTGCGCCGCCCGGACGGGGCGCCTGCGGGCGCGCCATCCCGGTGGAGCCACCAGAGGTGAACGGGTTGTTGCCGGGACGCGGACCCGCGGGACGGGCACCGCCCGGACGCGGGGCCTGCTGACCGCCCGGACGCGGGGCGCCGGGACGGGCACCGCCCTGACCGCGCTCGCCCTGCGGGCGGCCGGCGGGACGGGGGCCGGGGGCGGCACCGGGCCGCGTACCGGCGGCCGGAGCCGACGGAGGCGCGGTGAACTCGGGCTTGGCCGGGGCCGCGGGCGCCGGCTTCGGCGCGGCGGCGGGCTTGGGGCCCGGGGTGGGACGCGGGCCGGGGGCCGGCGCCGCGGGCTTCTCGGCCGCCGCGGGCTTCGGCGCGGGAGCGCCGGGCTTCGGGGCGGCGGGACGGGCCACCTGCGCCGGGGACGGCGCGGCGGACGAGGGGGTGCCACCGGCGCGCTTGGCGGCGGGGGCGGGCGCGGCCTTGCGGGGCGCGCCGGGCTTGGCAGCGGACTTGCCGGCGGTGCCGCCGGGGCCCTGCAAAGCATCGGTCAACTTGCGGACAACCGGCGCCTCGATCGTCGATGACGCCGAACGGACGAATTCACCGAGTTCTTGGAGCTTGGCCATGACGACCTTGCTCTCCACGCCGAACTCCTTGGCGAGTTCGTATACCCGGACCTTAGCCACTTCGCTCCTTTGAGGTCCGGTTACCGCCGGACCGTTGCTACTTCATGGGCGTACTCATCGCGTACTCATCGAGTGCTCATCGCAATCTCGACCTACTTCCAACTCGCGAGGTACCTGACCGCACGGGGTGATCCGTGCCGTACTTCTTCTTACGGTGTCGCCTGCTCGACGTATTGGCGTACGTCCGCGGTGTCGAGCGGTCCTGGAACCCTGAGGCTCCGGGGGAACGCCCGGCGGCGGACCGCCAGGTCCAGACAGGCCGGGACGGGATGCAGATACGCACCCCGGCCGGGCAGCGTACCGCGAGGATCGGGGGCGCAGGCGCCCTTGATCACCACGATGCGCAGCAGATCGCTCTTGGCCGCTCGCTCCCGGCATCCCACACAGGTGCGTTCAGGGCATACACGGGCGTGCGTCCGGCCAGACACGGCTAAGTCTACCTCCCCGCACCGACCCCACCCCTTTGGGGCAAAAATCGAACGGTTGTTGTCGTGATCTCGTCGTGCTTCCGTCGTTGCTCAACGTGACCACGACGGAATCCATTCCCGGCCGTCACCGAAGCAGCCCCAGGGGCCGATCGGCTCCGGCCGGCTCGGGTCAGCTCCGGCCGGCTCCGCGCTCGGCGTCCCGGCCGGGGCGCTGGTCCCCGTCACGGTCCGCGCTCTGCTCGGTGTCCGGGCGGATGTCGATGCGCCAGCCGGTGAGGCGGGCGGCGAGCCGGGCGTTCTGCCCTTCCTTGCCGATCGCCAGCGACAGCTGGTAGTCCGGCACGGTCACCCGGGCCGAGCGGGCGGCGAGGTCCACGACCTCGACCTTGGAGACGCGGGCCGGGGAGAGCGCGTTCGCCACCATCTCGGCCGGGTCGTCCGACCAGTCGACGATGTCGATCTTCTCGCCGTGCAGCTCCGTCATGACGTTGCGCACACGGCTGCCCATGGGGCCGATGCAGGCACCCTTGGCGTTCAGCCCCGAACGGGTGGACCGGACGGCGATCTTGGTGCGGTGGCCGGCCTCACGGGCGATGGCCGCGATCTCGACGGAACCGTCCGCGATCTCCGGCACCTCGCGCGCGAAGAGCTTCTTCACCAGGTTGGGGTGGGTGCGCGACAGGGTGACGGAGGGACCGCGGACGCCCTTGGCGACGCGCACGACGTACGTGCGCAGCCAGGTGCCGTGCGTGTACTCCTCGCCGGGCACCTGCTCCTGCACCGGCAGGATCGCCTCAAGCTTGTCGTCCAGCTTGATCAGGACGTTCTTGGGGTCCTTGCCCTGCTGCACCTGGCCGTGCACGACGTCGCCCTCACGGCCGGCGTACTCGCCGAAGGTGACGTCGTTCTCGGCGTCCCGCAGTCGCTGCTGGATGACCTGCCGGGTGGTCGTCGCGGCGATCCGGCCGAAGTCCGACGGCGTGTCGTCGAACTCCTTGGGCTCCTGGCCCTCTTCCAGGTCGGCGGGGTCTTCCTTCGCCCACACCGTGACATGACCGGTCTGGCGGTCCAGCACGACACGGGCGTGGCGGCGGGCTCCCTCGGTGCGGTGGTAGGCGATGAGGAGGGCCGACTCGATGGTCTCGACCAGCAGGTCGAAGGGGATCTCCTTCTCTTGTGCCAAGCCCTTAAGGAGCTTCACGTCGATGTCCACGGCTACGCCTCCTCTTCCTTCTTGTCCTTGCGGCTGAACTCGATCTCCACGCGCGCCTTCGCGATGGCGGGGAACTCCACACGGCGGGCGGTCGGCTTGCGCCCCTTCACGCCCGGCACCTCCAGATCGAGCCCCTCGTCGTCCACGCCGAGGATCCGGGCGACCAGCTCGCCACCCTCGTGCAGCTGGAACTTCACGAGGCGGCCGGTGGCCCGTACGTAGTGGCGGTGCTCGGTCAGCGGGCGGTCGGCGCCCGGCGAGCTCACTTCGAGGACGTACTCGCCCTCGCCCATCGCGTCCGTCTCGTCGAGCTTCTCCGAGATGGCGCGGCTCAGCTCGGCGCAGGCGTCGAGCTCCACGCCCTCGTCCGAGTCGACGATGATCCTCAGCATCCGCCGCCGCCCCGCCCGGGAGATCTCGATCTCTTCGAGATCCAGGTGCCTGACGGTGACCAGCGGTTCCAGCAGCCCGCGCAGCCTCTCGCTCTGGGTGGTGCTCATCCGGGTGACTCCTCGGCCGCGTGTGCTGTTGTGGGATCGTCGTGTGTCAGATCAAAGGGTATCCGGTCCCGGGGGGTGTTGCCGTCCACCTCCGGACGACCCGCGGGTACGCTCGCCTGCGGTGATCTTCAGCCGGGCCGAGGGAGTGACGCGTGGGGCGCACGGGAACGACACGCAGGCGTGCGCTCGTCGCGACGGGCGCGGTGGCCGCCTCCGCGCTGGCCTCCGGGCTGCTGGCCGGGTGCGCGGGCGACGAGCCCGACGGCCCGCGCGGTCCGTCGGCGGCGGAGCGCGCACGACGGGCGGAAACGACTCTGCGGCACGGGGCGGCCGCGTCGAGCCGTGCGCTGCTGTCGCGGTACGACGAGGTGCTCGGCGCCCATCCGACGCTGCGGTCGAGACTGGCGCCGCTGCGCGAGGCGGTCGCCCTGCACGTGAAGGCGCTGGCCCCGCCGGACGAGCCGGAGGGCCCGCCGTCCCCCGCACCCGAGGCGCCCTCGGCGGCGCCCTCCACGACCGCCCCGCCCGCCGTGCCGGCGGAGCCGGGGGCCGCGCTGAAGGAGCTGGCCGCGCTGTCCTCGCGTACCGCCGCCGCCCACACCGCCACGCTGATGACCGCGCCGCCGGAGTACGCCCGGCTGCTCGCGTCCGTCGCCGCGGCGGGCTCCGCACACGCGTACCTGCTCACGGAGGGGAGCCGGTCATGACCGCCGCGCGGACACCGCAGCACACGCTGACGCCGCTGACGCCGCTGACACCGCAGACACCGCTGGGCACGGGAGCGCTGGAGACACCCCAGGCTCCACCAGCCCCCCAGGCTCCACCAGCCCCCCAGGCGCCATCGGCATCACCGGCACCTGGGGCGCCGAAGGCCGGGGAGGCCGCGAAAGCCCTGGAGGCCGCCCAGGCGGCGCTCGCGGCGGAGCACGCGGCCGTGTACGGCTACGGCGTCGTCGGCGGCCGCGCCGGGGACGACCGGCGGGCGGAGGCGACGGCGGCGCTCGCCGCGCACCGGGCACGGCGGGACGCGCTGGAGCGGACCGTGCGGGACCTGGGCGGCAGGCCGGGCGCCTCGGCACCGGCGTACGCCCTGCCGTTCCCGGTGCCGGACGCGGCGGCGGCGGTACGGCTCGCGGCCGAGCTGGAGGACCGGGTGGCGGGCGTCTACTCCGACCTCGTACGGGCGGCCGACGGGCCGCTGCGGCGGGAGGCCGCGGGCGCCCTGCGGGAAGCCGCGGTGCGGGCCGTACGGTGGCGCGGCACCGGCGTAGCCTTTCCTGGGCTCGCCGAGCGTCCGTGAGCCCGGCCTCCGGTCCTGGGGCGTCCGGTCCTGGGTTTCCGGTCCTGGGCGTCCGTGAGCACCGGCTCTGAGAGGGAACAACGCACGCATGGGTTTTGAACCGCCGCGACGACTGGAGCGGGCGCTCGGCGAGACGTACGGGGACGCCGTCGCGGGCGACTGGCTCGCCCGGCTGCCCGAGCTCGCCCGGGAAGCGGTGGACCTGCGCGGCCTGGCGACCGACCGGGTCGTGGCGCCGGGCGGCCGGAGCAGCCTGGTCGTCCTGGTGCGCCGGTCCGACGGGACGCCGGCGGCGCTGAAGGTCGCCCCGCCGTTCGCCGCACCCGAACGGAAGCGGGCCGCGCTCGCGCACTGGAACGGCTTCGGCGCCGTACGGCTGCTGGACGATCCGGCGGGCCCGGGGCCGGGACTGCTGCTTGAGCGGCTCAGGCCCGACGTGTCGCTGCGCTCACTGCCGGAGGCCAAGGCGCTGCTGGAGGCGGCGGGCACGGTGCGCCGGCTGTGGGTGGAACCGCCCGAGGGGCACGGTTTCGCGTCGGTGGCCGAGCGCACGGCGGAGCAGGCGGCGGCGATGGAGCGGCACCGGGCGGACGACGTGGCGGGGCCGCTGGTCGCGGCGGCCCTGGAGGCGCGGGACGAGCTGGTGGCGGCCGCGCCGGAGGCGCTGCTGCTGCACGGCTGCTTCCGGCAGGGCAAGGTGCTGGCGGGTGACCGGGTGCCCTGGCTCGCGGTGGGCCCTGACCCGGTGGTGGGCGAGCGGGCGTACGACCTGGCGCGGCTGGTCCGCGACCGGGTGGAGGACCTGGTCGCGGCGTCTGCCGGGGCGTCGTCGGCGCGCCGCCGGGTGAACCGGCTGGCGGACTCGCTGGAGGTGGACCGTGACCGGCTGCGCGGCTGGACGCTGTTCCGCGCGGTGGAGTCCGGGACGCGGGCGCTGGCGGCCGGGCGGCGGCAGGACGGCGAGCTGCTGCTGGAGTTCGCGGGCTGGCTGTAGGGCCAGGGCCAGGGCACTGCCATCGGGCGGCCGGGCTCCCACAGTGGGCCGTACGGGTGCACTATGGGGCATACCACCACCGGTACGCCCGGCTTCCGACGGCAGGGGATCGTCATGGTCGAGGAACTGCTCACCGCGGCAGCGCTGACGGGCACGGCCGCCGTCGCGTACGTGGCCGCCGCCGCGAAGGTCGTCAAGCAGTACGAGAAGGGTGTCGTCCTGCGCTTCGGGCGGCTGCGCAGCGGCGTCAAGGGCCCCGGCTTCACCATGATCGTTCCGTTCGTGGACCGGATGCGCAAGGTGAACATGCAGATCGTGACGCTGCCCGTGCCCGCCCAGGACGGCATCACCCGGGACAACGTCACGGTGCGCGTCGACGCCGTCATCTACTTCAAGGTGGTCGACGCGGCGGCGGCCGTCATCCGGGTCGAGGACTACCGCTTCGCGGTGTCCCAGATCGCCCAGACGTCCCTGCGGTCGATCATCGGCAAGAGCGACCTGGACGATCTGCTGTCCAACCGGGAGAAGCTCAACCAGGGCCTGGAGCTGATGATCGACAACCCGGCCGTCGAATGGGGTGTGACCATCGACCGCGTCGAGATCAAGGACGTGTCGCTGCCGGAGACGATGAAGCGCTCGATGGCCAGGCAGGCCGAGGCCGACCGCGAGCGGCGCGCCCGGCTGATCAACGCGGACGCGGAGCTCCAGGCGTCGAAGAAGCTGTCGGAGGCGGCCAGGGAGATGTCGGACACCCCGTCGGCGCTGCAGCTGCGGCTGCTGCAGACGGTGATGGCGGTGGCAGCCGAGAAGAACTCGACGCTGGTGCTGCCGATCCCGGTGGAGCTGCTGCGGTTCCTGGAGCGGTCCGCCGAGTCCGCCGAGCATCAGGTGGCGGCGGCGACGGGAGCCGTGGAGGCGGGGCGTACGGACCAGCCGCAGGTACCCGCGACGTTCGCTCCGGCCGGTGCCCGGGGCGGCGGTGGCGCGGCGCCCCGGGCGCACGAACCGGCGCCGACCGTCCCTGTCCTGGACGACGACGCCGGTACGGCGGGGTGCATCTGAGGCGTGTCGCCTCGCGGTGCGCCGGGCGCGGGCGTGTCGCCCGACCGCGGTCAGGCGCGGAGGCGGGCGATCGCCTCGTCCACGGTGAGCTCCTCGCGCTCGCCGGTGCGGCGGTCCTTCAGCTCCAGGACGCCCTCGGCCGAGCGGCGGCCGGCGACCAGGATCTTCGGCACGCCGATGAGCTCCGCGTCGGTGAACTTCACGCCGGGGGACACGCCCGCGCGGTCGTCCACCAGGACCCGCAGGCCGGCCTCGGCGAGCTTGTCGGAGACGTCCAGGGCCAGTTCGGTCTGGAGCGCCTTACCGGCGGCGACCACGTGCACGTCGGCCGGGGCGATCTCGCGGGGCCAGCACAGGCCCTGCTCGTCGGCGGTCTGCTCGGCCAGGGCGGCGACGGCGCGCGAGACTCCGACACCGTACGAGCCCATGGTGACGCGGACGGGCTTGCCGTTCTGGCCGAGGACGTCGAGCTGGAAGGCGTCGGCGTACTTGCGGCCCAGCTGGAAGATGTGGCCGATCTCGATGGCGCGGTCGAGCTTGAGGTCGCTGCCGCAGTTGGGGCAGGGGTCGTTCTCCTCGACCACGACGACGTCCAGGTAGTCGTCGACCTCGAAGTCACGGCCGGCGACGACGTTCGCGGCGTGCGTGTCGGGCTTGTTGGCGCCGGTGATCCAGGCGGTGCCGGGGGCGACGCGGGGGTCGGCGATGTAGCGGACCTTGTCCAGGCCCTGCGGGCCGACGTAGCCGCGGACCAGGTCGGGGCGGCCGGTGAAGTCGTCGGCGGTGACCAGCTCGACCGCGGCCGGGGCGAGGTGGTCCTCCAGCTTGCCCATGTCGACCTCGCGGTCGCCGGGGACGCCGACGGCGACGATCTCGCCGTCGACCTTGACCAGCAGGTTCTTCAGGGTCGCGGAGGCGGGGACGCCCAGGTGCTCGGCGAGCGTCTCGATGGTCGGGGTGTCCGGGGTGTCCAGCTCCTCGACCGGGCCGTGCGCCGAGGCGTCGGCGGGCTCGGCCCGGAAGGTGACGGCCTCGGTGTTGGCCGCGTAGTCACAGGAGGAGCAGTAGACGAACGTGTCCTCACCGGCGGCGGCCGGGGCGAGGAACTCCTCGGAGGCGGAGCCGCCCATGGCGCCGGAGACGGCGGAGACGATCTTGTGCTTGAGGCCGAGGCGCTCGAAGATCTTGATGTACGCCTCGCGGTGCAGGGCGTACGACTCCGACAGGCCCTCGTCGGTGGTGTCGAAGGAGTACGAGTCCTTCATCAGGAACTCGCGGCCGCGCAGGATGCCGGAACGGGGGCGGGCCTCGTCGCGGTACTTCGACTGGATCTGGTAGAGGATCACCGGCAGGTCCTTGTAGGACGTGCACTGGTCCTTGACCAGCTGGGTGAAGATCTCCTCGTGGGTGGGGCCGAGGAGGTAGTCGGCGCCCTTGCGGTCCTTCAGGCGGAACAGTTCGGCGCCGTACTCCTCCCAGCGGCCCGTCGCCTCGTACGGCTCCTTGGGCAGCAGGGCCGGCAGGAGGACCTCCTGCGCGCCGATGGCGTCCATCTCCTCGCGGACGACACGGGTGACGTTCTCCAGGACCTTCTTGCCGAGCGGCAGCCAGGACCAGATGCCGGCGGCGTTGCGGCGGACGTAACCGGCGCGGACGAGCAGCTTGTGGCTGAGCGTCTCGGCGTCCGCCGGGTCGTCGCGCAGTGTCTTGACCATCAACCGGGACATGCGCTGGACCTGGGCCATGGGGAACTCTCCTGCGGTGAAAAGTGTGATGGGCAGGAGGTTAGCCGGGCGGCACCGGCTGGCGGAAATCAGTTGGACCCGTTCCGCCGCTTCGGCGGCAGCCGCGCAGACCGCTCACCCCCGCTCCAGCGGCAGCCGCGCAGACCCGCTCACCCCCGCCCCAGCGGCAACCACGCCCCCATCACCGCGTACGGGCGCGAGGCGCTGGGACCCCGCACCCCGGGGGACGACCCCCGGACCCCCAGCAGACCCGCTCACCCCCGCCCCAACGGCAACCACGCCCCCATCACCGCGTACGGGCGCGAGGCGCTGGGGAAGTGGACCTGGCGGGCCAGGTCGACGTAGCCGAGCTTCCGGTACAGCTTGCGGGCGGGGCTCTCGGTGTCGATCGCGGAGAGGATCGAGCGCGGTTCGTCGGCGGTGTCGGTGATGGTGGTGATCAGCTCGCGGCCGATCCCCCGGCCCTGGTGGTCCGGGTGGACATGCAGTTCGGTGATCACGAAGGAGTCGTCGAGCCAGCTGTCGTGGCCGCCGCGGACCAGGTACGGCTGGACGACGGTGGACCACCAGTGGGTGCGGTCGTTGGGCATCCCGTACACGAAGCCGACCAGCCGTCCGGTCGGGGTGGTGGCGCCGTACGCGCGGGCGCCGCGGCAGCGCAGATGGCGCAGCACGATGTGGTGGCGCACCGCGATCTCGCCCTCGGTGAGCCCGAAGGCCAGGGCCTGCACGGCGAGCGCGTCGTCCACGCGGTCGGCGAGGTCCAGCGGTCCGACCAGCACATCATCCATGCGCCGCACCCTACTTTCCGCGCCGGGCATTCAGAACAGCACGCTCATGAAGGCGCCGACCTCACGGAATCCGACACGGCGGTACGCGGCGCGGGCCGGGGCGTTGTAGTCGTTGACGTACAGGCTGACGACGGGGGCGACATCGGCGAGTGCGTACCGCAGGACGGCCGCCATGCCGGTCTCGGACAGGCCCCGGCCGCGGTACTCGGGGGCGACCCAGACGCCCTGGATCTGGCAGGCCCTCGAGGTGGCGGCGCCGATCTCGGCCTTGAAGACGACCTTGCCGTCCTCGATCCGGGCGAAGGAGCGGCCGGAGCCGACGAGTTCGGCGACGCGCGCCTGGTAGAGGAGTCCGCCGTCGCCCGCCATCGGCGAGACGCCGACCTCCTCGGTGAACATGGCCACGCACGCCGGCATGATCACGTCCATCTCGTCCTTGCGGATGCGGCGGACGAGCGGGTCGGGTTCGATGTCGGGTGCGGGCCGCTCGGTGACCATGAGCGGCTGGTGGGGGCGGACGTCGCGGGCCGGGCCCCAGCTGGGTTCGAGCAGCCGCCACAGCTGGGCGGTGGGTTCGGCGGGGCCGACGATGGAGGAGCAGCGGCGGCCGGCGCGGCGGGCGCGGTCGGCGAAGGCGCGGACGGCTTCGGGGGTGGCGCAGATCGGCACGAGGTTCGCGCCGGAGTAGCACAGCGACCGCAGGTGTCCGTCGGTGTAGAAGCCCCACATCTCGCCGCCGAGGCGCCAGGGGTCGAGTCCGGCGACCTGGACGCGTGCGGTGACGAACGCGTTGGCGACGGGTTCGCTCTCCAGGACGGCGAGCGCGGCGCCGAGGTCACCGGGTTCGAGGACCCGGGTGGTGGTCTGCGTCAACACGAGGGGGCCTCACCATGGTCTGTCTGTCCAGGCACTGTACCTGGCGCTCCAGGGGCTGTGTCGGCCCAGTGCGAAGCCCCGCCGCGCGGGGTGCGGGCGGGGCTCTGCGGTCGGCGTGCGGTGGTGCGCCGGAAGGTCAGCCGGCGACGGAGACCTGGGGCTCGCCGGAGGCGATGCCGTCCTTCTCCATCTGCTCGGCGATCTTCAGCGCCTCTTCGATGAGGGTCTCGACGATCTTCGACTCGGGGACGGTCTTGATGACCTCGCCCTTGACGAAGATCTGGCCCTTGCCGTTGCCCGATGCGACACCGAGGTCGGCCTCGCGGGCCTCGCCGGGGCCGTTGACGACGCAGCCCATGACGGCGACGCGCAGCGGCACCTCCATGCCCTCCAGGCCGGCGGTGACCTCGTCGGCGAGCTTGTAGACGTCGACCTGGGCGCGGCCGCAGGACGGGCAGGAGACGATCTCCAGGCGGCGCTGGCGCAGGTTCAGGGACTCCAGGATCTGGATGCCGACCTTGACCTCTTCGGCGGGCGGCGCGGACAGCGAGACGCGGATGGTGTCGCCGATGCCCTCGCTGAGCAGTGCGCCGAAGGCGACCGCCGACTTGATGGTGCCCTGGAACGCGGGGCCGGCCTCGGTGACGCCGAGGTGCAGCGGGTAGTCGCACCGGGCGGCGAGCTGGCGGTAGGCGTTGACCATGACGACCGGGTCGTTGTGCTTGACCGAGATCTTGATGTCGTGGAAGCCGTGCTCCTCGAAGAGGGACGCCTCCCACAGGGCGGACTCGACGAGGGCCTCGGGGGTGGCCTTGCCGTACTTCTCCAGCAGGCGCCGGTCGAGGGAGCCCGCGTTGACGCCGATCCGGATGGGGGTGCCGGCCGAGCCCGCGGCCTTCGCGATCTCCTTGACCTTGTCGTCGAACTGCTTGATGTTGCCCGGGTTGACCCGGACGGCGGCGCAGCCGGCGTCGATCGCGGCGAAGACGTACTTGGGCTGGAAGTGGATGTCCGCGATCACGGGGATCTGGGACTTCTTCGCGATGGTGGCCAGCGCGTCGGCGTCGTCCTGCGTCGGGCAGGCGACGCGCACGATCTGGCAGCCGGAGGCGGTGAGTTCGGCGATCTGCTGGAGCGTGGCACCGATGTCGGAGGTGCGGGTCGTCGTCATCGACTGCACCGACACGGGCGCGTCACCGCCGACGGCGACCGAGCCGACCTGGATCTTGCGGCTGACCCGGCGGTCGGCGAGCTTGGTCGGTACGGACGGGATACCGAGAGAAATCGCGGTCATCTGCTGTGCAACCCCAAGGTGTGGATCGAGGTCCCGAGATCGGCGGGCTCCAGGTCTTCGAGATTACAGGGGCGGGGCTCCGGGCAGCACATCGCGCCGGTGAACGCCACCCGAAGGGAGCGGCCGGGCGCCGGCGTGCGCCCGGCCGCTCGCCACCTGTGCCGTACGGCGGGGTCAGGAGATCCGTACGGGGTTCACGATGTCCGCGACCAGGACGAGCAGCGTGAAGCAGATGAAGAGGCCCGCGACGACGTAGGCGACCGGCATGAGCTTCGCGACGTCGAACGGGCCCGGGTCGGGCCGCCGGAACACCTTCGCCACGTTGCGCCGTACGGACTCCCACAGCGCGCCGGCGATGTGTCCGCCGTCCAGCGGCAGCAGCGGGAGCATGTTGAACAGGAACAGCGACAGGTTGAAGGTGGCGAGGACCATCATGAACGTCGCGACGATGCTCTCGGTCGGGACGTCGAGGTTCATGACCTCACCGCTGATCCGGGCGGCGCCGACGACGCCGACCGGGGAGTCGGCCTTGCGCTCCCCGTCGCCGAAGGCGGCGTCCCACAGGTCGGGGATCTTGGAGGGCAGCGCGACGACGGCCTGGACGCCGTCCTCGATCATGTCGCCCATCCGCTCGACGGACTGGCCGAAGGTGAGGGGCAGGATCTCGCTCTTGGAGGCGAAGCCGAGGTATCCGGCCGCGACGAACTCGCCGGGGACGACCTCTCCGTCGGCGTCCTTCTTGGCCACCATGTTCTTGGCGAGGGTGGGGTGGAGGACGACTTCCTCGCCGCCGCGCTCGACGGTGAGGGTGGCGGGGCCGATGGTGTCGCGGATGTGGGCGGAGAGCGTGGGCCAGTCGGCGACGGGCTCGCCGTTGAAGGCGACGATCCTGTCGCCCTCCTTCAGCCCCGCGGCGTGCGCGGGCGAGACGGGGTCGCCCGCCGCGCACTTGTCGCGCTTCTCGCTCTGCGCGATGACGCACTTCTGGACGCCGGCGACTTCGGTGGTCTGGGTGGCGAACCCGAAGGTCATACAGACCGTGAGGAAGATCGCGGCGGCGAGGACCAGGTTCATGAACGGGCCCGCGAACATCACGATGACGCGCTTCCACGGCGTGCGCGTGTAGAAGAGCCGGGTCTCGTCGCCGGGCTGGAGCTCCTCGTACGCGGCGGTGCGGGCGTCCTCGATCATGCCGCGCCACGGCGAGGTGGAGCGGGCCTCGATCCGGCCGTCCTCGCCGGGCGGGAACATCCCGATCATGCGGATGTAGCCGCCCATGGGGATGGCCTTGATGCCGTACTCGGTCTCGCCCTTGCGCCGCGACCAGAGCGTCGGGCCGAAGCCGACCATGTACTGGGGCACCCGGATGCCGAAGAGCTTGGCCGTGGAGAGGTGGCCGAGCTCGTGCCAGGCGATGGAGAAGAGCAGGCCGAAGGCGAAGAGCGCGATGCCCAGGATGGTGAGAAGAATGGTCATGCGCGCGCCTCCACCGGCTGCTCTCCGCTGATCTTCCGTGCCGTCTCACGAGCCCGGGCGCGCGCCCAGGTCTCCGCTTCGAGGACGTCCGCCACCGTGAGGG
Source organism: Streptomyces sp. NPDC047886 (assembly GCF_043204435.1). Lineage (NCBI taxonomy): Bacteria > Bacillati > Actinomycetota > Actinomycetes > Kitasatosporales > Streptomycetaceae > Streptomyces > Streptomyces sp. NPDC047886. The sequence goes on from NZ_JBIDCF010000002.1 coordinate 62,754, forward strand.
AAGTTCCCCGGGCGGGGGTCCCGTGTTCGGTGACGACAGCGGTGACCGTATCCATGATTCCGGTGAACGGCAGGCGTCCGGCGAGAAACGCCTCCACGCACTCCTCGTTCGCGGCGTTGAACACGGCGGGTGCGGTGCCGCCGAGCTCACCGACGTGCCTGGCGAGGCCGACGGACGGGAACGCCTCGGTGTCCAGCGGGAAGAACTCCCACGTGGAGGCGGTGGACCAGTCGAAGGCGGGGGCCGCGTCGGGTACGCGCTCGGGCCAGCCGATGCCGATGGCGATGGGGCCGCGCATGTCGGGCGGGGTGGCCTGGGCGAGGGTGGAGCCGTCGGTGAACTCGACCATGGAGTGCACATACGACTGGGGGTGGACGACGACCTCGATGCGGTCGAACGGGATGTCGTAGAGCAGATGGGCCTCGATCACCTCCAGGCCCTTGTTGACCAGGGTCGCGCTGTTGACGGTGATCACCGGGCCCATGGCCCAGGTGGGGTGCGCGAGGGCGTCCTCGCGGGTGACGTGGGCCAGCTCCGCCTTCGTACGGCCTCGGAAGGGGCCGCCGGACGCGGTGACGACGAGCTTGCGGACGTCGGCGCGGGTGCCGGCGGCGAGGGCCTGGAACAGTGCGGCGTGCTCGGAGTCGACCGGAATGATCTGGCCGGGCTTGGCGAGGGCCTTCACCAGGGGGCCGCCGACGATCAGCGACTCCTTGTTGGCGAGGGCGAGGGTGCGGCCGGCTTCGAGTGCGGCGAGCGTGGGGGCCAGGCCGATGGAACCGGTGATGCCGTTGAGGACGGTGTGGCATTCCGACGCCGCGACCTGGGTGGCGGCGTCGGGCCCGGCGATGATCTCGGGCAGCGGCTCGCCCGCGTACCGCTCCGTCAGCGCGTCGCGCAGCTCGGGCACCGCGTCCTCGCGGGCCACCGCGACCGTACGGACCCGCAGCCGGTGCGCCTGGTCGGCGAGGAGGCCCGGTCGGCCGCCCGCGGCGGACAGCGCGGTGACGCGGAACCGGTCGGGGTTGCGCAGCACCAGGTCGATGGCCTGGGTGCCGATGGACCCGGTGGAGCCGAGGACGACGATGTCCCGGCGGCCTTCGGCCGGATCGAAGGCGATGTGCGGGTCGGCGAGGGGTGCGGGTGCGCTGTCGCTCATGGACACCATTCTTGCCGCATCCGGCGGGGGCGGTGACCACGGGTGCGGGTCCCGGGCCGGGCCGTCGGGCCCGGGACCGTTCTCACCGTGCCCGCCGGACGCGGCCGGGGCGCCGGTGCGTCAGCGGATGGGGCGGTGGACGTTCTCCCGGGTGGAGGGGCCCGGCGTGGCGTCGGCGATCCAGGGTCCTTCGCCGCTCGGGTCGAGAACGCCCTCCTCCAGCCAGGTGTAGCGGCCGGCGAGCACGCCCTTGACGACGGTGCGGTCCTGGTCGTCGGTGTTGTGCCAGAGACGGCCGAAGAGCTCCTCGACGCGGATGCGGGACTGGCGGCAGAACACGTCGGCGAGTTCGTACGCCGCGCGGCCGTGGTCGCCCTGCGTCCGCAGCAGTTCGGCGCGTACGCAGGCGGCGCTCATCGCGAACAGTTCGGCGCCGATGTCCACGATCCGGCCCAGGAACCCCTGTTTGGTCTCCATCCGGCCCTGCCAGCGGGACATGGCGTAGAACGTGGACCGGGCGAGCTTGCGGGAGGTCCGCTCGACGTACCGCAGGTGGGTGGCGAGGTCGGCGTGGCCGCGCGGGTGGAAGTCCCCGTAGGCGCCGGGCAGCTGGCCCGGCCCGGCGACGAGCTTGGGCAGCCAGCGGGCGTAGAAGGCGGTGGCGTGGGCGCCCGCCTTCGCCTTGTCGCCGAGGGTCTTGTCGGGGTCGATGATGTCGCCGGCGACCGCGAGGTGGGCGTCGACGGCCTCGCGGGCGATCAGCAGGTGCATGATCTCGGTGGAGCCCTCGAAGATCCGGTTGATGCGCAGGTCGCGCAGGAGCTGCTCCACGGGGACGGGGCGTTCGCCGCGGGCGGCGAGGGAGTCGGCGGTCTCGTAGCCGCGGCCGCCGCGGATCTGGACGAGTTCGTCGGCCATGAGCCAGGCCATCTCGGAGCCGTACAGCTTGGCGAGGGCCGCCTCGATGCGGATGTCGTTGCGGTCCTCGTCGGCCATCTGGCTGGACAGGTCGAGGACGGCTTCGAGGGCGAAGGTGGTGGCGGCGATGAAGGAGATCTTCGCGCCGACGGCCTCGTGGCGGGCGACCGGCCTGCCCCACTGTTCGCGGACGGCGCTCCACTCGCGGGCGATCTTCAGGCACCACTTGCCGGCGCCCGCGCACATGGCGGGCAGGGACAGGCGGCCGGTGTTGAGGGTGGTGAGCGCGATCTTGAGGCCGGAGCCCTCGGGGCCGATGCGGTTCTCGGCGGGTACCCGGACGCGGTGGAAGCGCGTGACGCCGTTCTCCAGGCCGCGCAGGCCCATGAAGGCGTTGCGGTTCTCGACGGTGATGCCCTCGGACGCGGCTTCGACGACGAACGCGGTGATGCCGCCCTTGTGGCCGTCCGACTTCGGTACCCGGGCCATGACGACGAGGAGGTCGGCGACGACGCCGTTGGTGGTCCAGAGCTTCACCCCGTCGAGGACGTACGCGTCGCCGTCGGGGACGGCGGTGGTGGCGAGGCGGGCCGGGTCGGAGCCGACGTCCGGCTCGGTGAGCAGGAACGCGGAGATGTCGGTACGGGCCAGGCGCGGCAGGAAGGTCTCCTTCTGCTCGGGCGTCCCGAAGATCTTCAGCGGCTGCGGTACGCCGATCGACTGATGCGCGGAGAGGAGCGCGCCGACGGCGGGACTCACGGAGCCGACCAGCGCGAGGGCCTTGTTGTAGTACACCTGGGTGAGGCCGAGGCCGCCGTACTTGGTGTCGATCTTCATGCCGAGCGCGCCGAGCTCCTTCAGGCCGTCGATCACCGCGTCGGGGATGCGGGCCTCGCGCTCGATCAGGGCTCCGTCGATCTTCGTCTCGCAGAAGTCGCGGAGTTTGGCGAGGAACTCCTCGCCGCGCTGGATGTCGTCGTCCGGCGGCATGGGGTGCGGGTGGATGAGGTCGAGCCGGAAGCGGCCGAGGAACAGTTCCTTGGCGAAGCTCGGTTTGTGCCAGTCCTGCTGACGTGCCGCCTCGGCGACCTGCCGGGCTTCTCGCTCGGAGACTTTGGGCTGGGGGTGGGTGCCGGGCATGAGGGCTCACCTCGCCGCTGATCGGGGGCGGCCGGCCGGTCGTCCTACCGGTCGGTGCTACCCATCCGTATTACCCGATGACAGCGCGTACGAAAATACGGAAAGGCGGCCCGAGCCCCCGCACAGTGGGCTCGGGCCGCCGGCTCGTGGGCCGTACGAGTGACCTACAGGGCCAGGCCGGTGAGGACCAGCACCCGCTCGTACGTGTAGTCGTCCATGGCGTAGCGCACGCCCTCGCGGCCGACGCCGGACTGCTTGACGCCGCCGTACGGCATCTGGTCGGCGCGGTAGGACGGGACGTCGCCGACGATCACGCCGCCGACCTCCAGGGTGCGGTGCGCGCGGAAGGCGGTCTGCAGGTCGTGGGTGAAGACGCCCGCCTGCAGGCCGAACTTGGAGTCGTTGACCGCGGCGAACGCGGCGGCCTCCCCGTCCGTCCGGTGCAGGGTGAGGACCGGGCCGAAGACCTCCTCGCAGGCGAGGGTGACATCGGCGGGCAGGTCCGCGAGCACGGTGGGGGCGTAGCTGGCGCCCTCCCGCTTGCCGCCGGTCAGCAGGGTGGCGCCGGCCTTGACGGCCTCGTCCACCCACGACTCGACGCGCTTCGCGGCGTCCTCGCTGACCAGCGGGCCGACGTCGGTGCTGTCGTCGGACGGGTCGCCGGTGCCCTGCGCCTCGACGGCCGCGACGACCTTCGGGACGAGCCGGTCGTAGACGGCGGCGTCCGCGATGACGCGCTGCACGGAGATGCAGGACTGGCCGGCCTGGTAGTTGGAGAAGGTGGCGATCCGGGTCGCCGCCCAGTCCAGGTCCTCTTCGGAGGCCCAGTCGGCGAGGACGACGGCCGCGGCGTTGCCGCCGAGCTCCAGGGTGCAGTGCTTGTGCGGCACGGACTCCTGGATGGCGTAGCCGACCTTGTCGGAGCCGGTGAAGGAGATCACCGGCAGGCGCTCGTCCTGGACGAGGGCGGGCATGCGGTCGTTGGTGACCGGCAGCACCGACCAGGAACCGGCGGGCAGCTCGGTCTCGGCGAGCAGCTCGCCGAGGACGAGGCCGGACAGCGGCGTGGCGGGGGCCGGCTTGAGGATGATGGGCGCGCCGACGGCGATGGCCGGGGCGACCTTGTGTGCGCACAGGTTCAGCGGGAAGTTGAACGGCGCGATGCCGAGGACGACGCCCTTGGGGAAGCGGCGGGTCAGGGCGAGCCGGCCGGTGCCGCCGGCGTCGGTGTCGAGGCGCTGGGCCTCGCCGCCGTTGAAGCGCCGCGCCTCCTCCGCCGCGAACCGGAACACCGACACCGCGCGGCCGACCTCGCCGCGGGCCCACTTGACGGGCTTGCCGTTCTCGGCGGAGATCAGCTGGGCGATCTCCTCGGTCCGCTCGACGAGCCGCTTCGACACATGGTCGAGGGCCGCGGCGCGGACGTGGGCGGGCGTCGCGGCGAACTCGTCCACGACGGCGTGGGCGGCGGCCACCGCCTCCTCGACCTGGGCGTCGGTGGGCACGGCGACCTTGCCGACGACGCGGCCGTCCCAGGGCGATGTGACGTCGAAGGTGGTCTCGCCGGTGGCCTGACGGCCGGCGAGCCAGAAGGCGTGGGTGGCGGTCATCGCGGTCCCGGCCCTTTCACGTGGGAGATGGGTGTGTGCTCACACGGTAGGGCCGGGGGCCGGCGCGGTCGTTTGTCCGTGGTGGAGTGGTCGGCGTGCCGCTCCCGCCGGTTCGGCAGATGCACAACCGCCGGGCGGGACCCCACCCCCGCTCACGAGCGGCGCTCGGTGCTCACGATCAGGCACACACCCGCCACGACGACGGCACCGCCCAGCGCGATCGGCCAGGTCAGAGCCTCGTCGACGATCAGCCAGCCGAGGAGGACGGCGACGACCGGGTTGACGTACGCGTACGTCGCGACGAGGGAGAGCGGCGCCTTCTGAAGAAGCCACGCGTACGCCGTGAACGCGATGATCGAGCCGAACAGGACGAGGTAGGCGAACGCGGTCCAGGACCTGGCAGACACCGCGGCGAGGTCCAGCCCCCGCTGTTCGCCCCTGGCGAGACCGAGCAGCAGGCAGGCGAGGCCGCCGGCGGCCATCTCGTACGCGCTGGCCGTGAACGGGTCGCGGGGCATCGGTATGCGCGCCGAGGAGAAGGACCCGACGGACCACATCACGGTCGCCACGACCACGGTGAGGACGCCGCCGATGCGTACCTCGCCGCTCAGTCCCGGGAGGGTCAGGACACCGAGTCCGGCGAGACCGAGGGCGACACCGGAGTACGCGCCGAGTCCCGGCCGCTCGCCGAAGGCGGTCCGCAGGAGGACGACCCAGGCCGGTACGACGGCGATGAGCAGCGCGGTGAGGCCCGAGGGCACGGACATCTCGGCGAGGACGACGAGCCCGTTGCCGCCGAGGAGCAGCAGCACGCCGACGAGTGCGGCGGAGCCGAGCTGCGCACGCGTGACCTTGAGTGCGCCGAGCCCCTGCCGCCAGGCGATCAGCGCCCCGAGGACGAGCCCGGCGACGACGAACCTGGCGCCGGCGGACAGGAAGGGCGGCATGGTCTCCACGACGACCCGGATGCCGAGGTAGGTGGAGCCCCACACGACGTACACGATCGCGAGGGCCGCCCAGACGGCGCCGCCGATACGGCGACGGGGCGCGGGCTTCGCGGGGGCCGGGGTCTGGGGCGCCGTGTCGACGGCAGGCGTTGTCATGCCCGCGAGAATATGAACCCGAAGTCCCGAACAGCAAAGATTCTGCCCGCTTCCGGGCAGAATCAGCCGAGAACCACAGCCGAACCGGACGGACCCCCAGAGACATATCCGCAAGAACCGGAAGCGCACCACCCCACCCCACCCGCACCGCACCCCGCCCGCACCGCACCCCGCCCGCACCGCACCCCGCCCGCACCGCACCCCGCCCGCACCGCACCCCGCCCGCACCGCACCCCTCCCCAGCCCTCCCCAGCCCTCCCCAGCCCTCCCCAGCCCTCCCCAGGCGGTCAGCCGCGAGCCGGCGGGACGGGGGTGCGCAGGGTCGCGCGCGCAGGGTCGGCGGTCGTCGCCGGGTTCGCCGTACCGGGACCCGCCGCCCGCCGACCCGAGCACGTGAGCCCGGAGCGCCCACGGCCCCACCACACCGCCCGCCGCGGGCCGGCACGGCGGGGGCGGGGCAGCGTCAGGACGCGGGGCGGTCGCCGGTGGCCTTGAGGGCCAGCCACAGCTCCATACGGGCGTCCGGGTCGTCCAGGGAACGGCCGAGGATCTCCTCCACGCGGCGCATCCGGTAGCGCAGGGTGTGCCGGTGCACGCCCAGGTCCGCCGCCGCCGCGTCCCACTGCCCGTGCCGCGACAGCCAGGCGCGCAGGGAGGCCACCAGGTCGCCCCGGCCGGTCGCGTCGTGCTCGTACAGCGCCCGCAGCATGCCGTCGGCGAACGCCCGCACCGCGTCGTCGGCGAGCAGCGGCAGCACCGAGCCCGCCGCCAGCTCCTCGTGCTCGACCAGGGCGCGGCCCCGCCTGCGGGCCACCGACAGGGCCTGTTCGGCCTGCTTGTACGCGGCCGCGGCCGCTATCGGCCCCGTCGGCGCCGACAGACCGATGACGACCTGCGCGTCCTCCGCCTCCTGCGCGGCGTACGCGTCGCACGCGGTGACCACCGCTCCCCCGTCGCCCGCCACCACGATCAGCCGGTCGTCGCCCTCGGGCACGGTGAGCACGGCCTCGCCGGCTCGGGCGGCCGCGGCCTCCAGCGTCTCGGCGAGCACGGGCAGCGCCGGCTCGACGGCCGCGCCCGCCCCCGGGGCGCCGGACCGGTCGGCAGGACGGTCGACGGCACGGTCGGCAGGACGGTCCCCCGCACCCTCCTGCGTACGGTCGCCGGCCCGCTCGCCCGTCCGCTGCTCACCCGTCGCTTCGGCGATCAGCAGCCGGAACGGGGCGTCGAGCAGCCCGCCGTACAGGTCGCCGGCGACCGCCCTGGCGTGGTCCGGCTGCCCGGCCAGCATCAGGCGCAGCACCGCGGCGCCCAGGCGCTGCTCGGCGGCCTGGAGGGAGCGGGAGCGTTCCGTCGTCAGGGTCAGCAGCGCGATCGCCGAGTGCACCGCGTACCGCTCCGCCGTGCCCAGCGGCGCGCCCGTGCCCACCGCCAGCGCGCCGCGCACCCGGCGCCCGCTGCCCAGCGACTGGAGCTCCACCCGGTCGTCGGTGCCGCCCACGACGGCGCTCGCGGGGGCGGCGCGCTCGCGCAGCCGCTCGACCTCGGAGGTGAGCCGGGCCGCGCGGCGGGCCGCCCATTCGGGTGCGGCGGTCACCACGGCGCCGGACGCGTCGTACAGCGCGGCCCAGCCGTCGACGTGGGCGGCGAGCCGCGCCACGACCGCGTCGGGCCCCTCGGCGAGCGCTGCCCGGGTCAGCTCGCGCTGTACCTCGAACCCGGCTGTGACCGCCCGGTACTGGTCGGCGGCGAGCGCGGCGGACACCGCCTTGGAGATCGCCAGGAACGGGGTGCGGCGGGGCACCTCCAGCAGCGGCAGGTCCTCTTCCCGCGCCGCGTCCAGCAGTGCCTGCGGGATCTCGTCGTAGTTGACGCCCACGGCGAAGCCGATGCCGACGACGCCCGCGCCGGCCAGCCGCCGCACATAGCGGCGCATCGCGGCGGGGTCGTCGGCGTCGAGCTTCATGGCGGTGATGAGCAGCAGCTCGCCGCCTTCCATGTACGGGACGGGGTCGGCGAGCTCGCTGACATGGGCCCAGCGCACGGGCGTGTCGAGGTGGCCCTCCCCCGCGCGCACGGTGAGCTTGAGCGCGGAGTGCTGGACGAGTGAGGCGAGCGTCAGGGGCATGGGACCGACAGGACCTTAGGGAGGGGGATTTCGCCGTCCCGTATGAACGGCGCCCCTCAATTCTGCCAGCACGTACGACAGCGGCGAACGCACGTCCACGGGCTGCGACGCCCGACACACCCGACACCCGACACCCGACACCCGACAGGAATCGACCCCGACCGACCCCCGACCGACAGCGACAGCGACAGCGACAGCGACAGCGACAGCGACAGCGCCCGACAACGCCGGACCCACCCGACAAAACCCGCTTCCGGGCGTCAGGACGTCTGCCCTGACCGCCCGCCCCGTGCTCAGGTCCGGAGGTCCACCAGGAGCGGCGGGCTGTGCTCCCCGCGGACGCCGGTCAACGACAGCACGGCATGCCCGGGGGGTACGGCGTGCGCCAGTTCGGACGCGGACCAGCGCTCGCGCTCCACCTCCCTGACCGTGACGGCCTCCGCCGTCGCCGCCTTGCCGGTGACGAGGCGGCGCATGAAGTGCAGGGCCTTGGTGAGGGGCTCGTCGGAGATGATCTGCCGGTTGGTGACGTCCCGGGTCTGCACCCACTCGGTGCCCCACACCTCGGCGAACCGCCCGCCGTCCCAGGGCGCGAGCCCCGCGAACGCCATCCGGCAGCCGACGGCGCCGAGCAGGGGGCCGCGCAGCGCCTCGGGTACGTCCTGGAGGGTGCGCAGGGCGAGCACGACGCCCGCGTGGGCCGAGCGCAGCCGCTGCACGGCGCGCACCGAGTCGGCGGTGACGGTGTACGTGGCGTCGTCCAGGACGAGGCAGGCGAACAGCGAGCGGTCGGCGCGGGCGAGCGCCGCCTCCGTGAACTGGGCGAGCAGCAGCCGGGCGACGATCCGGGACGCCTCGGCGTGGCCGCGTTCGGGGAGGTCGACGCGGACGCGCAGCGGATGTTCGATCGCGCGCAGCGAGAACTGCCGGGTCTCGCCGGTCTCGCCGGTGTCGCCGCCGCTGCCACCGGTGCCGCCGGTACCGCGGTCGGTGCGGAAGAACCGGGCGAAGGCGGGGCGGTCCAGGAACGCGACGCGCTCGGCGAGCAGGACGCCGGTCTCGTCGCCGCGCCCGGACTGCCGGTCGCGGGCGTCGAGCTCGCGTAGCTGTGCCGGGTCGTGGGCGACGGCCGCGCGGAGGTCGGCGAGGGCCTGGGGCGAGCCGCCGAGGAGGTCGCGCAGCTCCGGTACGGCGGGGAAGCGGCCGTGCGCGGCGCGGAACGGGCCGATGAGCTGGGCCAGGGTGGTGGCGGCGCGGCGGCTGTCGGGGACGAGGTCGCCGACGAGGGCCTCGGCGAGCATCCGGGCGGCCTCGTCCGGGTCGTCGGCGCCGCCGTACAGGTCGAGGTCGTGCCGGGAGCCGGGCCTGCCGATCCCGATGACGACGTCGAAGGCGTCGTCGGGGGCGAGCGCGGCGCCCTGGTCGGTGACGGCGATGACGGCCGCGCGGCCGCTGAGCGCCTGGAGGCACAGTGCTTCGGTGACCGGCCGGATCAGCCGTACGGTCTTGCCGGAACCGGCGGGGCCGACCGCGAGCAGCGAGGTGCCGAGCAGGTCGGGTTCCAGGGCGACGCCCGTGGTGCGGCGGGCGTACGGGTTGCGTGGGTGGTCGGCGGCGGTGCCGATGCGGACCTGTGCGGTGACCAGGTCGTGTACGGCGGTGCGCAGGGGCAGGTCGCGCACGCCCGAGGGGTGGGCGCAGGCGGCGGCGCCGTGGGCCCGTACGGAGTCGGCGAAGGCGGCGAGCCGGGACGGGTGGGTCCGTACGCCCTGCCAGGCGCGCCTGATGCGGGCGTAGTCGACGTCGCCGAGCGCCCCGGAGCGGGTGGCGTCGGCGAGCCTGGCGGCGGGTTCGACGAGTCCGGCGTCGCGCAGCTCGGGCCAGTCGGCGGGGTCGGCGCCGGGCCGGGGCGGCGGGGGCGGGGGGGTCTGCCGGCCGGGGCGCCTGCGGGCGTACCGGCGCCAGATCTCGGGTACGTGGCCGATGCGCGCGAAGAAGACGAGGAGGCCACCGCCGACGAGGGCGTAGTAGACGTAGCTGGCGGCGGCCCACAGGTCGGGTTCGGAGCGCCAGGCGTCGGGGGTGAGCGCGAGGAGCGGCCAGAGCCAGTAGCGGCCGAGGTAGCCGTTCCAGAGGAGGGACCACAGGAGCCAGCCGCTGAGCAGGGCGATCAGCGCGCCGGCGAAGAGCCGCCGGGCGGGTACGTGTTCGGGCTCTTCTTGGGGGCGCGGCCGGTGCCCGAAGCGCCAGACGCCTGGTTCGGCCTCGGGTCGGGGTGTGCGCAGCCAGTCCACGACGGACGCCCCGGTGGCGGGCGCGGGGGCACGCTCCGGCTGGGGCGGTACGGGAGGTGCGGGATGGGCACCTGGTGCGGGATGGGCACCAGGTGCGGGATGGGCACCTGGTGCGGGAGGTACGGCAGGAGTGGTGGCGGGCGCCGGCGGGGTGGCGGGCGCACCCGGCGTGGCCGACCCCGGCGGGGTGGCGGGTGGTCGCGGTGGTGGTCCGGCGGGGCGTGGCACGGGGTCGGCGTGGATGCCCCGCGCGTCGTACGACGACGTACCGTCCCTGTCCATGATTCCCTGCCCCCTGACCAGCCAGGCCGCGTCCGTGCATCCGTCAATCTAGTGCCATGCCCGGGGGTTGGCGCGGCCGACGCGTACGGCGGTCCCCTCCGGCGCCGCTGCCGGAGGGGACCGTACGGGGGTGACGGGGTGTCACCAGGAGCGGTGGAACTTCACATGGCCGCCGTTGCGGTCGAACCAGCCCTTGAAGCCCCAGTTGATCCAGCCGCCGTCGCCCTGGTTGGTGAACTCGCCGGACTCGGCGATCCACAGGCCGTAGTAGATGTTGCCCCACTGCACGTTGGCGTAGATCCGCTTGCCCTGGAGGCGTTCCTGGTAGTTCTGGCTGAGGTTCATCAGCATCACGTTGTGCCGGCCGCCGGCGGCGTCGAACGCCTTGTTCACGGCCTCCTGGACGAACTTGCCCCGGTCGTCGGTGTTGATGCCCTTGAGGGCGTCGGCGATCCTGCCGCCCGCGCCGAGCTGGTCGAGGGCGACCTTGACGGTCACGGTCTTGCCCTTGGCGGGTAAGGCGGAGGTGGCGGCGTGGGTCGAGGGCTTCTCCGCCGCGTCGGCCGCCTGGGCCGGGAGCGCCGCGCCGCCGACGAGGGTGGCCGAGACGAGGGCGAGCGTGGCGAGGGTGGTGCTGCGTCGCATGGTGGGTCGGTTCCTTCCGGTACGGAAAACAGCGGAATCTGGGGATCCGGGGATCGGGGGATCGGGCGCGGGGCGGCCGTGTCGCCCGGGGTGTGTCACCAGGAGCGGTGGAACCGGACGAAGCCGCCGTCGCGGTCGAACCATCCGCGGAAGGCCCAGTTGATCCAGCCGCCGTCGCCGTGGTTGGTGAATTCGCCGGACTCGAAGACGAGGACGCGGTACTTGCCGTGGATCCCGCTGACCTTGGCGTCGTAGACGACACCGTTGAGCCGGGCGGTGTGCCGGTTGGCGTCATTGATGATCATCACGTTGTAGCGCTGGCCGGCCTCGTAGAAGGCGCCTTCCATGAGGCTCTTCACATAGCCGCTGCGGTTCTGCTTGCGCTCGATGGCGTCGTTGACGATGCGGATGATGCGCTGGGTGATGTCGAGGACGGCTGAGGCGACATCCACCTTGCCCGCCTGCGCGCCCGCCTCACCGGGGACCACTCCCCGGACGTCGACGCCGGCCGCGGCGGGCGAGGCCGGAGTGGCCGGAGTGGCGGCCGGTGACGCGGCGAGCGCCGCCGACGGGAGCAGGATGCCGGTCAGGACGGCCGAGCTGACGACGAGTGTGGCGATGCGCCGACGACGAGTACTCATGACGGAGCTCCTTTTCGGGACATGCTTCAGGACTGCTGCAGGACTGCTTCAGGACTGGCTCGGGACTGCTTCAGGACTGGCTCGGGACTGGTCCGGGACGTGGATTGAGAGCGTTTTCAGGAAGACGGCTCAGGTCGCGGAACGGTGCACCACGACACGCACCGCGACCGATTCCCGTACCTACCGCACCAATTTCCGGCCAAAGACATTCCGGACACCGTGCGGTAATAGCGGAACTGCTTTACTGGAATGAATTTTCAGCCGTACCACTCGGTGTCCTGCGGCGACGAACCGCCACCGAGCAGCTCCGCAGCACAAATGAAACGGGTGACCTTCATGCCGTCCTCCTGCTGATAGTGAATTCCCACGCCCGGCGGGATACTCGGGTTTTCCTTTTCCCGATGCCTCAAGAATCCATGGCCCGCACCGCCCGGTCCAGGGAATCCGCCGTCAGCAAGGTGCCTGGCAGGAAGGGGAGGGGGTAAAAGATGGACATATCCATAGATTGCATAGCATCGGGGGGTGCTGTGGTGGACGTGGAGGAGCTGACCGACCTCGGGGAGACGGCCCTGCGCGCCTACTCGCACGTCCTGGAGCACGGCTCCGTGACGCCGGGTGCCGTACGGGCCGCGCTCGGCGTCTCGCAGCAGCAGCTGGACCACGCCGTGGACGAGTTGCTCGGCCACCGGCTCGCGACCCGCGAGGCCGAGGGTCCCGGCGCCCGGCTCAGAGCTGTCAGCCCGTACACCGCGGCCGCCGAGCTCGTCGGCCCGGAGGAGAACCTGCTGCGCCGCCGCCTGGAGGTCCTCGAACGCACCCGCGCCCGGCTGGACGCGCTCGGCCCGCTGTACGAGCGGGCGTACCGGCTCCACCGCGATTCGGGCGCCGTCGAGGTGGTCGCCTCCCGCGAGCGGGTGATGCTGCTGATCGCCGACGCGGCCGCCCGCTGCGCCCACGAGGTGCTCACCGTCCAGCCCGGTGGCGGCCGCCCCGCCGGGTACCTGGAGCGGGCGCTGCCGCGCGACCTGGACATGCTGGCGCGCGGGGTGTCGCTGCGGACGCTGTACCAGCACACCGCCCGCTACAGCCCGGCCACGCAGGAGTACGTACGGGCCGTCACCGACGCGGGCGCGGAGGTGCGGACCCTTGGCGAGCTGTTCGGCAAGATGCTGGTGTTCGACCGGACCACCGCGTTCCTGCCCGTGCGGGACGACGCGAACGGGGCGGTGGTGCTGCGGGAACCGTCCGCCGTCGCCTTCCTCGGCTCGGTCTTCACGCACGCGTGGCACGCGGCCGAGCCGTTCGGCACGACGTACACCGAGACGACCGAGCTCCAGCTGCACGACTCGATCGCCGAACTGCTCACCACGGGCGCCAAGGACGAGGTGATCGCCCGCAAGCTGGGGATGTCGCTGCGGACCCTGCGGCGGCGCGTCTCGGACCTGCTGGACGAGCTGGGCGCGACCAGCCGTTTCCAGGCGGGCTTCCTGCTGGCACGGCGATTACGGTCCGATGGGCCGCCGCCCGGCCCCGGCCCCCTGCCCCGCACCGGCCCCTGAACCAGCGCAGGACACGCCCGGAACCCCGGGGCCCGCCCGGAACCCGCTCGGAGCCTTGGGGCCGCCCGGAGCCCGCCGGAATCCGCCCGGAGCCCGCCCGGAGGCCCCAGGACCCGTCCGGACCCGCCGGAATCGCCCCGGCACCCGCGCCGGACGAGCCCCGAGCGCGGCCCGGGGGCCGGGCTATGTCCGTCGCGGACAACGACACGCACCGGATCACTACCGATCGGCGCATGCCCGGGTGCCGTCCGCGCGCCTAGCCTGCGAGAAACCCAGAAAAGCGTCCGGAACACCCCCAGGAGCCCCGCATGACCGAAATCCCGCAGGAGCGCCGCGTCGTCACCGCCATCCCCGGCCCGAAGTCGCAGGAGCTTCAGGCCCGCCGCGTCTCCACCGTCGCGGGCGGCGTCGGCTCCGTGCTGCCGGTCTTCACGGCCCGTGCCGGCGGCGGCATCATCGAGGACGTCGACGGCAACCGCCTCATCGACTTCGGTTCCGGTATCGCCGTGACCTCCGTGGGCGCCTCCGCCGAGGCCGTCGTGCGCCGCGCGTCCGCGCAGCTCGCCGACTTCACGCACACCTGTTTCATGGTCACGCCGTACGAGGGCTACGTCGAGGTGTGCGAGGCGCTCGCCGAGCTCACGCCGGGCGACCACGCCAAGAAGTCCGCGCTGTTCAACAGCGGTGCCGAGGCCGTCGAGAACGCCGTGAAGATCGCCCGCGCGTACACCAGGCGCCAGGCCGTCGTCGTCTTCGACCACGGCTACCACGGCCGTACGAACCTCACGATGGCGCTGACGGCCAAGAACATGCCGTACAAGCACGGCTTCGGCCCGTTCGCGCCCGAGGTCTACCGGGTGCCGGTGGCGTACGGCTACCGCTGGCCGACCGGCGCGGAGAACTGCGGCCCCGAGGCCGCCGCCCAGGCGATCGACCAGATCAGCAAGCAGATCGGCGCGGAGAACGTCGCGGCGATCATCATCGAGCCGGTCCTCGGCGAGGGCGGCTTCATCGAGCCGGCGAAGGGCTTCCTGCCGGAGATCGTGAAGTTCGCCAACGAGAACGGCATCGTCTTCGTCGCGGACGAGATCCAGTCCGGCTTCTGCCGTACGGGCCAGTGGTTCGCGTGCGAGGACGAGGGCGTCGTCCCGGACCTGATCACCACGGCCAAGGGCATCGCGGGCGGTCTGCCGCTCGCCGCCGTGACGGGCCGCGCCGAGATCATGGACGCTCCGCACGCGGGCGGCCTCGGCGGCACCTACGGCGGCAACCCGGTGGCCTGCGCCGGTGCGCTCGGCTCCATCGAGACGATGAGGGAGCTCGACCTCAACGGCAAGGCGAAGCGCATCGAGGAGATCATGAAGGGTCGCCTCGCCGCCATGCAGGAGAAGAACGAGATCATCGGCGACATCCGCGGCCGCGGCGCCATGATCGCGATCGAGCTGGTCAGGGACCCGGCGACCAAGGAGCCGAACCCGGAGGCCGCCGTCGCGCTGGCGAAGGCCTGCCACGCGGAGGGCCTGCTGGTCCTGACCTGCGGCACCTACGGCAACGTGCTGCGTTTCCTGCCGCCGCTGGTCATCGGTGAGGACCTCCTCAACGAGGGCCTGGACATCATCGAGAGCGCCTTCGCCGGCCTGTGAGCGTGTGAAGCGTGAAGAAGCTGTGGGGGGCCGATGGCGGGATGGGGATCCCGCTGTCGGTCCCCCCTGTCTCTGCCGTACGGTCATGGCAGATGAGAGAGACACCCCGCCCGCAGGGGACTGCGAGCGGCACCAGGACGGGGCCTCCCCAGTTCCGTTCTGGTCGTGCCTTCGCGCACACCACCGGAGCCTCCGGCTCCGGAACTCCTCACCGATCGGACCGTCGCCCGCCCCAAACCCCCCGGGGCCGGCGGCACACCGGTCTTGGCGGCCGTTCCGGAACAACCCCCCCTGTTCCGGGACGGCCGGCTTCCGTTTCCGGCCTCGTGCGGTCCGTCGTGCCGCCGCTGTGCGGTTTCGCGCTGATCACCTGGCAGGTCGCCGTCCAAGGGCCGCTGGCCCGGCTGGACGAGCGCGTCGGCCGCGCGCTGGCCGGGCGCGGCCCGGGCGGGCTCACCGAACTCGGCGCCGACCTCGGCAGCCTGTGGGTCGCCGTCCCCGTGCTGGCCGCCGCGATGGCGTACGCCGTGTGGCGCGGCCGCCGCGCGCGGGCGCTGTACGCGGGGCTCGCGTTGGCCCTCGTACCCGCCGTCGTCGTCCCGTTGAAGCTGCTGCTGGACCGGCAGGGGCCGCTCACCGACGCGACCGGGTACTACCCGTCCGGCCACACGGCGACCGCCCTGGTGGCGTACTGCGGCGCCGCTTGCCTGGTCCGCCGTCGCGCGCTGATGCCCGTCGCCGTCCTGCTGACGGTGGCGACGGGCATCGGCCTGGTGCTGCGCGGCTACCACTGGCCGCTGGACGTCCTGGGGAGCGTGCTCCTGTGCGGGCCGCTGTGGTGGGCCGTCACGGCCACCGGTAGGCGTCGAAGTTCCGGGAGAACTCCCCCTGGTTGAACCGGTCCCAGTTGATGGACCAGGTCATCAGCCCGCGCAGGGCCGGCCAGGTGCCGTGGGTCCGGTACGTCCCGCAGTCGACGCCCCTGGTCAGGCAGTTCAGCGCCTTGTTCACCTCGGCGGGCGGGGTGTGGCCGTTGCCCGCGTGCGGGGACGCGGGCAGTCCGATGGCGACCTGCTCGGGGCGCAGGGCGGGGAAGAGGCGGCCGGTGTCGCCCGCGACCGGGAAGCCGGTGAGCAGCATGTCGGTCATGGCGATGTGGAAGTCGGCGCCGCCCATCGAGTGGTACTGGTTGTCGAGGCCCATGATCGGGCCCGAGTTGTAGTCCTGGACGTGGAGCAGGGTCAGGTCGTCGCGCAGGGCGTGGATGACGGGCAGGTAGGCGCCGGCGCGCGGGTCCTGGCCGCCCCAGGGGCCCGATCCGTAGAACTGGTAGCCGAGCTGGACGAAGAAGGTCTCGGGGGCCATGGTCAGGACGAACCCGGGGCCGTACCTGGCCTTCAGTGTCTTCAGCGCCGAGATCAGGTGGACGATGACGGGGCTCTTGGGGTTCCTGAAGTCGGTGTCGCCGGTGTCGAGGGAGAGGGAGTGGCCCTCGAAGTCGATGTCGAGGCCGTCGAGACCGTACTCGTCGATGATCTTCGATACGGAGGTGACGAAGGCGTCGCGGGCGGCCGTGGTGGCGAGCCGGACCTGTCCGTTCTGGCCGCCGATGGAGATCAGCACCTTCTTGCCTGCCGCCTGCTTGGCCTTCACGGCCGCCTTGAACTCGGCGGCGGACTCGACGCCGGGGCACTCCGACGCGGGGCAGAGGCTGAAGCGGATGTCGCCGGAGGTCACCGACGTCGGTTCGCCGAACGCGAGGTTGACGACGTCCCAGGTGTCGGGGACGTCGGCGAGGCGGGTGTAGCCGGAGCCGTTGGCGAAGCTCGTGTGGAGGTAGCCGACGAGGGCGTGCGCGGGGAGCCCGGGGCCGGGTCCGGGTCCGGTGCCGCCGGGCGCGGTGGTGGCGGTGACGGCGGCGGACCGGGGGGACTCCCCGGCGCTGTTGGTCGCCGTGACGTGGAAGGTGTACCGGGTGGCGGCGGCGAGGCCGGTGACGGTGGCCGACGTGCCGGTCGTGGTGGCGGCCTTGGCGCCGTCGCGGTAGACGGTGTAGCCGGTCGCGCCGGTGACGGGCTGCCAGCTGAGCGGGACGCTGGACGGGGCGGGGGTACCGGCCGTGAGACCGGTGGGCGCGGCGGGGAGCTGGACCGGGTCGCCGGCCGGTCCGGTGAGGGACAGGTCGTCGGCGTGGTAGGCGGGGGTGCCGTACCAGCCGTGGGTGTAGAGGGTGACCGTGGTGGTGGCGGGGCCGGTGCGGAAGCTCGTGGTCAGCCGCTGCCAGTCGGGGGCGGACGGGGTCCAGGTGGAGACGTCCGCGGTGCCGGTGCCGGACGCGCCGAGGTACGCGTAGCCGCCGCGGACCCAGCCGCTGAGCGTGTACGCGGAGTCGGGGCGGACGGTGACCGTCTGGGAGCAGCGGGCGTTGTCGTTGCCCGCCGGGGTGGCCCGGAGGGCGCGGCTGCCGCCGTGGACGGGGGCGGTGACGGCGGTTCCGCTGCCGGCGGTGCAGGTCCAGCCGTCCAGGCCGGCTTCGAAGCCGCCGTTGCGGGCGAGTTCGGAGTCCGCGGCCTGGGCGGCGCCGGGTGCGGAGGCGACGAGTCCGCCCGCCGCGAGGACGGCCGCCACGGCGACGGCGAGAGGTCTGGTGCGGGTGGCGCGGCTGGTGCGGTCCACAACTGCCTCTGGGGGTGGGGGTGTCGAGGTACGGCGCGCACAACATGGTCCAGACCAATCGGGTTGTCAAGGTCTGCGGTCGTCCTCCTCCCGCGCGAGCTGCCCCGCCGCCTCGTGCAGGGCCAGCTCAAGCAGCGCCGGATCGGTCAGGGTGCCGGCGCCGTCCGGCAGCACCAGCCAGCGCACCCCGCCGGAGGTCCGGCCCGGGTACGGGACGACGATCCAGGTGCCGCGCCCGGCGCTGCGCATCCCGGTGCCGACCCAGCGCGCGGCCGTGCCGGCCGGGACGAAGAAGCCCATGCGCTCTTCGCCGAAGTCGGCGAGGACCGGTCCCGGCCGGTCGACGAGCCGGGACAGTACGTCGAGGGTGGGGTAGCCGAGCCTGCCGGGGATGATCAGCACGTCCCAGCGCCGTCCGGCCGGGAGGAGCGCCACCCCGAGCGGATGGCGCTCCCACTCCCACCGGCAGGCGTCCGGGTCCGGCGCCGCCGACGCCAGCCACTCCACCGCCGCCCTGGCGCCGGCCGCGCCCTGCGCCCCCGAACCGCCGGGACCCGTTCCCGAAGCCCCCGAACCAGTCATCGCCCACAGCCTCCATGTCCGTCTGTGACTGCCCCTGTGAGCAGTGCGTCCACACGGGGAGAGGAGGGTGGTCGTGGATCATTACGCGGGTTCGGCGGGCACGATGGAGTGAACCGGCGCACGGGGGCGCACGACCGGCGCGGTGAGGGGCGCCACGGGAACCAGCGGGGTGAGGGGTCGGCGCCGGGCCGGTACGTGCCCCGGAACGAGACCCGGCCCGGCCCGCCCGCGTCAGCTGTCGAAGCCGAGCCCGAGCCGGTCCATCGCGCGCAGCCACAGGTTGCGGCGCCCGCCGTTGGCGTCGGCGCGGGCCAGGGACCACTTGGTGAGGCCGATGCCCGCCCAGGCGAACGGCTCCGGCGGGAACGGCAGCGGCTTGGAGCGCACCATCTCCAGCGCGGTGCGCTCGGTGGGTTCGCCCGACAGCAGGTCGAGCATCACATCGGCGCCGAACCGGGTGGCGCCCACACCGAGCCCGGTGAACCCGGCGGCGTACGCCACACGGCCGCCGTGCGCCGTACCGAAGAAGGCGGAGAACCGGGAGCAGGTGTCGATGGCGCCGCCCCACGCGTGGCTGAAGCGGACCCCCGCCAGCTGCGGGAAGCAGCGGAAGAAGTGCTCGGCCAGCTTCAGATACGTCTCCGGCCGCTGGTCCAGCTCGGCGCGGACCCGGCCGCCGAAGGGGTAGACCGCGTCGTATCCGCCCCACAGGATCCGGTTGTCGGCGCTGAGCCGGAAGTAGTGGAACCGGTTGGCGCTGTCGCCGAGGCCCTGGCGGTTCTTCCAGCCGATGGCGGCGAGCTGATCGGCCGTCAGCGGTTCGGTCATCAGCGCGTAGTCGTACACGGGGACGGTGTAGGCGCGGACGCGTCTGACCAGTGAGGGGAAGATGTTGGTGCCGAGCGCGACCTGACGGGCGACGACCCGGCCGTACGGGGTGCGCACGGCCATGCCCGCCCCGGCGCGGGTCAGGTCCAGGCCCCGGGTGTTCTCGTAGATCCGCACGCCCCGCTCCAGGCAGGCCCGTCGCAGGCCCCAGGCGAGCTTGGCGGGGTGGAGCAGGGCGACCCCGCGCCGGTCCCAGAGCCCGCCGATGAAGGTGGGCGAGTCGACCTGGGCGCGGACCGCGTCCCGGTCGAGGAGCTCCAGGTCGCCGGCGAGCCCGAGCCGGTCGGCCGCCTCGTACGTCTCGCGCAGCTCGGCGAGCTGGTGGGCCTCGGTGGCGACGTCGATCTCGCCGGTCCGTTCGAAGTCGCAGTCGATGCCGTAGGTGGCGACGGCCTCCTCGATGGCGTCGAGGTTGCGTTCGCCGAGTTCCTCCAGCCGCGCCAGTTCACCGGGCCAGCGGGCCAGTCCGTTGCCGAAGCCGTGGGTGAGGGACGCGGCGCAGAAGCCGCCGTTGCGGCCGGAGGCGGCCCAGCCCGCCTCCCGGCCCTCGATCAGGACGACCTCTCGCCGTGGGTCGCGCTCCTTGGCGAGGAGCGCGGTCCACAGTCCGCTGTAGCCGCCGCCGACGACGAGCAGATCGCAGTGCTCGACGGCGGTGAGGGCGGGCAGTGCGCCGGGCTTGCCGGGGTCTTCCAGCCAGAAGGGGACGGGCTGGGCGTCCGAGAGTGATTGTGCGGCCGTACGCATGGCGACTGGGGCCATGGTTTCCAACTCCCTCGGGAACTTCCGGAGTATCCGGATCTATCGGAGGTGTTCGGTGCGCTTTCGCCGGCTCGCGACCACCTGGCCGGCGACGACCACCAGCACCGCGATGACGAACATCGCCGTACCGATGACGTTGATCTGCACGGGCGTGCCGCGCTGCGCGGATCCCCACACGAACATGGGGAAGGTCACGGTGGAGCCCGCGTTGAAGTTGGTGATGATGAAGTCGTCGAAGGAGAGGGCGAACGCGAGCAGCGCACCGGCGGCGATGCCGGGCGCCGCGATCGGCAGGGTGACGCGCAGGAAGGTCTGCACGGGTCCCGCGTACAGGTCCCTGGCGGCCTCTTCCAGGCGGGGGTCCATGGACATCACCCGGGCCTTGACCGCCACCACCACGAAGCTGAGGCAGAACATGATGTGGGCGATCAGGACCGTCCAGAAGCCCAGCTCGGCCCCCATGTTGAGGAAGAGCGTGAGCAGCGAGGCCGCCATGACGACCTCGGGCATGGACATCGGCAGGAAGATCAGCGAGTTGATCGCGCCGCGGGCCCTGAAGCGGTAGCGGACCAGCGCGAAGGCGATCATCGTGCCGAGCACGGTGGCGCCGAGCGTGGCCCAGCCGGCGAGCTGGAGGGACAGGGTCAGCGAGCCGCACAGGTCGGGGACGCCGCACGGGTCCTTCCAGGCGTCGAGCGAGAACCGCTGCCAGGAGTAGTTGAAGCGGCCGTTCGGCTTGTTGAACGAGAACGCCATGACGACGACGTTGGGCAGCATCAGGTAGGCGAGCGTGAGCAGGCCCGCGATGACGACGACGTTGCGCCGTATCCAGCGGATCATCAGACCAGGTCCTCCGTTCCGGCCCGGCGGATGTAGACGGTGACCATGATCAGCACGATGGCCATCAGGATGAAGGACAGCGCGGCCGCCGTCGGGTAGTCGAGGACCCGCAGGAACTGCGACTGGATGACGTTGCCGATCATCTTGGTGTCGGTCGAGCCGAGCAGTTCGGCGTTGACGTAGTCGCCGCTGGCCGGGATGAAGGTGAGCAGCGTGCCGGAGACGACCCCCGGCATGGACAGCGGGAACGTCACCTTGCGGAAGGTGGTGGCGGGGGACGCGTACAGGTCCTTGGCGGCCTCGTGGAGCCGGCCGTCGATCCGCTCCAGCGAGGTGTACAGCGGCAGGATCATGAACGGCAGGAAGTTGTACGTCAGACCGCACACGACGGCGAGCGGCGTGGCGAGCACGCGGTCGCCCTCGGTCAGTCCCAGACGGCTCGTCACATCGAGGATGTGCAGCGCGTCGAGGGTTCCGACGACGGCGCCGCCGTCCGCGAGGATCGTCTTCCAGGCCAGCGTACGGATGAGGAAGCTGGTGAAGAACGGGGCGATGACGAGGACGAGCAGCAGATTGCGCCAGCGGCCGGCCTTGAACGCGATGAGGTAGGCGAGCGGGTAGCCGAACAGCAGGCACAGCAGTGTCGCCGTACCGGCGTACAGGACGGACTTGGCGAACTGCGGGTAGTACTCGGCGAGCGCGTCCCAGTAGGTGGCGAAGCGCCAGGTGACCTCGAAGCCCTGCTCCAGGGAGCCGGTCTGCACGGAGGTGGACGCCTGGTAGACCATCGGCAGCGCGAAGAAGACCAGCAGCCACAGGATGCCGGGCAGGAGCAGCCAGTACGGGACGAGCCGCCTGCGCGTGGACCTCTTGCGGGCGACGGGCGCCTCGGCGGGCGGTTCGGCGGCCGGTGGCGTCTCGGTGAGGGTCGTCATGAGGCGGCCTCCACCGTCTCCACGCCCGCGTCGATGGCCTGGTCGCCGTCGAGGCCGAAGGCGTGGGCCGGGTTCCAGTGCAGGACGACCTCGGTGCCGGGGACGAGGCGCGGATCGCGCTCGATGTTCTGCTCGTACACCTGCAGGGCGGCGCCGGCCGGGCTTTCCACGACGTACTGGGTGGAGACGCCGATGTAGGAGGAGTCGGCGATCCGGCCGGTGACCTTGTCGCGTCCGCCGGGGATCGCGCCCGCGTCGTCGGCGTGCGCGAGCGAGATCTTCTCCGGGCGGACGCCGACGAGGAGTTTCCCGCCGGTGCGGACGGTGGCGGAGCAGCGGTCGGCGGGGAGCCGCAGTCTGCCGCCGCCGGCGGTGACCACGATGTCGGAGCCGGTCTCCTCGACCTCGGCCTCGATGAGGTTGGAGGTGCCGAGGAAGTTCGCGACGAAGGTGGTGCGGGGCTTCTCGTAGAGGTCGGCGGGCGCGCCGAGCTGTTCGACGCGGCCGCCGTTCATCACCGCGACCGTGTCGGCCATGGTCATGGCCTCCTCCTGGTCGTGGGTGACATGGATGAAGGTGATGCCGACCTCGGTCTGGATGCGCTTGAGCTCCAGCTGCATCTGGCGGCGCAGCTTGAGGTCGAGGGCGCCGAGCGGCTCGTCGAGGAGGAGCACCTGCGGGTGGTTGATCAGCGCGCGGGCGACGGCGACGCGCTGCTGCTGGCCGCCGGAGAGCTGGTGCGGCTTGTGCCGGGCCTTGTCGCCGAGCTGGACGAGGTCGAGCATCTCGGCGACCTGCTTGTCCACGGACCTGATGCCGCGGCGGCGCAGCCCGAAGGCGACGTTCTCGCGGATGTCGAGGTGCGGGAAGAGCGCGTACGACTGGAAGACGGTGTTGACGGGGCGTTTGTGCGGCGGCAGGTCGGTGACGTCGCGGTCGCCGAGGTGGACGGTGCCGGTGGTGGGGTCCTCCAGGCCGGCGATCATGCGCAGGGTGGTCGTCTTGCCGCAGCCGGAGGCGCCGAGCAGGGCGAAGAACGAGCCCTGGGGGACGGTGAGGTCGAGCGGGTGGACGGCGGTGAACGACCCGTAGGTCTTGCTGATCCCGGTCAGGCGGACGTCGCCGCCGGTGTGCGTGTCAGTCATGGGTGCGGTCCCAGGGTTGGTGAGGGGGCGGGCGGCGGGCGGCTCAGGCACCGATGAGCCTGGCGAACTTCTCCTCGTACGCCGTCTCCTCTTCGCTGGTGAGGGAGCGGAAGGCGTGCGACTTGGCGGCCATGGCCTTGTCGGGGAGGATCAGTGTGTTCGACGCCAGCGACTCGTCGATCCTGGCGAGTTCCTCGCGTACGCCGTCGACCGGGCAGACGTAGTTGATGTACGCGGCGAGCTGGGCGGCGACCGGGGGCTCGTAGTAGTAGTCGATGAGCTTCTCTGCGTTGGTCTTGTGCCGTGCGTTGGCGGGGACCAGCAGGTTGTCCGTGGACGTCATGTATCCGGCGGCCGGGATCGCGAACCGGATGTCGGGGTTGTCGACCTGGAGCTGGATGAGGTCGCCGGCCCAGGCGAGGCAGGCGGCGAGGTCGCCCTTGCTGAGGTCGGCGGTGTAGTCGTTGCCCGTGAAGCGGCGGATCTGCCGGGTGTCGACGCCCTTCTGCAGGCGGCCGAGCGCGGTGTCGAAGTCGGCCGTGGTGAAGGCGCCGGGGTCCTTGCCCATGTCGAGCAGGGTCATGCCGATGGAGTCGCGCATCTCGGAGAGGAAGGCGACCTTGCCCTTGAGCCGGGGGTCGTCGAGGAGCTGGGTCACGGAGTCGATCCTGCGGCCGCCGGTCGCCTTGATGTTGTAGGCGATGACGGTGGAGATGCCCGTCCACGGGTACGAGTGGGCGCGCCCGGGGTCCCAGTCGGGGCTGCGGAACTGGGGGGCCAGGTTGGCGTACGCGGTGGGGAGGTTCGCCGGGTCCAGCTTCTGCGCCCAGCCGAGCCGGATGATGCGCGCGGCGAGCCAGTCGGTGACGCAGATCAGGTCGCGTCCGGTGTCCTGACCTGCGGCGAGCTGGGGCTTGATCTTGCCGAAGAACTCGACGTTGTCGTTGATGTCCTCGGTGTACTTGACCTTGATCCCGGTGCGCCTGGTGAACGCCTCCAGGGTGGGGCGGCGCTTCTCGTCCTCGCTGATGTCGATGTACTGCGTCCAGTTGGAGAAGGTGAGCTCCTTCTCCTTGGCGGAGTGGTCGGTGGAGGCGGGACCGGTGCCTTCCCGCTTGGCCGGCGGGATACCGCACGCGCTCAGCCCGGCGAGGCCGCCGAGGGTGAGCGCGCCGACGCCCGAGGCGCGCAGCAGCGAACGGCGGGTGAGGGAGGCCCTGCCGTTGGTCATGCTGCGCCGCATCGCCGCGAGCTGTGCCGCGGACAGGCTGTCGGGCTCGTACTGCTCCATGCGCTGTGCCCTTTCGCGATGGGGAAAGGGGGCCGGTGGTCGGGCGGCGCCCCTGGACGGTCTGGCGGTCTATCGGTCCCCGAAGATCGTGCGGTGCCAGTCCTTCCTGGCGATCGCCGTGTTGTCGTACATCACATGCTTGACCTGGGTGTACTCGTCGAAGGAGTACGTCGACATGTCCTTTCCGAAGCCGGACGCCCGATAGCCGCCGTGCGGCATCTCGCTGATGATCGGAATGTGATCGTTGATCCAGACGCAGCCGGCCTTGATCTCGCGGGTCGCGCGTCCGGCGCGGTAGACGTCGCGGGTCCAGGCGGAGGCGGCGAGGCCGTAGGGGGTGTCGTTGGCGAGGGCGAGGCCCTCGTCGTCGGTGTCGAAGGGCAGCGCCACGAGGACGGGGCCGAAGATCTCGCTCCGCACGATCTCGCTGTCCTGGGCGGCGCCCGTGACGAGGGTGGGCCGGTAGTAGGCGCCGGCGTGGTCCTTCAGGGGTTCGCCGCCGGTGACGACGGTGGCGTGGGCGCGGGCGCGGTCCACGAAGGCGGCGACGCGGTCGCGCTGGGCGTGGCTGATCAGCGGGCCGAGGTCGGTGCCGTCCTCGAAGGGGTCGCCGAGCCGGACGGTCTCCATGAGCGCCGCGACGCGTGCGACGAACGCGTCGTACAGCGGTCGCTGGACGTAGGCGCGGGTGGCTGCGGTGCAGTCCTGGCCGGTGTTGATGAGGGCGCCGGCGACCGCGCCGTGCGCGGCGGCCTCCAGGTCGGCGTCGTCGAAGACGACGAACGGCGCCTTGCCGCCGAGTTCGAGGTGCAGGCGCTTGACGGTGGCGGTGGCGAGCTCGGCGACCCGCCTGCCGACGGGTGTGGAGCCGGTGAACGAGACCATCGCGACGTCCGGGTGGCTCACCAGGTGTTCCCCCGCGTCGCGGCCGGCGCCCGTGACGATGTTGACGACACCGTCCGGGATGCCCGCGTCGGTGGCGGCCCGGGCGAACAACAGGGAGGTCAGCGGGGTCAGTTCGGCCGGCTTGAGCACGATCGTGTTGCCCGCCGCGATGGCGGGGAGGATCTTCCAGGCCGCCATCTGGAGCGGGTAGTTCCAGGGGGCGATGGAGCCGACGACGCCGATGGGTTCACGGCGGATGTACGAGGTGTGGTCGCCGCTGTACTCGCCCGCCGACTGGCCCTGGAGGTGCCGCGCGGCCCCGGCGAAGAAGGCGGTGTTGTCGACGGTGCCGGGCACGTCGAACTCGCGCGTCAGCTTGAGCGGCTTGCCGCACTGGACCGACTCCACCTGGGCGAACTCCTCCGCGCGCTCGGCGAGTACGCCGGCCAGGCGGTGGAGCGCGTCGGAGCGCTCGCCCGGTGTGGCCCCGGACCAGCCGGGGAAGGCCGCGCGGGCGGCGGCGACGGCCGCGTCCACGTCGGCGGGTCCTGCGAGCGCGTAGGTGAACACGTCGTCGCCGGTGGCGGGGTCGACCACGGTGTGGTCGCGGCCCGAGGTTCCGGGTCGCTGCCGGCCGCCGATGTACTGCGCGCCGGCGGTGAAACGGTCCCGCACTTCCTGTGCCTGGAAGCGGTTGCCCATGACGCTCTCCGTTGTCCCAGCCTGAGTTGAGTGCCGATCCTGACAGAGGGATGCCCACCCAACAAGGGATTCCGTTGTTGCCTTTTGGTTACGCGACGGATTCTGTCGACCATGTGTCGCGCCATGCCGAAAATCTCCGTACGCGGTGCCGGTGGCGACTGGGACACTCGCGTGCATGGAACGAGCGCATGCGCTGATCGAGCAGGTCAGCACGGGTGAACGGGTCAAGTATCTGCACTTCTGGGGCCACCGTCCAAGGCCCGACGGGGCGATCGGACCGAGCTGTCTCAGCCAGTGGTGGCCGGCCCCGTTCACGGTCGACGGCGTGGTGTACGCGACGGCCGAGCACTGGATGATGGCGGCGAAGGCCCGGCTGTTCGGGGACGCGGAGGCCGAGCGGAAGGCGGTCGAGGCGTCGAACCCGGCCCTCGCGAAGAAGGTGGGGCGTCTGGTGCGCGGCTTCGACGAGGCGGTGTGGAAGCGGGAGCGGTACGGCATCGTGGTCGACGGAAGCGTGGCGAAGTTCGGGCAGAACCCCGAGCTGCGCGACTACCTGCTGACCACGGGCGGCCGGGTGCTGGTCGAGGCCAGCCCGGTGGACCGCATATGGGGCATCGGTCTGGCCTCCGACGACGAGCGCGCCCACGACCCGGTCCGCTGGCGCGGCCTGAACCTGCTGGGCTTCGCGCTGATGGACGCCCGCGAGCGGCTCCGCGCGGCGGCCGGCGCGTAGCACCCGACCCCGGCAGCCGACATGGGCGCGAGGCGGGCCGAGCCGTGGGGCCGTCGGCGCGGGAGCGCGGGCGGGGGCCTGCGGCCGTCGGCACGGGAGCGGGCGGGCCCTGCGGCCGTCGGCGCGGGAGCGGGGCCGGGCCCCGCTCCTCAGCTCAGTGCGCCGTGTCCACGACCAGCGTCGTCGAGTACGAGTCGCGGTCCCTCTCGGAGGCGAACTCCTCGCCGGTGGCGATCGCCCAGATGATGAAGCCGAGGAACGCCGCGGAGAGCACGGTGCCGATCACCCCGGTGACGATCCCGGCCGTGGCCATGCCCGCGTTGTTGGCCTCGCCCCGCTGCACCCGCTTGCGGCCGATGATGCCGAAGATCAGCGCCAGGACGCCGAGGATCATGCCGAGGCCGTACAGGCAGAAGCCGACCACGGAGATGATGCCGAGCACCATCGACGTGATGCCCATGCCGTTCGCGGGGGCCTGCTGCCAGCCGCCCTGGCCGTACGGGCTGTAACCGGGGTAGCCGGCGTAGCCGTAGCCGCCCACGGTCGGCGCGGCACCGGTGGCCGCCGGATAGCCGTACGGGCCGGGCTCGGGCTGCGCGGGCCCTCCGGGCGCGACCGGGGGCGGCGGCACATCGCCGCCGACCGGTCCGAAACCGGCGCCCGGCATGGACGCCATCGTCGGCTGGTCGTGCACGGGCGGACGGCCGTGCGGCGCGTCGCCCACGGGCGGACGGCTCTCCGGCGGCGCCCAGGGATCGTTCGGCTCGCTCTTCTCTGACATGGGCCTCCCCCATCGTGTCCGGTCATGCTAACGGCCCGCCTACGATGAGCCGTGACCAGGACGGCCCCAGTGCGCGGAGGACCCCGATGACCGATCTGCACCCCTTCATCGCGGGGCTGCCCAAGGCGGAACTGCATGTTCACCATGTCGGCTCGGCGTCCCCGCGGATCGTCTCCGAGCTCGCCGCCCGGCACCCCGACTCCAAGGTACCCACGGACCCCGAGGCGCTCGCCGACTACTTCACGTTCACCGACTTCGCGCACTTCATCGAGGTCTACCTGTCGGTCGTGGACCTGGTCCGCACCCCGGAGGACGTCCGGCTGCTGACGTTCGAGGTCGCCCGCGACATGGCCCGGCAGAACATCCGGTACGCCGAGCTGACCATCACGCCGTTCAGCTCGACCCGGCGGGGCATCGACGAGAAGGCCTTCATGGCCGCGATCGAGGACGCCCGCACCGCCGCCGAGACCGAACTCGGCGTCATCCTGCGCTGGTGCTTCGACATCCCCGGCGAGGCCGGTCTGGAGGCCGCCGAGGAGACCGCGCGGCTCGCCGTCGACCTGCGGCCCGAGGGCCTGGTGTCGTTCGGGCTCGGCGGCCCCGAGATCGGTGTCCCGCGCCCGCAGTTCAAGCCGTACTTCGACCGGGCCATCGCCGCCGGGCTGCGCTCCGTCCCGCACGCGGGCGAGACCACGGGGCCGCAGACCATCTGGGACGCCCTGAACGAGCTGGGCGCCGAGCGCATCGGGCACGGCACCAGCGCCACCCGGGACCCCGAGCTCCTGGCCCACCTGGCCGAGCACCGGATCGCGCTGGAGGTCTGCCCGACCTCCAACATCGCCACGCGCGCCGTGGTCGACCTCGACAAGCACCCCGTCAAGGAGATGGTCGAGGCCGGGGTCCTGGTCACCGTCAACTCCGACGACCCGCCCATGTTCGGCACCGACCTCAACAACGAGTACGGAGTGGCGGCCCGGCTCCTCGGGCTGGACGAGCGGGGCGTCGCCGGTCTCGCCAAGAACGCCGTGGAGGCGTCCTTCCTCGACCCGGCGGGCAAGGCCAGGATCACCGCCGAGATCGACGCGTACACGAACCAGTGGCTCGCCCTCTGACCGCTCCCGGGCACGGGGCCCCGCGCGCCGTCACCGTCGTGGGCCACCGGGGCGACCCGTACCGGGTCCGGGAGAACACGCTCGCGTCGCTCCGCTCGGCGCTGGCCCGGGGCGCGGACGCCGTCGAGATCGACGTCCGGGTCACCGCCGACCGGGTCCCGGTGCTCCTCCACGACGACACGCTGAAGCGGCTGTGGCGCGTGGACCGGCGGCTGGGCGCGCTCACGCTCGCCGACGTGCGGGAGCTGACGGGCCCGGAGGGCGTGCCGACGCTGCGCGATGCGCTGCTCGCGACCGACGGGCACCGGGTGATGATCGACCTGCCGGGCGCGGACGAGGCGGCGGTGCGGGCCGTCGTCGGCACGGTCCGGGAGTGCGGCGCGGCCGACCGCGTGTACTACTGCTCGGGCGCGGCCGCGATGTTGCTGGTCCGGGCCGTCGACCCGGCCGCCGAGATCGCCCTGACCTGGACGACCCTGGCCCCGCCCCGGCGCGTCCTGCTCGACGCCGTGGCGCCGCGCTGGCTCAACTACCGCTTCGGGCTGCTGAGCCGGCCGCTGGCCGACCGGGTCCACCGGGACGGGCTGCTGGTGTCCGCCTGGACCGCCGACACCCGCAGGACCATGCGGAGGCTGATCGCGGACGGGGTGGATTCGATCACCACCAACCGCGTGGACGCGCTGGCCTCCGTACTGCGCCCGCCGTCCGGGAGGCGAGCGCCCACCGGGCGTTATACGGTCCCGGCGGCGATCGCGGACGGGGACGGGGAGGACGGGGACGGAACGGGGTGAGCCCCCGGTGCCGCGAGGGCGCCGGGGGCTCACAGAGTGGGGAACGGGGTCAGCCGAAGGACTTGACGGTGCGCCAGTCCACCGACAGCACCGTCTTGACCGGTGCGTTCGTGTTGGTGGTGGACGGGTGGTAGACCTTGATGTTTCCGGTGTCCTCGAAGCGCGCCCAGATGTCCGGCACGCCGTCCTTGGTGGCGTTGATGTCCGGGATGCCGATCGCGACCCCCACGTTGGCCTCCGTCCAGTTGGTGCCGTAGGAGACGTCACCGTTCAGGGAGTTGGAGGCCAGCTTGAGCGAGTCCAGGTCGACGCTGCCTGTGCCCGTCCCGGGCTTGCCGTGGCGGACGTACATGTTGCCGTTGTCCAGGTTGCGCCAGAGCAGGTCGGGCGTCCCGTCCTTGTTGATGTCGGCGAGGTTGACGATGTCGCGGCGGTCCCAGGCGGTCGCCCACATCAGCGTGGCGGACTCGAAGGCGCCGCCGGTGTAGCCGGACAGCACCCAGAAGCCCGTGCCGGCCCGCAGGACCACGTCGGGCTTCTTGTCGCCGGTGATGTCGCCGATCGCCTTCATCTGCGTCCAGGTGGACGGTTCCGGGGTGCCCGCGGGCAGGCGGATCTTGATGCGGTCGTCGACGTTGAAGCTGCCGTAGCCGTCGCCCGGGTAGAGCCAGAACCGGCCGTCCGGGGAGACCGAGAACAGGTCGGTCGAACCGTCACCGGGGTAGACGTCGTCGTAGTGCGCGATCAGCGCCGCCTTGCTGCCGTTCCACCAGTGGCCGGCGGGGTCGAGCTTCTTGCCGGCGGTCACGTAGGAGGCGGCCAGGCAGGTGTACAGCTCGCCGTCGGGAGAGCCGACGCAGTTCCGCAGGTTGCCCCTGGCGTCGACGACGAGGAGGTCGGCGATGTCGTCGCCGCCGGTGTCGCCGGGGCCGTCGGCCCTGTCGCGCGGAGGCAGGTAGAACCGGTAGTCCCCGCGGATGCTCCTGTTGCCGCTGGCGTCGTAGGCGTAGACGGTCAGCACGTTCGGGCCCGCGTGCTTCGGCGTCACGTTGCTGATCGTGACCTTGCCGTTGACCGGCGGCGGCGCGTCGACATAGCCGACGCCCTCGAAGGCCCAGCGGAACTTGGTCGCGCCGGCCGCGGTGAACGTGAAGTCGCCTGGCTTGCCGAAGTTCACCTTCGCCCAGGTCTTGCCGTCGCTGGTGGCCTCCGTGAACACGGTGCTGGTGATGTCCGGCTGCGGCGGGGCCGTCGGGTCGACGGTGATCCGGCACGGCTCGGTGCCGTCCGGGAAGTACGTCGAGACCGCACCGGCCGCGTCCTCGGCGCGTACGTCCCATGAGTACAGGGTGTTGGTCGTGATGTCCTTCAGCAGCGGATCGGTGGCCGGGATGACCATCTGGCCGTAGCCGGTGGAGGACGGGGTGGCGACGTACTCGCTCCGGGTGCTCGTGCCGGTCTTCCGTTCCGGTCGCGAACCTGCTGCCGGAGAGGGGCGCTTCCTCGAAGACGACTGGCGCGGTGCAGGCCGCCTTCCCGGTGGCGGCCGCCTCGGGCCGGCAGGTCGTGGGCGCGATGGACACCGGCGCCTCGGCGACCGGTGACTTCACCGCCTCGCCGCTGCTGTCCTCGGGTTCCTGGGCGGCGGGTTCGTCGAACGGCGCGTTCACCTACTCGTACCAGGTGCAGGTGCCGGAGACCGCCGGCGGTCTGATGCCGAAGGTCAACCTGAGCTACTCGTCGCAGACGGTCGACGGCCGCACCTCGGCGTCCAACAACCAGGCATCCTGGATCGGTGACGGCTGGGACTACAACCCCGGTTCGATCACCCGGACGTACGTCAACTGCCGCCAGGACGCCAAGAAGGCCGGGGCGAACAACGCGACCCACAAGACCGCTGACCTCTGCTGGGGCTCGAACAACGCCACCCTCTCCCTGGGCGGCATGACGACCGAGCTGGTGTGGGACTCGTCCAAGGGCAAGTGGTTCACCGCCAACGGTGACGGCTCGAAGATCGAGCGGGTCACCGGCGAGGCCACCGGCAACGGCGCCTACCAGGGCGAGTACTGGCGTGTCACCACCAGGGACGGCACGAAGTACCACTTCGGTCTGAACAAGCTCCCGGGCTGGTCGGACAACGGCACCGCCAACGACGACCCGCAGACCAAGTCGGTCCTGACCGTGCCGGTGTACGGCAACCACCCCGACGAGGACTGCTACAAGGGGCCGACGACCACCGACTGGAAGGCCTCCTCCTGCACCCAGGGCTGGCGGTGGAGCCTCGACTACATCGAGGACATCCACGGCAACGCCATGTCCCTGTGGTGGGAGAAGGAGCAGAACTACTACGCGAAGAACTTCTACTTCAAGGGCCCGGTCAAGTACGACCGCGGCGGCTACCTGTCGCACATCCACTACGGCCAGCGCAGGAGCAACATCTTCTCC
Organism: Streptomyces sp. NPDC047886; assembly: GCF_043204435.1. NCBI lineage: Bacteria > Bacillati > Actinomycetota > Actinomycetes > Kitasatosporales > Streptomycetaceae > Streptomyces > Streptomyces sp. NPDC047886. Next base: position 94,444 of record NZ_JBIDCF010000002.1, read on the forward strand.
GCGACGGCCCCGGCCCGCGTCAGCTTCAAGGTCGAGGAGCGCTGCTTCACAGAGGGTACGCTGACCTGCTCGGACGCGAACTTCGCGGACAAGGATCCGGGCAAGTACCGCATCTGGTATGACACCCCGGCGGACCTGCGCTGCGAGGCGGTCACCGCGACGTACACGCGGAAGTGCTGGAACGCCGGTCCGACCTTCTGGTCCCGCAAGCGCCTGGACAAGATCACCACCTCCGCACAGCGGCGTACCGACACCAGCGCGCGCCAGGTCGTCGACGAGTTCCAGCTCAAGCAGAGCTTCCCGGTGCTCAAGACCGGCGTGAACACCGCGCTGTGGCTGGAGTCCATCCAGCGCACCGGCTACGCCCGCAACGGCTCGACGGACGCCTTCGTCAAGCTGAACCCGGTGCGGTTCGAGTCGAACTCCGAGGACATGCCGAACCGTGTCCTGCGGGGTGCCAACGACCCGCGTCCCCGTTTCTCCCGCCTGCGCATCGAGCGGGTGATCAACGAGTACGGCGGCGAGACGGTCGTCACCTACAAGCCGCGCGAGGGCCAGTGCCTCTCCGGCGTGGGTCTGCCGGGCAAGACCGAGACGGCGGCGCTGAAGTCCAACAGCCGGCTCTGCTACCCGCAGTTCTGGCACCCCGACTCCGAGATCGAGGACATCGACTGGTTCCACAAGTACGTGGTCGAGTCGATCGAGGAGCTGCCGAACATCGACGGCTCGTACTCGACCCTGACGTCGTACGAGTACAAGAACGCCGGCTGGAAGCTCGCCGAAGCCGAGTTCTCGAAGAAGTCCACCCGGACCTACTCGACCTTCGCGGGCTTCGAGCAGACCACGGTCATCACGGGCGAGCGCAAGGCCACCGCCGACAGCGGTGAGGGGTCCACGCCAGCCGAGGACACACCGGGAGTAGACGGTCCCAGGACCAAGGCCGTCACCCGCTTCTACCGCGGCATGGGCGACACCGTCCCCATGAAGGACATCACGGGCGCCACGCTCACCCACAACGGTGCGACCGTCTACGACCGCGAGGCGTTCGCCGGCCGCATCGCCGAGGAGTTCAGCTACTCCAACGCCTCCGACGCGGACACCAACTGGCTGACCCGCAGCCTCACCGTCCCCGCGGCGACGGAGCTCGCCAGCCGCGCCCGCGGCGACGGCCTGGACCCGCTGAAGGCCTGGCGCGTCACCGAGCCCGAGGAGATCGCGTACACCAAGTCCTCCGGCACGGGTGACGACACCCGCAAGCTGCGGACTGTCCGCACCAAGACGACGTTCGAGTCGACCTACGGTCTGCCGACCTACGTCGAGTCGTTCGGCGACACCGCCGCCGACAAGACCAGTGACGACTCCTGCACCAAGCTCGAGTACCTGCACCACACGGGCAAGAACCTCATCGGTCTGTCCAAGCAGGTCCTCGTCTCGCCCACCCCGTGTGCGAACGCCAACTGGGCCGACCTCACCACGCTCAGTGCCGCGACGCGGACCGCGTACGACAACACGGCGTACGGCACCCCGATCGCCGACACGAGCCGCGGTCTCGCCACCGAGACGTGGTCGCTGAACGGCACCGGCACCGGCTTCCAGACCGGCGGTAGGGTGGCCTTCGACGCCCTCGGCCGTGTCACCAAGCAGATCGACCCGGACCTCAGGGAGTCCTCGATCACCTTCGACCCGCCCACGGGTCAGGTGTTCAAGATCACCCAGACCAACCCCCTCGGGCACACGCAGGTCCAGGAGCTGGAGCCGGGCCGAGCGGTCGCGCTGAAGACGACCGACGCCAACGGTCACGTGAGCGAGGCCAAGTTCGACGCGCTGGGCCGTCTCACCGAGGCCTGGGCCCCGGGCCGCACCCAGTCCACGGGTGCGATCCCGGACTTCAAGGCCGAGTACGTGATCCCGGCGGAGCAGACCGACCCGGAGGACTCCACCCGCAAGATCCGCAAGCCTCCGTACGTCACCACCTACTCGCGTGGCTACGAGGACCGGATCGAGAAGGCCGTCATCATCTACGACGGTCTGGGCCGTGAGCGCCAGACGCAGGAGGAGGCGGACGGCGGCGGCCGTCTGATCACCGACACGCTCTACAACAAGGCCGGCGAGGTCTACCAGACCAACAACGCCTACCTGAACGAGGACGCACCCAGCGGGGAGCTCTTCACCCCGCGCGCGGACACCACGGTTCCGAACATCACCCGCTACAAGTACGACGGCCTCGGCCGCGTGCTCGAGGAGATGCCGGTCCTCAAGGTCATGGCCCCCGGGACCACCGAGGCCATCTCCCGGGAGGTCCCGGAGAAGGCGACCCGCTACGAGTACGGCGCCGACTGGTCCAAGGTGATCCACCCGCAGGGCAACTCCTCCTACCGGGTCTTCACCGACGCCCTGGGCCGCACCGTCCGCACGGACACCATCAACCCGGCGGCGCCCGACGGTCACACGTCGACGCGCTACGAGTACGACAACCGCGGTCACCTGACGAAGGCGACCAGCTCGGCCGACCCGACCCACCCGTGGTCGTGGACGTTCGACAAGCGTGGCCGGATGGAGACGGCGACCGATCCCGACACGGGCACCACGCGGACCACGTACGACCACCGTGACCGGATCCTGACCACGACCGACGCACGCGGCATCACGCTCTGGAACGGGTACGACGAGCTGTCCCGCCCCAAGGAGCAGCGCCTGAGCAGCTCCACGGGCACGCTTCTCGCCGGGTTCTCGTACGACACCGTCGCCGGCGGCAAGGGCATGCCCGCCTCCGCCACCCGCTACACCGACGGGCTGGCGTACACGCAGAAGGTCAACGGCTACACGACGGACTACCAGCCGACCTCGACGACGCTGTCGCTGCCCTCTTCGATAGCCAGCGCATGGGGCGTGCCGGCGGATTACCGGTACGACTACAAGTTCTCCGACAACGGCATGCTGGAGGAGGCGAGCCTTCCGAAGGCCGGTAGGTTCGACCCCGAGAAGCTGATCATCCGTTACAACAAGGACGGCAATCCGCTCTCGATCTCGGGCAAGGACTGGTACGGCTCGGAGACCGTCTACTCCCCGTACGGCCAGGTCCTGCGCTCGACCATGGGCGCGCAGCCCTACCGCGTGTGGACGCAGAACTCGTACGACGAGTCCACCGGTGAGCTGCAGAACCAGATGGTCTACCGCGAGCAGACCCCGCTGCCCGGCAACAACATGGTCTCCAACCGCGAGTACGCCTACGACCCCGCCGGCAACGTCACGGGCATCCGTGAGCACGCCACCGGGATCGAGGAGCGTCAGTGCTTCACGTACGACCCGCTGGGTCAGCTGAAGTCGGCCTGGACCTCCAAGGACCAGGAGAAGTGCACCGGTCCGAAGAACACCGATGGCACGCTCAACGTCACCGGCGGCAAGGACAGTTCGGGCTACTGGCAGGAGTACGAGTACGACCTGCTGGGCAACCGCACCAAGCTGGTCGAAAAGGACCTGACCGGCGCCACGGCCAAGGACGCGACCACCACGTACGCATACGGTGTGGGCGCGGCCAAGAGCCAACCGCACACGCTGACCAAGGTGTCGAAGACCTACACCACCCCCACGGGTACGCAGGTCAAGGCCGAGGCCGAGCGTCTGTACGAGCTCACGGGCCAGACCAAGTCCATCACCTCCGTCCAGAACGGTGACAAGCAGACGCTGTCCTGGACGGCTGACGGCAAGGTCGACCGGATCACCGGCGCGGGGACCGGCGGCAAGACCCCCTATGTGGGTCTTGCCGACAAATGCCTCGACCTCAAGAGCGGGCTCGCGGCCGCCGCACAGCCGATCCAGCTGTACAGCTGCAACACCTCCGTGGCGCAGAGCTGGAAGTTCACGCCCACCCCGGGCACGCCGACGGCTCCGCAGACCAATCCCGACCGGGGCACCCTGTCGGCGTACGACGACTGGTGCGTCCAGCCGGCCGCGAACACGGCCGGGTCCGCGCTCCAGCTCCAGAAGTGCAACGGCACCGCCGCGCAGGAGCTGAAGCGCACCACTGCCGGTCAGCTCACGCACATCGCGTCGAACCTGTGCCTGGCGGTGCAGGGTGGCAACTCGGCCAGCGGCACCCCGATCGTCCTCGCGGCCTGCGACGGCACCTCCGCCGCGCAGCTGTGGGCGCCGCAGAACGACACCCGCCACATCTACGGCCCCGGCGGCGAGCAGCTGCTCACCATCAAGGGCAAGACGGCCACCCTGCACCTGGGTGACACGGAGGTCACCGTCCAGCAGGGCGGTGTCCTGGTCAACACCCAGCGCACCTACACCACCCCCGGTGGTGCGGTCATGCGCTACGCCTACGGCATGGGCCCGGAGAGCCTGGTCGGCCTGACCAGTGACCACCAGGGCTCGACCTACGCCGAGGTCGCCATGAGCGGCACGATGGCGGTGCGGATCCGCAAGCAGGACCCGTTCGGCAACCAGCGCGGTGCGGGCACGGTCGGTGTCAACATGCAGGCCCACACCGGGTTCCTCAGCAAGACCCGGGACGACGGGTCCGGCTACACACTGCTGGGTGCCCGGTTCTACGACCCGGTCGTCGGACGTTTCCTGTCCGCCGACCCGCAGATGGACCTGAACGACCCGCTGCAGGCCAACGGGTACGTCTACGCCCACAACAACCCGGTCACGCACTCCGACCCGACCGGTCTGGCCATCGCGCTGACCGCCTCGGAGAAGGCGGCGGCCCTGGCCGGCGCGGGCCTGTCCGCGGCGCAGGTCGCGCAGGCACAGGCCACCATGGGCAAGTCCCTGACCTCGGTGATCCTCGCTGCCGCCTGGAGCATCCTGAGCGACTTCATCGGTCTCAGCGACGCCATGGCCTGCTTCGGCGGTGACATGTGGTCCTGCGGCAGCATGATCATCGGGGCGATCCCGTGGGCCAAGCTGGGCAAGATCCCGTCCGTCCTGAAGGCGGTCAACCGCACGATCGACGCCATCCAGGCGTTCAAGAAGGCGAAGGCTGCCGCCGAGAAGGTCCTGAAGGCCGCCAAGGCCGCCGAGGCCGCGGCCTTGAAGGCCAAGAAGGCCGCGATCGAGAAGGCCAAGAAGGAGGCCGCGCAACGGGCCAAGAAGAAGGCAGCCGAGGCCGCCAAACGGAAGGCCGAAGCGGCGGCGGCCGCAAAGAAGAAGACCGGTAACCCGGTTCAGAAGCAGTCCCAGGCCAAGGCCGCACCGAAGTCCTCCTCCCAGGGCGGAGGCAGCACCACCAAGCCCAGTACGTCCAAGCCGGGCGGCAGCTCCGGTGGTTCCTCCCGCAGCGCGGGTGGCTCCAGCGGTGGCGGTGGTTCAGGCAAGGCGGGCTGCAACAGCTTCGTGCCCGGCACGAAGGTGTTGATGGCGGACGGCTCCACCAAGCCGATCGAGAAGGTCAGGACCGGCGACAAGGTCCTCGCGACCGACCCCGTGTCCGGTGAGACCCGGACCGAGACGGTCACGGCCGAGATCAAGGGCCAGGGCCTCAAGCACCTCGTCAAGATCACCGTCGATATCGACGGCACGGCCGGCGCGAAGACGGCCCAGGTCACCGCGACCGAGGGTCACCCGTTCTGGGTCCCCGAACTCCGTGCCTGGCTGAAGGCCACCGAGCTGGCATCGGGCCAGTGGCTCCAGACCAGCGCGGGCACCCGGGTCCAGATCACCGCGATTCAGCGCTGGACCGCCCAGGCGGCGACCGTTCACAATCTGACGGTCTCCGACATCCACACGTACTACGTGATGGCTGCGGGCACCTCGCTCCTGAACCATAACGAGACCTGCCCGACGGGCGGAGAGGGTCCTCCGGAGCGCGACCCGTACTCGCCTGAGCTCACCAAGGCGCGACAGGACAAGAACGCGGCCAACTGGTCGGAGATTCCGAAGGAAGTCCACCACACCGTCAACGGTGTGGAGGACGGCTCGATCAGCCAGCGGACCAACCACAACGGCCTCGACTGGTTCGATGCCCGCAGGCCCAACGGCACCCACAACACCAACCACCCGTGGTACGGCGCGACCATCTACACCGGCGTCGGCAACGGCCGGAGCACGAACGCGAACAACACCCTGACCCGTGTGCTCGTCCGCGCGGACGGCGTAGTCGGGTACGTACTGGGGCACAACTACAATCAGATCCACGAGTACGGATACGCCGGGCGTCTTCCTGGCAGACATAACGCACCACCGCAGAGTTGGTTGAACGCACACTCATGAAATCTCTCGCAGCAGCGGGTCTGCTGATCGTGGACGTATGGAATGAGCCCGAAGGGCTCATCCCGCCCCTCGTCGCCGGCCAGGCGGCGAGCTGCCCAGCTGAGGAAGGCCGCGTCGAGGCGATGCTAGACATCCACGACCCGCTCCTGCACGAGAAGGCGAACGCCGACTGGTACCGGCTGTCGGTCGAAGGTGGGCTCTTCTCCGAGACCGACCGCAGGTTCCTGCTCGCACTCAGCCCCGACGAGAACAGCCCCTCGCGGTGGTTCTGCGTCGAGCTGCAGAGTGAGTGGGACATCATGGGGAAGGGTGCTGCCGGGCTGCTCGGCAGCGCGCCCTGCCGACCCGAGTTCAGCATGCTCTCGCTCGACGGCAACGTGCTGTGCTTCGCGACGACGTGGGAGCACGACATCAGCACCTCCGTGCTGCCGACGCCGCATCGTTCACAGGTCCTCCGACGGTTCGCCGAATGGGTGGCGAAGGGAGCGATGGACGAGCCTGACGAACCGCCGCTGAGTCCGGCGGCACGCCGCTGGCTCGACAGCCACTAGCAGTGCGGCCCGGCCCGGTCATGCCGGGCCGGGCACACTGGAGCGCCCACAGGAGCCCCGACTGTTACATCAGTCGGGGCTCCTGCCTTTCCCCTACGAACGCCCCGCCTTACAGCCGCAGCGCCTCCACCGTCATCGCCCGCACGATCGGTGCCGGGCTCCTTGCCACCGCTGATTCCGTCCGACGTGCCTCGCCGTCCTCGATGACCACCGCGACCGCGGCAGTCGGCACCCGGATCAGGCCGCCGGCTCCGTCCGGCCTCCAGATCGCCGCCCCAAGCGCTGGACCGCCCAGGCGGCCTCCGTCCACAACCTCACCGTCGGCAACACGCACACGTACTACGCGTTGGCGGCAGACGTAGCGCTTCTGTCCCACAACGACGGTGAGTCCTGCCCGGTCGCCGGTCTCGCCACGCTGCACTACCACGGCGGGAGGCAACCACTTCAGCGTCGAAGTGACAGACACAAACGACCTGGCTCCCACCACCTCATGTCGCATGACGGCGTAGCCGTCGTCGGCCCCTACGGTGGTGACCCTGGAATCATGACCCATACGTTCGAAATCCCGGACGAACGGGCCGCGCTGGATTTCCAGCGGAACAATCAAGGTTCTTGGCGTCAGTACACCGAGTTGAGCAACAACTGTCTCAACTACTGCATGCGGGTCTTGAACGCAGGTGAACCGAACCTCTCCGAAGGCAGAGCCGCGATCCCGTGGGCGACCAGACTGCTCGGCGGTAGCGGCGGCAGGAGAAGGTGAGAGAGGCACATGACTGCAAGGAACTCCGAGGCACTCGATGTGCTGTTGCAGATCGCCGGTGACAGCAGAGTGACGTGGCGGGCGGTGGAGATCGCCGGAAGGGGTATCTCCGCCGACGCCGCCGCGACCCTTTGGATGCTCGCCGGTGGCAAGGCGTCGACCCCCGGGCTCGAGCTGGCGGAGCTTCTTATCCGTCAAGGCGAGCTCGTCGACGAACTCGTGGAACTCTGGGAGTTCTACGGCCGCGGTGATATGGCCTCCGCGGACTTCGAGGCCCGCCTCGAAGAGATCGTCACAGCACTGCAGCGATGGCCTGCCGCGTAGTCGCGCACGCCGCGACACCTGAATAGCGATGGGTGAGGGCCCTGCCGGAGACGGTCTCCGGCAGGGCCCTCACACGTACCGTGAAGGTCGCCATCCGCATGATCAGACACGAGGATTGCGGCCGGGCCGGCCACAGCGGAGCACCCAACAGGAGCCCCGACCGGGACATCGGTCGGGGCTCCTGCCTTTCCCCTGTGGACGCCCCGCCCCGCCTTTCCAGCCATAGCCCCTCCGCGAGCATCGCCCGCGCGATCGGTGCCGCGCTCCCGCCGCCGCTGATCTCCGTCCGACGTGCCTCCACGTCCGCGACGACGACCACCACCATGACCGCGACCGCCGGGCTTACCGACACCCCCAGCAGCGGTACATCGCCGCAGTGCACGAGCGGGTCACACGAGCAGCGTTCGCGGCACCGTGCCGACGGGTGCCGTCAGCGCCTCCAGGCGCTTGATGAGCCGACGGACGAGGAGCAGCGGTACGACGCCGAAGACCCCGAACGACATGTCGATCACGGTCCACCAGAACGGGATGCCACGGATCGGACCGCAGATCAGCGCGAGGGGGATGATCCCGGCGCAGGCGATCACACCGAAGTCGATCACCCATATGTTGCGGACGGGGTCGCGGTAGGGGCCGTAGAAGGCGACGGCGATCACCAGGTGCGCGAAGGCGAGCCAGTCCGTGCCGTAGAGGAGGAACGGGTACCGGGAGTCGGCGGTGCCGAGGCCCTCCCTGACCCGCTGGATCCACTCCAGCAGGCCGGGGAAGGTGTCCGCGACGGGCGCCGCCCAGCCGGTCAGCGCCTCCTCGGTCAGGCGCAGTTCGGTGACGAGCGGGAAGGCGGTCGCCCCGCTCAGCACCAGGCACACGATGAAGAACACCAACCACACGCGAATGCGCCGTAGTAGGGCGCTTGCCTCGGTCATGTCCGCAGCGTACGCCGGGGTTTACCGGCCCTTCACCGGGCCCCGGTGACCCTTCGCGCGACGGCGTGCGAGAGGATGGTGGCGCCTGCCGCCATGGCCAGTCCGGTCACGGCGTCGCGCGTACGGGCGGGTCGCAGCACCCCTGCGCGGCGCAGCCGGCCGCGCGCCCACAGCGTGAACGGGACGACGAGCAGCGGCGAGGTCACGGAGCCGGGCGTGTAGCCGCGTACGGCGGCGGCCTGGGCGAGGTGGACGAGCCCGTGCAGCCCGAATCCGGTCAGCGCGGCCTGGTAGAAGCCGGACCGCCCGCCGGTGCGGTGCCCGGCGACGGATGCGGCGGCGACGATCCCGCCCATGAGGCCCACGGCGACGGTGAACTCCCGCTGGTCCACGGCCTCGGCGGCCCGCCATATCCGCTCGGGGACACCGGGGAACCGCTCGCGCAGCTCCGGCAGGTGGTCGCGGAGCCAGCGTGGCCCGAAGGCCACCTCCTCCGCGTCGTGCAGGGCCCAGGCGGCCAACAGGCCGTAGGCGACGGCGAGGTCGGTGTTCCGTGTCATAGACGCATTGTGCTCGTACGCGCGTGGTTCGTTCGTCCGCACGTTGTGCTCGTACGCGCGTAGTGCTCGTACGCGCGTAGTGCTCGTACGCGCGTTCAGCTCGTGCGCGCGTGGTGCTCATGCGCGCGTTCTGCCGCGCAGGGCGCGGCGCGGCGCGGCCCGGCGAGACGGGCGGGCGGGCCGGGAGTGTCTCCCGGCCCGCCCTTCCGTCGTTCACGGCGTGCCGTCACGCACGGATCGTCCGTCAGCCGAGGGACGTCATCACGTGCTTGATGCGGGTGTAGTCCTCGAAGCCGTAGGCCGACAGGTCCTTGCCGTAGCCGGACTTCTTGTAGCCGCCGTGCGGCATCTCCGCGACGAGCGGGATGTGGGTGTTGATCCACACGCAGCCGAAGTCCAGCGACCGGGACATCCGCATGGCGCGGGCGTGGTCCTTGGTCCACACGGACGACGCGAGCGCGTACTCGACGCCGTTGGCGTACTCCAGCGCCTGCTCCTCGTCGCGGAACGACTGGACGGTGATGACGGGGCCGAAGACCTCGTTCTGGACGATCTCGTCGTCCTGGTTGAGGCCGGAGACGACGGTCGGGGCGTAGAAGTAGCCCTTGTCGCCGACGCGGTGGCCGCCGGCCTCGACCTTGGCGTGCGCGGGCAGCCGGTCGATGAAGCCGCTGACCTGCGCCAGCTGGTTGGCGTTGTTCAGCGGGCCGTACAGGGCGTCCTCGTCGTCCGGGGCGCCGGTCTTGGTGTCGGCGGCCGCCTTGGCGAGCGCGGCGACGAACTCGTCGTGGACGGACTCCTGGACGAGCACCCGGGTCGCGGCGGTGCAGTCCTGGCCGGCGTTGAAGAAGCCGGCCACGGAGATGTCCTCGACGGCCTTGGCGATGTCGGTGTCCTCGAAGACGACGACCGGGGCCTTGCCGCCCAGCTCCAGGTGGACGCGCTTGACGTCCTTGGCGGCGGACTCGGCGACCTGCATGCCGGCGCGTACGGAGCCGGTGATGGAGGCCATCGCGGGCGTCGGGTGCTCGACCATGGCCCGGCCGGTCTCGCGGTCGCCGCACAGGACGTTGAAGACGCCCTTGGGCAGGATGGAGCCGATGATCTCGGCGATCAGCACGGTGGACGCGGGTGTCGTGTCGGACGGCTTGAGCACGACGGTGTTGCCCGCGGCGATGGCCGGCGCGAACTTCCACACGGCCATCATCATCGGGTAGTTCCACGGCGCGACCTGCGCGCAGACGCCGACCGGCTCGCGGCGGACGATCGAGGTCATGCCCTCCATGTACTCGCCGGCCGAGCGGCCCTCGAGCAGCCGGGCCGCGCCGGCGAAGAAGCGGATCTGGTCCACCATCGGCGGGATCTCCTCACTTCGCGTGAGGCCGATCGGCTTGCCGGTGTTCTCGCACTCCGCGGCGATGAGGTCCTCGGCGCGCTCCTCGAACGCGTCGGCGATCCTCAGCAGGGCCTTCTGCCGCTCACTGGGGGTGGTGTCCCGCCAGGCCGGGAAGGCGGCGGCCGCGGCCTCCATGGCGGCGTCCACGTCGGCCTGCCCGGAGAGCGGAGAAGTGGCGTACACGTCACCGGTGACCGGGTTGACGACGTCGATGGTCCTGCCGTCGGCGGCATCGCGGAACTCGCCGTTGATGTAGTTGCGCAGACGACGCAGTTCGGTGGTCACAAGCCACCCCTCCTGTCGATTCCTGACGATCTCTGTATCCGACTCGGTGCCGGCCCTGCTTCCCAGGATCGGTGTCCGGTGGATGAGACACCTACCCTAATCGCTGAGGCGACGCTTTCAACAGGCCCGACGCTCCATAACTTCGGATTCAGTGAGATCCAGACCTCAGAACAACGAATTTCATCGATCTGGGGTTGCGAGACCGACGAGTCTCGGTGCACAGTGAGGTTGTGGCCAGCCGAAGCGCAGACTCCAGGCCCGGCAACGGATCGTCCCCCGCGATCGATGCCGTGTCCCTGGCGATCATCGAACAGCTCCAGGAGGACGGACGCCGTCCCTACGCCGCCATCGGAAAGGCCGTCGGCCTCTCGGAAGCGGCCGTACGGCAGCGCGTCCAGAAACTCCTCGACCAGGGCGTGATGCAGATCGTCGCCGTGACCGACCCGCTCACCGTGGGCTTCCGTCGGCAGGCGATGGTCGGCATCAACGTCGAGGGCGACGTGGAGCAGGTGGCGGACGCGGTGACGGCCATGGCCGAATGCGAGTACGTGGTGATGACCGCGGGCTCCTTCGACCTGATGGTGGAGATCGTCTGCGAGGACGACGACCACCTGCTGGATGTGATCAACAAGCGCATCCGGACCCTCCCCGGCGTTCGCTCCACCGAGAGCTTCGTCTACCTCAAGCTCAAGAAGCAGACCTACATGTGGGGAACCCGATAGCCGTGAGCAACTCCCGCAGCGACCTGTCAAAGACCGCCTACGACCACCTGTGGATGCACTTCACCCGCATGTCGTCGTACGAGAACAGCCCCGTCCCGACCATCGTCCGCGGCGAGGGAACCTACATCTACGACGACAAGGGCAGGCGCTACCTCGACGGTCTCGCCGGGCTCTTCGTGGTCCAGGCGGGCCACGGGCGCACCGAGCTCGCCGAGACCGCCTACAAGCAGGCCCAGGAGCTCGCCTTCTTCCCGGTGTGGTCCTACGCCCACCCGAAGGCCGTCGAGCTGGCCGAGCGCCTCGCCCACCACGCCCCCGGCGACCTGAACAAGGTCTTCTTCACCACCGGTGGCGGAGAGGCGGTCGAGACCGCCTGGAAGCTGGCGAAGCAGTACTTCAAGCTGGTCGGCAAGCCGACCAAGTACAAGGTCATCTCCCGCGCGGTCGCCTACCACGGCACCCCGCAGGGCGCCCTGTCGATCACCGGCCTGCCGGGCCTCAAGGCCCCCTTCGAGCCGCTGGTCCCCGGCGCGCACAAGGTGCCGAACACCAACATCTACCGCGCCCCGATCCACGGCGACGACCCCGAGGCGTACGGCCGCTGGGCCGCCGACCAGATCGAGCAGCAGATCCTCTTCGAGGGCCCCGACACCGTCGCCGCGGTGTTCCTGGAGCCGGTGCAGAACGCCGGCGGCTGCTTCCCGCCGCCGCCCGGGTACTTCCAGCGGGTCCGCGAGATCTGCGACAAGTACGACGTGCTGCTCGTCTCGGACGAGGTCATCTGCGCCTTCGGCCGCCTCGGCACGATGTTCGCCTGTGACAAGTTCGACTACGTGCCGGACATGATCACCTGCGCCAAGGGCATGACGTCGGGCTACTCCCCGATCGGCGCGTGCATCATCTCCGACCGCCTCGCCGAGCCGTTCTACAAGGGTGACAACACCTTCCTGCACGGCTACACCTTCGGCGGCCACCCGGTCTCCGCGGCCGTCGGCCTCGCCAACCTCGACATCTTCGAGCGCGAGAACCTCAACCAGCACGTGCTGGACAACGAGGGCGCGTTCCGGTCGACCCTGGAGAAGCTGCACGACCTGCCGATCGTCGGCGACGTGCGCGGCAACGGGTTCTTCTACGGCATCGAGCTGGTCAAGGACAAGGTCACCAAGGAGTCGTTCGACGACGAGGAGACGGAGCGCGTCCTGTACGGCTTCCTCTCCAAGGCGCTGTTCGACAACGGCCTGTACTGCCGCGCCGACGACCGTGGCGACCCGGTCGTCCAGCTCGCCCCGCCGCTGGTCTCCGACCAGTCGACGTTCGACGAGATCGAGCAGATCCTCCGGGCCACCCTCACCGAGGCCTGGACCAAGCTCTGATCGCACGGGCGCCCCTCGCGGGGCTCCCCCGGGCGGTTCCCCCGACCGCCCGTCGTCGGCCGACCGTGGCCCGGCTTCACCCACACGGGTGCATCCGGGCCACGGGCGTTTCCGGATGCCGTGCCACACCGTTGGGCCCCGATGAGCCACGTGTTACGTTCCCACCGTTTCGGGGGGAAATCGACGGCTCCGAGCGGATCTGAGGTGTGACTGACATGGTGGCCCCGCCCGACAACGACGTCCTGTGGGCGCGCTCCCTGCACCACACGCTGAGCGGCTCGCCCGCGCTGAGCGGAGTCTCCCTCGGCGTACGCGAGGGCGAGATCCTCGCCGTGCACGGACCGCGCGGCTGCGGGAAGACGACCCTCCTGCGCTGTCTGTCCGGCCAGGTCGTCCCCGACCAGGGCGAGGTCTGGTTCAACAGCGCCCCCGTCCACACCATGACCCCGCTCCAGCGCGAGCGGCTGCGCCGCGACCGCTTCGGCTGGATCGACCCGCGACCCACCCTGGTCCCCGAACTCAAGACCTGGGAGAACGCCGCCCTCCCGCTGCTGCTGCGCGGCCTCCCCCACCGCGCGGCCAAGGAGACCGCCCTGGAGTGGCTGGAGCGCCTCGACATCGGCGCCTGTGCCATGAAGCGGCCGCACGCCCTGCTCCAGTCGCAGCGCCAGCGCACCGCCGTCGCGCGGGCCCTCGTCGCCATGCCCGCCGTCCTCTTCGCGGACGAGCCGACGGCGGTCCTGCACAGCGCCGACCGCTCCCAGGTCCTGCGCACCCTGACCGCCGCCGCGCGCTCCCACCGCATCACCGTCGTCCTCGCCACCCATGACGCGGACGTCGCCGCCCTCGCCGACCGCGCGGTCACGCTCGTCGACGGGCGGCGCGCCAACCCCGTACAGCTCGACGCAGCGGAGGGCCGCGACGCGTGCTCGCTCTCCGTCTAGCCCGCGGCGGCCACGCGGTCGTCCTGGCACGCCGGCTGCTGGTGACCGCCGCGTCGGCCGGGGTCGGCTTCCTGCTCCTGTACACGCTGGGCCACGCCGTCGCGAACCCCGGCGAACCGTCCGCGTCCGTGCCACGGCTCCTGTGGTGCGTCCTGCCGCTGGCCGCGACGGTCCATCTGGCGGTCGCGGTGGCCCGTACGGACCCGGGCACCCGGCCCCGGCCCGGACTGTCGTCCCTGGGCCTCGGTCCGGTACGGCTCGCCGCGATCGCGGCCACGTCCACCGCGGTGTCCTGCGCCCTCGGCTCCGCCCTGGCGCTCCTGTTCTACCTGCACCTGCGGGGCGACCTCACGGGCCTGCCGTTCGACGGGGCCGCGGCCGAGCTGCTCGACGCGGGCGCGCCGCTGCCCCTGCCGGCCGCGCTGACGCTCCTCGCCGTCGTCCCGGTCGCCGCGTCCGCCGCCACCGGTCTGACGCTGCGCCCGCGACGCGGCCAGGCGGCGGGCGAGGAGGCCAAGGACCCCTTCGACCCGGCGCCCGAACCGGCCGGGCTGGCCTGGGGTGTGGCGCTGATGGCGGTCGGGCTCGCCGTCGAGACGTACGCGGCCCTCGGCACGACCGGTACGGCGCCGCCGCTGCTGCCTGGCGGGCTCGACGGCGGGCCGGTCGGGGTCCTCGCCGGCTGGCTGCTCACCGCGGTGGGGCTCGCCGTCGCGGGGCCGGGCCTCGCCCACCTGTGCGGCCGACTGCTCCAGGCGCTGCGGCCCGGACCGACCCGGCTGCTCGCGGGGCGCGCCCTGATGGAGGAGGCGCACCGGATCGGGCGGCCCCTGGGCGTGGTGTGCGCGGTGGGGTCGGCCACGATCACGGCGACCGTCCTGCACGGGGCGGGCGGGCGCCCGCTCGGGCCGCTGACCGGTCTCGGCGCGGGCCTGGTGATGGCCTGCACCCTGGCCACGCTCCTCACCGCCGCGCTGGAGACCCGCCAGTGCCGGGCCGGGACGACGGCCGCGCTGATCCGGCTCGGCGCCCCCGCGTCGATGCTGCGTACGGCCGCCGCCCTGCGCGCCGGGCTCCTGCTGACCGTCTTCGGACCGTTGACGTGGGCCGTGGCGCTGCTGGCGGCGCTGCCGCTGCGGTACTGACCCGGGCGCCCCCGCCACCTCGGGGGCAGGGGGCAACTCGCCGCCGGGCAGGGCCTATCGTGGCCGCATGGCGCACCTTCACCGGCATGGACACCCGCACGGCCACGACCGAGAGATCGAGACGCTGGAGGAGTTCGACGCGGTCGTCGCGCGCGGCAGCCTCGTCGGACACCGCGTCCAGTCCGTCGATCTGACGGACCGTACGTTCGCCCTGCTGTCCGTCGACACCACGGGAGCCGTGTTCCTCGGCTGCCCCATGCTGCCGGACGCGGCGACGAAGGTACGGGGCGAGGGGGCGCTCGTGTTCCCGCCCGTACCGGATCTGCCGTTCGACCCGTACCGGGGGCTGCTCTACTCCCCCGACGAACTGTTCACGGCCCTGGCCGAGCACGGGTACGGGGCCACGCCGGACGCCCTGACGTACGAGTGGTTCCAGCGGACCCTGGCGGACGGCGACGTCTTCGCGTCGATGCTGCGCGCCGTCCACGACGACTCCGTCTCCGACGCGCTGGACGAGCGGCTCGCCGGTGCCCGGGTCGTCGGTGTCATGGGGGGCCACGCCATGGCTCGGGGCACCGACGCGTACGCCGGCGCCGCCCGGCTCGGCCGCACGCTGAGCCGCGCCGGGCTGACGGTTGCCACCGGTGGAGGTCCCGGCGCGATGGAGGCCGCGAACCTGGGCGCGTACGCCGCGCCGCACCCCGACGGGATGCTGGACGACGCGCTGCTGCTGCTCGGCAAGGAGCCGTCGTACGCGCCGTCGATCGGCGCCTGGGCCCGCGTGGCGTTCGAGGTGCGGGCGCGCTGGCCGCGCGGCGGCGACTCGATCGGCATCCCGACCTGGTTCTACGGGCACGAGCCGCCGAACGCGTTCGCCGAGCACATCGCCAAGTACTTCGCCAACGCCACCCGCGAGGACGGCCTCCTCGCGCGCTGCACGGCCGGTGTGGTCTATCTGCCGGGCGCGGCCGGCACGGTGCAGGAGATCTTCGACAACGCGACGCCCAACTACTACGAGTCGCGGGGCGAACCGACCCCGATGGTCCTGGTGAACCGTACGCACTGGACCGAGCACCTGCCCGCGTGGCCGCTGCTGCGGGCGCTGGCCGAGGGCCGCTCGATGGCGCCGCGGATCGCGCTGGTCGACACGGTGGAGGAAGCGGCGGAGGAGCTGCTGCGGCTCGCGTCGGCCACGTAGCGAAACAGACAGAAGCAACTTTCGGCACCGAACCGACGTCTGGCAGACGGTACAGACCATCTCGGAACGGAGCCCGGTGTGCTCATAGGACTGTTGACGGCCATCGCGGCCTCGATCTGCTACGGCACGGGCTCGGTCCTGCAAGCCGTGGGCTCGCGCAGGTCCGCGCGTCAGGAGGCCGCGGCGGCGAGAGCGCGAGCGGGCTCCGGCACCGGTCCCACCGCCGCTCCCGGGGTCACCCAGCACGGCGGCCCGTCCCTGTCGTCCACCGCGAAGGCCGCGATGACCTGGGAGTTCATCGTCGGCACGATCCTCGACTTCATCGGCTTCGGACTCGGCGCGCTGGCCGCCAGGATGCTGCCGCTGTTCCTGTCCCAGACGGTGATCAGCGCGAACCTGGTGATCACCGCCGTGCTGAGCGTCAAGATGCTCGGCATCCGGCTGACCCGCGCCGAATGGACGTCGATCGGCGTCGTCTGCTCGGCGCTGGTGCTCCTGGCCACGGCGGCAGGGCCCGAGGGCAGCGGACACACCCCGATCAGCACCCACTGGTGGCTGCTGGCGATCTCGCTGCTGCTGATCGTCGGCGGCACCGTGGTCGTACGGCTGCTGGGCGCACGGGCCGCGATCCTCGCCGGTCTGCTGTCCGGACTGGGCTTCGGCGCGCTCGGCGTCGGCGTGCGCATCCTGGGCGGCATCGATCCGTTCGACCCCTTCACGCTGCTCACCGACCCGGCCCTGTACGCGATCCTCGTCGCCGGGTTCGGCGGTATGTACCTGCACACCGTCGCGCTCCAGATCGGCTCCGTGAACGGCGCCACGGCCGCGCTCGTCGTCGGTGAGACGGTGCTGCCCGGCGCGATCGGCGTGCTGTGGCTCGGCGACGCGGCCCGCGCCGGTCTGGGCTGGCTCGCCGTGCTCGGCTTCGTCCTCGCCGTGGCGGGCGCGGTGGCCGTCGCCTGGTTCGGCGCGCCGGAAGGCCACGGCGGGCCGGCGGCACCGGGCGCCGACGACGGGGCCGGAGCCGAACCGGAACGCGCGCCCGCCGCCGTCGGCTGAGCACCCGGCTCCGCCCACCCGGCGGAGCCGTGCCGTCCCCTGGGACGCCGGGTTACGGGGCCGCCCGGCCCGCGCGTTCCGGGGGCGCACTGCCCGCCGCGTTACGGGGCCGCCCGGCCCGCCGCGCCAGGGGTGCCGTACCCGCCGCGTTCGCGGCCCGCGCGGCGTCAGGCGGCGTCCAGGACGACGACCTCGTCCGGGGCGAACGTCACCCCGACCGCCGCGCCCGGCTCCGGCGCGTCGCGCAGGCCGCACTCCGCCTCCAGCGGCGGCGCGTCCCCGCCGGACGGCCGCAACCGCACGGCGACGTGATGGCCCCGGAACGTCCGCGCCTCCACGGTGCAGCGCAGCCCGTCCGCCGGATCGCCGAGCAGCACCCCGGCGGGCCGCACCAGCAGCCGCGTCTCGCACTGCGGCGTACCGGCGGGCACCGGCACCCTGCCCCACACCGTGTCGGCCGCCTCGCCGCCCACCCGCGCCGCCACCACGTTGTCGAAGCCCAGGAACCGGGCCACGAACTCGGACGCGGGCCGCTCCCACACCTCGGTGGGCGTGCCCACCTGGGCGATCCGGCCGTCGCGCATCACCACGACCCGGTCGGCGAGGGCGAACGCCTCCCCCTGGTCATGGGTGACGGCCAGCACGGTCGTGCCCAGCCGCCCGAACAGTCCGCGCAGCTCGACCACGATCCGCTCACGCAGCCCCCGGTCGAGCTGGCCGAGGGGCTCGTCCAGCATCAGCAGCCGGGGCCGGGGGGCCAGCGCCCTGGCCAGCGCCACGCGCTGCTGCTCACCGCCGGACAGGGCGGCGACGGAGCGCCGTTCCGTGCCGGGCAGCCCGACGAGGTCGAGGAGTTCGGCGACCCGCGCGGCCCGCTCGGCCCGCGACGCGCCGTGCATCCGCAGCCCGAACGCGACGTTGCCGCCCACATCGCGCTGCGGGAACAGCTGGTGGTCCTGGAACATCAGGCCGACGCCCCGCCGGTGCACGGGCACGCCCGCCTGGTCGGCGCCCGCGAGCAGCACCCGGCCCGCGTCGGCGTGCTGGAGCCCGGCGACGACCCGCAGCAGCGTCGACTTCCCGCTGCCGCTCGGCCCGAGCACGCACACGATCTCGTGGTCGGCGACCGTCAGGTCCACCGCGTCGAGGGCGGTCCGCGCCGTGTCCCGGGCCCCGAAGCGTACGGTCACGCCTTCCAGCGCCAGCATGTCTAGAACTCTCCCGAGCGATCGGTACGAACACGTTCGAGCAGCAGCAGCGCCACCGCGCAGACCACCATGAGGATGGTGGACAGCGCCATGGCCTGCCCGTAGTTGAGCTCGCCGGGCCGGCCGAGCAGCCGTGCCACGGCCACCGGCAGGGTCGGGCTGTCGGCGCGGGCGATGAACACGGTCGCCCCGAACTCGCCCAGCGACACGGCGAACGCGAACCCGGCGGCGACCAGCAGCGCCCGCCGCACCATCGGCAGGTCCACCTCCCGCCAGGCCCGCAGCGGTGACGCGCCGAGTACGGCGGCCGCCTCGCGCAGCCTCGGGTCCACGGCCCGCAGGACGGGCAGCATGGTCCGTACGACGAAGGGCACCCCGACCAGGGCCTGGGCGAGCGGCACCAGGATCCACGAGGTGCGCAGGTCCAGCGGCGGCTCGTCCAGCGCGATCAGGAAACCGAAACCGACGGTCACGGCGGACACGCCGAGCGGCAGCATCAGCAGCGCGTCGAAGCCGCGCACCAGCCGGCCCGCCCGCCGGGTCAGCGCGGCGGCGGCGAGCCCCCCGACGACCACGGCGATCGCGGTGGCGGCCAGCGCGTACTGGAGGGAGTTCCAGACCGCCTCCATCGGCGGCACCAGGAAGGTGCCGCCGCCGGAGCCGGCCGACCGCAGCGCCCGGTAGTACCCGAGCCCGCCGGAGGCGTCCAGCGACCGGGCGACCAGCACCCCGAGCGGCAGGAGCAGCAGCACGGCGACCGAGACGAGGACGCCGCCGAGCAGGGCCCACTGTCCGGCTCCGCGCGGCCGGCGGGCGGTCCGCGCCGGGTCGACCAGCCGCAGCGCGGCCTCCCGGCGCCGTACCGTCCAGGCGTGCACCGCGAGGATGCCGCCGACCGCGGCGAACTGCACGAGCGTGAGCACGGCGGCCGTCGGCAGGTCCAGCAGCTGCGCGGTCTGCCGGTAGATCTCCGCCTCCAGGGTCCGGTAGCCGGGCCCGCCGAGGATCAGCACGACACCGAACGAGGTGTACGTGAACAGGAACACCATCAGCGCGGCGGCGGCGACGGCGGGTGCGAGCGCCGGCAGTGTCACCCGCCGCCAGGCGCCGAGCCGGGACGCCCCGAGGACCCGGGCGGCCTCCTCCTGCCGGGGGTCGAGCTGGGCCCACAGGCCGCCGACCGTCCGGACGACGACGGCGTAGTTGAAGAAGACGTGCGCGAGGAGGATCGCCCATACGGTCGTGTCGAGCCGTACGCCCCACAGGTCGTCCAGCAGCCCCCCTCGGCCGACGACCGCCAGGAACGCCGTGCCGACGACGACCGTCGGCAGGACGAACGGCACGGTCACCACGGCCCGCAGCAGCTGCTTGCCGGGGAAGTCGAACCGGGCGAAGACGTACGCGCCGGGCAGCGCGACGAGCAGGGTGAGCGCGGTGGAGGCGAGTGCCTGCCAGGTGGTGAACCACAGGACGTCGAGGATGTCCGGCCGGCTCAGGACCTGCCCGAGCCGGCCGAACTTCCACACCCCGTCGGCCTTCAGCCCCCGGCCGACGATCGCGGCGACCGGGTAGGCGAAGAACAGGGCGAAGAAGGCCAGGGGCAGGAGCAGGAGCCCGCCCCTGACCAGCCCGCCCCTGGCCGTCCCGCCCCTGGCCGTCCCGCCCCTGGCGGTCCCGCCTCGGGCGGGCCGGCCGTCGGCCGGCGGGTCCGTCACTTCAGGACGAGCGAGGACCACGTCTGGATCCACTCGTCCCGGTTCTTGGCGATCTTGTCAGGGGCGACGGTCTCCGGCTTGTCGACCACCACGCCGTGCTGGGTGAACAGCGCGGGCAGCTTCGCGTCGTCGGCGACCGGGTTCACGAACATCTGCAGCGGCATGTCCTCCTGGAACCGCTTGCCGATCAGGAAGTCGATCAGGGCCTTGCCGCCGGCCTCGTTCTTCGCGCCGGTCAGCAGCCCTGCGAACTCGATCTGCCGGAAGCAGGTGCCGGTGGACACGCCGGTGGGCGCCTCGCTCGGCTGCGGGTCGGCGTACAGCACCTCGACCGGCGGGCTGGAGGCGTACGACACGACGAGCGGCCGGTCCGCCTTGGCCTGCTTGCCGCCGGCGGAGCCGGAGAACTCCTGGTTGTAGGCGATCTCCCAGCTGTCGACCACCTTCACGCCGTTGGCCTTCAGCTTCTTCCAGTAGTCCTGCCAGCCGGTGTCCCCGTAGGCGGCGGCCGTGCCGAGCAGGAAGCCGAGTCCGGGCGAGGACCGCTCGGGGTTCTCCACGACGAGGAGGTCCTTGTAGGCGGGCTTCGCCAGGTCGTCGAAGGTCTGCGGCGGCGCGAGCTTCTTGTCGGCGAAGTACTTCTTGTCGTAGTTGACGCAGATGTCGCCGGAGTCGACGGGCGTGACGCGGTGCTTGTCCTTGTCGAGCCGGACCGCGTCCGGGATCCGGTCGAGGCCCTTCGCCTCGTACGGCTGGAACAGGTCGTTGTCGAGGGCGCGGGACAGCAGGGTGTTGTCGACGCCGAAGAAGACGTCGCCCTGCGGGGCGCCCTTGGTGAGGACGGCCTTGTTGACGGCCTCACCGGCGTCGCCGCTCTTGAGGACCTTGACCGTGTAGCCGGTCTGCCGGGTGAACTCCTTCAGGACGGCCTCGGAAGCGTTGAAGGAGTCGTGGCTGACGAGGGTGACGGTCTTCGGCTTCGTGCCGTCGCCGGCCGATGTGCCGGAGTCGTCACCGCAGGCGGTGAGCGTCGTGACGCCCAGCGCGGCGGCCAGCGTGCCGACCGCGATCTTCTTGGTGGTGCTCACTGAGATTCCTCCTGGGGGTGTCCAGGAAGAGACGCGGCCCTGCCCACCCGTCGGGCGGGTGGGCAGGGCGCAACAGCTCGAGTAACGACCGAACTTCCTACCCAGAATGACCTGGGCGAGGTTCAGAGGGTCTGCGGTCTGACGGCACCGCACTCTCAGCGCTGTGGCGCTCCCCTGTCGGAATATGCAGATGTTCGAGCTCAGACTACAACGGGGCGATTTCCGGCCGTTTCCCGGCCGGTCGCCCGGCCTCTCGACGCCCGCCCCCCAGGCCCGGGCATCGACGCCCTCGGCCCGGCGGTCGGCACCCTCGGCCCGGTGATCGGCGCCGACCTCAGAGCCCAGGCCGCCCCACAGCCAGACCTCAAGGCACAGCCCCTCGGCGCCCAGACCTTAGGGCCCGGGGCGGCGCTCTGGTCAGCGCTCGGCGGCGGCGAGCTGACCGCAGGCCCCGTCGATCTCCTGGCCACGGGTGTCCCTGACGGTGACCGGCACCCCATGGGCCGCGATGGCCTCCACGAACGCCTTCTCGTCCTCCGGACGGGAGGCGGTCCACTTCGATCCCGGGGTCGGGTTCAGCGGAATCAGGTTGACATGGACCCTCTTGCCCTTCAGCAGCCGGCCGAGCAGGTCGCCGCGCCAGGCCTGGTCGTTGATGTCCCTGATCAGCGCGTACTCGATGGAGACCCGGCGCCCGGACTTCTCCGCGTACTCCCACGCCGCGTCCAGTACCTCGCGGACCTTCCACCGGGTGTTCACCGGGACGAGGGTGTCCCGCAGCTCGTCGTCCGGGGCGTGCAGCGACACGGCGAGACGGCACTTGAAGCCCTCGTCGGCGAACCGCAGCATCGCCGGAACCAGCCCGACGGTGGACACGGTGATCCCGCGCTGCGACAGCCCGAGCCCGTCCGGCTCCGGGTCGGTGAGGCGGCGGATCGCGCCGACGACCCGCTTGTAGTTGGCGAGGGGCTCGCCCATGCCCATGAACACGATGTTCGACAGCCGGGCGGGACCCCCGGGCACCTCGCCGTCGCGCAGGGCCCGCATACCGTCGACGATCTGGTGCACGATCTCGGCCGTGGACAGGTTCCGGTCGAGACCGGCCTGGCCGGTGGCGCAGAACGGGCAGTTCATCCCGCAGCCGGCCTGCGAGGAGATGCACATCGTCACCCGGTCCGGGTAGCGCATGAGCACGGACTCGACCAGCGTGCCGTCGTGCAGCCGCCACAGCGTCTTACGGGTGGTGTCGTCGTCACACGAGATGTGCCGGACGACGGACATCAGATCGGGCAGCAGCTCCCCGGCGAGCCGCTCGCGCGAGGCGGCCGGGATGTCGGTCCACTCGGCGGGGTCGTGGGCGTACCGCGCGAAGTAGTGCGTGGACAGCTGCTTGGCGCGGAACGGCTTCTCGCCGATGGCGGCGACAGCCTCCTTGCGCTCGGCGGGCGTGAGGTCGGCGAGGTGCCGCGGGGGCTGCTTGGCTCCGCGCGGGGCGACGAAAGTGAGTTCTCCGGGCTTGGGCATGGTGCTACCAGTGTCGCAGAGATACGGAAAAGGGCCCGCCGCCCTGTGGACAACGAGCCCTTCCCGGGAAAAGCCCAGGTCAGCGGTGAGCCGTGGCCGATCCGACGGCGGCTCGGCCGACTCCCGTGTTCAGCCGGCCCCGACGAACACGACCAGCAGCAGCCACACCACCGGCGCTGTCGGCAGCAGCGAGTCCAGCCGGTCCATGATGCCCCCGTGCCCTGGGAGGAGCGTGCCCATGTCCTTGATGCCCAGGTCCCGCTTGATCATGGACTCGCCGAGGTCGCCGAGTGTCGCGCTCACCGCGACCGCGAAGCCCAGCACGAGCCCCTGCCACCAGGTGCCGCCGTCGATCAGGAACTGCATGGACAGGGCGCCCGCCACCATCGCGAACGTCACCGCCCCGAGCAGGCCCTCACGGGTCTTGCCGGGGCTGATGCGCGGGGCCAGCTTGTGTCTGCCGAACCGCCAGCCCACCGCGTACGCGCCGGTGTCGCTGACCACGGTCAGCACCAGGAACGTCAGCACCCGCCACGGCCCGTCGTCGGCCGCGAGCATCAGTGCCACGAACGTCGCCAGGAACGGCACGTAGAACGCGGCGAACACGCCCGCGGTGACATCCCTGAGATAGCCCTCGGGGGGCTCCGTCATGCGCCAGACGAGTACCGCCAGCGCGGTGAGCGCCATCGCCACCCATGCGCCCTCGGCGCCGCGGACGTAGCCGGCCACGACCATCGCCGCGCCGCCGACGGCCAGCGGCACGAGCGGCGCCTTGATGGCCTTGCGCTCCGCCAGCCGGGAGGTGAGCTCCCAGAGGCCGACCACGACGGCGACCGCTATGACGCCGACGAAAACGAACTTCTGGATGAACAGCGACGCGATGATCACCGCGCCGAGTCCCACCCCGACCCCTATGGCGGCGCGCAGGTCACGACCGGCCCGCTTCTTCCCCTGGGCCTTCCGCCCTCGCGGCGGGCGCGGCTCCGAGGGCTCCGGGCGCTCCTGGGGCTGCGGTGCCGGCGGCGGCGGGCTGGGCATGGGCTCCTGCGGCATCTCGTCACGGAACAGGGGACCGCTCAGCCGAGCGGTCCCCCGATCTCGGTCGTCCTGGTCTCCACCAGCGGGGACGTCGGGCACGATGGGCATGGGCCGAGTGTGCGGTGCGTCATGCCCATCGTAGGCGGGACCCGCCGGGGCCGCCGGAGCGAGCCCCTGGTCAGGCGGACCCCAGTGGCCGCCTCGTGGCGGTGCCCCCCAGGAAGCGTCGTTCATCAGACCTCGAGCAGCTCGGCTTCCTTGTGCTTGAGCAGCTCGTCGACCTGCGCGACATACTTCGCGGTGGTGTCGTCGAGCTCCTTCTCCGCACGGCGGCCCTCGTCCTCGCCGACCTCGCCGTCCTTGACGAACTTGTCGATGGTCTCCTTGGCCTTGCGGCGGACGGAGCGGATCGAGATCTTCGCGTCCTCGCCCTTGCCCTTGGCGACCTTGATGTACTCGCGGCGGCGCTCCTCCGTCAGCTCGGGGAACACCACTCGGATGATGTTGCCGTCGTTGGTCGGGTTGACGCCGAGGTCGGAGTCGCGGATGGCCTGCTCGATGTTGCGCAGGGCGCTCTTGTCGAACGGGGTCACCACGGCCATGCGCGGCTCGGGCACCGAGAACGATGCCAGCTGGTTGATCGGCGTCGTGGCGCCGTAGTAGTCGGCCACGATCTTGTTGAACATCGCCGGGTGCGCACGCCCGGTGCGGATCGCGGCGAAGTCCTCTTTGGCGACCAGGACGGCCTTCTCCATCTTCTCCTCGGCCTCGAGGAGGGTCTCTTCGATCACCACTTGCTCCTGCGTGTCTTGGTGAGGCCCGACGTGCTCAGGGCCGCGGAACCTGCGTCGCGTCTTCTCCTGCACGGTGTCCGACCGGCAGGGCTTTGTCCATCCCCGGGCGGGGCAGCCGGGGGTCCCCCGGCCGCGGCCGCTGACTTCCGGCCGCTCACTCCGGCTAGCTCCGGCTGCCCTGGTCGCTCACGAGAGTGCCGATCTTCTCACCCTTCACCGCGCGCGCGATATTGCCCGCCGCCAGCAGTTCGAAGACGAGGATCGGCAGGTTGTTGTCCCGGCAGAGGGTGATGGCGGTCGCGTCGGCGACCTTGAGGTCACGGGCGAGCACCTCGCCGTACTCCAGCGCGTCGAACTTCACCGCGTCGGGGTTCGCCTTCGGGTCGGAGTCGTAGACGCCGTCCACCCCGTTCTTGCCCATGAGCAGGGCCTCGGCGTCGATCTCCAGGGCCCGCTGGGCGGCGGTGGTGTCCGTGGAGAAGTAGGGCATGCCCATACCGGCGCCGAAGATCACGACGCGGCCCTTCTCCAGGTGCCGGACGGCACGCAGCGGGATGTACGGCTCCGCGACCTGGCCCATGGTGATGGCGGTCTGGACGCGGGAGTCGATGCCCTCCTTCTCCAGGAAGTCCTGGAGCGCGAGGCAGTTCATGACCGTACCGAGCATGCCCATGTAGTCCGAGCGGGCCCGGTCCATGCCGCGGACCTGGAGCTCGGCGCCACGGAAGAAGTTGCCGCCGCCGATCACGACCGCGATCTGCGCGCCGTCGCGGACGACCGCGGCGATCTCACGCGCGATGGCGTGTACGACGTCGGGGTCGACGCCGAGGCCACCGCCGCCGGCGAACGCCTCGCCGGACAGCTTCAGCATGAAGCGGCCGGTCTTTTTGCCGGTGTTGTCGTCGCCCTGTGCGGCGCCCTGATTCATGGAGATCTCCTCGTGCACATACGAAGAAGGCCATTGCCGGGGGTGCTGTTTCTCCCTAGCGGCAATGGCCTCCTCGTCAGATCTGCGGTCGTACGGCGCGTGCGCGCTCGACGTCCGCTAGGGAAACCCTAGCGGGCTCCCGTGTCGATCGCGTACCGGCTCAGATACCGACCTTGATGCGCGCGAAGCGCTTCAGGGTGACACCGGCCTCGTCCAGGATCTGCTGGACGGACTTCTTGTTGTCGAGCGCGTACGGCTGGCCGAGCAGCGTCGCGTCCTTGAAGAAGCCGTTCAGACGGCCCTCGACGATCTTCGGCAGCGCGGCCTCGGGCTTGCCCTCGGCGCGGGTGGTCTCCTCGGCGACGCGACGCTCGGCCTCGACGACCTCGGCCGGGACGTCGTCCTTGGAGAGGTACTTCGGGGCGAAGGCGGCGATGTGCTGGGCGACACCCTTGGCGACGTCGGCGGCCTCCTTGTCGAGCTCGACCAGGACACCGATCTGCGGGGGCAGGTCCGGCATGGTGCGGTGCATGTAGGCCGTGACGTAACCGCCGGAGAACTGCGCGAAGCGGTCCAGGACGATCTTCTCGCCGAGGTTGGCGTTGGCCTCGTCCACGAACGCCTGGACGGTCTTGCCGGCCTCGATCTCGGACGCGAGCAGCGCCTCGATGTCGGCGGGCTTCGTCTTGGCGACGTGCTCGGCGAGCGCGTTGGCGACGGAGAGGAACTTCTCGCCCTTGGCGACGAAGTCCGTCTCGCACTTCAGCTCGACGACGACACCGGAGGTGTTGTCGTCGGCGATCAGGGAGACGACGGCGCCGTTCTCGGCGGAGCGGCCCTCGCGCTTGGCGACGCCCTTCTGGCCCTTGATGCGCAGGGCCTCGACGGCCTTGTCGACGTTGCCGTCGGACTCGTCCAGCGCCTTCTTGCAGTCCATCATGCCGGCGCCGGTGAGCTCGCGGAGCTTCTTGACGTCAGCGGCGGTGTAGTTCGCCATGATCTGTGAATCTCTCTCGAAGTCTGGAAGATCTACAAAGATCTACGGGTGGACGGCGGGGGCTTCGTGGGCCCCCGCCGTCGACAACCGAACCTGTGCGGGTCAGCTACCCGCCCGGGTCCCGGCCCGCGAGGGTCAGGACCTGCCTGCTCAGGCCTGCTCGGCCTCAGCGGCCGGAGCCTCAGCGGCCGGAGCCTCGGCAGCGGCCTCGGCGGCGGGGGCCTCGGCAGCGACCTCGGCCGGCTTCTCGGCGGCCTCGTCGGAGTCCGCCTTCTTCTCACCCTCGAGCAGGTCGCGCTCCCACTCGGCGAGCGGCTCGCCGGCGGCCTTCTCGCCCGGCTTCGAGTCACCGGTCGCGGCACCGGAACGGGCGATGAGGCCCTCGGCGACGGCGTCGGCGATCACACGGGTGAGCAGGGTGACGGAGCGGATCGCGTCGTCGTTGCCCGGGATCTTGTAGTCGACCTCGTCGGGGTCGCAGTTGGTGTCGAGGATCGCGACGACCGGGATGTGGAGCTTGCGCGCCTCACCGACGGCGATGTGCTCCTTCTTGGTGTCGACGATCCAGACGGCGCTCGGCACCTTCTGCATCTCGCGGATACCACCGAGGGTCTTCTCCAGCTTGGCCTTCTCACGGGAGAGGACCAGGAGCTCCTTCTTGGTGAGGCCGGAGGCGGCCACGTCCTCGAAGTCGATCGCCTCAAGCTCCTTCAGACGCTGAAGGCGCTTGTAGACGGTGGAGAAGTTGGTGAGCATGCCGCCCAGCCAGCGCTGGTTGACGTACGGCATACCGACGCGCGTCGCCTGCTCGGCGATGGCCTCC
Organism: Streptomyces sp. NPDC047886; assembly: GCF_043204435.1. Lineage (NCBI taxonomy): Bacteria > Bacillati > Actinomycetota > Actinomycetes > Kitasatosporales > Streptomycetaceae > Streptomyces > Streptomyces sp. NPDC047886. The sequence goes on from NZ_JBIDCF010000002.1 coordinate 122,021, forward strand.
TGGGCCTGCTTCTTCGTACCGACGAACATGATGGAGCCGCCGTGCGCGACGGTCTCCTTGACGAACTCGTAGGCGCGGTCGATGTACGACAGCGACTGGAGCAGGTCGATGATGTAGATGCCGTTGCGCTCGGTGAAGATGAAGCGCTTCATCTTCGGGTTCCAGCGACGGGTCTGGTGACCGAAGTGGACGCCGCTCTCCAGCAGCTCCCGCATCGTGACGACGGCCATGGCCGTATCTCCTTGGTTTTCTCGGTTGTTTCCTGACGCCCCGGCGCGCTGTGCCACAAGGGACCGAAAAGCGCTGCCACGAACCTTTGACGGTGGTGGCGGGGCGTGCGAAGTCGACCCGGTGACCCGGATCGCCAGAAGAAGTGTACGGGACCCCGGCGGTGCCGGGTGACGGCGCTGTCCACAACCTGCCGGTCATCCACAGATTCCCACCATGATCAGCGCGCCGATCCGGGTCCGCGGGACAGTCCCCTCATGCACCTCGGCACCCTCACACTCATCCTGACCCTGCTGGCCCCGGCCGCCACGGCTACCTGGCCCGTCGGACCGCCACGACCCACCGTCGTCCGCGGCTGGGAACCTCCCGCCACGCCCTACGGCCCAGGCCACCGCGGCGTCGACCTCGCCGCCCCGCCAGGCACCCCCGTGCACGCCGCGGCCGACGGCCGCGTGACGTTCGCGGGCCCCGTCGGCGGCCGGGGCGTCCTGTCCATCACCCTCCCCGCCGCCACGGGCACCGTCCCCCTGCGCACCACCTACGAACCGGTACGCCCCCTGGTCCCGCAAGGCGCCGACGTACGCGCCGGCGACCTCGTCGCGGTGACGACGACCACCGGCACATCCCACTGCACCGCACCAGCCGCCTGCCTCCACTGGGGACTGCGCCGGGGTGACACCTACCTCGACCCGCTGCTGCTCCTGCCGCCCTCACTCCTGCGCCGCCCACCCTCACGCCTGCTGCCGCTGACGACGACATAAACCGACGACACAAACCGGAGGAAGGCCCGGACGGGAAGGGGAGGGGAGGGGAGGGAAGGGGGAGGCGGGTGGGAGGGGAGGGGAGGGGGAGGCGGGTGGGGTGGGGGGAGGGGGCGGGGGCGGGGGGGGAGGGACCCGAGGAAGGGCCGTTCCTGTCAGGCGCCGCGCACGCCGTGCAGGGCCATCGCCACCGCCGTGTCCGCGATCGCCGCCGGGTCCTCGGCGGCGCCGAGTTCGATCCGGCGGACCGCCGCGTCCACGACGCCCTGGAGCAGCATGGCGGTGAGCCGCGGCTGTTCCAGGCCGAACTGGCCGAGCGCGTCCACGATCATGGCGACGAGGCCGCCGTGCGCGGCGCGGATCTTCTCGCGGGCGCCGTCGTCGAGTTCGCTGGCGGAGATGGCGACGACGGCTCGGTGGCGCCGGTCCCCGACGAGTTCCAGCTGCCGGCGCACATACGCCTCGACCTTGCCCTCGGGGGTGTCGGCCCCCTGCATCGCCGCCTCGACCTCGGCGGCCCACACGGGGAAGTCGACCGCGCAGAGTTCCTCGACCACGGCGGCACGGGAGCGGAAGTACTCGTATACCGAGGACCGGGCGAGGCCGGTGCGCTCGGCGAGGGCGGGGAAGGTCAGCGCTTCCGTCCCGCCTTCGGACAGCAGGGAACGCGCGGCGTCCAGCAGGGCGCCGCGTTGCATGGTCCGGTGCTCGGCCACGGAGGCCGCTCGAATCCTGGGCACGGGTCCACTGTACGGCGGCCCGCGCGCGGTCAGCGCCCTACGTCGGCCAGCTTGGCTCTCAGCTGGAGGACGGATTTGGTGTGGATCTGGCTGACGCGGCTCTCGGTGACGCCGAGGACGTTGCCGATCTCGGCGAGGGTGAGGCCCTCGTAGTAGTAGAGCGTGACGACGGTCTTCTCGCGCTCGGGCAGGGTGTTGATGGCGCGGGCGAGCAGTCGGCGCAGTTCCCGGCCTTCGGCGACCTCGACGGGGTCGTCGGCCGCCGTGTCCTCCAGGGTGTCCATGAGGCTGAGCCGGTCGCCGCCCTCACCGCCGACGTGCAGCAGCTCCTCCAGGGCGACGACGTTCGCCAGGGACAACTGGCTGAAGACGGCGTGGAGTTCTTCGAGGGCGATGCCCATCTCGCCGGCGACCTCGCTCTCCGACGGGGTGCGCCGCAACTGTGCTTCGAGGGTGGCGTAGGCCCGTTCCACGGCCCGGGCCTTCTGTCGGACGGAGCGGGGGATCCAGTCGAGGGCGCGCAGTTCGTCGATCATGGCGCCGCGGATGCGGGTGATCGCGTACGTCTCGAACTTGATGGACCGGTCGATGTCGAACTTCTCGATGGCGTCGATGAGTCCGAAGACCCCGGACGAGACGAAGTCGGCCTGCTCCACGTTGGACGGGAGGCCCACGCTCACCCGGCCCGCGACGTACTTCACCAGCGGGGAGTAGTGCAGGATCAGCTGCTCTCGCAGCCGCTCGTCGCCGGTGTCCTTGTACGACCGCCACAACTCGTCGAGTGACGAGGGAGCGGGCGGCCGCGCGGTGCCCCGGGCTGCGGGGGGCACCGCTGCGCGGTCGGACCCGGAGGTGTGCTGGGGCATGCGTCGCCTTGAGCCGTTCTGCTGTGGGGTGAGCCGGTTCGGGGTGAGGGGCGTAATTCTGGTGAGCGTAGCGTGACTGTGGTGTCGCGTTGAGCGAAGGCCGCCCGATCGTGCCCCCTGTGCGGGCGGGTGGTCGGCCGCATCTTCGAAAGGGGGCCGACGGTGCGCATGCCGGCCCCTCCGGCGTCGCCGGGAGAGCTGCGAAGGTCATCGGAATCACCTTTTCACCCGAATGCGCCAGGTCAAGCACCGCCTCGCCGGGCGTTCGGGCGGTGCACCGCACCGGGTGCCAGTCGCCAGCCGTCGCCGTGGCGTTCGACGTGTCCGAGGGCGTGGAGTTCGTACAGCTTGCCGAGTGCCTCGTCAACGGTGGCTCCGGCGCCTCTCGCGACATCGGGTGGTGTGACGGTCGTGCCGGGGGGCGGGAGGGCTTCGATCACGCGTGAGGCCAGGGGATCGAGGAGGTCCCTGGGGAGGATGGGGCCGCGTCGGGCGGGTGCGAGGTCGCCGATGTCCCCGATGAGTTCGATGATCTCGTCGGCGTCGGTGACGAGGGCGGCGTCACCGCGGAGCAGTTCGTGCACACCGGCGGAGAGGCCGCTGGTGGCGGGTCCCGGGACGCCCATGGTGTGCCGGCCGAGTTGTTGTGCGGCGCGGGCGGTGACGAGGGAGCCACTGCGGTACTCGGCCTCCACGACGACGGTGCCTCGTGTGAGGGCGGCGATGACGCGGTTGCGGAGGATGAACCGGCTGGGTGTCGGGTGGTCGCCGGGCGGCAGTTCACCGATGACGAGCCCTTGTTCGGCGATGCGTCCGATGAGCCCGGCGTGACCACGGGGGTAGGCGGTGTCGACGCCGCAGGCGAGGACGGCGATGGTGGCGCCGCCGTTGCCGAGGGCGCCTCGGTGGGCGGCGCCGTCGATCCCGAAGGCCGCTCCGGAGACGACGACCCAGCCGCGTTCGGCGAGGTCGGCGGCGAGGCCTCCCGCCATGTGGGCCCCGTAGGGCGTGCAGGCGCGGGCGCCGACGACGGCGACGGACCGCAGGGCCCAGGTGCGCAGATGGGGGTGGCCGCGGACCCAGAGGCCGATGGGGCGGGCGTCCCCCAGGTCGTCGAGCGGGGCGGGCCACTCGGGGTCGCCGGGTACGAGGAATCTGGCTCCGGCCGCCTCGGCCGCCGCGAGGTCCTCGTGCGGCCGGAGGTGTGCGGTGCGGGTGCGCAGGCCCTCGACGCGCCGCTCCCCTGCTCCGGTGAGCGAGCCGGGGCGGTAGGGGTCGGCGGTGAGGCGTGCGAGGAGTTCGGCGGGGCCGTGTTCGCGCAGCCAGCGCCCGCCGTGTTCGTCGCCGGGTTCGATGACGCGGGTGAGGGCGGCCCGCGCGAGGCGCTCCTCGTCGGTCACGGGCCTGGTCATGACGCCCTCAGGGGGCGGGGGGCGACCGGGGCGGTGACGGGGGCGGCAGTCGGGGTGGCGGTGCGGAGAGCGGCGTCGCCCGGTCGGGGCGCGGCGGTGGGGGTGGTGGCGGGGCGTGTCGGCTGACGCCGCTCCTGCCGGGTCATCGGTTTCCTCCTGTGGTGACCGGTACGCCTCGGCTGATGCCGGTGCGGAGTTCCAGGGCGAGGTTCACGTCGCGGGCCTCGGGGCGGTCGCGGCCCGCGAGGTCGGCGAGTGTCCAGGCGACGCGGAGGACACGGTCGAGGCCGCGTGCGGTGAGCAGTCCGCGCTCGATGTCGCGTTCGGCGGCGGCGAGCGCGCCGGGGGCGAGCTGCCAGCGGGTGCGCAGTTCGTGTCCGGGCACTTCGGAGTTGAGTCTCCAGGGCGTGCCGTCGAGTCGGGCGGCGGCGCGTTCCCTGGCGGTGTGGACGCGGGCGGCGACCTCGGCGGTGGACTCGCCGGTGCCCTGGGTCATGAGTTCGGAGCGGCTGACGGGTTCGACCTCGACGCGCAGGTCGACCCGGTCGAGGAGGGGGCCGGAGAGGCGGGCCTGGTAGCGGCGGATCACGGAGGCGGGACATTCGCATCCGGCGCCGTGCAGGCTGTGCCGTCCGCAGGGGCAGGGGTTGGCGGCGAGCACCATGAGGAAGCGGGCGGGCAGTCGGACGACGCCGGCGCTGCGGGCGATGACGACATGTCCCGACTCCAGGGGTTGGCGTAGTGCGTCGAGGGCTTTGCCGGAGAACTCCGGGGCCTCGTCGAGGAAGAGCACGCCGCGGTGGGCGAGGGAGACGGCTCCTGGGCGTGGGAGTCCGTTGCCGCCGCCGACGAGGGACTGCATGGTGGCGGAGTGGTGGGGTGCGCAGTAGGGCGGGCGGCTGACGAGGGGTTGTCCTGGCGGCAGGATGCCGGCGACCGAGTGCACGGCGGTGACCTCGAGGGAGTCCTGTCGGGTGAGTGTCGGAAGGATTCCGGGGAGGCGCTCGGCGAGCATGGTCTTGCCGGCGCCGGGCGGTCCGGAGAGCAGCAGGTGGTGGCCGCCGGCGGCGGTGACCTCCAGGGCTAGTCGGGCGGAGCGCTGGCCGGCGACGTCGGCGAGGTCGGGGCCGTCGGCCGGGTCGGCGGCCAGTCCGGTGCCGACTCCGGCGCCGGGTACGAGGAGTCCGGCGAGCATGGCGTCGGGGCGGCCTTCCTCGGCCGGTTCCTCGGCGGGCACGGCGTCGTCGGTGAGGACGGCGATGAGCTGGCGCAGGCTGCGGACGCCGAGGACGGAGATGCCGGGGACGAGGGCGGCTTCGCCCGCGTTCTGTTCGGGGACGACGACCTGTTCGTATCCCGCTTCGGCGGCGGCGAGGACGGCGGGGAGGACTCCGCGTACGGGTCTGACGCGGCCGTCGAGTCCGAGTTCGCCGATGAGGACGAGGTCGGCGATGGTGCGTGGGTCGATGCGTTCGGCGGCGCCGAGTACGGCGCAGGCGACGGCCAGGTCGAAGCTGGATCCGCCTTTGGGGACGGAGGCTGGGCTGAGGCCGACGGTGAGTTTCTTCTGGGGCCATTCGGCGTCGGAGTTGACGACGGCGGCGCGGACCCGGTCGCGGCTCTCGGAGAGGCTCTTGTCGGGGAGTCCGACGAGGGTGAACGCGGCGACGCCGGGTTCGAGGTCGGCTTGGACTTCGACGACCACGCCTTCGACTCCGACGAGGGTGACCGAGCAGGTTCGGGCGAATCCCATCAGGCCACCCCTCGTACGTGCTCGACGCGGGGTGCGCCCCGGCGGGGCAGGACGACGCCGACGAGGTCGATGCGGACGCCGCCGGGTGGCGGGCCGCCGTGGCGGTCGAGCCAGCATGCGGCGAGCCGTCGGAGCCTGTCGGCCTTTCCGGGTGTGACGGCGGCCGCGGGTTGTTCGAAGCCGCCCGCTCTGCGGGTCTTGACCTCGCAGACGACGACGGTGTCGCCGTCGCGGGCGACGATGTCGATCTCTCCGGCGCGTCCGCAGCGCCAGTTCCTTGCGAGTACGGCCATGCCGGCTTCGCCGAGCCGGCGTGCCGCCAGCCTTTCGCCGTACTGTCCGAGTGCCCCGGTCGCGTTCATTCGGCACCACCTCCGTCACTGACTGTGACGGTTCGGGCGCCCATGGGTGGATCTTGGTGGACAACGGGTCCGTTGTGGAAAACCCGGTCACCCGTGAGGGGGAGGCGGGTTGCCGAGGGAGGGGGTCAGCTGCTGGGGAGTTCCAGGTCGCTCTTGTTGAGCTCCTCGATATTCACGTCCTTGAACGTGAGGACGCGGACCTGCTTGACGAACCTGGCGGGCCGGTACATGTCCCAGACCCAGGCGTCCGCCATCGAGACCTCGAAGAACACCTCACCCTGTACCGAGTGGACCTGCATCTCGTAGTCGTTGGTGAGGTAGAAGCGACGCTCGGTCTCGATCACGTATTTGAACAGCCCGACGACATCGCGGTACTCCCGGTAGAGCTTCAGCTCCATCTCGGTCTCGTACTTCTCGAGGTCCTCGGCGCTCATGGCATGTTCCCCTTCAGCCGTGCGTCCCCCCATTGTGCGCCAGCGTCCGGCGCCCCTAGACGATTTCCGGGGCGAGGACCACCGGCGTACGCGGTGGGCCCTCGGCGAGCAGCGTGCGCAGCAGCTCGGCGAGGCGTGTCGGGTACACCGTCTCACGGGCCGCCGACAGTTCGGCGTAAGTCCACCACCTCAGCCCTCCGACACTGCGGGTCTCCAGCTCGGTCAGCTCGCCGAGCGCCACCGCGGTCTGTGCCGTACGTGCCAGGTAGTACCACTCGTCCTGGTTCCAGCGCCGCCCGGCGAACGGGAAGGAGCACATGCGCCGCCACAGGACCGGGCCGAGCTCCACGTCCGTGACGCCGGTCTCCTCGGCGAGCTCCCGCAGCGCGGCCTGCTCGCGGGTCTCGTCGCCCTCCAGGCCGCCGCCGGGGGTGAACCACCAGCTGTCGGAGGGGTCGTCCGGCTCGTAGCCGTGCAGGAGGAGGATCCGGTCGTCGGGGTCGAGCAGGACGACGCGCGCGACCCTGCGCAGCTCGTCGGCGGGCGGAAGCTCCGGCGAGGGCGGAAGCTCGGAGGCGGGGGGAAGCTCCGGCGAGGGCGGCGGCTCGGAGGCGGGCGGAAGCTCCGGCGAGGGCGGCGGCTCGGAGGCGGGCGGAAGCTCCGGCGAGGGCGGCGGCTCGGAGGCGGGCGGAAGCTCCGGCGAAGGCGGAAGCTCCGGGGCGGGCAGGTCAGGCACCCGCGGCCGCCTTCCGTCCCGTGCCGGGCTTCCGGGACAGGGACCGGGCGACCGGCCCGTACGCCGCCCCGCCGAGGATCAGGGCGGCGCCCGCGACCACGGCCAGGCCCAGTTCTCGTACCGGCCCCGGTCCTGACAGCCCGCCCGGGAGCGCGGCGAAGCCCTGGGGGCGTTCGACCATGTCGCCGAGCGGCCACACCACGGCGTCCACGCGTCCGGTCACGGCCGAGCGCGGGACGGAGCCCTGGCCGGGGTCCTGGAGGTGGACGCGCGAGTCCTGGGAGCTCATGCGCTGGTCGCCGAGGAGGAACAGCTGCCCGTCGGGCACCGTGGCGCTGAACCGCGTCGGGGACGCGGCGTCCTGGTCCCGCAGATACGGTTCGTCGATCCCGGTGCCGTTCACGGTGAGCCGCCCGTCGGTGTCGCAGCAGGCGACCTTGTCGCCGTCCAGGGCGACGACCCGCTTCAGCATGGGCACGTCGCCCCACTGCGGGTCCTTGAAGATCACGACGTCACCGCGCCGTACGTCACCGCCGTCGACGCGCTGCGCCAGGACCCGGTCCCCGGCTGTGATCGTCGGGGTCATCGAGTCGGTGGGGACGGTGTACGGCTGGTACAGCAGGGCGCCCCAGACGAAGCCGCCGAGGAAGAGCACACAGCCGACGGCCACGGCCAGCCCCGACAGCGTGCTGCCGAGGCGGCCGTGGCCGCCCGTACGTACCGTTTCGCTCATCCCAGTGCTCCCCGTCGTCGGAGGTCCGATCCGGGACGGCACCCTACCCGCGGGTCGCTACCGGGCGGTATGCCCCGCGGCGCGTCCTTCGCCGGCCGCGGCCACCGCGTCCGTCGGGACGGTCTGTGCGCGGGCCCCGACGGAGTCCGCCCGTGCGGCCAGCCGATTGCGGCGCCACAGGACGAGGGGCAGCGCTCCGGCGAGGCCCAGGGCCCCGGGTCCTGCGGCCGCGACGGCGGCGCTCAGGCCGGGCCGGTCGAACGTCCCGGGCACCGGCAGCGTGGACCAGCGGGTGACCGGCCAGGCCACCACGACGGCCCGGCCCACGACCTGCTCGTTGGAGACCGTGCCGTTGCCGGGGAGCTCCTGGTGGTAGCGGGAGTCCAGCGAGTTCTGGCGGTTGTCGCCCATCACCCAGATGCTGCCCTGGGGCACCTTGATCGGCCCGAACGGCTCGTCGTCGCAGGGTGTCGAACCGGGGTAGATGTAGGCGGTCTCGTCCAGTTCCTTGCCGTTGAGGACGACCTTGCCGCCCTTCTTGCACTGGACCGTGTCGCCGCCGACCGCGATGACCCGCTTGATCAGGTCCTTGTCCTCCGATGAGGGCATCAGGCCGATGAAGCTGAGGAACTTCTGCAGCACGTTGGGCTCGGGGGCCGTCTCGCCCTCCAGCCAGCCGCCCGGGTCGTGGAAGACGACGACCTCGCCGCGCTCCGGCTCGGAGCCGAACCACGGGGTCAGCTTGTCCACCAGGACCCGGTCCCCGCGCTGCAGGGTGTTCATCATCGAGTCCGACGGAATCGAGAACGCCTGCACCAGGAACGTCTTGATCAGCAGCGCCAGCACCAGCGCGATACCGATCAGCAGCGGCAGTTCCTTCCAGAAGGAGCGCTGTTTCCTGGGCTCCCGGTCACCGGTGGCATCGTCCGGCATGTCATCGCCCTCAGGGTGCTCGGTCGCCTCTGCGGGGGGCTGCCCGGAAGAGCCGGGGGAAGCCTCGGCGAACCCTTCCGGCTTCTTCTCCGGCCCGTCGTGCCCGGATCGTGCGCCGACCGCCACGTCCCCCACATTCACTCCTCACTCCATGCACTTGCCCGCCCCACAGCAGGGGAAGGCCCACCACTCCCATAACGAGCGGGAGTTCCGCAGGGGTCGGGAGCCGGATGAATCCGATGATTCCATCGGGATTCCGAGAGGACACACTATGCGACACACCGCGTGCCGTCGTGGTTCCGGTCGGCGCGTCCGGCACCGAGGCGAAGGTCTCCTGCTCTTCCAGGCGGCGCCAGTGGTCGAAGGGCCAGGCGATGACGACGGCCCGTCCGACCACCCCCTCCTCCGAGACGGTGCCCTGGAACTCCTCGTCGAGGTGGAACCGGGAGTCCGCCGAGCTGGCACGGTGGTCGCCGAGCACGAACAGCCGCCCCGGCGGCACGGTCACGTCGAACTTGATCTCCGAGGGCGCGTTGCCGGGGTGCAGGTACGGCTCGTTCAGCGGTACGCCGTTGACCGTGACCCTGCCGTCCTCGTCGCAGCATCTGACGGTGTCACCGCCGACCGCGACGACGCGTTTGATCAGGTCCTGCTCGTCGTCGGACGGCAGCAGACCGATGAAGGTCAGCGCCTCCTTGACCTGTTTGACGCCGACCGGGTCGTCCTTCTCGGGCTTGCGCTCCTGCTGGAGCCAGCCGCCGGGGTCCTTGAAGACGACGACGTCGCCGCGCTGCGGCCGCGAGCCGAACCAGGGGGTGAGCTTGTCCACCAGCACCCGGTCGTCGACCCGGATCGTCTGCTCCATGGAGCCGGACGGAATGACGAACGCCTGCACCAGGAACGTCTTCAGGACCAGCGCTATCAGCAGGGCCACGCCTATGAGGAGGGGCACCTCCTTGATCGCCGACCGGCGCCTGCGGCGCTTGACCTTCCGCGCCAGCCTGCGCCGCTCGGCCCGGCCGGGCAGTGGCCGTTCCCCGTCGGTCGGGCGGGAGCCGGTGGGCAGCCGGGTGTCCGCGCGGTGGCCGGCGCGCCTGCCGCGGCTACCCATGGCCCGCTCCCCCGCCCACGGCGGCCGGCTCGCCCGCTGCCGGCCGGCCCGGTCCCGTGCCGTGTACGTCCCGCCCGGCTGCTCCCGCGCGGTGTACGTCCCGCCCGGCTGCTCCCGCGCGGTGTACGTCCGGCTCTGCCGCGCCCGCCCCGTGTGCGGCGGACGGCTGCGGTACGGCGTCGAAGGCCGTGGTCGGGTCGAGTGCCGACCAGCGGCCGAAGGGCCAGCCGATCCAGTCGACCCGGCCGATGACCTTGTCCACGGGCACCATGCCGCCGCCCGGCTTGCCCAGGTGGTCGCGGGAGTCACGGGAGTGGCCGCGGTGGTCGCCCATGACCCAGAGGGTGCCCTGGGGCACCACGATGTCGAACGGCACCCGGGACGGGACGTCGCCCGGGTACAGATAGCCGCCCTCGTCGACGGGGAAGCCGTTCACCTCGACCCGGCCCGACTTGTCACAGCACTTCACGCGGTCTCCTCCGACCCCCACGACACGCTTCACGAAATCCGTGTCGGCCGGCTCGGCCAGGCCGACGGCCGCGGCGACCGCCCTCAGGGCGCCGCTGACGGGATTCTCCTCCGGGGCCTCGCGCACGAAGGAGCCGGTGCCGTCGAAGACGAGGACGTCGCCGCGCCGCGGCTCGGCGCCGAAACGGTACGCCTGCTTGTTGACCAGCACCCGGTCCCCCACCCGGAGGGTGGGCTCCATGGAGCCGCTGGGGATCTGGAAGGGCTGCACCACGAAGTGGCTGAAGAGCAGCAGCAGCACCGCGCAGAGCAGTCCGATCAGCCCCAGGGCGCGCCAGGAAAGCGCGAAGCGCGGCCTCGCCCCCGTACCGGTCGGCTCCCCTGTGTCGGGGGCCTGCGGGTCGGAGGTGAGGTCGCGCTCCGTGTGCTGTGCTTCGGTGTCCATCGGGCGAGAGCCTATCCGGCCGCCCTGTGAACGTCTGTTCCGAAGGTGGGGCGTGACAGCGAGCCGGGGGCTCAGTTGTCGCGCTTCTCCTTGATCTTCGCGGCCTTGCCGCGCAGCTCGCGCAGGTAGTACAGCTTGGCGCGACGGACGTCACCGCGGGTCACGAGCTCGATCTTCTCGAAGATCGGGCTGTGCACCGGGAAGGTGCGCTCGACGCCGACGGAGAAGGAGACCTTGCGGACCGTGAAGGTCTCGGAGACGCCCGAGCCCTGGCGGCGGATGACGACGCCCTTGAACTGCTGGATACGGGAGCGGTTGCCCTCGATGACGCGAACGTGGACGTTCACGGTGTCACCGGGACGGAACGCCGGGACGTCGGTCCGCAGGGATGCGGCGTTGACGGTGTCGAGCACATGAGACATGTTCGTCTGCTTCCTCACTGATGCCACAGGTCATCAGCGGCGACTAGAGAATGGGGTTCGGGGCCGTGCCGTCGGGTTCGGCGTCGTGTCCCCCTGTGGCAGGGGCGCCGGCCGGACGTACAGCAGCGCCCTATTCTTCCACGGCCTCTGGCCTGCGCCAAAATCGGCCGCCGGGTTCGGGGGCCCAGCCCAGTATGGAGAGGGTCTCACGGTCCTTCTTGTCGAACGCGGCGGGGTCGCAGCGCTCGATCAGGTCGGGCCGGTTGCGGGCGGTGCGCCGCAGCGCCTCGTCCCTGCGCCAGCGGGCGATCTTCCCGTGATGCCCGCTGAGCAGCACGTCCGGGATGCCCCGTCCGCGCCACTGGGGCGGCTTGGTGTAGACGGGCCCTTCGAGGAGGTTGGCCATGGCCCCGGGGGCGAAGGAGTCGTCCCGGTGGGACTCGGCGTTGCCGAGGACGCCCGGCAGGAGCCGCGCGACGGCCTCGGTGACCACGAGGACGGCGGCCTCGCCGCCGGCGAGGACGTAGTCGCCGATGGAGACCTCGTACACGGGCATACGTGTCGCGTACTCGTCCATCACCCGCCGGTCGATGCCCTCGTACCGGGCGGGTGTGAAGATCAGCCAGGGGCGGTCCGACAGCTCGACGGCGAGCTCCTGGGTGAAGGGCCGCCCGCTGGGTGTGGGGACGACGAGGACGGGGCCGGCGGCGCCCGCCTCGTATCCGGAGGCCAGGACGTCGTCCAGGGCGTCGCCCCACGGGTCGGTCTTCATGACCATGCCGGGCCCGCCGCCGTAGGGCGTGTCGTCCACGGTGTTGTGCCGGTCGTACGTCCAGTTCCGCAGGTCGTGGACGTGCACGTCCAGCCGGCCGCGCGCCCGGGCCTTGCCGACGAGCGAGACGTTCAGCGGCTCCAGGTACTCGGGGAAGATCGTGACGACGTCGAGCCGCATCAGCGCTCGTCCTCGCCGAAGGCCCCGCCACGGGCGCCGGAGCCCTCGCCGGAGCCCTCCGATGCCTTCCCGGAGCCCTCCGGGACCTCGGCGGAGCCCTCCGGGGACTCGCCGGAGCCGTCGTCGGACGCGCGGGACGACGCGATCACCGCGCGGTCGTCGATGAGGCCCGGGGGCGGTGTGATGACGGCCCGCTGCGCCGCGAGGTCGATCTCGGTGACGATCTCCTCCACGAACGGGATCATCACCTCGCTGCCGTCGGGCCGCTCGACCACGAACAGGTCCTGGGACGGCAGGTGGGAGATCTCGGTGATCCGCCCCACCTCGGTGCCGTCGGCGAGGACGACGTCCAGGTCCATGAGCTGGTGGTCGTAGTACTCGTCGGGCTCCTCCGGACGCTCGTCCGGGTCGACCTCGGCGATCAGCAGGGTGTTGCGCAGCGCCTCGGCGGCGTTGCGGTCCCGTACGCCCGCGAAGCGGAGCAGCAGCCGGCCGCTGTGGACGCGGCCCGACTCGATGGTCAGCGGCCCGGCGGTGGGCGGGTCGGTGGCCAGTACGGCGCCGGGGCCGAGCCGCAGCTCGGGCTCGTCCGTACGTACCTCGACGGTGACCTCGCCCTTGATGCCGTGGGCGCGGCCGATCCGTGCGACTACCAGCTGCACGTGAGAACTCTCCTGTCGTACGACGACGGGCCGGGGAGGGCCGTAGCCCTCCCCGGCCCGTGCCGGTGCATCTAAGAAAAACTGGCCAACTCTGGTCAGCGGACCTGATCGACGTCGACGAGGTCGACGCGGATACCACGTCCGCCGATGGCACCGACGACGGTCCGGAGGGCGCGTGCGGTGCGGCCGTTGCGGCCGATCACCTTGCCGAGGTCGTCGGGGTGGACCCGGACCTCGAGTACGCGTCCCCGGCGCAGGTTGCGCGAGGCGACCTGTACGTCGTCGGGGTTGTCGACGATGCCCTTCACGAGGTGCTCGAGAGCCTCCTCGAGCATGCTCAGGCCTCGGTCGACTCGGTGGACGCGGCCGCAGACTCAGTCTCGGCCTCGTCCGCCTTCTTGTCGGCCTTCTTCGCCTTCGGGGTGATGGCCTCACCCTTGGACTCGTCGCCCTCGAGCGCCTTGGCGAAGGCGTCGAAGGAGGCACGCCTGTCCTCCTTGGTCGCCGGGGCCAGCAGCGGCTTCTCCGGGGCGGGCAGACCCTTGTGCTTCTGCCAGTCGCCGGTGAGCTTCAGGATGGCGAGAACCGGCTCGGTCGGCTGGGCGCCGACGGAGAGCCAGTACTGCGCGCGCTCCGAGTCGACCTCGATGCGCGAGGGGTTCTGCACCGGGTGGTACAGACCGATCTCCTCGATGGCCCGGCCGTCACGGCGGGTACGGGAGTCGGCGACGACGATGCGGTAGTGAGGCGAACGGATCTTGCCCAGACGCTTCAGCTTGATCTTGACTGCCACGGGTGTGGTGTCTCCTGGTCTTGACGTGGTTGGGCACAACGAGATGCCACGTGGGGTTGCGGTACCCGAGTGCCCGATGGACGCGTCAGCCGGAGGAGAGAGGGGTCCTGGTCGACTGTCGAGTACAGCCAGCCATTCTGCCACACCCCGGCCGGTCAGCCTGCCGCGCCCACCGTTTCCGGGATACGGAAGGGCTTCCCGCAGCCTCCGCAGACGATCGGCGCCTGCGCCAGGACCGAGGGGACGACGCGGACGTTGCGGCCGCAGTCGCAGACCGCCTTGACCCGTACGCCGCCGCCCGACGAACCGTGCCGGGCGGCCGGTCCCCGGAAGGAGCGCTTGGTGTCGGCGGCCGTCGCGACCGTGTGCGCCTTCAGGGCGCGCTGCAGCCGCTCGATGGTCTGCCGGTAGCGGCGCTTCGCCTCGGGGTTGAGCGTGACCAGGGAGAAGCCGCTGCTGGGATGCGGCTCGTCGGAGTGGTCGAGGCCCATCTCCTCGGCGATCGCCAGGAATCGACGGTTGTGGTAGCGGCCGGCGCGTGAGGTGTCCCGGACTCCTCTCGCGGCGGCGATGCCATGGACTGCCTCATGGAGCAGTCGCTCGAAGGAGAGTTCGGCGCCGCAGGCGGACGACGACTCTCCGATCAGGGACTCGGGCGCGGCGAGATCGGGCAACTCGGGGTGGTACCGCTGAATGTCGGCCCACGCCTGTGCCAGCTCTGCGGCGAGAACAGGTGGTGTCGTGCTCACGTCGTGACAACGAGCCGGAGTGCTGTCGGGTTCCATTCCGGGGCATCCCAAATATTTTGCACGTACCCGTCAGTTGCCATTGATGCGTCCTCACGAGGGCCAGTGCGTTGATCTGCGGAGAAGCCGCTCAGCTCGCACCAAGGTGGTACGTAGCGGCTCGTACGCCCCGGCGCGTACGCCAGGTCGTGCGACCACGGTCCGGGCGGGCCGCCCGGGGCGTGACGCGGTGGCGACAGTACCCGGGGAGTCGCCGGCGTACGGCACCGCCCCCGCTGCCATGGCGGGATTCGCACGCCGCCTCCACTATGGGAGGAGGTTCGTGCCGGCTCGGGGGCGCACGACCGGGGCACGCAAGCATTGCGGCCCAACCCCTGGACGCGGCGGCGGATGCGCAGTTCCCTGGCATACGGGGAGTGCGAGCGCACGCACACGGGGGCTGTCAATCAGGGCAGAGACGCACAGATGGACCTCTCGGCGGATTGGGGCGCTTTCGATGACACCTATGCTCGTCCAGCACCACCCCCACCCGGCCTCGGCCCCTCCGGTATCGGACGCGCCCGGCCGCGCCCGCGACTGGGCGGAGATCCAGGAGCGGATGCTCGTGCCGCTGTACGAGGCGGTGTACGAGCACCTGGAGGTCGGTACCGGAACGCGGCTGCTCGGTCTCGGATGCGGCTCCGGACTCGCCCTGCTGATGGCCGCGGCGCGCGGCGCGCGGGTCACGGGCGTCGACACGGACCACGCGCGCGTGGACCTGGCGCGGGAGCGGCTCCTGCCGGATCCGGGCCCCACCAGGAGCCGCAGCGGCGGGGCGTCACGCGGCACCGGCCAGGGCCACGGCGCGGCTCCCGGGACCAGGCTGCTGTACGGCGAGCCGTCGGACGCCGGTGACCCCACCCGTCCGGCGTACAACCTCATCACGGCGTTTCACCCGATCGGCTGCGCCTCGGGCGACTCCGAGGACCTCGTCCCCGCGCTCCTGTCGGCCGTTCCCCTCGCGGAGCGGGGCGGCGCCGTCGTCCTGGCCGGCTGGGGCCCGCCCGAGCGGTGCGCCGCGTCCGCCGTGTTCCGGGTGGCCGGGCGGCTGAGCGAGCGGCTGCGGAGCGGCGCCGGGTGGCGCCCCGCCCTCCGGGACGATCTGGAGGAGGTGGCGGAACGGGCCGGGCTGCGCCCCGACGGTTCGGGGCGGGTGGCGTGCCCCTTCGGATACGCCGACACGGACAGCGCCGTACGCGGTCTGCTGTCGACCGGTCTGTTCGACGCGGCGGTCGAGGCGTCGGACCAGGCGACCGTCGAGAAGGAGATCACCGAGGCCCTCCATCCGCACGTACGGCAGGACGGCACGGTGTGGATGCCGAACGTGTTCCGGTACCTCGTGGCCCGGATTCCGTAGGACCGTCACGCCACGGGCCGTCGCGGCACGGCCTCACGGCACCGGCCGTGACGGCACGGACCGGCCGTCGCGGCACGGGCCTCACGGCACCGGCCGTCGCGGCACGGACCGTCGCAGCACGGCCGGCCGTCGCGGCACGGCCGGTGCGGCGGGGGCGGCCTCCGCTGATTGGCGAGAACACCACGCATGGGTAACGGGCACCCGCGAAGGCGGGTGCCCCTTACATGACCGCTGTGCGTCCACGCGGGACGCGTCCGTCGACCGCTCGCGGTCGCGCCGGCGGTCCGCCGTGGTCGGCGTCAGCCCATGAACTTCTTGAACTCGTCGGGCAGCTCGAAGTCCTTGCCCGGCTCCCCGGCGGGCAGCCCGAACGCCCCGCCCTGCTGGGCCGCCTGCTCGCGGCGCGCCGCCGCGGCCTGCTCCTCGGCCTTCCGCTTCATCGGGTTGCCGCTCTTGCGCTTGCCCTTGGCCTGCTTCTGCTGCTTCTTCTGCCGGCCGGGACCGCCGCCCATGCCCGGGATGCCGGGCATGCCGGGCATGCCGCCGCCCTGCGCCATGCGCGACATCATCTTGCGGGCGTCGAAGAACCGCTCGACCAGCGACTTGACGGCGCTGACCTCGACACCGGAACCCCTGGCGATACGCGCCCGGCGGGAGCCGTTGATGATCGTCGGGTCCTGGCGCTCGCCCGGCGTCATCGACTTGATGATCGCGGCCGTACGGTCGACGTCACGCTCGTCGATGTTGTTGATCTGGTCCTTCATCTGGGCCATGCCGGGCAGCATGCCCAGCAGCTTCGAGAGGGAGCCCATCTTCCGGACCTGCTCCATCTGGGCCAGGAAGTCGTCGAGCGTGAAGTCCTTGCCCTTGCTGCTCGCCAGCTTGGAGGCCATCTTGGCGGCCTCTTCCTGGCTGTAGGTCTGCTCGACCTTCTCGATCAGCGAGAGGACGTCACCCATGCCCAGGATGCGGGACGCCATGCGGTCCGGGTGGAACGCGTCGAAGTCGTCCAGCTTCTCGCCGTTGGAGGCGAACATGATCTGGCGGCCGGTGACGTGCGCGATCGAGAGCGCCGCACCGCCTCGGGCGTCGCCGTCGAGCTTGGACAGGACGACACCGTCGAAGCCGACGCCGTCGCGGAACGCCTCGGCGGTGTTGACGGCGTCCTGACCGATCATCGCGTCGACGACGAAGAGGATCTCCTGCGGCTGCACGGCGTCACGGATGTCCGCGGCCTGCTCCATCATCTCCTGGTCGATGCCCAGGCGACCCGCGGTGTCGACGATGACGATGTCGAACTGCTTGGTCCGCGCGTACTCGAGGGAGTCCTTGGCGACCTGGACCGGGTCGCCCACGCCGTTGCCCGGCTGCGGGGCGTAGACGCCGACACCGGCGCGCTCGGCGACCACGGAGAGCTGGTTGACGGCGTTGGGCCGCTGCAGGTCGCAGGCGACGAGGAGGGGCGAGTGCCCCTGGCTCTTCAGCCAGCGGCCGAGCTTTCCGGCGAGGGTCGTCTTACCGGCACCCTGGAGACCGGCGAGCATGATCACGGTCGGCGCGGTCTTGGCGAACCGCAGGCGGCGGGTCTCGCCGCCGAGGATGCCGACCAGCTCGTCGTTGACGATCTTGATGAACTGCTGGGCGGGGTTCAGGGCCTTGGAGACCTCGGCGCCGAGCGCCCGCTCCTTGACCTGCTTGATGAAGGTCCGGACGACGGGCAGGGCGACGTCCGCCTCGAGCAGCGCGATACGGATCTCACGTGCCGTGGCGTCGATGTCGGCCTCACTGAGGCGGCCCTTGCCCCTGAGGTTCTTGAAAGTCGCGCTGAGGCGGTCGGAGAGCGTATCGAACACGGCGGTCGCGGATCCTCGGGTCTAGGGAGCGGGCGGACAGTCGGACTCAAGGGTATCCGGCCGTGCGACGTCCATGCCCTCGGCCGTGGGAACTCGCGGCCGAGGGCATGGACGTTCCGCTGTCGCCGGGCGGGCACGGTCACGGCGCGGACAGCGCCTGCTCCAGGTCCTTGGCCACGGTGAGGGCGTCCGCCGGCGGCAGTGGCGCTCCCTTGGCGTCGGTCACGTAGAAGGCGTCCACCGCGTTCGAGCCCAGCGTCGACACGTGTGCGCTCCGCACCCGCACGTCCGCGCCCTCCAGTGCCCTGCCGATGCGGTGCAGCAGCCCGGGGGCGTCCTGGGCGCGCACCTCGATGACCGTCGCGAGGCTCGACCCGGCCGGGGCGACGGTCACCCGGGGCGGGGGCGCCGTGAGGCCGCGCCTTCTGGGGTAGGCGGCCTCGCGCTCGGCCAGCCGGGACCGGATGTCGAGGGAGCCGTCCAGGGCGCGGACGAGGTCGGCGCGGAGCCGGGTGGGCTGCGGGAGGGAGCCGTATTCGGCGGCGACGCGCCAGTTCAGTACGAGGACGGCGGCGGAGCCGAGCTCCGTGGGCAGTTCGACCGCTCGCAGGTCGGCGGAGCGGACGGTGAGCCGGTGCAGGGCGAGGACGCCGGCGACGGCGGGCAGCACGCCCGGCTGGTCGGGCAGGGCGATGAGCAGTTCGACGCCGACCGGCTCGGGTTCGCCGGTCTCGGGCGGGGCGGCGGGCTGGGCGTGCAGGGTGAGCACGGGTTCACCGGTGCGCAGGGCCTCGACGGCGTGCCGTTCCTGTTCGGCGCTGGGCGCTGCGGGTTCGGGTGCGGCGGGTGCGTCGCCCGCGAGGCGGCCGGCGACGCGTTTGACGAGGTCGGCGACGAGGGAGCCGCGCCAGGTGGACCAGGCGGCGGGTCCCGTGGCGAGGGCGTCGGCTTCGGTGAGGGCGTGGAGGAGTTCGAGGGTGGACAGGGAGCCGACGGCGTCGGCGACGGACTGGACGGTCGCCGGGTCGTCCAGGTCCCGCCGGGTGGCGGTGTCGATGAGCAGCAGGTGGTGGCGGACGAGTGTGGCGAGGACGTCGGCGTCGGTCCGGTCGAAGCCGACGCGTACGGCGACGTCCCTCGCGATGGTCTCGCCCGCGACGGAGTGGTCGCCGGGCCAGCCCTTGCCGATGTCGTGCAGGAGGGCGGCGACGAGCAGGAGGTCGGGGCGGCCGACGCGGCGGGTCAGGGAGGCGGCCCGTACGGCGGCTTCGACCAGGTGGCGGTCGACGGTCCAGGTGTGGACGGGGTTGCGCTGGGGCCTGCACCGTACGCGTTCCCAGTCGGGGATGAGCCGGGTGATGAGCCCTTCGGCTTCCAGGGCCTCCCAGACGGCGACGGTCGGTTCGCCGGCCCCGAGGAGGGTGACGAGTTCCTCGCGTGCCTCGGCGGGCCAGGGCACGGGCAGCGGCTTCGCGGTCCCGGCGAGGCGGCGGACGGCGTGCAGGGAGAGGGGGAGGCCGGACTGGGCGGCAGCGGCGGCGGCGCGCAGGGGGAGCACGGGGTCGCGTTCGGGGCGCGCGGTGCGGGCGAGGACGACTTCGCCGTCCATCTCGACCACGCCTTCGGCGAGGGGGGTGCGTTCGGGCTGGGGCTTGCCGCGGCCGCCGCCGAGCATGGCGCGCAGCCGGGGCCGTACGGACCGGGCCTTGAGGACGCGGTTGACCTCGCGCCAGGTGACGTCGGTGGCGTACGAGATGACGCGCGCCGCTTCGTACACCTCGCGGAGCAGGGTGTCGGCGTCGAGGAGGCCGAGGGCGCCGGCGACCTGGTCCTGTTCCTGGAGGGCGAGGCGGTCGGTGGCGCGGCCGGTGGTGAGGTGGAGGGCGTCGCGGGTGTCGAGGAGGCGGCGGCGGGCGTCGGCGAGACCTTCGCGGGGGGCGTCGGCGAGCCAGGACGCGGCGACGGCGCGCAGGGCGGTGGCGTCGCGGAGTCCGCCGCGGGCCTCCTTGAGGTCGGGCTCCAGGAGGAACTGGAGTTCGCCGTTGCGTTCGGCGCGTTCGCGGCACAGCTCGTCGAGTTCCGGCAGGCGCTTGGGTGCCTGGTTGCGCCAGTCGGCGAGGACGGCGGAGCGCAGGGTGGTGACCAGTCCGAGGTCTCCGGCGACGTGGCGGGCGTCGAGCAGGCCGAGCTGGACCTTGAGGTCGTCGCCGGCCGTCCTGCGGGCTTCGGCGGGTGTGCGGACGGAGTGGTCGAGGGCGAGGCCGAGGTCCCAGACCGGGTACCAGACGCGGTCGGCGAGGGAGGCGATGGCGCCGGGGTCGGCGCTGCCGTCGTGGAGGAGGAGCAGGTCGAGGTCGCTGCGCGGGGAGAGCTCGCCGCGTCCGTAGCCGCCGACGGCGACGAGGGCGGTGCCGCGTGGCGGGGCCGCCGCGGTGAAGAGCGCGGCGAGCCATTCGTCGGTGATCCGGGCCAGGGCGGCACGGCGCGGCGGCCCGGACCGCGCCTCCTCCTGGAGGAGGCGCAGCCGGGCCGCCGCGTAGCCGCCGGGTCCCGAGTCTTCGGTCGTGTCGTTCAGCTCAAGGCTCGTCACCCGGCAGCTCCTTACAGTGCGTCGGGTCCGCGCTCGCCGGTACGGACTCGTACCGCCGTTTCCACCGGGACGCTCCAGACCTTGCCGTCACCGATCTTGCCGGTGCGGGCGGCCTTGACGACGACCTCGATGAGCTGTTCGGCGTCGTCGTCCTCGACCAGCACCTCGATGCGGATCTTGGGGACGAGGTCGACGGTGTACTCGGCGCCCCGGTAGACCTCGGTGTGGCCGCGCTGGCGTCCGTATCCGCTGGCCTCGGTGACGGTCAGGCCCTGGACTCCGAAGGCCTGGAGGGCCTCCTTGATCTCGTCCAGCCGGTGCGGCTTGACGATCGCGGTGATGAGCTTCATGCGTCCACCTTCTTCTGCGCTGCTGCCACGGTCTCGCTCGGGGCCGGTACGGCCTTGCGGGGGGCGGCGCCGCCACCGGCCCCGCTGAAGTCGTACGCGGTCTCGGCGTGCTCGACCTGGTCGATGCCGGAGACCTCGTCGTCCTCGCTGACCCGCATGCCGATCGTCTTGTGGATGATCAGGGCGAGGACGGCGGAGACGACCAGAGAGTAGGCGAGGACGGCCGCGACACCGATGATCTGCTTGATCAGCTGGTCGACGCCGCCTCCGTAGAAGAGGCCCTTGGCGTCGGACTGGACGCCGCCGGTGGCGAAGAAGCCGACGAGGACGGAGCCGATGACACCGCCGACGAGGTGGACGCCGATGACGTCGAGGGAGTCGTCGTAGCCGAACCTGTACTTCAGGCCGACGGCCATGGCGCAGAGCAGACCGGCGATGGCGCCGACGGCGATCGCGCCGAGCGGGCTGACGGCACCGCCGGCGGGCGTGATGGCGACGAGGCCGGCGACGGCGCCGGAGGCGGCGCCGAGGGTGGTGCAGGCGCCGTGGCGGACCTTCTCGTAGCCGAGCCAGGCGAGCATGGCGGCGGCGGTGGCGACCTGGGTGTTGACGAACATCACGGCGCCGACGCCGTCGTCGTTGCCGAGCCAGGAGCCGGCGTTGAAGCCGAACCAGCCGAACCACAGCAGTCCGGCGCCGAGCATGACCAGCGGCAGGCTGTGCGGGCGCATCGGGTCCTTCTTGAAGCCGACGCGCTTGCCGATGACGAGGATGACGCCGAGGGCGGCGGCACCCGCGTTGATGTGGACGGCGGTACCGCCCGCGAAGTCGATGACGCCCATGTCGAAGAGCCAGCCGCCCTCGCCCCAGACCCAGTGGGCGACGGGGAAGTAGACGACGGTGACCCAGAGGGCGATGAAGAGGGCCCAGGCGCCGAACTTGACGCGGTCGGCGAGGGCGCCGCTGATCAGGGCGGGGGTGATGACGGCGAACATCAGCTGGAAGACGGCGAACACGAAGACCGGGATGGTCGTGGCGCCCCACAGCTCGTCACGTCCGATGCCGCTCAGCCCGACGAACTCGGAGGACCAGCCGATGACCGATCCGCTGTCGGTGCCGAAGGCGATGCTGAATCCGTAGAGCACCCACAGGATCGTGACGATCCCGAGGCTGATGAAGCTCATCATCAGCATGTTGAGGGTGCTTTTGACGCGGACCATGCCTCCGTAGAAGAAGGCCAGGCCCGGTGTCATGAGCATCACCATGGCGGAGCAGATGAGCATGAAGCCGGTGTTGGCGGCAGAGAGGGTGGGTGCTTCCTCTGCGGCAAGCGTCAGGATGCCTGGGGGCATCGGCGTCTCCTCGTCGTCGGTACGGCCTGTGCGGGGCGCGGAGCCGGGGGTGCTGCGCGGCTTGAGGGGTGGCCGGTTATGCGCCAGAGGTTGGCGCAGCGCCGTTTCCGTCGATGCCGCACCGTGTTTCGCCGCAGTGACGAACGGGGGTGGTGTGTTACGTCACCATGAACTGCCGGATCACGGATGAGTAACGGGCGTACCCTCTGCGCACGTGTCGCGCGCGGGGGCCCCGGGACGCGGACCGGCCGCGACAGCACCCGTTGACCTGGCGGTGGGGGAACCGAGTCGGGCTGTACGGGGTGCTGTCGCGGCCGGAGTCTTCGGGCCTCGGACGGCCTCGGCGACCTGCCGGAGCCTCGGGGCGTCAGACGGCCTCGGCGACCTGGGGAAGTTCGGCGGAGAGGACGTCGGTGATCTGGACGACCTGGGGGACGTCGCGGAAGTCGCGGGCGGCGGTGTCGACGGTCTTGCGGAGCCGGTTGTTGACCCGCTCGGAGCGGACCTTCTTGGCGACCCCGAGGGCCTGCTGCGCGTACGCGGTGGCCTGCTCGGGTTCCCGCTTGAGGAGGTGGACGGTGGCCATGCCGACGAGGTTGAGCGCGTACGACCGCTGGTGCTCGGTGTCCTGCTCGAAGAGCTGGACGGCCCGCATCATCACGGGTTCGGCGAGCGAGGCGTAGGTGGGGCTGCGGCCGGCGACATAGGCGAGGTCCCGGTACGAGTGGGAGTTCTCGCCGTTGAGTTCGGCCTCGGAGAAGAAGCGGATCCAGTCGGGCTCGGGCTCGCCGTCGAGGCCGACGTCGGCGAAGGTGTCCTCGGCCATGCGCACGGCCCGCTTGCACTTGCTGGGCTGGCCCATGTTGGCGTACGCGCGGGCCTCCATCGCATACAGCATGGCCTGGGTGCGGGCGGTGGCGCAGTCTCGGCTGCCGTACTGGGCGAGGTGGATGAGTTCGAGGGCGTCGTCGGGCCGTCCGAGGTGGATCATCTGGCGGCTCATCGAGGAGAGGATGTACGAGCCGAGCGGCTTGTCGCCCGCCTCCTTGGCGGCGTGCAGGGCGAGCACGAAGTACTTCTGGGCGGTGGGCTGGAGCCCCACGTCGTAGCTCATCCAGCCGGCCAGTTCGGCGAGTTCGGCCGCGCACCGGAAGAGCCGCTGCGTCGTGGCGGCCGGGTGGGTCTCCTGCAGCAGGTCGGTGACCTCGTGGAGCTGGCCGACGACGGCCTTGCGGCGCAGGCCGCCGCCGCACTGGGCGTCCCACTGGCGGAACATGGCGGTGGTGGATTCCAGGAGTTCCAGCTCCGGCTGGGAGAGCCGGGTGGAGCGGCGGCCGGTCGCGGGCGCTTCGGTGCGGCCGGGTTCGGCGGCCGGGGTGGGCACCAGCCAGCGCTGCATGGGCTCGATGAGGGTGGGTCCCGCGGCCAGGGCGAGCGAGGTCCCGAGGAAGCCGCGCCGGGCCAGCATCAGGTCGCTGCGGGAGAACTCGCTGAGGAGGGAGACGGTCTGGGGGCCCGCCCAGGGGAGGTCGACGCCGGACACCGAGGGTGACTGGTGCGCCGTGCGCAGACCCAGGTCCTCGACGGCGACCACGGTGCCGAACCGCTCGGAGAACAACTCGGACAGGATGCGCGGGATCGGCTCGCGCGGCTGTTCGCCGTCGAGCCAGCGCCGCACGCGCGAGGTGTCGGTGCTGATGTGGTGTGCGCCCATCTGGCGCGCCCGACGGTTCACTTGCCGCGCGAGCTCGCCCTTGGACCAGCCGCTGCGCACGAACCACGAGCTCAGTTGCCCGTTCGGGCGCTTGCCGGCATTCGTACCGTCTGCGCCGCTGCCGCCCACTGGAACGCCCCCATCCGCTGAATAGCCTGTTACGCGAACCCTTACCAGAATGCCGTCAGTTGTGGCTCGCCGTCCCCGGGTCGCGCCCTCCGCAGGGGAGCCGTCTTGCCTGCGGCATACCCGCGAACGCGCCCGATACCCCCGGGGTTCGTGCACCGAAAGTAATCCTACGATCACCGGTCGCGCGAGGCGGATTCCATAAACGCCACCATTCGCCACCCCTTCGAATGAACGCGCCTGGCGCGGGGCGCGATTCACTTGACAGACGACGATCAGGAGCCGGGCGGACCGATGTACGAGGAGGCGCGTGCGACGTCTCGCACCACCGCATGCACCTCCGCGCGCCACCCGTTCGGGGCAGGGCGCGACGCACGGTCACGGTGACACTCCGAGTCGTAACCACCGGCGAGTCACACCCGTTGGAGGGGGCATGGGCTTCACGATCGGCGGCACACGCATCCGCGACATGCGGTCCGGATGGACGGGGTTGTCCGGCTTCGCGGGGTTGACGGGACTGCCCGGCTCCCGTCGCCGCGGCACCCGTACGGCCGAGTGCACCGTGGTGGCCGAGTACACCGGCCTGTGGGGCTGGGACGTGGTGCCGGGCGCGCGTGCCGCGTCCGGCCGGTGCTCCTGCGGCGACGCCGGCTGCGCGGCGCCGGGCGCGCACCCGCTGGGCTTCGCCCCGGAGGTCCCGGCGGGCGCCACGCTCGACACGGTCGCCGACGCGTGGTCGCGGTTCCCGGGCGCGGCGCTGATGCTGCCGGTCGGGCGGACGTTCGATGTTCTGGAGGTGGCCGAGGCGGCGGGCCGCCGCGCCCTCGTACGCCTCGAACGGATGGGGCTGCCGCTGGGCCCGGTCTGCGTCACCCCGTCGGGCCGCGCCCAGTTCTTCGTGGCGCCCGGCGCTGCCGCCGAACTGCCCCGGCTCCTCTACCGCATGGGCTGGGACGACGCGGATCTCGACCTGCACTGTCTGGGTCCGGGCGACCACATCACGGCTCCGCCGTCGGACCACGCGGGCCTCGGCCCGTCCCGCTGGCTGCGGCCCCCGTCGCTGGACGCCACGCACACCCCGCCCCAGGCCCGCCTACTGCTGGGCACCCTGGCGTACATCAGCCACCGCTCCCCCGCGTAACGCCCGGTGGGGGCGGGAGCGTCCAGAACGCTCCCTCCCCCACCGGCGCGAGGCGGCAACCCGTGGACGAGTCAGACGGGCCAGACGGGCCAGACGGGCCAGGGGGCCGGGGTCAGGCGGACTCGCCGATCAGGGCGTCGACGAAGGCCTCCGGCTCGAAGGGGGCCAGGTCGTCCGGGCCCTCGCCCAGGCCGACCAGCTTCACCGGGACGCCCAGCTCACGCTGGACCGCGATCACGATGCCGCCCTTGGCGGTGCCGTCCAGCTTGGTGAGCACGATGCCGGTGATGTCCACGACCTCCGCGAAGACCCGCGCCTGGACCAGGCCGTTCTGCCCGGTCGTGGCGTCCAGCACCAGCAGCACCTCGTCCAGCGGCCCGTGCTTCTCCACGACGCGCTTGACCTTGCCGAGCTCGTCCATCAGGCCCGTCTTGGTGTGCAGCCGGCCCGCGGTGTCGATGAGCACCACGTCGGCGCCCTCCGCGATGCCCTCCTTGACCGCGTCGAACGCGATCGACGCCGGGTCGCCGCCCTCGGGCCCGCGCACGGTGCGGGCGCCGACGCGCTCGCCCCAGGTCTGCAGCTGGTCCGCGGCCGCCGCGCGGAACGTGTCCGCCGCGCCGAGGACGACCGAGCGCCCGTCGGCGACGAGCACGCGCGCGAGCTTGCCGGTCGTCGTGGTCTTGCCGGTGCCGTTCACGCCGACGACCATGACGACGCCGGGCGTGTCCATGCCGCTCTCGGTCTTCACGGCGCGGTCGAAGTCCGTGCCGAGAAGGGCGATGAGCTCCTCGCGCAGCAGTGCGCGCAGCTCCGCCGGACTGCGCGTACCGAGCACCTTCACCCGCTCGCGCAGCCGCTCCACGAGCTCCTGGGTGGGGGCGACACCGACGTCGGCGGTGAGGAGGGTCTCCTCGATCTCCTCCCAGGTGTCCTCGTCGAGGTGCTCGCGGGACAGCAGCGTCAGCAGCCCCCTGCCGAGCGAGTTCTGTGAACGCGCGAGCCGCGCGCGCAGCCGGACGAGCCGGCCGGCGGTCGGCTCGGGAACCTCGATCTCCGGGGCGTGCGGCGGGGCGACGACCGGGTCCTCGATCGCGACGGGCGTCTCGACCGCCTCTTCGGCGGTGGGGAGGTCGACCTCCTCGATCGTGCGGCGCGGCTCTTCACGTGGTGTCTCCGCCTCGTCGCCGACGTGCGGCTCGGCGGGCGGAGCGGTGATGGTCGGCGTGGCCGACGGGGCCTCGGGCGGCGGCAGCTGCTTCTGCTTACGGCCGCTCACCACGAGGTAGCCGGTCAGTCCGACCGCGACCAGGGCGATGACTACAGCAAGGATGACGAATTCCATAACGCGTCCAGTATCGGCCACGACCGGTCGGACCGAGTGGTGGCGAAAGGATCCGCCGGACCTTTAGGCCACCATTTGGCCCGTATGCGAGGAATGTACGATACGCGAGCCCGCACCCCGGCCCCCGGAGCTGAGCCATGCCCCACGCCTCCGAGCGCGAGCCCGACCCGGACGCCGACCGCACGCCCGGCCCCGACCCCGGCCGCCACGCCCCCGGCCCCGGCCGTCGAGCCCCCGACCCCGACCGCCACGCCCCCGGCCCCGGCTCCGGCCGTCGCGCCCTCGATACCGACCGTCGAGCCCCCGACCCCGTCCACGAGTCCGACGGCGCTCTGGAAACCCGGGGGCTGGAACCGGTTCCGGACGCGGAGCGCTCCGGCCGTGTCCGCGAGCTGTTCCCGACGTGGGTCGCGGCGAACATCAGCGTGCTGCTGCTCACGGTCGGCGCCGGGCTGGTGGTCTACAGCGGGCTGAACTTCTGGCAGGTGCTGGTCGTGGCGGTGGTCGCGCCCCTCGTGTCGTACGGGATCGTCGGTCTTGTCTCCATCGCGGGCAAGCGTGGCGGCTCGCCCGGGATGGCGCTGTCGCGCGCGGTTTTCGGCCAGCGCGGCAACCTCGGCCCGGGGGTGCTGATCTGGGTGGCGCGCTGGGGCTGGGAGACGATCAACGCGGTGACGGGTGCGTACGCCCTGCTCACGGTGGCGGACCTGCTGTTCGGCGTCAGTGGCGGCACCCCGCTGATCACGGTCACGCTGCTGCTCTTCGTCGCCGGGACGTTTCTGGTGTCGGGCCTGGGGATCGGGGCGCTGCGGGTGTGCAGCCGCTGGTCCGCGTACCTCTTCGGGGTGTTCTCGGTGCTGGTCCTGGTGTATCTGATCGCCGAGACGGAGTGGTCCTCGGTCTTCGGTGAGCCGGCCGGTCCGACGCCCATGATGATCGCCGGTATCGGCATGCTCGCGGCGGGCGGGATCAGCTGGGTGCCGTCGGCGCCGGACTTCACGCGGTACCTGCCGCGGGAGGCGTCCGGTCGGGCGATGGTCGGCGCGACGGTCGCCGGGGCCGTGGTGGTGACGGTGCCGATGGTGTCGATGGGTGCGGTGATGGCGGTGTCGACGCCCGGTCTGGCGGCGACGCGGGACCCGGTGTCGTTCATCGGCGCGTTGCTGCCCCTGTGGCTGTCGGTGCCGTATCTGCTGATCGCGCTGGTCGGAACGCTGCTGATCAACGCGCTGTCGATGTACTCGGCGGGGTTCACGGCGCAGACGCTGGGGATCCGGCTGCCCCGGGCGTGGGCGGTGGCGGTGAACGCGGTGATCAGCCTGGTGCTGGGGTTTCTGCTGATGGTGGTGGTGACCGGTTTCCTCGGTCCGTTCCTCTCCTTCCTGACGCTGCTGGCGGTGGCGTTCTCGGCGTGGATCGGTGTCTTCGGCGTCGACATGCTGCGGCGGAGGTCGTACGACGGCAGGGCGCTGCTGGACACCTCGCGTACCAGCGCCTACTGGTACCGGGGCGGTTTCGCGTGGCCGGCGATGACGGCGTGGGGCGCCGCGCTGGTGGTGGGGCTGCTGTTCACCCGGGTGCAGTGGTTCGCGGGGCCGCTGGCCGGGACGTGGATCGGGGAGCACGGCCTGGGCTGGGCGGTGACGACCCTGGTGGCGGCCGGGCTGTACACCGTCCTCCCGCCGGCGGCCGCCACGGGGCGGGAGTCCGGGGCGCGCGGCGCGAGCAGCACCGTTCCCAACTGACGTGGCGTCAGCTACCGTCGCTCCGCGCGGTGCTCACCGTCCGGCGGAGGGGGACGTCCCATGGCCTTCACAGTGGTCCGGTTCAATCTCGTCGCGCCGGGGGCGAACCCGTCGGAGCTCTCCGACCGCTACCGGGCGGCGCTGGAGATGGCCGCGTACGCCGACGACCGGGGTGTCGACACGGTCCAGACGGAGGAGCACCACGGGGCCGCGAACAACTGGCTGCCCTCCCCCTTCACCTTCGCGGGCGCCGTGTTCGGGGCGACGCGGCGGATCGGTGTCACGGTCTCGGCGGCGATCGGGCCGCTGCACGATCCGCTGCGGCTGGCCGAGGACATCGCCGTACTGGACCTGCTGAGCCGGGGGCGGCTGGTCACCGTGGCGGGCATCGGGTACCGGCGTGAGGAGTACGCGGCGCACGGGGTGGACTGGCACCGTCGCGGTGAGCTCCAGGACCTGCTGCTGGAGACGCTGCTCCGGGCGTGGACGGGTGAGGAGTTCGCCTATCGCGGCCGTACGGTGCGGGTGACGCCGCGCCCGTACAGCAGGCCGGGGCCGCCGCTGCTGGTCGGCGGCTCGTCGCGGGCGGCGGCGCGGCGGGCCGCACGCCTCGGCCTGCCGTTCTTCCCGAGCGCCCGTCTGCCCGAGCTGGCGGCGTACTACCACGAGCGGCTGGCCGCCCACGGCACCCGGGGGTTCTGCGTGATGCCTGCGGCGCGGACGCCGCTGCTGCACCTGTCGGAGGACCCGGAGCGCACGTGGGCGCTGTACGGGGAGCACTTCCTGCACGAGGCGCGGACGTACGCGTCGTGGCAGACGGGGGGCGTGCGCTCCGCAGTGCGGTCGCGGGCGGCGACGGTCGATGAGCTGCGCGCGGAGGGGGTGTACCGCGTGGTGACCCCGGAGGAGTGCGTGGCGTGGGCGGCGGGCCGGGCCGGGGAGGGCCGGGAGAGTCTCGTCCTGCATCCGCTGTGTGGAGGGATGCCGCTCGACGAGGGCTGGCGCTCGCTGCGTCTGCTCGGGGAGCGGGTACTGCCCCGGCTCGAGCCTGGAGCGGCTGCCGCCCCGGCTCAAGGGCTGGAACAGGTACTGCCCCGGCTCTCTTGCTGAGCCGGGGCAGACCGACGGACGAGGAGAGGGGCAGCGGGGATTAGCCCATCTCCTCCAACGCCTTGCCCTTGGTCTCCTTCACGAATTTGAGCACGAAGGGGATGGAGAGCACGGCGAAGATCGTGTAGATCACGTACGTACCGGAGAGGTTCCAGTCCGCCAGGGACGGGAAGCTCGCGGTGATGACCCAGTTGGCGACCCACTGCGCGGAGGCGGCGACGCCGAGCGCGGCCGCGCGGATCCGGTTGGGGAACATCTCGCCGAGCAGGACCCAGACGACCACGCCCCAGGAGAGGGCGAAGAAGAGGACGAAGGCGTGGGCGGCGATCAGGGCGACGACACCCTGGATGCCGGGCAGCCTGCCGTCCACCAGGTCGGCGGAGAAGGCCCAGGCCTCGACGGCGAGGGCGAGCGCCATACCGGCGGAGCCGACGAGGGCGAGCGGCTTGCGGCCCACCCGGTCGACCAGGACCATCGCGATCACGGTGCCGACGATGTTGATGATCGACGTGGTGAACGAGTACAGGAACGAGCTGGACGGGTCGACGCCCACGGACTGCCACAGGGTCGAGGAGTAGTAGAAGGCGACGTTGATGCCGACGAGCTGCTGGAAGACGGAGAGTCCGATACCGACCCAGACGATCGGCAGCAGGCCGAAGCGGTTGCCGAGCAGGTCCCTGAAGGTGGACTTGTGCTCGCGGTGCATCGCCTCCTCGATCTCGGCGACACGGGCGTCGAGGTCGACGGTGTGGCCCTCGACCTCGCCGAGCACCTCGCGGGCGCGGTCCTTGCGGCCGACGGAGATCAGGAAGCGCGGCGACTCGGGGATGGCGAAGGACAGCAGGCCGTACAGCAGCGCGGGCAGCACCTCGACGCCGAGCATCCACTGCCACGCCTCCAGGCCGGCGATCTCACCGCGCTGCCGGCCGTCGGCGATGTTGAGGACGGCGTAGTTGACCAGCTGGGAGACGGCGATGCCGATGACGATGGCGGCCTGCTGGAAGGAGCCGAGGCGGCCGCGGTAGGCGGCGGGGGCGACCTCGGCGATGTACGCGGGGCCGATCACCGACGCCATACCGATGCCGAGCCCGCCGACGACCCGCCAGAAGGCCAGGTCCCAGAGGGAGAACGGCAGGGCGGAGCCGATGGCGCTGACGGTGAAGAGGACGGCGGCGATCCGCATGACGCGGATGCGTCCGATGCGGTCGGCGAGCCGGCCGGCCGTCGCGGCGCCGACCGCGCAGCCGATGAGGGCGATGGCGATGACCTGGGCGAGCGTGCCGGAGCCGACGTCGTAGCGGTCCCGGATCGCCTCGACGGCGCCGTTGATGACGGCACTGTCGTAACCGAACAGGAAGCCGCCCATCGCGGCGGCCGCCGCGATGAAGACGACATGGCTGAGATGGTCCGGATGGGCCTCTCGGGCTCCCGATGCCGGCGGCTGCGCGGTGCTGGTCACGTGTACTCCTGGTGTCCGGCCTCGTCGCCGGGCATGGAAGGCGAACCCTTCCAGTGGCGCACAACATGACGCCGCCCACCACTTGAAGGTAAATGCAACGCTGGAGAGACTATTCGTTCAAGTTTTGAAGTCAAGGGGTCGGGGAGGGTCGGTCCGGCAGGGCTTCTGTGAGGTGCGCGGTTGGGCTCGATGGGGCCCCACCCGACCCTCAGCGGTGCCGTTGACTTCAACACCTGAAGGTGATCTTGCGAGACGGCAGAGCCGGAAGAGGAGACGGCTGGCGCAACCGCCGACTGGTGACCCTGGAGACGGCTCAGCGCAACCGCTGGCTGATGACCTTGGAGACGCCGTCACCCTGCATGGACACGCCGTAGAGGGCGTCCGCGACCTCCATGGTCCGCTTCTGGTGCGTGATCACGATCAGCTGCGAACTCTCCTGGAGCTCCTGCATGATCCGGATCAGCCGCTGGAGGTTGGTGTCGTCCAGCGCCGCCTCCACCTCGTCCATCACGTAGAACGGGCTCGGCCGCGCCTTGAAGATCGAGACGAGCATGGCGACGGCCGTCAGCGAGCGCTCCCCGCCGGAGAGCAGGGACAGCCGCTTGACCTTCTTGCCCGGCGGGCGCGCCTCCACGTCCACGCCGGTGGTGAGCATGTTGGCGGGGTCGGTCAGCACGAGCCGCCCCTCACCGCCCGGGAACAGCCGCGAGAAGACCCCTTCGAACTCCCGGGCGGTGTCCCGGAACGCCTCCGTGAAGACCTGCTCGACCCGCTCGTCGACCTCCTTCACCACCTGAAGGAGGTCGGCGCGTGTCTTCTTCAGGTCCTCCAGCTGCTCGGAGAGGAACTGGTGGCGCTCCTCCAGCGCCGAGAACTCCTCAAGGGCCAGCGGATTCACCTTGCCGAGCTGCTGGTACGCCCGTTCGGCGGCCTTCAGGCGCTTCTCCTGCTCCGCGCGGACGAAGGGCCGGGGCTGGTTGCGCGGATCCTCCGGGTCTTCCGGGAGGACCTCGCCGTCGGCGGGAGGAGAAGGCGGCACCGGCTGGTCGGGGCCGTAGTCGGCGACGAGACCGGCCGGCTCCACGCCCAGCTCCTCCAGAGCCCTGGTCTCCAGTTGTTCGATCCTCAGCCGCTTCTCCGCGCCGAGCACCTCGCCCCGGTGGACCGAATCGGTCAGCTTGTCCAGCTCGGCCTTGAGGTCCCGGCCCCGCGCGCGGGCGCCCGTCAGCTCCTGCTCCCTGACCGCCTTCGCCGCCTCGGCGGCGGACCGTTCCTGCTCGGCCCGTACGAGGGACACCTCGACGTGCGCCGACAGCTGGCGGGCGCCCGCCGCGACCGCCGCGGCGACCTCGGCCTCGTGGCGCAGCCGGGCGCGGCGCCGCTCGGCGCGGGCGCGGGCCTCGCGCTCGGCGCGTGCGCCGCGGTCCAGCGCGTCGGCGCGGCCGGCCAGGGCCTTGACGCGTTCCTCGTGGGTACGGGCCTGGAGGCGCGCCTCCATCTCGGTCTGGCGGGCGTTGGCGCCGTCGGCGGCGAGCCGGTCGCGCACCGACGTGTCGGGTTCCTCGTCGGCGGGGGCCTCCTCCGCGACGAGCAGCCGTTCGGCCAGCTCCTCGGCCTCCTCGGTGGCCCGCTCCAGGGCCTCCTGAGCGCGGGCCACGGCCGCGCCGGTCCGCTCCGCCTCACCGGCGGCGCCCCGGGCCTGCCCGGCGAGCCGTCCGAGAGCCTGCGCGACCGAGGACTTCTCCCGGTCGGCGGACCTGCGCCGCTCGGCCAGCTCCTCGACGCGGGCGGCGCACAGCTGCCTGCGCTCGGCCGCCGCCTGCTGCGCGGCCGTCAGCTCCTCGCACCGTACGGCCAGCTCGGCCAGGTCCCCGGCGGCCTCGTCCACCGACGCCTGGACCTCCAGGAGGCTGGGCGCCCCAGCGGAGCCGCCGTACGCGAAGTGCGCGCCCAGCACGTCGCCATCCCCGGTGACGGCGACGAGCTCGGGGCGGGCGGCGACCAGGTCCTCGGCGTCCTCCAGGGTGGCGACGACGACCATGTCCCGTACGAGCCTGCGTACCGCCGCCACCAGCCCGGCGGGCCCGGTCACCAGGTCGGCGACGGGGGGACGGCGCCCGCCGCCGGGCCGGGCGGCCCCGGTGAGGAGACCCGCCCGTCGCCGCGCGGCACCCGCCGCGTGCCCGTCGGCCCCGGTTTCGGGGACGGCCTGCCCCGGCACCCGGCCGGGCACGGCGACGGCCTCGTCGGCGCCGCCGCCGGACGGCACGGGCCCGCCGCCGACCACCCCGGCGCCACCGGCACCACCGGCACCACCGGCACCGCCTGGCGACTGCCCAGGCACCCCACCGGCACCACCGGTCGACGACCCAGGCACCCCACCGGCCACCTCGGCACCACCGGCCACCCCGGCCGACTGCTCCGGCACCCCACCAACGCCACCATCGGCGCCACAGGCCGACTGCTCCGGCACCCCAGCACCACCGGCCACCCCAGCACCACCGGCCACCCCAGCACCACAGGCACCACCCGGACCACCAGCACCCCCAGGACCCCCAGGACCCCCAGGACCCCCAGGACCCCCCGGACCCCCAGGACCCCCCGGACCACCGGCACCACCAGCGCCATCCGCCGCCCCCGCACCGCCGGGTGGCTGCCCCGTGCGTGGGCCCGGCAGCTCCCACTCCGTGTCCAGGAGGAGCGTGGCCCGGCCCGCGTCCTGTTTGCGGAGCAGGCGGATCGCCTCCGCGGCCGTCGCCGGGTCCTGGACCGCCACGGCGTCGGCGGCGGCGCCCAGGGCCGCGGCGACCGGGATCTCGTAGCCGGGCGTCACGGTCAGCAGTTCGGCCGCCGGGCCCAGCAGGCCGGCGAGGCGTTCACCGGCGGCGAGCAGCGTGCCCGTGCCGTCCTTGCGGCGCAGGCCGAGCGCGAGCGCGTCGTGGCGGGCGCGGGTCGCGGCCCGGTCGCGTTCAGCGGCGGTGGCCGCCTCGCGGGCGGCGGCGAGCGCGGTCTCGGCGTCGGCGAGCTCCCGCCTGGCGGTCTCGTGGGCGTCGGCGAGTGCGGTGTCGTCCGCGTCGAGGCCGTCGACCTCGGCCTTGAGCTGCTCGTACTCCTCCTGCGCCGCGACGGCGCGCTCCGCCGCCTCGTCGCGGGCGGCGGCCAGCCGCTCGATCTCCGCCTGTGCCGACGCGGCGCGGGAACGGGCCGCGCCCACCTGGCCGCTCAGCCGGGCCAGGCCCTCACGGCGGTCGGCGATGGCGCGGGCCGCGTCCTTGAGGCGGCGCTCTTCGGCCACGAGCTGCCGTTCCAGTTCGGCGCGGTGCGCGACGGTGTCCTCCAGGGCGCGCTCGGCGGCCTCCAGCGCGGCTTGGAGCTCGGCCTCCTGTTCGCGGATGCGGGCCGCCTCGCGCTCCATGTCCTCGGGGTCGCGGCCGCGCCGCTCGTCGTCGGGCTGGGTGGTGGCGCTCTTCACGCGCGCGTCGGCCAGCGAGATCGTGCCGCGTACCCGCTCGGCGAGCTGGGACAGCTCGTACCAGGTCTGCTGGGCGCTCTGGAGGCGTGGTGCCAGGCGCCGGACCTCGTCCTCCAGCGCCGCCTCCATGGCGAGGGCGGTCCGCAGTTCGGTCTCGGCGTGTTCCTTGCGTTCCTTCAGGGCCGCCTCGTCGGCGACCTCGGCCGCGAGCGCCGCCTTGAGCCGTACGAGATCGTCCGCGAGGAGCCGCAGCCGGGCGTCGCGCAGGTCGGCCTGGATGACGGCGGCGCGCCGGGCGACGGCGGCCTGGCGTCCGAGGGGCTTGAGCTGGCGGCGCAGCTCGTCGGTGAGGTCCTGCACCCTGGCCAGGTTGGCCTGCATCGCGTCGAGCTTCCGCAGCGCCTTCTCCTTGCGCTTGCGGTGCTTGAGTACGCCCGCCGCCTCCTCGATGAAGGCGCGGCGGCCCATGGGGTCCGCGTGGAGGACGGAGTCCAGCTGGCCCTGGCCGACGATGACGTGCATCTCCCGGCCGATGCCGGAGTCGCTCAGCAGGTCCTGGATGTCGAGCAGCCGGCAGGTGTCGCCGTTGATCTGGTACTCGCTGCCGCCGTTGCGGAACATGATCCGCGTGATGGTGACCTCGGCGTAGTCGATGGGCAGGGCGCCGTCGGAGTTGTCGATGGTGAGGGAGACCTCGGCCCGGCCGAGCGGCGGGCGGCCGGTCGTCCCGGCGAAGATGACGTCCTCCATCTTGCCGCCGCGCAGCGATTTCGCGCCCTGTTCACCCATGACCCACGAGAGCGCGTCGACCACATTGGACTTGCCGGAGCCGTTGGGGCCGACGACACAGGTGATGCCCGGTTCGAACCTCAGCGTGGTGGCGGAGGCGAACGACTTGAAACCGCGGAGGGTCAGGGCCTTGAGGTGCACGCCCCCGGACTCTACCCGGCGGGTTTCGTTTGATCGGTGAACGTGCAGGGCAATGAGTCGGTAAGCCGGGGAAGGGAACGGCGCGTAGGGGGGACGCGTACAGCGGGTGAACACGGGGGCACAAGAAAGAAGGGACGCCGGAGCGTCCCTTGCATATCTCTATCGCGAGAGTGTTTCTCACCCTGTCCCGGCGGGGCTTGCCCTACGGGGTGGTTACCAGCCTTGCGGGTTGGGATCAGGTGAGCGCAGGCTCGCCCTTGGGTACGTCGATGTCGATGCCGTCGAGCAGCGACTCGCCGTGTGCGGCGGCAGCGTTGAGCGCGTCGTTCTCGGACTGAATCCGGACCAGCTCGGACTCGAGGTCCTGGACGCGCTGCTGAAGCCGTCGCATCTCGGCGAGAAGTCGCGGGTCGGAACCGCCGACATAACCGAGAAGCGCCTTTGCCATGATGGATGGTCCTCCACACTGAGTGACCGACCGAAGCGGTGTGGGTCGTGAGGGATTCGCACCCGCGGTGCTCGGCAGTACATGGTGCCGCTGCGGTTCTTACTGCCGAACAGCTAAGGTGCGCGGGGCTTCCAGAGTCTCACCAAAAAGTTTGACGGTCAACACGATCACGCCCTGCATCAAGGGGCGACCGGGGGGGTTCGCGGCCGCTGAATATGCGGCGGCGCCTCGCACGCGGTGCTCCGAGGGGCGTGGAGATCATCCTTACTCGCGCAGCCTCGCACGACAACCCCTTCTCGGTAATCACCAGGTCATTTCTCCGACCGGGGGTAACGAGAGGGGCGCGCGCCCGCGCATGACGGGAGGGGCGCGCGCGGTCCGCCCCGAGCCGCATTCAAGATCGTCAGCGGACTTCGAATCCGTCGTAACCGCCGCGCGGCGTGTCCCAGATCTCAGTGACACCGTCGACACGCCCGGGTGTGTCGTCCGAGCGAAGCCACTCCAGCAAACGGTGGCAATTCTCACTCGGCCCTTCGGCGACCACCTGCACCCGCCCGTCGTCAAGATTGAGGGCGAAGCCGGTGAGGCTTCCGATCTCCAGAGCGTTTGCCCTGGTGAACCAGCGGAATCCCACTCCCTGTACGCGGCCGCGTACCCACGCGGTGAGCCGTGCGTCGTCGTTCATGGCTGCACGCTAACCGGTTCCCGTCCGCCCGCTGAGCGACCGATTACTCCTGAGCCGCTTGTGCCCCACCCGTCATGGCGTACAGTCCCGACGCAATGAGGCTCACCCGTTCGGCCGAGCCCCACAGGACCCAGCGAAACCCAGCGGCACACCGCGACGGCCGCGCGGAACGCGCGACAGGAAGCAGGAAGGCAGAGGAGATGGGACGCCACCGACGCACCGGCGCCACACCCGCGGCCGCGCCCGCCGCCGACGAGTACGCGGCCGGTTCGGCGGCGACAGAGCGCCGGAGCGGCGCCCGCCGCAGGAAGCGCGGCTCGGTTCCCGTGCGCACGGGGCTGCTCGGCGCGTCCGCCGCGATGGCGATGGGCGCCGTGGCGGTCGCCTCCGGGCTGCTGCCGGGCGGCGACACCTACACGGTGGGCGGCAACTCCTCCGGCGAGCGGATACGCACCGGCGGCCCGGAGCTGAACACGCAGGGCGACGCGAGCCCCACGCCCACCGCACTGCCCTCCACCTCTCCGAGCCGCACCGCCAAGAGCCCCGCCGCTCCGTCGAAGTCGCCGTCGCCGAAGCCGACTCCCCCGTCGTCGGCGCCGGCCACACCGTCCAAGGCCCCGGCGGCCCCCCGGACGAAGAGCGCCACTCCGACGCCGGCCCCGCCCCGTACGACCGCCCCGGCCCCCGTGCAGACGGTCGAGGCCGCGCTCAGCCGTGAGGAGGCCGCCGAGGCGGCGGTGCTCCAGCTGGTCAACGCGGAGCGCGCCAAGGTGGGCTGCTCCCCGGTGCGGGCCTCGTCCCCGCTGGCGTCGCTCGCCGGGGCGTTCAGCAAGGACATGGCGGCCCGCGACTTCTTCTCGCACACGGACCCGGACGGCGACGGCCCGTGGGACCGGGCCGCGCAGGCGGGCGTCGAGGGCCTTGGCGCCGAGAACATCGCACGCGGCCAGGCGGACGCCGCCGCGGTGATGGAGTCCTGGATGAACAGCGACGGCCACCGCGCGAACATCCTGAACTGCGACTACACCCGGCTGGGCGTCGGCGTGCACTACGGCGACGGCGGCCCGTGGTGGACGCAGAACTTCGGCTTCTGACCCCGGCGCACCCGTAGACGAAGGGGCCCCGTCACCACTCGGTGACGGGGCCCCTTCGCACTGCGCGCCGCGCGCCCTGCGTCCGCGTCGGCACCGCGCACCGCGCGCCGCGCGTCCGGCGTCCGCGCCCGTGTGGAGGCGGACGGGCGGGGCGCCGGAGGGCGGTGGCGTCAGGCGGCGGTGCGGCCTGCGCGGAACGTGCGGGCGGTCTCGGCAACGCGCCGGCCGAGGTGCTCGGCGGTCGCGATGTCGGCCTTGTGCACGCCGTCGGGGCCCTCGTCGTTGTTGGTCTGGGCGGCGGCGCCGGCGAAGACGCCGAGGCGGTTGAGGTCGTTCTCGGACGCCGTGCTGCTGTTCCAGCCGGGCTTCAGGCCGAGGTTCACCCAGTGCATGCCGTGCTGGCCGGCGAGGATCTGGAAGAACTGCAGGGTGTGCAGCTTGTCGCCGTTCTTGGAGGCGGAGTTGGTGAAGCCGGCGGCGAGCTTGTCCCGCCAGGCGTCGCTGAGCCAGCGCTTGGAGCTGGCCTCGGCGAAGGCGTGGAAGGCGCCGGAGGCGGTGCCCATGTAGGTGGGCGACCCGAAGACGATCGCGTCGGAGCCGTCGAGGAGTTCCCACTCGCTGTCGGTGAGCGCGTCGACGCTGACCAGGTGGACGGTCGCACCGGCGGCGGCGGCGCCCGCGCGGACGGCCTCGGCGAGGACGGCGGTGTGGCCGTAGCCGGAGTGGTAGGCGATCGAGATGACGGGCGTGGTCATGGGGAGGTCTCCTGGTTCGGCGAGTGCGCTCGTACGCGACCGCGTCGACCGCGTGACGACGTGAGTGCGCGGATACGGCGACGGCTCCGGCGGGCCGTGGTCGACCGCCGGCGGACACCAGAAGAAAAGCACTAACTTTTGGAAAGCGCAACCCTCGCGTTAGCGCTGTGGCGGCGTATGGTGGAGGTATGGAAGCAGCGGCGGCAGAGGTGACCGTGGACGACGACGAACTCCCCTTCGACGTGTTCGCCAAGCGGTGCCCGTCGCGCGGCACGCTGGAGCATGTGACGGGGCGCTGGGGCGGGCTCACACTGGGAGCGCTCTACGAGGGCAGCCTCCGCTTCAACGAGCTGCGGCGCCGGGTCGACGGGGTGAGCGAGAAGATGCTCTCCCAGACGCTGCACGCGCTGGAGCGCGACGGCCTGGTGCACCGCGAGGCACAGCCGACGAACCCGCCGCGCGTGGACTACGAACTCACACCGCTCGGCCGGGACGTCGCCGAACGGCTGCTCGGCCTGATCCACCTCGTGGAGGGCCGCATGCCGGAGGTGCTGGCGGCCCGCGAGCGTTACGACGAGGAGCGCGGGGCGACCGCGGAGACCCTCGGCGCCCGCTGACAGCGCGGGCAGAAGTAGCTGGACCTGTTCATCCAGGCGCGGCGGCGCATCGGTGTGCCGCAGCGGCGGCACGGCTCGCCCTCCCGCCCGTAGGCGTCCAGGGACCGGTCGAAGTAGCCGGACTCGCCGTTCACGTTCACGTACAGGCTGTCGAAGCTGGTCCCGCCGACGGCGAGGGCGGCCGTCATCACGTCCCGGACGTGGCCGAGCAGTTCGGCGGAGCGGGGGCGGGTGAGGCTCGCCGTGGGCCGGTCGTAGTGCAGCCGGGCGCGCCACAGCGCCTCGTCCGCGTAGATGTTGCCGACGCCGCTGATCAGCGACTGGTCGAGCAGGGCCCGCTTGATCGTCGTACGCCGCAGCCGCAGGGCGGCGTGGAAGGCCGCCTCGTCGAAGGCGGGGTCCAGCGGGTCGCGGGCGATGTGCGCGATGACGTCCGGCAGCCCATCGGGGGTGTTGTCGTGCAGCGAGAGCCCGCCGAAGGTGCGCTGGTCGACGAAGCGGAGCTCGGTGCCGAGCGTGTCGGCGAAGCGGACGCGGATCCGCAGGTGCTTCTCGTCGGGCGCGGACTCCGGCTGTACGAGGAGCTGGCCGCTCATGCCGAGGTGGCCGAGTACGGACGCGTCGGCGTCCTCCAGCGGCAGCCACAGGTACTTGCCGCGCCGGTGGGCCGGCCCGAAGCGGTGGCCCTTCAGCCGGGCCGCGAAGTCCTCGGCGCCCGCCACGTGCCGCCGTACGGCCCGGGGGTGGAGCACCTCGACGTCGGCGACGGTCCGGCCGCTCACCCAGCGCTCCAGGCCCCGCCGTACGACTTCGACCTCGGGCAGCTCGGGCACGGGACTCCTCGTTGGCGCACGGGGTGGGAAAACCCCGCCGCACCGGATGTGCGACGGGGTCGGAAGCGTGAGCGGTCAGGCCGAGGCCGTGTCCGCCGGAGCCTGGGCGGGCTCGGGAGCCACAGGGGCGGAAGAGATGTCGGCGGCCTCTTCCCCCGCCTCGGCCGCGGCCTTCGCCGCTGCCTCCCGCTCGTCCGCGGCGGCGCGGATGGCCCGCCACGCGGACTCCGCTGCCTGCTGCTCCGCTTCCTTCTTGCTGCGGCCGGTGCCGGTGCCGTACGAGACACCACCGACGCGGGCAGCAGCAGTGAAGGTCTTCTCGTGGTCCGGTCCTGTCTCGGTGACCAGGTACTCCGGAACGCCGAGGCCCTCGGCCGCGGTCAGCTCCTGGAGGCTGGTCTTCCAGTCCAGGCCGGCGCCGAGGTTCGAGGACTGCTCGATCAGCGGGTCGAAGAGCCGGTGCACCAGCTCGGACGCCGCTTCGAGGCCCTGGTCGAGATAGACCGCACCGATCACCGCTTCAAGGGTGTCGGCGAGGATGGAAGCCTTGTCCCGGCCTCCGGTGCCCTCTTCGCCCCGGCCAAGCCGGATGAAGGAGCCCAGATCGAGGCCACGGCCGACCTCCGCCAGCGCACGTGAGTTGACCACCGCGGCCCGCAGCTTGGCGAGCTGGCCTTCCGGCAGGTCCGGGTGGTTGCGGTACAGCGTGTCCGTGACCACCAGGCCGAGCACGGAGTCCCCGAGGAACTCCAGGCGCTCGTTGGTGGGCAGGCCGCCGTTCTCGTACGCGTAGGAACGGTGGGTCAGCGCACGCACCAGAAGGGCGGACTCGAGCTGGTAGCCGAGCCGCCCTTCCAGAAGCGTGTGGGACGAGGCCGTGTTCTCCGCCTGCTTCTTGGCGTCATCCGCCATTTTCTGGCCAGACACGGTGCCTCTCACCAGCCGCTCAGACCTCGAGGACCTGGCGCTTGTTGTACGTGCCGCAGCTCGGGCACGCGATGTGCTGCTGCTTCGGCTCCTGGCAACGCTCACACGAAACCAGGGTGGGGACCGCAGCCTTCCACTGCGACCGGCGGTGGCGCGTGTTGCTGCGCGACATCTTCCGCTTCGGAACAGCCACGGCTACTTCTCCTGCTTCTCGTCGACGCCCGCTTCGGCGCCGCTCATGTTGTCCTTCTCGCCGGTTCCGAGTGAATCGGCGAGTCCCTGCAGTGCCGCCCAACG
Source organism: Streptomyces sp. NPDC047886 (assembly GCF_043204435.1). Taxonomy (NCBI): domain Bacteria; kingdom Bacillati; phylum Actinomycetota; class Actinomycetes; order Kitasatosporales; family Streptomycetaceae; genus Streptomyces; species Streptomyces sp. NPDC047886. Next base: position 162,817 of record NZ_JBIDCF010000002.1, read on the forward strand.
AATGTCGACGGCGTCATGGTGGTGGTCCGGGTCGTCGTTCAGACCGGCCCCGCATTCGGGACACAGTCCGGCGCAGTCCTCCCGGCACACCGGCTGCATCGGCAGTGCGAGCACCACCGCATCGCGCAGCACGGGTTCGAGGTCGAACATGCCGTCCTCGAGGGGGATCATGTCCTCGTCCTCGGCGTCGACGACCTCTTTGTCGGGGGCCGCCTGCCTGCTGCGGCCCCGGTCGTCGGCGTCGGGGTACGAGAACATCTCCTGGAAGTCCGCCGCGACCTCTTGGCGCAGCGGCTCCAGACACCTTACGCACTCCCCCTCGGCGGCCGCACGGGCGGTGCCTGTGACAAGCACCCCTTCCATGACGGACTCGAGGCGGAGCTCCAGCTCGACGGGCGAGCCCTCCGGTACGCCGATGACCCCTTCGACACCGAGATCGGCGGGGGCGTCGACGGAGCGGGACAGCCGCTGGAGAGCACCGGGACGCCGCCCCAGCTCGTGCGTGTCGAACACGAGGGGGTTGCGGTGGTCGAGGCGCGTACTCAGGGCTTTTCCTGCTTTCGGATCGTGTGGGGGGCCGCCCCGTTCGCATCGGGGGCCGAAGCGGGCAGCCGGGATCGCGGACGTACTCGCGACCGAAGAGCCAGGATACTGGACGCTTCGCCCACAGCCCAATCCGGGCCGGTGGGCGGCCGGGGGCGGCGGGTCAGCGGCCCTGCTCGTAGCGGCGCAGCTCCTCCATGTCGATCATGCTGGTGTCGAAGAAGCTGGTCTCGTCCAGGGCCGCGCCCTGCTGGGGCTGCGGCACCGGCTGGCCGGGGTGCTGGGCCTGCGGCTGCCCGTAGGCGGCGTAGGGGTCGGCCTGCTGGGCGTAGCCCTGGTCGTAGGTCTGCTCGTACCCCTGGTCGTAGCCCTGCTGCTGGTATGCGGCGTAGGGGTCCTGCTGGTACGCGTAGGCGTCCTGCGGCTGGTGCTGCGGCTGGGGCGGCTGCTGCGGCTGCGGGTAGGCGGCGTACGGGTCGGGCTCCTGCGGCACGGGCTGCTGCTGGGGCTGCGGGTCGGGGTCGGCGAGCTCGGCGAGGCCGGCCAGGTAGTCGGCGTCGCTGGTGTGCTGCCGCGGGTCGCCGGCGGCGTCCTGGGCCGCCATGTGCTCACCGAGGGCGTCGGTGGCGATCCGGCCGTGCAGCTTCTGCCGGCCCCGGCCGACCGCGTCCAGGGTCTTGCTGAGGACCGCCTCGAAGGCGCCGAGCTTGGCGTCGACGTACTCGTCGGCGCGCTGGATGAGCGTCTGCGGGTCGGCGCTGTACTCGGGGGCGTCCTCGTCGGCGTAGCCGTGCTCGTCGAGCCCGGGGCCCCGGCCGAGCAGCTTCTCGCGGCCCCGGTCCACGGAGCCGATGGTCTTGGTGAGGACGACCTCGAAGTTGGCGAGCTTGGAGTCGACGTACTCGTCGGCCTCCGCGCGGATCTCCTCGGCCTCCTGGCGGGCGACGGCGAGGATCCGGTCGGCCTCCTCCTGGGACTGCCGGGCGACCTGGGTGTCGGAGATCAGTGAGCCGCGCTCGGCGTGGGCGGCCTCGATGATCCGCTCGGCCTCGTGGCGGGCCTGCTCGACCAGCTGCCGGCGGCCGCCGATCAGCTCCTGGGCCTCGGCCAGCGAGTCGGGCAGGGCCTGGCGTACCTCTTCGAGCAGCGAGAGCAGCTCGGCGCGGTTGACCACGCAGGAGGCCGACATGGGCATGGACCGGGCGTTTTCGACCACCGCGACGATCTCGTCGAGCTTCTTCTGCACGTCCACCGTGTGCTCGTCACTCTCTACAGCCGGATTGGAGACGGACGGGACGACTGTACGGCCAGTCGGCCCCCGCCCGACACCAAGTGACGGATCGTCAGTGGATCACGCCGGTGGGTCATCGCGGGGGATCACTTCTCGCGCAGGCGGGCGGAGAGCGCCTCGTGGACGATCGGCGGGAGCAGGTGGGAGACGTCTCCGCCCCAGGCGGCGACCTCCTTGACCAGCGAGGACGACAGGAAGCTGTAGGTGGGGTTGGTGGGCACGAAGAGGGTCTCCACGCCCGTGAGGCCGTTGTTCATCTGGGCCATCTGGAGCTCGTAGTCGAAGTCGCTGACGGCGCGCAGCCCCTTGACGATGGCGGGGATCTCGCGCTCCTTGCAGAAGTCGACCAGCAGCCCGTGGTGGGACTCGACCACGACGTTGTCGTACTCGGCCGTCACACGGCGGATCATGTCCATCCGCTCCTCGACGGTGAACAGGCCCTTCTTTGACTGGTTGATCATCACCGCGACGTGGACGACGTCGTACAGCTTGGAGGCGCGGGCGATGATGTCGAGATGTCCGTTGGTGATGGGGTCGAACGACCCCGGACAGACTGCTCGGCGCAACTGAAGTCCCTCGCTCTCCGGTCCGGTCATGGTGCGTCTTCGCACGTAGAGGCGGCGCGACCGTACCAAAACGTTCCCTCGCCGTAGCGACGGGCCCGCAGTGGTTCGAATCCCTCCGGCCAGCCGAATTCTCCGCCTCTGGTGCTGCGCTCCACGGTGACGAGGGCGTCGTCCGTGAGCCAGCCCTGAGAGCGGAGTGTGAGGAGGATCTCGCGAAGATCGTCGTCCGGTACGGCGTACGGCGGGTCGAGGAACACCGCGTCGTACGGGGCGGTCGGCGCCGGACCCGTCACGATCTGCTCCGCTTTGCCGGTGCGGACCTCCGCGCCCGGCAGGCCGAGCGCCCGGACGTTCTCGCGGACCGTGCGGGCGGCCCGGGCGTCGGCCTCCACCAGCAGGGCGTGGGAGGCTCCGCGCGAGAGCGCCTCCAGGCCGACGGCGCCGGAACCGGCGTACAGGTCGGCGACCCGGATGCCGTGGAGTGTGCCGATGAGCGCCTGCCAGGTGGAGAACAGGCCCTCGCGCGCGCGGTCCGATGTGGGGCGGGTGCCGTTGCCGGGCGGCACGGCCAGGCGGCGCCCGCCGGCCGTGCCGGCGATCACGCGGGTCATCTGTGGTGAGTCCTTCGTCCTTCGCGGGAGAGCTTGCCTCCACGATATGGCCCGGTGGCGGGCCCGGCGTGTCAGCCCTTGTCCAGGAACTCCTCCCGCTCCTTGTCGAGCAGGGCGTCCAGCGCCGTGCGCAGTTCGGGCAGGTGCTCCAGGTCCGGGTCGGCGGCGACGACGGCGGTGGCCTCGGCGCGGGCGGCGGCGATGACCTCCTCGTCCTCGATGACGGCGAGCATCCGCAGCGAGGAGCGGGCGCCCGACTGGGCCTGGCCGAGCACGTCGCCCTCGCGGCGCTGTTCGAGGTCGATACGGGACAGCTCGAAGCCGTCGAGGGTGGCGGCGACGGCGGCGAGCCGCTGCCTGGCGGGGCTCGCCTCGGGCATCTCGGAGACGAGCAGGCACAGGCCGGGCGCGGAGCCCCGGCCGACCCGGCCGCGCAGCTGGTGGAGTTGGGACACGCCGAACCGGTCCGCGTCCATGATGACCATGACCGTGGCGTTCGGGACGTTGACGCCGACCTCGATGACCGTGGTCGCGACGAGCACGTCGGCCTCGCCTGCGGCGAAGCGGCGCATCACGGCGTCCTTGTCGTCGGGGTGCATCCTGCCGTGCAGCGCCTCGACACGCAGACCGGCGAGCGGGCCCTTGGCGAGCTGGTCGGCGACGTCGAGGACGGCGAGCGGCGGGCGCTTCTCCGCCATGTCCTCCGGGGACGAAGGGGCCTTCGAGCTGTTCGGGGCCTTCGGGGTGTTCGGCGTGTTCGGCGTGTTCGGGGTCTTCTTCCCCGGCTCGTCGTCGCCGTCGCCGATGCGGGGGCAGACGACATACGCCTGGTGGCCGTTCTCGACCTCCTCGCGGACCCGCTGCCAGGCCCGGGACAGGAAGTGCGGCTTGTCGGCGGCCGGGACGACATGGCTGGCGATCGGCGACCGGCCGGCCGGGAGCTGGTCCAGGACGGAGGTCTCCAGGTCGCCGAAGACGGTCATGGCGACCGTGCGCGGGATGGGCGTGGCGGTCATGACGAGCAGGTGCGGGGTCCGCCTCTCCCCCTGGGAGTGGCCCTTGCCCCGGAGGGCGTCGCGCTGTTCGACGCCGAAGCGGTGCTGTTCGTCGACGACGACCAGTCCGAGGTCGTGGAACGTGACCTTGTCCTGGATCAGCGCGTGCGTGCCGATGACGATGCCGGCCTCGCCGGTGACCAGGTCGAGCAGCGCCTGACGGCGGGCCGCCGCGCCCATGGAGCCGGTGAGCAGCACGACCTTGGTGGCCTGTTCGGCGCCCCCGAGCATCCCGCCGTCGGCGAGGTCGCCCATCATCTCGGTGATGGACCGGTGGTGCTGCTGGGCGAGGACCTCGGTGGGGGCGAGCATGGCCGCCTGGCCGCCCGCGTCGACCACGGCGAGCATGGCGCGCAGCGCGACCATGGTCTTGCCGGAGCCGACCTCGCCCTGGAGGAGGCGGTGCATGGGGTGTTCGGTGGCGAGGTCGTCGAAAATCTCCTGGGAGACCGCCCGCTGTCCGTCGGTGAGGGTGAAGGGCAGCCGGGCGTCGAAGGCGTCCAGCAGGCCGCCCGGCTCGGGTTTCCGGGCGACGGCGGGCAGCTGGGTGTCGGCGTACCGGCGGCGGGCCAGGGCGACCTGGAGCACGAACGCCTCGTCCCACTTGAGCCGCTCGCGGGCGTCCTCGATCTCGGCCTTGGTGCGCGGCCTGTGGACCTTGCGCAGGGCGTCCGGGAGGTCGGTGAGGCCCCGGCCCTCGCGCAGCGCGGGGGGCAGCGGGTCGACCGCCTCCACGGCGAGGGGCAGGACCGCGTCGACGGCTTTGGCGATCTTCCAGGACTCCAGTTTGGTGGTGGCCGGGTAGATCGGGATGAGGGCTCCGGCCCAGGCGTCCACGGCCTGGTCGCCGTCGCCTCGGAGCAGTTCGTAGGCGGGGTGCGCGAGCTGGAGCTTGCGGTTGAACAGGGAGACCTTGCCGGCGAACATCGCGCGGGTGCCGGGCAGCAGGTCCTTGTGCGGCTTGTGGACGCCCTTGCCGAAGAAGACCAGTTGCAGGCGGCCGCTGCCGTCGGTGATCGTCACCTCGAGCCGCTGGCCCCGGCCCCTGGATCCGCTGAACGTGTGCACGCGGGCGTCCGCGACCTGCGCGACGACGGTGACGTGCTCGTCCAGCGGCAGGTCGGCGAGCGCGGTCAGCTCGCCACGCTCCGCGTACCGCCGGGGGTAGTGGTGGAGCAGGTCGCCGACCGTGTGGAGGTCGAGGTGCTCGGCCATCACCTTGGCGGTGGCGGGTCCGAGGACCTTCTTCAACGGATCACTCAGCACAGGGGCGGCCCTCCTCGCGCGTCCAGGTCCGGGAGCGTCCCCGGTCGACACTGCCATTGCACACCACGCCGCTGACAGTCGGCGCTATTCGACGCCGATCAGGAGCGGGGCGGACTGGCGGCCGCCGTGGTAGACGCAGGTGTCGACGGCCAGGTGGTGTTCGCGTACGTGGGTCTCCAGGCGCCCGGCGAGGGCCGGGGGCGCGTCGTCGGCGAGGACGAGGGTGACGAGTTCGCCGCCCGCCGAGAGCATCCGGTCGAGCACCGTGACGGCGGTGTCCGTGAGGTCCTGGCCGATCACGGCCACGTCGCCGTCGATGAGACCGAGGACGTCGCCCGCCTGGCACACGCCCGCCGAGGTGAACGACTGGCGTTCGGCCACGGCCAGTTCGCCGTAGCGGGTGGCGCCGGCGGCGGCGGTCATGGCGACGACGTCCTCGTCGAACCGCCGGTCGGGCGCGTGGACGGCGAGCGCGGCGATGCCCTGGACGGCGGCCCGGGTGGGGATGAGCGCGACGCGGACGCCTTCGGTGCGGGCCTGTTCGGCGGCGGCCGCCGCGGTGTGCCGCCACTCGGCGGCGTTCGGCAGGAGGACGACCTCGCGCGCGTGGGCGCGGCGGATCGCGTCGACCAGTTCGCCGCTGGCCGGGGCCCGGCCGGGCCGGACCAGCACGGTCGTGGCGCCGGCCTCTTCGCAGAGCGCGGCGAGCCCCTCACCGGGGACGACGGCCACCACGGCCCGCTGGGTCGGCTCGGCGGGGGCGGCCGTGTCCGTCGCGAAGTGGGTGATGCGGATCCGGTACGGGCGGCCCGCCTCGACGCCCGCCTCGACGGCCGCGCCCGCGTCGTCCACGTGGACGTGGACGTTCCACAGGCCGTCGCCGCCGACGACGACGAGCGAGTCGCCGAGCGCGTCGAGCCGGTCCCGCAGCCGGGCCACGGCGGTGTCGTCGGCCTCCAGGAGGTAGATCACCTCGTACGCCGGTCCGCCCGGGGCCGCGCACGGGTCCTCGTGCGGGGCCACCACGTGGGGCTGCGGGCGCGGGGAGCGCACCGGCGCCTCCCCCGACACCGCCTCGACCAGCGCGCCCAGCACGGTGACCAGGCCGCGCCCGCCCGCGTCCACGACGCCGGCCCGCTCCAGGACGGCGAGCTGCCCGGGAGTGGCCTCCAGGGCGGTGCGGGCGCCCTCGTACGCGGCGCGGGCGACCGCCACCAGGTCGGTGCCGTCCTCGGGGGCCCGGGACGCCGCAGCGGCGGCCACGCTCAGGATGGTGCCCTCGACGGGGTGGGCGACGGCGTCCCTGGCCGAGTCGGAGGCCCTGCGCAGCGCCCTGGCGAGGTGTTCGGCCCGCTGTCCTTCGGCGAGCACCTCGGCCATGCCGCGCAGCAGCTGGGACAGGATGGTCCCGGAGTTGCCCCGGGCGCCGATCAGGGCGCCGTGCGCCATGGCGCGTACCGCGTCGGCGGGCGCGGGAGCCTGGCCGGAGCCGGAGCCGGGGGCCCGGTCGGAGTCCGCGCCGGAGGTCGGGGCGGAGTCCCCGCCGGAGGTCGGATCGGAGTCCCCGCCGGAGGTCGGATCGGAGTCCGCGCCGGGATCCCGGTCGGAGCGGGGGCCGGAGCCGGGGGCCCGACCGGGCGAGGAGAGACCGGCCTCGTCGTCGGCGAACAGCGCCTCGACGGCCTGGCGGGCGGACTCCACGGTCAGGTACAGGTTGGTGCCGGTGTCACCGTCCGCGACCGGATAGACATTGATCGCGTCGATCTCCTCGCGCTCCCGGCCGAGCGCGTCGAGCGCCAGCGAGCACCACGTGCGGACCACCGAGGAGTCAAGGGACTGCGGCACCTGGTGATCCTCCTCGCGCGTGGGCTGCACCGCAGGGTAGACCCCGGGGCGGGCCCGGGGCCGAGGCGGGGGGCGGGCGGACCGTGGTAGTTTCGTTCTACCGAGGCAGCCGTTGTATGCTGCTCCGGTTGCCCGATGAAAGTCGGGCCATTCCCCCGGCAACGCCACTTCAGTCACTACGACCTGATTCCGGCTCGCCGGATTTCACTGTAAGTGCATCTGAAGTCTTTGGAGTGACCCGTGGCTGCCAACTGCGACGTCTGCGGCAAGGGGCCGGGCTTCGGCAACAACATTTCGCACTCGCACCGCCGTACGTCTCGTCGCTGGAACCCCAACATCCAGCGCGTGCGTGCCGTGGTCGGTCGGACGCCGAAGCGGCTCAACGTCTGCACCTCGTGCATCAAGGCCGGCAAGGTCTCGCGCTAACCGCGACGTTTCGTCGTAGCGCAGCCTCTGCGGTTGCCTTGAAAGCCGGTCCACCTCGGTGGGCCGGCTTTTCGCCGTACCCGGACACCGGGAGAGCCGCGACACCGGGAGAGCCGCCGACCGCCGTACCCGGAACCCGGAAGAGCCCCCGGCGTGGCCGGGGGCTCTTCCGGTGCGGGTCAGCGCAGCCGCCAGCCGTGGTCGACCGGGCCGATGCCGGCACCGAGCGCGAACCCGGCCGCGATGGCGCCGGTCACGTACTCCTTCGCCGCGCGGACCGCGTCCGGCACGTCCATGCCCCGGGCCAGCCCGGCGGCCACGGCCGAGGCGAGGGTGCAGCCGGTGCCGTGGGTGTGCCGGTTGTCGTGGCGCGGGGCGCGCAGCCAGTGCTCCTGCCGCCCGTCGGTCAGCAGATCGACCGCGTCGCCCGCCAGGTGACCGCCCTTGACGAGGGCCCAGCGGGGCCCGAACTCCAGGATCGCGTGGGCGGCCGTCCGCAGATCGTCCTCCGACCGCACGATCACTCCGGTCAGCCGTGCCACTTCGTCCAGGTTCGGGGTGGCGACGGTCGCGGCGGGCAGCAGCCGGGTGCGGACCGAGTCCAGCGCGGACGCCGCGAGCAGATCGTCCCCGTGCTTGGACACCCCGACGGGGTCGACCACCACGGGGGCGTCCATGCCGGACAGCAGGTCCGCCACCGTCTCGACGAGCGGCGCCGACGCCAGCATCCCGGTCTTCACGGCCTGCACGCCGATGTCGTCCACGACGCTGCGGAACTGGGCGCGCACCGCTTCTCCGGGCAGTTCCCAGGCGCCCTGGACGCCCTGGGAGTTCTGCGCGGTGACGGCGGTGATCACGCTCATGCCGTGCACGCCGAGGGCGAGCATGGTCTTCAGGTCGGCCTGGATGCCGGCGCCGCCGCCCGAGTCGGATCCGGCGACGGTCAGCACCCGGGGCGGGGCCGCGTGTGGCGCGGTCACTCATGTCCTCCGAAGTGGTCCCAGCCGCCGGTGCTGGTCCAGGGGGCGCCGTCGACGGTCACCTGGGGCAGCGCCGAGGGGTTGAGGACCTCGCCGATGACCTTCCAGCGGGCGGGCAGCTTCACATCGGGCGGGAAGGTCGCCACGATCGCGTGGTCCTCTCCCCCGGTGAGCACCCACTGCAGCGGGTCGACGCCGACGGCCTGGCCGATGTCGTTCATCTGCGTGGGGATGTCGATCAGCCCGGAGCGCAGGTCGATACGGACCTTGCTGGCCTCGGCGATGTGGCGGAGGTCGGCGATCAGGCCGTCGCTGACGTCGCACATGGCGGTGGCGCCGAGCCCGGCCGCCGCGGGGCCCGCGTGGTACGGCGGTTCGGGCCGGCGGTGCGCCTCCACGAAGGCGCGCGGCGAGCGGAAGCCACGGGACAGTACGGCGTATCCGGCGGCGGACCAGCCGAGCCAGCCGGTGTAGGCGACGACGTCGCCCGGCTGGGCGCCGCCCCGGGTGACGGGCTCGTGGTTGCGCAGGTCGCCGAGCGCGGTGATCGCGACGGTGATGGTCTCGCCGCGTACGACGTCACCGCCGACGACGGCCGCGCCGGCGACCTGGCACTCGTCGCGCAGGCCGTCCATGAGTTCGCTGGGCCAGGTCGCGGGCAGTTCGGCGGGGACGACCAGGCCGAGCAGCAGCGCGGTGGGGACGGCGCCCATGGCGGCGATGTCCGCGAGGTTCTGCGCGGCGGCCTTGCGGCCGACGTCGTACGCGGTGGACCAGTCGCGGCGGAAGTGGCGGCCCTCCAGCAGGATGTCCGTGCTGGCGACCACGCGCCGGTCGGGCGCGGCCACGACCGCCGCGTCGTCGCCCGGCCCGATCCGTACCGCCGGGGTCGTGGTCAGCCGGGAGGTGAGCTCCCTGATGAGCCCGAACTCCCCCAGCTCGCCGACAGTGCCCTTCACCGAGGTTCACCTCTCCATGTCGTCGTGGAGGCACCGTACGGCCCGCGCCCGCCGGCGGACACCCCTGGGGTGCGCGTCAGCTGGCCGGGGCCGGTCCGTGCCCCTTCTGCCCCCGTGTGGTTGCGGTCGCGAGCGGTCACTGCTGTGGGTACCGTCGAGGAGACCGTCAACTTCTGTCGTGCGTGCGCCACGCTGCGGGCGCCCCGGGCCGCGCAGGTCTCCCCGCGGCCCGTGACGACGCGGTACCGTGGCGTCCCTTTCTTCCCTGGGTCTTCCCAGCCCAGGATGAATCTCGTGGCCGCCCTGGAGGTTCCGTGGTACAGGCGTACATCCTTATCCAGACCGAGGTGGGCAAGGCGTCGACGGTCGCCGAACTCATCTCGAAGATCCCCGGCGTGATCCAGGCCGAGGACGTGACGGGTCCGTACGACGTGATCGTGCGCGCACAGGCCGACACGGTCGACGATCTCGGCCGGATGGTGGTCGCCAAGGTCCAGCAAGTGGAAGGCATCACCCGTACTCTGACCTGCCCGGTCGTCCACCTCTAGCCCCCGTCTACCCTGGGCCGGTGATGTCTTCCCACCGGCTTGTCCGCCTGCCCGCCGCTGCCGCCGCTGCCACCGTCGTGGTGCTGGCGGCCGCGGGCTGCCTCCCCACGGACGCGCAGGCGCCGGTCGCGGTTCCCAGCCCGTCGGCCGAGGTGGCCGCCGTCTGCCGCGCGCTGTACCAGGAGCTTCCGAAGACCGTCGCGGGACTCGACCGGAGTGATCCGGAGCCGGGTTCCGAGCTGACCGCCGGGTGGGGGGACGGGGCGATCGTACTGCGCTGCGGGGTCCCCCGGCCCGACCGGATGAGCGATCCGCAGGCGCAGGCCGTCGAGGCCGACGGCGTCGACTGGCTGCTGGAGCGGCGGGAGGGCACCGGCCCCCGGTTCACCACCACGTACCGCACGGCGTACGTGGAGGTGTCGTTGGACGAGCGGTTCGCGCATGACGCCGGCCCGCTCACCGCTTTCGCCGGCCCCGTCGAGAAGACCGTGCCGTCGAGCCTCTGACCGCTCCGTCGAACCTCCGGCCGCCCCGAAGGCGACACCCGCGCAGGCCGCGGGCGTCGCCTTCGGTCTCTGTGTGCGTCGCGGACCGGTCCGGCCGGCGCGGGCCGGTCGGGCTAGCGCAGGCCGGTCGGGCGGCGCAGCGCCGCCTGGATCAGCCGGTCGATGAGCTCCGGGTAGTCGACGCCGCTCGCTTCCCACATGCGCGGGTACATGGAGATCGGGGTGAAGCCCGGCATCGTGTTGATCTCGTTGATGACGAACTCGCCGTCGTCGGTGAGGAAGAAGTCCGCGCGGACCAGGCCCTCGCAGGACGCCGCGTCGAACGCGGCGATCGCCAGCCGCTGGACCTCCTCGGTCTGCTCGGGCGTGATCGGCGCGGGCACGACACCGGACGCGGAGTCGATGTACTTGGCCTCGAAGTCGTAGAAGTCGTGGTCGGTGACGGGCGGGATCCAGGCGGGGGCGCTGGCGCGCGGGCCGTCCTCGAACTCCAGCACCCCGCACTCGATCTCGCGGCCCGTGAGCAGCGACTCGACGAGGATCTTCGGGTCGTGCCGGCGGGCCTCCTCGATCGCCGGTTCGAGACCGGAGATGTCGTCGACCTTGGTGATGCCCATGGAGGAGCCGGCCCGGGCGGGCTTCACGAAGAGCGGCCAGCCGTGCTCCGCCGCGAAGTCCACGATCCTGGCGCGGGCGCCGGAGGGGTCCTGCTCCCACTCGCGGGGGCGGATCACCTCGTACGGGCCGACGGGCAGCCCGAAGGAGATGAACACCCGCTTCATGTACTCCTTGTCCTGGCCGACGGCCGAGGCGAGGACCCCGGCGCCGACATAGGGCACACCGGCGAGCTCCAGCAGGCCCTGCAGGGTGCCGTCCTCGCCGTACGGGCCGTGCAGCACCGGGAAGACGACGTCGACCTCGCCGAGTGCCTTCGGTACGGAGCTGGGCTCCGTGTAGAGGACCTCGCGACTGGTGGGGTCGGCGGACAGGACGACGCTGCCATCGCCGGGTTCGGCGAGGTCGGCGACGCTCGGCAGCGCGCGGTCGGCGATGGCCATCCGCTCCGGCGCGTCGGCGGTCAGCGCCCAGCGGCCGTCCGTGGTGATGCCGATGGGGAGCACGTCGTACTTCGTCCGGTCGATGGCGCGCAGGACGGCGCCGGCCGTGACGACGGAGATGGCGTGCTCGGAGCTGCGTCCGCCGAAGACGACGGCCACGCGCGGCTTACGCCCGGGGCTGGTGGGGAGGTTCTCGCTGCTCATATCGCGATGAGCGTACCCGCTCGTAGGGGCGGCGTCAGCGCCGCTCGGGCTTGGCGCTGCGCGACATCAGCTCCTTGAGCGCCACCATCGGGGGCTTCCCCTCGTGGACGATGCCGACGACCGTTTCCGTGATGGGCATGTCGACGCCGTGGCGGCGGGCCAGATCGAGCACCGACTCGCAGGACTTGACGCCCTCGGCGGTCTGCCTGGTGACCGCGATGGTCTCCTCCAGGGTCATGCCCTTGCCGAGGTTGAAACCGAACGTGTGGTTCCGCGACAGCGGGGACGAGCAGGTGGCGACCAGGTCGCCGAGGCCCGCGAGTCCGGAGAAGGTCAGCGGTTCGGCGCCCATGGCGAGGCCGAGGCGGGTGGTCTCGGCGAGGCCGCGGGTGATGAGCGAGCCCTTGGCGTTGTCGCCGAGGCCCATGCCGTCGGCGATGCCTACGGCCAGCCCGATGACGTTCTTGACGGCGCCGCCGAGCTCGCAGCCGACGACGTCGGTGTTGGTGTACGGGCGGAAGTACGGGGTGTGGCAGGCCGCCTGGAGGCGCCGCGCCACGGCCTCGTCGGCGCAGGCGACGACGGCGGCGGCGGGCATGCGGGCGACGATCTCCTTGGCGAGGTTGGGTCCCGTGACCACGGCGACGCGGTCCTGGGGCACCTCGGCGACCTCTCCGATGACCTCGCTCATCCGCTTGGCGGTGCCGAGTTCGATGCCCTTCATCAGGGAGACGAGGACGGTGTGGGGGGCGAGCTTCGGCGCCCACGCGGCGAGGTTGCCGCGGAGCGTCTGCGAGGGGATGGCCAGTACGGTGAAGTCGGCGTCCGCGGCGGCCTCGGCCGGGTCGGTGGTGGCGCGGACCGACGCCGGGAGTTCGACCCCGGGGAAGTAGTCCGGGTTGGTCCGGGTGGTGTTGACGGCCTCGGCGATCTCGGGCCTGCGGCCCCAGAGGGTCACGTCGCAGCCGGCGTCGGCGAGCACCATGCCGAAGGCCGTACCCCACGAGCCGGTTCCGAAGACGGCTGCCTTGACGGGGCGTGTCACTTGGCTTCCTCCCCTGCGGCCCTGCGGCGCTGTTCCAGCCGGGCCCTGCGGTGGTCGTACGGCTTGTCGGGGGCCTTCTCGCCCCGTACCTCCTCCAGCAGCGCGGTGATGGCGGCCATGATCTCCTCGGTCGCCTCGCGCAGCAGGTCGGGGGTGGGTTCCCGGTCGTAGAACCGGGAGAGGTCGACGGGCGGTCCTGCCAGCACCGTCAGGGTCTTGCGGGGGAGGAGACGGAGCTTCTTCTCCCTGGCGTACGGCGGCATCGCCAGGTTGGCGCCCCACTGGGCGACCGGGATGACCGGCACCTTGGTGAGGAGGGCGACGCGGGCGGCGCCTGTCTTGCCCGCCATGGGCCACATGTCCGGGTCGCGGGTGAGGGTGCCCTCGGGGTAGAAGGCGACGCACTCGCCGCGTTCGATGGCGGCGACCGCGGCCCGGAAGGCGTCCAGGGCGTTGGTGGTCTCGCGGTAGACGGGGATCTGCCCGGTACCGCGGAGCATCATCCCCACGAACGGGGCCTTGAAGAGTCCGGCTTTCGCCAGGAGACGCGGAACCCGTCCGGTGTTGTACTGGAAGTGCGCGTACGACAGGGGATCCAGGTACGAGTTGTGGTTGACGGCGGTGATGAATCCGCCTTCGGCCGGAATGTGCTCCATTCCCCGCCAGTCCCGCTTGAACAGAACCACCAGCGGCGGTTTTGCGATGACCGCCGCCAGGCGGTACCAGAAGCCGATTCTGCGGCGGGACACTCGCGCACCTTCCTGTGGGACTGCTGTGGATCTCGTCTTGCCGGGGGTCAAGTGTCGCCCCAGGCCCCTGGTCTGTCGAGAACACCGTACGCCCCGGTTCCGGTGGCGGCGCCCCTGCCCGCGACGCGGCCGCGCCACAATGTGCGGGATGCACAAGGACGGAGAGCGCGTCGCGGACCACGCCGTCGGCCTCGTCGCGCCGGCGGCCGGCACGGGCCCCTGGTCAGTGGTGATTCCCCTGAAACCCCTTGCCCTGGCGAAGAGCAGGCTTGCCTCGGCGGCCGGCCCCGGGGAGCGGCCGGGGCTCGCGCTGGCGTTCGCCCAGGACACGGTGGCGGCGGCGCTCGCCTGCCCGGCGGTACGGGATGTGGTGGTCGTCACGGACGACCGGGTGGCCGCCGTCACACTGGCCGCGCTGGGCGCCAGTGCCGTCCCCGACCGTCCGGCGGCGGGGCTCAACGCCGCACTGGCGTACGGGGCCGAGCGGGCCAGGGAGCGGCGGCCGGGGGCGCCGGTCGCGGCCCTCAACGCCGATCTGCCGGCGCTGCGGCCGGGGGAACTGGCCCGGGTCCTGGCGGCGGCGGGGCGATTTCCGCGAGCTTTTCTGACGGATGCCGCCGAAATCGGTACGACATTACTGACGGCCGGCCCCGGAATTGAATTGCGTCCGGCTTTCGGAGGTGCGTCGCGCCGGCGGCATTTGTCGTCGGGCGCGGTGGAAATCCTGCTGGCGGGGGTGGCTTCCGTACGGCAGGACGTGGACACGGGCGACGACCTGCGGGCGGCGCTGGCGCTGGGAGTGGGTCCGCACACGGCCGGACGGTGCCGGGCGGGGCGGCCGGGCGGCGCGAGCGCCCCGGGCGGCCGCTAGGCTGCGGTGCATGCAGGCGACCGCGTACACGTACGACCCCGATTCCCGCACCGGGAGTGTGCTGCTCGATGACGGCACCCCGGTGGACTTCGGCCGCGAGGCCTTCGACGCGGGCGGGCTGCTCCTGCTGCGGCCGGGGCAGCGGGTGCGGATCGAGACGGAGGGGCGGGGCGACTCCCTGCGGATCACCCTGGTGACGTTGCAGACGTTGTGAGCGCCGCCGCCGGGGGTGCTGTGCGCCGCCGGGGGCCGACACACCGCGGGCCGGGCTCCCTGAGGGGAGCCCGGCCCGGCGTGTGAGTGGCCCTTTGCCCGTGCGCGGCTTACTTCTTGCGCGCGGTGGTGGTCTTCTTGGCGGTGGTCTTGCGCGCCGTGGTCTTCTTGGCGGGCGCCTTCTTCGCCGTGGCCTTCTTCGCCGGGGCGGTCTTCTTCGCGGTGGTCTTCTTGGCCGCCGCGGTGGTCTTCTTCGCCGGTGCGGCCTTGGCCGTGGTGGTCTTCTTGGCCGGTGCGGCCTTCTTGGCGGTGGTCTTCTTCGCCGCGGCGGTGGTCTTCTTGGCGGCGGGCGTGGTCTTCTTCGCGGCGGCCTTCTTCGCCGCGGCGGTGGTCTTCTTGGCGGCGGCCTTCTTGCCCGCGGCCTTGGAGATGGTGGGCGGGGGGCCCGAAAGGCTGCCCTTGGGCGCCTTCTTGACGGCGACCTCGCCGCCCTTGGGCAGCTTCTTCGAGCCGCTGACCAGGTCCTTGAAGCCCTGACCTGCGCGGAAGCGCGGCACGGAGGTCTTCTTGACCCGCACCCGCTCACCGGTCTGGGGGTTGCGGGCGTACCGGGCCGGACGCTCGACCTTCTCGAACGAGCCGAAGCCGGTGACCGAGACCCGGTCGCCGCCGACCACGGCACGGACGATGGCGTCGAGTACCGCGTCGACGGCGTCCGCGGCGTTCTGACGGCCGCCCATCTTGTCGGCAATCGCTTCTACGAGCTGCGCCTTGTTCACGTCTTCCCCTTCGGAGACATTGCCGGAACGAAAGTGTTCAAGCTTTTTCGCACGTTAGGCAGATATATACCGCAAATCAAACACGAAACGGGCTAATCACCCTAGTGCCGCAACGAAGTCGGCTTCCGTCGGAGTTCGGGTGTCAGTCCCCTTCAGGGAATCGGCCCTCGTCGAGGTCCTTCATCAACCGGTCCAGACGCCTTGCGGCGTCCGCGAGATCGTGCTTCGCCGCTGCCGTGACGACCAACAGCTTCCGGGACAGCGCCATCCTTACGCCCTCCGGGACTTGCAGTGCGCGCACACGGGTGTGCGCTTCTTTCAGCCGGGCGGCGACGGCCTCGTAGAGCTCGAGTTGGCTGTCGCGTTCCATGCGCCGATTGTGCCATCTGGGGCGAGTTGTCGCCTCCGTAGGGGGTAACTGGCTTGCTCCCACAGGCTTTCGGGGCTCGGCTCACCGCCCTGGCTCCGACACGGTGCGGGTGCCCAAATCCCCTGGTCGCAAACGCGGTTGACCGCTCAGGCGGCCCCTTGGGAAGGGCCTCGGACGGGCCGTCGCACGACTTCGGGCCATGTCAGCCGGATGGCCGCGCGGCGGGTCGAACGGCCGCCGGGAGGGGCAGTTTCACGCCAACGCGCGATGGACGGCATACGCGTGCGAGAGCGACGGCCTCCGGTCCGGCCGGTGTCACGGATCCGGCGCGGACACGGCACGGATCCGGCGCGGACACGGCACGGATCCGGCGCGGACACGGCACGGATCCGGCGCGGACACGGCACGCGAGCCCGGACGCGGCGGTGCCCCCGGCCGGGGTTCGGCCGGGGGCACCGGGTGTCGCGGGGCGGGAGCGGGGCCCGCCGGGGGCGCACGCCCCGGGAAGGGCGCGGCGGAAGGGTCAGACGGGCAGGGTGCGCGGCTTGAACGAGGGGCGCTTCGCCTCGTACGCGGCGATGTCCTGCTCGTTCTGGAGCGTGATGCTGATGTCGTCCAGGCCGTTGAGCAGCCGCCAGCGGGCGTTCTCGTCCAGCTCGAAGTCGGCGGTGACGCCTTCGGCGCGGACCTGCCGGGCGACCAGGTCGACGGTGATCTCGGCCTGCGGGTCGGCCTCGGTCAGCTCCCACAGCGCGTCCACGGTCTTCTGGTCGAGGACCACCGTGAGCAGGCCGTTCTTCAGCGAGTTGCCCCGGAAGATGTCGGCGAACCGGGAGGAGACGACGGCCTGGAAACCGTAGTTCTGCAGGGCCCAGACGGCGTGCTCGCGCGAGGAGCCGGTGCCGAAGTCGGGGCCGGCGACCAGGACCGTGGCGCCCTGCCGCTCGGGCCGGTTGAGGACGAACTCGGGGTCCTTGCGCCAGGCCTCGAACAGCCCGTCCTCGAAGCCGTCCCGGGTGACCTTCTTCAGCCAGTGCGCGGGGATGATCTGGTCGGTGTCGACGTTGCTGCGGCGCAGCGGAACCGCGCGGCCGGTGTGCGTGGTGAAAGCTTCCATGGCTCCTCAGACCCCCGCGGGAGTGGTGACGACGGCGTCGGACAGGTCGGCCGGGGAGGCCAGGTGGCCCAGCACCGCGGTGGCGGCGGCGACCTGGGGCGAGACGAGGTGGGTGCGGCCGCCCTTGCCTTGCCTGCCTTCGAAGTTGCGGTTGGAGGTGGACGCGGAGCGCTCGCCGGGCGCCAGTTGGTCGGGGTTCATGCCCAGGCACATGGAGCAGCCCGCGTGCCGCCATTCGGCTCCGGCGCCGGTGAAGACCTTGTCGAGGCCCTCGTCGACGGCCTGGAGGGCGACGCGGACGGAGCCGGGAACGACCAGCATGCGCACGCCGTCGGCGACTTTGCGGCCGTCCAGGACGGCGGCGGCGGCGCGCAGGTCCTCGATGCGCCCGTTGGTGCAGGAGCCTACGAAGACGGTGTCGACCTTGATGTCCCGCAGCGGCTGCCCGGCGGTCAACCCCATGTACTTCAGGGCGTTTTCGGCGGCCAGGCGCTCCGAAGCGTCTTCGTACGAAGCCGGGTCGGGGACGGACGCCGAAAGCGGCGCGCCCTGGCCGGGGTTGGTGCCCCAGGTGACGAACGGGGCCAGCTCGGCGGCGTCGATGACGACCTCCGCGTCGAACACGGCGTCGTCGTCGGTGCGCAGCGTCTTCCAGTAGGCGACCGCCGCGTCCCAGTCCTCGCCCTCGGGCGCGTGGGCGCGGCCCTTCAGATAGGCGAAGGTGGTGTCGTCGGGGGCGATCATGCCCGCGCGGGCGCCGGCCTCGATGGACATGTTGCAGATGGTCATCCGGGCCTCCATCGAGAGTTTCTCGATGGCGGAGCCCCGGTACTCCAGGACGTAGCCCTGGCCGCCGCCGGTGCCGATCTTCGCGATGATCGCCAGGATGAGGTCCTTGGCGGTGACGCCGTCGGGCAGCTCCCCTTCGATGGTGATGGCCATCGTCTTGGGGCGGGCCATGGGCAGCGTCTGGGTGGCCAGCACATGCTCGACCTGGGAGGTGCCGATGCCGAACGCGAGCGCGCCGAAGGCGCCGTGCGTGGAGGTGTGCGAGTCGCCGCAGACCACGGTGGTGCCGGGCTGGGTCAGTCCCAGCTGCGGTCCCACGACGTGGACGACACCCTGCTCGACATCGCCCAGCGGGTGCAGCCGGACACCGAACTCGGCGCAGTTCTTGCGCAGGGTCTCCAGCTGGACGCGGGAGACCGGGTCGGCGATGGGCTTGTCGATGTCGAGGGTGGGGGTGTTGTGGTCCTCGGTAGCGATGGTGAGGTCGAGGCGCCGCACCTGCCGGCCGCTCTTGCGCAGACCGTCGAAGGCCTGGGGGCTGGTCACCTCGTGCAGCAGGTGCAGATCGATGAAGAGGAGGTCGGGCTCGCCCTCGGCGCGCCGGACGACATGGTCGTCCCAGACCTTCTCCGCGAGTGTCCTACCCATCGCTTTCCCTCCGGCCGGCCTGGTGCGCCGGCGCATCTAGAGATGTGTGGGGCCTGCGTCCGCACCACACGTGACCCACGTGTCCCACGTGCCGGACGCCGACTGCGGACCCGTTGGTCGCGGGCCGCCCCTACAGGTTGGCAAGATCCCGGGAAAATTGAACTTGCGTTTCACAGAGTGAGACGTGAGTATCGTTGCATGGACAACTCTAGCGGCGTCGGCGTTCTCGACAAGGCAGCTCTGGTTCTGAGCGCTCTGGAGTCCGGTCCGGCCACCCTCGCCGGGCTGGTCGCGGCGACCGGGCTCGCACGACCCACGGCACACCGCCTTGCCGTGGCACTGGAACACCACCGGATGGTGGCGAGGGACATGCAGGGCCGGTTCATCCTGGGCCCGCGACTGGCCGAGCTGGCCGCCGCGGCCGGTGAGGACCGGCTGCTGGCCACGGCGGGGCCGGTACTGACGCATCTGCGCGATGTGACGGGCGAGAGCGCCCAGCTGTACCGGCGCCAGGGCGACATGCGTATCTGCGTCGCCGCGGCCGAGCGGCTGTCCGGTCTGCGGGACACCGTGCCGGTCGGCTCCACGCTCACCATGAAGGCCGGCTCTTCCGCGCAGATCCTGATGGCCTGGGAGGAGCCGGAGCGGCTGCACAGGGGCCTGCAGGGCGCCCGTTTCACGGCGACGGCCCTGTCGGGCGTACGGCGCCGCGGCTGGGCCCAGTCGATCGGTGAGCGGGAGCCGGGTGTGGCGTCGGTGTCGGCGCCCGTACGGGGCCCCTCGAACCGCGTGGTGGCCGCCGTGTCGGTGTCGGGCCCGATCGAGCGACTGACCCGCCACCCGGGGCGTATGCACGCCCAGGCGGTCATCGACGCGGCCGGCCGCCTGACGGAGGCGCTGCGCCGGTCCGGCTGACCGGGTCGTGATGTCCATGTTCCTGCTGCCAACTCCGGCTCACCGCTTCAACGCCGCAGCGGTGGGCCGGAGTTGTGTCCGCCCCGTGCCGGGCACGACGAAGAAGCCCTCCCCTGTTGGGGAGGGCTTCTCTTGTTGTACCCCCGACCGGATTCGAACCGGCGCTACCGCCTTGAGAGGGCGGCGTGCTAGGCCGCTACACAACGGGGGCATGGATCATTTTCATGATCCAGCTGGCCTACCAGGACTCGAACCTAGACTAACTGAACCAGAATCAGTCGTGCTGCCAATTACACCATAGGCCACTGGTGGTTGAGACCAGTTGGTACCCCCGACCGGATTCGAACCGGCGCTACCGCCTTGAGAGGGCGGCGTGCTAGGCCGCTACACAACGGGGGCCCTAGCGATCCCATCCGGCCTGAGCCGGATGTTGTCACCTTGGTACCACCGGGAGCGACCCTGATGATCCCACGGGATGGATCTGTACCCCCGACCGGATTCGAACCGGCGCTACTGCCTTGAGAGGGCAGCGTGCTAGGCCGCTACACAACGGGGGCTTTGCAGATGAGCTCTGCGAGCTGGCCTACCAGGACTCGAACCTAGACTAACTGAACCAGAATCAGTCGTGCTGCCAATTACACCATAGGCCACCAGAACGCAACCCCCGAGGGAGATCTTGTTCGGCTTGCGCTTCCGGATCCCGGCCCTTTCGGCCCGCTCCCCTCGGCGCAGGAAGAACATTACCCGAAGGTCTCCGGCGCTCCAAAACGGGTATCCCCGCGCAGCAGTCCGGGGAGCTGGTCGAGGCTCGTGATCCTCTGCAGCTCGGGGCGGCCGCCGAGGCCGAGACGGTCCAGCCACACCCCGCGCAGCCCCGCCTCCGTGGCGCCCCGGGCGTCGATGTCGGGCTGGTCGCCGACGTACGCGACCTCGGCCGGCGGCAGGCCCAGCGCCTCGCACGCGGCGTGGAACGCGGCCGCCTCGGGCTTGGACACGCCGAGCTCGGCCGCGCAGACGACGGCCTCGAACCGGTCGCGTACGCCCAGCACGCGCAGCTTGCGGTCCTGGTTGTGCAGGGACGAGTTCGACAGCACGCCGTGGCGGTACTCGGCGGCGAGGACGTCCAGTACGGGCAGGGTGTCGGGGAAGAGTTCCCAGGCGGCCTCGTAGTGCGCCAGGTAGCGCGCGAACCAGGCGTCCGCCTCGGTGTCGCTCACGGGCGTGCCCAGGAAGGTGCGCACCCGGTCGCGCCGCTGCTCCTCCCAGGTCGTCTCCCCGGCGGCGAACCGCGCCCAGTGCAGCGCGGTGGCCTCCCGCCAGCGCGCGATGGCCTGCTCCACGCCGCTGAACGCCCCGCTCAGCCCCTCGTCCCGCAGATGGCGCCGCATACCGGCACGGTCGGCGCTCGCGTAGTCGAAGATCGTGTCGTCGATGTCCCAGAGGACGGCGCGGATCACCATGCCCCGACGGTACCGCCGAGACGGCCCCCTGCCGGGGGTCCGGGCGGGCTCCGGCGGGGTCTCGGCGGGAGGGGGCGGGCGCGGCGGCGGGTCGGGCATGGCGAAGGGGCGGCGGTCCCCGGGGGTGGGGAGCGCCGCCCCTCGGGGGGTGTGCGGGGTTACGCGGTCAGCTTGGCCAGGGCCGCGTCGACGCGGGCCAGCGTGCGGTCCTTGCCGAGGATCTCAAGGGACTCGAAGAGCGGCAGGCCGACCGTGCGGCCGGTGACGGCCACGCGGACGGGGGCCTGGGCCTTGCCCAGCTTCAGACCGTGCTCCTCGCCGGCGGCGAGCACGGCGTTCTTGAGGGCCTCGGGGCTCGTCCAGTCCGCCGTCTCCAGCTTGGCGCGGGCCGTGGTGAGCAGGGCGACCGGGTCGCCCTTCATCGCCTTCTGCCAGGACGCCTCGTCCTCGACCGGGGCCGGCAGGAAGAGGAAGTCGACGTTGGCCGTGATGTCGGAGAGGACCGTCAGGCGGGTCTGGGCGTGCGGGGCGATCCGCTCCCAGGCCGCGCGGTCGAAGTCCTCCGGCGCCCAGGGCGCGTGCGGGGCCTGGAGCCAGGGCTCGCACGCCGCGACGAACGCCTTCTCGTCCAGCATGCGGATGTGGTCGCCGTTGATCGACTCGGCCTTCTTCAGGTCGAAGCGGGCCGGGTTCGCGTTGACGTCCGCGATCTCGAACTTCTCGATCATCTCGGGGATCGTGAAGACGTCCTGGTCCGCCGAGAACGACCAGCCGAGGAGCGACAGGTAGTTCAGCAGGCCCTCGGGGAGGAAGCCGCGCTCCCGGTAGAGGTTGAGGGACGCCTGCGGGTCGCGCTTGGAGAGCTTCTTGTTGCCCTCGCCCATCACGTACGGCAGGTGGCCGAACTCGGGGACCGACTTCGCGACGCCCAGCTCGATCAGCGCCTTGTACAGGGCGATCTGGCGGGGGGTGGAGCTCAGGAGGTCCTCGCCGCGCAGGACGTGGGTGATCTCCATGAGCGCGTCGTCCACCGGGTTGACCAGCGTGTACAGCGACGCGCCGTTGGCGCGGACGATGCCGTAGTCGGGGACGTTGTCCGGGGTGAAGGTCAGCTCGCCGCGGACCAGGTCGCGGAAGGTGATCGGCTGGTCGGGCATGCGGAAGCGGACGATGGCGGCGCGGCCCTCGGCCTCGTACGCGGAGATCTGCTCGGCGCTCAGGTCGCGGCAGTGGCCGTCGTAGCCGGACGGCTTTCCTGCGGCGCGGGCGGCCTCGCGGCGCAGGTCCAGCTCTTCAGGGGTGCAGTAGCAGTGGTACGCGTACCCGCCCTTGAGGAGCTTGGCGGCGACGTCCTGGTAGACGTCCATGCGCTGCGACTGGCGGTACGGCGCGTGGGGGCCGCCGACCTCGGGGCCCTCGTCCCAGTCGAGGCCGAGCCAGCGCAGCGAGTCGAGGAGCTGCCGGTAGGACTCCTCGGAGTCGCGGGCCGCGTCGGTGTCCTCGATGCGGAAGACCATGGTGCCGCCGTGGTGCCGGGCGAAGGCCCAGTTGAACAGGGCGGTGCGGACCAGGCCCACGTGCGGGTTGCCCGTCGGGGACGGGCAGAACCGTACGCGGACGGTGGGGTCGGGGGTGTTAACCACGCTTGATCACCTTGTTGGTGAGAGTGCCGATGCCTTCGATGGTGACGGCGACCTCGTCGCCGACGGTGAGGGGGCCGACCCCGGCGGGGGTGCCGGTGAGGATGACGTCGCCGGGGAGCAGCGTCATGGCCTCGGTGATGTGGACGACCAGGTCCTCGATGAAGCGGATCATGTCGCTCGTACGACCCAGCTGGCGCTGTTCGCCGTTGACCGTGCACTGGATCGTGAGGTCGGCGGGGTCGAGGTCGGTCTCCACCCAGGGGCCGAGCGGGCAGGACGTGTCGAAGCCCTTGGCGCGGGCCCACTGCTTCTCGCGTGCCTGCGCGTCGCGGGCGGTGACGTCGTTGGCGCAGGTGTAGCCGAAGATCACGTCCTTGACGCGTTCGCGCGGGACCTCGCGGCACATGCGGCCGATGACGACGGCGAGCTCCGCCTCGTGGTGCAGCTCGTTCGAGAACGAGGGGTATTCGATGGCGTCGCCGGAGCCGATCACGGAGGTGGTGGGCTTGAAGAAGGCGACGGGTACGTCCGGGACCGCGTTGCCCAGCTCCGCGGCGTGCTCCGCGTAGTTGCGGCCGATGGCCACCACCTTGTTGGGCAGCACGGGCGGCAGCAGCCGGACCTTGCTCAGCGGGACCTTGGTGCCGCTGAGCTCGAAGTCGGCGTACGGAATACCCTTGATGATGTCGAGGACGAGGCCGTCTGGGCCCTCGCCCTCGACCGCGCCGAAGGCGACATTGCCGTCGATGGAGAATCTGGCGATGCGCACGGGATGCCGCGCCCCCTACTTACGCTGGCTGGAGTCTGACGCTCCAGGCTAACGCGGGCGGGCCGCCCGACCTGCCGCATTGCGGTCCGGCGGACCGTCGCGGCCGGGTGTCGCGGTGCCGCGGCTCAGTGCGCGGCGGTGACCGGGGCGTCCATGAGAGTGGTGCGGCGCGGGTTGGCCGTGGCGGTGGGCAGATCCTCCGAGTGGTCCGGTCGCGCGCCCCGCTCCAGTTCGGCGGCGTCGTCCAGGTGGGCGAGGGTGATGCGGCGGGGGTTCGCGATGCTGCGGATCGTCATCGTCGTCTTCATCGGTGGGTTCAGACCTCGGGGTCGGGGCGCGGGGGTGCGCCGGTTGACGGATTGCCCATCCCTGTAAAGCGTCAGGCTAAACATGGGATTCCCCGCCATTACCGCGAAGAGGCGTCGTTCTGTATGTGAGTTTCCTCACGAACAGGCAGGCAATTCCGGCATTTCAGACGACCGTACGGTTGGGCAGAAACGGACATTGCGGCTTGGAACACGCCATTCCGCTGCTGATCATCTCGACTGGGACACCCCACCCCCGTAAGCGACTCGTGAGGGAACGCCCGATTCCTCCCTGATCACCTTCTACATGCCGTGACACCGCCCTCACGAACCGTGATGGCATCGGCGGGCCCCACCGCGGCCCTTGTTGGAGATCCGGCACTGTGCTGGAATTCCACGCACCGCCGCGGGTTCGAGACCGGCGCGCAAGGGCGCAACGCAGCGCCGTAGCGGCGGTGGGAAGGGGGGAACAGCGCCGGTCACTCACGACCACCCATGGAGCGCAATCGCGCTCCACGACGCCGACACCGTCCCTTCATCTCGTGGAGGGACGCCTGGTCCAGAGGTTGCGACGCTAGTGCAGGGACGTTTCAAGAGGGATGGCAGCGCTGCGGCGGAACAGGAGCCGCGCGGCGGGACCGACCGCGGCTCCTCGCCCCAGCACACCCAGAGCCAGGGCACGGCAGCGGCCGGCGACGGCGGTGACCGCGCCGCACGCGCGGGTGCCGCTCCGGGCAAGCCCGAGCCGGCCGCCGCGCCGAAGAAGTCCAAGGACCCGACGGACACCGGCTCACGAATAGCCCTGCGCAACTGGCGCATCAGCACCCGCCTGGTCTCCCTGCTGGCCCTGCCCGTGGTCGCCGCCACGTCGCTCGGTGGACTCCGTATCAACGAGTCCATGAACGACATGGAGCAGCTGGACCACATGCAGCTGCTCACCAGGCTGACCAAGGAGGCGACCACCCTCGCCCAGGCGCTCCAGGAGGAGCGCGACCTGTCGGCAGGTCCGCTGGCCAACGACTTCCCGGTCAACGACTTCAAGGTCAAGGGTCCCCGGGACAAGACCAACTCGGCGCAGATCGCGTTCCTGAAGGCCACCGAGCAGATCGGTGACGTGCAGGGCGACGAGGCGCTGCAGAGCATCCGCTCCAACGTCCAGCAGATCGCCACGCAGGTCGTGACCATCGGTTCGATCCGGTCCGACGCGTACAAGGACGGCGTCCAGAACTCGCAGACCGTCGAGGCGTACAGCCGTCTGATCGAGTCCCTGCTGAGCCTCTCGCAGGACATGGCGCAGGCGACCAGCAACCCCGAGATGATCAAGCGCACGCGTGCGCTTGCCGCGTTCTCGGCCGCCAAGGAGTACGCCTCCATCCAGCGCGCGATCATCGCCGCCGCCCTGCCGAAGTCCGGCGACAAGAAGGGCAAGCTCAACCCGAACGACCGGCTCTACGGCTCCGCCGCGCAGACGAACGAGCGCGCGGCGCTGAAGTCGTTCGCGGCGATCTACGAGACGGCGGGCGGCGACCCGGCGGAGCTCATGGCCCCGCTCGGCGGCAGCAACCCGTCGATCCAGTCCGCCCAGTCGTACTCGGACCGCGTCCTGGGCCGTGAGACCGGCATGGAGCAGCAGCCCGCCCGGTCCTTCCTCGACTGGACCGACGAGGCCGACACCAAGATCCAGGCCATGAACACCATCGAGGCCACGCTGCTGGGCGAGATGGAGAGCAAGGCCCGTGAGCTGCGCCAGGAGTCGCAGCGCGACGCCATCATCAACGGTGCGCTGATCCTGGTCGTCCTCGGCGTGTCCCTCATCGGCGCCTTCGTGGTGGCCCGGTCCATGATCCGGTCGCTGCGGCGACTGCAGGACACCGCGACCAAGGTCGCCCAGGAACGGCTGCCCGAGCTGGTCAAGCAGCTCTCGGAGTCGGACCCGCAGGACGTCGACACCTCCGTCGAGTCGGTCGGTGTGCACTCCCGCGACGAGATCGGCAAGGTGGCCGCGGCCTTCGACGACGTGCACCGCGAGGCGGTCCGCCTCGCCGCCGAGCAGGCCCTTCTGCGGGGCAACGTCAACGCGATGTTCACCAACCTGTCGCGCCGCTCGCAGGGCCTCATCCAGCGTCAGCTGTCGCTCATCTCCGAGCTGGAGTCCCGCGAGGCCGACCCGGACCAGCTGTCGTCGCTGTTCAAGCTCGATCACCTCGCCACCCGTATGCGCCGTAACGGTGAGAACCTCCTCGTCCTCGCCGGTGAGGAGCCCGGCCGCCGGTGGACCCGCCCGGTCCCCCTGGTCGACGTGCTGCGCGCCGCCGCGTCCGAGGTGGAGCAGTACGAGCGCATCGAACTCGCCTCCGTGCCGCCGACCGAGGTCGCCGGCCGGGTCGTCAACGACCTCGTGCACCTGCTCGCCGAGCTGCTGGAGAACGCCACGTCGTTCTCCTCGCCGCAGACCAAGGTGCGCGTCACCGGTCACGCGCTGCCCGACGGGCGGGTGCTCGTCGAGATCCACGACACCGGCATCGGCCTCTCCCCCGAGGACCTCGCCGCGATCAACGAGCGGCTCGCGTCGCCGCCCACCGTGGACGTCTCCGTCTCCCGCCGCATGGGTCTGTTCGTGGTCGGCCGCCTGTCCCTGCGACACGGCATCCGTATCCAGCTGCGCCCCTCGGACTCGGGCGGCACGACCGCGCTCGTCATGCTGCCCGTGGATGTCGCGCAGGGCGGCAAGAAGCCGGTTCCCGGCAAGCAGGGCCCCGGCGGCCAGGGCGGCGCGCCGCAGGGCTCGCAGGCCGGCGGCCGCCTCGCCGGCGGTGCCGGTGCGGCCGGTGGACGTCCCGGTCTTCCGGGCGGTTCCGGCGGCCCGGCCGCCGGGCGGCTCGGTGCGGGCGCCGCGGCGGCCCGCAACCAGGTCGGTGCGGGCACGGGTGCTCGGGCGGCGCTGCCGGGCCGGGACGACGCGAACGGCCGGCCGGGCGGGCCGCAGGGCCCCCAGGCGCGGCACGGCCAGCAGGGTCACCCGGGTCAGCAGCACGGCCAGCCGGGCCAGCAGCAGGGCCAGCACGGTCAGCCGCAGGGCGGCCGGCCGCCGCAGGACCCGCAGCGCCAGGGCGGCCAGCCCCAGGGTGCCGGCGGCGCGTACGGCGCGCCCGCGGGCCGTGGCGGCCAGGGCGGCCCCGGTGCCCCGCAGGGCGGCATCCCGACGCGGTCCGACGTGTGGCAGGGCGGCCCCGCCGGTCAGAACGGCCAGCAGGGCCAGCACGGACAGCAGCTTCCGCCCACCGGCGGTTCGCGCGCCGAACTCCCCGGCGACGGCGCCCCGCAGCGCCCGCAGACCACCGGCTGGGCGGCCGAGCAGGCGCCCGGTGCCCGGGGTTCGCTGGACGCGCCGCGCGGCCATGAGGAGCCCGACTCCACCGGCCGTTACGCCCGCCCGTCGGCCGAGCAGCAGGGTGTCGGCTCCACCGCGGAGTTCGCGCGCCCCGACTTCGGCGGCCCGCGCCCGGACAGGAACGGCGGGCAGGGGGACCCGGCGTCCACCGCCGCGTTCCCGCGCCCGGACTTCGGCGCCCCGCAGCCCACGCCGCCGCAGCCGCCGGCCCCGCAGCCCGTCCAGCAGGACCGGAACCAGGGCCGGCCCCCGGCCCCGGGGCCGCGCAGGCCCGCCGGAAGCCTGCCGTCGCAGCCGCGCGCCGGAGAGCTGCCGCCCGCCGGTGCGGGCGACGGCCGGACGCCGCTGTACGACACGCTGGAGACGAACTGGTTCCACCACGGCCAGGGCGGCCGGCCGGGTGAGGCCGCGCCGCAGGCGCCCGGCCGGGCCGACCTGCCGGGCCAGGGCGCTCCGGCCGGCCGGAACGGGCAGGGCGACCAGCGTCCCGCCCAGCCCGCCGACCGGTTCCCCCGGCACGACCAGACGGTGCCGACCCCGGTCGTACCGCAGCAGCCGCAGCAGGAGCGGTCCGCTCCGTCGCTGCCCGCGCGGCCCGGTCAGGGTTCCGACGCGGCGTCCGCGACGGGCTCGTGGCGGACGTCCCCCAACGACGAGCTGGTGCGGCAGGCGGAGCGGGTGCGCAAGCCCGCCGCGGGTGGCATCACCACGTCGGGTCTGCCCAAGCGCGTACCGCGTGCCAATCTGGTGCCCGGTACCGCGCAGGAGCAGAACCACCAGTCCGGTCCGCAGGTCTCGCGTGCGCCCGATGACGTGCGCGGCCGGCTGACCAACCTCCGTCGGGGCATCCAGCAGGGCCGCCAGGCGGGGAACTCGACCACTGGCAGCTTCGATATCGGCCCTTCTCACCAGCAGGAGCGTTAGTTGAGACCGATGAGCCAGGCGGCACAGAACCTGAACTGGTTGATCACCAATTTCGTGGACAACACCCCTGGGGTGTCGCACACGGTGGTGGTCTCCGCCGACGGACTCCTGCTCGCCATGTCCGAGGGATTCCCCCGTGACCGTGCCGACCAGTTGGCGGCGGTCGCTTCCGGACTGACGTCCCTGACCGCCGGGGCGTCCCGGATCTTCGAAGGAGGGCCGGTCACCCAGACCGTGGTGGAGATGGAGCGCGGCTTCCTCTTCATCATGTCCATCTCGGACGGCTCCTCGATGGCCGTGCTCGCGCACCCCGAGTGCGACATCGGCCTTGTCGGCTACGAGATGGCGCTGCTGGTCGACCGGGCCGGCAGCGTCCTCACCCCGGACCTCCGCGCCGAGCTCCAGGGCAGCCTGCTCCACTGAGACGGTACGTTCCCCCCTCCGTACCCCTCGCGAACTGTCAACCGTTCGGCCGCCCCAACCGGCCCCCCACCGGCCCAGTCAGACGGCATGCAGACCACGTGCTGTCACGCCCGGAGGATTCATGACCCCGCCCCCCGCCTCTCACGATCCGTACGGCGCGTCGCTCGGCGACGCGGCATACGGGGACGAAGGCGACCAGCCGCTGGTCCGCCCCTACGCCATGACCGGCGGGCGGACCCGGCCGCGGTACCAGCTCGCCATAGAGGCGCTGGTGTCGACCACGGCCGATCCGGCGTTGCTCGCCGGGCTGCTCCCCGAGCACCAGCGGATCTGCCACCTCTGCCGTGAGGTCAAGTCCGTGGCCGAGGTGTCGGCTCTGCTGTCGATGCCGCTCGGTGTGGCCCGTATCCTCGTCGCCGACCTGGCGGAGGCGGGCATGGTGGCGATCCACCAGCCAGGCAATGGAGAGGCCGGCGGTACGCCGGACGTGACACTGCTCGAAAGGGTGCTCAGTGGACTTCGCAAGCTCTAGCGGCGGTGCTGCCAGGTCGACCACCAGCGCGAAGATCGTGGTGGCCGGCGGCTTCGGCGTGGGCAAGACCACGTTCGTCGGCGCCGTCTCGGAGATCAACCCGCTGCGTACGGAGGCGGTCATGACGTCCGCCTCCGCCGGGATCGACGATCTGACGCACACCGGCGGGAAGACGACGACGACCGTCGCGATGGACTTCGGCCGGATCACCCTGGACCAGGACCTGATCCTGTACCTGTTCGGTACGCCCGGACAGGACCGGTTCTGGTTCATGTGGGACGACCTGGTCCGCGGGGCCATCGGGGCGATCGTCCTCGTCGACACCCGCCGGCTCGCCGACTGCTTCCCGGCCGTGGACTACTTCGAGAACAGCGGGCTGCCGTTCGTCATCGCCCTCAACGGCTTCGAGGGGCACCAGCCGTACACGCCGGACGAGGTGCGCGAGGCGCTGCAGATCGGCCCGGACACCCCGATCATCACGACCGACGCCCGACACCGTGCGGATGCGAAGAGCGCGCTGATCACGCTGGTCGAGCACGCGCTGATGGCCCGCCTCAAGTAGACGTGGTTATACGGCAGTTGTCGTAGGCATTCAGGGGCGGACTGTGTCCTTAGACACGGTCCGCCCCGACGTTCATAACGTTTCGACAGAGAATTGCGGGACGACGGACACGAGACGCATCCGTCTGGTGCCACTGTGCTCACATGAGGCCCGCGTTTTGACACCCCTCGCTCTTTATGCCCGTTTTATCTGAGGGCTCCGCCGCAGGTCATGGCCCGAATTCGCTGTTTGGAACGTGGCCGCTTCACATGCTGCAATGCACGAACTCCCGAGTAGTACGGCCCTGAACAGAGAACGGCACAACGTAGGTGCCGACGCCGAGAGGTTGTTGGTCGAGTGAGGCGAAGCAAGAAGAGCGCCGCGGAGGAGCAGGCGCGGGGCAATTTCACCCCGCCGCCGCGCACAGCGGCGCCGCCTGCGGACGCGCCCGTGACACCCCCGGCCGGCTCGGCCGGGACCGGCAGCTCCAGCAAGCTGTCCCCGCGCAACTGGCGTGTGCCCACCCGGCTGAACGCCATCCTCCTCATACCCGTGCTGGTCGGCCTCGTGATGGGCGGATTCCAGGTCAAGGGGTCGATCGACACCTGGCAGGAGGCACAGGAGGCCGAGAAGACGGCCATCGTCGTGCGCGCCGCGTCCGAGTACGGCCAGGCACTGCTCGACGAGCGCGACCTCACGGCCCAGCCGCTGCTGAGCGCCCGCAACGCCGGCGACCGTGAGGCCTCCGTCGTGACGGAGGCGTACGCGAAGACGGACGCCGCCAAGGAGAAGTTCGACGCCGCCGTCCTGGACATGCCGTCCGGGCAGGGCCTGGAGCGTCGTCTGAAGCTCTTCCGCGCGGAGGAGCCGAGCCTGACCAAGCTGCGCGAGGCCGCGTACACCAAGGCCCTCGACCCGGTCATGACCGAAGAGGGCTACGTCAAGGTCCAGCACTCCCTGATGGAGTTCTCCAACGAGCTCGGCCTCGGCACCGGCAACGTCACCAGCTTCGGCCGGACCCTCTACGCCATCCAGCTCGCCAAGGCCGCCGAGTCGCTGCAGCGCTCGATCGGTATGCACCTGCTCGTCCGGCCCAGCAAGGACGACGCGGTCTTCGCCCAGCAGTCGGTCGCCTTCAACTCGTACAACTACCTGGAGCAGATCGCCCTCCTCGAGTACGTCTCCGGCGGTACGCAGGAGGACGAGGACAAGCTCCGCCAGATCATGACCGGCAAGGCCACCGAGGGCGCCAAGCGGCTCCAGCAGGCGGGCCTCAACCCGCCCAAGGGCCAGGACGGCTCCGTCTTCACCGGCATGGCCGGGGCGATCGGCAAGAGCAAGGACGCCGACGAGGTCAAGGGCCTCAAGAGCCAGGACATCACGCCCGAGACCTGGATGGGCGCGGCGACGGCCAAGTTCGAGGGCTACACGGAGATCGAGCAGGGACTCGTCGACAAGGCCGTGAACGAGGCCTCGCGGGTCGCCGACGAGGCCAAGACCGACGCCTTCGTCAACGGCGGCATCGTCGTGATCGCGCTGCTGACCGCCTTCATCCTGGCCGGTCTCATGGCGCGCCAGATGAGCCGCTCGATGCGCGAGCTGCGCACGGCCGCGTTCGGCATCGCCGAGCAGCGGCTGCCGATGCTGGTCGACCAGCTCTCCCGTACCGAGCCCGGCCGGGTCGACACCCGGGTGCAGCCGATCCCGATCGACTCGCAGGACGAGATCGGCGAGGTCGCCCGCGCCTTCGACCAGGTGCACCGCGAGGCGGTCCGGCTCGCCGCCGAGCAGGCCATGCTGCGGGGCAACGTCAACGCGATCTTCACCAACCTGTCCCGGCGCAACCAGTCGCTGATCGAGGGCCAGCTGACCCTGATCACCGACCTGGAGAACAACGAGGCCGACCCGGATCAGCTGGAGAACCTCTTCAAGCTCGACCACCTGGCGACCCGTATGCGCCGCAACGGCGAGAACCTGCTGGTTCTGGCCGGCGAGGAGCCGGGCCGCCGCTGGGACCAGCCGGTCCCGCTGGTCGACGTCATGCGCGCCGCCTCCTCCGAGGTGGAGCAGTACGAGCGCATCGAGCTGTCCGGCGTCCCGGAGGCGGAGATCCACGGCCAGGCCGTGACCGACCTCGTCCACCTGCTCGCGGAGCTGCTGGAGAACGCCACCACGTTCTCCTCGCCGCAGACCAAGGTGCGGGTGACGGCGACCCGGCTGCCCGACGGCCGCGTCATGATCGAGATCCATGACAAGGGCATCGGCCTGACCGCCGAGGACTTCGCCGACATCAACCACAAGCTGGCCAACCCGCCGACGGTGGACGCCGCCGTCTCGCAGCGCATGGGCCTGTTCGTGGTCGGCCGCCTCGCCGACCGGCACGGCATCCGGGTCCAGCTGCGCCCCTCCGGCGAGCAGGCGGGTACGACGTCGCTGATCATGCTGCCGGACGCGATCACCCACGGTGGTGGTGGCGAGTCGGCCCCGCACGACGACTTCACCGTCTCGCAGATCATTCCGGAGCAGCAGATCGCGCCCGCGCAGCCGGCGTACGAGACCGCCCCGATGCGGACCGCCGCCGAGCTCGGCTTCGACGACTCGCGGTACGAGCAGCAGGGCCAGGGCACCACGCTGGACCCCGTGAACCGCTCGCTGATGCGCGAGGAGCGCCGTGCGCAGCTCGGCGCCCAGGTGCAGGGCGGTCAGCCGTCCCAGGACGGCCAGGGCGCTCCTGACGGCCAGGACCGGCCGCTGTTCCGCGACGAGGCCGAGCAGCAGGGCTACGGGCAGGCGCCGGAGCAGGACGCGTACGACGCGCAGGGCTACGGGCAGCAGGACCAGCACGCGGCCTACGGGCAGGGCGGTTACGACCAGGGCTCCGGCTACGACCAGGGCGGCTACGAGCAGCCGGGTTACGAGCAGTCCGGTTACGACCAGCAGGGGTCCGGCTACGACCAGCAGTCGCCGGGCTACGGCCAGGGCTCCGGCTACGACGGGTACGGCACCGGCGACGAGTACGCGGGCGGCGACCAGTCCACCGGCGAGTACGCTGAGCAGGCATATGCGGAATCCGCGTTTCCGTCCCAGGAATCACAGGAGTCCCACTACTCCACCCCGTTCGACCCGCAGCCCCACCAGGGCGAGTGGGCCGGCCAGGGTGGTTACTCCGGCGGCTACGCCAATGGCTTCGGAGCCGAATCGGAATCCGCCCGGGGCGCTGACGCGAACGACCGCGACAGCGTAGGCTTCGACCGTCCGGGTGCCGACGCCGGCACGGACCACCAGCTGACCGACGCCGGCCTTCCGCGCCGTGGCGGCCGGCCGCAGGCCCCGCGACAGGAGCAGACCCCGTCGCAGGCCGGGCAGCCGGTCCAGCCGCAGGCCCAGGAGGCTTCGCCGACTGACGCCGGCGAGGCGGGCGACACCGACGACTGGCGTTCGACGAACGACGAGCGCTGGCAGCAGGCCAGGAAGCTCAAGGAGCCGAAGGCCGGCGGTGTCACCTCTTCGGGGCTGCCGCGGCGGGTCCCCAAGGCCAACCTGGTCGAGGGCACGGCAGCACAGACTCCGCAGGGCGGCCCACAGGTCTCCCGCGCCCCGGAGGACGTGCGCGGCAGGTTGAGCAACCTGCGGCGCGGTGTCCAGCAGGGGCGCAACGCGGGAACGGACACGAACGGATCGGGCCTCGGCCCGGGTAGTACCTACAACCAGGAGCGTTAGTGTGAGCCCGATGAGCCAGGCGGCGCAGAATCTGAACTGGTTGATCACCAACTTCGTGGACAACACCCCTGGTGTGTCGCACACGGTGGTGGTCTCCGCCGACGGACTCCTGCTGGCGATGTCCGAGGGTTTCCCCCGTGACCGTGCCGACCAGCTTGCGGCCGTCGCCTCCGGACTGACGTCGCTGACCGCGGGGGCGTCCCGGATCTTCGAGGGCGGCGCGGTCAACCAGACCGTGGTGGAGATGGAGCGCGGCTTCCTCTTCATCATGTCCATCTCGGACGGCTCGTCGCTGGCCGTCCTCGCCCACCCCGACGCCGACATCGGTCTCGTCGGTTACGAGATGGCCCTCCTCGTCGACCGCGCGGGCAGTGTCCTGACCCCGGATCTGCGCGCGGAACTCCAGGGAAGTCTTCTCAACTAACAGACAGACCGTGCGTTTCTCGCCACCGCACCATAGGGTGCGGTGGCGCGGCTCCACAGGGACATGGACCGGCGACCTGCAGTCGGAGGAGGAAACGTGGCTACACCCCCAGGCGGACACCAGCCTTATGACGGTGCTCATCAGTCGCAGGGTGACAACGCCCAGAACCGCTTCAACTTCCCCTCTTCGCCGAGCAGACAAGGTCCTCAGCCGCCCTACCAGCAGCCGCCGCAGCCGCCGTACGACAGGCCGTACGAGCAGCCGCAGGCGCCGCACTCCCAGCCGGCCCAGGGGCGGCGGCGCGCTCCGGCGCCCAAGTCGGCGTCGGGGAACCACAATCCGCTGGTCCGGCCGTACGCCATGACGGGCGGCCGGACCCGGCCCCGGTACCAGCTCGCCATCGAGGCGCTGGTGTCGACCACGGCCGATCCGTCGCGGCTGCACGGGCAGTTGCCCGAGCACCAGCGGATCTGCCGACTCTGCATCGAGATCAAGTCGGTGGCCGAGATCTCGGCGCTTCTCTCCATCCCCCTCGGCGTTGCCCGGATCCTCGTCGCCGACCTGGCGGAGGCCGGACTCGTCGCCATCCACCAGCCCGGCGGCGACGAGGCCGCCGGCGGCCAGCCAGACGTGACACTGCTCGAAAGGGTGCTCAGTGGACTTCGCAAGCTCTAGCGGCGGTGCAGCCCGCTCAACCACCAGCGCGAAGATCGTGGTGGCGGGCGGCTTCGGCGTGGGCAAGACCACGTTCGTCGGCGCCGTCTCGGAGATCAACCCGCTGCGTACCGAGGCCGTCATGACGTCTGCGTCCGCGGGCATCGACGACCTCACCCACACCGGTGACAAGACGACGACGACCGTCGCCATGGACTTCGGCCGGATCACCCTGGACCAGGACCTGATCCTCTATCTGTTCGGTACGCCCGGACAGGACCGGTTCTGGTTCATGTGGGACGACCTGGTCCGCGGCGCCATCGGTGCGGTCGTGCTGGTCGACACGAGGCGGCTCGCCGACTGCTTCCCCGCCGTCGACTACTTCGAGAACAGCGGGCTGCCGTTCGTCATCGCCCTCAACGGCTTCGACGGCCACCAGCCGTACACGCCGGACGAGGTGCGCGAGGCCCTGCAGATCGGCCCGGACACCCCGATCATCACCACCGACGCCCGCCACCGCGCGGACGCCAAGAGCGCGCTCATCACCCTGGTCGAGCACGCGCTCATGGCCCGCCTCCGGTAGGTCCCGCCGCGCACGTTCCCGCCTCGGGCCCGCACACCACAGGGTGTGCGGGCCCGAGGCGTCCGCCGTGCCGTCGCCGCCGCCGGACGTGCGGGGGAAGCGCGAAGGCCCCGTCTCGGACGAGACGGGGCCTTCGGCGTCGTGCCGCGGTTCGCGTACGGGCGGGGCGGTGTCAGCCCTGCCAGGAGTGGGCCGCGCGGAAGCCGGACTGACGCTCCAGGCGGCGCCAGCCGGCGGTGGAGCGGGTGCGGTGTGCGGCCGGGGCGGCGGGCCGGGCGTTGGCGCGGGCCAGCAGGATCGCGGTGATCGCGGCCAGCTCCTCGGGCGCGGCGTGGCCCTTCTCGACGCGGAGGAGGGATTCGGCGGTGGGTGTGGACACAGGGCGCTCCTCTTACTGAGGCGGGTTGCCGTGCTTGCGGGACGGCAGGTCGGCGTGCTTGGTGCGGAGCATGGCGAGCGAGCGGATGAGGACCTCACGGGTCTCCGCCGGGTCGATGACGTCGTCGACCAGTCCGCGCTCCGCGGCGTAGTAGGGGTGCATCAGCTCGGCCTTGTACTCCTTGACCATGCGGGCGCGCATGGCGTCGGGGTCCTCGGCGTCCGCGATCTGCCTGCGGAAGATCACGTTGGCGGCGCCCTCGGCTCCCATGACGGCGATCTCGTTGGTGGGCCAGGCGTAGGTGAGGTCGGCGCCGATGGACTGGGAGTCCATGACGATGTACGCGCCGCCGTAGGCCTTGCGCAGGATCAGCGAGATCCGGGGCACGGTGGCGTTGCAGTACGCGTACAGCAGCTTGGCGCCGTGGCGGATGATGCCGCCGTGCTCCTGGTCGACACCGGGCAGGAAGCCGGGGACGTCCAGCAGCGTGAGGATCGGGATGTTGAAGGCGTCGCACATCTGGACGAAGCGGGCGGCCTTCTCGGACGCCTCGATGTCCAGGACACCGGCCAGGGTCTGCGGCTGGTTGGCGACGATGCCGACGACCTGGCCGTCGAGGCGGGCGAGGGCGCAGATGATGTTGCGGGCCCAGCGCTCGTGGACCTCCAGGTAGTCGCCGTCGTCGACGATCTCCTCGATGACCTTGTGCATGTCGTACGGGCGGTTGCCGTCGGCGGGCACGAGGTCGAGCAGGACGTCGCCGCTGCGGTCCGCGGGGTCCTCGGAGTGGACGACCGGCGGGTTCTCGCGGTTGTTCGAGGGGAGCATCGACAGCAGGTAGCGGACCTCGGCGATGCAGGTCTCCTCGTCGTCGTACGCGAAGTGCGCGACGCCGGAGGTCTCGGCGTGGACGTCGGCGCCGCCGAGTCCGTTCTGGGTGATCTCCTCGCCGGTGACGGCCTTGACGACGTCGGGGCCGGTGATGAACATCTGCGAGGTCTCGCGGACCATGAACACGAAGTCCGTCAGGGCGGGGCTGTAGGCCGCGCCGCCCGCGCAGGGGCCGAGCATCACGGAGATCTGCGGGATGACGCCCGAGGCGCGGGTGTTGCGCTGGAAGATGCCGCCGTACCCGGCGAGCGCGGAGACGCCCTCCTGGATACGGGCGCCGGCGCCGTCGTTCAGGGAGACCAGCGGGGCACCGGCCGCGATGGCCATGTCCATGATTTTGTGGATCTTGGTGGCGTGGGCCTCGCCCAGCGCGCCGCCGAAGATGCGGAAGTCATGGGCGTAGACGAAGACCGTACGGCCCTCGACCGTGCCCCAGCCGGTGATGACACCGTCCGTGTAGGGCTTCTTCGCCTCCAGTCCGAACCCGCTCGCGCGGTGCCGGCGCAGCTGCTCGACCTCCTTGAACGAGCCCGGGTCGAGCAGCAGCTCGATGCGCTCACGAGCGGTCAGCTTGCCCTTGGCGTGCTGCGCCTCGGTCGCCCGGTCACTCGGGCCGCGCAGGGCCTGCTCGCGCAGGGCGTGGAGTTCGGCCACACGCCCACGGGCGTCCGTCGGCTCGCCCTGGGTTTCGTCCACAACGGTCATGCATCGACCCTACGGAGCCGACCAAGGTATTCCCGCCGTCGACTCTGTACAGTCTCCGGACCCATCTGCTGTGAGGCTTCAACAGAACCATTGGGTGGTGCAGCCGAACTACCAGCTCAACACCTTTCCGCCTTGTGGGGTCTTCACAACAGGGGGTGGGTGTTCAGGTCAGGGCCACGACACACCGATGACCCGCGCATGCAGTACCCGGGGTGATCCGCAGCCGCAGCGTACGCCCGGTGGCGAGCACCTCGACGGTCGGGTCGTGGGCCGTGACCCGGTGCGTGGGACGGTTCCAGGCGATCTCCAGCGGCCGCCCGGTGCGGGGCGGCTCGCTGATGTGGAGGCCGACCTCGAGGCCGCGCCGCCGCAGCAGGACACTGGCCGGCGCGGTGGCGGTGAGCGGCCCCACCGTGCCCGGCTGCCAGAAGTTCACGGCGGTCAGGCCGAGCGACGGCACGGTGACGGCCTGGCGGGCGGCGGTGTTCTCCAGGACCCGCGCCCAGTCGGGGTCGTCCGCGCGCGCGGTGACGGTGCGGCGGCTCGCGCCCGGCATCAGCAGGTACACGTAGGAGGCGCCGTCCGGGTCGGTGCCGTGGTCGAGCCAGAGCGTCCGGTAGCGGCGGGTGCGCCGCTCGGCGCTGGACGTGGTGTTGATGTCGCGCCACGCCCCGGTGCGGTCCTCGCCCAGGGTGCGCAGCGCGGCCGTTCCGCCGGGCAGGACCCAGCCGCCGTGGCCCTCCAGGTGCGCCCAGCGGTGTCCGGTGGTGAACGCGGCCGTGCCGGCCTCGCCGAGGTTCCGGTTGTCCACGACGGTCTCGACGGGTACGCCGTCGGAGCAACGGATGCCCGCGCCGAGGCAGATGACGGCGTCGTCCGCGCAGAACCAGGACGTGCGGGCCTCCAGGGTGGAGCCGAGCCCCCGGATGTGCTGGCCGATCGCGGCGTACTCGCCGTCGGTCACCCCGCCGACCCAGCGCACGTCGGGTCGGTGCGCGCCCCATTCGCCGCCCTCCCGGTCGGCGAGCCGTTTGGTGGACACGGTCGTCCCGGGCAGCCGGTACCAGTCGACGGTCGGCCAGAACCAGTCGGTGTACTGGGCGTCGCCCGCCGTGCCCTCCCCCGGGCCCCACCAGGAGAGCATTCCGGCGCCGGTGTGCCAGCCGCGCGGGTTCTCGCCGTTGCCGCACTCGTAGGAGGCGATGCGGTCGGAGGCCATGGCGATGTTGGCCGCCCAGCGGGGGCGGCGGTGCACGGCCCGGTCCATGGCGGCGAACAGGGTGTGGCCGACCGGTTCGGGCGCGGCCCGCACGGGTGCGGCGGCGACCGCGTGGAGCCGGGCCAGGTCGGCGACGTCGAACCGCGGTGCGGTGAGCACCGGGCTGACGGTGTCGCGTTCGATCCAGCCCTTCACGCGCGCGTGCCACCGGTCGCGTTCGGCGGGGCTCGCCACGGTGGCCAGCAGGGCGATCGCGGCGATGACGCCCTGTCCGTGGTAGTGGTCGCCGCGCAGGGTGCCGCGCGGGTCGTTGCGGAGGACGCCCCGGCTGATGGCGCGGCCGCTGACGCTGTCCATCATCAGGCCGTTGCGCAGGAGGGGGACGTACGCGCGCTCGACGCTGTCCAGGACGATCCGCCGGGCCGGGTCGGTGACCTCCCACGCGGTTCCGGCGAGGAGGGCGAACAGCCGGGCGAGCCCGTCGAGGAGGACCTGCCCGTACGTACCGGTGTAGGCGACCCAGGTGTGCTGGACGAAGCTGCCGTCGGCGTACAGGCCGTCGCCGCTGGTGACGTACGGGAACACCGGCGACAGCGCGTCGCGGGCGAGGGCCAGCTTGTCGGGCCTGCGGCCGAGTACGCCGCGCAGGGCGACGGAGCGGCACAGGTCGACGCGGTTGGCGCCGGTGGATGTGCCGCTGTAGTCGCCGAGCACCGTGTCGGGGACGAAGTGGTCGACGGCGGCGCACGCGGCCTCGATCCGCTCGGGTGTCAGTCGCCCGTACAGCGCGGCGACGATGTCCGTCAGCAGGCGCGGGCTGCCGATCTGCCACTCCCACCAGTTGCCGTAGCGGGTGGTGGAGGGGTTGTAGACGCGGGCGGAGAGGTGGTCGAGGCCGGTGCGGACGGCGTCGAGGAGCCCGGGGTCGCCGGTGCGGCCGGTGCCCGGCTGGACGTATGCCTGCGTCATGGTCCACAGGCGGTGGTAGCTCCGGGTGATGCCGGAGGGCGGGTCGAAGGGGTGGCCGAGCCAGAGGGAGGTGTCGGTGGGCGTCATGGTCGCCTCGAACCGGGTGGCGAGGTCCCCGGTCTCGGCGAGGCGGGAGGCGTACGGTTCGGCGGCCGGGTCGTAGCCGGTGCCGAGCAGCAGGTCGAGCCAGCGCCGGCGCATGGTCTCGTACGGGTCGGCTGCCCCGCCGGCGGGCGGGGCGGCGGACGGGCCGGCGGGCGGGGCGGCGGCCGCGGTGGGGGGCGGGGCGGCGGCCGCGGTGGGGGGCGATGCCGCACCGAATCCCAGGGCCGCGGTGGACGTGGCGGTGAGGAAGGTGCGGCGGGACCAGTCGGGCTCCGTCGGCGGCACGGGGGACCTCCTGGGGGACGGCGCGGGGCGCGGGGACGACCTGAGAGGAGCGTGGGGGACGCGGCGGGCGGGGCGACAGACGAGGATCAGCCGAGTCGCACCACCGCCCTGTGGACGGTGCCCAGCGTTCCCGGCGTGATCCGCAGCCGCAGCGCGGAGCCCGTCGACAGCACATCGACCGCCGGGTCGCGGGCGATCACCTCCGGCACCGGCCGGTCCCAGGTGAGGTCGATGGCGGCGCCGTCGCGGAGCGGGCCCGAGACGCAGACGGTGGCGGTGGTCCCGGTCTCCCTGATCAGTACGGACGCGGGCGCGCCCGCCGTCACGGCGCCGACCGTCCCGCCGAACCAGAAGTTGACCCCGGTGAGGCCGAGCGACGGCACGCGCACGCCCTGGTGCTCGCTGGTGTTGGCGAGGACGTCGAGCCAGCCGGTGTCGGCGGCCCGGGCGGCGGTCCGCGCGGCGGTCGCGCCCGGCATCAGGACGTACGCGTACGTGGCCCAGGTCGGGTCCGTGCCGTGGTCGAACCAGAGGGTGAGGTAGCGCCGGGTGACCGGGGTGGTCGACGCGCCCTTGTTGATGTCCGACCACGCGCCGGTACGGGCCTCGCGCAGCGCGTTCACGGTGGCGCCGCCCGGGAAGACGTACCCGGCGAAGCCCGCCAGGTGCGCCCAGCGGGCCCCGGTGAGCGTCGCGCTCCAGCCGGGCGCGGTGGACTGCGCGGAACCGTCGACGGTGAAGCCGTGGGCGCCGTTCTGGCCCAGGTTGCGGTTGTCCACGACCGATTCGACGCCGGTGCCGTCCCGGCCGTGGATGCCGGCGCCGAGGCAGACGATCGCGTCGTCGAGGAAGAACCAGGACTTCTTGGCGAGCAGGGTGGACGACAGGCCCCTGAGGTACTGGCCGACGGCCGCGTACGTGCCGTCGGTGGCGCCGCCGACCCAGCGCGCGTCGGGGCGGGCGGCGCCCCAGGGGCCGCCCTCGCCGTCGGCGAGCGGCTTGCGCGACGCGGTGGTGCCGGGGAGGCGGTAGGGGTCGACGGTGGGCCAGAAGTCGTCGCTGTACTGGCCGTTGGCGAAGTCGGAGCCCCACCAGTAGAGCATTCCCGAGCCGGTGTGCCAGGCGCGGAGGTTCTCGCCGTTGCCGTTCTCGTAGTACGTGACGCGGTTCGAGGCCATGGACACGGCGGCGGCCCAGCCGGGGCGGCGGTGCACGGCCCGGTCCATGCCGGGGAAGAGCCGGTGGCCGACGGGTTCGGCGGCAGGTGTGCCGGGGCCGTCCGCCACCGCCTTGAGCCGGGCGAGCTGCGAGACGCCGAGGACGGGGCTGGTGAGGACCGGGCTGAAGTAGTCCCGGGCGATCCAGCCCTTGACCATGGAGTCCCAGCGCGCCTTCTCGGCGGCGGAGGCGCTCTGCCCGAGCAGTGCCACACAGGCGATGACGGCGTGCCCGCGCAGATGGTCGTCCTGGCGCAGCCGCCGGGTGTCGGAGTTCTGCACGCCCCGGCTGACGGCCCGGCCGGAGACGCCGTCCATGGCGAGGCCGTTGAACAGGAAGGGCGCGTAGGCCTTCTCGACGGAGTCGAACACGATCTGCCTGCCGCTGTCGGTGACCTCCCACGCGGAGCCC
Source organism: Streptomyces sp. NPDC047886 (assembly GCF_043204435.1). Taxonomy (NCBI): domain Bacteria; kingdom Bacillati; phylum Actinomycetota; class Actinomycetes; order Kitasatosporales; family Streptomycetaceae; genus Streptomyces; species Streptomyces sp. NPDC047886. The sequence goes on from NZ_JBIDCF010000002.1 coordinate 203,722, forward strand.
TTGAGCAGGGCGAAGAGGAGTGAGAGCCCGCCGAGCATCACGGCGCCGTAGGACCCGGCGTAGGGCACGTAGGTGTGCTGGATGAAGCTGCCGTCGGCGTACAGGCCGTCGCCCTTGGTCACGTACGGGAAGACGGGTGAGAGCGCGTCACGGGCGAGGGCGAGCTTGGCCGGGGTCCTCCCGACGACCCCGCGCAGGGCGAGGACCCGGCACAGGTCGACACGGTTGGCGCCGGTGGACGTGCCGCTGTACGTGGCGACCGCGCTGTCGGGGACGAAGTGGTCGACGGCGGCGCAGGTGCCGGCGATCCGGGTGGCGCCGAGGTGGTCGTGGACGAGGACGCAGATGTCCAGCAGGGCCTGCGGGATGCCGATCTGCCAGTTGTACCAGTTGCCGTAGCGGGCCCGGGAGGCGTTGTACGCCTGGGCGTGGAGGTGGTCGACCCCGGCGAGCAGGTCGGCGAGGAGGCCGGGGTCGCCGGTGAGGCCGGTGCCGGGCTGCGCCCACGCCTCGGCGAGGGTGCGCAGCCGGTGGTAGCTGGTGCCGAGGTTGCCGCTGTACGTGTACGACTCGGCGTCGGTGTCGGGTTCCGGGTCGGCGTAGGGAAGTTCGGGCCACAGGGAGCCGTCGGCCGGGGCCATGGAGGCGCGCAGGGCGGCGGCGGTGGAGCCGAGGGCGGCGAGCTTGCCGGCGTACGGCTCGGTGGCGGGGCTGAAGCCGGTGCCGAGGATCAGGTCGCGCCACCGGGCGCGCAGGGCGTCGTAGGCGTCGGCGCCGGTGGCGGAGGAGGCGGTGGCAGTCGCGGAGGAGGCGGTCGCGGCGGAGCCGGTCGCGGCGGTCGCCCGGGGTATGCCGAGCTGGAGGGCGGTGGCGGCGGTGGCGGCGAGTGCGGCGGAGCGCATCAGCGCACGGCGGGAGAGGGGCGGGAGTGCGGAGGACATGACGGAGGAACCTCCGGAGGAACGGGGGCGTGTCGTTGAATCCCAGACCACGCGTGGGTGAGCGGTTTCTCTCACGGAGACACAGAAAGAGTCAATGCGCCGCGCGTTCTCCCGAGAAAATGATTGTTCGAGCAAAAACGTTCACGGACGATCAGTCGGGGGTTAGACTCCAGCTCAGCCGAGGGAGAAGGGGTTCACGACCACATGCACGCCGAAGAGAGGCACCAGGCGATCCTGCGCCGGCTGCGGGAGCGGGGATCGCTGCGGGTGACCGAGTTCGCCGAGGAGCTCCAGGTCTCGCCGGTCACCGTCCGCCGGGACGTCGAGAGCCTGGCCGAGCGGGGGCTCGTGGTGCGGGTGCACGGCGGGGCCGTGGCGCCCCGGACCGGGGCGGAGACGACGGGTACCGCCGTGGTGCCGTCGGGCGCCGGAGTCCCCGCCGGCCGCGCGGGCACCGAGTCCGCGGGCACGCCCGGGGTTCGCGGCCCCGCCGGGCGGGAGCCGGTCTTCGGGCTGATCGTCCCGGCCGCCGACTACTACTACCCCGAAGTGATCAAGGGCGCCCGGGAGGCGGCCGGCGAGCGCGGCGTCCGGCTCGTCCTGGGCATCTCCCAGTACAGTCCCGACGAGGAGCGGGCCCAGGCCCGCCAGATGCTCGCCGACGGGATCGACGGGCTGCTGATCACCCCGTGCGACCCGGACGCCGCCCTGCCGTGGCTCGCCGAACTGGCCGTCCCGTACGTGCTGGTGGAGCGCAGGCCGGGCGCCGACGCCTCCGGCGCGGAGCGCGTCGTCACGGACCACGTGTACGGCGCCGGGCTCGGCGTGCGCCACCTCGCGGACGCGGGGCACCGGCACATCGGGCTCATGCTGCGCGACGACAGCCCGCACGGCGCCCTCGTCCTGGACGGCTACCGCGCCGGGCTCGCCGCCGCCGGGCTCGACGCCCCGGGCGCCGGGCCGTTCCGGCTGCCGCCGCCCGCGGGTGACGCCGCCGAACGAGAGCGGCTGCTCGGCGCGTTCGCGGACGCCGTGGCCGACGGGCGGCTGGACGCCGCGCTCATCCACAACGACCACGACGCGATCGTGCTGCTCCAGCGGCTGCGGGCGCGCGGCGTCGACGTGCCGGGCGACATCGCGCTCGTGGCGTACGACGACGAGGTGGCGTCCCTCGCGGACATCCCGCTCACCGCGATCGCCCCGCCCAAGCACGCGGTCGGCGCCGCGGCCGTCGAGCTCCTGGACCGCAGGATCGCCGACCCGCGCAGGGCCCGTCACCGGCTGGCGATCCTGCCGGAACTGCACGTCCGCGCGTCCTCCGGCACGTCCGGCCGGTCCGGTACGCCCGGCACGTCCGGGCCATCCGCGTCCGGCGCGTCCGGCACGTCCGGTACGCCCGGCGCGTCCGGCACGGCCGGCGCCTGACCCCCCGCCGGGCGGGCGGCCTTCCCGTACGTCCACGCACTCCGGAGCCCCTCATGCCGTTCTCCCTCTCCGCCGGGGGGTTCTCCCTCGACGGGCGTCCCCTGCGTCTGCTGTCGGGCGCCCTGCACTACTTCCGCGTACTGCCCGAGCAGTGGCCCCAGCGGCTGCGCGGTCTGCGGGCCATGGGCCTCAACACCGTGGAGACGTACGTCCCGTGGAACCTCCACGAGCCGCGCCCCGGGCAGTACGACTTCACCGGCATCGCCGACCTGGACGGCTTCCTGCGCGCGGTGCGGGACGCCGGACTGTACGCGATCGTGCGGCCCTCGCCGTACATCTGCGCCGAGTGGGAGAACGGCGGCCTGCCCTGGTGGCTGCTCGCCGACCGGGAGGTACGGGCGCTGCGCTGCCAGGACCCGGCGTACCTCGCCCATGTGGACCGCTGGTTCGACCGGCTGATCCCGCTCGTCGCGGCGCACCAGGTGACCCGGGGCGGCCCCGTGCTGATGGCGCAGGTGGAGAACGAGTACGGCTCCTACGGCACCGACACCGGCTACCTGGAGCACCTGGCGGCCGGGCTGCGCGACCGCGGCGTCGACGTGCCGCTGTTCACCTCCGACGGCCCCGACGACTTCTTCCTGACCGGCGGCACCCTCCCGGGCACCCTCGCGACCGTGAACTTCGGCGGCCGGCCGGCCGACGCGTTCGCGGGGCTGAGGCGGATACGGCCGCACGACCCGCCCATGTGCATGGAGTTCTGGTGCGGCTGGTTCGACCACTGGGGCGCGGACCATGTCGTGCGCGACCCGGCGGACGCGGCCGGCGCGCTCGCGGAGACGCTGGCGTCCGGGGCGTCCGTCAACATCTACATGGCGCACGGCGGCACGAACTTCGCCACCTGGGCCGGGGCCAACACCGCCGACCACGCCACCGGCGAGGGCTACCGGCCCACCGTGACGTCGTACGACTACGGGGCGCCCCTCGACGAGCGGGGCGCGGTCACGGAGAAGTTCCGGGCCTTCCGCGACGTGCTGCGGGCGTACGCGGACGGGCCGCTGCCCGAGCCGGAGCCGCCCGCGCCGCTGCTGCCGCCATGCCGGGTGGAACTGCCCGACGCGGTCGCGCTGTTCGACGCCCTGGACGCGCTGGCGGCGCCGCCCGTCACCGCGCCCGAACCGCCGTCGTTCGAAGAGCTGGGCATCGGGCACGGGCTGGTGCTGTACGAGAGCAGGATCCCGGGCCCGCGCGGCCCGTACCCGCTCGCGGTGCGGGGGCTCGCCGACCGGGCCCATGTCTTCGTGGACGGTCGGCCCGCCGGGGTGCTGGAGCGGGACGCGGCCGACGTGCTGGACGGGGTCGCCGCCCCGGCGGGCGGGGCGCGGCTGGAACTGCTGGTCGAGTCCATGGGCCGGGTCAACTACGGGGCGGGGCTCGGGGACCGCAAGGGCGTCCGCCGGGTCCTGCACACCCAGCAGCTGCTGCACGGCTGGACGGCACGGGCGGTGGAGCTGGGGCACGGTACGCCGGAGCGCGTGCCGTGGGGCGGGGCGCCGGGCGACGGGGCCCCGGGCGGGGCCGGGCCGGGCGGCAGGGCCTCGGGCGGGGTCGGGCCGGTGTTCCACCGGGGCGTCCTGGAGGTGGCCGAGCCGGGTGACACGTTCCTGGCCCTGCCGGGGATGCGCAAGGGCTATGTGTGGGTCAACGGGTTCTGCCTGGGCCGTTACTGGGAGGAGCGGGGGCCGCAGCGGACCCTGTACCTGCCGTGGCCGCTGCTGCGCCCCGGCCGCAACGAGATCGTCGTCCTGGAGCTGGACGGGGTCGCGGACCCGGCCGGGAGCGCGGCCGTGGAGCTGCGGGAAACCCCGGACCTGGGATCGAACGATCGCTCATGAACGAACAAAATCCAGATCGTTTGTTCTTTTGCTATTGACTCTGATCGCTTCTGGTCGAAAGATGTGCGTCACCCCCGCCGCTCATGCCTTCCGTAGGCCCTCCGTGTAGGAGCAGCGCATGCTGACGCACCCGCCCCGCCGTCTGTCCGCCACCGTCCTCGTCGCCGCCCTCGCCGTCCTGGCCACCGCCTGCGGCGGCGGTACGGGAGACGGCGACCGTACGGGCGGCGACGCCGGAACCGGCACCGCCGACAAGCCCGTCGAGATCACGTACTGGTCCTGGATGCCCGGCACCAAGGACATGGCCGCCGCGTTCAACGAGACCCACCCGAACATCAGGGTCACGTTCGCGGAGATACCCGCCGGCCTCAACGGCGGCTACGACAAGGTCGCCAAGGCGGTGAAGGCGGGCAACGCCCCGGACGTCGTGAACGTCGAGTACCAGGCCATCCCCGACCTCGTCACCCAGGGCCTGCTGCGCGACGCGTCCGCCGAACTCGGCGCCACGGTCCGGGGATACGCGCCCGAATCCGTACAGGCGCTGGTCGACCTCGGCGGGAAGACCTGGGCCGCCCCCTACGATGTCGGCCCGCAGACCCTGTACTACCGCACCGACCTGTTCGAGAAGTACGGCATCACCGCGCCGACGACCTGGGCCGAGTTCCGCACCGCGGCCGAGAAGGTGAAGTCCGCCTCCAAGGGCGAGGCGCGGCTCCTCGGCTTCTGGGGCGACGACACCGCCACCTGGGCGGGCCTCGCCCAGCAGGCCGGCGCCCGCTGGTACGGCACCAGCGGCGACGCCTGGCGCGTCAACATCACCGACCCCGCCACCAGGAAGGTCGCCGACTACTGGAAGGACCTGGTCAGGAACGACCTCGTCCTCAACCACAAGGGCTGGAGCCCGGAGGCCACCAAGGCCGTCACCGACTCCAGGGCCATCGCCCTCATCGGCGCGTCCTGGAGCGCGGGCTCCATCAAGACGACCTACCCCAAGCAGCGCGGCACATGGGCAGAGGCGCCGCTCCCCCACTGGGGCACACCGGCGACCGGCGCGGTCGGCGGCTCCGCCTTCGCCATCACCAAGGACAGTCCTAAGGCGAAGGCGGCCGCGGAGTTCATCACCTGGGCCACCACCGACCCCGCCGCCGTGCGGGCCAGGCTGGCGGCCGGGACGTCCAGTGCCCTGCCGGCCGCCGAGAAGCTCCGCGCCACCGCGAAGTCGACGTTCGACGCGTCGTTCTTCGGCGGCCAGGACATCTACGCGGTCGCATCGGCGCAGGTGCCCAACATCGCCGACGGGTGGAGCTGGAGCCCGGTGCACAACTCCACGACCATGACGATGCAGGCCGAGTTCGGCAAGGCGCAGAAGTCCGGTGAGTTCTGGGCCGCGTTCGAGGCGGGCCAGGCGGCGGCGGAGAAGGCCATCACCGACCGGGGGCTGAAGCTCGCGAAGTGACACCCGCCGCCGCCCCTCCCGGAGCCCGCCGGAGCGCCCAGCCCCGGCGGCCCGGAGCCACCGAAGGAGCCTCGCCGATGACCACCCGGCACCCCCCGGCCCGCCCCGCCGGGAGCACACCTCCGGAACACCCCCCGGCCCCCGCCTCCCCCGAGGCACCCGCCTCCCCCGAGGCGCCCGCCGCCCCACAGGACGCGCCGTCCCGCGCGCCCGAACCACCCCCACTCACACCGCCCGGGGAGCGCCCCCAGACCGAGCAGCAGCCCCGGCGGCGGACCGAGTCCCAGACCGAGCCGCGCACCCGGCGGCGGTCCGACCGGCAGACCGAGCCGCAGACCGACCGGCAGACCGGACGGCGGCCCGAGTCCCCGACCCGGCAGCGGACCGAGCCGCAGACCGACCGGCAGACCGGACGGCGGCCCGAGTCCCCGACCCGGCAGCGGACCGAGCCGCGGACCGACCGGCGGACCAACCGCCCGACCGCGCCGCAGGCCGGCCGGCGGGCTCGGCGGCGGGGCGTGCCCGCGCTCTTCATCGCGCCGTTCCTCGTCCTCTTCCTCGGCACGCTCGTCGCGCCCATCTGCTACGCCGTCTGGATGAGCCTGTTCCGTGAACAGGCCGCGTCCGGGCTCGGGTTCGGCGGCACGGAGACCCTCTTCGTCGGCGTCGACAACTATCTGCGGGCCTTCGCCGACCCCGGTTTCCGGCGCGGCTTCGGCCATGTCGCCCTGTACTGCGTGATCTACATCCCCGTCATGGTGGGCGGCGCGCTCGCGCTCGCCCTGCTGGTCGACTCGGCGATGGCCCGCGCCAAGCGGTTCTTCCAGCTGGCGTTCTTCCTGCCGCACGCCGTGCCGGGGCTGATCGCCGCGATCATCTGGGGATTCCTCTACACTCCCGGGCTCAGTCCGGTCGTCGATCTGCTGGCGTACGCCGGTGCCGACTGGGACTTCCTCGGCCCGGACGCGGTGCTCTTCTCTCTCGTGAACGCCGCCGCCTGGCAGTGGATCGGCTACAACATGGTGATCTTCTACGCCGCCCTGCAGGCCGTGCCGCGCGAGACGCTGGAGGCGGCCGTCATGGACGGCGCCGGTCAGCTGCGTACGGCCTGGTCCGTGAAGCTTCCCGCCATCCGCTCCTCGGTCGTCCTCACCATGCTGTTCACCGCCGTGGGCGCGATCCAGCTCTTCAACGAGCCGGAGGTGCTGCGCTCCCGTGCCGCCTCGATCTCCCAGGACTGGAGCCCGGTGATGTTCATCTACCAGGCCGCGTTCACCCGCCACGACTACGGCCTCGCGGCCGCCGCCTCCCTGCTGCTCGCCGTGCTGGGCGCGGCCCTGTCGTTCCTCATCACCAAGCTGGGCAACCGCTGGAAGGAGGCGTGACCATGACCGCCACGTCCACCGCCACGTCCACCTCCACGTCCTCCCGGACGACCCCCAGGGCGTCCCGCTCCGCCGGCTGGTCGTCCCGGGTCGTCGTCAACACCCTGCTGGCCCTCGTGGCCGTCTACACGCTGATGCCGCTGAGCTGGCTGCTGCTGAACGCCACCAAGAACAACGGCGATCTGTTCGGCAGCCCCGGCTTCCGCCTCGCCGAGTTCAACCTCCTCACCAACCTCGGCGACCTCTTCACGCACCAGGACGGAATCTTCGGCCGCTGGCTCGCGAACAGCATGCTGTACTCGCTCCTCGGCTCCCTCGCGTCCACGCTGCTGTCGCTCCTCGCCGGATACGCGTTCGCGGTCTACGGCTTTCGCGGCAAGGAGAAGCTGTACGGGCTCGTACTGCTCGGCATCCTGGTTCCGCACACCGTCATCTCGCTGCCCATGTACCTGATGGCGTCCGAGGCGGGCATCGTCAACACGTACGCGGCCGTCCTGATCCCCGGGCTCGTGAACCCCTTCGGGGTGTATCTCGGGCGGGTCTTCGCGGAGAGCTACGTCCCGATGGAGACCCTGGAGGCGGCCCGGATCGACGGGGCGGGCGAGCTGCGCGCGTTCCGTTCCGTCGCCCTGCCGATGCTGTCGCCCGCCTTCATGACCATCTTCCTGTTCTCCTTCACGGGCAGCTGGAACAACTTCTTCCTGCCGTTGGTCATGCTGAACGACGCGTCGCTCTACCCGGTGGGGCTCGGTCTGTTCAACTGGAACGCGTCACTCGCGCAGGAACCGCAGTTCTACGCCTTCGTCGTGACCGGGTCACTGCTGTCCATCGTGCCGCTCGCCGCCGCCTTCGTCGCGCTTCAGCGCTACTGGCGCTCCGGCCTGACCGCGGGAGCCGTCAAATGACATCCGCAGCCACCCCCTCCCCTTCTTCCAGCCCTTCTTCCAGCCCTTCTTCCTCTCCCTCCCCTTCTCCCTCGCCTTCTCCCTCACCTTCCCCTTCTCCCTCCTCCCCCGCCGCCTATCGGCGGCCCCGCACGGTCCTCGCGATGGATCCGTCGGTCCGGGACGCGCTGTTCGACCAGGCCGCGCTGGACCGGCTCGTCGCCGTCGCCGACACGGACCCGGCGCTCGTCGTACGGGACTTCGCGGCCGCAGGGCACGCCGGCGCGCTCGCCGGAGCGGAGGCGCTGCTCACCGGGTGGGGGTGCCCGCCGCTGACGGCGGACGCGCTGGCCCGGATGCCCCGGCTGCGTACGGTCGTGCACGCCGCCGGTTCCGTGAAGCACCACATCACGGACGCGTGCTGGGAGCGCGGGCTGACGGTCGCGTCGGCGGCGGCGGCCAACGCGCTGCCCGTCGCCGAGTACACGGTCGCCGCGATCCTGTTCAGCGGCAAGCGGGTACTCGACGCCCGGCGCGTCTACCGCGAGCGGCGCCGCCGGCCGGACCCGCTCGACCTGATGGCCGGGGCCGGCAACTACCGCCGTACGGTCGGTGTCGTGGGGGCGTCCCGGATCGGGCGGCGGGTGATCGAGCTGCTGCGCCCGTTCGACCTGCGGGTGCTGCTGTACGACCCGTACGTTCCGGCGGACGAGGCGGCCCGCCTGGGGGCCAGGCCGGTGAGCCTGGACACCCTGGTGCTGTCCAGCGACGTGGTGACGATCCACGCGCCCGAACTGCCCGAGACACGCCACCTGTTCGACCGCGACCGGCTGGCGCTGCTGCCGGACGGGGCGACGCTCGTCAACACGGCGCGGGGTTCGCTGGTGGACACGGCCGCGCTGACGGCCGAGCTGGTCTCGGGGCGTCTGAACGCCGTCCTGGACGTGACGGAGCCGGATGAGCTGCCCGCCGATTCGCCGCTGTACGACCTGCCGAACGTGTTGCTGACGCCGCACATCGCGGGCTCGCTCGGCAATGAGCTGGTCCGTATGGCGCACGCGGCGCTGGACGAGCTGGAGCGGTACGGGTGGGGGCTGCCGTTCGCGGATCCGGTGCGGGCGGAGGCGCTGGCCCGCTCGGCCTGACGCCTCCGGCCCCGGCCGGGCCCGGTCCGCGCGGAATAGAGAGAAGTAGTTGAAATCCGAACCACATGGGCCTATGGTGGATGTCGTTGAAGGTTAAACAACCTCTTCGGATCACCCCACTCAAGGAGCACGTCATGGGCCTCTTCAACCGCACCTCGTCCGCCACCGCCACCGCCGCTCCGGCCGCCGTCGACCCGGCGCTGGCCGCGCTGACCGGTGAGTACGCCATCGACCCGTCCCACAGCGGCATCGGCTTCACCGCCCGGCACGCCATGGTCACCAACGTCCGGGGCACCTTCACCGACCACGAGGGCACCCTGCGGCTCGACGGCTCGGACCCGGCCGCCTCGTCCGCCTCCATCGACGTGCGGATCGCCTCCCTCGACACGGGCAGCGCCGACCGCGACGGCCACCTCCGCAGCGCCGACTTCTTCGACGCCGAGCAGTACCCGCTGATGACCTTCCGCTCCACCTCGGCCGAGGCCCTGGGCGGCACGGACTACCGCATCACCGGCGACCTCACGATCAAGGACGTGACCCGCCCGGTCACCATCGACCTGGAGTTCAACGGCTCGGCCAGGGACCCCTTCGGCAACGAGCGCGTCGGCTTCGAGGGCAAGGCCGAGATCCTCCGCTCCGACTGGGGCCTCACCTGGAACGCGGCCCTGGAGACGGGCGGTGTCCTGGTCAGCGACAAGATCAAGCTGGCCTTCGAGATCTCCGCCATCCGCACCACCGCCTGATCCGCCGCCCGGCCCCCACGCATCAGCCCCGGCGGGCGACCGCCTCCGGAAGCCCGCTAGAACCCGCCCCCGAAGTCTCCGCCGCCGAAGCCGCCTCCGCCGAAGTCGCCGCCGCCTCCGAAGTCGCCGCCGAAGTCGGAGGGGTTGTGGTCGGCGCCGGAGAAGTCGCCGCCCGCGAAGGACTCGTAGCCCTCGCCGCCGTACTGCGCCGCGTAGGCCGGGGTGGCGAGCATCGAGCCGAGCATGGTGCCCATGAGCAGACCGGGCAGGAGGGCGCCGCCGTAGTAGCCGCCGGCCCAGGGGCCGTAGGCGGGGCCGGCCTCCCAGTAGGGGCGGCGGCCCAGGTCGGTGTCGACCGTGCGGGCGAGCGGGTTCTCGCCGGCCCTCAGGCGGGCCTCGTCGGCCGCGCAGACCGGGACGTCCCGGGGCGCGCCCGTAGGTGGCGACCAGGGCAGGTCCGTCACCGACGGGCCGTGGCGCGGGTCGAAGAAGCAGGGTGCCCGCCGCTCGGGAAGCGGGCGGCCCTCGCGGCGGGCGGCAAGGACGGCCAGCGAGAAGCGGCCGTCCGCCAGGGCCTCGGTCACACCCCGGACGTCTCCGGGATGCCGGGCCCCGCCCATCAGGGATTTGGCCTTGTCGTACGCGTCGAGGGAGCGTTCGTAGTCGGCGCGCATCGTGTCGTCGGCACCCGCCTCGGCCGGGTGGAAGTCCAGCCGGTCCAGCTCCTCGCCGTACGCGGTGATGTCCTCGTCCACGACGACCCGGAGCCGCTCGAGGGCGTCCCGCTCCTCGGCCCGCTTGCGGTGGCGGTTGCGTGCCGTGACCGCGTACACCCCGGCGCCTCCGGCCGCCAGCAGGGCGGCCAGCGTGACCAGGCCGCCGACCGGGACGGGGTCGTCCGGGACGCCGGACCAGGTCGACGGCGCCGTGCCGCGCGCCTGCGGCAGGGCCTGGTCGACGAAGTTGTTCAGCTCGGTCACCGCGTCCACGCCCGGCTGGTGCACCGCCGCGACCAGGTTCTCCACCGCCCGGTTCGGCAGCACGACCCGGTCGGCGCCCGCGTCGAACGCGTCGCCCAGCCGTACCGCGTACACGCCGGTGACACCGGTCAGGGTGCGGAGGTCCTGGAGCAGGCCGTCCTTCGGGAACTCGGCCGTCGCCGGGAGCACCGCGACCATGACCGGCTTGTCCGCGTCGAGGATCTTCCGTTCCAACGCGTCGGCGGCCGGTCCCGGCAACTGGTCGGCGGCCTGCGGGTGCACGTACACCGGGCCCTGCCTCAGTGCCTGGGCCACGCCGTCGAGACCCGTCGCCCTGGCCCCCGCACCCGGGGCCAGGGAGAGAAGGAGCGCCAGCGTCAGACCCACCACGGCCGACAGCAGCGCGAGCGGCCTCGCCCTCATACCATCGAAGTTACTCCAAACGGGGCGAAGGGGACAGGCTGCTCCCGTTCCGGCCTCGGCGGGGCGTACCGCTCCGCCGGACCGGTCTACTCGGTGGGGCGCACTCCCGCGCGCAGCAGTCCGTAGGTGTACGCGTCCTCCAGCGCCTGCCATGACGCCGCGATCACGTTCTCGCCGACGCCGACCGTCGACCACTCGCCGTCGCCGTCGCTCGTGGTGATCAGCACCCGCGTGATCGACTCGGTGCCGTGGCGTCCTTCCAGGATCCGGACCTTGTAGTCGACCAGCTCGAACTTGGCGAGCTGCGGGTAGATCCGCTCCAGGCCGGCCAGCATCGCCCGGTCCAGCGCGTTGACCGGGCCGTTGCCCTCGGCGGTGGCGACGATGCGCTCGCCGGCCGCCCACAGTTTCACGGTCGCCTCGTTGGCGTGGGTGCCGTCCGGGCGGTCCTCGACGATCGCCCGCCACGACTCCGTGCGGAAGAACCTGAGCGGCTTGCCCTCGACCTCGGCCCGCAGCAGCAGCTCGAAGGACGCGTCGGCCGCCTCGTAGGTGTAGCCCTGGAGCTCGCGCTCCTTGACCCGCTCGACGACCCGCCCGACCACCTCGCGGTCGTCGCCCAGGTCGATGCCGAGCTCCTTGCCCTTGAGCTCGACGGAGGCGCGGCCCGCCATGTCGGAGACCAGCATCCGCATGGTGTTGCCGACCCGCTCGGGGTCGATGTGCTGGTACAGGTCCGGGTCGACCTTGATCGCGGAGGCGTGCAGCCCGGCCTTGTGGGCGAACGCGGAGACACCGACGTACGGCTGGTGCGTGGAGGGGGTCAGGTTCACGACCTCGGCGATGGCGTGGGAGATCCGCGTCATCTCCTTCAGGGAGCCGTCGGGCAGGACCTTCTTGCCGTACTTCAGCTCCAGCGCGGCGACCACCGGGAAGAGGTTGGCGTTGCCGACGCGCTCGCCGTAGCCGTTGGCGGTGCACTGCACGTGCGTGGCGCCCGCGTCGACCGCCGCGAGGGTGTTGGCGACGGCGCAGCCGGTGTCGTCCTGCGCGTGGATGCCGAGGCGCGCCCCGGTGTCGGCGAGGACGGTGGCGACGACGGCCTGCACCTGCGCGGGCAGCATGCCGCCGTTGGTGTCGCAGAGGATGACGACGTCGGCGCCCGCGTCGGCGGCGGCGCGGACGACCGCCTTGGCGTACTCGGGGTTGGCCTTGTAGCCGTCGAAGAAGTGCTCGCAGTCCACGAAGACCCGGCGGCCCTGCTCGCGCAGGTAGGAGACGGTGTCGCGGACCATGCTCACGTTCTCGTCCAGCGTGGTGCGCAGCGCCAGCTCGACATGGCGGTCATGGGCCTTGGCGACCAGCGTGATCACCGGGGCGCCGGATTCCAGCAGGGCCCTGACCTGCGGGTCCTCGGCCGCCTTGCCGCCGGCCCTGCGGGTCGCGCCGAACGCGACGAGCTGGGCGTTCCTGAAGGCGATCTCGTGCCGGGCGCGGGCGAAGAACTCGGTGTCGCGCGGGTTGGCGCCGGGCCAGCCGCCCTCGATGAAGCCCACGCCGAAGTCGTCCAGGTGCCGGGCGATGGTCAGCTTGTCGGCGACGCTGAGGTTGATGCCCTCGCGCTGCGCGCCGTCGCGCAGCGTGGTGTCGAAGACGTGGAAGCTGTCGTCGACACGGGAGTCGGCACGCGACTCGGGGCGAGAACTGCCGTCGTTCTCCGTGGTCATGACTGTCTAGGCTCCTGTCGGATGTGGCTCCATGAAGGATTGGATCCACCTGCCCCCATTTTCGCGCGCGGTCCGTCTCCGCCGTGGTGGGGCCGGAAAACGAAAAAACCTCTCGCGGGTGCGAGAGGTCTGCGCGCGGGTCTGGGACACGGTGTCCGCTGCCGCGACGGGGTGAGGTCGCGGTTCAGCGGTCACTGCGGACCGGCGCGCTGCTGCCGATAATCATCGTGGAAGCGAGCACGGTGGCAGTCTGCCATACCGTCTCGCGGGCCGGGGCACGGATCTCACCATGCGGGCAGGCCGGGCGGTTCGCGCGCTTATGGGGCTCGGGCGCCGCGGCCGGGCCCGGGACGTCAGGGGGCGCGGGCGCCGCGGCCGGGCTCGGGACGGACGTCGATGGGGCTCGGGCGCCGCCCGCCGGTCTGGGACGTCAGGGGATCAGCGACTCGGCCAGGTACTCCTGTACGTGGGCGAGCACCTGCTCCCGTCCGGTGCCGGGTATCCCCACGGCGACGTGGACGCTGAAGCCGTCCAGCAGGGCCCGCAGCCGGGTGCCGTACCGGTCGGGGTCGACCCGGCGCAGTTCGCCGCGCGAGATGCCCTCGGCGAGCAGGGCCACCAGGTCGCGGTGCCAGGCGCCCTCGATGGCGGCCTGGCGGCCCCGGGCGTCGGCGTCCGCGTTCTGGGACCGGTCCCAGACCTCCAGCCACAGCGTCCAGTGCGGGTCCCGGGGCCCGTCGGGCACGTACAGGGCGACGTACGCGGCGAGCCGCTCGCGCACCGGGACGTCCTGCCGGGACAGCAGCGCGCTGCGCTCGGCGCCGAGGCGGCCCTCGCTCCACTCCAGGGTCTGGAGCAGCAGTTCGTCCTTGGTGCGGAAGTAGTAGATCAGGTGGCCGCTGCTCATCCCGACCTCCCGGCCGAGCGCCGCCATGGTGAGCCCTTCCAGGCCCCGGTCGGCGATCATCGCCATGGCGGCCGCGAGGACGTCCTCGCGCGGCGGCGCCGAGTTGCGCCGCCGCGCGGCGGGCTTGCGGGGTTCGTTCACCCCTACGTTGTACCTGATCAGACGCGCCTCCCGGGGCCCGGCCGGCAGGTGCTCCGGCGTCATACCCTCGGCTGCTGCTGGGTGATGCAGTGGATGCCGCCGCCGCCCGCGAAGATCGTGCGGGCGTCGACCAGCGTGACCGTGCGGTCGGGGAAGAGGCGGCGGAAGATGCCGGCGGCGATCTCGTCGCGGGGGTCGTCGAAGGCGCACAGCACCACACCGCCGTTGCAGATGTAGTGGTTGATGTACGAGTAGTCGACCCATTCGCCGTCCTCCTGGAGGACCGTCGGCGCCGGGACCTCGACGACCTCCAGCGTCCGGCCGCGGGCGTCGGTCTGGGAGCGCAGCAGTGCCGCGTTGGCCTTGCACAGCTCGTGGTCGGGGTGGGCCGGGTCGGGCTGGGTGTGGACCACGACGACGCCGGGGCGGGCGAAGGCGGCGACGATGTCGACATGGCCGCGGGTGCCGTACAGGCCGTAGTCGCCGGTCAGGCCGCGGGGCAGCCAGATGGCCTTGGTGGTGCCGAGCCGGGCGTGGATCTCGGCCTCGACCTGGGCGCGGGTCCAGCCGGGGTTCCGCTCGGGGCCGAGCTGGACGGTGTCGGTGAGGAGGACGGTGCCCTCGCCGTCGACGTGGATCGCGCCGCCCTCGTTGACCAGCGGCGAGGGGTGCACCGGGACGCCCGCCGCGTCGGCGACATGGCGGGCGATCTTGGAGTCGTGCTCCCAGCGGGCCCAGTCCGCCGCACCCCAGCCGTTGAACACCCAGTCGACGGCGGCCAGTTCCGTGCCGTCCGTGACGAACGTGGGGCCTATGTCCCGCATCCAGGCGTCGTCCAGGTCCCGTTCGACCAGGTCGACGTCCGGGCCGAGCAGGTCCCGCGCCGACGGGGCGTCGCCCGGCGCCACCACCATCGCCACCGGCTCGAAGCGGCGTACCGCGCGGGCGACGGACGCCCAGGCCGCGCGGGCCTCGGCGAGCTCGTCCGCGGTGGTGAAGGTGGGGTTGGGGCTGGGCCAGGCCATCCAGGTCCGCTCGTGGGGCGCCCACTCTGCGGGCATGCGGAAGCCGGGGGTCGTACGCGACGTCATGGAGTCGTCCTCAGAGGAAGTAGAGGCGGTTGAGGGAAACGGAGTCGGCCGGGTCCGAGCGGACCGGATCGCCGTCGAGCGTGACGAGCCCCGTACGGGCGTCCACGGCGACCTCTCCGATACGGGAGTTGAGGAGCAGGTCTCCGGGGCCGATGCCCCGGGTGTTCCGGACGGCCACCCTGCGGCGGCGTGTCGGCATCCGGTCGTTGCCGAGCTGGGCGGCCGCGCCCGCCACGAAGGCCACCGAGATGTCCGCGGCCGTCGCGCCGTGGGCACCGAACTGGGGGCCGAGCACGAGCGGTTCGCAGGTGTCGGTGGCGGCGTTCGGGTCGCCCACGACCCCGTACGCGGGGAAGCCCGACTTGAGGACGAGCTGCGGCTTGGCGCCGAAGAACTCGGGCCGCCAGAGCACGATGTCGGCGAGTTTGCCGACCTCGATCGAGCCGACCTCGTGTGCGAGGCCGTGGGCGATCGCCGGGTTGATGGTGAGCTTGGCCATGTAGCGCAGGACGCGCGCGTTGTCGTCGCCGTCCCCGTCGCCTTCCAGCGGGCCCAGCTCGGCCTTCATCTTCCCGGCCATGGCGAAGGTCCGGCGTACGGTCTCGCCGGCCCTGCCCATGCCCTGCGCGTCCGACGACGTGATGCCGATCGCGCCGAGGTCGTGCAGGACGTCCTCCGCGCCCATCGTGCCCTCCCTGATCCGGTCGCGGGCCATGGCCGCGTCACCGGGCAGGTCGGTCTTCAGGTCGTGGACGGAGACGATCATCCCGTAGTGCTCGGCGACCGCGTCCCGCCCGAAGGGGAGCGTGGGGTTGGTGGAGGAGCCGATGACGTTGGGGACGCCCGCCATCTTCAGGACGTTGGGGACGTGCCCGCCGCCGCAGCCCTCGATGTGGAAGGCGTGGATGGTCCGGCCCTCCAGGACCCTGAGGGTGTCCTCGACGGAGAGGCACTCGTTGAGGCCGTCGCTGTGCAGGGCGACCTGGACGTCGTGCTCCTCGGCGACCCGCAGGGCGGTGTCCAGGGCCCGGGTGTGGGCGCCCATGTCCTCGTGGACCTTGAAGCCGGATGCGCCGCCCTCGGCCAGGGCCTCCACCAGGGGCGCGGGGTCGGACGACGAGCCGCGCCCGAGGAAGCCGATGTTGACCGGCCAGGCGTCGAAGGCGTTGAAGGCGTGGCGCAGCGCCCAGGGCGAGTTGACGCCGACGCCCCACACGGGGCCGAACTCCTGGCCGATGATCGTGGTCACGCCGGAGGCCAGGGACGCCTCCATGATGCGCGGCGACAGCAGGTGGACGTGGGTGTCGACGGCGCCCGCGGTGGCGATGAGGCCCTCGCCGGAGACGATCGAGGTGCCGGTGCCGACCACGACCTCCACGCCGTCGAGCGTGTCCGGGTTGCCGGCCCGGCCGATCGCGTGGATACGGCCCTCGCGGATGCCGATCGAGGTCTTGCGGATGCCCTGCACGGCGTCGATCACGAGCACGTTGCTGATGACGACATCGCAGGTCTCGCGGACGGCGGCGGCCTTGAGGTGCAGTCCGTCGCGGGCGGTCTTGCCGAATCCGGCGAGGAACTCGTCGCCGTACGCCTGCGAGTCGGACTCGACGCGGACCACGAGCCCCGAGTCGCCGAGGACTACGCGGTCGCCGGCGCGCGGGCCGTGGGTGGCCGCGTACTCCTGCGGGGTCAGCCGGCGGGCTTCGGCGGGGTGGCCTCCGGGGCGGCTCATCGTCCGGCCTCCTTGTCCGTGCTCTTCGTGGGCTCGGCCTTCGTGTTCTCCGTGGGCTCGGCTCCGAGGTAGCCGCAGGCGGCGGCGCGGCGCAGTGCCTCCTCGCGGGCGCCGGGCGCGTCGAGGGGGCCGTCGACCAGGCCCGCGAACCCGACGGTGATCCGGTCGCCGCCGATCGGCACGAGACCCACCTCCGCCGACTCGCCGGGCCCGAACCGCACGGACGACCCGGCCGGGATCGCGAGCCGCATCCCGTACGCCGCCGAGCGGTCGAAGTCGAGCCGCGGGTTGGCCTCGAAGAAGTGGAAGTGCGAGGTGACGCTGACGGGGACGGACGCGGTGTTGCGTACGGCGATACGTACGGCCGGCGCGGGCTCCTCATGAGCCGGGCCCGGCAGGACCGCACCCGGCGCGTCGGCGCCGAGCGAACCGCCGCCGATCGGGTCGGAGACGACCGCGAGCCGGGAGCCGTCGTCGAAGACGGCCTCCACATGGACCTCGGTGACCACGTCGGCGACGCCCGGCAGGACGTCGTCGGGGCCGAGGGCCGAGCGGGCGGCCGCGATGGCCTCGGCGAGGCGGCGCCCGTCGCGGGCGGCCTCGCAGACGGTGTCCGCGATGAGGGCGGTGGCCTCGGGGACGTTGAGCCGCAGTCCGCGGGCGCGGCGGGCCCGGGCGAGTTCGGCGGCGCTGAAGAGCAGCAGCCGGTCGCGTTCCGTGGGGGTCAGTCGCACGTTGTTCACACCTCCTGTTTGAGCATCACTCTAACTCTGAGATTACTGAAACGGAACCATTGACCAAGAGCCCGGGAGTGAGTCACATTGAGCGTCGCTCTAAAGCGACGGGACGACGAACCGAGAGGCACGTACCAGCGATGCAGGGAGAGCCCCCATGCGGATAGAACAGCGCGGAGTCGACACCATCCCCGAAGCGGAACGAACCAGCGGACCCCGCGACCTCATCTCGATCCTGCTCGGCTCGAACCTGTGCCTGGGCGTGATCGTCTTCGGCTGGCTGCCGGTCTCCTTCGGGCTCGGCCTGTGGCCCGCGGTCACCTCCGTGGTGGCCGGCACGGTCGTCGGCGTCGTCGTCACGGCCCCGCTCGCCCTGGTGTCGCTGCGCACCGGAACCAACCTGTCCACGTCGTCCGGAGCCTTCTTCGGCGTACGGGGGCGGCTCGTCGGCTCGGTCGTCGGACTGCTGCTCTCACTCGGCTACACCGCGCTGACGCTGTGGATCGGCGGCGACGTGATGCTCGCCACGCTGGCCAGGCTCTTCGACGTACCGACCGGCCCCGTGGCGCACACCCTGGTGTACGCGCTGCTCGCGGGCTGCACCGTCGTCGCCGCCGTGTACGGCTACCGGCTGCTGCTGCGGCTCAGCAAGGTCCTCGCGATCGGCATGACCGTCCTGCTGGTGCTCGGCGTGCTCGCGTACGCGGGCGACTTCACGACCGCCCCGCCGCCGGACACCCCGTACCTGCTCGGCTCGTTCTGGCCGACCTGGCTGCTGTCCGCCGTGGCGGCCGGCCTGAGCGGACCGGTCGCCTTCATCACCCTGCTCGGCGACTACACCCGGTACGTCTCGCCCGAGCGCCACAGCCCCCGCACCGTGTGGAAGGCGACCTGCGTGGGCCTGTTCGCCGGGCTGCTGATCCCCCAGCTGTTCGGTACGTTCACGGCGCTGGCCGCCCGCGCGGGGCTCGACTACGCGGGCCCGCTCGTGGAGACGGCGGCCCCCTGGTACCTGGTGCCGCTGCTGGTCGCGGCGAGCGCGGGCTCGGTCGGCAACGCTGGCCTGATGCTGTACTCGATGGGCCTCGACCTCGACGCGATCATCCCCCGGGCGACCCGTACGAGCGCCACCCTGGTGGTCGCGGTCGTCGCCACCGCGTTCGTGTTCCTCGGCCACTTCGCGTGGAGCGCCCAGGACGCGATGACCTCGTTCGTGCTGCTGCTGACCGCGATCGGCACGCCGTGGGCGGTCATCACGCTGACGGGTCACCTCCGCTGCGGCGGCGCGTACGACGCGGAGGCCCTCCAGGTGCTGAACCGCCGCGCGCGGGGCGGCGTCTACTGGTTCCGCGCCGGCTGGCACCCGCGCGCCACGCTGTCCTGGGCGCTGGGCGCCGCGGTGGGGCTCGCGGCGGTGTCGACACCGTTGTACGAGGGCCCGCTGCTGCCGATGACGGCCGGAGTCGACTGCAGCTTCATCCTGTCGGGCCTGGTGGGAGGTGTGGCGTACGCGGCACTCACGCTCGGCGGCCGCCACACGGCCGTGCCCCCGCCGGGCGCCCCGCGGCAGAAGGAGACGGCGCCGGTCGCGTCCTGACGCGCGACCGGCGACACGTGAGGGCCCGGCGCGCATCGGCGAGCCGGGCCCTCACGATCACGGCGACAGGGCGGGAGCCCTGGGCGTGAGACGTCAGACGACCTGGTGGGTCCAGCCGTGGACGTCCTCGGCCGCGCCGGTCTGGATGTCGAGCAGCGCCTTGCGCAGCTTGAGCGTGACCTCGCCGGGCTCGCCGGTGCCCTGGGTCCAGTCGCCGCCGGCGGACTTCACGAAGCCGACCGGGGTGATGACGGCGGCCGTGCCGCAGGCGAACACCTCGGTGAGCGTGCCGTTCTCGGTGTCGCGCTTCCACTGCTCGGTGGAGACGCGGGCCTCCTCGGACGTGTACCCGAGGTCGCGGGCGAGCCGCAGCAGCGAGTCACGGGTGATGCCGGCGAGCAGCGAGCCGGTGAGCTCGGGCGTGACGATCTTGTCCCCGTACACGAAGTACAGGTTCATGCCGCCCATCTCCTCGACCCACTTGTGCTCCAGCGCGTCGAGCCAGACGACCTGGTCGCAGCCCTTCTCGGCGGCCTCGGCCTGGGCCAGCAGGGAGGCCGCGTAGTTGCCGCCGGTCTTGGCGAAGCCCATGCCGCCGGGGACGGCGCGGACGTAGTTCTCGGAGAGCCAGACCGAGACCGGCTTGACGCCACCGGGGAAGTACGCGCCCGCCGGCGATGCGATGACGATGAACAGGTACTCGTTGGCCGGCTTCACCCCGAGCCCGACCTCGGTCGCGATCATGAAGGGCCGCAGGTAGAGCGAGGACTCGCCGCCGTGCGCCGGGACCCACGCCTGGTCCTGCCTGACCAGCGCGTCGCAGGCGGCGACGAAGGTCTCGACCGGGAGCTCCGGCATCGCGAGCCGGCGGGCGGAGCGCTGGAACCGCTCGGCGTTGGCCTCGGGGCGGAACATGGACACCGAGCCGTCGGGGCGGCGGTAGGCCTTCAGCCCCTCGAAGATCTCCTGCGCGTAGTGCAGGGTCATGTTGGCCGGGTCGATGGACAGCGGGGCGTACGGGGTGAGCTGGGCGTCGTGCCAGCCACGGCCCTCGGTCCACTTGATCGTCACCATGTGGTCGGTGAAGTGGCGGCCGAACCCGGGATTGGCCAGGATCGCGTCGCGCTCCGCGTCGGACAGCGGGTTCGAGGAGGGCTTGAGCTCGATCGTCGTGGGCGTCGTCATGAGTGCTGTGTCCTTCACCGGTTGTGTGTGACGGACCGCGCTCACGCCGTTCCAGCCGCTGTCGCCGCTGCTGCTAGGACGTCCGAGCATCACCGCATGCCGCGGCCCCACGTTCGATTATCGCTCGGGGGCCGGTGCGGCGAAACAGGTGCGGGTGGGTGCGGGCGCATGCGACCGCGGTCCAGGGAATGATGGTGGCACCCCACGGCCGCACAGGAGAAGCCGCCGGGTGCGTTGCGACCCGGCGGCTTCGGTTGAGTCGGCGGGTCAGCTCGCTACGCGTACCGCGAGCGCGTCGCCGATCTCGTCCGTCGTACGGGAGACGGAGCCGTCGCGCTCGGCGAGGTCGGCGGCGACCGCCGACTCGATCCGGGCGGCCTCGGCCTCGTACCCGAGGTGGCGCAGCAGCAGCGCGACGGACAGGATCGTCGCTGTGGGGTCGGCCTTGCCCTGGCCCGCGATGTCGGGCGCGGAACCGTGGACGGGCTCGAACATCGACGGGAACGCGCCCGTCGGGTTGATGTTGCCGGACGCGGCCAGGCCGATGCCGCCGGTCACGGCAGCGGCGAGGTCGGTGAGGATGTCACCGAAGAGGTTGTCGGTGACGATGACGTCGAAGCGCTCCGGCTGGGTGACGAAGAAGATCGTCGCGGCGTCGACGTGCAGGTAGTCGGTGGTGACGTCGGGGTACTCCTGGCCCACCCGGTCGAAGATGTTCTTCCACAGGTGGCCGGCGTAGACCAGGACGTTGTTCTTGTGGACCAGCGTCAGCTTCTTGCGCGGGCGGGCGCTGGCACGCTCGTAGGCGTCCCGGACGACCCGCTCGACGCCGTACGCGGTGTTGACGCTGACCTCGGTGGCGACCTCGGCGGGCGTGCCGGTGCGCAGCGATCCGCCGTTGCCGGTGTACGGGCCCTCGGTGCCCTCGCGGACGACGACGAAGTCGATGTCCGGGCGGCCCGCGAGCGGCGTCGCCGTGTTGGGGAACAGCTTCGAGGGGCGCAGGTTGACGTAGTGGTCGAAGGCGAAGCGCAACTTCAGCAGCAGGCCGCGCTCCAGGACGCCGGACGGCACGGAGGGGTCGCCGATCGCGCCGAGCAGGATCGCGTCATGGCTTTTCAGGGAGTCGAGCTCCGCGTCGGGGAGGGTCTCCCCGGTGCGGTGCCAGCGCGTGGCGCCGAGGTCGTACTCCCTGGTCTCCAGCTTCACGTCCTCCGGGAGGACCGAGCGGAGGACCTTGAGGCCCTGGGCCACGACTTCCTGGCCGATGCCGTCACCGGGGATCACTGCGAGATCGATGCTGCGAGACATGACGGCACCCTACTCCCCGTCCCATTGCCTGACACGTCACCGTCCACCATATGGACCGCCAGAGCCGGACCGGCAGGTACGGGCGCGCGGCGGGCGAGGAACCGGTGCCGGCCGGGCGGCTGCCGGGCGGTGGACCGGCGACGGCCGGACGGGGGCTTCAGTGGCCCGTGGCTCCGCCGTTGTCGCGGCGGTCGAGGGCCCGCTGCAGGGCGGCGGCGGCGTTCTTGCGCTCGGTCTCGCTGGGGCGGGCGGCGGTGTGGCGGACGCGGCGAACGGCGGTGGCAGTGGCCATGACGATCGACTCCTTCAATGAGGGGAGGTGAAGGTGCCGGAAGGGGCGGGGAGCGGGCCGCAGGGGTTGCCTGCACGGGGCACTGCGCTCACGACCGCCATTCGCTCGATCGAGCGGGACGTTCGGCTTCTACAAAGCTAAGCGAGCCGGACCGCTCTGTCTCCACAATTACTCGGACTTCCTACTATCTGAGACGGGACGTTGGCCCGAGGTTCGCGCAGAGTCACCGCGCGACGATGGCCCCGCGGGCCGGCGGCGTCACAGCAGATCCCCGTCCCGCCAGTCGAAGCGCAGGGCGCCGGCTTCGGCGCGGGGCAGCGGCCGCCCGGCCGCGGGGCGCAGGAAGGTGCAGTCCTCCTCGTCCGGCAGGTGCAGCGTGCCCGCAGGGCCGTACCCCTCGACGCGCCCGTTCCACAGCTGCCAGCCGCGCGAACGGTACAGCGCCGCCCCCTCGTCGGACGCGGACAGGGCGCCGAAGTCGTAGGCGCCGTCGACGACTTCCTCCAGCGCCGCCATCACGCGGCCGCCCAGGCCCTGGCGGCGGCGGTCCGGACGGACGCCCACGGCCTCGACGTAGCCGACGCGGTGGGCGTGGCCCGCGTGCACGACCCGGCGCATGATGACGCTGCCGTGGGCCGCGACGCCGTCGTCGTCCTCGACGAAGGCGTGGATGCCGCCGAGACCGTGCTCCCAGTCCGTGTCGCCGAAGTCCCCGTCGAAGGCGGCTTCAAGGGAGGCGCGGATCCGCCGGAGTATGGCGGGGGTCAACTCATAGGTGTGGGCGGTACGCAGACGATCGGTCATACCGCCCACTGTGGCAGGGACCGCCCGTACCGGGTACCGGATTCGGCCGGACCGGGTACGGGCGGACCACCGGCTCAGTACACGGCGACGCCGTACGCGGCGAGCGCCTCCCGTACCGGCTGGTGGATGGCCGAGCCCTCGGTGCCGGTGCAGCCGGAGCTGCCCGAGTGGATGCCGAGCGCGACCGAGCCCAGGAAGTGGGCGCCGCCGCTGTCACCGCCGGCCGAGCACGCCGTCGTACGGACCATGCCGTAGACCGGGCCGCTGCTGTAGTTGACCGTGACGTTCACGGCGGTGACCCGGCCGCTGGTCACCCTGGTGGTGGAGCCGCTCTTGTTGATGGACTGGCCGACGACCGCGTCGGCGGCCGAGGCGATGTCCTGGTAGCTGCCGGTGTAGAGGTTGACCCGGCCGCCCGTGTTGTCGCTGGTGGTGTAGCGGACGATGCCGTAGTCGTTGGTCGGGAAGCTGGTGCCCTCGCGCACGCCGATGGAGGCGCCGCCGGAGGTGGCCGACCAGGTCGATGAGATGTTGGTGCAGTGCCCGGCCGTCAGGAAGTACCGGACGCCGTTCTTGGTGACGTTGAAGGCGGCCGAACAGCGCGACCCGCCGCCGTAGATGGCGTCGCCGCCCGCGACCTCGCGCTGGAAGACGCCCGGTACGCGGCTGACGCGCACCGCGCCGTCGAGCGAGGCCGCGACCTTGCGCAGCTTCGCCATGTCGCGGGCGGAGACGGACTGGTCGGCCTCCACGGCGATCTGGTTGGTGCGCGGGTCCAGGCCCCAGGAGGTGCCGGTGATCTTCGCCTCGGCCTCCAGGGTGGCCATGGCGGCGTCCAGCTGGGCGGCGCTGCGCTGGACGCGCCGGGGGGTCGCCCCGGCGGCGCGGACGCGCTCGGCGGCCGCCTCGCTGGTGACGGTGACGACGAGCGAGCCGGTCTCGGCGTCGAGGTAGGTGCCGGCGCTGTCGGCGCCGAGTTCGCGCTCGACGGCGGCGTCGAGGGCGTAGACGTTCGCGGACAACGCGGTCGCGGCTTCCGCGTCCCGGGCGTCCGCCGCTCCGGCGGGGGTGGCGCCGATGCCGAGCGAGGCGGCGACGAGCAGGGCGGACAGACCTATGCGCGCACGGGTGGTGCGTCTCATGCGGGGGGTCTCCTTCGTCGGTGACGGGTGGGGACGTACCGACGAAGAAACTTGGCATGACCACTTCATGAGCACAAGAGTGCCGGGGCGCGGCGGCGCCGTCATGAGAACCGCCCCCGACCGGCGAGGAGGCCGGAGGGGGGCGGTGCCGGGAGCCGGCCCGTACGGGCCGGGGCGGCCGTACGGGCCAGGTGGCCCGTGCGGGCCGGGGCGGGCAACGGGCCGGGGCGGCCGTACGGCCGCGCGGGCGTCAGCCCATGTGCGGGTAGCCGTACTCGGTCGGCGGGACCAGCGTCTCCTTGATCGAACGGGTCAGCGTCCAGCGCATCAGGTTCTGCGGGGCGCCCGCCTTGTCGTTGGTACCCGAGGCGCGGCCGCCGCCGAAGGGCTGCTGGCCGACGACGGCGCCGGTCGACTTGTCGTTGATGTAGAAGTTGCCCGCGGCGTACCGCAGCTTCTCCATCGTGTACGCGGCGGCGGCACGGTCACCCGCGATGACCGAGCCGGTCAGCGCGTACGCCGACACCGACTCCATCTGCTCCAGCATCGCGTCGTACTGGTCGTCCTCGTACACGTGCACCGCGAGGATCGGGCCGAAGTACTCCGTCGTGAAGACCTCGTTCTCGGGGTCCGAGCACTCGATGACCGTCGGGCGGACGAAGTAGCCCACCGAGTCGTCGTACGTGCCGCCCGCGACGATCGTGCACGACGGGTC
This sequence comes from Streptomyces sp. NPDC047886, assembly GCF_043204435.1. Taxonomy (NCBI): domain Bacteria; kingdom Bacillati; phylum Actinomycetota; class Actinomycetes; order Kitasatosporales; family Streptomycetaceae; genus Streptomyces; species Streptomyces sp. NPDC047886. The sequence goes on from NZ_JBIDCF010000002.1 coordinate 228,374, forward strand.
CTGCTTCGCCCGGTCGATCGCCGCCTTGTTCTTGGCGAACGCCCGCTCGTCGATGACCGCGCCGATGAAGTTCGACAGGTCGGTGACGTCACCCATCCTGATGCCGTCGACCTCCGTCGCGAACTCCTCCTTGAAGCCGGAGTTCCAGATCGAGGCCGGGATGTACGCGCGCGAGGACGCCGAGCACTTCTGCCCCTGGAACTCGAAGGAGCCACGGGTCAGCGCCGTCTTCAGGACCGCGCGGTCGGCGCTCGGGTGCGCCACGACGAAGTCCTTGCCGCCCGTCTCGCCGACGATCCGCGGGTAGGAGCGGTACTTCTCGATGTTGTTGCCGACCGTCTTCCACAGGTGCTGGAAGGTCCTGGTCGAGCCGGTGAAGTGGATGCCCGCCAGCATCGGGTGGTTCAGGGCCACCTCGGAGACGGCGATGCCGTCGCCCGTCACCAGGTTGATGACGCCCTTCGGCAGGCCGGCCTCCTCCAGCAGCTCCATGAGCAGCACGGCGGAGTGGGTCTGCGTCGGCGACGGCTTCCAGACGACCACGTTGCCCATCAGCGCGGGCGCGGTGGGCAGGTTGCCGGCGATGGCCGTGAAGTTGAACGGCGTGATCGCGTAGACGAAGCCCTCCAGCGGGCGGTGGTCGAGGCGGTTCCACACGCCGGGCGAGTTCGCCGGGGGCTGCTCGGCGAGCAGGTCGCGGGCGTACTTGACGTTGAAGCGCCAGAAGTCGACGAGCTCGCACGGGGTGTCGATCTCGGCCTGCTGGGCGGTCTTCGACTGGCCGAGCATGGTGGAGGCGGCCAGCGTCTCGCGCCAGGGGCCGGCCAGCAGCTCGGCGGCGCGCAGGATGATCGCGGCGCGGTCGTCGAAGGACATCGCACGCCACGCCGGGGCGGCGGCGAGTGCGGCGTCGACGGCGTCCCGGGCGTCCTGCTCCGTGGCGCCCGCGAAGGTGCCGATGACGGCCCCGTGGTTGTGCGGCTGGACGACGTTCACCCGCTCGCCGCCGCCCATGCGCTTGACGCCGTTGATGGTCATCGGGAGGTCGATGGGGTTCTCGGCCAGCTCCTTGAGCTTGGCCTCGAGGCGCGCGCGCTCCGGCGAACCGGGGGCGTAGCCGTGCACCGGCTCGTTGACCGGGGCGGGGACCTGGGTCACAGCGTCCATGAGTTCCGTAACTCCTTATGAGAGGGGTGGAGGGCTCAGCCCTTGGTGATCATCGAGCGGAGGAAGAACAGCAGGTTGGCCGGCTTCTCCGCCAGGCGGCGCATGAAGTAGCCGTACCAGTCGGTGCCGTACGCCGTGTAGACGCGCATCCGGTGCCCCTCGGCGGCCAGCCGGACGTGCTCGTCGCTGCGGATGCCGTACAGCATCTGGAACTCGTACTCATCCAGTTTGCGCCCCGCGCGCCGGGCGAGCTCCTGGGTGATGGCGATGAGCCTCGGGTCGTGGGACCCGATCATCGGATAGCCCTCGCCCTCCATGAGGATCCTCAGGACGCGGACGTACGCCTTGTCGATCTCGGCCTTGTCCTGGTACGCGACGGAGGCGGGCTCCTTGTAGGCGCCCTTCACGATACGGACGCGGCTGCCGTTCGCCGCCAGGCGGCGGGCGTCGTCCTCGGTGCGGAACAGGTACGCCTGGATGACGCAGCCGGTCTGCGGGAAGTCCTTCCGCAGCTCCTCGTGGATGGCGAACATCGAGTCGAGGGTGGTGTGGTCCTCGGCGTCCAGGGTGACCGTGGTGCCGATCGCGGCGGCCGCCTCCACGACCCAGCGCACATTGGCGAGCGCCAGCTCGTGGCCGCCCTCCAGGGACTGGCCGAACATCGACAGCTTGACCGACATCTCGGCCTTCGTGCCGAGGCCGAGGCGCTCCAGGTGCTCGATCAGCTCCAGGTACGCGTCGCGGGCGGCGTGGGCCTGCTCGCGGGTGGTGATGTCCTCGCCGACGACGTCGAGTGTGACTTCCAGGCCCTTGCCGGTGAGGTCGACGACGATCGGAACGACCTGATCCACCGTCTCGCCGGGGATGAAACGGTTCACGACCGGCTTGGTCACCGGGGCCGCCGACACGAGGCGGCGCATCTTGTCGCTGCGCGACGCGGCGAGGATCAGGGGTCCCAGCACGGGGCACCTCCACGGAACAGGTGTCGAGGGAAAAGGCCGAAACCGAACGGATCGGGAACGGCACGGAGAACCACCGTGAAACCTAAGGATCGCTCCCGGGGTCGGCCATCGACAGCTGTCACGCATCCGTGTCCCGCGCCTCAGACATCTGTCTGAAGGGGTGGGAGAATGCGGGGGTGAAGGGCGATTACCAAGAGCTGGTGGACGAGATCTCGGCGCTGCTGGGCGCTCCGGCGACCCTGGAGAACCGGGATTTCGGCCTGATCGCCTTCGGCGCCCACGACAGCGACGACGCCACGGTCATGGACCCCGTGCGGACGCGCTCGATCCTCACGAGGAAGTCCACGCCGGCGGTGCGCGCCTGGTTCGAGGGGTTCGGCATCGCCCGCGCGACCGGCCCCGTCCGGATCCCCGCCGCGCCGGAGGCGGGCGTCTTCCGGTCCCGGATCTGCCTGCCCGTGCGGCACCGGGGCGTCGTCCTCGGGTACGTCTGGCTGCTGGACGCCGAGCCGGGCCCCCCGCAGGCCCGGCTGGCCGCCGCCATGGAGGTCGCGTCCCGGATCGGCACGCTGCTGGCGGACGAGGAGCGTGCGGGCGCCGACCTGTCGCGGGAGCTGCGCGCGGCGCTCACTGCCGGGCCCGGCTGGCAGTACGACATGGCGCTGGCCGCCCTGCGCACGGCGCTCGGCCCGGGGGCCGACGGGCTGCACGCGCTGGTGTGCGTCGCCCCCTGGCCGGACGACGACAGCCCGTCGGTGCGTACGGCCCCGGGCGCGGCCGCGCTGTGCACGGTGCCGTGGGAGGCGGGCGCGGGAGGGGCCCCCGGGAACCGCCCCGGCGACGGACGCGGGCACGGGCGGGGCGACGGGCGCGGGCGGGGCGACGGGCGCGGGGGCACGGCACCCCCGGGCACGGCACCGCGACGCGGGGGCGCCGACGGCGACGACGGCGACGAACCCGCCGGGTACGCGCTCGCCGCCCTCGTCCGGCTCCGCTCGGCCGACGCCGCCTCCCCCGCCCTGACGGCCGGCGCCCGGCTCCGGGACCTGGCCGGGGCGGGCGCCGCGGCCGGTGTCGCCGACGCCCGGCGGGGCCTGGCGCAGCTGTCCGAGGCGTGGCACGAGGCCGCGTCCGCCGCCCGCGCCGCCCGCGCGCGGCCCCTGCTCGGCCCGGTCGCCCAGTGGTCGGGCATCGGCCCGTACCGGCTGCTCACCGCCCTGCCGGTGGCGCCGGGCGACGATCCGGCGGTCCGCCCGCTGCTCGCCCCCGGCCACGCCGAACTGGTGCGCACCGCCGAGACGTTCCTCGACTGCGCGGGCCAGGCGGGACGTACGGCGGCGGCCCTGGGCATCCACCGCCAGACGCTCTACTACCGCCTCTCCCGCGTGGAGCAGCTCACCGGCCTCGATCTGGACGACGGCGAGGACCGCCTGCTGCTGCACATGGCGCTGAAGGCGCACCGCCTCTGACGGCCCGCCGCCCCGAAGCAGGCCCGGCGGGGACGTTTCTCCGCCCCCGGCCCGCCTCCGTGCCTCCCACACCTCTACGCGCCCGCGCCTCCGCCCCCTCGGCGCCTCCGCACACCCCTCCCCGCCTCCGAGACGCCTCCGCACACCCCTCCCCGCTTCTGAGGCCCTCCGCATACCCCGCAATCCTGGCGCTCCGCGACCGGATGGCGACGAGCCGTGACCCTTCACCCGTAAGTTGTTGAAAACGATAATCATCATGCTACGGTCTCGGCTGTCCCGCTCTCCCCCGCCCGGAAGGGTGCTCCCGTGCGCCGCCTGCCTGCCCGTCTTCTCTCCGCCACCGCCCTGGTATCGGCGTCCGTCCTGCTCACCGGCTGCTTCGCGGCCAGTGGGGGCGCGACGGACACGGGGGCCGGCAAGCGCATCCGCGTGGCGATGATGAACCCGCCGCGCTCCGGGCTCTCGCCGCTCTCCGACGACGCGTTCAAGCTGTCCCGCTGGTCCACCGCCGAGACCCTGGTGGTCCTCGACACCGACGGCGACGCCCGGCCAGCGCTCGCCACCGGCTGGAAGCAGAACGGCACCTCCTGGACGTTCACCGTCCGCGACGGCGTCACCTTCCACGACGGCACCCCGCTCACCGCCGCCGACGTCGAGCGGTCCCTTACCCGCGCCGCCACCGCGTCCCCCAAGCCGCGCATCCTCGACGGCGTCGACCTCACCGTGAAGGCGGCCGGCCGCACCGTCACGGTCACCACCGCGACCGACGACCCGCTCGTCCCCCAGCGCCTCAGCTCGCCGCAGCTGTCGATCCTGTCCGCGAAGGCGTACCGGGGGAAGACGGTGGACCCGGTCGGCACGGGCACCGGCCCGTTCCGGCTCACCAGGGTCGACGGCACCTCGTCCGCGTCCCTCGACCGCTACGACGGCTACTGGGGTGAGAAGGCCAAGGCGCCCGGCATCGACGTGACGTTCGTCCCGGACGGCACCGCGCGCGCCGCCGCCCTGCGCAGCGGCGAGGCCGACATCGTCGAGGCGATACCGGTCTCGCAGGCCGCCCTCCTCGACCAGGACCTCATCACCGAGGTCCCCATGCCGCGCACCAACACCCTCTACCTCAACACCGGGAAGGGCGCGTTCAAGGACCCGGAGCTGCGGGCCGCCGCCCGGCAGGCCGTCGACGCCGAGTCCATCGTGAAGGGCGTGTACGAGGGCCGGGCCGATGTCGCGAAGGGCCTCCTCGGGCCCGCCATCCGCTGGGCCGACGGCCTGCGCGCCCCCCGTACGCCCGCCCCCGCCGGCGACCCGAAGGGCGCGACCGTCACCATCGGCACCTACACCGACCGCGCCGAGCTGCCCGAGGTCGCGCAGGCGCTCCAGCAGCAGCTGAAGAAGGCCGGGTTCACGGTGAAGCTGGACATACGCGAGTACGCCGCCATCGAGTCCGACGCGATGGCCGGGGCCTTCGACGCGTTCATCCTGTCCCGGGCCACGGTCCTGGACTCCGGCGACCCCGTCGCGTACCTGTACAGCGACTTCGCGTCGAAGGGCTCCTTCAACCTCTCCCGGCTCGCCGACCCGGCCGTCGACAAGGCCCTGCGGAAGGCCGCCGCCACCGCGACCGGCGACGCCCGCCGCGCGGCGGTCGTCGAGGGCGAGGCCGCCGTGCTCGCCACCGACGCCGCCGTGCCGATGCTCCACGAGCGCGTGATCCAGGGCGACGCGGCCGGGGTCGTCGGTGCGGCGCACGACTCGCGCGAGCGGCTGCTGGTCACCACCGACACCTACGTGAAGTGAGCGAGGCCGGACTGAGGGCGGGCGGTATCCGCGCCGCCGCCCTGACCATCGTCCTCGCGGCCGTCGGGCTGCTGCCCTGGCTCTCCGGCCGCGACCCGGCGCTCACCGTGCTGCGGGCCAGGTCGGCCGAGCAGGAGGCCACCGGGGAGGCGCTCGCCGCGATCCGCGCCGACCTGGGGCTCGACGCGGGCCCGCTCGCCCTGCTGTCCGGCTGGGCGGGCGGCCTCGTCCGGGGCGACCTCGGCACCTCGTGGGTGTCCGGCACCGACGTGCTGCCGTCCGTCGTCGCCGGGCTCCAGGTGTCGCTGGGGCTGATGGGCGCCGCGCTGGCCGTGGCCCTGCCGGTCGCCGCCGCGCTGGTCGTCCCCGTGCTGGTGCGGGGACGCGGCACGTCCGGCGCGGTCGCCGCCGTGCTCGCCGCGCTGCCCGAATTCCTGCTCGCCACCCTGCTGTTGATCGTGTTCGGCGTCTGGCTGGGCGCGCTCCCGACCGCGGGCTGGCAGGGCCCCGCCCATCTGGTGCTGCCCGCCGTCGCGCTGGGCGTCCCCGCCGGTGGCCTGCTCGGCCGGCTCGCCGCAGACGCCCTGCCCGCCGTACTCGACGAACGGTGGGTGGAGCTCTGGCGCGGCGCCGGCGTCTCCCGGGCGCGGATCGCGTGCGCCGCGCTGCGCCGCGTGACCCCGCCGCTCGTCCCGCAGTTCGGCATGGTCGTCGTCGGCCTCACCGGTGGCGCCGTCGCCGTCGAGACGATCTTCGCGGTGCCCGGTATCGGCCGTACGGCGCTGGGCGCGGCCACGTCACAGGACCTGCCGCTGCTCCAGGGGGCGGTGCTGGCGCTGCTCGCGCTCGGCCTGACGGTCGGCGGCCTGGCGGCGCTCGGCCGCCGGCTGCTGCTCGGCCCCGGCCTGCGGGACGCGGCGCTGACCCTGCCCCCGCCGCGCCCCGTACGGGTGAGCCCGGCCGTGCCGGTGGTGCTGGCCGCCGCCCTGCTGGCGGTGATCGGCTGGGGCCTGCTGCGCGACCCGTACGGGGTGGACACCGCCGCCCGGCTCATGCCGCCCTCGCTCACGCACCCGCTCGGCACCGACGGCCTGGGCCGGGACGTGCTGGCCAGGCTCGGGCACGGCGCGGCGGCGACCGCCGGCACGGCCGCCGCGGTGTGCGCGCTCGGTTTCGCCGTGGCCATGGTGCTGGGCTTCGCCCCACGGGTGGCCGCCGGGACGTCGGACATCGCCAACGCCCTGCCGCCGGTGATCGTCGGCATCCTGGTCGCCGCGGCGGCCGGACCCGGCACGGGCGGCGCGGCGCTCGCCGTGGCGCTGGTCTCCTGGCCGCCGCTCGCCGCGCACGCGGCCGCGCTGGTCCAGGAGGTACGGGCGTCGGGCTTCCTCCTCGCCCAACGGGCGATCGGCGCGGGTCCGGCCTGGATCCTCACCCGGCACGTCCTGCCGTCGGTCGCCGGTCCCGTCGCCCGTCACGCGGTGCTCCGGCTGCCCGGGATCGCCCTGGCCCTGGCCTCGCTGGGCTTCCTGGGCCTGGGCGCGCGGCCGCCCGCGCCCGAATGGGGGCTGCTGCTCGACGAGTCGCGGGCGTACGTGGAGCGCGCCCCGTGGGCGGGTCTCGCTCCGGCCGTGGCGCTGGCCGCGCTCGCCGCGCTGTCGGTGTCGACGGCCTCGTACACCGCGTACCGCTCCTCACACCGGCCCCGGAAGGCCCTGTCCCGTGCACAGTGACGAACCCCTGCTCTCCCTCCGCGACCTCCGGATCTCCTTCGACGGCGCCGCAGCCGTGCGCGGGCTGTCCTTCGACGTCCACGACGGCGAGGCGCTGGCCCTCGTGGGCGAGTCGGGCGCGGGCAAGTCGCTGACGGGGCGGGCGCTGCTGGGCCTGGTCCCGCGCGAGGCGACGGTCACCGGCAGCGCGCGCCTGCGCGACGGGACCGAACTGGTCGGTGCGAAGCCGTCGCTCCTCAGCACCGTCTGGGGCCGCCGTATCGCCTTCGTCCCCCAGGACTCGCTGTCCGCCCTGTCCCCCGTCCACCCGGTGGGCGACCAGCTCGCCGCCGCCGTACGGTCGGTGCGCGGCCTGTCGCGCCGGGACGCGCACGCCCGGGCCGCCGACGCCCTGGACCGGGTCGGCCTCACGGGCGCCACGGCCCGCGCCCACCCGCACGAACTGTCCGGCGGGATGCGGCAGCGCGCCGTCATCGCCATGGCGATGGTGAACGAACCGGAGCTGGTCATCGCCGACGAGCCCACCACCGCGCTCGACCCCGACCGGCGCGCCCAGGTGCTGCGGCTGCTCGGCGAACAGCGGGAGGCGACCGGCGCGGCGCTGCTCCTCGTCACCCACGACCTGGAGAGCGTCGCCGGGCACGCCGACCGGGTGTACGTCGTGTATGCCGGCCGGCACGTCGAGTCGGGCCCCGTCGCACAGGTCTTCGGCGCCCCCCGGGCGCCCTACACGGCGGGCCTCCTCGCCTCCCTGCCTCCTGCGGACCCGCCGGCCGGCCCGCCCGCCGGTCCCCGCGCCCACCCGCCCGCGAATACGCCCGCCGGTCCTTCCCCGGCCGGCCGGCGCCGCCGCCTGCCCGCGATCGGCGGGACACCGCCGGCCGCCGGCCTGCACCCGCCGGGCTGCGCGTTCGCGCCGCGCTGCCCGTCGGCCGACGACCGGTGCCGCGCGGAACGACCGGAGCCGACCGCCCTGGACGACAGGGAGGTCTCCTGCCACCGCGCCACCGAACTCCCCTCCCCCACGGCCGAACTGTTCCTGGAGACACGATGACCCCGCTGCTCGACGTACGCGACCTGGTCGTACGGTACGGGGACACCGTGGCCGTGGACGGGGTGTCGTTCACGCTGAGCCGCGGCGAGACCCTCGCCCTCGTCGGCCCGTCCGGCTGCGGCAAGTCGTCCACGGCCGCCGCCGTGCTCCGGTTGCGCCGCCCCGACGGCGGCGAGGTCCGGTTCGACGGCGTCGAACTGACCCGGCTCCCCGCACGAGAACTGCGGGCGCTGCGCCCCGCGATGCAGCCGGTCTTCCAGGACCCGTACGGGTCGCTGAGCCCTCGGCAGCGGATCCGGCACGCGATCGCCGAACCCCTGCGGGTCCAGGGCCGCTGGGACACGACGGCCGGTCCGGCCCGGGTCGCCGAACTGATGGCCATGGTGGGGCTCGACCCCGCGCTCGGCGACCGGCTGCCGTACGAGCTGTCCGGCGGCCAGTGCCAGCGCGCCGGCATCGCCCGCGCCCTGGCCGGGGAGCCGCGCCTGCTCGTCCTGGACGAACCGGTGTCGGCCCTCGACCCCTCCGTACGCGCCGGGGTGCTGAACCTGCTCGCCGACCTCCAGGAGACCCTGGGCCTCGGCTACCTCTTCATCTGCCACGACATGGCGCTCGTCCGCCACTTCGCCGACCGTACGGCGGAGATGCGCGACGGCCGGATCGTACGGGTCTCATGAGCGCGCTCGCCCGGCTCCTCATCGGCAGCCAGTTCACGTTCAACATCGGGTTCTTCGCGGTGCTCCCCTACCTCGCCGATCATCTGAGCGGCACGCTCGGCCTGGGCGGCTGGCTGGTCGGCCTGGTCCTCGGACTGCGCACCTTCAGCCAGCAGGGCCTGTTCGTCGTCGGCGGCGGGCTCACCGACCGGTTCGGACCGCGCCCCGTGGTGCTGACGGGGTGCGCGCTGCGGGTGGCCGGCTTCTGCTGGCTCGCCGTCGCCGAAGCGGTGGGGGAGATCGTCGGGGCGGTGGTGCTGGTGGGCTTCGCGGCGGCCCTGTTCTCGCCGGCCGTCGAATCGGAGATCGCCCGCGAGGCGGTACGGCTGGAGGAGGCGACCGGCACCCCGCGCACCCGCGTCCTGGCCCGGTTCGGGGCCGCGGGCCAGGCGGGCGCGCTGATCGGCCCGGTCCTCGGCGCGCTGCTGCTGCAGGGCCGGTTCCCGGTGGCGTGCCTGACCGGAGCGGCCGTCTTCCTGGTCGTCCTCGCCGGGCACTGGCGCCTGATGCCGCACCGGCGGCCCGCACCGCCCGCCCGCCCGTCCGGCGGCGGCACGCTCCAGGTGCTGCGCCACCGCCGGTTCCTCGCCCTGGCCTTCGCCTATGCCACGTATCTGCTGGCCTACAACCAGCTCTATCTGGCGCTGCCCGCTGAGCTCGACCGGGCGACGGGCTCGCAGTCCGCGCTCGGCTGGCTGTTCGCGCTGTCGTCGGCCCTCGTGGTCGCCGGCCAGCTGCCGCTGGAACGCTGGACCGGTGCCCGGCTGTCCTGGCCCGCGTCGACCAGGGCGGGCCTGCTGCTGGTGGCGGCCGCCTTCCCGGCGGCGGGCGCCCTGCGCGCGCTGGACGGCCTGTGGGCGGCGGTCGCCTTCGTCACCCTGCTGTCGGTGGGCCAGATGCTGGTGCTGCCCGCCGTACGGGCGTGGCTCCCGGACCTGGTGGACGCCCGGCGGCTCGGCCTGTACACGGGCGCCCTGTCCTCGCTGGCGGGCCTCGCCGTACTGGTCGGCGGCGCCCCGGCGGGCGCCCTGGTGGACTCGCCCTGGTACTGGCCGGTCATGGCCGCCGTACCGCTCGCGGGGGTGGCGGCGGTCCCCGGAAGGCGCTCGCCGGTACGCCGGGCGAAGGACGGCGGGCGCCGCCGTACGCACGCCGCGGACGGCTGAAACGGCGCACCCGGCCGGCAGGGAGCCTGCGGGCCGGGTGCGGTACGACGTCGTCGTGGCGGGGCGGGTCAGTCGCCCAGGTTGACCGAGCGGGCCGACGTCGCGCCGACCTCCTCGGCCAGCTCGGTCAGGACGGTCGGCGGAATGGTGTCGTCCACCGTCAGCACGGCAAGCGCCTCGCCGCCCTCCTCCGCGCGGGAGACCTGCATACCGGCGATGTTGAGGCCCGCCTCGCCGAGGATCCGGCCGACGGTGCCGACGACACCGGGACGGTCCTCGTACCGCAGGACGACCATGTGGTCGGCGAGGGCGAGGTCCACGTCGTAGTCGCCGACGGCGACCAGCTTCTGGAGGTGCTTGGGGCCGACGAGCGTGCCGGAGACCGCGACCTCCTCGCCGTCGCCGAGGGTGCCGCGCACGGTGATCACATTGCGGTGGTCGGGCGACTCGCTGCTGGTGGTGAGCCGTACCTCGACGCCGCGCTCCTGCGCGAACAGCGGGGCGTTGACGTACGACACGGTCTCGTCGACGACGTCCTCGAAGACGCCCTTGAGCGCGGACAGCTCCAGCACCTTGACGTCGTGCTGGGTGATCTCGCCGTACACCTCGACGTCGAGCCGGACCGCGACCTCGCCCGCGAGCGCGGTGAAGATCCGGCCGAGACGCTCGGCCAGCGGCAGCCCCGGCTTGACGTCCTCGGCGATGACCCCGCCCTGCACGTTCACGGCGTCCGGAACGAGCTCACCGGCGAGCGCGAGCCGCACCGAACGGGCGACGGCGATACCGGCCTTCTCCTGCGCCTCGTCCGTGGACGCGCCGAGGTGCGGGGTGCAGACGACCTCGTCGAGCTCGAACAGCGGGGAGTCGGTGCACGGCTCCTTGGCGTACACGTCGAGACCCGCGCCCGCGACCCGGCCCTCCTTGAGGGCCGAGTACAGCGCCGCCTCGTCCACGATGCCGCCGCGCGCGGCGTTGACGATCCGCACGGTCGGCTTGACCTTGTGCAGCGCCTCGTCACCGATCAGACCGAGCGTCTCGGGGGTCTTCGGCAGGTGGACGGTGATGAAGTCGGAGACCTGGAGCAGCTCGTCCAGCGTCAGGACCTTCACGCCCATCTGCGCGGCACGCGCGGGCTGCACGTACGGGTCGTACGCGACGACCTTCATGCCGAACGCGGACATGCGCTGCGCGACGAGCGCGCCGATCCGGCCGAGACCGACGACGCCGAGGGTCTTCTCGGCGAGCTCGACGCCCGTGTACTTGCTGCGCTTCCACTCGCCGTTCTTGAGAGCGGTGTTGGCCTGCGGGATGTTCCGCGCGCTGGCGATCAGCAGGCCGCAGGCGAGCTCGGCGGCGGTGACGATGTTGGAGGTCGGCGCGTTCACGACCATCACGCCGGCCTTGGTGGCGGCGGAGACGTCGACGTTGTCCAGACCGACGCCGGCGCGGGCGACGACCTTGAGCTTCTTGGCGGCGGCGATCGCCTCGGCGTCGACCTTGGTGGCGGAGCGCACCAGGATGGCGTCCACGTCGGCGATGGCGGGCAGCAGCTCGGCGCGGTCGGCGCCGTTGCAGTTCCGGATCTCGAAGTCCGGGCCCAGCGCGTCGACGGTGGCGGGCGACAGCTCTTCAGCGATGAGTACGACAGGTTTCGAGCTCACGTGAGGTCCTCACAAGTCCAGTGCGGACGGCCGTCCCGACGGCCGCAGGCGGTGGAGGGGGGCTTGCCGCGTGGAAGACGCACGACGCTGTGGGCCTGACGCGTATGCCTGTGCAGTGTAGTAGTGGCGCGCGGCTGGTTTTCCGCCTCGGAGGAAGGATCACCCGTCCGGGTTGGACCGCGTGTCCAACGGAGGGGCGCGCGCGCCGCGCGGGCCCGCCGGACAACGGCCGCGGGGCCGGGCGCAGTGCCCGGCCCCGCGGCGTCACGGCTCACGCCTCGTCGTTGTCGACCCAGCTCATGAGCTTGCGCAGCTCCTTGCCCGTGGTCTCCAGCAGGTGCTCGGAGTCCTGCGTCTTGTACTCGTCGTACTTCTTCAGGCCGCCGTGGTACTCGTCCATCCAGTTCTTGGCGAACGTGCCGTCCTGGATCTCGGCGAGGACCTTCTTCATCTCGGCCTTGGTGGCGTCGGTGATGATGCGGGGCCCGGTGACGTAGTCGCCCCACTCGGCGGTCTCGGAGACCGACCAGCGCATCTTCTCCAGGCCGCCCTCGTACATCAGGTCCACGATCAGCTTCAGCTCGTGGAGGCACTCGAAGTAGGCGATCTCCGGCTGGTAGCCGGCCTCGGTCAGGGTCTCGAAGCCCGCCTTGACGAGGGCCGACGCGCCACCGCAGAGCACGGCCTGCTCACCGAACAGGTCGGTCTCGGTCTCCTCGGTGAAGGTCGTCTTGATGACGCCGGCACGGGTGCCGCCGATGCCCTTGGCGTACGACAGGGCCAGCGCGAACGCGTTGCCGGTGGCGTCCTGCTCGACGGCCGCGATGCACGGGACGCCGCGGCCCTCCTCGTACTGGCGGCGGACCAGGTGGCCCGGGCCCTTCGGGGCGACCAGGGCGACGTCGACACCGGCCGGGGGCTTGATGAAGCCGTACCGGATGTTGAAGCCGTGGCCGAAGAAGAGGGCGTCGCCGTCCTTCAGGTGCTCCTTGATGGACTCCTCGTACACCTGGGCCTGGATCGGGTCCGGAACCAGGATCATGATCACGTCGGCCTCGGCGGCGGCCTCGGCGGGCGTGACCACGCGCAGGCCCTGCTCCTCGGCCTTGGCCTTGGACTTGGAGCCCTCGTGCAGACCGACGCGGACGTCGACACCCGAGTCGCGGAGCGACAGCGCGTGGGCGTGGCCCTGGCTGCCGTAACCGATCACCGCGACCTTGCGGCCCTGGATGATGGACAGGTCGGCGTCGTCGTCGTAGAACAGCTCGGCCACTGGGTTTCTCCTTGGTGTGCTGATGTTGCGTCCCACCGTACGGCGGGGAGGGATGGGGAAGTCGAAGGATCCCGCTATGCGGAACGGTGCCGCTGTGCGACCTGTGCCGCGCCGGGGGCGGTGCCGCTACGCGGAACGGTCCAGGGCCCGCAGCGACCGGTCCGTGATGGACCGGGCACCACGCCCTATGGCGATCGTCCCGGACTGGACGAGCTCCTTGATGCCGAACTGCTCCAGCATCTTGAGCATCGCGTCGAGCTTGTCGGTCGAACCGGTGGCCTCGATGGTGACGGCCTCGGGCGAGACGTCCACGGTCTTGGCGCGGAAGAGCTGGACGATCTCGACGATCTGGGAGCGGGTCTCGTTGTCGGCGCGGACCTTCACCAGGACGAGCTCGCGCTGGATCGCGGCGCTGGGTTCGAGCTCGACGATCTTCAGGACGTTGACCAGCTTGTTGAGCTGCTTGGTCACCTGCTCCAGCGGCAGGTCCTCGACATTGACCACGATGGTGATGCGGGAGATGTCGGGGTGCTCGGTGACACCGACGGCGAGCGAGTCGATGTTGAAGCCGCGCCGGGAGAACAGGGCGGCGATCCTGGCGAGGATGCCGGGCGTGTTCTCCACCAGGACGGAGAGCGTGTGCTTGGACATGTGCGTCGTACCTCTTCCTGCAGCTCTCTGCGGCCTCAGTCGTCTTCGCCGTCGCCGAAGTCGGGGCGGACCCCGCGGGCGGCCATGACCTCGTCGTTGGAGGTGCCTGCGGCGACCATGGGCCACACCTGGGCGTCCTCGTGGACGATGAAGTCGATCACGACCGGGCGGTCGTTGATCGCGTTCGCCTCCGCGATGACCTTGTCCAGGTCCTCGGGGCGCTCGCAGCGCATCGCGACGCAGCCCATGGCCTCGGACAGCTTCACGAAGTCCGGGATACGGGTGCCCGCGCTCGGCTGCTTTCCGTCCGCCTCCGGGCCGGAGTGCAGGACGGTGTTGGAGTAGCGCTGGTTGTAGAACAGGGTCTGCCACTGGCGGACCATGCCGAGGGCGCCGTTGTTGATGATGGCGACCTTGATCGGGATGTTGTTCAGGGCGCAGGTGACCAGTTCCTGGTTGGTCATCTGGAAGCAGCCGTCGCCGTCGATGGCCCAGACCGTACGGTCCGGCGCGCCGGCCTTGGCGCCCATGGCGGCGGGCACGGCGTACCCCATGGTTCCGGCGCCACCGGAGTTCAGCCAGGTGGCGGGCTGCTCGTAGTCGATGAAGTGCGCGGCCCACATCTGGTGCTGGCCGACACCGGCCGCGAAGATCGTCCCCGCGGGGGCGAGCTGGCCGATGCGCTGGATGACCTGCTGCGGGGCGAGGGAGCCGTCCTCGGGCTGGTCGTAGCCGAGCGGGTAGGTCTCGCGCCAGCGGTTGAGGTCCTTCCACCAGGCGGTGTAGTCGCCGGTGTTGCCCTCGGTGTGCTCGGCCTGGACGGCCTGGACCAGGTCGGCGATGACCTCGCGGGCGTCACCGACGATCGGCACGTCGGCGGCGCGGTTCTTGCCGATCTCCGCCGGGTCGATGTCCGCGTGGATGATCTTGGCGTACGGGGCGAAGCTGTCCAGCTTGCCGGTGACGCGGTCGTCGAAGCGGGCGCCGAGGGCCACGATCAGGTCGGCCTTCTGCAGGGCGGTGACGGCGGTGACCGCACCGTGCATGCCCGGCATGCCGACGTGCAGGGGGTGGCTGTCGGGGAAGGCGCCGAGCGCCATCAGCGTGGTGGTGACCGGGGCGCCCGTCAGCTCGGCGAGCACCTTCAGCTCGGCGGTGGCGCCGGCCTTCAGGACGCCGCCGCCGACGTACAGGACGGGCCGCTTGGCCTGGGTGATCAGCTTGGCGGCCTCGCGGATCTGCTTGGCGTGCGGCTTGGTCACCGGACGGTAGCCGGGCAGGTCCTGCTGGGGCGGCCAGCTGAACGTGGTGCGCGCCTGGAGGGCGTCCTTGGCGATGTCGACCAGGACCGGGCCGGGGCGGCCGGTGGAGGCGATGTGGAACGCCTCGGCGATCGTCCTCGGGATGTCCTCGGCCTTGGTGACCAGGAAGTTGTGCTTGGTGATCGGCATGGTGATGCCGCAGATGTCCGCCTCCTGGAAGGCGTCGGTGCCGATCGCCTTGGACGCGACCTGGCCGGTGATGGCGACGAGCGGCACGGAGTCCATGTGCGCGTCGGCGATCGGGGTGACCAGGTTGGTGGCGCCGGGGCCCGATGTGGCCATGCAGACACCGACCTTGCCGGTGGCCTGCGCGTAGCCGGTCGCGGCGTGGCCCGCGCCCTGCTCGTGGCGGACGAGGACGTGGCGGACGCGCTGGGAGTCCATCATCGGGTCGTACGCGGGGAGGATGGCGCCGCCGGGGATGCCGAACACCGTCTCGGCTCCGACTTCCTCGAGAGAGCGAATGAGGGACTGGGCGCCCGTGACGTGCTCAACGGTGGCGGACTGTCCGCCGGTACGGGGCCGCGGCTGCGGGTGGTGGGCCCCGGTGGCCTGCTCGGTCATCGGCATTCTCTTCTCGAAGCTGAGGGTGTACGGCGTTGTGGTGTGGCGGGTGTGACAAGTGCCAGTGCAACAAAAAACCCCTCGTGCCGTGAGGCAAGCGAGGGGAGCGCGCCGGTGTGGGTCTGCAGGGCCATGACGTGACCGTGCTTCAGCCGACGCGCTTTCCAAGTACGAGAATTCGGGTGCGCATGGCACTGACCCTCCCCCCGGCGCCGGGTCAGTGTCAAGTGGGTGGGACGGGCGTCTCACCATGTGAGCGCATGGGGGGCAGGGACCGGCCACTGAGCACCGAAAGGGCGACTCCGCCGGGAACCGGGAAATCGCCCCTGACCAGGGCGCGCCGCAGCCGGTACTCGTCCAGGGGCCCGGAGAACGCCATGCCCTGGGCGTGCGTGCACCCCATGGCGCGCAGGGCGAGAACCTGTTCCGGTACGTCCACGCCGTCGGCCACGGAGCGCATGCCCAGATCGCAGGCGATCCGCAGGAGGCCACTGGTGATCTTGTGCAGCCGGGCGGACTCCACGACGCCCTCGACCAGGCCCCGGTCGAGCTTGAGGACGTCGAGCGGCAGCCGGCGCAGCGCGTTGATGGCGGCGTAGCCGCTGCCGAAGCCGTCGAGGGCGATCCGGACACCGAGCCTGCGCAGGGCCACCAGGCGCTGTTCCAGGTCGTCGAAGGAGATCCGCGGGTCGCTGTCGGCCAGCTCGATGATCAGCGCGCCGGACGGCAGCCCGTGCCGGGTGAGGAGGGCCTCGACGGTGGCCAGGGGCATGGACCTGTCGAGGAGCCTGCGGGCCGGGACCCGGACCGATACGGGGACGTCATGGCCGATGCGGGCGCGTTCGGCGGCCTGCCTGACGGCCTCCTCCAGCATCCAGCGCCCCAGCTCCGCGGTGCGGTCGCCGTCGTCGGCGACCCGCATGAACTCGGCCGGGGTGAACAGGATGCCCTGACTGGAGCGCCAGCGTGCCTGTGCGGCGACGGCGCTGATCCGGCCGGTGGTCAGGTCCACCACCGGCTGATGGAGGAGGGCGAACTCGCCGTCGTGGAGCGCGGTGCGCAGCCGCCCGGCCAGCTCCGTACGGCGGACGACGTCGGCCTGCATCTGCGGGGCGTACAGCTCGACGCGGTTCTTGCCGCCGGCCTTGGCGCGGTACATGGCGAGGTCGGCGTTGCGCAGGAGGTCGCCGGCGCCGATGCCGGGCTCGGCGAAGGCGACGCCGATGGAGGCGGCGACCCGGACCTCGTTCCCCTCGACGCGGTACGGCTGGGAGAGCGTGAGCCGCAGCCGGTCGGCGATCTCGTGCACCTGAAACTCGCGGGCCGCCCTGTCGTGGCCGCCGTCGCCGAGGATCAGCGCGGCGAACTCGTCGCCGCCGAGCCGTGCGGCGGTGTCCCCGGCCCGTACGGAGTCCTGGAGGCGGTGGGCGGCCTGGATGAGCAGTTCGTCGCCCGCCTGGTGGCCGAGGCGGTCGTTGACGGCCTTGAAGCCGTCGAGGTCGATGAAGAGGACGGCGGCGCCGGAGTCGCCCGCCCTGCGGCCGCTGAGCGCCTGGCGGACCCTGCGGGTGAACAGGGCCCGGTTGGGAAGGTCGGTGAGCGGATCGTGCTCGGCGTTGTGCTGCAGCTGGGCCTGGAGGCGGACCCGCTCGGTGACGTCCCGGCTGTTGAAGATCAGTCCGCCCTGGTGGCGGTTGACCGTGGACTCCACGTTGAGCCAGTCGCCGGTGCCGGACTTGAAGCGGCACTCGATCCTGGTCGTGGGCTCCTCCGACGGAGGAGCGGCCAGGAACCGCCGCACCTCGTGGACGACGCCGCCGAGGTCGTCGGGGTGGATGAGGCCGGCCAGCTCGGAGCCGATCAGCTCGTCGGCGTCCCGCCCGTACACACCGGAGGCGGCGGGGCTGACGTAGCGCAGCACCCCGTTGGGCGCGGCGATCATGATGACATCGCTGGAGCTCTGCACGAGCGACCTGAAGTGGTTCTCCTTCTGGGCCAGCTCGTGGGTGAGGGCGATGTTGTCGAGGAGCATGATCCCCTGCCGTACGACCAGGGCGAGCACGACCGTACAGCCGGTGAAGACGACGACGCGGTCCACTCGGCGGCCCTCGATGACGTTGTACAGGATGCCGAGGGTGCAGACCGCCGCCGCCAGGTAGGGGGTCAGGGCGGCGAGCGATCCGGCGATGGGGCGGCTGGCGGGCCGCGTGCCGCGTTGGGGCTGCACGGCGGCCTCGATGAAGCGGCGCGCGCCCCAGGGGGCGTACGCCAGGAGGAGCGACCCGGCGAACCAGCCCGCGTCCAGCAGCTGTCCCGAGCGGTAGTTGTCGCGGAGCAGCGGCGAGGTGAACAGGGCGTCGCACAGCACGGTCAGGGCGAGTGCGGCGATCGCGGTGTGCACGGCGGAGCGGTTGCCCTGGGTGCGCCGGAAGTGCAGCGCGAGGACCATGCTGACGAGCACGATGTCGAGCAGCGGGTAGGCCAGTGCAAGGGCGGCCCTGGCGACGCTCTCGCCCTGGAAGTGCGCGGTGTGCGCGAGGGCGAGGCTCCAGGAGAGGGTGAGCAGCGAGCCGCCGATGAGCCAGGCGTCGAGGCCGAGGCAGACCCAGCCGGCCCGGGTGACGGGGCGCTTGGCGAGGACGAGCAGTCCGACGATCGCGGGCGGCGCGAACAGCAGGAAGAACAGGTCGGCGAGGGAGGGGCTCGGCACATGCCGGTCGAGGACGACCTCGTACCAGCCCCAGACCGCGTTCCCGGCCGCCGCCATCGTGGAGGAGAAGGCGAACAGCAGCCAGGCCGGCCGGAAGCGGCTGCCGTCCGCGCGCGCGTACAGGAAGCAGGAGACGGCGGCGGCGAGTGCGGCGGCGCTGAGCCCGAAGTCACCCATGATCAGCGCGAGTTCCTCGGAGCCCCAGCCGACGAGTGCGCCGGCGGCGTACGCCGCGCAGATCCCGGCCAGGAGGAGCTGGCCGCGCAGTCCGCCGGCCCCGCCGCGCCGGCCGGGCCCCGGGCCGCCGGTGACGGGACCACGCTCGATGATCATGCCCTGGGCGCTCATCGGAAGACCTCCGCGGGCGCCTCGGCGGGCCGGGCGTACGGCCTCGGCGACGCGGAGGCGGTCCGGCCGGACGGCCTCGGACGCGGCCGCGTCGCGGAGCGGGGTCGCAGCCGGTGTTCCTGTCGCCGCCACCGCTCCCGCCGCGTCCGGCTGTTGACCCGTCGACCGCGCATCGCCCGTCGCCCCCCTCGGATTCTGATCGGCAATCACGTCGCTCCCCCGCGCCGCCCTCGTGCCCGGCGCGTCCCCCAGGTCGGGACGATACACCAGGATCGTCACTCAGGGACAGGGGTCTTATACGCTCCGTGACGATCAAGATGGTAATAGACACGCAGTGCAGGCATATCGCTCCGAAGCGTGGTCAGCCGGTGGTGAGGACGATGTTCCGCAGCGGTTCACCGGCGGCGAACCGGGTCACCTGGTCGGCCATGAGCCGCTTCGCACGCGGCATGAAGGCCGAGGTCGAGCCGCCCACATGGGGGGTGATCAGCACGCCGGGCGCGTGCCACAGGGGGTGGCCCGGCGGCAGCGGCTCCGGGTCGGTGACGTCCAGCGCCGCCCTGATCCGCCCGTTCTCCACCTCGGCGACGAGCGCCTTGGTGTCCACGACGGGTCCGCGCGCGACGTTCACGAGCAGGGCGCCGTCCTTCATCCGGGACAGGAACTCGGCGTCGACGAGGTGCTGGGTGTCGGCGGTGAGGGGCGTGGACAGGACGACGACATCGGCGTCCGGCAGGAGGTGGGGCAGATCCGCGAGCGCCCGCACGGGTCCGCGCTCGGTGGTACGCGAGGAGCGTGCGACGCGTGTGACCCGCGCGCACTCGAAAGGCGCGAGCCGGTCCTCGATGGCCGCGCCGATCGATCCGTACCCCACGATCAGCACGGACCTGTCGGCGAGCGCGGGGTAGAAGCCGGCCCGCCACTCCTCCCTGTCCTGCCCGCGGACGAAGCCGGGGATGTCCCGCAGCGACGCCAGGATCAGCGCGAGCGTGAGCTCGGCCGTACTGGCCTCGTGGACGCCCCGGGCGTTGCACAGCGCCACACCGGGCGCCACGTCACCGAGGCCGGGGGTCACGTGGTCGATGCCGGCCGACAGGGTCTGCACCACCCGCAGCGAGCGCATCGCGGCCAGCGGCCGGATCGCGATCTCCATGCCCTTCATGTACGGGACGACGTAGAAGGCGCAATCGGCGGGGTCGGCGGGGAAGTCGTCGCCGCCGTCCCAGAAGCGGTAAGCGAGGCCGGCCGCGGCGGGCTCGGGAAGCCCGTCGATCTCCTCGGCCGGAACGGGGAGCCACACGTCTGCAGTCATGGCAGGAGGCTATGCGAAGGGGCCGGGTCGCCATTGGTTAGTTTGGGGAGCGGCACGAGGAGGGGTACGGGGAGTTGGAGCGCAGGACAATCGGGGCGACGGCGCTCGAAGTGGGGGCGATCGGCCTCGGATGTATGCCGATGAACTGGGCCTACAGCGCCTCGCGGCAGCGCGGCGACCGCTCGCTGCGCGCCGTGCACGCCGCGCTCGACGCCGGGGTCACGCTGCTGGACACGGCGGACATGTACGGGCCGTTCACCAACGAGCTGCTGCTGGGGCGGGTGTTGAGGGAGCGGCGGGCGGAGGCGTTCGTCTCCACGAAGTGCGGGCTGCTCGTCGGCGAGGGCCACATCGTCGCCAACGGGCGCCCCGGGTATGTGCGCAGGGCGTGCGACGCGTCGCTGCGGAGGCTCCAGACCGATGTGATCGACCTGTACCAGCTGCACAGGGCCGACCCCGAGGTGCCCGTCGAGGAGACGTGGGGCGCCATGGCGGACCTGGTGACCGCGGGCAAGGTGCGGGCGCTGGGGTTGTGCGCCGTGGGCGCGCGGGCTTCACGCCGGGGCGCGGGTCTGTTCGACGGAACGATCCGCCAACTGGAGCGGGTCCAGCAGGTCTTCCCGGTGAGCGCCGTCCAGGCGGAGCTGTCCGTATGGTCGCCGGAGGCGCTGCGGACGCTGCTGCCCTGGTGCGAGTCGCGGGGCGTGGGGTTCCTGGCGGCGATGCCGCTCGGGAACGGCTTCCTGACCGGGACGCTGACGCCGGGCGGCGGATTCGAACCGGAGGACCTGCGGGCGCGGCACCCCCGGTTCACGGCCGAGATGATGGCCGCGAACCAGCCGCTGGTCGCGGGACTGCGCCGGGTCGCCGAGCGCCACGGCGGCGCGGCGGCCGGGGTGACCCCGGCGCAGGTCGCCCTGGCGTGGGTGCTGCGCCGGGGCCGGCACGTGGTGCCCGTGCCGGGCACGAAGCAGGAGCGGTGGGCCGTCGAGAACGCCCGCGCGGCGGAGCTGGCGCTGACGCGGGCGGACCTCGCGGAGATCGCGTCGCTGCCCCCGGCCCGTGGCTCGTGGGACTGAGGGGGCGCCCCCGGGGCCCCCTTCCCGCTCCCGGCGGGCTCGCGCTCCCGCCCGGACGGCGGGACACCGCCTAGGGTGGGCGGAGCTCACACCCGTCGGGGAAGGGATCCGGACCGTGCAACGTCCTGCTGTGACCGCCGTGTTGGCCGCTGCCGCGCTGGTGCTGGCGACCGGGTGTACGTCGGACGGGGGCGGCCCGCCGCAGGGTGGGCGCAGCGCCACGCCGTCCGGGACGTCCGGGACGTCCGCTCCCGCGACGCGCGCGGCCTCGCCGTCCGCCCCGCCCGCCAAGGGCTCCGTACGCGTGATGGCCACGCTCACGGACGGGCTCAAGTCGCCGTGGGGCCTGGCCGCGCTGCCCGACGGGGACCTGCTGGTCTCCTCCCGTGACGAGGGCACCATCACGCGTGTCGACGCCGACAGCGGCGAGCAGACCGTGATCGGTTCGGTGCCCGGGGTCGCGCCGCGCGGTGAGGGCGGTCTGATGGGCTTGGCGGTCTCCCCGAAGTTCGCCTCCGACCGTCTGGTGTACGCGTACTTCACCACCGAGTCCGACAACCGCATCGCCCGGATGCTGTACGACGAGAAGAAGCCGGCCGGGCAGCAGCTGGGTGCGCCCGACACGATCCTGCGGGGCATTCCCAAGGGCTTCGTCCACAACGGGGGCCGTATCGCGTTCGGCCCGGACGGCATGCTCTACGCGGGCACCGGGGAGACCGGCGACACCGGTCTGTCGCAGGACAAGGAGTCGCTGGGCGGCAAGATCCTGCGGATGACGCCGGACGGCCGGCCGGTGCACGGCAATCCGTCGGCGGACTCCGTCGTCTACTCGTACGGGCACCGCAATGTGCAGGGCCTCGCCTGGGACCCGGAGAAGCGGCTGTGGGCGTCGGAGTTCGGGCAGAACACCTGGGACGAGCTCAATCTGATCGAGCCGGGCAAGAACTACGGCTGGCCGGAGGTGGAGGGCAGGGGCGGGCGCTCCGGGTTCGTCGACCCCGTGGCGCAGTGGCGGACGGCCGAGTCGTCACCGAGCGGGATCGCCTTCGCGCAGGGGTCCGTGTGGATGGCGTCACTGAGGGGCGAGCGGCTGTGGCGCGTCCCGTTGGCCGGGACGGAAACTTCGGCGGAACCCCAGGCGTTCCTGGAAGGGAAGCACGGACGGCTGCGCACCGTGCTGGCGGCGGGCGGGAACAGGCTGTGGCTCGTCACCAGCGAGACCGACACCCGGGGCACCCCGGAGTCCGGCGACGACAAGATCCTCCAGCTGGAGGTGGAGTGAGGGCGGTATCCCGTGTTCAACATGATGGAAGAGCTCTTCGCGCCGGGCCGCAAGCACACCGACGACGAGCTCCGGCGGCTGGAGCTGACGCGCGAGGACCTCGGTGACAACGACCCCGCGCGCGGACCGATAGACCTGGCCTCGGGAAAGGTCACCATACGGCCGGAACACCCCCGGGAGCCATGACGCCCGCCGGCCCGCGAGCACGTCCGGTCCGAGCCCGGAACGGGCGCGGCCCCGGCCGGGGGCCGAGTGGGCGCGCGGTCGGCGGCGCGGACGGGTGGTGCGGGCAGGCGCGGCGCGGACGGGTGGTGCGGGCAGGCGCGGCGCGGACGGGTGGTGCGGGCAGGCGCGGGCAGGCGGCGGGCGCGGCGCGGGCGGCGGCGCATGACGGGCCCGGTGGGGGTCTCAGCGGTGGTCGTTCCGGCGGGCGCGCCACTCCGGGGCCAGGACGGACCAGACCTCCATGTCATGGCGTACGCCCCGGTAGAGGTAGCTCTCCCGCAGGACGCCGTCCCTGGTCATGCCGAGCCGCTCGGCGACCTTGAGGCTCGCGGTGTTGCCTGCGGCCGCCAGCCATTCGATCCGGTGGATGCCCCGTTCGTCCACCGCCCAGTCGATGACGGCGCGGGCGGCGCGGGTGACCAGGCCCCGGCCGACGGCCGATGGCTCCAGCCAGCAGCCCGCCTCGGCCGTGCCCTGGGCGACGTCCATGGTACGGAACAGGACGCCGCCGACGAGCCGGCCGTCGACCCGGATGCCGTAGAGACGGCCGGTGTCGGAGGCGGCCTTCTCGGCGTACGCCTGGAGGAAGGCGCGGGCCGACGCCAGGTCCGGGGCCACCGCGGCCAGCGCGATGTACTGCCCGATGAAGTCCCGGCCCCGGTCGAGGTGGGCGAGGTACTCCTCGGCGTGCCAGGGCTCCAGCGGGCCGAGTTCGGCGCCGTCGTCCCCCAGGGACTTCGTGAACATGGTGGTCTCCCCCTCCGCCGGTGCGGCGGCTACGGCACGAGCTCTCCGTCCTCGCTCGCGCGGTCCCGGGGGATCTTCCCACGGGCCGGTTCCCGGCACTCGGGGGGCTCGATGCTGATGCGGGGCAGCAGCCGGTCGAGGGAGCGGGGCAGCCACCAGTTGGCGCCGCCGAGCATGTGCATCAGCGCGGGCACGAGCAGCGTGCGGAGCACGAACGCGTCGAGTGCCACGGCGGCGGCGAGCCCGATGCCGAACATCGCGATCACCCGGTCGCCGGAGAGCACGAACGCCAGGAAGACGGCGATCATGATGACGGCGGCGGAGTTGATGACACGGCTGGTCTCGGCGAGGCCCACCCGTACGGCCCGGCGGTTGTCGCCGGTCTCCAGCCACTCCTCGTACATGCGGCTCACCAGGAACACCTGGTAGTCCATGGAGAGGCCGAAGAGCACCGAAACGGCGATCACCGGCAGGAACGGTTCGATGGGGCCCGCCCGGCCGAGGCCGAGCAGTTCGCTCCCCCAGCCCCACTGGAAGATCGCGACGACGATCCCGAACGCGGACGCGACGGCGGCGACGTTCATGAGCGCGGCCTTCAGCGGGATGCCGATGGACCGGAACGCGAGCAGGAGCAGCAGGCAGCCCAGGGCGATGACGACGCCGACGAAGAGCGGGAGCTTGCCGATGATGACCTGGGCGAAGTCGTCGTACGCGGCTGTGACGCCGCCGACGTGCACGTCCAGCGACGTGCCGTGCTCGGCCGCCGGGAGGACCTGGTCGCGCAGCCGGTCGACCAGCTCGCTGGTCTCCTGCGACTGGGGCGCGGAGTCCGGGACGACGCTGACGACGGCCGTGTTGCCGCTGCCGCTGTACATGACGGGGCCGACCGACTCGACGCCGGCGGTGGCGCGCAGCTGCGCGGGGAGTTCGTTCATGGCGAGCCGGTCGTCGGCGCCGTCGAGCTGGGCGACCAGGGTGAGCGGCCCGTTGACGCCGGGGCCGAAGCCGTCGGCGAGCAGGTCGTACGCCTGTCGGGTGGTCGTCGTGGCCGGGTCGTTGCCCTGGTCGGATGTGCCGAGGCGGAGCGACAGCGTGGGCAGGGCCAGCAGCAGCATGACGACGGCGGCGACCGCGCCGAGCTTCTTGGGGTGGCGCTCCACGAACGCGGACCAGCGGGCGGCGAAGCCGGTGGGCAGCTCCGGCTCCGGGCCGTGGTCGGCGAGGCGGCGGCGTTCGCGGCGCGACAGGGCCCGCATCCCGATGAAGGACAGCAGCGCGGGCAGGAGGGTCACGGACGCGGCGACGGTGAGGACGACGGTCAGCGACGCCGCTATGGCGACACCGTTGAGGAAGCTGAGCCGGAGGATGAGCATGCCGAGCAGGGCGATGCAGACCGTCGCTCCGGCGAAGACGACGGCACGTCCGGTGGTGGCCACGGCGTTCCGCGCGGCTTCGGCGACGGGGAGACCCGCCTTGAGGCCCTTGCGGTGGCGCGTGACGATGAACAGGGCGTAGTCGATGCCGACGCCGAGCCCGATGAGCATGCCGAGCATGGGGGCGAAGTCGGCGACGGTCATGGCATGGCCGAGGAGCACGATGCCCGAGTAGGCGGTGCCGACGCCGACGAGCGCGGTGGCGATCGGCAGGAGGCTCGCGGCGAACGAGCCGAACGCGATGAAGAGCACGAGAGCGGCGACGACCACACCGACGATCTCGGCGATATGGCCTCCACCGCTCGCGGTGAGCGCGGCGACCCCGCCGCCGATCTCCACCCGGAGGGTGTCGTCGGCCGCGGAGCGTGCCGTGTCGACGAGGGCCTGTGCCTGCTCCGGCGGGATGTCGGAGCCCTGCTGGTCGAAGGTGACGGTGGCGTACGCGGTACGCCCGTCCTCGCTGATCCGCCCCTGGTCGCCGCTGTCGGAGCGGGTGGCCGCCGACCGGGCCGCCGCCTCGGCGGCCTCGGCGGCTCCGGCCGCCTGGTCGGAGTCCTGACCGGCGCCACGCGGGGTCACCTCGGCGATGTCGCCGCCGCTGTACGGGCCGGTGACGGCGGCGACGCCGGGCAGCTCACCGACCTTGTCGAGCATCGCCGACACGCGCTGCTGGACGTCGGCCGCGCGGACGCTGCCGCGTTCCGTGTGCCAGACGATGGTGCCGCTCTCGCCGCCCTGGCCGGGGAACGCCTCCTGGAGCACGGAGGTGGCGCGGCCCGACTCGGTGCCCGGGACCTCGTAGTCGTTGGAGTACGCGGAACCGGCGAATCCGGCCGCTGCCGACACTCCGCCGAGGGCGAGGAACCAGAGCACGACGGCGACGAGGCGGTGGGTGACACACCACCGGGCGAGTGCTGCCAACGGGTTGCTCCCTGGAGTGGTTCGTGGATCTTCATCGGGAACTGCCCCGACAGAACACATGACCTATATGCGGCTACTTTGGCAGCCAAAAGTGATCGTTTGCCCCTTTCGTGGGCTTACTCACAGGCCCGGATGGCGGTGTGCGGCAGCCCGGGACCTCCGTCCCCGGACCGGCGTACCGTCCGGCGCGCCATCGCGCGCACAACGGCTCTGTCCCGCCGCGCCGGTCCGTGTCCCGCCGCCGCCGGGGCTCTGTCCGGCACCCCGGCCCCGTACGGCGAGGGCGGCGCACCGGTCGTCCGGTGCGCCGCCCTCGTGGACGTACGGAAGGGGCCGCGTATGGCCCGGGGCTCAGCCCTCGCTGACGCCCAGCCTCTCCAGGATCAGCTCGCGCACGCGCGCCGCGTCCGCCTGGCCCCGGGTGGCCTTCATGACCGCGCCCACCAGGGCGCCGGCCGCGGCCACCTTGCCACCGCGGATCTTGTCCGCGATCGCGGCGTTGGCGGCGATGGCCTCGTCGACCGCCGTGCCGAGCGCGCCCTCGTCGGAGACGACCTTCAGGCCGCGCTTCTCGACGACGGTGTCGGGGTCGCCCTCACCCGCGAGGACGCCCTCGATGACCTGGCGGGCCAGCTTGTCGTTGAGGTCGCCGGAGGTGACGAGCTCGGTGACCCGGGCGACCTGCGCCGGGGTGATCGGCAGCTCGTCCAGGGCCTTGCCGGACTCGTTGGCGTGCCGGGACAGCTCGCCCATCCACCACTTGCGGGCCTGGTCGGCCGGGGCGCCCGCGTCGATCGTCGCGATGATCGGGCTGATCGCGCCGGCGTTGAGGATGGACTGCATGTCGTGCTCGGAGACGCCCCACTCCTCGCGCAGCCGGTTGCGGCGCACGCGGGGCAGCTCGGGCAGCTCGGCGCGCAGCTTCTCGACCCACTCGCGGGACGGGGCGACCGGTACGAGGTCGGGCTCCGGGAAGTACCGGTAGTCCTCGGCCTCCTCCTTCACCCGCCCCGACGTGGTGGAGCCGTCGTCCTCGTGGAAGTGGCGCGTCTCCTGGATGATCGTGCCGCCGCCGATGAGGACGGCGGCGTGCCGCTGCACCTCATAGCGGACGGCCCGCTCGACCGACCGCAGCGAGTTGACGTTCTTCGTCTCGCTGCGGGTGCCGAACTTCTCCCTGCCGATGGGGCGCAGCGACAGGTTCACGTCGCAGCGCATCTGGCCCATCTCCATGCGGGCCTCGGACACGCCGAGCGCCCGGATGAGCTCGCGCAGCTCGGCGACGTACGCCTTGGCGACCTCGGGAGCGCGCTCGCCCGCGCCGACGATCGGCTTGGTGACGATCTCGATCAGCGGGATGCCGGCCCGGTTGTAGTCCAGGAGCGAGTGCGAGGCGCCGTGGATACGGCCGGTGGCACCGCCGACGTGGGTGGACTTGCCGGTGTCCTCCTCCATGTGGGCGCGCTCGATCTCCACGCGGAAGACCTCGCCGTCCTCCAGCTGGACGTCCAGGTAGCCGTTGAAGGCGATCGGCTCGTCGTACTGGGAGGTCTGGAAGTTCTTCGGCATGTCCGGATAGAAGTAGTTCTTCCGGGCGAAGCGGCACCATTCGGCGATCTCGCAGTTGAGGGCGAGACCGATCCGGATGGCGGATTCGACGCCGGTCGCGTTGACGACCGGCAGCGCGCCGGGCATGCCGAGGCACACGGGGCAGGTCTGGGAGTTCGGATCGGCGCCCAGCTCGGTGGAGCAGCCGCAGAACATCTTGGTCTTGGTGCCGAGCTCGACGTGCACTTCGAGTCCCATGACGGGATCGAAGGTGGCGAGGGCGTCCTCGTACGACACCAGGTCAGTCGTGACGGTCACGGTGAAACTTTCCCTCTCAGCCGAACAGGACGTCGTCGTCACCGATGCGCTTGAGTTCGCGCACCAGGATGGCGAGGCCGGTGACGATCGCAGCGGCGGACACGACCGCGTCCACGAGCTGCAGCGTGTCGTGCTCGGAGCGGGCCTTGCGAGCCTGCTTGATCACGCTCAGCGCGCCGAACGCGGTGGTGCCGATGGACAGGTACGTACCGGTCCGGGACTTCTTGAAGCCCTTGGCCTTGGTCAGTGCGCTCATAGCGAAGGAGCCTCCTCCAGCAGCGGGTGGCCCCAGCGTGCCACGAAGGCGGCCTCGACGGCGGCGCCCACCTTGTAGAGGCGCTCGTCCTTCAGGGCGGGGGCGATGATCTGCAGTCCGACCGGCAGACCGTCCTCCGGCGCCAGGCCGCAGGGCAGCGACATGGCGGCGTTGCCGGCCAGGTTGGTCGGGATGGTGCACAGGTCGGCCAGGTACATGGCCATCGGGTCGTCGGCGCGCTCGCCGATCGGGAAGGCGGTGGTCGGGGTCGTCGGCGAGACGATCACGTCGACCTGCTCGAACGCCTTCTCGAAGTCCCGGGTGATGAGCGTACGGACCTTCTGCGCCGAGCCGTAGTAGGCGTCGTAGTAGCCCGAGCTGAGCGCGTACGTGCCGAGCATGATGCGGCGCTTCACCTCGTCGCCGAAGCCGGCCTCACGGGTGAGCGAGGTGACGTCCTCGGCGGAGCGCGTGCCGTCGTCGCCGGTCCGCAGGCCGTAGCGCAGGCCGTCGAAGCGGGCGAGGTTGGAGGAGCACTCGGACGGGGCGATCAGGTAGTAAGCGGAGAGCGCCAGGTCGAAGGACGGGCAGTCCAGCTCGACGATGTCGGCGCCGAGCTCCTTGAGCAGTTCGACGGACTCGTCGAACCGCCGCAGGACACCGGCCTGGTACCCCTCGCCGCGGAACTGCTTGACGACGCCGACGCGCAGGCCCTGGACGCTGCCGTTCCTGGCGGCCTCCACGACGGGCGGGACCGGCGCGTCGATGGAGGTGGAGTCCATCGGGTCGTGCCCGGCGATGACCTCGTGGAGCAGCGCGGCGTCGAGGACGGTACGGGCGCAGGGCCCGCCCTGGTCGAGGCTGCTGCTGAACGCGACCATGCCGTAGCGGGAGACCCCGCCGTACGTCGGCTTCACGCCGACGGTGCCGGTGACGGCGGCCGGCTGGCGGATGGAACCGCCGGTGTCGGTGCCGATGGCGAGCGGCGCCTCGTACGAGGCGAGCGCGGCGGACGAGCCGCCGCCGGAGCCGCCGGGGATCCGCGTGAGGTCCCAGGGGTTGCCGGTGGGGCCGTAGGCGCTGTTCTCGGTGGAGGACCCCATGGCGAACTCGTCCATGTTGGTCTTGCCGAGGATCACGATGTCGGCGGCGCGCAGCTTCTTGACGAGCGTCGCGTCGTATGGCGGGAGCCAGCCCTCGAGGATCTTGGAGCCGACGGTGGTCGGCATGTCCCGGGTGGTGAAGATGTCCTTCAGCGCGAGGGGGACGCCCGCGAGCGGGCCGAGCTCCTCGCCGCGCTCCCGCTTGGCGTCGACGGCGCGGGCCTGCGCGAGGGCGCCCTCGCGGTCGATGTGGAGGAAGGCGTTGACCTTCTCGTCCACGGCGGCGATCCGGGCGAGGTGGGCCTCGGTGACCTCGACGGCGGTGAGTTCGCCTGACGCGATCTTCGCCGCGATCTCCGCGGCGGTGAGCTTGATGATCTGGTTGTCCGTCATGACGGTCAGTCCTCCCCCAGGATCTGCGGCACCTTGAAACGCTGCTGCTCCTGTGCAGGGGCGCCGGAGAGCGCCTGCTCGGGGGTGAGCGACGGACGGACCTCGTCCGCGCGCATGACATTGGTCAGCGGCAGCGGGTGGGAGGTCGGCGGTACGTCTTGGTCGGCGACCTCGGAGACGCGGGCGACCGCGCCGATGATGTCGTCGAGCTGTCCGGCGAAGTGGTCGAGCTCTTCTGCCTTCAGCTCCAGACGTGCCAGCCGGGCGAGGTGAGCGACCTCCTCGCGCGTGATGCCAGGCATGCGGCGATCCTCAGGGGTGAGTGTGATGGTTTTGGCCCAATCCTATGGGTCGGGCCCCGGTGCCCGTGAAACGGTTTGCCGTCCCGTCGGCACCGGGGCTCCGGACGGTCGTTCCTGGCGGGCGGTTTCGCCGCCGGACACCCCTAGGTGACGGCCTGGCCCGACGGCTGGTCCGACGGGGCGGGCGGGAGCGCCGCCGCGGGGCGGCGCCAGCCGTGTTCGCGTGCGCGGAGCCAGGCGGTGGTCTCGCTCGGCGGCATCGCGGCCGCGACCAGCCAGCCCTGCACGGCGTCGCAGCCGAGGTCGCGCAGCCGTTCCCAGGTCTCGTCGTCCTCGACGCCCTCGGCGACCACGAGGAGGCCCAGGGAGTGGGCGAGGTCGACGGTGCAGCGGACGATCTCGGCGTCCTCGTTGTCGACCGCGAGCCGGGCGACGAACGAGCGGTCGATCTTGAGCTCGCTCACCGGGAGGCGGCGCAGGTGGACCAGAGACGAGTAGCCGGTGCCGAAGTCGTCCAGGGACATCTTGACGCCGTGCCCGGTGAGCCCGGCGAGGGTGTCGGCGGCGCGCTGGGGGTCCTCCAGCAGGACGTGTTCCGTTATCTCCAGCTGGAGGGAGCCCGCCGGGACACCGTGGCGGGCGAGCCGGGCGGCGACGGCGCCGGCGAAGCCGGGGCTGTGGACGTCGCGCGGGGAGACGTTCACCGCGACGGGCACCTCCAGGCCCTGCTTGCGCCACCTGGCGACCTGGCCGAGCGCCGTCTCCAGGACGTATTCGGTGAGGTGCGGCATCAGCCCGGAGGACTCGGCGATGGCGATGAACTCGTCCGGGGGGACGCGGCCGCGCTCGGGGTGGACCCAGCGCACCAGGGCCTCCAGGCCGGCGACATGGCCGTCGAACCGGACCTTGGGCTGGTAGTGCAGTTCGACATCGCCGGCGTCGAGGGCGCGGCGGAGGTCGCCGAGGAGTCCGAGCCGGTCGGGGGTGTTGGAGTCCCGCTTGGACTCGTACACCTCGACCCCCGTGCGGTCCCGCTTGGCCTGGTACATGGCGACGTCGGCCCGCTGGAGCAGCCCCTCCGCGTCGAGCGCGTGGTCGGGGAAGACGGCGACGCCCGCGCTGGCCTCCAGGACGAGGGTGAGGCCGTCGAGGTCGAGCGGTGAGGACAGCTCGGCGGCGAGATGGCGGGCGATGCGCTGGGCGCTCGTGGTGGAGTCGGCGGTGGGGAGGAGTACGGCGAACTCGTCGCCGCCGAGGCGTGCGGCCTCCGCCCCTCGGGGCAGGGCGAGCCGCAGCCGTTCGGCGATCTGGAGGAGCAGCCGGTCGCCCGCCAGATGACCGAGCGTGTCGTTGACCGACCGGAAGCGGTCGAGGTCGATCAGCACGAGGGCGGCGCGGGCTCCTTGGCCGTCGGCCGACTCCAGGGCGGCCCAGGTGCGTTCGAGGAGCCACTGACGGTTGGGCAGCCCGGTGAGCGGGTCGCGCAGTTGTTCCTCCGCCCGGGCACGGGCGATCCAGAGCGTGGAGTCCAGGGCGATTAAGGGCACGGCGAACAGCGGCAGGAGCACCGGCAGGGAGACGGCGACGACGCAGATGAGCGGGGCGATACCGAGGAGCGCGACGGCGACGAGCCCTTGGCGCAGGAGCGCGGTGCGGGCCGCGGTGGGCAGTCCGCCGCCCTGCGGGGCGAGCGTGTACCACAGGACCACCCGGGTCACCAGCAGGTAGGCGCCGGCGGCGAGCGCGACTTCCGGTACGTCCGCGATCCCCCATTGGAGGGGCTGCCACGGCTGTTCGACGGTCGGAACGTCACCGAACGCGGCGAGGACGAGTGCCGCCGCGCCGATGCCGAGGACGTCGGCCGCGCCGTGCAGCAGGCCCTGCCGCCAGCGGTGGCGGCGCGCGGCGCCGACGAGCACGACGACGGCGAGGCTGACCAGTCCGGCGGGCACCCAGCCGTACAGCAGCAGGACGGCGAGGGTGAGGGCGGCGCCGGAGCCGGTGCCGCCCCACCAGCGGTCGCGGCCGAGGGCCACGAGATGGCCGACGACGATGCCGCTGAGCACCGCGAGGGACCAGCCCGTGACACCGCCGGGGAACAGGGCGTGGCCGTCGCGGACCGCGCGGTAGAAGCCGGTCGCGAGGGCGAGGGCGGCGAGGGCCGCCACGACGGCGGGGAGCCTGGAAGCGATGCCCGCGAAGGCCACGTACGCACGCGGCCGCGAGACCGGGGCGGCACTCTCGGTCGGTTTCATTCCGTCCCTCTCACAGCCGGCGGTGCCGTTGCCACGCGCTGGTCCGTCGTCATGCCGCCACGGCGGGAGGTCCATCCCCGGACTCCTGACGGGCCGGGGACGCCCCGAGGCATCCGTGCACGACAGGCGCACCTCTCAACAGTAGGCCGCTGAAGGCTGCGACGGGCAGCGCTCTACTGCTCTTGCCCGAATGCGACCCAGCCACCCTTATCCATCTGGTATGCGCTGAACGGGTGACCTTTTCCGGACGCTCCCGCCCTACTGTTCGACGGGTACGGCCGCCTCGCGAGCGGCGTCCGGGCCTTGTTCCAGGAGGACGGTGAAGCCTTCCTCGTCCAGAACCGGAACCTTCAGCTGCATCGCCTTGTCGTACTTGGAACCGGGGTTGTCACCGACCACCACGAAGGACGTCTTCTTCGAAACGGAACCCGTCACTTTCGCCCCGCGGCTCTGGAGCGCCTCTTTTGCGCCATCCCGCGTGAACTCCTGCAGGGTCCCGGTGACGACGACGGTGAGTCCTTCCAGCGGCCGCGGCCCCTCCTCCTCACCGGCGCCCTCCTCCTCCAACCGGACACCCGCCGCCCGCCACTTGCGCAGGATCTCCTGGTGCCAGTCCACCTCGAACCACTGTTTGACCGAGGTCGCGATGATGCCGCCGACGCCGTCGACCGCCGCGAGCTCCTCCTCGGTCGCCTGTTCGATCCGGTCGATGGAACGGAACTCTCGGGCGAGCGCCTGGGCGGCCACCGGGCCGACATGACGGATGGACAGGCCGTTGATGAACCGGGCGAGCGGACGCTCCTTGGCCGCCTCGATGTTCTTCAGCATCGCCAGGGCGTTCTTCTTCGGCTCGCCCTTCTGGTTGGCGAACACGGTGACGATCTTGTCATCGCCCGTCTTCGGGTCCCGCTTCGGCAGTCCGCTGTCGGAGTCGAGGACATAGGCCTTGATGGGCAGCAGCCGCTCGATCGTGAGGTCGAACAGATCCCCCTCGTCGGTCAGCGGCGGCTCGGCGGGCTCCAGCGGCCGGGTCAGCGCGGCCGCGGCCACCTCGCCGAAGTTCTCGATGTCCAGACACTCCCGCCCGGCGAGATAGAACAGCCGTTCACGCAGCTGTGCGGGGCAGGTGCGGCTGTTGGGACACCGCAGGTCGATGTCCCCCTCCTTCATGGGCTTCAGCGCCGTGCCGCACTCCGGGCACTCGGCGGGCATCACGAACTCCCGCTCGGTGCCGTCCCTCAGGTCCACCACGGGCCCGAGGATCTCCGGGATGACATCGCCGGCCTTGCGCAGCACCACCGTGTCGCCGATGAGGACACCCTTGGCCTTCACCACCTCCTGGTTGTGGAGCGTGGCGAACTCGACCTCGGAGCCCGCGACCGTGACCGGCTCCACCTGCGCGTACGGCGTCACCCGGCCGGTGCGCCCGACACCCACGCGGATGGCGATCAGCTTGGTGTTGACCTCCTCGGGGGCGTACTTGTACGCGATGGCCCAGCGCGGCGCCCGCGCCGTGGAGCCGAGCCGCCCCTGGAGCGGGATCTCGTCCAGCTTGACGACCACGCCGTCGATCTCGTGCTCCACCGAGTGCCGGTGCTCGCCGTAGTACGCGATGAACTCCCTTACACCGTCGAGGCCGTCGACCACCCGGTTGTGCCGGGCGGTCGGCATGCCCCACTCGCGCAGCAGCTCGTACGCCTGCGACAGCCGGTCGATGGAGAGGCCCTCGCGCGCGCCGATGCCGTGCACCACCATGTGCAGGGGACGGGTGGCGGTGATCCTCGGGTCCTTCTGGCGCAGCGAACCGGCGGCCGCGTTGCGCGGGTTGGCGAACGGCTTGTCGCCCGCCGCCACCAGACGCGCGTTCAGCTCCTCGAACTTCTCCATCGGGAAGAAGACCTCGCCCCGGATCTCGACCAGATCGGGGACGTGGTCGCCCTTCAGCCGGTCCGGGATGTCGGAGATGGTGCGGACGTTGGGCGTGATGTCCTCGCCGGTGCGGCCGTCGCCACGGGTGGCGGCCCGGGTCAGCCGGCCCTTCTCGTACGTCAGGTTCACGGCGAGCCCGTCGACCTTCAGCTCGCACAGGAAGCGGTGGGAGGCGCTGCCGACGTCCCGCGCGACCCGCTCGGCCCAGGCGGCCAGCTCGGTGTCGTCGAAGGCGTTGTCGAGCGAGAGCATGCGCTCACGGTGCTGGACGGCGGTGAACTCCGTCTCGTACGCCCCGGCGACCTTCTGCGTCGGCGAGTCCGGCGTCCGCAGCTCCGGGTACTCGTCCTCCAGGGCCTCCAGGGTGCGCAGCAGCCGGTCGAACTCGGCGTCGCTGACGACCGGCTGGTCCTTCACGTAGTACCGGAAGCGGTGCTCCTCGACCTGCTCGGCCAGCTGCGCGTGCTTCTCCCGTGCCTCCGCCGGCACGACGTCGTGGTGTTCGACAGCCACCGTCATTCCTCCCGTTGCTCGCTCGTCCACGTCACTCAGGCTCATCACTCAGGGTTGTCAGCGAGCGATGTCGCCGCCTTGACGCACTGCGCGAGCGCACGCCGGGCGTACGCGGGCGAAGCGCCCGCCAGCCCGCACGTCGGAGTGATCACCACGGACTCCGCGAGAGTCCCCGGATTCAGCCCCAGCCTGCGCCACAGCGTCCTGACACCATGGACGCTACCGGCAGGGTCTGACAACGGGCCGTCGGAGGACGCCACCACGCCCGCGAGCAGTTTCGTGCCGCCCTCGACCGCCTCACCGATCTGTTCCTCGTCACGCTCGGTAAGCAGACCGAAATCGAACGAGATACCCGCGACGCCGGCCCGGCGCAGCAGCGCGAACGGCACGTCCGGGGCGCAGGAGTGCACGACGACGGGCCCGTCGTGCAGCTCGGTGAGCCCCCGCAGCGCGCCCTCCACGACCTGCCGGTCCACCGCGCGGTGGGTCCGGTAGCCGCTCGCCGTGCGGATCCGCCCTTGCAGCACCGCCGTCAGCGACGGCTCGTCGAGCTGGAGCACGACGCGGGCGCCCGGCACCCGCCGCCGCACCTCCGCCAGGTGCAGCCGCAGCCCCTCGGACAGCGAGTCCGTCAGGTCCCGGCACGCGCCCGGGTCGCCGAGCGCGGCCTCGCCGCCCCGGAGCTCCAGGGCGGCGGCGAGCGTCCACGGGCCGACGGCCTGCACCTTCAGCGGGCCCTCGTACCCCTGGGTGAACTCCTCCAGGGCGTCCAGGTCCTCGCCCATCCAGGAGGTGGCCCTGCGCGTGTCCCGCCCCGGCCGGTCGCTGATCCGCCAGCCGCTCGGCTCCACGTGGGCGTACATCTCGACCAGCAGCCCGATGGTCCGCCCGATCATGTCGGCGCCGGGGCCGCGCGCGGGCAGCTCGGGCAGATGGACGAAGTCCTCGAAGGAGCCCGCGACGGTTTTCGCGGCCTCCCGCGCGTCCCCGCCCGGCATGGAACCGACCCCGGTGGCGGGGCCCCAGCTGAAGTCGTAGTTCTCGCTCACTCGGGCAGGGTACGTGCCGTGCCGGTCCCGGTCGCGCCGGTGTCCGGAGGGGTGGTGCCCGGCCGCCCGGGGCCGGGGACTCGGCCGCCCGGGTCGCGGACCGGGACGACCGGAGCCGGGGGCCGGATGTCGGCCGCCGGGGTCTCCGACTCAGGTCACTAGCGGCCCGGGCGGACCGTCAGGTCGTTGACCTCGGCGTCGCGCGGCAGGTCGAGGGCCATCAGGACCGTCGTCGCCACCGACTCCGGGTCGATCCAGCGGGACGCGTCGTACTCCTTGCCCTCCTGCTGGTGGACCTTGGCCTGCATGGGACTGGCGGTACGGCCCGGGTACACGGACGTGACCCGTACGCCGCCCGCGTGCTCCTCCTCGCGGAGCGCGTCGGCGAGGGCCTTCAGCCCGTGCTTGGAGGCGGCGTACGCGGACCAGCCGGCGTGGGCCTTGAGCCCCGCACCGGAGTTGACGAAGACCACGTGCCCCTGGGACACGCGCAGCTGGGGCAGGAGCAGCCGGGTCAGCTCGGCGGGGGCGATGAGGTTCACCTCCAGCTGGGTGCGCCAGGCCCTGGTGGTGAGGTCGCCGACCTGGCCGAGATCGACGACGCCCGCGATGTGCAGCAGGGAGTCCAGCCGGTCGGGCAGCGTCTGGTGGGAGAACGCCCAGGAAAGCCGGTCCGGGTTGGCGAGGTCGCCGACGAGGGTACGGGCGCCGGGGTAGGTGTCCGCCAGTTCCTTGGCGCGGCCGGCGTCCCTGGCCAGCAG
The DNA here is from genome assembly GCF_043204435.1 of Streptomyces sp. NPDC047886. NCBI lineage: Bacteria > Bacillati > Actinomycetota > Actinomycetes > Kitasatosporales > Streptomycetaceae > Streptomyces > Streptomyces sp. NPDC047886. Next base: position 264,393 of record NZ_JBIDCF010000002.1, read on the forward strand.
GATGAGGTCGTCGCCCCGTTCGCGCAGCCGGCGTGCGACGGCGGCGCCGATGCCGGAGCCCGCGCCGGTGATCAGATGGGTAGCCATACGGGCCATGCTCGCACCCCGCCGGGTCACCGGATCCCGGCGGCCTCCTCCAGGTAGGCGAGCGCCGCGACCGGCTCCTCGGCGAAGAAGACGAGGTCGGTGAGCGGCAGCGGCAGGAACCCTTCCGCGTCCATGCGCCGGAACTGCTGCTTCAGTCCGTCGTAGAAGCCGTCCGTGTTGAGGACGACCACGGGCTTGGTGTGCAGGCCGTGCTTCCTCAGCTCCAGGATCTCGGCGGCCTCGTCCAGCGTGCCCATCCCGCCGACGAGGACGACGATCGCGTCGGACCTGGCCAGCATCTGCGCCTTCCGCTCGGCGAGGTCCTTGGTGACGACGAGTTCGTCGGCGCCGGAACGGGCCCTGGCGGAGAGGAACTCGACCGACACGCCGACGAGCCGGCCGCCCGCCTCCTGCACGCCGTCCGCCACGACCTTCATCAGACCGACGTCCGAGCCGCCCCACACGAGTGTGTGCCCGCCCTTGCCGAGCAGTTCGGCGAACTCCCGCGCGGGGCGGGTGTAACGGTCGTCGAGGTCGGCGGCGGAGAGGAAGACGCAGATGTCCATGGCGCCACCGTACGAGGCGGCCGGGGAATCCGGTACGGGCGGGTGACGTTGAGCGTGTCATGACCACAGGACACCGCATCACCGTCGAGCAGGGCACGCAGCACGTACGGGTCGTCCACGACGGCCGGGTCGTCGCGGAGAGCCGGCGGCCGCTGGTCCTCCGCGAGACGGGCTGTCCCGTCCGCTACTACCTGCCGCTGGAGGACGTGGCGACGGACGCGCTGACGCGGTCCGACACGCGGACGTACTGCCCGTTCAAGGGCACGGCGACGTACTGGTCCCTGCCGGGCGCGCGGGACGCGGTGTGGGCGTACGAGGACCCCGAGCCGGAGGTCGCGCCGATCAAGGGGCACGTCTGCTTCTACGAGACGGAGACGGTGCGCGCCGCCTGAACCCGGCCCCCTCCGGAGGGTCAGGCGGTGACGGCGGCGGTGCGGCGGGTGGTCGTGGCGATGGTGGCGGAGCCGACCACGCGGGTGCCGTCGTAGAGGACGATCGCCTGGCCGGGGGCCACACCGCGGACCGGCTCCGTGAAGGCCACCTTCAGCTCGCCGTCCTCCAGGGCGGCCGTGACCTCGGTCTCGCCGCCGTGCGCGCGGAGCTGGGCCGTGTACGTGCCGGGGCCGTCGGGGGCCGTGCCGCACCAGCGCGGCTTGATCGCGGTGAGCGCGGTGACGTCGAGCGCCTCGGCCGGGCCGACGGTCACGGTGTTGTTCACGGGGGAGATGTCCAGGACGTACCGGGGCTTGCCGTCGGGGGCCGGTCGGCCGATGCGCAGGCCCTTGCGCTGGCCGATGGTGAAGCCGTAGGCGCCCTCGTGGCTGCCGATCGTGTTGCCGTCCTCGTCGACGATGTCGCCCTCCGCCCTGCCGAGGCGGGACGCCAGGAAGCCCTGGGTGTCGCCGTCGGCGATGAAGCAGATGTCGTGGCTGTCGGGCTTCTTGGCGACGGCCAGTCCACGCCGCTCGGCCTCGGCGCGGATCTCGTCCTTGGTGGTGAGGGTGTCGCCGAGCGGGAACATCGCGTGGGCGAGCTGCCTGTCGTCCAGGACGCCGAGGACGTACGACTGGTCCTTGGCCATGTCGGACGCCCGGTGGAGCTCACGGGTGCCGTCCTCGCGGGTCACGACCGTGGCGTAGTGGCCGGTGCAGACCGCGTCGAAGCCGAGGGCGAGCGCCTTGTCGAGCAGTGCCGCGAACTTGATCTTCTCGTTGCAGCGCAGGCACGGGTTGGGGGTGCGGCCGGCCTCGTACTCCGCGACGAAGTCCTCCACGACGTCCTCGCGGAACCGCTCGGCGAGGTCCCAGACGTAGAAGGGGATGCCGATGACGTCGGCGGCGCGGCGTGCGTCGCGGGAGTCCTCGATGGTGCAGCAGCCGCGCGCGCCGGTGCGGAACGACTGCGGGTTCGCGGAGAGCGCCAGGTGCACCCCGGTCACGTCGTGCCCCGCTTCGGCGGCGCGGGCGGCGGCGACGGCGGAGTCCACACCGCCCGACATGGCGGCGAGGACACGGAGGGGGCGCTGCGGAGTCTGAGTCATAGCCCTACCAGGGTAAGGGGCCCGGGAACCGAAGTCGTGTGCGTATCCGTTGGCGATCACATGGGGAGTGAGAAGAGCGGGCGGGTGGGGCGGCGGGCGGTCCTGATCGGCGGCGGTGCCGCCGTGGCGGGCGCGGCCGTGCTGGGCTGGGACGAGCTGAGGCGTGCCTGGTGGCGGCTGCCCGGGATGGAGAAGAAGCGGGTCGAGGGTGAGCTCGACCACGCGGGCGCCGAGTGGACGGCGGCGGCGCGGGCGAACTGGCGGCGGGCGGACCGGCCGGACGACTACACCGTGGACCGGATCGTGATCCATGTGGTGCAGGGCAGCTTCGCCACGGCTCTGCGGGTGTTCAAGAACCCCGGCCACGGCGCGGCGGCGCATTACGTGGTCGGCAAGGACGGGCGTATCGCGCAGATGATCCGCGAGCTGGACGTGGCGTTCCACGCGGGCAACCGGGACATGAACGAGCGCAGTGTCGGGATCGAGCACGAGGGGTTCGTGGACCGTCCGCAGGACTTCACGGCGGCGATGTACGCGTCGTCGGCGCGGCTGGCGGCCGACGTCTGCGCCCGGTACGGCATACCCGTGGACCGGGAGCACATCATCGGCCATGTGGAGGTTGAGGGCACCGACCACACCGACCCGGGGCCGCACTGGGACTGGGACCGCTACCTGGGGCTCGTACGGGCCGCCGCGGCGGCGCGTACGTCGGCGCCCCCTGTCGCGCCCGCGTCCGCGCCGGCGGCCGGCTCGGACGGCTGACGCCCACGGGTCAGGTGAGGCCCGCCGCGTGATCGCGGAACGCTGTCGGGCCGGAGGCCGCCGTCAGCTGAGGCCCGCCGTCCTCGCCCGCTCCACCGCGGGGCCGATGGCCTTGGCGACGGCTTCGACGTCCGCGCGGGTGGAGGTGTGGCCGAGCGAGAAGCGGAGGGTGCCGCGGGCGAGGTCCGGGTCGGTTCCGGTGGCCAGCAGCACATGGCTGGGCTGGGCGACACCGGCGGTGCAGGCGGAGCCGGTGGAGCAGGCGATGCCCTGGGCGTCCAGGAGCAGGAGCAGGGAGTCGCCCTCGCAGCCGGGGAAGGCGAAGTGCGCGTTGGCCGGCAGCCGGCCGTCGGGGTCGCCGCCGAGGACGGCGTCCGGGACGGCCGTGCGGACGGCGTCGACGAGTTCGTCGCGCAACGCGCCGATGTCTCGGGCGAATTCGGCCTGCCGTTCGGCGGCGAGCCGGGCGGCGACGGCGAAGGCGGCGACGGCGGGGACGTCCAGGGTGCCGGAGCGCACATGGCGTTCCTGGCCGCCGCCGTGCAGCACGGGGACCGGGCCGTACTCGCGCCCGAGGAGCAGCGCCCCGATGCCGTAGGGGCCGCCGATCTTGTGGCCGGAGACGGTCAGGGCGGCGACCCCGGCGTCGGTGAAGCCGACGGGGACCTGGCCGACGGCCTGGACCGCGTCCGTGTGCAGCGGGATGTCGAACTCGGCGGCGACGGAGGCGAGTTCGGCGACCGGCATGAGGGTGCCGATCTCGTTGTTGGCCCACATCACGGTGGCCAGCGCCACACTGCCGGGGTCGCGTGCGACGGCCTCGCGCAGCGCGTCCGGGTGGACCCGGCCGTACGTGTCGACGGGCAGGTACTCGACGGTCGCGCCCTCGTGCTCGCCGAGCCAGTGCACGGCGTCGAGGACCGCGTGGTGCTCCACGGGGCTGGTGAGGACGCGCACGCGGCGCGGGTCGGCGTCCCTGCGCGCCCAGTACAGGCCCTTGACCGCGAGGTTGTCGGCCTCGGTGCCCCCGGAGGTGAACACGATCTCGCTGGGTCTGGCGCCCAGCGCGTCGGCGAGGGTCTCGCGCGCCTCCTCGACCGTACGGCGGGCACGGCGCCCGGCGGCGTGCAGGGAGGACGCGTTCCCGGTGACGGCGAGGTGGGCGGTCATCGCCTCGATCGCCTCCGGAAGCATCGGAGTGGTCGCGGCGTGGTCGAGGTAAGCCATGGTGAACCGATTCTACGAGCCCGGGACCGCACCCCGACGGGGGCGTATCCGGCCAGACTCGGTTCAGGCTCGCGCGCGGCTCAGCCCAGACTCCAGGAGACGGTGCCGTTCAGGGTGGTCAGGGCCGCCAGGAGGGCGAGGTCGGCGACGCCGAGGGCGAGCCCGAGCAGCGCGCGGCCGCGCCGGGCGGTGCCGCGGCGCAGGGCGATGGCCGCGAGGCCGATGGCGATCGGCCCGAGGACGATGTTGAGGACCAGCAGGCCGACGAGGCCGAGGACGAACGCGGCGACGGCCATGTCGTCGGACTCGCGTCGCGCCTCACGGGCGAAGGCGCCCACTGCCGGACGGACGGTTCGCGGGTCGCCGGTCGTGCGGGCCGCCGGACGGACGGTTCGCGGGGCGTGGGTCGTGCGCGCTGCCGGACGGGCGGTGAGTGCCATGGCGGGACTCCTCAGCGGATGCGGACGTCAGCGGATGCGGAGGCAGATGCGGAGGTGGAGGTGGGGGTGGACGCCGACGCGGAGGGGGACGCGGAGGCGGGGGTCCGGACGCGGGTGCGCCTGCGGGCGAGTCGCTCACGGGCGGCGAAGACCAGCAGCCATGCGGCGATGACGCCGGCCAGGGTGACGGTCACGGGGACCGGCACGAGCGCGGCGGTGCCCATGACGATACCGAGGACGAGGAGTGCGGCGACGAGGACGAGCATGGGGCTGCCTCTCGTGGGTCGTGGGACAGAGCTTGGAGGACAACTGTTCACTGACTCACGAGTCTACATATGCGGGCGCTGGCTCCCTTGGGAGAACAGTTGTTTACTGCATGGCATGAGTCACACCACCGGCATCCGGCAGGCCCAGAAGCGGAAGACCCGTCAGGCACTGCTCGACGCCGCGCTCGCGCTGCTGGAGGAGCAGAGCCTGAGCAGTCTCGGCCTGCGCGAGGTGACCCGGGCCGTCGGCGTCGCCCCTACGGCGTTCTACCGGCACTTCCGCGACACGGCGGATCTCGGGGTCGCCCTGGTGGAGGAGGCGCTCGGCAGCCTCCATGGCACGATCGTCTCCACGCTCGCCGCGACGGGCGAGCGTGACAGCGACCAACGGATCGCGGGCGCGGTCGAGTTGATCGACCGGCTGGTGCGCGAGCACCCGGCGCACGTCCGGTTCCTCGCCCGCGAGCGGCACGGCGGGGTCCGGCCGGTGCGCGACGCGATCGGGGACCAGCTCGACCGGTTCGCCGACGAGGTCGCCGACGAACTGGCCCGGCTGCCGGAGGCGGCCGGCTGGGCGCGGGACGACCTGCTGATGCTGGCCCGGCTGTACGTCGACCTCATGGTGTCGACCGCGTCCGCGTTCCTGGCGGCGGGGCCTGACTCCGGAGCCCGCGCGCGGGTGGCCGGGGAAGCGCGACGGCGGCTGCGCCTGGTGGTCCTGGGCAGCCGCCACTGGCTGGACTGAGGGTCACATGTCCCGGGGCGCGCGGGCGAGTTGACGGGACTGCGCGACCAGACGGTCGGCGCTGTCCCAGACCTCGGCGTCCTCCTCCAGGAACCCGCCGGCGAGGTTGCGGGTGGCGATGGAGACGCGCAGCGGCCCGGGGGCGGGGCGGCAGCGGATGTGGGTGGTGAGTTCGACGGTCGGCGTCCAGCCGCGCAGGCCGAGGTCGAAGGCGGTCGGCGGCAGCGCGTCGACGGTGAGGAGCAGCGAGAGCGGGTCGGGGTCCCGGCCGTCGGCGAGGCCGAACCAGCCGCGCATCTCGCCCTTGCCGGAGGGGGCCCCGACGGCCCAGCCGACGGTCGCCGGATCGAGCTTGAGGTCGAGGACCTCGGCGATGGCGGAGGAGCCGGGCAGCGGCGAGGGCGCGTCCGAGGGGCCGAAGCAGTGCTCGTACGGGGGGATGGCCGGGGGCTTGGCGGTCGTGCGGACGTCGCCGGACAGGGCGTCCAGGTCCCCGTACGTGGCCATGACCCGGATGCGCTCGACCTCGGTGCCGTCCTCGGCCCGCTGGTACAGGGAGGCCTGGCCGGTGGAGAGGGTGCGGCCGGTGCGCACGGTCTCGGTACGGATCACGGCCGGGCCGGGCAGGGAGGGCGCCAGGTAGTGGGCGGAGACCGAGAAGGGGTGCGGGTGCGGCAGGGCGTCGCCGAGGGCGCGGCCCAGCAGGGCGAGCAGGTAGCCGCCGTTGACGACACCGAAGATCGTCCAGTCGGCGGCGAGCTCCGTGTCGTAGACGCCGGGCACGCGGAGGGTCACCGCGGTGTCGCGGTCGAACTGACTGGTGCTGTCCATACTCCTGTCCATGGCCAGAACCGTACAACAAGCAATTACTAAGCGGTAGCTTTGCCGGGGGGTTCCTCGGTCGCGGCGGAGCGCCGGTTCCAGGCGCGCGGCGCCCGCCAGTGGAAGCGGAGGGCGAGCAGCCGCAGCACGAACGTGGTCGCCGCCGCGAGGCCGCTGGTGAAGGGGTTCAGCAGCTCGAACCGGATGAACAGCACCACCATCACCGCGCCCACGATCGCCGGCACCGCGTACAGGTCGCGGTCCCAGCGCAGCAGCGACGGCGCCTCGTTGGCGAGGACGTCCCGCAGGACGCCGCCGCCGACGGCGGTGGCGAGGCCCAGCACGGCGGAGGACGTCAGGCCGAGCCCGTAGTCGTACGCCTTGGTGGCCCCGGCCACGCAGAAGAGGCCGAGCCCGGCGGCGTCGAAGACGTTGACGGCCGCCTGCGTCCGCTCCACCACGGGGTGCAGGAAGAACACCAGGGCCGTGGCCACCAGGGGCATCACGAAGTACCCGAGGTCCGTGAAGGCGGCGGGCGGTACGGCGCCGATGACCAGGTCGCGGAAGAGCCCGCCGCCGAGCGCGGTGACCTCGGCGAGGACGGCCATGCCGAAGACGTCGAAGTTCTTGCGGACGGCGAGCAGCGCGCCGGAGATCGCGAAGACGAAGATCCCGGCGAGGTCGAGGGCGTGGAGCACGGACGGCGTGAACAGATCCAGGAGCACCGGACAGTTCTATCTCTTTCCCCACCCGGGCCCCGCGCGCACCCGCCCGGTTCCTCCGCCCGGCCCCGAGCACCCCACCCCGGCCCCGCGCGCACCCGCCCGGTTCCTCGGTCCGTCCCCGCGCACCCCGCCCCGGCCCCGCGCAGTCCCCGCCCGGCCGCGCCCGTGGCCACCACCCGTGGCCACCACCCGTGACCCCGCCCCGACCGCCGTGACCGCCCTCGGGGAAATCCCGGTACGCCGGTGTCACTGACATGCCATACGCTGCGTCCAACGGTCGCGCGACCGGCGCCTTCTGGGCGCGGGGGCGGCGCGCGGCCTTCTCATGTCACCCGGCCATCCACCGGGTTTCTTCGTGGGGGGTTCTCATCACTGTGCACAGGCGCAGCATCTCGACCGCGACGGCGCTCGCGGTCCTCTTCAGCTCGGCGGCGCTCGTCGCCGGCACGGCGGGTCCGGCGTCGGCCGACTCCGCCAAGCTCCTTCCCGTCTCCTCGGTCGGTGAGGTCGTCGTCGACAGCGCGCACCAGCGCGTGTTCATCAGCGACCCGCAGAGCGGCAGGATCGTCGCCACCGACTACGCGGGTACGGTGCTCACCAGCGTCGGCGCACTGCCCGGCGTGAACGGGCTCGCCCTGAACGCCGCGCAGGACAGGCTGTACGCGGCCGTACCCGGCAGCGACGCGATCGTGGCGCTCGACCCGCAGACGGTCACCGAGACCGGCCGGTACGCCACCGGCGCGGACACCGACCCGATGACCCTCGCGGTCACCGGCGACAAGGTGTGGTTCGGCTACGGCACGGGGGGCAACGGCGACATCGGCTCGCTCGACGTCTCCGGCGCCGAGCCCGTCGTGGCGCTGGACCAGGACGACGCGTACGGCTGGTACCGCGCGCCGCTGCTGGCCGCCGCCCCTGGCGCGACCGACAGGATCGCGGCAGCGGACACCCAGGGCTCGCCCGGTGTGCTGCGGGTCTACGACGTCACGTCCGGCGAGGCGACCCCGGCGGCGAGCACCAGGGCGTCCGGCCGGGTCGCGGACGCCGCGTTCACCCCGGACGGCAGCAAGATCATCACCGCCTCGCCCGGCGGCACCCACACGGTCTGGCAGAGCTCCGACCTGACCGAGGCCGGCGCGTACAACACCGGTGCGCACTACGCGAACAGCGTCGCCGTCGGCGCCGACGGCACGGTCGCGGCCGGCACCAGCTCCTGGTACGACCCGGACGTGCACGTCTTCCTGCCCGGCTCCACGAGCCCGGTACGGCGCTACGAGTTCCCCAACACCGGCACGTCCAGCGGTGGTGACACCCTCGTCGAGGGAGCCCTCGCCTGGGAGCCGGGCGGCGCCCGCCTGTTCGCGGTGTCGATCAACAGCCAGGGCGCGCGTACGCTGCGCACCTTCACCGACCCCACCAAGTCGGTGCCGAAGATCACGCTCACCGCGCCCACCACCGCGGCCCGCGCGAAGCCGCTCACGGTCAAGGGCAAGGTCACCGCGACCGTGCCGCTCCCGGCGGGGACGCCGCTGACGGTGACCCGTATCGACCTGGAGTCCCCGGCGGGCAAGGTCATCGCCCCGGCGAAGGTGGACTCGACGGGCGCGTTCGCGTTCACCGACATCCCGCCGGCCGGCGGCAAGGTCACCTACCGGGTGGCGTACGCGGGCGGTGCCACGCACACCGCGACGGCGGCGGCCGTGGCGGTCCAGGTGTCCCGGCTGGCGACCTCGCTGACGCTGAACCGCAACGCCAGCGTCTGGGCGTACGGCGCCGACGTGTCGTTCACGGCGCACCTCGGCACCACGTACAAGAACCGTGTCGTCGAGATCTGGGCCGACCCGTACGGCGCCGACAAGCCCAAGCGGCTGGTGAAGCGGGGCACGGTCAACTCCAGCGGCAACCTGTCGGTCGTCCTGGACATGACCCGTGACACCGCCGTGACGGCGGTCTTCGCGGGTGACGCCCGCTACGCGCCGAAGGCGGTGAAGTCGACCGCCTACGCCAAGGTGAACGTCTCCACCACTCCGTCCCGTCACTACAAGACGGGCCAGATCGGCACCACGACGTACTACTACTACCGCAAGAGCACCGACGTGATCGCCACCACGTCGATGACGTACTACACCGGCCGCAAGCAGCGGCTCCAGATCCAGGTGTACTACAACGGCACGTGGTACGACGGCGGTTCCGAGTTCTTCGCGCTGAACTCCTACGGGAAGTCCACCGTCAACCTGGGCGCCTCCGGCACCTCCGGCCTGCGTGCCCGGATCCGCTCCTCGTACATCGACACGAGCTCGGGCGACAACGTCAACTACACGACGCACGGGACCTGGAAGTACCTGTACTTCACCAACTAGCCCGTACGGCGACCGGCCACCGGCCACCGGCGAACGGACCGGCGGACGGCGACGTGAGAACGGCTCCCACGCACCTGTGCGTGGGAGCCGTTCCCCGTTCGGCGGCCGGACGTCAGGTCTTCGTGATCCCCGTGGTCCCCGTGGTCCCCGTGACGGTCTTCCCGGCGGTCTCGGTGGTGGTCTCGGTGGTGGTCTCCTCGGCGGCTCCCTGGGCCGGGATCTCCGCGTCCGCCGTGCCCAGGACCGCTTCCACGCCCGTCGGGCGGGTGGGTTCCAGCGTGCCCGCCTCGATCTCGGACGTGAAGTGGCAGGCGACCTTGTGGCCGTCGCCGACGTCCGTCAGGGCGGGGCGCTCCTCGGCGCAGCGGGGCCGCGCCCACGGGCAGCGCGTGTGGAAGCGGCAGCCCGCCGGAGGGTTGGCCGGGGAGGGGAGGTCCCCGCGGAGCAGGATGCGCTCCCGGCGGTCCTCGACCTCCGGGTCGGGCACCGGCACCGCCGACATCAGGGCCTTGGTGTAGGGGTGCTTGGGCGACGCGTACAGCGCGTCGCTGGGCGCCTCCTCCACCAGGGACCCGAGGTACATGACCCCGATGACGTCCGAGATGTGCCGGACCACGGCCAGGTCGTGGGCGATGACCAGGTACGTCAGGCCCAGCTGCTCCTGGAGCTCCTCCAGCAGGTTGATGACCTGGGCCTGGATGGACACGTCCAGCGCCGAGACCGGCTCGTCGCAGATGATGACGTCCGGCTCCAGCACCAGCGCCCTGGCGATGCCGATGCGCTGCCGCTGGCCGCCGGAGAACTCGTGGGGGTAGCGGGAGAGCGCGTTGGTCGGCAGACCGACGCGGGCGAGGATCGCCTTGATCTTCTCCCGGCGCTCCTCCTGGTTCGCGCCGATGCCGTGCGCGGCCATGCCCTCGCTGAGGATGGACTCGATGTTCTGCCGCGGGTTGAGGCTGCCCAGCGGGTCCTGGAAGACCATCTGGAGCCGGCGCCGGAACCTGCGCATCTCCTCGTCGGGCAGCTTCGCCAGGTCCGTACCGTCGAAGAGGACCTCGCCGTCCGTGACGTCGACCAGCCGCAGCACGGCCCGGCCGAGGGTCGTCTTGCCGCAGCCGGACTCGCCCACCAGGCCGTACGTCTGGCCGGCCTCGACCTTCAGGGACACCCCGTCGACGGCGTACACATGGCCGACCGTACGGTCGAAGAAGAGGCCCTTCTTGACGGGGAAGTGGACCTTCACCCCGTCGAGTTCGAGCAGGCTCATGCCGAGACCTCCGACTGGTCCGCTGCGGGCAGGACCGGGTTGACGCAGCGCACCTGGTGGCCCTCGGCGCGCGGTTCGGTCAGTTCGGGTGTGCCGGTCAGGCACTCCATCGTGTAGAAGTCGCAGCGGGGCGCGAAGGCGCAGCCGTCGGCCCAGGCGATCTTGTCGTTGATGGATCCGCGGATCGGGTTGAGCGGTTCGCCGCGCGGGGCGTCCAGCCGCGGGATGGAGCCGAGGAGTCCGTGCGCGTACGGGTGCGTGGGGTGCGCGAACAGCTCCCGGCGGCCCGCGGACTCGACGGCCCGGCCCGCGTACAGGACGTTGACCTGGTCGCAGAGGCCGGCGACGACTCCCAGATCGTGGGTGATCATCAGCAGGGCGGTGCCCTCCTGGTCCACGAGTTCCTTGAGCAGCTCCAGGATCTGCGCCTGGATGGTCACGTCGAGCGCGGTGGTCGGCTCGTCGGCGATGAGCAGCCGGGGCGCGCAGGCCACGGCCATGGCGATCAGGGCGCGCTGGCGCATGCCGCCGGACAGCTGGTGCGGGTACTCCTTCAGCCGCCGGGCCGGGTCGGGGATGCCGACCCGGTCCAGCAGGTGCGCGGCCTCCTTGCGGGCGGCCTCGCCCTTCAGGCCGCGGTGGCGCCGCAGGATCTCGGTGACCTGGACGCCGATCGGGACGACCGGGTTCAGCGAGGACAGCGGGTCCTGGAAGATCATCGCGAGTCGGCTGCCGCGCATGTCCCGCAGCTTCTTCGGGCTCATGGTGAGCAGGTCGGCGCCGTCGAACTCGGCGCGTCCCCCGATGGTGACGCCCTTGCGCGGGAGCAGGCCCATCAGGGCGAGCGAGGTCACGGACTTGCCGCAGCCGGATTCGCCGACCAGCCCGACGACCTGACCCTGGTCGACGGTGAAGGAGACGCCGTCGACGGCCGTGGACGGCTTGCGGCCGCGTCCGCCGAAGGTGACGGTGAGTTCGTCAACAGAGAGCAGTGGCATGGCAGTTCAGCCTCGCAACTTCGGGTCGAGGGCTTCGCGCATGGCCTCGCCGAGCAGGGTGAAGCCGAGTGCGGTGATGATGATGCCGACCGCCGGGTAGACGGCCATCATCGGCGCGTTGTCGAAGAACCGCTGGGCCTGCGAGAGCATCACGCCCCACTCGGGGACGGCCGGGTCGGGGTTGCCCAGGCCCAGGTAGGAGAGGGCGGCGGCCTCGATGATGGCGGTGGCGAGGCTGAGGGTCGCCTGCACGATCACGGGGCTCAGCGAGTTCGGCAGGATCTGGGTGAGGACGATCCGGTTCCTGCGCACACCGAGCGCCTTCGCGGCGAGGACGTAGTCGGAGCCGCCCTGGGCGAGCATCGAGCCGCGCAGCAGCCGGGCGAAGATCGGGATCTGGACGACACCGACGGCGATCATCACGGTGGTCAGGGACTGGCCCATGACGGCCGCGATGGAGACGGCGAGCAGCAGCGACGGCAGCGACAGCATGATGTCGATGAACCGCATGACGACGGTGTCGATCCGCCGGCCCGCCTTGCCGCCGAGGGTGGCGGCCGCGCCGGAGAGCATGCCGACGAGTGCGCCGACGAGCAGGCCGATGAGCATCGACACGACGCCGACGAGCAGGGTCTGCCGGGCGCCGACGAGCATCCGCGAGAAGGTGTCGCGGCCGAGGTGGTCGAGGCCGAACCAGTTCTCGCCGCGCATGCCGACGAACTCGCCCTGGTTGGCGAGGACTTCACCGCGCCAGGTCTGGGCGGTCGGCGAGTACGGCGTGAGCCAGGGGCCGACGATCGCGACGACGACGAACAGCGCGATGATGACCGCGCCGATGACGGCCATCTTGCTGTCCTTGAGGCGCCGGAACGCCTCCCGCCACAGACTGGCGCCGGACGTCGTCTCGTTGAGCTGGGTGAGCTCGGCGAGACGGTCGATCTTGTCCGTTCTGGTGCTCACGTCAGTTCACCCGCACTCTCGGGTCAATGAGGCTGTACGCCAGGTCGACCAGCAGGTTGATGAGGACGTACACCATCGCGATGAACATGATGAAACCGACGAGCACCGGGTAGTCGCGGGCGTCGATCGAGGTGCGGATGAAGGAGCCGATACCGCCGAAGGAGAAGACGGACTCGGTGAGGACCGCACCGGACAGCAGCGAGCCGGTCAGCAGACCGATCGCGGTGACCACCGGGAGGAGGGCGTTGCGCAGCACATGGCGGACGCGGACGACGTTCTTCTCCAGGCCCTTGGACTCGGCGGTCCTGATGTAGTCCTCGCCCAGTACTTCGAGGACGCTGGCGCGGGTCATCCGGACGATGACGGCGAGCGGGATGGAGGCGAGCGTCACGGCGGGCAGGATCAGATGGGCGAGGGCGTCCCAGGAGGCGTCGAGCTCTCCGGTGAGGAGGCCGTCGAGTACGGCGAACCCGGTGACGCTGGTCGCGTCGAGCCCGGTCGACAGCCGGCCGTAGCTCGGGAAGAGACCGAGGTTGACGGCGAAGACGCCCTTGAGGATCAGGGCGAGGAAGAAGACCGGAACGCAGATGCCGAGGAGGGAGCCGGACACCGAGGCGACGTCTAGCCAGCCGCCGCGCCGCTTGGCCGCGAGGTAGCCGAGCGGGATGCCGACGGCGATGGCGATGAGCATGGCGGCGACGCTGAGCTCCACCGTGGCCGGGAAGCGCAGGGCGAACTCGTCCCACACGGGCTGGCCGGTCTGTGTCGATGTGCCCAGGTCCAGCTGGAAGATCCGGCCCAGGAAGCGGCCGTACTGCACCCAGACCGGCTGGTCGAGGCCGAGAGCCCGGTTGATGCGCGCCACCTCGCTGGCGGTGGCCCGCTCGCCCAGGATCGCTGAGGCGGGTCCGCCGGGCAGCCGGTTCAGCCAGAGGAAGAGGAGAACCGACAGGCCGAGCAGGGTGGGTATCAGCTGTAGCAGTCTTCGTACGACAAGTCGCAGCACCCCGCGTGCCCCTTTCTTACGTGCGTCAGATGCGGGTCCGCCCGGCCACGGGTGTGTGGCCGGGCGGACCCCGCATGAGGTGCGGTTACTTGAAGGAGACCTCGGCGAAGTTCTCCTGCGTCAGCGGGGAGACCTTCGGCGGGTTGACGTTCTTGCCGAACGCGATGGCGGGCGGCGACGAGGAGATCGGGAGACCCGGCAGGTACTCCATGATCTTCTCGTTGGCGGCCTTGTAGGACTCCACGCGCTTGGCCGGGTCCGTCTCCTTGGACGCGCCGGTCACGGCGGAGAAGAGCGCGGGCTCCTTGAAGCCCCACTGCTTGTCGTACCCGGCGAACCAGGTGCCGATGAAGTTGTAGCCGTCGTTGAAGTCACCGGTCCAGCCGAGCATGTGCAGGGCGCAGGCACCGGACTCGGTGGCGTCCAGGTAGTCCGGGGCCCACTTCATCGGCTTCGGGGTGACGGTGATGCCGGCCTTCTCCAGGTCGGCCTTCATCAGCTCGAAGATGTCCTGCGGGGCGGGCATGTACGGGCGGGTGACCTCGGTCGGGTAGCAGAACTCGACCTTGAGCGCGGACTCGCCCGCGTCCTTGAGGAGCTGCTTGGCCTTGGCGGTGTCGAACGGGTACGTCTTCACCTTGTCCGAGTGGCCGGCGACCGTGTCGGGCATGAACTGCGTCGCGACCTTGCCGCCCTCGGGGAGCTGGGTCTTGACGATGTTCTCGCGGTCGATGGCGTGCGCGATGGCCTGGCGGACCTCGGGCTTCTTCAGCGCCGGGTTCTTCTCCTGGGTCATGCCCAGGTAGAAGATGTTGAAGACGTCACGGGTCGGGACCTCGAAGCCCGCGCCCTCCAGCGTCTTGACGTCCGCCGGCGAGACGAGGTCGTAGCCGTTGATGTCACCGGCCTGGAGGGCCTGACGACGGCCTTCCTCGGTGTCGATCGTACGGAAGACCAGGTTCTTCACCTTGGCCTTCTCACCCCAGTAGTCGTCGAAGCGCTCAAGGGTGACTTCCTTGTTGCCCTTGTTCCACTTCGTGATCTTGTACGGGCCGGTGCCGGCGACCGTGCCGGCCTCCTGGCTGTACTTGGGGTAGGTGATCGCGTCGCCCTTGCCGGTGGCGGCCTGCTTCGCGTACTCCTCGATGGCCTTCGGCGAGTGGATCGCCAGGGCCTGGAGGGAGAATCCGCCGGGCAGGTTGGCGGACGGCTCGTTGACCTCGATGACGGCGGTGTTCTCGTCCTGCGCGGTGCAGGACTTGTAGTTCGCCTTCGGGGCCTCGGGGTCCTCGTTCTTGGCGAACCCGCCCATGATGGTCTGCCAGTAGTAGGAGACCGCGCTGGACTGGTAGGTGCCCGTCCAGTTGAACCAGTGGTCGTAGTTGGCGCAGACGGCGGCGGCGTTGAGGGCCTCGCCGTCGTGGAACTTCACGCCCTTGCGGAGGTTGAACGTCCACACCGTACCGGCGTCGTTGCTCGACCACTTCTCGGCGAGACCGCCGACCAGCTTGCTGCCGCCGGACTCGTGCTCCAGCAGCGCTTCGAACGCCTGACGGGTGACCCGGAAGGTCTCGCCGTCGCTGGCGAGCGCGGGGTCCAGTGAGCCGGGGTCCCCGGCTCCGGCGAACACGAAGGTGTCCTTCGCCCCGCCCTTTTCGCCGTCCTTGCCGCGCTCGCTGGCGCAGCCCGTCGCGATCAGACCGACGGCGACCGCCGCGGTGACCGCCCGGACGGCGCGGGACTTGAGTATTCGCATGGGCCACCCCTGGTTTGGCCTAGTGAACGAGGTCTTGACCGGCCGAACACTACCCACGGGTGGCCGGGCGGAGAACAGTCCGGATAGCGGTGATACCTAGTCGAGACCCGGACACTCGCCAAACCGGTGGGATACGGGACAACGGTGGCGGGCGCGTTAACACCCCGGAAATCTACGCGAGTTCAGCAGGGCGTTTTCGGAACGCCGCGCTCCGCGCCGCCGCGCGCCCGTCACCACGGACGACCACGGCGGGTGATCAGCCGTGTCGTGGCGGGTAGCCGTAGCCGGGGGCGGGGGGTGCGGCGGGTACGGCGCCGTGCGCCTCGCGGTCGTAGAAAGGCCTCGTGTTCGCCCGCAGCCACATCGCCACCGGGTCGTACGCGTCGGACATGGCGACCGTCGAGACGGGCAGGCCGTCGGGGACGGCGGCGATCGAGTGCCGCATCATCGCGTGGACCGCGTCGACGGACGTCTGGCTCGTGTCGTACAGGTCGAGGCCGATCGCGAGGTACGGGGAGCCGAGCGAGGGCTGCACCCAGGCGCGCCGCAGCGAGCGGACGGGGGGCGTGCGGTGGGCGTTCTGCGTGAGCAGCGCGTAGAACTGCGGGAGCTCGATGGCCGGGTCGCTGAGCCTGAGCGGTCCGGCCGGCATCCGGTCCAGGCCGGTGGCGATCCGCCGCAGGTCGGCCCACGGGACCCCGAGGCCGCCGCCGGGCGCGTGCGGGTTGAGCCAGATGCCCCAGCGGTCGGGGTAGAGGGCGGCCGCCACCTCGCGGACGGCGACGACCTCGTGGGCGCGGTTCCAGCCGGAGGCGGCGAGCTCCTGCGCGGAGGTGACGCACGGGGCGTATCCGAGGCCGTCGACGTCCATGTTGCCGTACTGGGCGTCGGGGGAACCGGCCGTGCCGTGCCAGAGCAGCATCCAGACCTGGCCGTCGGCGAGGGCCTGGAGCAGCGCCTCGTACGCGTCATAGCGTCCGGGCGTCACCTGTCGCAGCATGCTCTCCACCTGCCCGGGAGCCCTGGACTCCGCTCGGGCAGGGGAGCCCCCACCGGCCGCTTCGGTGCCTGACGCGCTCACCCTGGATCCCGCCCCTCTTCCGTCTCGTCCACCGGACCACCGGTCCACCGGTGGACCGGACCAGCTTAAGCGGCGTCTCCGTCAGGAGCTGTGCTCGCGGCGGTAGAAGGGGCGCACCTTCTCCAGCATCCAGTCGACGACCGGGTCCTGTGCCGCGTCCAGCAGCACCAGATTGACCGGCCACGGCACCTGGACGCGGCCCAGCGCCCGGCCGAGCGCGTCCATGGGCGCGGTGCGGTCGGGACCCTCGAAGGACGAGACCTGGACGCCGACGAACAGGGCGGGCGCCTCGCCCTCGACGCTGGCCAGGGCGCGCCGCGCCGTGAGCACGACGCCCGCCGCCTCGAACTCGGCGCCGGCGGCGGCCAGGAAGTCCACCGGATCCTCCTGCCAGTCGGGCTCGAACAGCCGCACCCGGGCGCCGCTCGCGGGGCCGTCCAGCGGGGTGCGGCCGGCCCGGCACAGTTCGGCGACGGCGGCCGGCGGGAGGGGGATCCCGACGGCGCCGCCCGGGTTCACGGCGATGCCGAGCTGCGGGGGCAGGCCGCGGGCGAACTCGACGGCGGGTGCGACGGTGTACGCCATGTGGTCGCCGACGCACGCGCGGAACTGGGCCTCGGAGCTGAACACCGGGACGTACGGCTGCCCGTCGGGCTCCAGCGTCAGCGTCGGCAGGTCCAGGTCGGGGCTGTCGGGGCCGCCGCCCCTGGGCAGGGGCACCCAGACGGCGCTACGGCCCAGCACCTCGACGATCCGGCCTCCGGCGGAGGGGTTGCCGAGGGAGGCGGCGAGCACCTCTTCGAGCTCGTTGCCCGGCCATGCGGTGTCCACTGGTGCGCCCCCTGGTCCTGGTTCCCGGTCCCGCGTGTCCGCGGCGTGCGGCAGCACCCTAACGCGGCGGTCCGGAGAACGTGATCCGCGTCAGGGCCGTGGCCGCCGGGCGGTCCAGGAGCACCGCCGACGCGCAGCCGCCCGGCAGGACGCCCCGCTCGGCGTCCCTGACCAGCCGCCCGACGGCGGCCCGGTGCCGGGCGAAGGCGTAGCCGGACACCCCGCGGCCCCGCTCGCGCTGGCCCTCGCGGGCGGTGCGGGGCGTCACGTCGAGCAGGAGCAGGTGCAGCGACCGGCCGCGGCGGCGGGCCTCGCGGGCGAGCCAGCGGCGTACCCACGCCTGTGTGCCGCAGTCGTGGACGACGACGCTGTCGCCGGAGCGCAGCGCCCGCCGCAGTCCGGCGTAGTGGGCGATCCGTACGAACGGGCGGTAGACCGCGTAGGGCAGGAGGCGGGGGAGGCGCCGCTCCCACTGCTCCCGGGCGTCCTGCGAGTCGACGGCGCAGCCGGCGGCCGCCCGCGCGATCAGGGTGGACTTGCCGCTGCCGGGGAGCCCGGAGACCACCACGAGGTCGCCGGGGGCGAAGGCGAGCTCCTGGGGGCCGCGTCCGGCCCGCCCGCGCAGGTCGCGCAGGACCGCGACGGTGGGAGCGGCGGGAACGGTGGGAGCCGTGGGAGCCGTGGGAGCCGTGGGAACGGTGGGAGCCGTGGGAACGGTCACCGGGGCGCCCACGGGGCGGGCTGCCGCCCCGCCCCCGCCCGCCACCTCTCCGGCCGTCCCCGCGGTCGTCGCGTACACACCGGACCGGTGCAACGTCATCGCCCTCCCCCTTGCTCGGCTCCCCGACCCTTGCCCAAGAAGTGTAAAGAAAGGGTAATAAGGAACAAGTGATTTGCCGATCGGACCCCTCGTGCAATGATGTCCGCGCCAGGCGCAGTCAACCGCATGCGCCGACAACCGCATACCGGCCGATCGAATCCGCGCGGGAGAGTCCCGGGTCAGGTCAGGTCCGGGCGCCGAAGGAGCAAGTTCCTCCCTTGAATCTCTCAGGCCCCGTACCGCACGGATGAGGCAGATCTGAAAAGCGAGCCCCCGCTTCGAGCGCACGCGTTCGAGCACGGGTGCTCCACCCAAGGTGCAAGCCGACCGACCCCTCAGGGTCACGGCGAACCTCTCAGGTTCCGATGACAGATGGGGAGGACCGTCCTCGCCAGCCATGCCCCGGACCTGGGAGCCCTTCCATGAGCCCTGCCCCCCGTCTGACCGCTCTCGACGCCGTGCACCGTTCGCTCGGCGCGACCATGACCGACTTCGCCGGCTGGGACATGCCCCTGCGCTACGGCAGCGAGCGCGACGAGCACAACGCCGTCCGCACGGCGGCCGGCCTGTTCGACCTGTCCCACATGGGTGAGATCACCGTCACCGGACCGCGCGCCGCCGACCTGCTGGACCACGCGCTCGTCGGCAACATCGGCGGCGTCGGCGTGGGCCGCGCCCGCTACACCATGATCTGCCGCGAGGACGGCGGCATCCTCGACGACCTGATCGTGTACCGCCTCGGTGAGAGCGAGTACATGGTCGTCGCCAACGCCTCCAACGCCCAGATCGTCCTCGACGCGCTGACCGAGCGCGCGGCCGGCTTCGACGCCGAGGTGCGCGACGACCGTGACGCCTACGCGCTGCTCGCCGTCCAGGGCCCCGAGTCCCCCGGCATCCTGAAGTCGCTGACCGACGCCGACCTGGACGGCCTGAAGTACTACGCGGGCCTGCCGGGCACGGTCGCGGGCGTGCCCGCGCTGATCGCCCGCACCGGCTACACCGGCGAGGACGGCTTCGAGCTGTTCGTGGCGCCGGAGCACGCCGAGAAGCTGTGGCAGGCGCTGACCGAGGCCGGCCGGGACGTCGGCCTGATCCCGTGCGGCCTGTCCTGCCGCGACACGCTGCGCCTGGAGGCGGGCATGCCGCTGTACGGGCACGAGCTGACCACCGGGCTCACCCCGTTCGACGCGGGCCTGGGCCGAGTCGTGAAGTTCGAGAAGACCGGTGACTTCGTCGGGCGCACCGCCCTGGAGGCCGCCGCCGAGCGCGCCGCGACCAACCCGCCGCGCAAGCTCGTCGGCCTGATCGCCGAGGGCCGCCGGGTGCCGCGCGCCGGTATGGCCGTGGTCGCCGGCGGACAGGTGATCGGCGAGGTCACCTCGGGAGCCCCGTCCCCGACGCTGGGCAAGCCGATCGCCATGGCCTACGTGGACGCGGCGCACGCCGCGCCCGGCACCGCCGGCGTGGGCGTCGACATCCGCGGCACCCACGAGCCGTACGAGGTCGTGGCGCTGCCGTTCTACAAGCGCCAGAAGTGACACGCTCGCGAGAAGGCTCGCCTCCAGGCTGCCGGCTCGCGGCACTCGCGGTGCCGGACGTGATCCCGCGCACTCCCTCCCCGTTCACCACCACTCCCCCGCGTACAGGAGAATTCAGGTCATGAGCAACCCCCAGCAGCTTCGTTACAGCAAGGAGCACGAGTGGCTGTCGGCCGCCGAGGACGGCGTGTCGACGGTCGGCATCACCGAGCACGCGGCGAACGCCCTCGGCGACGTCGTGTACGTGCAGCTCCCCGAGGTCGGTGCCACCGTGACCGCGGGCGAGACCTGCGGTGAGCTGGAGTCCACCAAGTCGGTCAGCGACCTGTACTCCCCGGTCACGGGTGAGGTCGTCGAGGCCAACGAGGACGTGGTGAACGACCCGTCGCTGGTGAACACCGCTCCGTTCGAGGGCGGCTGGCTGTTCAAGGTGCGCGTCGCGGACGAGCCGAAGGACCTGCTCTCCGCCGACGAGTACACCGAGTACGCCGGCTGACCCGAGAACACCCACCAGACCCCTAGGGACCGCGTGATGTCGCTTCTCAACACCCCTCTCCACGAGCTGGACCCGGACGTCGCCGCCGCCGTCGACGCCGAGCTCCACCGCCAGCAGTCCACCCTGGAAATGATCGCCTCGGAGAACTTCGCTCCGGTCGCGGTGATGGAGGCCCAGGGCTCCGTTCTCACCAACAAGTACGCCGAGGGCTACCCCGGCCGCCGCTACTACGGCGGCTGCGAGCACGTCGACGTGGTCGAGCAGATCGCGATCGACCGCGTCAAGGAGCTCTTCGGGGCGGAGCACGCCAACGTGCAGCCGCACTCCGGGGCCCAGGCCAACGCCGCCGCCATGTTCGCCCTGCTGAAGCCGGGCGACACGATCATGGGCCTGAACCTGGCCCACGGCGGTCACCTGACCCACGGCATGAAGATCAACTTCTCCGGCAAGCTCTACAACGTGGTCGCCTACCACGTCGGCGACGACGGCCGGGTCGACATGGCCGAGGTCGAGCGCCTCGCCAAGGAGTCCAAGCCGAAGCTGATCGTCGCCGGCTGGTCCGCCTACCCGCGCCAGCTCGACTTCGCCGCGTTCCGCCGCGTCGCCGACGAGGTCGGCGCGTACCTGATGGTCGACATGGCGCACTTCGCGGGTCTCGTGGCCGCGGGCCTGCACCCGAACCCGGTGCCGCACGCCCATGTCGTCACCACCACCACGCACAAGACCCTGGGCGGTCCGCGCGGTGGCGTGATCCTGTCGACACAGGAGCTCGCGAAGAAGATCAACTCGGCGGTCTTCCCGGGTCAGCAGGGCGGCCCGCTGGAGCACGTCGTGGCGGCGAAGGCGGTGGCCTTCAAGGTCGCGGCGAGCGAGGACTTCAAGGAGCGCCAGCAGCGCACCCTCGAGGGCGCGAAGATCCTCGCCGAGCGCCTGATCCAGGCGGACGTCGCCGAACACGGCGTCTCCGTCCTGTCCGGCGGCACGGACGTCCACCTGGTCCTGGTCGACCTGCGCGACAGCGAGCTCGACGGCCAGCAGGCGGAGGACCGGCTCCACGAGCTGGGCATCACCGTCAACCGGAACGCCATCCCGAACGACCCGCGGCCCCCGATGGTCACCTCGGGTCTGCGGATCGGCACGCCGGCCCTGGCCACGCGCGGTTTCGGCACCGAGGACTTCACCGAGGTCGCCGACATCATCGCCGAGGCGCTGAAGCCGTCGTACGACGCGGACGCGCTCACGGCGCGGGTCACGGCACTCGCCGCGAAGCACCCGCTTTACCCTGGCCTGTAAGCGTTACGTACGTTACAGACCATTTGCGGGGCACCGCGCACACTGGACGGTGAGTGCGGTGCCCCGCTCCATGCCCCGCACGACACGCGGTGCCCGCGCGGGCTCCGCCCCCGACACCCGATCCCCCTCCCTCCCCGCCTCTCCCCCTCTCCCCCTCCCCCTCTCCCCTCTCCCCTGAAGCCCCTCCCCTGCACCACCCCGGCAGACAGCGGCGTCTACCAACCAAGGAGTTCCCCGTGGCCATCTCGGTCTTCGACCTGTTCTCGATCGGCATCGGCCCGTCCAGCTCCCACACGGTCGGCCCCATGCGCGCGGCCCGCATGTTCGCGCGCCGGCTGAAGAACGAGGGCCTGCTCGCCCACACCGCGTCGATACGGGCCGAGCTGTACGGTTCCCTCGGCGCCACCGGCCACGGCCACGGCACGCCGAAGGCCGTCCTCCTGGGCCTGGAGGGCAACTCGCCCCGTACCGTCGACGTCGAGACCGCCGACGACCAGGTCGAGCGGATCAGGAGCGAGAAGCGCCTCGACCTCCTCGGCGTGCACGAGATCGGCTTCGACTTCGACACGGACCTGGTCCTGCACCGCCGCAAGGCGCTGCCGTACCACGCCAACGGCATGACCCTGTGGGCGTACGACGCCGAGGGCGCGACCCTGCTGGAGAAGACGTACTACTCGGTCGGCGGCGGGTTCGTCGTGGACGAGGACGCCGTCGGCGCCGACCGGATCGTGCTGGACGACACCGTCCTGAAGTACCCGTTCCGCACCGGTGACGAGCTGCTGCGCCTCACCCGGGAGACCGGCCTGTCGATCTCCGCGCTGATGCTGGAGAACGAGAAGGCCTGGCGGACCGAGGACGAGATCCGCGAGGGCCTCCTCGACATCTGGCGCGTCATGCAGGCGTGCGTGGCGCGCGGCATGTCCCGCGAGGGCATCCTCCCCGGCGGTCTGAAGGTCCGCCGCCGCGCCGCGAACACGGCGCGGAAGCTGCGCTCCGAGGGCGACCCGCAGGCGCTGTCCATGGAGTGGATCACCCTCTACGCGATGGCGGTGAACGAGGAGAACGCCGCGGGCGGGCGCGTGGTGACCGCCCCGACGAACGGCGCGGCCGGCATCATCCCGGCGGTCCTGCACTACTACATGAACTTCGTGCCCGGCGCCGACGACGACGGCGTTGTCCGCTTCCTGCTGGCCGCGGGCGCGGTCGGCATGCTCTTCAAGGAGAACGCCTCGATCTCCGGCGCCGAGGTCGGCTGCCAGGGCGAGGTCGGCTCGGCCTGCTCCATGGCCGCCGGAGCGCTCGCCGAGGTACTGGGCGGCTCGCCCGAGCAGGTGGAGAACGCCGCCGAGATCGGCATGGAGCACAACCTGGGCCTGACGTGCGACCCGGTCGGCGGGCTCGTCCAGATCCCCTGCATCGAGCGCAACGGCATGGCGGCGGTCAAGGCGGTCACCGCCGCCCGGATGGCGATGCGCGGCGACGGCAGCCACAAGGTCTCCCTGGACAAGGTCATCAAGACCATGAAGGAGACCGGCGCGGACATGTCGGTCAAGTACAAGGAGACGGCGCGCGGCGGGCTCGCGGTGAACATCATCGAGTGCTGAGGCGGAAGGCCCTGACAGCGCGTTCGTGTCCTTCCGGCACGGTCAGGGCCTTCCCTGCTCACGCGGCGGAAAGCCCCTGGGACATCCCCGGGACAGACGTGAAAGTCCCTGCAAGCCCCTGAGATGTTTCCGCTCGGAGCGGTCTTCCGAGCCTTGGCTCCCGGGCAACGGTCGGCCGACCACGCGCGGTGCCGGCCTGCGGGCAGTCAGGAGGGACGGTGCTGCGGTTCCACGGCCCTGAGCAGGCATTCGCGGTCGTCAGCATCAAACTGGTAGCTGGCACATCAGGCCGGTAGCAGGCAGCTCCCGCCCTGGGGAGTGGCGCCGCGGCCCGGCACCGGATTCCGGGCCCCTGGCCATCGTGCGGTTGCCGCCACGCACAGCCCGAGGGCACCACGAACACGATTGCCGCCAGCACGTCCCGGTCAGGCAGGCTGCGACCCCAGGGAGAAGCCCGGCGGTCAGCGGCCCATTCGGCGTTGCTCGTCGAACCGAACCAGCACCCGTACCAGACGCCACACTCCGGCCGCCGCACCGAGCAGTGCACCCCCCACCAACACGCCCTTCTTCGCTGAACCGGAGATGTCGAAGGCCAGCGCGAGAGCCAGAGCGACGGCGAAGACCGCCGCAGCCAGCGCGACAGCGGTCACCAGGGCGAAAACGATCTCCACCGTCATTGCGTCCTTCTCCCACCGCGACTCACGCCCCATGTCCATGCCGTAAGTCTCACATCACGGCCACGCCATGGCGCCTGGGTCGGACAGCCTGACGCGCACGCTCGACGGCGCGCGCACCGATGGAGAGCGGCTCTGCCCCACTGCGGCTGCTCAGTCCGGTCGATCGTCGCCGACTCACGGCGGCAGTCGGCGTCAGAGCGCCGAGGGGGCGTCCACCGGCGGGTCGGTGGACGCCCCCTCGGGCGTGGTCGCTCAGGCCCTGTTCAGGTGGGTCCAGAACTCGTCCCAGGTCAGCTCGCCGTCGCCGTTGCCGTCCTGGGCGTTGATGACGGCCTGCGCCACGGTCTCGGTGACGTTGAAGTCACCCAGCTCGGCCATGACGCTCTTGTACTCGGCGGCCGTGATCCGTCCGTCCCCGTTCACGTCGAACCGCTCGAAAGCCTTGCGCGCCGACTCGATGTCCGCCATCGGTCCACCCCTTCTTGATCCCTGACTGTACGGCGGTCAGATTATCGGCCAGAGGTGGCCGGACAGTTGCGGGGCCCGTGGGCGACGATGGACCCATGAGCGACGCAGTGGCACGCATCCTGTCGGCGGCGGCGCGCGGCGAGTTCCCGCCGCCCGACGGCTCCACCACCATCGTTCCCCAGCCCGGTCCCCGGGACGCGGGGGTCCTGGCCTTCACCGCGCACTCGGTCGTCTTCACGGACGAGGATCCGGAGTGGGTGCGCGCCGAGTTGGCGGCGACGGCGAGCGACGCCCTGGCCGCCGCGATGAACCCCGGGTTCCTGGTGGCGCTGATGGCCCGTACGGGCCGGCGGATGGACACCATCGACATGCTGACGGTCGCCGGTGCGCTGCCGGGCGAGCCGCCGGTCCCGCTGCGCGAGATCGAGGACCCGGACCACCCCCGGGTGGTGCGGGCCCGCAAGTACCGCGACGACGTGCGGGTATGGCGGGCCGACGGCGGCGTGGTGATCCTCGGGCGGGCGGTCGCGGGCCGCTGGGAGGCGGCCGTCGAGGTGGACGAGGACGCCCGGGGGCGCGGCCTCGGCCCGCGCCTGGCGGTGGCGGCGCGTCATCTGGTGCCGGACACCGCGGTCTGGGCTCAGCAGCCGCCCGGGAACGCCCGCAGTGTGCGCACGTTCCAGGCGGCGGGCTACCGTCCGGTCTGCTCGGAAGCCCTGTTGGTGGCCGGCTGAGCGACGGCCACCGCAGGGCCGCCCGGTCGTACAGACCCGGTCGTACGGACCCGGTCTTACGGGGACCGGCTCACGGGCCCCGGCTTACGGGGCCCTTTCGTGCGGGCGCCGGGCGTGGGAGGCCCCGGCGTGCGGGCCGGGCGGGTCAGCGGAAGACGCCGGTGTGGCCGAGGGAGTAGCGGCCCGGCTGGGGGTAGACGGCGAGGCCGTGGGGGCCGCCGCCGACGGGGATGCGGGCGAGCTGCTTGCCGGTGGTGGTGTCGATCGCGTAGACCTCGGAGTCGTAGCGTCCGGACAACCACAGCACCTTGCCGTCGGCCGAGACGCCGCCCATGTCCGGCGAGCCGCCGTCCGGCAGCCACCACTTCTTCGTCAGCTTGTTCCGGGTGAAGTCGAAGACGGAGATGGAGCCTTCGCCCCGGTTGGGTACGTACATCTCCTTGGAGTCGCGCGACACGTACAGGCCGTGGCAGCCCTTGCCCGTGGGCAGCAGGGTGGGCTCGGTGAACTTGTCGCCGTCCAGCACCCACATGCCGTGCGCCATCATGTCGGCGATGTAGAAGGTCTTGCCGTCGGGCGACAGCTTCACGTCCTGCGGCATGGCGCCGCTGAAGGGCAGCTTCTGCTGTCCGACGACCTTCATCTTCTCCGTGTCGACCTTAAGCAGTTCGCCGGAGAACTCGCAGGAGACGATGAAGTACCGGCCGTCCGCCGAGAAGTCGGCGTGGTTGACGCCGTAGCAGGAGACCGGCTCGGTGTGGACCCGCTCCATGGTGTGCGGGTCGCGGAAGACCAGCTCGCGGTCGAGTGACGCCATGACGACGGCGTACTTGCCGTTGGGCGTGAAGTACAGGTTGTACGGGTCGTGGACCTCGACGTCCTTTCCGCGCGCCCCGGTCGCGGGGTCGATCGGGGTGAGGGTGTTCCCCTGGTTGTTGTTCACCCAGAGGGTCTTGAGGTCCCAGGACGGTACGACGTGCTGGGGGTGCTTGCCGACCGGGATCGTCTCGATGACCTTGTAGGTCGCCGGGTCGATGACCGAGACGGTGTTGGAGAGCGTGTTGGGCACGTACACGCGCGAGGGGAAGCCCTTGACCACCGGGGAGAGCCGGTTCGGGCGGTCGGCCGCGTAGATGTCCTTCGGGTCGAGGACGGGTGGCATGCCGGGCAGTCCGGGCGGTCCGGCGGGGGCGGCCGCCTTCTTCTTCGGGGCGGCGGGCGGTGCGGCCGCCTTGGTGTCGCGGTCGTCGGCGGTGCCGCAGCCGGCGAGGGCGGCAAGGAGGGCCGCCGCGATGAGGGTCGTGGTTCGCTTCGTCAGGTGCAGCATCAGATCAGCAGCTCCGATGTGGTCACCGCGCGCAGGCCGCGGCGGTCGAGTTCGTCGAGGAGGGCGGGCAGCGCGGCGACCGTGTCCGCGTAGCCGAAGTGCAGGCTCACCACCGATCCGTTGCGGATCTGCCCGGTGACCCGCTGGACGACGGCCGGGGCGCCGGGTGAGGTGAAGTCGAGCGAGTCGACGTCGTACGAGAGGACGTGCGGGTAGCCGGCCCGCCGGGCCAGCCGTTCGACGCGCGGCGTGGCGTACCGCGCGCGGGAGGGCCGGAACCAGGAGCCGATGGAGCCGGTGAGCCGGCGCAGCCGCCGGGCGCAGTCGGTGATCTCGGCGTAGGCCGCGGCCTCGTCGATCTCGGCCAGCGCGCAGATGTCACGGTGTCCCTGCGTGTGGTTGCCGAGTTCATGGCCGCCGTCGAGGATCCGGCGGGCGAGCGCGGGGTGGGTGTCGAGCCAGCCGCCGACCGCCAGGACCGTGAGCCGGGCGCCCGCCCGTTCCGCCTCGCCGAGCAGGCTGCGGGCACCGGCGGGGTCACCGCCGCCGTGGAAGGTGAGGGCGACGCGGGGGCGGTGGCGGGGGCCGTGCTCGATCTGCGCGGGGCTGCCGGGGAACCGGCGCGGCGCGGGGGCGGCGCGCGGTACGGCCGGGCGGTGTTCCGCCGTGGCGGAGGCGGCGGCCGGGCGGTGGTCCGCGCAGCCGGTGGCGAGGGCTCCCGCGACGGCGGCGCCCGCTCCCGCGCGCAGTGCGGCGCGGCGGTCGGTCGGGGTCACGCGACCATTTAAGGGGTTTCGACCGTAAAAGGTGATGATTGACCCGTTTTATCGCATTTCCCGGTCGCGTCTCCGGCCAGGAACAGGGCCCTATGGGGTCAAGGATTCACCCGTGAGTCCCCATATTTATTCATGGTTTTCGAGGCTAGTGGCCCAGTTCACCTAAGATTCATTACCGATATGGCGGTTTTAGGGGAGTTCACACCGATAAGGCATTTTGGCGGCAAGGCCCCCCGTCTGCCATAGTCGGGGGACACGACCCCCTTCGACCCGGGCCTGGTCGTCCACAGCGCCGTGGATACACCCCAATCTTCCGCGGTGCGCACTCGAAGCCCCCGCGGCGCCCCATCCCGGCGCGAAGGGGGCTTCCGTGCTGACGGGGGCGGGCTTCGCGCCGGTCAGCGGTCAGCGGTCAGCGGTCGGAGACGCGCATCTCGAACCAGGTGGTCTTGCCGCGCGGGAGGAGGTCCACGCCCCAGCGGTCGGAGATCTTGTCCACCAGGAACAGGCCGCGCCCACTGGTGTCCATCTCGTGCACCGGCATCAGACAGGGCAGCCCCCGCGACGGGTCGCGGACCTCGATCCTGATCCAGCCGGGGCGCGGGCGCCGCATCCGCAGCCCGAACACCCGTGCCCCGGTGTGCCGGACGGCGTTCCCGACGAGCTCGGAGACGAGCAGGATGGCCTGTTCGGCGACCTGCGGACCGAGGCCCCACTGACGCAGGACGACCACCTGCGCCAGCCGCCGGGCGGTCGCCGCCGATTCCGGACGGGACGGCAGCCGCACCTCGTCGACCGACGGATCCCCGAAGGATTCCAGTGCCTTGAGCGCCTGTTCGTCGTCCACGCTCGGTACCCATCGCGCGGCGGTAGCGCTACTGCGCTGCCACGGTTGCTCCACGCCTTCCAGCCCCGCCATGCCCACCATCATGGCCGTCCGGCGGGCGGCGCGGGGCGGTTCCTCGGGAATCGATCCCCCGGGACCGAGGATCCCGGGGGCTTCCAAAGGCATATGACGGAGGCACAAAAAGCCCGCCATAGCACCATTGACCTGCGATGACGCTCCGCGTCCGCGTGATCACGAGTCAGGCGGGCCGTCCGTCACTCCACATACCCCTGAAGCGTGGTCACACCACCCGCGCGGTTGACCTTTCCGGCCACGCGTGTGCTCCGTCGCACCGGGACGCGCTCGCCGTGCCCGCGTGGACTCAGACGAACTTCGCCTTGCCCGGGCCCTCCTCCACGAAGCTGCGCATGCCCCGCTCGCGGTCCTCCGTGGCGAACAGACCGGCGAACCAGTTGCGTTCGATGGTCAGGCCCGTGTCGATGTCCGTCTCCAGACCGCCGTCGATGGACTCCTTGGCGGCACGGAGCGCCAGCGCCGGGCCCTGGGCGAGCTTCGCGGCCCACGCGTGCGCCTGCTCGTACACCTCGGCCGCCGGCACGACCCGGTCGACCAGGCCGAGCTCCCGTGCCTCGTCTGCCTTCACCATCCGGCCGGTGAAGATGAGGTCCTTGGCCTTCGACGGGCCGACGAGACGCGCGAGCCGCTGGGTGCCCCCGGCTCCCGGGATGAGCCCCAGCAGGATCTCCGGCTGGCCGAGCTTGGCGTTGTCCGCGGCGATCCGGAAGTCGGCGCAGAGGGCGAGCTCGCAGCCGCCGCCGAGCGCGTAGCCGGTGACGGCGGCGACCACGGGCTTGGGGATCCGGGCGACGGCGGTGAAGGAGTCCTGCAGGGCCTTGGAGCGCAGCACCATGGCCGCGTGGTCCATGGCCTGCATCTCCTTGATGTCCGCTCCGGCGGCGAACACCTTCTCGCCGCCGTAGAGCACCACGGCGCGCACGTCGTCGCGGCCCGCGGCCTCGTCGGCGAGCTCCTTCAGCCGGTCCTGGGTGGCGATGTCCAGGGCGTTCATCGGCGGACGGTCCAGCCTGATGGTGCCGACGCCCGCGGAGACTTCGAGAGTGACTGTCATACGGGGCAGGTTAGCCTCCGTTAACGCGCGGGGGCCCGGTGCCGTTGGTCACAGCACCGGGCCCGCCGCCGGGAGTCCCCGGGTTCCGCTCCGTCCTAGCTGGTCCACTCCGACCAGGACATGTTCCAGCCGTTCAGGCCGTTGTCCGGCTTGATCTGCTTGTCCTTGGAGTTCTTCACGATGACGACGTCACCGATGATCGAGTTGTTGTAGAACCAGGCCGCCGGCGTGCTGCCGTCGTAGGCGCCGCGCACATCGCGCAGACCCACGCAGCCGTGGCTGACGTTGGCGGACCCGAAGGTGCCGGGCGATGCCCAGTAGTTGCCGTGGACGAAGGTGCCCGAGGTGGACAGGCGCATCGCGTGCGGCACGTCCTTGATGTCGTACTCGCCGCCGAAGCCCACGGTGGCGCCGTTCATCCGGGTCACCTTGTACTTCTCGCTGATGACCATCTGGCCGTTGTACGTCGTCGTGGACGGCGCGCCCGCGGTGATCGGGATGTTCTTGATCTCCTGGCCGTCACGGACGACCTTCATGGTCTTGGCGCTCGCGTCGACCGTGGAGACCTGGCTGCGGCCGATGGTGAACTTCACCGTCTTGGCCTGCTTGCCGTAGACGCCGGGGCGGCCTTCGACGCCGTCGAGGTTGAGCTCCACGGTCACCTTGGTGCCCGCGGCCCAGTACTTCTCCGGACGGAAGTCGAGCCGGTCGTTGCCGAACCAGTGGCCCTCGATCGGCACGGACGGCTCGGCGGTCACCTTGATGGCGGCCTCGACGGCCTCCGGGTTGGTGATGCCGCGGGTGAAGTTGATGGAGACCGGCATGCCGACACCGACGGTGGAGCCGTCCTCCGGCGTGTAGTGACCGATGAAGGTGTTCTTCGGGACGAGCGTGGTGAACGTCGTGTCCTTCGCGGACTCACGGCCGTCGGCGTCCTTGGCGATGGCGTGCACCTTGTACATGGTGCCGGCCGCGAGGTGCCGCACCGGCTCCCAGCTCGTGCCGTCGGACGCGAGCTTGCCCTCGACCGGCGTGCCCTTGGAGTCGGCGACGGTGACCGTCGTCAGCTTGCCCTTCTCGGCGGTCACCTTCAGGGCGCCGCTGGTGGCGACCGACTCGGCGCCGTCGTTGGGCGTGACGGTGACGACCGCCTGCGACGCGGCGTTCTCGACCTTCCCGGCGTCGGACTTGCTGTCGCCGCCCTTGCCGCTGCCGGAGGCCGCGCCCCCGCCGCCGCACGCCGTCACCAGCACCAGCAACGCCCCCGCCAGCGCGGCCTGCACGCCGGCCCGCCCGCGCCCGCGGCCGGCTCTGGCCGATGCCCCCGATATCGGCTGCCCGTTCACGATGTACTTCTCCCCTCGCACGGCCCGGCATCGCCGAGGCCCGCACCCCCGCGCGCTGCATTCGCGCGCACGGCGCTAGATAATCACACCGCACGCTGTGCTGAGCGCCCCGGAATGTCACCGTTCAGTCCCAACTTGTTCAACCGGCCAGGTGGGAGAGGCCGGAAGGCGTAGCAGGTGGGGGCGGTGTGAGGCCCGGCGGTACGAGGGTCCTGAGGTCCGGGGCCGGGGCCCGGTGCGCGAGCGGCCCGGGGGTGCGCGGGGCCGGGGATACGCGAGGGGCGCGGGAGCGCGCAGGGGGTACGGGAGCGGCGCGGGGGTACGCGAGCGGCCCGGGAGCGCGCAGGGGGTACGGGAGCGGCGCGGGGGTACGCGAGCGGCCCGGGAGCGCGCAGGGGGTACGGGAGCGGCGCGGACCGCGGCGATGGGTCAGCGCAGCGCGGAGCCGGCCTTCCAGGCGCTCCAGCCCATGTTCCAGCCGCCGAGACCGTTGTCGGGAGCGACCTGCCGGTCACGCGAGTTGACCACCTCGACCACGTCGCCGATCAGGGTGCGGTCGAAGAACCAGCCCGCCGGGCTGTCCGCGCTGCCGCCCTTCACATCGCGCAGCCCCACGCAGCCGTGGCTGACGTTGGCGGAGCCGAACGTGGAGGGGGCCGCCCAGTAGTTGCCGTGCAGGAACGTGCCCGAGCTGGTCAGCCGCATCGCGTGCGGCACGTCCTTGATGTCGTACTCGCCCTTGCCGTCCTTCTTCGTGAAGCCCACCGTGGCGCCGTTCATCCGCGTCACGTCGAAGAGCTCGGTGACGACCATCTTCCCGTTGTACGTGGTGGTCTTCGGCGCCCCGGCCGTGATCGGCAGCGTGGCCAGCAGCTCACCGTCGCGGCGCACCTCCATGGTGTGCTTCTCCGCGTCGACCAGGGAGACCTGCGAGCGGCCGACCGTGAACCCGACGGTCTTGTCCTGGATGCCGTACACGCCGGGCGCCGCCTCGACATCGCGCAGCCCCAGCCGCACGGTCACCCGGGTGCCGGGCGCCCAGTAGGTCTCGGGGCGGAAGTCCAGCCGCTCCCCGCCGAACCAGTGGCCCGCGACCTCGACCGCCGGGTCCGAGGTGACCCGGATGGCCCGCTCGACCGCCGCGCGGTTCTCGATCGCCCGGTTGAACCGGAACGAGACGATCATGCCCGTGCCGACGGTGGAGCGGTTCTCCGGCTTGAAGTAGCCGATGAAGCGGTGCTCGGGGACGACGGTGGTGAACGTGGTGTGCCGGGCCGCGCGGCGGCCGTGCCCGTCCAGGGCGACCGCGTCCACGCTGTACTTGGCCGCCAGCGCCAGCCGGGTCCCGGGCGCCGGCCGCCAGCGCAGCCCGTCCTGCGAGATGGTGCCGGGCACCTCGGCCGGCCGGTCGTCCTCCACCTTCGTGACCGTGACCCGCTCCAGCCGGCCGCTCGGCACCCTCACCTCGACGCGGCCGTCCGGTGCGACGCCGTCCGCGCCGTCCGCCGGGATCACCCGGATGGTGTCCTGCGGCGAACGGCCCTTGCTCCCGATGCCACCGATCCCCCCGGCTCCGCCGAGGCCCGCGCCGCCGTCGCCGCCGGTGCAGCCGGCCAGCCCCGCCATCAGTCCCGCCCAGGTCAGGGCCGCCGCCACGCCGAGCCCAGTCCGCTTCAGTACGTGTCTCACGATCCGCCCAACGAGTGGCCCCCTCCGGGGGAAACGTCTGTGCGGGTCATGTTGGGACCGGGACAGGCCGGGCAGAACAGGTGGAGGACCCCACGTGAAGACCACGTGAGGCCACGCGTGGGGAGTGCGGCGGGCCGGGACGCCGCCTGCCCGCCCCGCGCAGCACGAGCCGGACGAGCCGCGGGAGGCCGGCAGGTGTCGAGCGCAGCCGAGCAGAGGGCAGTTCAGGGTGCCGGCGCGGTGCCCGATGTGGCCGCCGCGCCGCGGCGCCGTGGGCGTGGCGGTCGCCGCCGGGACGCGGTCCCGGCGCCGGGACCGCCGGTGTGGCCGGGGGCGCCCACGCCGCTCGGCGCGCGGTACCGGGTGGGGCCGGACGGGGTGGCGGGGACGAACTTCGCGCTGTGGGCGGGCGGGGCCGAGGCCGTGGAGCTGTGCCTGTTCGGCGTGGACGGCGCCGAGACGCGGGTGCCGCTGACCGAGCTGACCCATGAGATCTGGCACGGCTTCGTGCCGGGCGTCCGCCCCGGGCAGCGGTACGGCTACCGGGTGCACGGCCGCTGGGACCCGTGGACGGGCGCCCGCTGGAATCCGGCCAAGCTGCTGCTCGACCCGTACGCGCGTGCGGTCGACGGTGACTTCACGCTGCCCGCCGAGGTGTACGGGCACGTCCGGGACTGGCCGGAGCAGCATGTCGCCGACACCGTCCGCGACACCCGGGACTCCGCCCCGTACGTGCCGAAGGGGGTCGTGGTCCACGACGAAGCGCCCGGTGACGAGTGGGCGGACGACCGCAGGCCCAAGACGCCCTGGGCCGACTCGGTCATCTACGAGCTGCACGTGCGGGGGTTCACGCGCCGCCACCCGGACATCCCCGAGGAGCTGCGCGGCACGTACGCGGGGCTCGCCCATCCGGCGGCGATCGACCATCTCGTACGGCTCGGCGTGACGGCGGTGGAGCTCCTCCCCGTGCACCAGTTCGCGCACGAGGACCATCTGCTGCGGCGGGGCCTGCGCAACTACTGGGGCTACAACTCGATCGGCTACTTCGCGCCGCACGCCGCGTACAGCGCGTCGGGAACGGCCGGGCAGCAGGTCGGCGAGTTCAAGCGGATGGTGCGGGCGCTGCACGCCGCCGGGATCGAGGTGATCCTCGACGTCGTCTACAACCACACGGCGGAGGCCGGGGAGCTCGGCCCGATGCTGTCGCTGCGCGGCATCGACAACCGGGGCTACTACCGGCTCCAGGGGGACGCCAGGCGGTACGCGGACTACACCGGCTGCGGCAACACGCTGCACGTGGTGCAGCCGCAGGTGCTGCGGCTCATCACGGACTCGCTGCGGTACTGGGTCACCGAGATGGGCGTCGACGGCTTCCGCTTCGATCTGGCGGCGGCCCTCGCCCGGTCGATGCACGACGTGGACATGCTGTCGCCGTTCCTCGCGGTGATCGCCCAGGACCCGGTGCTGCGGCGCGTCAAGCTGATCGCCGAGCCGTGGGACGTGGGCAACGGCGGCTACCAGGTGGGCGCGTTCCCGCCGCTGTGGACCGAGTGGAACGACCGCTACCGGGACGCCGTGCGGGACTTCTGGCGCGGCGCGCTGCCGGACGTACGGGATCTGGGGTACCGGCTGTCCGGGTCGAGCGACCTGTACGCGTGGGGCGGCCGCCGCCCGTACGCCTCGGTCAACTTCGTCACCGCGCACGACGGGTTCACGCTGCGGGACCTGGTGTCGTACGAGCGCAAGCACAACGAGGCCAACGGCGAGGGCAACCGCGACGGCACGGACGACAACCGGGCGTGGAACTGCGGCGCCGAGGGCGAGACCGACGACCCCGGCGTCACCGCGCTGCGCCGCCGCCAGATCCGCAACCTGCTCACCACGCTGCTGCTGTCCACGGGTGTGCCCATGCTGGTCGCCGGGGACGAGATGGGCCGTACGCAGGGCGGCAACAACAACGCCTACTGCCAGGACAACGAGATCGGCTGGCTGGACTGGTCCCTGCGCGACGAGCCCTGGGCGGCCGAGCTGCTGGCGCTGACCCGGCGGCTGCTGGGGCTGCGCCACACGCACCCCGTGCTGCGCCGCCGCGCCTTCTTCTCCGGCCGCCCCCAGGCCGCGGACGGGCTGCGGGACCTGGCGTGGTTCACGACGGCGGGTACGGAGATGACGGAGGCCGACTGGTACGCGCCGTCGGCGACGGTGTGCCTGTACCTGTCCGGGCGGGACATCCCGGGGCGGGACGCGCGCGGCGAGAAGATCACCGACGACAGTTTCCTGGCGGTGCTGCACGCGGGCGCCGCCGATGTGGAGTGCGTGCTGCCGGGGCCTCCGTGGGCCCGGTCGTACGAGCTGCTGCTGGACACCGCGCGGGAGGAGCAGTCGGAGGCGCCGGGCACGGTGCACGCGGGCGGTGAGGGGGTGGCGGTACCGGCGCGGTCGGTGCTGCTGTGGCGGGTGCGGGAGTGAGCGCGGCGGGCCCGGCGCGGCTCAGGCCCGGCCGAGGATGCCCCGGTCGTAGGCGGCGGCGACGGCCGCGGCCCGGTCCTTCGCGCCCAGCTTGGCGTAGATGTGCGTCAGATGGGTCTTCACGGTCGCCTCGCTGATGAACAGCTCGGCGGCGATCGCCCGGTTGGAGGTGCCCCTGGCGACGAGTTCGAGGACCTCGCGCTCCCGGGCGGAGAGCGTCTCGCCGCCTGCGGCACCCGGCGAGCGTACGGCGGAGACCAGCCGGGAGGCGACCGCGGGCGACAGGACCGTACGGCCGTCGGCGGCGGCCCGTACGGCCGTGAACAGCTCTTCGCGCGGGGCGTCCTTGAGGAGGTAGCCGGTCGCGCCCGCCTCGATCGCCGGGAGGGTGTCGGAGTCCGTGTCGTACGTGGTGAGGACGAGGACCTTGGCGCGGGCGCCGCGCCGGGTGAGCTCGGCGATCGCGTCGACCCCGCCGCCGCCCGGCATGCGCAGGTCCATCAGGACCACGTCCGGGTCGAGCCGCAGGGCCAGCGCCACGCCCTCGGTGCCGCCGGACGCCTCCCCCAGCACCTCGAAGCCCGGTTCGGCGGTGAACATGCCGCGCAGCCCGTCGCGTACGACGGGGTGGTCGTCGACGATCAGCAGGGTGACGGGCGCGCCGGCCGGGTCTCCGGTCATGTCTCCGGTCATGTCACTGGTCGGGTCACTGGTCATGGCGCACCAACGGTACGTGGGCGGAGACGGCCGTGCCCCCGCCCGGCTCGGATTCGACCGTGACGGCGCCCGCGATCCGGGCCGCGCGGGCCCGCATGCCGTCCAGGCCGAAGCCGCCCGCCAGTACGTCGCCGGAGCGGCGCGGCCGGGCGTCCGGGTCGAACCCCCGGCCGTCGTCCCTGACGTCCAGGGTCACCTCGTCGCCCATGTACGAGAGCGTGACGCCGACGCGGCCCGCGTCGGCGTGGCGGCCGGTGTTGGCCAGGGCCTCCTGCGCGATGCGCAGCAGCGTCGCGGCGACCTCGTCGTGCAGCGGCTCCTCGGTGCCGGTGACGGTGAGACGGGCGGTGACGCCGGTGCGTTCGGACCACGCGGTGACGGTCTTCCGCAGCGCGTCGGGCAGTGTGTCGTGCTCCAGCGCCACCGGGGCCAGGTTCTGTACGGAGCGGCGGGCCTCGCCCAGGCTGTGCCTGGCCAGTTCCACGGCCCGCCGCAGATGGACGCGGGCGCGTTCCGGGTCGTCGTCCCGGGTGCCGGTGACGACCTGGAGCTGGGCGATGACCCCGGTCAGGCCCTGGGCGATGGTGTCGTGGATCTCGGCCGCGAGGCGGCGGCGCTCGTCGGCGACGCCCGCCTCCCTGGCCTGGACGAGGAGTTGGGCGTGCAGGGCCGCGTTCTCGGCGAGCGCCTGCTCCAGGCGGGCGTTGGCGCGTTCCAGCTCGGCGATGGTGGCGGCGCGTTCGGCGGCCCGCTCGGCCTCCTTGCCGCCCAGGTGCGAGAAGACCAGGGCGAGGCAGACGTTGAGGGCGAGCAGCCCGGCGAAGGCCCCGGCCTGGAGCAGGCCGCGCGGCGGCAGCCCGCCGGACTGGGAGCCGGCCATCGTGACGGCGGTGACGAGCAGTCCTGGGCGTACGGCCCTGCGGGGCAGCAGCCGCTCGGCGTCGAAGTAGCCGGGGAGCGCGTACACGGCGAACCACGGGTTGAGCAGGGTCAGGGTGAAGGCGAGGGCCGTGCGCAGCGCGAAGTACACCGTGTCGCGCGGCGCCCGGCGCCCGCGCGGGCCGCCCCACCACAGCTGGAGGGCGAGCGCCGCCACGATCAGGACGGC
This sequence comes from Streptomyces sp. NPDC047886, assembly GCF_043204435.1. Lineage (NCBI taxonomy): Bacteria > Bacillati > Actinomycetota > Actinomycetes > Kitasatosporales > Streptomycetaceae > Streptomyces > Streptomyces sp. NPDC047886. The sequence goes on from NZ_JBIDCF010000002.1 coordinate 300,870, forward strand.
GGCCACGTACCTCTCGGCCCGGGTCATGACCAGGTGGGCGGCGGCGCCGCCGATGGCGGTGCCGAGCCCCAGCAGAACGTACGGCCCCCAGCGGTAGAACCGGTCCCAGCGTTCCTCGACCGTCGTCGTCATGGCGTCCAGTCTCCTGTGTCGCGTCGCGCCGGTGACCGCGGGCTTCGCGCCGGTGACCGCGGGCTTCGCGCCGGTGACCGCGGGCTTCGCGTCACTCCCAGCGGAACCAGCGGGCGGCGGCGCCGGTCAGCAGGGCCGTCCACAGGACGAGGACCCCGAGGTGCGTCCAGCCGGGCCAGGCGCCGGACGCGGCGCCCGCCAGCGCCTCGGACGCGGCGCCGAAGGGGGTGAGGTGGACGATCCGCTGCAGCGTGTCCGGCATCGCCTGGACCGGGAGCCAGACCCCGGCCGTGAACATCGAGGGGAAGAAGACCGCCGAACCGAGCGCGGTGGCGATCTTCTGGGTGCGGGAGACCGCGCACACGGCCACGCCGAGGGAGAGCGCGGCGGCGGTCGCGCACAGCAGGGCCAGCAGATATCCGGCGGGCTGTTCCGGGAGGCGTACGCCGAAGGCGAGCCGGCCCAGGACGACGACCAGCAGGGCCGACGCCAGCGCCACGACGGCGTGCACCACGAGCTGGGCGGTCAGCAGGGCGGACGGCCGAGCGGGCGTGACGGACATCCGCCGCAGGATGCCGCGTTCGCGATAGCCGGTGAGGACCGGCGGCAGGGCCTGGAGACCGGCCATGGTCAGGGCGAACAGCACGGAGGCGGGCACGTACATGTCGATGACGCGCAGTCCGCCGAGGTCGTCGGACGGCTCGCGGAAGGAGGGGATCGAGCCGAGGATCACCAGCAGGACGGTGGGTGCGCCGACCACCCAGAACAGGGAGCCGGGCTCGCGCCGGAAGAGCCGGGCCTCGGTCCGCAGGACGGTGGTGTCGAACCGTACGCCGGTCATGCGTCTCCTCCGGTGATCTCCAGGAACGCGTCGTCGAGGGTGGCATCGGTGACGCGGAGTTGATGGGCCGTGACCCGCAGGCGGGCCAGCAGGGAGACGACCGCGTCGACGGTCGCGTCGGTGCCCTCGATGACCACCCGGCCCCGTTCGGTCGTCACGGACGCGGCGTACGGCAGCGCCGCGAGCTCCTCCTCGTCCAGTGGGGCGGACGGGGTGAAGGAGATGACCGTGGAGACGGTCGCGCGCCGGATCAGCCCCGCCGGTGTGTCCAGGGCGGCTACCCGCCCCTGGTCGATGACGGCGATCCGGTCGCAGAGCCGCCGCGCCTCCTCCATGAAGTGGGTGACGAGCAGGATGGTGACACCGCTGTCGCGTACGTCCTCGATGAGCGCCCAGGTGTCACGGCGGGCCCGCGGGTCGAGGCCGGTGGTCAGCTCGTCCAGGACGACCGCCCTGGGGTCGCCGACCAGGGCGAGGGCGATGGACAGCCGCTGCTTGAGGCCGCCGGACAGCGCCGCGTACCGGGTGGTGAGGTGGGCGGTGAGGCCGAGGCGCTCGGCGAGTACCCGCCAGTCGGCGGGGCGGGGGTAGAAGGAGGCGTACAGGGTGAGCGCCTCGCGGACGGTCAGCTTCGACTGCAGTTCGCTCTGCTGGAGCTGCGCGCCGAGCAGGTGCGTCACGCGGTCGTGGTCGGCGACCGGGTCGAGGCCGAAGACGCGGACGGTCCCGGCGTCCGGGGCGCGCAACCCCTCGACGCACTCCACCGTGGTGGTCTTGCCCGCCCCGTTGGGGCCGAGGATGCCGAAGACCTCCCCCTCGGCGACGGTGAAGGACACGTCGGCGACGGCGACCTTGTCGCCGTAGACCTTGCGCAGCCCGCGCACGTCGATGACCGGTGCGCTCCTGGAGCGTGCCGTCGTGGACGCCGGTGCCGCCGTTGTCGCGGGTGCCGCCGTTGCCGCCGTTGCCGCCGTTGCCGCCCTTGTCGTCATGCGTACGAGCCTGCCGGTGAGCGGCCGTGACGGACATCGGCCATCGCGCTCGGACCGGCATCGGCCGATCGGTTGATCCCGGCGTACGACCGCGAGCGGGCCACGGGAAAACCGCGTGAGGGATGTCAGTGGTGAACCTTAGGCTCGGTCCTGATGCTGCCGATGACCGAAGACCCCGAGACCGCCGCCCCCGAGGCCACCGCCCATCCGCCCCAGAAGCGCTCCGCCGTGCGCTCGTTGCTGCGGCTGTGGCCGTACGTGCGGCCCGTGCGGACGCGCTGGGCGGTCGCCGCGGTCGTGGCCGTCGTCGCGTCGTGTCTGAGCCTGGTCATCCCGCTCGTCCTGAAGTGGATGGTGGACGGACCGGTCGCCGTCGGCGACACGCGCGGCGTCTGGCTGGGCGCGCTCGCGGTGCTGGCGCTCGGTGTGGCGGAGGCGCTGCTGTTCGGGCTGCGGCGGTGGCTGGTGGCCCGGCCGCTGGCCGGGGTCGAGGCGGCGCTGCGGGCGGATCTGTTCCGCCGGCTGCAGCGGCTGCCGGTGGCGTTCCACGACCGGTGGGCGTCGGGGCAGTTGCTGTCCCGGGCGACCACCGACCTGTCGCTGCTGCGGATGTTCCTGGCCTTCCCGCTGACGTTCCTGTTCGTCAACGCGGTGACGGTGCTGGCCGGTTTCGTGGTGCTGCTGGTGCAGGAGTGGACACTGGGGCTGGTGCTGCTGCTGCCGGTGGCGCCGCTGATCGTGGTGTGCTCGATGTTCGAGACGCGGTACTCGATCGTGGCGCGCCGGGCGCAGGACCAGGTGGGCGATCTGACGACGGTCGTGGAGGAGAGCGTCCTCGGCATCCGGGTGATCAAGGGGTTCGGGCGGCACCGCAGCCAGGGCCAGGCGTTCCGGGCGCTGGCGGAGCGGCTGCGCGGCACCGAGCTGGGCAAGGCCCGGCTGCTGGCGGGGATCTGGGCGGTCATCACGGTCATCCCGGAGCTGGCCGTCGGAGCCGCGCTGGTGCTCGGCACGGTGCAGGTGGCGGACGGGACGCTGTCGGCGGGCACGCTCGTGGCGTTCCTGTCGACGGCGCTGGCGCTGCGGTGGCCGGTCGAGTCGATCGGCTTCCTGCTGGCGATGAGCCAGGAGTCGGCGACGGCCGCGGAGCGGTACTTCGAGGTGATGGACCAGGCGGAGGAGGAGGACGCCGGGAAGGCCGCCAGCGGGGAGGGGCTCGGGGGCGGCAACGGGCTCGGGCACGGCAACGGCCTCGGGGGCGCGGTCGGCGGCGGCGGTAAGGCCGTCAGCGGGGAGGGGTACGGCGGCGGGACCGGGCTCGGGGGCGGGAAGGGGCCCGGGGGCGCGGTCGGCGGCGTACGGTTCGAGGGCGTCGAGTTCCGCTACCCGGACGCGGCGGACGACGCGCCGCCCGTGCTGGCAGGTGTCGACCTGCACATCCGGCCGGGCGAGACCATGGCGCTGGTCGGCGCGACCGGCTCGGGCAAGACCACGCTCACCGCGCTGGTGCCCCGGCTGCACGAGGTGACCGGCGGGCGGATCCTGCTGGACGGCGAGGACATCACGGCGATGTCCCGCGAACGGCTGCGCGCGCTGGTGTCGGTGGCGTTCGAGGAGCCCACCCTGTTCTCGGCGAGCGTCGGGGAGAACGTGCTGATGGGCGCGGCGGCCGGGGCGTCCGGCGACCCCGAGTTGCGGCGCGCGCTGACCGTCGCGCAGGCCGGGTTCGTGGACGAGTTGCCCGACGGCACCGGCACCCAGGTCGGCGAGCAGGGGCTCAGCCTGTCGGGTGGGCAGCGGCAGCGGCTCGCCCTGGCGCGCGCGGTCGTCGGACAGCCCCGGTTCCTGGTCCTCGACGACCCGCTGTCCGCGCTCGACGTGCACACGGAGGCGCTGGTGGAGGCGGCCCTGCGCGAGGTCCTGCGGGACACGACCGCGCTCGTGGTGGCGCACCGGCCGTCGACCGTGCAGCTCGCCGACCGGGTGGCGCTGCTGTCGGAGGGCCGGATCGCGGCGGTGGGCACCCATCAGGAGCTGCTGCGGAGCAGCGCGGAGTACGCCTGGCTGATGTCGGGCGCGACGGACGAGCGCGGAGGAGACGGGCGATGACGACGGGGGATTCGTTCGAGCGGGACGCGCTGCCCGCCCCGAAGGGCGCGACCGGCGCGCTGCTGCGTTCGCTGCTGGCGCCGCGCCGCGCGGGCGTGGCGCTGTCCGCGTTCCTGCTGCTGCTCCAACAGGCCGCCGTGCAGGCGGGGCCGCTGCTGGTGGCGTACGCGATCGACCGGGCGGTGCCGGCGCTGCGGGGCGGCGACCACGGACCGCTGGTCGCGGTCGCCGTCGGGTACGCGCTGTGCGCGGTGGGCGCCGCGCTGTTCCAGTACGCCTTCATCCGGGCGTCGGCCCGGGTCAACCAGGACGTGCTCATCGACCTGCGCGGGCGGATCTTCCGGCACGCGCAGGCGCTGAGCGTGGACTTCCACGAGCGGTACACGTCCGGCAGGCTGATCTCCCGGTCGACGACCGATGTGGAGTCGCTGCGGGAGCTGCTCAGCGAGGGCCTCCAGGAACTGGTGGGCGTCATCCTGTCGTTCGTCAGCATCGCGGCGCTGCTGCTGTGGCTGGACTGGGGCATCGGCGCGGTCGCGGTGGCCTCCTTCGTACCGCTGTATCTGCTCGTACGGATGTACCAGCGGCGGGCGGCGGTGGCGTTCGGGGCGCGGTCGACGGCGATCGCGTCGGTCATCGTGAAGTTCGCGGAGACGATGAACGGGATCCGGCCGGTGCGGGCGTTCCGCCGGGAGCGGGCCAACGACGAGGCGTTCCGGGAGCTGAACCACCACCACGAGCGGCGCAACGGCGACGCGATCCTGGAGATGGCCCGCTATGTCGTCGGTTCCCGTCTGGTCGCCAACACGGCGGTCGCCGGGATGGTCCTGTGGGGCGCCTGGCGGGTCGCGGACGGCACCCTGGCGCTGGGTGTGCTGGCGGCGGCCGTCCTGTACATGCGGCGGCTGTACGACCCGATCGACCGGCTGGCGATGTTCCTGAACGCGTACCAGTCGGCGGCCGCGTCCCTGGAGAAGATCGCCGGACTGCTCGCCCAGCGGCCGAGCGTGCCGGAGCCGGTGGCACCCCGCGAGCTGCCGTCCCGCCCGTCCGACAGGCCGGGCCGCGAGATCGTCTTCGAGGACGTCGCCTTCTCCTACCGGACGGGTGGCGAGGTGCTGCCGCGCTTCCGTCTGACGATCCCGGCGGGCCAGACGGTCGCGGTCGTCGGATCGACGGGCGCGGGCAAGTCGACACTCGCGAAGCTGCTGGCCCGCTTCTACGACCCGACCGGGGGCCGGGTCCTCATCGACGGCGTCGACCTGCGGGACCTGGCCGTGCCCGAACTGCGGCGCGGCGTGGTGATGGTGACGCAGGAGGCGTTCCTGTTCTCGGGGACGGTCGCGGACAACATCGCGATCGGCCGCCCGGACGCCACGCGGGACGAGATCGAGCGCGCCGCGAAGGCGATCGGCGCGCACGACTTCATCGCGAGCCTCCCGGACGGCTACGACACCGACGTCCGCAAGCGCGGCGGCCGCATCTCGGCGGGCCAGCGCCAGCTGGTCGCGTTCGCCCGCGCGCTGCTCGCCGACCCGGCGGTGCTGATCCTGGACGAGGCGACCAGTTCGCTGGACATCCCGGGCGAACGGGCGGTGCAGCGGGCCATGGACACGGTCCTGCACGGCCGTACGGCGGTGGTGATCGCGCACCGGCTGTCCACGGTCGAGATCGCGGACCGGGTGCTGGTCATGGAGCGCGGCCGGGTCGTGGAGGACGGACCGCCGTCCGCCCTGATCGCCGACGACGACGGCCACTTCGCGGGCCTGCACCGGGCGTGGCGGGACAGCGTGGTGGGCTGAGCTCCGGCGGGCGATACCAGCATTCGGTTCAGGTTTCCCTGAATTCAGGAAGTCCTGTACTTTCAGGGTGTGCTGACCATCGCCCCCGACATCGAGGTGCTGGCCCGTTTCGGCCGCGCGCTCGCCGACCCGATCCGCTGCCGTCTGCTGCTCGCGCTGCGCGAGGCCCCGGCGCACCCCGCCGACCTGGCGGAGGCCCTGGGCGTCTCGCGCAGCCGGCTGTCGAACCATCTGGCGTGCCTACGGGACTGCGGCCTGGTGGTCGCCGTTCCCGTGGGCCGGCGCACCCGCTACGAACTCGCCGACGAACGTCTGGGTCACGCGCTGGACGACCTGCGCGCCGCCGTGGTCGCGGTCGACGCGGACGCCCGCCCGGACGCGGCCTGCCCGGACGCCGAGGGGAAGGGCTGCTGCCGATGACCGCCATACCCCTCGGGCCCTCCCCGGCCCGGCGGGACGTGCTCGCCCGCCGTATACGCCTGCTGGTCGCCGCCACGATCGCGTACAACCTCGTCGAGGCGGCCGTCGCCCTCACCGCCGGGACGATGGCCTCGTCGACGGCGCTGATCGGCTTCGGGCTGGACTCGCTGATCGAGGTCTCGTCGGCGGCCGCGGTCGCCTGGCAGTTCTCCGCCCGCGACCACGCGGTGCGCGAGGCGAGGGAGCGGACCACGCTGCGGATCATCGCGGTCTCGTTCTTCGCGCTGGCCGCCTATGTGACCGTCGACGCCGCCCGCGCGCTGACCGGCACCGCGGAGGCGGAGCGTTCGGTGCCCGGCATCGCCATCGCCGCGCTCTCGCTGGCCGTGATGCCGTTCCTGTCCCGCGCCCAGCGGCGCGCCGGGCGGGAGCTGGGCTCCGCCTCAGCGGTGGCCGATTCCCAGCAGACGCTGCTGTGCACCTACCTGTCGGCCGTCCTGCTCGTCGGCCTGGTCCTCAACGCCGCTCTCGGCTGGTCCTGGGCGGATCCGGTCGCCGCTCTCGCCATCGCCGCGATCGCGGTCAGGGAGGGCCGCGACGCCTGGCGGGGCAAGGGCTGCTGCGCCACCCCGGCGGCGGCGCCGCCCGCCGCGCCGACGAGGGCGGTCGTGGCGGCCGCCCCGGCGGACGCGTGCGCCTGCCGTACGGAGTCCGGCTGCGGCGACTGACGCCGCCCCCGGCGGACCGGCGCGGGGACACCGGTCCGGTCGGCTGGATGCCGACCGGGCCAGCGGGGTCGGCCCGGCGCCGACAGGCCAGCCCGAGGCCGACGGTCAGCGCGACGCCGTCGGGGTCACGACGGGGTCAGCCCGAGGCCGGCATGGTCAGCAGCGTGCCCATCGCGGCGAGCACGGACGGCTCGACGCGGTAGTAGACCCAGGTGCCGCGCCGCTCCGAGCTGAGCAGCCCGGCCTCCTTGAGCTTCTTCAGATGGTGGGAGACGGTCGGCTGGGACACGCCGACGTCGGAGATGTCGCAGACGCACGCCTCCCCGCCCTCGTGCGAGGCCACCGCGGAGAACAACCTCAGCCGTACGGGGTCGCCGAGCGCCTTGAACATACGGGCGGCGATCTCGGCCTCGTCGGCGCTCATGGGACGCTCGGTCAGCGGCGGGCAGCACGGCACCACGCCCTGGTCGACGGGTTCCAGCAGGGGCAGCACCTTCGCATTCGACATACATCTATGTTGACACACGTCGAACCACTGGGCGAGGGGGTGGCCCGGCACTCGCGACCCGCCGACCCCGCCGACCCCGTCGACCCCGTCGACCCCGTCGACCCCGTCGACCCACCGACCCGCCGACCCGCCGACCCGTCGACCCACGACCCGTCGACCCCGTCAACCCGCCGACCCTGCACCCGCACCCCGGAGCCGACAGTTGACCGATTCCGTAAATCGACAGATGTCTATGTTGACGCCCATCGAATCAGGTGCCATGCTGGCCGCACAAGTCATCGACACACGTCGAAACACGCTAGGAGTCGCCGTGAACGCGCCCGTCCGCACCACCGAGCTGCCCGTCGTCGTGATCGGGGCAGGCCCCGCCGGTCTGGCCGCGGCCGCGCATCTGACCGACCGGGGCATCGAGCCCCTCGTGCTCGAAGCGGGCCCGGCGGCCGGAGCCGCCGTGCGCGAATGGTCGCACGTGCGCCTGTTCTCCCGGTGGGGCGAGGTCATCGACCCCGCCGCCGAGAAGCTGCTCGCGCCGACCGGCTGGGTCAGGCCGGACCCGGCGACGTACCCGTCCGGTGGCGACTGGGCCGAGTTCTACCTCCAGCCGCTCGCCGACGCCCTCGGGGAGCGGATCCGCACCGGCGCCCGGGTCACCGGCGTCTCCCGCTCCGGCCGCGACCGGATCGTGGACGCGGACCGCGAGGCCCAGCCGTTCGTCGTCCACGTCCAGTACGCCGACGGCTCCGAGGAGCGGCTGTTCGCCCGTGCGGTGATCGACGCGTCCGGCACGTGGGCCGTTCCGAGTCCGGCCGGCGGCAGCGGCCTGCCGGCGCTCGGCGAGAAGGCCGCCGCCGACCGGATCACCTACCGCGTCCCGAACCTCAAGGACCCGGCCGTACGGGCCCGTTACGCGGGCAGGCGCACCGCGGTCATCGGCTCCGGCGCCTCCGCGTTCACCGCCCTGGCGTCCCTCGCCGACCTGGCGAAGGCCGACGACGGCGGCGGCACGCGGGCCGTGTGGATCCTGCGCCGCGGCATCTCCGGCTCCACCTTCGGCGGCGGAGCGGCCGACCAGCTGCCCGCCCGAGGTGCGCTGGGCCTCGCCGCGAAGGCCGCCGTGGACGAGGGCCACGCCGACGCGGTCACCGGCTTCCGCACCGACGCGATCGAGCGGGACGCCGACGGGCGCCTGGTCCTGGTCGCCGAGGACGGCCGCCGCCTGGAGCCGGTGGACGAGGTGATCGTCCTGACCGGCTTCCGCCCGGACCTGTCGTTCCTCTCCGAGCTCCGCCTCGGCCTCGACGAGCGCCTCCAGGCGCCGGTGGAGCTGGCGCCGCTGATCGACCCCAACCAGCACTCCTGCGGCACCGTCTACCCGCACGGCCACCGCGAACTGTCCCACCCCGAGCAGGGCGTGTACCTGGTCGGCATGAAGTCCTACGGCCGCGCCCCGACGTTCCTCGCCCTGACCGGCTACGAGCAGGTCCGCTCCGTCGTCGCCGCGATCGCCGGGGACACCGAATCCGCCGACCGCGTCGAACTCACCCTCCCGGAGACGGGCGTGTGCGGCGGCGCGGGCCTCTTCGACACTCCCGGCGCCGACACCGACGCCGGTGCCGACGCGGGCGGTTGCTGCGCTCCGGCCCCCGCCCTCGTCCAGGTCGGCGTCGGTGCCCCGGCGGCCGAGCGGCAGGAGGACAAGGCGTCGGCCGACGGCTGCTGCGGTTCCTGACCGGGCCGCCCCGGGCCGGCAGAGGCCGCGACCGCCAACTCCCCCCGGGCGGCGGCTCCGTGACACACGGGGCCGGGGAAACAAGTGACGCGCGTGACCCGGCTGGCGATAATCCTCGAAGATGTCGACCCGGACGGGACGGCACGAGGGGTCACCGGGTCACCGGTCGTCGATCGCGCGTCGCCGGACGGGGCCGCGGGACGCGGAACGGGGACCGCGGGGCGGGGCCGCGGGGCCCGGGACGCGGAGGTCGGGGTGCCGGAGACGGAGTCGCGGAGTGCGGACGAGGCGCTGGCCTCGGCGGTCGTCCGGGTCATGGGACGGCACGGCACCCTGGGGGGCGCGGGCTTCCTCGTCGCCCCCAGGACCGTGCTGACCTGCGCGCACGTGGTGTCGGACGCGCTGGAGCGGCCCCGGGACGAGACCCCGGCGGACGGCGCCGCACTCACCGTCGACTTCCCGCTGGCCGGCGGCAGGACCCGCGCGGCCGGTGCCGGTGCCGGCACAGCAGGCGTCGAGGCCGAGGTCCAGCACTGGATACCGATCCGGCCCGACCGTACGGGCGACATCGCCGTCCTGCGGCTGCGGGACACGGTCCCCGGTACCCACCCGCTGCCCATGGCCGACCCCGAGAGCGTCTGGGAACACGGGGCGCGCGCCGTCGGGTTCACCGACGGCGAGCCGGCCGAGACCTGGTTACGGGGGACGTTCAGCGGCGCGACGAGCGAGGGCTGGCTGCAGCTCTCGCGGGCCGACGGGCAGGCCGCGCACGTCAAGCGGGGCTTCAGCGGCGGCCCCGTCTGGGACAACGAACTGGACGCGGCGGTGGGCCTCGTCGTGGCGGCCCAGCCGGAACGCGACGCCCAGCAGGCGTTCGCCCTCCGTACGAGAACCCTGCTGGCGGAGATCCCCGAACTCGCCCCGGTCATCCTCCCGCCCACCCCCTTCCGGGGACTGTCCGCGTTCGGGGAGGACGACGCCGACGTCTTCTTCGGGCGGGACGACGACATCGAGGACGTGGTCACCGCACTGCGCGGCGACCACTCCACCGTCACCCTGTACGGGCCGTCGGGCTCCGGCAAGTCCTCGCTGGCGCTGGCCGGCGTGGTGCCGAGGATGCGGCAGGCCGGGTACGACGTCCTGGCGGTGAACGCCGGGCAGATCTCCTCCCCGCGCGCCGCGCTCGCCACCGAGCTGTACGAGGCCGTCCGCTCCGGGCGGTACGGAACCCCGCGCGCGGACAGCGTGGACCAGGTGGAGGGCTGGCTCGCGGACAAGGGGCTCGCGGACACGCTCCACCGCGTCCGGGGCACGGCGTCCGGGAGGCTCGTCGTCGTCCTCGACCAGGCCGAAGCGCTCCTGGACCGCACCGACACCGAAGTCGCCGAGGCCGTCGAGCTGTTGTTCCCGGACAGGCCGGGGCGTACGGGGGGCACGGGGCGTACGGGAGGCACGAGCAGCCGTACGGGTGGGGCCCTGCGCGTGCTGGTCACGCTCCGGGCCGACTTCATGGACGAGATGCTCACCCACCCGCGCCTCGGCCCCGCACTGCGCGGCGGCACGACGCTCCCGCTCACCCCGATGACCCGGGACCAGCTGGAGAAGGTCATCACCAAGCCGATCGAGCGGCTCCCGGCCGTGGAGTACGACCCGGGCCTCGACCGCCGCATCCTCGACGACGCGGGCGGCGAACCGGGAGTCCTGCCGCTGCTCGGATTCGTCCTGGAGCAGCTGTGGGAACGGCGGCGCGGCGGACGGCTGCGGTCGGCCGCGTACGACCGGATGCGGGGCGTCTCCGGAGCGCTGGAGCGACACGCGGAGCAGGCGTGGCGGGAGTGCGTGGGCGAGCGGGAGCGGCCGGAGGCGCTGCGGCTGCTGACCGGTCTGGTGCGGGTGCCGCCCGGCAGTGACACCCCGCTGCGCCGCAGGCTCACCCGGGAGGAGGCGGGCGAGGAGCGGTGGCGGATCGCGCGTTCACTCGCCGAACGGCGTCTGCTGGTCCTGCGCGGGGACGAAGGGGAGCCGGAGACCGCCGAGCTGGCGCACGAGGCGCTGATCACGGCCTGGCCCGCACTGTGGGCGCAGGTGCGGGCCGACGGCGCGTTCCTGGCGGGCCGTGCGGAACTGGCGCACGACCGGGACCGGTGGGAACGGGAGGGGCGCTCCCCCGATCTGCTGCCCCGGTCGCCGCAGCTGCAGGCCGTGCGGCGCTGGCTGGGCGACCGGGAGCCGGAACTGTCGCCGGAGGAACGCGAGTTCCTGGCGCTCGCGCGGCGCCGCCGCGGGGTGCGGCAGGCCCGGATCCGGGCGGCGTGGACGGCGGTCGCGGTGGCGCTGGCCCTGATCGCGGGGCTCGGCACGTTCCTCGTGCAACAGGCGGACATCAGCGAGCAGCGGGAGGCGGAGGGGCGGTCCCGCGCGTTCGCCGGGCTCGCTGAGGAGCTGGTGGCGACGGACCCGGGCCAGGCCGCACTGGCCGCCGTCGCGGCGTACGACATCGCGCCGACGCAGGAGGCCAGGAGCGCGCTCATGCGCGGTTACGACCGGTTCAAGGACGCGGAGTGGGCGCTGACCGGCACCGAGGGGAAGATCTCGGTGCTCGCGATGAGCGCGGACGGCAGGGTGACCCTCATCCGGTCCACCACGGGCCGCGCGACGCTGTTCGTACGTACCGGGGGCAGGATTCTGCGCAAGCAGCTCCGTCTCCCGGTCACGGTCCTCGCCCCGCTGGTGAGCGGGGACGGGCGGCGGATCGGCTACCTGGCGGCGGGGAGCGGCGGACTGACGTGGCATGACGTGGACCTCTCAGCGAAGAGCGCGGACGACCTGGTGGGCCCGGCCCGACCGGTGCCGCCCGGGGGCTTCGAGGCCCCGGAGCCTTCGGCGTTCGCAGAGCCCGTCGGCGTCGCGGCCTTCTCCCCCGACGGACGCCGGGTGGCGGCGGTGGCGAAGGACGGCCGCCCGTGGCTGTGGGACCTCGCCACCGGACGCTCCCGTGAACTGCCGAAGCGCACGCCCGGCCTCCAGTCGGTGTGGTTCGGTCCCGACGAGAACACCCTCGTCGTCCAGCGGCGCGGGCGGTGGACCCAGCAGGCGCCGATACTCGCCCTCGACATCCCCACCGGTAAGACACGTGAGCTCGCCAAGTCCCGTGCGGAGTCGGGCGTCGCCCAGATCGGCCTGTCGGCCGACGGCGGCGTGCTGGCCGTGTGCGAGAGTGGTGCCCGCGCGTCCGATGCCGGCTACCGGGCCGTACGCGTGTCCGACGGCCGTGAACTGCGGCGCCACAAACCCGAGTTCGGCCTGTCCTGTGGCCCCATCGCAATCGACGCGACAGGATCACGCTTCGGCGTGCGGAACGGCGGCGGCTGGGAACTGGTCGACACCCGGGGCGACGGAACCGTGCAATCCGGTGGGCCCAGCCACATCGGCCGCAACAAGCTCTCGGCCTTCCCCCTCCTCGGCACCCCCGACGCACCCGTCATCGTGTCCTGGGACGAGACCATGGTGACCGGTGAGCGGCTCGCCACCGAGGAGAGCAACGTCGACAGCCCGCCGGTGCTGCTCACCGGCGGCACCACCCTCCTGGTCCACCTGGGCAAGCGCGGCGAGAAGCTGGCCCTGATCGACACGGCCGACGACCTGTCAGCGGCGGACGGTCGTCTGAAGATCCTCACCGAGGTGGACCGGGACATGTCGACCGCGCCGGACCCCTCGCAGAAGCTGAACGTCAACCGCGCCGAGACGCTGGTCGCCGACCTGACCGGCCGGAACAGGATCACGGTCAGGGAGGTTCCCTCCCTGCGCCAGGCCGCCGAGATCACCACCGCCGTGCCGCCCAAGGGCACCAACGGCGAACCGGAGCCGGTGGAGTCGCTGTTCGTCACCGACGACGAGCTGGTCACCGTCTCGGGCAGCCGGATCGAGCACTGGAACGCCCGCACTGGCCGGCCTCTGTCGAAGCCGTTCGACGTCGCCGACCTCCGGCTCCCGGCCAAGACGGCCGCCGCGACCGGCACCGGGGCAGGGGCCGGGGCCGGTGCCGGGGCCGGGAAGAAGAAGCCGAAGTTCCTTCTGGACCCGCACCCCGAGCCCGGACACGTGCAGATCATGCTCGAAGACGACCCCACCCTCTACGCCGTCGACCTGCGGACAGCCACCGAGACCGAGAGGCTCCGCGTCCGGCTCAGCCCCGATGTCGTCAACGCCGTACTCGACCAGACCGGCCGGTACGCGGCGGCGAGGACCAAGGGCGACATGATGGAACTGTGGTCGCTGCGGTCCGGCACGTCGCCGGAGAGGATCTTCGGCCCGCTGGGCCCCCTGAAGAAGTACGACGGGTACAAGGGCGGGTTCCTGCCGGGGACCTCGGTGTTCTTCCTCGCCAACGAGGACTACGTACGCTTCCTCCACCCCGGGGACCTGAGCCGTAACGAGTCCTACGAGTTCGCGGACCGCCACACCTACTTGTCGGCGGCCAGGGACGGCAAGACGCTGCTCCGGGTCGAGAGCAGAGGGGAGGTCGACCTGTTCCGCCTCGACCCCGCCCGCTGGAAGACCCACCTGTGCTCCGTGCTCGGCCCGGACGCCGCGGCCGACACGCGCGCCAGTCTCCTCCCGGGGCGCCCGGACCGGATCTGCCCGAACTGACGGGCCCGCCGCTCACCCGCCGTGGTGCTCAAGGAGGTGGCGGCGCAGCAGCACGTTCGCGTCGGTGGCCGCGCTGTGGTCCGACCGGATCCGGGCGTCGGCGCGCCACGCGGCCAGGTCCAGGCAGTCGGCGCACCCCACCACGGGCGCGGGCGGACGATCCGGGTCGTACCGCCGCCCGTTGGCCGCCCGCACCCCGGCGCTCATCCGCTCGGCCGGGGTCGCGGGCCGGATCCGCGCGGGGTCCGCCTCCCACTCCCGGCCGCCGCCGACGGGCCGGAGCATCGCATACGGGCCGACGGCGGCCCGGTACTCCCCCACCCGCGCCGCCTCCTGGTCGTAGACAAGCGTTCCCGATTCGATCTGCTGTTCCATGCATGCTCCGTACGTGGATCACGCCCCACCCGACGCGGGCGCCCGATTACCGTGAGTGGATCCAGAGTTGCTCAGCGCGTCGGCGCGTCTCAACGCCCGGCGCGTGCCATTGATCGACTGTCACGGAGGGGGACGCGGTGAGCCGACGCAACGCCACGGGAGGGGCGGCGGCGACGACCGCCGCCGTGTTCGGCGAGGTCCTGAAGCACTACCGCGAGGCGGCACCCCTCACCCAGGACGCGCTGGCCGCGCGGATCCCCTGCGACCGGTCACAGATCGCCCGCGTCGAGGCGGGCACCCGGGTGCCGCAGGACGTCTTCGCCCAGAAGTGCGACGAACTCCTCGGCACGGGCGGGGTGCTGCTGCGCCTGTGGAGCAAGATCGACTGGTACCCGAACGTCGAGCATCCGGACTGGTTCAAGCGGCGGGCGGAGATGGACGCGGAGGCCGTGGCCGTACGCGCGTATCAGACCCAGGTCATGCCGGGGTTGCTGCAATCTGAGCCCTATGCGCAAGCACTGTTCTCCGATGTCGCCGACGACGCGGAGGCCGAGGAACGCGTCCGGGCGAGGCTGAGTCGGCAGCAGCGCTTCCTCGACCCGGCCGGGCCGCTGTACATCGTGGTACTGGACGAGAGTTGCCTACGGAACGTGGTGGGAAGCCCGACCGTCATGCGTGATCAATGCGCCCATCTCCTGACCATGGGGCAACGCCCCAACATCCGCATCCAGGTGGCCCCCGCCCACCACCCCAAGCTCATCCGGCCCAAGACGTCGATGTCGCTGATCTCGATGCCGGACGGGCACGACTGGGTGTACTCGGAGTCGCTCAACAGGGGCCATTTCCAAGACGATCCGGCCGTCTACGCCCGCCACAGCCGTGCCTATGATGTGCTCAGGGCGGATGCCCTGTCAGCCGGGGAATCGGCCGCTCTGATCAGCGACGTGATGGAAGGGTACGAGCGCCATGGAGTGGATCAAGAGCAGCTACAGCGACCGCGACGGCGGCGACTGCATCGAAATAGCCCCCGCTACCCCCGGCGTCGTCCCCGTCCGTGACAGCAAGGCCCCCGGCGGCCCGGTGCTGGTCTTCGACCGGTCGGCCTGGTCGTCCTTCGTGTCGGGCGTCCGGCGCGACCGGTTCGACGCTTAGAACTCCTGCCTCGTCCGCCTCCCGCGTTCACTGGGCGATGACTCATGCCATAACCCGACGGCTCACCGGCGCGAACACCCCCACCTGGCGCGGACCGCAGCCGGTGGCCGCACGAACCTCCAGCCCCTGCTCGACACCCTCGGCGCTCAGATCCCTCGCGATACCCCGGAAGACCCTCATCGGCGGGTACGGCGGGCAGCTCCCGTTCCTGCGGAGCGGAACCGGGTTCTGGCGGCGCCGCCGTGACTGGCAATGCCACATCCTTGACTCCGCGCGCCGTCCTTCCGGATCCGCCTGGGCATTGCGGTCCACCGCCTTAGCCTTCGGTGTTGGGTCCATGCCAATCAACCGGAAGGAACGCGATGCGATCCGCTCTGCGCACCACGGCCGTTGGTGCCGCCATATCCGCCGTCGTCGGGTCCTTGACTCTCATCGGCGCCACGCCCGCAGCCGCCGCCACCACCTGCAGTGGGTGGGACGGCACGGTGAAGGGCTGGTTCTCCGTGTGCAGGGAGGACATTGCGGACGGCGATGAGGGAGGGGTGTCCGGCTACGCCGAGCGCAGGCTGGGGGGTACCACCTACGCCCGCGCTGAATTCCGCGCCAATGGCGAGTGGTGGCACATCACCAACAACACGGCACAGCTCGTGCGCGTTTTCCGCTACGTCAACGGCAGCATCCAGCCCAAGGTCTCCGTCGCTGCCGGCAAGTCCGAGTCCATCAACTCCTCTTACGCCGAAGGCGCCAAGGTCCGGGTTCAGATCTGTGTCGCGGACCGAGGTTGCACCGTTCTGGACAATCTGGTCGCTTGATGACGGGCAGCGGGGGGCCGCCCCGTAGGGCGGGTACCGGGCCCGATCAGCGGGCTCGTTCACGGACCTGGCAGCGCAGGAGTTCGTGGGTGACCTGGCCGGTGCCGTCGTCCCGCCAGGCGGCGAAGTAGTAGTACGTCGCGCTCTTCTGCGGCAGGTCGTGCGGGAGGTAGGCCACTGGCAGCCGGTCCGGCCCTGGTAGAGGATGCGTGGACGGTCTCCCGCATCTCGTAGGGGCCCTCTCCGCGCGGCGCCAGTCCTCGTGAGGACTCCACACGGCCGGTCAGCCGGATGCATCGCTCTCGGCGACGCCGAACGGCATCTCGAACCGGGTCGCTCACCTGGGCGTCGTCCGGAGGGTGACCCTCACGCCCGCCGGGCGGGTCCGAACTCGTGGACGACCTCGATCCGGCCGACGATATGGGCGTTGAACTCGTCCAACTCGTCCGCCGGGACCCACAGTTCGAGGATCGTCTCGCCACCCGCCCGCTGCACCGGGTAGCGGGAGACGAAGGCCGTGTCGATCTCGAAACGGGTGACGTAACCCGCGCCGTCGAACCGCACGTTCCAGTCGCGGGCGATGCGGATCGCGTAGTCCTCGTTCAGGACCGGGTAGAAGATCGGCTGCTCCGGCAGGCGGGGCGGCCAGGCTCGCCAGTCCAGGTCGCGTACCAGGTCCAGCTCCACGGGGCCGGTCGGGCGCCACAGGGTGGTCGTCGGCCGGATGGCGGGGCTGGTCATGGTCCTGTCCTTCGCTCGTACGGGGGTGGGGGTCGCACCGTATCCGGTGGGCGGGCGGGCGGACGAGCGGGTTTCCGCCCGTCAGGCCAGGGCGTCCGCCAGGAGCGCGGCCGCCTTCGCGACCAGCGGGTTGTCCGCAGCGGCGGCCGCGTCGGGCTTGGTGGTGAGGACCGCCAGGACGAGCGGCTGACGGCCCGGGGGCCAGGTGACGCCCACGTCGTTGTTGGTGCCGTACGAGCCGCCACCGGTCTTGTCGGCGAGGGCCCAGTCGGCGGGGAGCCCGGCGCGGAAGCGGGCGACACTGGTCGTGTTGGCGAGCAGCCAGCCGGTGAGCCGGTCCCGGTCGGCCGGCGCCAGGGCGTCGCCGAGAACGAGACGGCCGTACGTACGGCCGATGGCGCGGGGCGTGGTGGTGTCGGTGACCCGCCACGGCTCGGCCGAGTTCAACTCCGGCTCCCACCGGTCGAGTCGGGTGACCGGGTCGCCCACCGAGCGCGCGAACCGGGTGACGGCCGTGGGGCCGCCCAGTTCCCGGAGAAGGAGGTTCGCCGCCGCGTTGTCGCTGTGGGTGATCGAGCACGCGCACAGCTCGGCGACCGTCATCCCGGCCGCGACGTTCTCCTCGCGGCCGGTCACCGGAGCCCAGCCCGCGTCCTTCGCGAACTGCTCCGTGTAGTGGACGCGGCGGGCCAGGAACTCGCCGTCGCGGTCCAGGTCCCGCAGCACGGCCGCCGCGCCGAGCGTCTTGAACGTCGAGCACATCGGGAAGCGTTCGTTCGCGCGGTACGCGACGGTGCGGCCCGTGCCGGTGTCGTGGGCGTAGACGCCGAGGCGGGCGCCGTGCTCCTCCTCCAGGGCGCGGAGCCGGCGCGCCAAGCCGCGCGGCGCGGCGTGTGCCGTACCGGCGGGCGCTAAGGCGGCCAGGGCGGCGGCCGCTCCCACGCCGGCCGCCAGGATCCCCCGGCGGCTCGGGCGGGCGGAGGCGACGGGGGCGGCGGCGTCGAGGGGAGCGGTGGGGGGTGTGGGGGTCGTCGGGCCGGGGATTTCAGGGCGCACGCTCGATGCCTTTCTCGTACGGATGGCGGGCATAGGTCACGACGTTCCCATCCGCCCCACCGGTTGCAGGGGCCACACGCCGCAGCGGGGCCGGCTCCGCCGGCGTGGCGCGGCGGCCGGGGCGTGGGTGCCATCGACGGAAACGTCCGGTTAACGAACATGACTTTTCAGGCAACGGACGAGTTCCGGCCAATGTGTTGACGCGGTCCTGACAGGTGCGGCGCGTAGCTGTCACTCTTCCCCCGTTCTCCGCACCACTTGCTCCGCCGCTCTGTTTGCACCACCCGAGGGGCATACCCAGCCCCCGGGACCCCCCTCGCAAAAGGAGTCTGCGTGAGATCCACGCCCAGCCGTCGCGCCACCGCGACCGGCGCTCTGATAGCCGCCGCCGCCATGCTCACCGTGAGCGTCCAGACCGGTGCGGCCACCGCCGACGACCGCTCGACGGCAGCCCCCCGGTCCCAGTCGGCGGGCCAGGCCGACCCCGGCTCCCTGCCCGCCGATCTCTCCCCCGCCCAGCGCACCGCGCTGATACGCGCGGCCGACGCCGGCAAGGCGGCCACCGCCAGGGAACTGGGCCTCGGCGCCCAGGAGAAGCTGGTCGTCCGCGATGTCGTCCAGGACCGCGACGGGACCACCCACACGCGCTACGAGCGCACCTACGCCGGACTCCCGGTCCTCGGTGGCGACCTCGTGGTCGCCGAGACGAAGGCGGGCAGGACCGAGAGCGTCACCAAGGCGTCCCGCGCTGAGCTGAAGAACGTCGACACCAGCGCCGACGTCGCCCCCGCGAAGGCCGAGGCGCAGGCGCTGGCCGCCGCCAAGGCGGAGGGCTCCAAGGCGACGAAGGCGGACCAGGCGCCGCGCAAGGTGGTCTGGCTGGCCCAGGGCAAGCCGGTCCTCGCGTACGAGACGGTCGTCGGCGGCATCCAGCACGACGGCACCCCCAACGAGCTGCACGTCGTCACCGACGCCACCACCGGCGCGAAGCTGTACGAGTGGCAGGCGGTCGAGACCGGCACGGGCAACACCCAGTACAGCGGCCAGGTGACGCTCGGCACCGCGCAGTCCGGCAGCTCCTTCACGCTGACCGACGCCGCGCGCGGCAACCACCGCACGTACAACCTCAACCGGGGCACGTCCGGCACCGGGACGCTGTTCTCCGGCTCCGACGACGTGTGGGGCGACGGCACCCCGTCGAACCTGGAGACGGCGGGCGCGGACGCCCACTACGGCGCCGCGCTCACCTGGGACTACTACAAGAACGTGCACGGCCGCAACGGCGTGCGCGGCGACGGCGTCGCGCCCTACTCGCGCGTCCACTACGGCAACAACTACGTCAACGCGTTCTGGCAGGACGGCTGCTTCTGCATGACGTACGGCGACGGCTCGGGCAACGCCAAGCCGCTCACCTCCATCGACGTCGCCGCGCACGAGATGACCCACGGCCTCACCTCCAACACCGCCAAGCTCGTCTACAGCGGCGAGTCCGGCGGCCTGAACGAGGCGACGTCCGACATCTTCGCCGCCGCCGTCGAGTTCCACGCCAACAACGCCACGGACAAGGGCGACTACCTGGTCGGCGAGAAGATCGACATCCGGGGCAACGGAACGCCGCTGCGGTACATGGACAAGCCGAGCAAGGACGGCAACTCCAAGGACGCCTGGTACTCGGGCATCGGCAGCATCGACGTCCACTACTCCTCCGGCCCGGCGAACCACTGGTACTACCTGCTCTCCGAGGGCAGCGGCGCCAAGACCATCAACGGCGTCAACTACGACTCGCCCACCTCCGACGGCCTGCCCGTCACCGGCATCGGCCGCGACAAGGCGTCGCTGATCTGGTTCAAGGCGCTCACCACCAAGTTCACCAGCACCACCAACTACGCGGCCGCCCGCACCGGCACCGTCGCGGTCGCCACCGAGCTGTACGGCGCCGGCAGCGCC
This sequence comes from Streptomyces sp. NPDC047886, assembly GCF_043204435.1. Lineage (NCBI taxonomy): Bacteria > Bacillati > Actinomycetota > Actinomycetes > Kitasatosporales > Streptomycetaceae > Streptomyces > Streptomyces sp. NPDC047886. Next base: position 320,864 of record NZ_JBIDCF010000002.1, read on the forward strand.
GAGGTGAAGGCCGTCGAGCACGCCTGGGCCGGCGTCAACGTCGGATCCCGCCCCGGTGGCGGCGACCCCGGCCCCGGCAAGGTCTTCGAGAACACCGCCGACGTCAACATCCCCGACCTGGGCACCGCGTCCTCGCCCGTCTCCGTCACCGGCGTCGCCGGCAACGCCCCCTCCGCCCTGAAGGTCGGCGTGGACATCGTGCACACCTGGCGCGGCGACCTGGTCATCGACCTCGTCGCCCCGGACGGCTCGGCCTACCGGCTGAAGAACTCCAGCTCGTCCGACTCGGCCGACAACGTCCAGGAGACCTACACGGTGAACGCCTCCAGCGAGGTCGCCAACGGCACCTGGCAGCTGCGGGTCCAGGACGTGGCCCGCTACGACACCGGCTACATCAACAGCGTCAAGCTGACCTTCCCGTAACGGCGACGCGTCCTCACGGACACGTCGTCACATGGACGTCGCGACATAGACGTCGTCACATAGGCGTCGCGACACGGACGTCGTCACATGGGTGCCATCGTGTGCGGCCGCTCGGGGCTCGTCCCCCGGGCGGCCGCACGCGCGTCCAGAGGTTCGGAGCACGCCCGCGGGGAGGCTCGCCCGAGGGGGGCGCTCCGGTGCCCCCGCCTCCTCCCCGAGGACGGCTCCGGGGTCCGCCGGACGGCCGAGGAGGGTACGGCCCCGGGGCGGATGTCCCGCCGGGCGCCGGGCGGCAGGCTGGGACCGGCTCGTCGCCCCCCACGTGGGGAGGGGGCGACGAGCCGGACGGGACGGGAACGGGCGGCACGTGCCGTGTCACCCGGCGGGCCGGTCAGCGCAGCAGCACCCCCGCGGCCTCCACGGTGGCCTCCGTGGGCGCCGCGACCAGGCCCATGTCGGCGCCCACCGCGAGCAGCCGGTGCGCCGGCAGTATCCGCACGGTGTAGCCGAACGGGCCGGTGCGGTCCAGGGTGAGCGGGCCCTCGTACACCCAGCGGCCCTGCTGGTCGGGCCCGCCCGCGGGCTTGAGCGGGAACGTGCGCGCGTCGGTCAGCGTGTCGTGGCTGTCCACCCGCCCGGCGACCGCCTGGACCTCGATGTCCTCGGGCTGGAGGTCGCCCAGCGTCGCCCTGACGCGCAGGCTCAGGGTGGAGCCCAGCTCGGCGACGCCGCTGGCCTCGTCCACCTCGACGTGGTCGACGGCGACGCCGGGCCAGGCGGCGCGCACCCGGGCCTTCCAGGCGGCGAGTTCGCGGGCCGCCGTGAGGTCCAGCGACCGGTGGGCGAGGGCGGCGGGGGCGTACAGCTTCTCCACGTACTCGCGCACCATGCGTCCCGCGAGCACCTTGGGGCCGAGGGCGGCGAGGGTGCGGCGGACCATCTCGATCCACCGGTCGGGCAGCCCGCCCGCGCCCCGGTCGTAGAAGCGGGGCGCCACCCGCTCCTCGATCAGCTCGTAGAGGGCGTTCGCCTCCAGGTCGTCGCGGCGCTCGTCGTCCGTCGTCGGGCCGTCGGCGGTCGGGATGGCCCAGCCGAAGTCCGGCTCGTACCACTCGTCCCACCAGCCGTCCCGTACGGACAGGTTGAGGCAGCCGTTGAGCGCGGCCTTCATCCCGCTGGTCCCACATGCCTCCAGGGGGCGCAGCGGGTTGTTGAGCCAGACGTCGCAGCCCGGATAGAGCTTCTTCGCCATCGCCATGCCGTAGTCCGGCAGGAACACGATCCGGTGGCGGACCCGCGGGTCGTCGGCGAACCGCACCAGCTCCTGGACCAGGCGCTTGCCGCCGTCGTCCGCCGGGTGCGCCTTGCCCGCGACGACGATCTGCACCGGGCGGGTGGGGTGCAGCAGCAGTTCGCGGAGCCGCGCGCGGTCGCGCAGCATCAGGGTGAGCCGCTTGTACGAGGGGACGCGCCGGGCGAAGCCGATGGTGAGGATGTCCGGGTCGAGCACCCCGTCGATCCAGCCGAGTTCGGCCGCCCCGGCGCCCCGCTCGCGCCACGAGGCGCGCAGCCGGGTCCTGACCTCGGTCACGAGCTGCTCGCGCAGTTCGCGGCGGAGCTCCCAGATGGCGGTGTCGTCGATGTCGGCGACGGAGTCCCAGCGCTGGGAGCCGCCGACGCTGAGGGCGTCCTCGGCGCGCTGGGCGCCGATCTGCCGGGCGCCGAGCCGGAAGACCTCGGGCGCGACCCAGGTGGGGGCGTGGACACCGTTGGTGATGGAGGTGATGGGCACCTCCTCCGCGTCGAAGCCCGGCCACAGGCCGGCGAACATGCCGCGGCTGACGGAGCCGTGGAGACGGGACACGCCGTTGGCGCGCTGGGCGAGGCGCAGGCCCATGACGGCCATGTTGAACAGGTTCGGTTCGCCGCCGGGGTAGGTCTCGCGGCCGAGCTGGAGGATCCGGCCGACGTCGACGCCCGGCAGTTCGGCGCCCTCGCCGAAGTGGCGGGCGACGAGGTCGCGCTCGAAGCGGTCGATACCGGCCGGGACCGGGGTGTGGGTGGTGAACACGGTTCCGGCCCGTACGGCCTCCAGCGCGGCGTCGAAGGCGACGCTCTGGCCGTCCCGCTCACCGGCGTCCATCAGCTCGCGGATGCGTTCGAGGCCGAGGAACCCGGCGTGGCCCTCGTTGGTGTGGAACACCTCGGGCGCCGGATGGCCGGTGAGCTCGCAGTACTCCCGGACCGCGCGGACCCCTCCTATTCCCAGCAGCATCTCCTGGAGGAGCCGGTGCTCGCTGCCGCCTCCGTAGAGCCGGTCGGTGACGTTGCGTTCGCCGGGGCCGTTCTCCTCGACGTCCGAGTCGAGCATGAGCAGCGGTACGCGGCCGACCTGGGCCACCCAGATGTGCGCGTAGAGGCAGCGGCCGGCCGGGAGGGCGACCGTGACCCTGCTCGGGGTGCCGTCGGGGCGCCGCAGCAGGGTCAGCGGCAGTTCGTTCGGGTCCAGGAGGGGATAGTGCTCCTGCTGCCAGCCGTCCCGGGAGAGGGACTGGCGGAAGTAGCCGTGCCGGTAGAGCAGGCCGACGCCGACGAGGGGGACGCCGAGGTCGCTGGCGGCCTTGAGGTGGTCGCCGGCGAGGATGCCGAGGCCGCCGGAGTACTGGGGCAGCGCGGCCGTCACACCGAACTCGGGCGAGAAGTACGCGACGGCGGCGGGCAGCTCGCCGCCCTGGGCGTTCTGGTTCTGGTACCACCTGCGGCCGCGCAGGTAGTCGTCCAGGTCGTCGGCGACCGCGGCGACACGGCGCAGGAAGCGGCGGTCCTTGGCGAGTTCGGCGAGGCGCACGGCGGACACGGAGCCGAGCAGCCGCACCGGGTCGCCTCCGCAGGTCCGCCAGCCGTCGGGGTCGACGGCCTGGAACAGTTCACGGGTCTCGGTGTGCCAGGACCAGCGCAGGTTGCGCGCGAGGTCGCTGAGTGGTCGAAGGGGTTCGGGGAGAACGGGGCGCACGGTGAATCGACGGATTGCCTTCACGTGTTCCACCTTCGCAGGGAGATACGTACAGTGGCGGACGCGCCACGGTACGCGTCCGCGTTCCTTGCGACGAAGGTAATGCTCCCGTGCCACGCACGGCCACGGCGCACGGCGCGCACGACACGCGGGGCGCACTCGGGGGAGCGCGAAGACGGCGAGGGCCCCGGCGCACGGCCAGGCGCGACCTGCGGGGTTCCCGGCGGAGTTCGGGCGGCGCTTCGGGGGTCCCGGCGGGGTTCCGGCGGGGTTCCGGCGGCGCTCCCGGGGGTCCCGGCGGGGTTCCGGCGGCACCTCCCCGGCGGTCCGGCGGGGTTCCGGGCGAGCTCCCGAGTGGCGGCTCGGGGCTCGGTGGGCGACCGTCAGGACCGGTGCGTCAGGCCGGTGTCGTCAGGACCGGGCGGGCTCCCTCCGGAGTTCGTAGGGCGACCCGAGGTTGACCGTCGCCGGGTCGAACGCGCCGGTCGCGGCGTACCGGGCGGCGATCTCGCGGCGTTCGGCGGGCGGGATCACGGTGTCGATGTCCGTGAAGCCGCCGGGCGCCCGTTCATGGGCCAGGTTGATGACGACCTCCGGCCCCAGCCTCCGGTTGGCCCGCTGGAGTTCGGTCATCGCGGGCCGGCGCGCGGCGTCGTACGCGGCGAGGGCCTCCACCGGGTCGCGGTGCAGGGCCATGGCGTGGGCGAGCGCGCGGCCGTCCACGATGGACTGGGTGGCGCCGTTGGACCCGATCGGGTACATGGCGTGGGCGGCGTCCCCGATCAGGGTGACGCGGCCGTGGCTCCAGCGGGACAGCGGCTCGCGGTCCACCATCGGGTACTCGTACGCGGCGTCGGCTGCGCGCAGGACCTCGGGGACGTTGATGCCGTCGAACTCCCAGCCCTCGTAGTGGTGGAGGAACCTGGTGAGCGGTACGGGCCGGTTCCAGTCGCCGCGCGTGGCCTCGTCCACGGCGTCGGCGGGCATGGCGAGGGCCCAGTTGACCTGGACGTCCGGCTCGTTGAGTGTCGCCTCGGTCATCGGGTAGACGACGGCTTTGCGCCGGTCGTCGCCCGCGATGACCATGAACGGGGCGGTGTCGCGTGCAGGCATCCGGGAGACGCCGCGCCACACCAGCATGCCGTTCCAGGGCGGTTCGCCCTCGTCGGGATGGAGGGCGGCGCGCACGGTGGAGCGGATGCCGTCGGCGCCGATCAGCACGTCGGGCTCGAGTGAGGCCCGGCTGCGGACGGTGCCGTCGTGGTGGTCGAGCCGGACCCGGGCGCGGCCGTCGGCGAGCCGCTCCAGGCCGGTGACGCGGGCACCGGGGACCAGGGCGCAGGAGCCGAGCCGTTCACGGACGGCCTCGGCCAGGACGTGCTGGAGGTGGGCGCGGTGGACGGACAGCTGGGGCCAGCGGTAGCCGGCGCGCAGTCCGCGTTCCTCGCGGGCGACGAGTGCGCCGCTCACGTGGTAGTAGCGCAGTTCCCTGGTGCGTACGGCGCGGGTCTCCAGCCGTTCGACGAGGCCGAGCGCGTCGAGTTCGCGCACGGCGTTGGGCATGATGTTCAGCCCGGCGCCCACGGATCGGATCTCGCGGGCCGCCTCCACGACGGTGATCCGTTCGAATCCGTTGTGGTGCAGGGCGAGCGCGGCGGTGAGCCCGGCGATTCCGCCGCCGGCGATGAGGATGTGCGGGGTCATGTCCGGCCGTCCTCTCACGCGGCCGGTGTGCGGGGCCGTTCGGTGGCCTGGCGCACCAGCGTCTCGTTGTCCCGGGTCAGATCGAGTACGGCGCGCAGCAGGGCGACGGGCGCGCCGCCGCTGCCCGCGTCGTACAGCTTCAGGTCGTCGCTGTACGCCTTGCGGGCGATGCCGATGTGGCGGGCCCGGAACGTCTTGAGGATGCGCAGGACTCGGGACAGCGAGACGGCGGAAGCGATGAGCTGCGGCGGCAGCCGGTGCACGGTCTCCCAGCTGAGGGCGCCGGCGAGTTTGCTGACGGCGGAGACGCCCGTCTTGTGCGTGGTGTAGAAGGCGCGCCAGGACGGCAGGCTGTACTCGACGGACTCGTCGAGGAAGCTGTCGTAGCGCGGGTCGGAGCGGTCGCACTGCCAGAGCGTCAGGTCGACCAGCCACAGCGGGACCTGGGCGGCCGCGGGGCCGAGGTAGTCGCGGCCCGCGACGTCGATCTCCTCGAAGTAGGAGCGCAGGGTCCTGGCGAAGAACTCGGGCGTGACGTTGGCGACGGTGAAGTCGATGGAGTCGACCATCGCCTGGACGTGGTGGGCGGTGCGGTCGAGGGCGAGCGCGAACCCGGGTTCGTACGGTTCGAGGCGGGCCAGTTCGCCGCAGGTGTCCAGCGCCGCGACGAGGCTGGGGAACACCATGCGGACGGCGTCCTGGAGGTGGGCCTCCATCGGTTCGCCGGTGTACATGCGCTGGCGGCGGCCGAGCGGGTTCCAGGTGGTGTAGTGGTGCACGGTGTCGCGGGGCACCATGTCGGTGCGGCGGCCGAGTTCCTGGAGGACCGGCAGGACCTCGGGGACGGCGGCGACGGGTTCGGTGCCGTGCCGTTTCAGGGAGCCGAGCAGCAGCCCGAGGTCCCGCATCCCGGCGAGCGCCTCCACGACGCTCCACTCGGCGACCCGGTCGAGGTCGGGGACGAGGGCGCGCAGGGCGACGGTGAGCGCGGGCACGTCGGCGTCGCGGTTCATCGCGGGGACGGCGGCCAGCAGGGCGTCGGCGCCGAGCGGGTCGGCGGCGCGTATCTCGGCTATGCGGTAGCGCGGTTCGGCGCAGGTGTCGAGACCTGGCGCGACGAGGTCGTACAGGGTCAAGGGATCCCCCCTGGGGCGTGTGGATGGAAAGGTGCGCCGTCCGCTCGCAGTGGGGCGGCCGGGCGCCGGGCGGAACGTTCCGGCCCGGCGTCCCGGCCGTGGGCGGCGGGCGCGGCGGCGGCCGTGGGGCACGCCGCCCTCGGTCAGCCCGGCACGCGGTCGGTCACCGCGCGTCCCCGGTCTGGTCCTGGCGCGTCGTCGGGCCGGGAGCGGGAGCGGGTACGGGCGTGGAGTCCTTGGACAGGGGCGCGGCCCCGGACAGGGGCGCGGCCCCGGACAGGGGCGCGGGCGCCGCGGGGACGGGCGCGGGGAGGCGCAGCCGTACGGAGAGCAGGGCGGCCGCCGCCGCGAAGGCGGCGCCGACGAGCAGCGCGGCCTGGAACCCGGCGGTCTGCGCGGCCGGTGTCGCCGTGTCCGCGCGGGTGGTGGCGACGGCCACCAGGACGGCCAGGCCGAGGACGGAGCCGAACTGCTGGCTGGTGTTGATCAGCCCGGACGCGAGGCCGGTCTCCTCGGGCGCGGCCTCGGCGGTGGCGGCCACGTTGGTGGTGACCATGACCAGCGGCAGGGCGACGCCGATGACGAGGCTCGGCGCGAGGACGGTGGTGACGAAGGTCCCGTCGGCGCGCAGGGCGAGCGCGAGCCACAGCAGGCCGGCCACGAGCAGCCCGAAGCCGAGGGTCATGGTCCTGGGCAGTCCGAACCCGGCGATGATCCGGCCGGTCTGCGGGGCGGTGGCGACGACGACCAGCGAGAGCGGCAGCAGCCCGAGCCCGCCGATCAGCGGGGAGTACCGCAGCACGCTCTGCAGGTAGAGGCTGACCAGGAAGAACATCGGGAACATGGCCATCTGGCCGAGGGCGCTCAGTCCGTTGGCGAGGCGCAGCGCGGGCCGCTTCAGCACTTCGGGCGGCACCAGCGGCAGACGGACCCGGGTCTCCAGTACGGCGAAGGCGGCGAGCAGCGCGAGTCCCGCGCCGCCCGCGACCAGGGTCCGGGCGGCGAGCCAGCCGGTCTCGCCCGCTCCGACCAGGGCGTAGGCGACGAGGCCGAGGCCGCCGGTGGCGGTCAGGGCGCCCAGCAGGTCGAAGCGCCGCTCCGCGCCGCGTGTCCCCGGGCCGATGAGGCGCGGGGCGAGCAGTCCGATGAGCGCGGCGACGGCGACGTTCAGCCAGAACGTGGAGCGCCAGCCCAGCAGGTCGGTGAGGACACCGCCGAGCACCGTGCCGAGTACCCCGCCGAGGCCGCCCATCGCGGCGAACGCGCCGAGCGCCTTGTGCCGTCCCGGCCCGTCCGGGAACAGCACCAGCAGCAGCGCGAACGCGGCGGCCGCGGCCAGCGCGGCGCCCACGCCCTGGACGGCGCGGGCGGCGACGAGCGCGGCGGCCGAGCCGGCCAGGCCGCCCGCCGCGGACGCCGCGGCGAGCAGGGCGAGGCCGGTGAGGAACACCTTGCGGTGGCCGAAGTGGTCGGCGGTGCGGCCGCCGATGAGGAGCAGCCCGCCGAAGGTGATGAGGAAGGCGTTGGCCACCCAGGACAGCCCGGCGGAGCCGGAGCCGAGGTCGTCGCCGATCGACGGCAGCGCGACGTTGACGATCGCGGTGTCCATGATCAGCAGCAGCTGTGTGGAGGCGAGCAGCGCGAGCGCGGCGCGCGCCTTCGGAGCGGCGCCGTTCACCGCGCCGCCCTTCGCCGCACCGGCCCGCGCCACACGGTCCCGCACCGAACGGGCCTGTGTCCAACGGGTCCGGACCGCACGGCCCTGGGCCGCCGAGACCGCGCCGGCCCCCGCAGCGCGGCACTGGACCGCTCGGCCCCCCACCGCTCGGCCCCGCGCCGCACCGCCGCGCCCCTCACCTGGACGCCCCGGTGGTCCGGGCGGTGTCCGCCAGGCCGTAGCCGTCCAGGCAGGCACGGGCGAGGTTCTCGCAGCTCGCGCTGTCGCCCTCCCACGCCTGCTGCGTCAGATAGACGTGGGGGGCGCCGTGGTAGAAGCGCTCGTACTGCTCGTGGCGTCCGGCGAACTCGGAGCCGAGGGCGTCCCAGGCCAGCTTCAGGAGCTTGATCCGCTGTTCGGCGGGGGTGCCGGGCGAGCGGATGTACTTCTTGACGAGCGGGCCGAGCTCCGGGTGGAGCAGGTCCTCGCCGGAGGCGGGAAGCTGGATGACACCGCCTCCGGCGAGGAGTTTGACGTCCTGGAGGGTCTGCGGGTAGAGCTCACCGGCCATGATGCGCTGCGCGAAGGAGATGTCCTTGCCCGGCGCGACGCCGCCGCGGCCGCCGTCGACCTGTTCGTACGACGCCTCGGCGGCGAGCACGAACGCCTTGGCCTGGGCGACCCTGCCGAGCAGTCGGCCGATCACCTGGGTCACCTGGGGCAGCTGGTAGGTGTTGTTGGCCTTGGTGAGGAGGATGGCGACACCGGTGAGGAATTCGAGCTTCGTCCAGAAGCGGGTGGCGGCCTGGTGCGTGAAGTTGAGGTAGGCGGGGGTGTGCCACCACATCCGGAACGAGGCGTCGACGTCGCGGTACGTGAGGACGTTCTCCCACGGGACGAAGACGTCGTCGCAGACCAGGAGGGCGTCGTTCTCGTCGAAGCGGGCCGAGAGCGGGTTGTCGTAGACGCTGCGGGCCTGCGCCTCGTAGGAGGTGCGCGAGACGAACTTCAGGCCGGGCGTGTTCACCGGGACGGAGAAGCAGACGGCGTGCTCGACGTCCTGCGGGGCAAGCGGTTCGATGGTGCCGACGACGACCTCGTTGCCGAAGACGGCCGCCGTGCCGATCATCTTGGCGCCGCGCACGACGATCCCGCCGTCCTTCTCGGCGACGACCCGGACGACGAGGTCGTCCTCCTCCTGCTCGGCGGCGGACCGGGTGCGGTCGATCTGCGGGTTGGTGATGGTGAAGGCGGGGTACAGGTCGCCGTCGGCGAGCCGCCGGTGGTACGCGACGGCGTTCGCGGCGCCGTCGTACGTGCCGCCGGTGAACACCTCCGGCAGCGCGGCGAATCCGGCGGCGCCGCCCGCCATGTAGTCGGGGGTGCGGCCGAGGAAGCCGAAGCTCGCCTCCGCCCACACCTTGTACGCCTTACGCCGGGCGACCAGGTCCTCGTAGCCGCGCGGGATGTGGAACGCGCGGTGGACACCGTCCCGGGTGAGGAGCGGGGTGTGCTCCGAGTCGTGCGCCAGGTCGTACAGACCGGCGAAGGACGCGGCGGTGTTCCGGAAGGCCGGGTGCCGGGTGACGTCCTCGACCCGCCGGCCGTCGAGCCATATCTCGCGGCCGTCGCGCAGCGATTCCAGATAATCCTGACCGGACCTCGTCACCTTTTCTCCTCTTGCGGAACGGCATTGCCGGAGCAGAGCCTGTCCGGCCCCACCCACCTGCGGCAATGAACGTCCGTCCTGTGGTCCTTAAGAACCGGCCAGCCGATTCCGGCCGATTCCGCCCGGTCGGGCGTGACCCGTGCCGGGTCAGGCGGGACTCGCGGCATGGGTGCGGTATTCGCCCGGCGTCTTGCCGAACCACTTCCGGAACGCCAGATGGAACCCGACGGCGCTCTGGTAGCCGACCCGCTGCGGTACCGCGGACTGCGGTACGGAGGTCTCGCCGAGCAGCCGCGCGGCCTCCTGCATGCGCCGCCCGGTGAGATGGCGGGCCGGTGCCTCGCCGACGAGTTCGCGGAACGCGGCGGTGAACGCCGACCGGGACATGCCGACCTCCCGGGCGAGGGACTCGATGGTCCACGGTTCGGCGAACCGGGTCGCGATCATCACCATGGCGCGGCTGATGCCCGGGTGGCGCAGCACCGGCAGCGAGGACGGGTTCTCGGTGAACTCGCGCAGCAGCGGGCGCAGGGCGAGCACGAGGGCCATCTCGAAGGCCCGCAGGGTGATCAGCCGGTCGCCGGGTCCTGTCGGCCGGTCGGGCGCGGCGAGCAGCCGCAGGGTGTCGCGCAGCAGCGGTTCCCGCTCGACCTGGGAGCGGTCGAGGACGAGCACCCACGGCAGGGCCTTGTACAGGCCGGTGGCGGCGGAGGAGTCGTAGTGGAGGCCGGCGCACAGCAGGCTGCTCTCGGGGCCGTCGCCCTCGATGCGGATCTCGCGGGAGGTTCCGGGGTGCCGTTCGGGCAGGACCGCCTTGAGCGGTACGCCCTGCCGTTCGGGCTCGTCGGAGATCCGGTGCGCGGTGCCGGTGGGGAAGACGGCGAGGTCGCCGCTGTGCAGCCGCCGGTCCGTCTGGCCGTCCGCGGTGATCCAGCACCCGCCGTCGATGACGTAGTGCAGGATCGCGCAGCTCTGCTCGGCGTCGCCCTCGATGGCCCAGGGCGCGTTGACGCGCCAGCGGCTGTCGAACACCCCCGTGAGGCGGAGCGGCTTCAGCAGCTCGCTGAGGAGGTCGTCTTTCTCGTGCGCCACGGTGTCCATGGACGATCCTTCAACCCCCGCCCCGGTTTGTTAATTGATCGGCCAAAGCCGCCGCCGTCAGCCTGAAAGGTGCCGTGAGGCAGCAGTCACACCCTATCGAAGGGCCCTTCAGGCATATGTCCGATCACATTCCGATGCGCGTCGCTGTCGTGGGAGCGACCGGTTTCCAGGGCGGTGCGGTCGCCCGTCTCCTGGCCGAGCGGAAGCACCGGGTGCGTACGCTCACCCGTCGTCCCGAGGGCGACCGTCCGCCGCTGCCGGGCGTGAGCTGTGCCTCCGGCGACCTGGCGGACGCCCATGCCGTACGGGGACTGTTCGACGGGGCGACCCATGCCGCCGTCGTGATGCCGCTGGTCTACGACCCGGACCGGGTACGCGCCTACGCCCGCAACATCGCGGCCGCCGCCCGGGACGCGGGGGTGCGCCGGCTGGTGTACAACGCCAACACGCGGATCCCGGCGGGCACGACGGCGGTGGCGGCGTTCGAGACGCGCCGCGTCACGGAGGAGGTGCTGCGCGACAGCGGTGTGCCGCTGGTGGTGCTGCGCCCGCCGGTGTACCTGGACAACCTGTTCAGCCCGTGGAACGGCCCGGCGCTGGTGAACGAGGGCGTGCTCGCCTATCCGCTGCCGGCCGGGGTGCCGACGGCGTGGATCTCGCACCGGGACCTGGCGGAGGCGGTGTACGCGGCGCTGACCGTGGACGGTGTGGACGGGCGGGTCCTGGACATCGGCGGTGACCGCACGCTGACGGGCGAGGAGCTGGCGGCCTCGTTCGCGCGGGGCCTGGGGCGGGACGTGCGGTACGTGCCGCTGGACCCCGGCGTGTTCGAACAGGGTCTCGCACAGGTGCTCGGCGCGGAGGCGGCGGCCGGGGTCGCGGGCATCTACCACTACATGGCGTCCGGGGCGGATCCGCGGCTGATGGCGGGTGACGGCGGCGCGTCGGCGCGGGCCCTGTCGGTGAAGCCGGCACCCGTCGAGGAGTGGGTGACGCGCCAGCCGTGGCAGGTCTGGACGAGCGACCCGGAGGAGCGCGACGCGCGGTCCACGATGTGAGAACGCGCCCCTGACACACCCGGCACGGCAACCGGTCCCGTAATTACACCGAACGGGGCCGGTTTCCGCTGTTCGGCTACGGCCCGGTAGTTAACGAGGCCCCGGATTGCCCACCCGAGGGGTGTGGGAAGGCTCCTCCGGTACCCGCCCACCCGAGTGAACCCGGAGAGGAGCGGTGATGCCTGCGCACGCTCATGTGTCAACGGAGCAGCTACAAAGAGCGATACCCCGTAAGCAACCCTCAGGTGATGCTGTGAACTCGCTGATTGGTCGTATTCCCGTACTGGACGTACGTCCGCTGGTCGACTGCGGCAGAAGGCCCGCCAAGGCGGTGGCCGGTGAGACCTTCCAGGTCACCGCCACGGTCTTCCGCGAGGGTCACGACGCGGTCGCCGCGAACGTGGTACTGACGGATCCGTCGGGCCGGTCCGGCCCGTTCACCCCGATGAGGGAACTGGCCCCCGGCACGGACCGCTGGGGGGCCGAGGTGACCCCGGCGGCCGAGGGCCGCTGGACGTACCGGGTCGAGGCGTGGAGCGACCCGGTCGCCACCTGGCGGCACCACGCCCGGATCAAGGTGCCGGCCGGCCTGGACACGGAGCTGGTCCTCGCGGAGGGGGCGGCGCTGTACGAGCGGGCCGCCGACGGGGTCCCCAAGAGCGAGGGCCGCGAGGCGGTGCTCGCGGCGGTGGACGCGCTGCGGGACGAGCGGCGCGCCCCGACGGAGCGGCTCGCGGCCGCGCTGGCGGCCGACGTGGACGAGGCCCTCTCGCGGCACCCGCTGCGCGAACTGGTCTCCTCCTCCAAGCCGTTGCCGCTGCTGGTCGAGCGGGAGCGGGCGCTGTTCGGGTCGTGGTACGAGATGTTCCCGCGCTCCGAGGGGGCGCGGTACGAGGGCGACCGGCTGGTCTCCGGTACGTTCCGCACGGCGGCCGAGCGGCTGCCCGCGATCGCCGCCATGGGCTTCGACGTGGTGTACCTGCCCCCGATCCACCCGATCGGCGTCACGCACCGCAAGGGCCCGAACAACGCGCTGACGGCCGGTCCGGACGACGTCGGCGTGCCGTGGGCGATCGGCTCCCACGAGGGCGGCCACGACGCGGTCCACCCGGACCTGGGGAGCCTGGAGGACTTCGACGCGTTCGTGGCGCGGGCCCGGGAGCTGCGCCTGGAGGTCGCGCTGGACTTCGCGCTCCAGTGCTCGCCTGACCACCCGTGGGTGAACAAGCGGCCCGCCTGGTTCCACCACCGGGCGGACGGCACCATCGCGTACGCGGAGAACCCGCCGAAGAAGTACCAGGACATCTACCCGATCGCGTTCGACACGGACATGCGGGGCATCGTCCGCGAGACGGTGCGCGTGCTGCGGCACTGGATGGCCCACGGGGTGCGGATCTTCCGGGTGGACAACCCGCACACGAAGCCGGTGGTGTTCTGGGAGAAGGTCATCGCGAACATCAACAGGACCGACCCGGACGTGATCTTCCTGGCGGAGGCGTTCACCCGGCCGGCGATGATGCGGACGCTCGCCTCGGTCGGCTTCCAGCAGTCGTACACGTACTTCACCTGGCGCAACACCAAGGCGGAGCTCACGGAGTACCTCACCGAGCTGTCCGGGGACGCCGCCGCCTACATGCGGCCGAACTTCTTCGTGAACACCCCGGACATCCTGCACGCCTACCTCCAGCACGGCGGCAGGCCCGCCTTCGAGGTACGGGCCGTGCTCGCCGCGACGCTCTCCCCGACCTGGGGCGTGTACGCCGGGTACGAGCTGTGCGAGAACACCCCGCTGCGCGCGGGCAGCGAGGAGTACCTCGACTCGGAGAAATACCAGCTGCGCCCCCGGGACTGGGAGGCGGCGGAGCAGCAGGGGCGGACGATCACACCGCTGATCACCACGCTGAACCGGGTCAGGCGCCGCCATCCCGCGCTGCGCCGGCTGCGCTCACTGCACTTCCACCACACCGACAACGACGCGGTCATCGCGTACAGCAAGCGGTCGGGTTCGAACGTTGTTCTGGTGGTCGCGAACCTCGACCCCCACCACACCCAGGAGGCAACGGTCTCGTTGGACATGCCGGAGCTCGGCCTCGACTGGCACGAGACCGTACCGGTGCGCGATGAGCTCACCGGTGACACCTATCACTGGGGCAGGGCCAACTATGTGCGCCTAGAGCCGGGCGTCACGCCCGCGCACATCCTCGTACTCCACAGCGCCCTGCGACCGTCTCCCCCGATCGGAGGGTCACCCACATCATGATCGTCAACGAGCCCGTCCACGACACGTTCGAGGACACGCCCGCGAAGGACCGGGATCCCGACTGGTTCAAGCGCGCCGTGTTCTACGAGGTGCTGGTCAGGTCCTTCCAGGACAGCAATGGCGACGGCGTCGGCGACCTCAAGGGCATCACAGCCAAACTGGACTATCTGCAGTGGCTCGGCGTGGACTGCCTCTGGCTGCCGCCGTTCTTCAAGTCCCCGCTGCGGGACGGCGGTTACGACGTCTCGGACTACACCTCGGTGCTCCCGGAGTTCGGTGACCTCGCCGACTTCGTGGAGTTCGTGGACGCCGCACACCAGCGCGGCATGCGGGTGATCATCGACTTCGTGATGAACCACACCAGCGACCAGCACCCGTGGTTCCAGGAGTCCAGGGCGAACCCCGACGGACCGTACGGCGACTACTACGTCTGGGCCGACGACGACAAGCAGTACCAGGACGCGCGGATCATCTTCGTGGACACCGAGACGTCCAACTGGACCTTCGACCCGGTCCGCAAGCAGTACTACTGGCACCGGTTCTTCTCGCACCAGCCGGACCTGAACTACGAGAACCCCGCCGTGCAGCAGGAGATCCTGTCGGCGCTGCGGTTCTGGCTGGACCTGGGCATCGACGGCTTCCGGCTCGACGCCGTGCCGTACCTGTACCAGGAGGAGGGCACGAACTGCGAGAACCTGCCCGCGACGCACGCCTTCCTGAAGCGGGTCCGCAAGGAGATCGACGCGGCCTACCCGGACACGGTCCTCCTCGCCGAGGCCAACCAGTGGCCCGAGGACGTCGTGGACTACTTCGGCGACTTCGCGGGCGGCGGCGACGAGTGCCACATGGCGTTCCACTTCCCGGTGATGCCCCGCATCTTCATGGCGGTGCGCCGCGAGTCCCGCTATCCGGTATCGGAGATCCTGGCGAAGACCCCGGCGATCCCGGCGGGCTGCCAGTGGGGCATCTTCCTGCGCAACCACGACGAACTCACGCTGGAGATGGTCACGGACGAGGAACGTGACTACATGTACGCGGAGTACGCCAAGGACCCGCGTATGCGCGCCAACATCGGCATCCGGCGCCGGCTCGCCCCGCTCCTGGACAACGACCGCAACCAGATCGAGTTGTTCACCGCCCTGCTGCTGTCGCTGCCGGGGTCGCCGATCCTGTACTACGGCGACGAGATCGGGATGGGCGACAACATCTGGCTCGGCGACCGGGACGCGGTGCGCACGCCGATGCAGTGGACGCCCGACCGCAACGCGGGCTTCTCGTCCTGCGACCCGGGGCGGCTGTACCTGCCGACCATCATGGACCCGGTGTACGGGTACCAGGTCACCAACGTCGAGGCGTCGATGTCGTCCCCGTCGTCGCTGCTGCACTGGACCCGGCGGATGATCGAGATCCGTAAGCAGAACCCGGCCTTCGGACTCGGCTCCTACACCGAACTGCCCTCGTCGAACCCGGCGGTGCTGGCGTTCCTCCGGGAGTACGGCGACGACCTGGTGATGTGCGTGCACAACTTCTCGCGCTTCCCGCAGCCGACGGAGCTGGACCTGCGCCAGTTCAACACCCTGCATCCGGTGGAGCTGATCGGCGGGGTGCGATTCCCCGCCATCGGTGAATGGCCGTACCTGCTCACCCTCGCGGGGCACGGCTTCTACTGGTTCCGGCTCCGCAAGGACCGGGCGCTGCCCACGAAGGCGGGCGCCACCTCCTCGAACACCCGCAAGGCAGCGAAGAACCGCGAACCCGCGCGCCCCACGGCCCGTACCGAGCGCCCGGGACGCCCGGCCGACTCCGTGTAGCACATCCGGTCAGGCGGCGCTCGCCGGGCGCCGCCCGCCGAGGGGGTTCTCGGGGCGGGGCGTTTCCCACGCCCCGCCCTGGGAACTCTCCCCCTCATACGTCGATTCGGGTCTATCCGGATCTTCCCCGCCCGACACGTCCCGCACAGCCGGACAGCCATCGCCGCATTCCGGGACACTCTGCACATTCCGTGCATTCTGTAGTACCCGGGGAAAGGACGCGCTGCCATGTCGGAGACCGCATCCACCGCCCGGGCACCGGTCGCTCTGCTGCCGTCACTCGTCCCGCTGCTCCACGCGTGGCTGCCCCACCAGCGCTGGTTCGCCGGGAAGGGCCGCCCCGTCACCGGCTTCTCGCTCGTCTCCGCCACGGAACTGCTGCCCGTCGACACGGCGGGAACCGGCCTGCTGCATCTGCTCGTCCGCGTCCAGCAGCCCGGCCTCGCCGCCGCGCCCGCCGCCGGGGACTGCTACCAGGTGTTCCTCGGCGTACGGGAGACCCTGCCGCCGCAGCTCGCACCGGCACTGATCGGCCACGTCGAGGACGGCCCGCTCGCCGGGCGCACCGTGTACGAGGGGCTGCGCGACCCGAGACTGGCCGCGCTCCTCCTGGAACGGCTGCGCACCCCCGGGCCCATCGGACCGCTGCGGTTCTCGCGGACCGTGCCGATCCCGGACGGGCTCGCCGCGCGCGTCCTCGACGCCGAGCAGTCCAACTCCTCCCTCGTGTACGGCGACGCGTACATCCTCAAGGTGTTCCGCCGCGTCTACCCGGGCGCCAACCCCGACCTGGAACTGCCGCTCGCGCTCTCCCGGGCCGGCTGCGCCCGGGTGCCCGCGCCCGTCGCCTGGTACGAGGCGGGGGCGGGCCGCCCGGACGCCAGCACCCTCGGTGTCCTCCAGCCGTATCTGCGCGGCTCGCAGGACGGCTGGCAGCTCGCCCTCGACGCGCTCGCCACCGGACGGGACTTCACCGCGGAGGCGCGGGCGCTGGGCCGGGCCACCGCCGAGGTGCACACCGCGCTCGCCGGAGCCCTGCCCACGGTCCGGCTCGGCCGGGCGCAGACCGAGAACCTCGCCATCGCGATGAGCCGCCGCCTGGACGCCGCCACCCAGGCGGTGCCCGCGCTCATGCCGTACGTCCCCGGGCTGCGCGCCGCGTTCGACGCGGTCGCCGGACGGGTCGGCCGCGGCGGCGTCCCGCGCGCCCAGCGCGTCCACGGGGACCTCCACCTGGGGCAGACCCTGCGCACACCGGACGGCGAATGGGCGGTGATCGACTTCGAGGGCGAGCCCGCGAAACCGCTCGCCGAGCGGCGCCGGCCGCAGCCTCCCGTGCGGGACGTCGCCGGGATACTCCGCTCCTTCGACTACGCGGCCCACTCCTGCCGGCCCTGGAATCCGGCGTGGGCCGAGCGCTGCCGGGACGCGTACTGCGCCGGGTACGCGGAGACCTCCGGCAGCGACCCTCGCGCGGACGCGGCGCTGCTCAGCGCGTACGAGACCGACAAGGCCGTGTACGAGGTCGTCTACGAGGCCCGGCACCGGCCCGACTGGCTGCACGTCCCGATGGCGGCGATCCGGCGCCTCGCCGCACGGCACCCCGCCACTCCCTGACCCTCCCGACCCCCGAAACCTGAGGAGGCCATTCCCCGTGACCCCCCGTCGTCCGGCCCGCAAGCCGGCCACCGCCACGAGAAGCGTGCAGGCCGCGCCCCCGACCACCGCACTGGAGGCCCCGCCCGGCAAGCCGCCCCGGCCGCGCGCCGGGGGCGACGGTGCCCCGGCGCACCCCCTGGACGGAGACGACCGGGCGCGGCTGCTCGCCGGTGAGCACCACGACCCGCACGGGCTGCTGGGCGTGCACCCGGTCCCCGGCGGGGTGGCGTTCCGGGCGCTGCGCCCGAACGCGCGCGCGGTCTCCGTCCTGGTGGACGGGGCGCGGACCGCGCTGCACGACGACGGTGACGGCCTCTTCTCCGGGGTGCTCCCCCTGCCGGCCGCGCCGTCCGACTACCGCCTGCTGGTGTCGTACGACGAGACGGAGATCGAGGTCCTGGACCCGTACCGGTTCCTGCCCGCCCTCGGCGAACTCGACCTGCATCTGATCGGCGAAGGCCGCCACGAGCAGCTGTGGACGGCGCTCGGCGCGCAGGTGATGACCCATCAGGGCGTCACCGGGACACGGTTCACCGTGTGGGCGCCGAACGCGCGCGGGGTGCGGCTCGCCGGTGACTGGACGTTCTGGGACGGCACGGGCCTGCCGATGCGGTCGCTGGGCCGCAGCGGCGTGTGGGAGCTGTTCGTCCCCGGCATCGACGAGGGCACCCTCTACAAGTTCGAGATCACCGGACCCGACGGCGGCCACTCGCTGCGCGCCGACCCGATGGCGCGGCGCACCCAGTGCCCGCCGGAGACCGCGTCGGTGGTGACCGCGTCCCACCACGAGTGGGGCGACCAGGAGTGGATGGCGCACCGGGGGGACCGCCCCGTCCACGAGGCGCCGTTCTCCGTCTACGAGGTGCACCTGCAGTCGTGGCGGCCCGGTCTGACCTACCGCGAGCTGGCCGACGAGCTGCCCGCCTACGTCAAGGGCCTCGGGTTCACGCATGTCGAGCTGATGCCGGTGGCCGAGCATCCCTACAGCCCCTCCTGGGGCTACCAGGTCACCTCCTACTACGCGCCCACGGCCCGGCTCGGCACCCCGGACGAGTTCAAGGCGCTGGTCGACGCGCTGCACCGGGCGGGTATCGGCGTGATCGTCGACTGGGTGCCCGCGCACTTCCCCAAGGACGACTGGGCGCTGGCCCGGTTCGACGGGACGCCGCTGTACGAGCACCCCGACCCCCGGCGGGCCGAGCACCCCGACTGGGGGACGCTGGAGTTCGACTACGGCCGTACGGAGGTGCGCAACTTCCTCGTCGCCAACGCCGTCTACTGGTGCGAGGAGTTCCACATCGACGGCCTGCGGGTCGACGCGGTCGCCTCGATGCTGTACCTGGACTACTCCCGCGAGTACGGGGACTGGGCGCCCAACGAGCACGGCGGCCGGGAGAACTTCGACGCCGTCGCCTTCCTGCAGGAGATGAACGCCACCGTCTACCGCCGCTGCCCCGGTGTCGTCACGATCGCCGAGGAGTCGACGGCCTGGGAGGGCGTCACCCGCCCCACCGACCAGGGCGGTCTCGGGTTCGGCCTGAAGTGGAACATGGGCTGGATGCACGACTCGCTGGTGTACGTCTCCAAGGAGCCGGTGCACCGCAAGTACCATCACAACGAGATGACGTTCTCGATGGTGTACGCGTACAGCGAGAACTACGTCCTGCCGATCTCGCACGACGAGGTGGTGCACGGCAAGCAGGCGCTCGTGTCGAAGATGCCGGGCGACTGGTGGCAGCGGCGCGCCAACCACCGGGCGTACCTGGGCTTCATGTGGGCCCACCCGGGCAAGCAACTGCTGTTCATGGGCCAGGAGTTCGCCCAGGGCGCGGAGTGGTCGCACGTCGAGGGCCCGGAGTGGTGGCTGCTGGCGGACGACTACCACTCGGCGGGCGACCACCGGGGCGTAAGGGAGCTGGTCCGCGATCTGAACGGCGTGTACGCCGCCTCGCCCGAGCTGTGGCAGCGGGACACCGTCCCGGAGGGCTTCCAGTGGGTGCTGGGCGACGCGGCGGACGACAACGTCTTCGCGTTCCTGCGGTTCGACGCGCACGGCACGCCGCTGCTGGCGGTGACCAACTTCTCGCCGGTGGTGCGCGAGGACTACCGGCTGTGGGCGCCGGACGGGGTCTCCGCCTGGGCGGAGGTCCTCAACACGGACGCCCCCGAGTACGGCGGCAGCGGCGTCCGGAACAGCGACCCCGTGAAGCGGGAGTCGGACGGCGTCCGGATGACGCTGCCGCCGCTGGCGACGGTCTGGCTGAAGCCCGTCTAGACGGCCCCGCCGGCCTATCGGGCGGCGTGTATCAGGCCGAGCCGCTGGGTCGCACGGGTCAGCGCCACGTAGAGGTCGTTGACACCGTGCGGCCCGGCCGTGCGGATCCCCTCGGGATCGGCGACGATCACCGTGTCGAACTCCAGGCCCTTCGCCTGCCGGGGCTCCAGCAGGACCACCCGGCGGGTGAGGTCGGGGGCCGGGCCGTGCGCGGCGTCAGGGAGCGCGGCGACGAGGGCCGGCAGGTGCGCGGCGGGGGCGATGACCGCGAGCCGCCCCTCGGTGGGCAGTGCGCTCGCGACGGCGTCGGCGACCCCGCGCGGCAGGTCGTCGGTGACGCTCTCCCAGGGCGGCACACCGGTTGACCTGACCGAGCGGGGCGGGGTGAAGGACGGGTCGTCGGCGCGCCGGACCCGGGCGGCCACGTCCATGATCTCGGCGGGGGTGCGGTAGTTGACGCCGAGCCGTACGTGGGCGAAGCGATCGCCGACGTACGGGTCGAGGATGTCCTGCCACGAGCCGCAGCCCGCCGCGTCGCCGGTCTGCGCCGGGTCGCCGACCAGGGTCATCGAGCGGCTGGGGATCCGGCGCATGAGCAGCCGCCACGCCATCGCGGACAGCTCCTGCGCCTCGTCCACGATGACATGGCCGAACGCCCAGGTGCGGTCGGCGGCGGCACGCTCGGCGGCGCCGCGGTGGTCGGCCTCCTCGTGGCGTTCGGCGAACCGTTCGGCGTCGATGACGTCGTGGGCGCCGAGCACCTCCGACTCCTCGTCCTCGAACTCGTACGTCCGCGAGGCGTACGACACGTCCAGCACGCCCTGCGCGTAGGCGATCCGCTCGGCCCGCTCGCGGGCGGCGGCGGCGCGGGCGGCGGAGTCGTCGTCACCGAGGAGTTCGGCCGCCTCGTCCAGGAGCGGTACGTCGGACTCGGTCCACGGGCCGGTGGCGCGCCGCACGAACTCGGCCTCGCCGTCGGGCAGGTACCCGTCGGGTTCGGCGAGGAAGTCGGCCACGAGCCGCTGCGGCGTCAGCGCGGGCCACAGCTCCCCGACGGCGGCGTGCACGGCGGGGCTGGTGGCGATCTCCTTGCCGAGCTGCGCGATGTCGGACGCGTCGAGCAGGTTCGGCCCGCCGAACGGGTCGGCGCCGAGGCGTTCGGTGAGCTGCTCGGTGAGCGCGTCGACGATCCGGGTGGTGAAGCGTGCCCTGGCGAGGTTGTGCGGCAGCCCGGTGGAGCGGGCGTCCCAGCGGGCGTCCTCGGCCATGTTCCGGTCGAGGAGGAGGGTGCCGTAGTCGTCGTGGTCGATCTCGATCGGCGCGTCGGCGGGCGGCACCGTCTGCCGGTCGCGCAGGACGCGGGCGAGGACGTCGGCCATGGCGGCGCGGCCCTTGATCTCGGCGGCCTCGGGAGTGTCGGTGCCGGTGGCGCGCACGCCGGGGAAGAGCTCCGCGAGGGTGGCGAGCAGGACGCCGGTCTCGCCGAGCGCGGGCAGGACCTGGCCGATGTAGCCGAGGAACGCCGGGTTCGGGCCGACGATGAGGACGGCGCGGCGGGCGAGTTGCTCGCGGTGCGCGTACAGCAGGTACGCGGCGCGGTGCAGCGCGACGGCGGTCTTGCCGGTGCCCGGTCCGCCCTCGACCACGAGGACGCCCTGGTGCGGGGCCCGGATGACGCGGTCCTGCTCGGCCTGGATGGTCTGCACGATGTCGGTCATGCGCCCGGTGCGGGCCGCGTCGAGGGCGGCGAGCAGGACCTCGTCGGCGTCCCGGTTCTCGTGTCCGGTGCGGGTGGTGTCGTCGAGGTCCAGGATCTCGTCGTGCAGGGCGGTGACCTCGCGCCCCCGGGTGCTGATGTGGCGGCGGCGGCTCAGGCCCATGGGGGCGTGTCCGGTGGCGAGGTAGAACGGGCGGGCGACGTCGGCCCGCCAGTCGACCACGAGCGGGGTGCGGTCGGCGTCGTCCTCGCGGATGCCGATGCGGCCGATGTGGTGGTCGCGCCCGTCACGGAACCTCAGCCGGCCGAAGCAGAGCCCGTTCTCGCCGGAGTCGAACGCGGCGAGCAGCCCGGACTGTTCGGCGACGAGGACGTCCCGCTCCAGCCGCGCCTGAAAACCGGTGCCGGTGTCCTTCAGCGCGTCCCGCACGGCGGCCTCGGCCCGCGCGCGCAGAACGTCGAGTCGGGCGTAGAGGTCGCTGATGAATTGCTGTTCGTTCCGGAATTCTTCGGATCCCTGGGATTCCCCGGTTGACAATTCCACTCCCGACGCGGTACGGTGCAGTTATTCAACTCCCGTGTGCTTTCAGTGCTGCGCGCACACGGAAACATCAAATATACGCGTGAGAGTACCCCGGCCGTCAATTCGACAAGCCGGGGATTTTTGTGCGCTCGGGATCCCGCAGCGCTCGCGGGGTCCCGCCGGGGTGGCGGTTCCGGGCGCGGGACGGTGCCCGCGCCCGGAACGGTCCCGTCAGCGCTGGGGCGTCAGCCCCGCCAGGGCTTCCGCGGCCACCCGGCCCGCGCGTTCGCGCTGCGGGTAGTCGCCGACCTTCACCCGGGCGACCTCCTTCGCGGTGCGGTAGTCGACCACCGACACCTCGTCGCGCTCGGAGAGCGTGACGAAGCAGTGCGTGCCGCCTGGCCCGGTCACCGACCAGTACGGCAGGGAGCCCTGCGGGTAGTGGACGAAGCCGTCCGTGGTGAGGCCGGGGCGCGAGACGACGGCCGTGTAGTCGTCGATGGTGCCCGCCACGCAGAGCTTGTCCTCGGTCCCGTTCATGGCCATGCCGTGGTGGGCCGAGTTCTGCGGATAGTCGTCGGGCTTCATGGCCGCGGCCGCCGCGCTGAACGGCATCTCCACCGTGCGGACGGTGCGTCCGGCCTCCAGGTCGTACTCGATGAAGCCGTTGAGATAGGAGAGCTGGGCGTACATCGTCTTTCCGTCCGGGGTGATCACGGCCGGGCGGACGCCCTTGCCGAAGGTGTACTTCCGGATCACCTTCAGGGTCGCGGCGTCGGCCACCGTCACCTGTTTGGTGCCTTTGAGGAAGTCAAGGGCCCTGGGCAGGGAGGTGACACCGATGGACATGTTGTAGATCCGGGAGCCGTCCGCCGAATACATGTTCTCGTGCGGGTACGTGCCGGTCGCGAACTCCCCGGTGATCCGCCCGGTCGCCGTGTCGAGCGTCTGCGCCTTGGCGGCCGTGATCGCCGACACCACGAAGGTGCGCCCGTCGGCGGAGAGCACGGCGTGGTCGGCCTTGAGTCCGTCGAGGTGCGTACGCCAGAGCTGCCGGCCGCTGGCGATGTCGTACGCGGCGGCGTCGCCGAGGTTGCCGCGCGAGACGTACAGGGTGCGCCCGTCCGGTGAGACATGGGCGTCGTCCACGAACTTGTCCCCGCCCGCCTGCTGCCTGACCACCTCGTACGCGGCACGGCGGACGGGGTCCATGGCGGCGATCAGCGCGGCCCGGTCAGCGGCGACGTCCAGGGTGCCGAGGTTCTGGTACGTACGGGAGTCGAGGAAGCTCACCGTGCCGTCGGCGCTGTTGCCGACGAGCACGACGTCGCGGAGCGCGGTGGCCGCGGCGGGCGCGGCGCTCCCGGCGGGCGCGGCCTCCCGGGCGGTGGAGCCGGGTGCCGGGCCGAGGGTGAATCCGAGGGCGAGGGCGAGGGCGAGGACCGCCGGACGACGTGACATGGGACCGTCCCTTCGAAAGCGCCGTGACACGGGGACCGTGCCACGAGGACCGGGGAGAGCACGGGGCATGGGAGGCATGCACATGCCATGTCGGCTCATGTTACCGGCGGTACGGCCAAGAAGCGCGGGCCGCGCGGGAGTTGACGCTCCCACGCGGCCCGCACCGTCCAGCCGTCAGACCCTGGCCGGCTGGGGCGCCTGCCCGGCCGCCTCGACGGCGGTGCCGGACTCCGGCGCGGCGGCCGGAGCGTGGTCGTCCACCAGGTTCTTCTCGTCGAACGGCACCCGGCCGGCGAGGACCTCCGCCGCCCGCTCCTTGTCGATCTCCTTGGTCCAGGTGCCGACGAGGACGGTCGCCACCGCGTTGCCCGCGAAGTTCGTCAGGGCGCGCGCCTCGCTCATGAACCGGTCGATGCCGACGATCAGGCCGACACCGTCCACCAGCTCGGGCCGGTGCGACTGCAGACCGCCCGCCAGCGTGGCCAGACCGGCTCCGGTGACGCCCGCCGCGCCCTTCGACGCGATGATCATGAAGACGAGCAGCGAGATCTGCTGGCTCAGCGACAGCGGGTCGCCCATCGCCTCGGCGACGAACAGCGAGGCCATCGTCAGATAGATGGCGGTGCCGTCCAGGTTGAAGGAGTAGCCGGTCGGCACGGTGATGCCGACGACCGGCTTGCTGACACCCAGGTGCTCCATCTTCGCGATGAGCCGCGGCAGAGCGGACTCCGAGGAGGAGGTGGAGAGGATCAGCAGGAACTCCCGGCCCAGGTACCGCAGCAGCGACAGGATGTTGATGCCGGCCACCAGCCGCAGCAGCGCGCCGAGGACGACGAAGACGAAGACCACGCAGGTGGCGTAGAAGCCGATCATGATGACCGCGAGGGACTTCAGCGCGTCCATGCCGGTCGAGCCCACCACGGCGGCGATCGCGCCGAACGCGCCCACCGGGGCCACCCACATGATCATCGCGAGGATGCGGAAGACCAGCCGCTGGATGTGCCCGATCCCGCGCAGCACCGGCTCCCCCGCCGCGCCCATCGCCTGCAGCGCGAAGCCCGCGAGCAGCGCGACCAGCAGCGTCTGGAGGACCTCGCCCTCGGTGAAGGCGGACACCAGGGTCTTGGGGATGACGCCGAGCAGGAAGTCGACGGTGCCCTCGCTGGCGCCCTCGGCCTGCTTGCCGCCGGCCTCCCGGGCCGCTTCCGTCAGGTGCAGCCCGGAGCCGGGCTCCAGCAGGTTGCCGACGGCCAGACCGATGGCCAGCGCCACGGTCGACATCACCATGAAGTAGCCGAGGGCCAGTCCGCCGACGGCGCCCACCTTCGCGGCCTTGCGCACCGAACCGACGCCGAGCACGATCGTGCAGAAGATGATCGGGGAGATCATCATCTTGATCAGGCTGACGAATCCGCTGCCGAGCGGCTTCAGCTCGACGGCCACGCCGGGGGCGGCGAAGCCCACGGCGATGCCGAGCACGACCGCGGCGATGACGGCCAGATACAGATAGTGGGTACGGTCCCGTCGTGCGGCCACGGGGTCCTCCTCGTCGAGTTCGCTCCACGTCCCGGTGGATCCCCGCGACTATCCATCACGCCTGTGACGCCGGTCACCGTTGCGTTCGTTTCGTTCACGCTTTCGTCCAGACTGTGGCGCGGGGGTCGTTCAGACGATTTCGGACAGGCACACTGCACGCATGCGCATTCCCCGCCACCGGGTCCGCCTCAGGGCCCTCCCCCGCAGCCTCGCCGGCCAGCTCTTCGCGATGCAGGTCGTGCTGGTGGCGGCGATCGTGGCCGGATGCTCCGTCTTCGTGTACGTCACCGACCGCGCCCAGGCCGAGGAGACGGCGCGCCGCCAGGCCGCGGCCACCGCGACCGCCGTCGCCCGCTCGCCGTCCGTCGTGGCGGCCGTCCGCTCGGACAACCCGACGGCGGCCCTCCAGCCGTACGCCGACGCGCTCACCGGCGAGGCCGGGGTGACCTTCGTGGTGATCATGGCCCCGGACGGGAAGCGGTGGACGCACCCGGAGCCGGACCGGATCGGCAAGACGTATCTCGGCCACATAGCCGAGGCCCAGCGGGGCGACACGCTGACGGAGACGTACGAGGGGACGCTCGGACGTTCCGTGCGGACCGTGACGCCCGTGTGGGACCGGGACCGGATCGTCGCCCTGGTCAGCGCGGGCATCACCATCGACCGGATCAGCGAGCAGGTGCGCCGGCAGGTCACCGCGCTGCTCGGGATGGCGGGCGCGGCGCTGGCGCTGGGCGGGGCCGGCACCTATGTGATCAACGCCCGGCTGCGGCGGCACACCCACGGTATGAACGCCGCCGAACTCAGCCAGGTGCACGACTACCACGAGGCCGCCCTGCACGCGGTACGCGAGGGACTGCTGATGCTCGACGGGCGCCGACAGGTCGCGCTGATCAACGACGGGGCCCGGGAACTGCTCGGGCTCGACCACGACGTGGTCGGCACCCCGGTCGCCGAACTCGGTCTGGCCCCGTCGCTGACCGGGGCGCTGCTGGCGTCCGAGCCGCGCGTGGACGAGCCGCACCTGACGGCCGACCGCGTGCTCGTGGTGTCCACCCGCCCGGTCGTCGGCGGCGAGCGGCGTGGCACGGTGGTCACCCTGCGGGACCGTACCGAACTCCAGGCGCTCGCCGGTGAGCTGGACTCCGAACGCGGCTTCACGCAGGCGCTGCGCGCGCAGGCGCACGAGGCGGCGAACCGGCTGCACACCGTGGTGTCGCTGATCGAACTGGGCCGCGTGGACGAGGCCGTCGAGTTCGCGACGGCCGAACTGGAGCTGGCGCAGGCCCTGACGGACCGCGTGGTCGACGCGGTCGCCGAACCCGTGCTGGCGGCGCTGCTGCTGGGCAAGGCGGCGCAGGCCAACGAGCGCGGCGTGGAACTGGTCCTCACCGGCGACAGCCGGATCGACGACGGGGTGCTGCCGCCGACGCTGCCCGTGCGGGACCTGGTGACCGTGCTGGGCAACCTGATCGACAACGCGGTGGAGGCGGCGCAGGGCGCGGGCGGGGCGCGGGTCACCGTCACGGCGCGTACGGACGGGGGCGAACTGCTGCTGGGCGTCGCGGACAACGGGCCCGGCGTCCCGGCGGACGACACCGAGGCGGTGTTCGAACGCGGCTGGTCCACCCGCGGCGCGGGCCGGGGGCTCGGGCTCGCCCTGGTCCGGCAGGCCGCGCGGCGGGCGGGCGGCACGGTCGCGCTGGGCCGGGGCCGGGACGGCGGCGCGGAGTTCACCGTACGGCTGCCGCTGGGTTCCCCGGCGCGGGCGCGGACCGGGGACGCGAGCGCCGGGGTCGCGGACGCCGCCGGCCGGGGCACGGGCTCCCTTCGCGGGGACACCGCCACCGCCGTCGCCGTCGCCGGGAGCGTCACGGGCGAGGTGCCGTCATGAGCATCCGGGTGCTGGTGGTGGAGGACGACCCCGTCGCGGCGGACGCGCACGCCCTGTACGTACGGCGGGTGCCCGGCTTCGACGTCGTCGGCGTCGCCCACTCGCGTACGGCGGCGGGTCGGCTCCTGGAGCGGACGCCCGTCGACCTGATCCTCCTGGACCTGTACCTGCCGGACGGGCACGGGCTGCATCTGCTGCGGTCGCTGCGCGCCGCCGGGCACTCCGCCGACGTCATCGCGGTCACCTCGGCCCGCGACCTGGCGATCGTCCGCGAGGGGGTGTCGCTCGGCGTGGTCCAGTACGTCCTGAAGCCGTTCACCTTCGCCACCCTCCGGGACCGCCTCACGCGGTACGCCGATTTCCACGCGGCCGCCGGGGAGGCGGCGGGTCAGGACGAGGTGGACCGGGCGCTCGCCACGCTCCGTACGCCGGAGCCCGCCTCGCTGCCCAAGGGCCTGAGCGCGCCCACGCTCGCCGCCGTCACGCGGACGCTCCGGGACAGCCCCGAGGGGCTGACCGCCACCGAGGCGGGTACGGCGGTCGGGATCTCGCGGATCACCGCGCGCCGCTATCTGGAACACCTGGTCACGGCCGGGCGGGCGGAGCGGAGCCCGCAGTACGGGCAGATCGGCCGGCCCGAGCTCCAGTACCGCTGGATCACGACCAGTCGGTAATTTACTGACGAGTAGGGGCGATCTGGACGTTCCTACGACTTTTGACGTTGGGTGAACCCACCGTAGCCAGATGTCACCATCGCCTCCTACCTTGTGCGCGTGCACCCCATTCCCCGCTCCTCCTCCGCCCACCCCACCCCGCCGTTCAACGCGCTCGCCGCGCGCCGGCTGCGCGAGGCCCTCGGTATGGCCCCCGGCCATGTCGCCTACGGCCTGCGCGCCCAGTACGGGCTCCATGTGACACCCGACATGGTGGTCTCCTGGGAGCGCGGCGTCGCCGCCCCGGACTCGCGCGAGCTCACCGCGCTCGCGGGCGTGCTGTGGTGCTCGCCCGGCGAGCTGCTGGCCGCCGCGACGACGCTGCGGGAACACCGCATGGCCCGGGGCATCGCGCCCGACGACCTGGCGCGCCGGGTCGGCGTCGACGTCAAGGCGTACCAGCGGATGGAGGAGTCGGGGCGCTGGCGCGGCAACGAACGCCAGACGGCGGCGCTCGCCGATGTGCTCGCGCTCGGCCCGCGCGAGCTGCTCTCGGCCACCGGACGGGACGCCGAGCTGACCGAGGTGCTGCGGGACGCGGCCACGACGCGCTGGCAGGCGTACGTCAAGGCGGCCGCGAAGCTGGTGCCGATGGACCGGGGCCGGCTGGAGGGCGCGCTCCAGCAGCTGCACGCCGACTACCACGCCCGTATGGTCGCCACCTTCAGCTGGGGCGACTCCGGCGGCAGCGGCGGCGAGGCGGGCCGGGAGTTCCTGGACCGGATATCCGACCACTTCTGGGCGCTCGTGCAGAACTGACCGCTCACCGCCCGGCCGGGTCGAGGCGGAACACCTGCCCGGCGCCGTCGGGCGCGCACGCGCTCTGGAACACGTCCGCCCACGGTTCGCGGGACGCGTCCCGCACGGTCAGGCACAGCTCCGAGTACGCCGCGCGGATGCGGTGGCCGCGCGCCCGGTCGCCGTCGAACGCCTCGAAGCGGAACGCCTCGCGGGGGCCGCGCCCGCCGCACTCCTGGTCGACGAGGGGCGCGCCGTCCGCCTCGGCGGCCTCCACCGGGATGCCCGAGCAGCCGGGGCCGAAGTCGGGGTGGTCCGACCGGATGCGCCAGAGGCCGCCGGGAAGCGCGACGAGCGAGTAGCGGGGGACGACGGCGTCGGCGCACGCCACCTGGTACACCTGACCGCTCCGCTGCCCCGGCCGCTCGTTGAGGCAGAGCCCGGAGTGCACGGCCCGGATCGCCACGGGCCCCGCCACGGGTGCCGCGACCTCCTCGTCCCGGTGGCTGTCCTCGTCGCCGCCGCCCAGGTACACGACGAGGGTGATGACGGCGATGACCACCGTCGCGACGCACACCCCCGCCACCACACCCCACCGCACAGCCCACCGCAGGTCCCGCCGCGGCCGGCCGCGCGACTCCGGGGGCGGCTCGTCGCGCGGCTCCGGAGGCGGCTCGCCCCACGGGTCCGGGGACGGCTCGTCGCGCGGATCCGGGGACGGCTCGTCCCACGGCTCCGCGTGTGGGGCCGCCGTGCGCCCGCGGTCGTCGCGCGGGTCCGCGTCCGTGCCCTGCGGGGCGGCCGACGGGGCCGCCCGCCCGGGTCCGGAACCGGAGCCGGGGCCGGGGCCGGGGTCGGGGCCGGGGTCGGGGTCGGGGTCGGGGCCGGGGTCGGCGTCCGGGTCGGGGTCGGGGTCGGCGTCCGGGTCGGGGGGCGGTTCCCCGCCCGTACGCGTGCCGTCCGGGTCCCGGGGCGGGTCGCCCGGGGCGGCCGCCCAGGACAGGAGGTCATGGCGGGGGCGGGCCGCCAGGTCCTTGCGGACCCTCAGCCACACCTCCAGTTCCGCCGGGCCCGCGCCACACGCGCGGACGAACGCGCTGAGCAGCTCCTCGCGGGGCAGCGTCGTACGGGACAGCATGTTCGCGACCGTCGAGCGGGGCAGTACGTCACCCATCGCGTCGGCCCGCGCGGACAGTTCGCGGTAGGTGAGGCCCGACCAGTCCTTGAGGGCCTGCAACCGGTCGACGAACCCGGCGGGGTCGCGTGCCTCCCGTGGGTCGGGGGCGCTCTCCCCGTCGGCCATCCGCGCTCCCTCCCCTCCGCCTCGGTCCCGGACGGTGTGGGACGGCGTCGGGACATGTCCGGGACAGCGTCCAGCCTTGTTGAATCCCCGACGGGCCTCAAGAGTGGAAACCGGCCGCGTGGCGGCGAGAACACGAACGGTCCCGGTCGGCCACGGGGGCGCCGATCGGGACCGCTCGGTGTCGAACGAGGGACGTTCGTCCCTCAGAAAACGGACTCCGCTTCGAACATCCGGTCCTCGGGCACGGTCTTCAGCCGCGTGACGGCCTCCGCGAGCGGCACCATCGTGACGTCGGTGCCGCGCAGCGCGGTCATCCTGCCGAACTCCCGGCGGTGCGCGGCCTCCACCGCGTGCCAGCCGAACCGGGTGGCGAGCACACGGTCGTACGCGGTCGGCGTGCCACCGCGCTGGACGTGGCCGAGGATGACCGGGCGGGCCTCCTTGCCGAGCCGCTTCTCCAGTTCCTTCGCGAGCCGGTTGCCGATGCCCTGGAACCGCTCGTGGCCGTACTGGTCGATCTCGCCCTTCGCGTACTCCATGGTGCCCTCGGCGGGGTGCGCGCCCTCGGCGACGCAGACGACCGCGAACTTCTTGCCGCGCGCGAAGCGTTCCTCGACCATCTTCACCAGGTCGTCGACCTGGAACGGCCGCTCGGGCAGGCAGATGCCGTGCGCGCCGCCTGCCATGCCGGACTCCAGCGCGATCCATCCGGCGTGGCGGCCCATCACCTCGACCACCATGACGCGCTGGTGCGACTCGGCGGTCGTCTTGAGGCGGTCGATGGCCTCCGTGGCGACCATGACGGCGGTGTCGAAGCCGAAGGTGCGGTCGGTGGAGGAGATGTCGTTGTCGATGGTCTTCGGTACGCCGACGACGGGCATCCCGGCGTCCGACAGCATCCGGGCGGCCGTCAGGGTGCCTTCGCCGCCGATCGGGATGAGGACGTCGATGCCGTACCGCTGCTGCAACTCGCCGCAGTTCTCGGCGGCTTCGCGCAGCCGGTCGCGCTCCAGGCGGGCGGAGCCGAGGATGGTGCCGCCACGGGCGAGGATGCCGCTGACGGCGTTGAGGTCGAGGGGGCGGTAGTGACCGTCGAGGAGGCCCTTGAACCCGTCCTCGAACCCGATGACTTCGTCGCCGTGGCCGGTGAGCGCGCGGTGCACGACCGACCGGATCACGGCGTTCAGGCCGGGGCAGTCGCCGCCTGCGGTGAGAACTCCGATACGCATCGTGCTGTGTCTCCTGCTCAGGTGTCGTGGGTTCGCGGGGGCCGGTCCGCATGGGCGGAAGCCGGGGTGCGCCTTCCCGAATTGTCCCACGGCGACCGCGGCCGAGCCGCTCACCGCCGCCGGGCCGAAGGACTTCCGGCCCTCGTCCGGGCCATTGTTCCCCGATGTTCCCGGACCACCCGTCCGGAAAGCGCTTTAGCCAGTGGCAGAGGTATTGTCAAGAGGGTAATGCGACCCTAACGGGGTTTTTTGTTCGCACTCGCTTGACAGGAGAGCATGGCGTGGCGCGCAGCGTGTACGTGACCGGGATCGACCGCGGAGACGGCCGGCAGGTCGTGGAGCTGGGAGTCATGGAGCTCCTGACCCGCCAGGTGGACCGTGTGGGGGTGTTCCGGCCGCTGGTGCACGACGGCCCCGACCGCCTCTTCGATCTGCTGCGCACCCGCTACCGGCTCTCCCAGGACCCGGCGTCCGTGTACGGCATGGACTATCTGGAGGCGTCCGCGCTCCAGGCCGAGCAGGGCACCGACGAGCTGGTGTCCCGGCTGGTGGACCGGTTCCACATGGTCGCCAGGGACTACGAGGTGGTCCTCGTCCTCGGTACGGACTTCGCCGGTACGCAGCTCCCCGACGAGCTGGCGCTCAACGCGCGGCTGGCCAACGAGTTCGGCGCCTCCGTGATCCCGGTCGTCGGCGGCAAGGGCCAGCCTGCGGACGCGGTGCGGGCGGAGACGCGCAACGCGTTCCGGGCGTACGACGGGCTCGGCTGCGACGTGCTGGCGATGGTCACCAACCGGGTGGCGGCCGAGGACCGCGAGCTGATAGCGGAACGGCTGGCCGCCCGGCTGCCGGTGCCCTGCTACGTGCTGCCCGACGAGCCGGCCCTCTCCGCGCCGACGGTCGCGCAGATCACCCACGCGCTGGGGGCCAAGGTCGTGCTCGGCGACGGCTCGGGGCTGGCCAGGGACGCCCTGGACTTCGTGTTCGGCGGCGCCATGCTGCCGAACTTCCTCAACGCCCTGACCCCCGGCTGCCTCGTCGTCACCCCCGGCGACCGCGCCGACCTGGTGGTGGGGGCGCTGGCCGCCCACTCGGCCGGTACGCCGCCCATCGCGGGCGTCCTGCTCACCCTGAACGAGCAGCCGAGCCAGGAGATCCTCACCCTGGCCGGGCGCCTCGCCCCGGGCACACCGGTCATCTCGGTGCCCGGCAACAGCTTCCCGACGGCCGCGGAACTCTTCGCGCTCGAAGGCAAGCTGAACGCGGCGACCCCGCGCAAGGCGGAGACCGCGCTGGGTCTGTTCGAGCGCCACGTGGACACCGCCGACCTGCTGAGCCGGCTGTCGGTGGCGCGCAGCGGCCGGGTCACGCCGATGATGTTCGAGCACGAGCTGCTGGAGCAGGCGCGCGCCGACCGCCGCCGGGTCGTCCTGCCGGAGGGCTCGGAGGAGCGGGTGCTGCGGGCGGCGGACGTCATCGTCCGGCGGGACGTATGCGATCTGACGCTGCTCGGCGATGTCGAGGTGATCCGCAAGAAGGCGGCCGACCTGGGCGTCGACCTGTCAGCGGCGCAGCTGATCGACCCGTCCACCTCGGAACTGCGCCAGCGGTTCGCCGAGCGGTACGCGGGGCTGCGCGCCCACAAGGGCGTGACGGTGGAGCTGGCGTACGACGTGGTGTCGGACGTGAACTACTTCGGCACGCTGATGGTGCAGGAGGGACTGGCGGACGGCATGGTGTCAGGGTCCGTGCACTCGACGGCCGCGACGATCCGCCCCGCGTTCGAGATCATCAAGACCAAGCCGGAGGCGTCGATCGTCTCGTCGGTCTTCTTCATGTGCCTGGCCGACAAGGTGCTCGTGTACGGCGACTGCGCGGTCAACCCC
Source organism: Streptomyces sp. NPDC047886 (assembly GCF_043204435.1). Taxonomy (NCBI): domain Bacteria; kingdom Bacillati; phylum Actinomycetota; class Actinomycetes; order Kitasatosporales; family Streptomycetaceae; genus Streptomyces; species Streptomyces sp. NPDC047886. The sequence continues at coordinate 353,630 of NZ_JBIDCF010000002.1, forward strand.
GACCCGGACGCCGAGCAGCTCGCCGACATCGCGGTCCAGTCGGCCGCCACGGCCGCCCGGTTCGGCGTCGAGCCCCGGATCGCGATGCTGTCGTACTCGACGGGAACGTCGGGCTCCGGCGCGGACGTCGACAAGGTCCGTGAGGCGACGAAGCTGGTGCGGGCCGCGCACCCGGAGCTGCGGATCGAGGGGCCCATCCAGTACGACGCGGCCGTCGAGCCGTCCGTCGCCGCCACGAAGCTGCCGGACTCGGAGGTGGCGGGCCAGGCGACCGTGCTGATCTTCCCGGACCTCAACACGGGCAACAACACCTACAAGGCCGTGCAGCGCTCGGCCGGCGCGGTGGCGGTGGGACCCGTGCTCCAGGGCCTGCGCAAGCCGGTGAACGACCTGTCGCGCGGCGCGCTCGTCAGCGACATCGTCAACACGGTCGCGATCACCGCGATCCAGGCCCAGGCGGTGCCGGTCGCCGGAGCGTCCCCGGCGGCCGCCGACGCTCCGGGCGCGGCCGACGCCCCGGCCGCTGCCGCCCCGGCCGCCGCTGCCGCCGGCCCCGTATGACCTCCCGCGTCCCCGCCCCCACCCCCGCCCCCACCACAGAAAGCACCGCATCCGTGACCAGCGCGACCCGCGTCCTCGTCCTCAACTCCGGCTCGTCGTCGGTGAAGTACCAGCTGCTCGACATGCGCGACAGCTCGCGGCTGGCCGTGGGGCTGGTGGAGCGGATCGGCGAGGCCACCTCGCGGCTGGTGCACACCCCGCTCGGCGACGGCGGGGAGAAGCGTGAGCGCACGGCTCCGATTCCGGACCACACGGCCGCGCTGAAGGCGGTCGCGGCGGAGCTGGCGGCCGACGGCCTGGGCCTGGACTCCCCCGACCTGGCGGCGATCGGCCACCGGGTGGTCCACGGCGGCCTGCGGTTCTCCGCGCCGACGGTCGTCACGGACGAGGTGCTGGCCGAGGTGGAGCGGCTGGTGCCGGTGGCGCCGCTGCACAACCCGGCGAACATCACCGGGATCCGCACCGCGCGGGCGCTGCGCCCCGACCTGCCGCAGGTGGCGGTCTTCGACACGGCGTTCCACACGACCATGCCGGAGTACGCGGCCCGGTACGCGATCGACACGGAGACCGCGGACGCGCACCGGATCCGCCGCTACGGCTTCCACGGCACGTCGCACGCGTACGTCTCCCGCGAGACCGCGCGGCTGCTCGGCAGGGACCCGGCCGAGGTGAACGTGATCGTGCTGCACCTGGGCAACGGGGCTTCGGCCTCGGCGGTGGCCGGGGGCCGGTGCGTGGACACGTCGATGGGCCTGACCCCGCTGGAGGGACTGGTCATGGGCACCCGCTCGGGCGACGTCGATCCCGCCGTCACGTTCCACCTCCAGCGCGTCGCCGGAATGTCGGCCGATGAGGTCGATGTCCTGCTGAACAAGAAGAGCGGTCTGGTGGGGCTGTGCGGCGACAATGACATGCGGGAGATCCAGCGGCGGATCGACCGGGGCGACGAGCGCGCCCGGCTGGCCTTCGACATCTACATCCACCGGCTGAAGAAGTACATCGGGGCCTATTACGCGGTGCTCGGCCGGGTGGACGCGGTGGCGTTCACGGCGGGTGTGGGTGAGAACGCCGCGCAGGTGCGGGAAGCTGCCCTCGCCGGCCTGGAGGGCCTGGGCCTGTCGGTGGACGCCGGGCTCAACGCCGTACGGTCCGGCGAACCGCGACTGATCTCGCCGGAGCACGCGCGGGTGGCGGTGGCGGTGGTGCCGACGGACGAGGAGCTGGAAATCGCGACGCAAACCTACTCACTGGTAAATGACTGACGCCCCGGAGAGGGCGCGAAACACCCCGAAACGGGAACTCGACTGAGCGGCACACCGCCCATTTGTACATTCCACCAGACGGAATATTCCGCACTGAAACAAACCGATAGGATCGCCTTATGCGCCGTTCCAAAATCGTCTGCACACTGGGCCCCGCCGTCGACTCCTACGAGCAGCTGAAAGCGCTCATCGAGGCCGGCATGAACGTGGCCCGTTTCAACATGAGCCACGGATCCCACGCTGAGCACGAGGAGCGGTACCACCGCGTCCGCAAGGCGGCCGAGGACACCGGACACGCCGTGGGCGTGCTGGCCGACCTCCAGGGTCCGAAGATCCGTCTGGAAACGTTCGCGGAGGGACCGGTCGAGCTGGTCCGCGGCGACGAGTTCACCATCACCGTCGAGGACGTCCCCGGCGACAAGTCCATCTGCGGCACCACCTACAAGGGCCTGCCGGGCGACGTCTCCAAGGGCGACCAGATCCTGATCAACGACGGCAACGTCGAACTGCGGGTCGTCGAGGTCGACGGCTCCCGGGTGAAGACCATCGTCGTCGAGGGCGGTGTCATCTCCGACCACAAGGGCATCAACCTGCCCGGCGCGGCGGTCAACGTGCCGGCCCTGTCCGAGAAGGACGTCGAGGACCTGCGCTTCGCGCTGCGGATGGGCTGCGACATGGTCGCCCTGTCCTTCGTCCGGGACGCCAACGACGTCAAGGACGTCCACAAGGTCATGGACGAGGTCGGCCGCCGCGTCCCGGTCATCGCCAAGGTGGAGAAGCCGCAGGCGGTCGCCAACATGCAGGACGTCGTGATGGCGTTCGACGGCGTGATGGTGGCCCGCGGCGACCTAGCCGTCGAGTACCCGCTCGAGAAGGTCCCGATGGTGCAGAAGCGGCTCATCGAGCTGTGCCGCCGCAACGCCAAGCCGGTGATCGTCGCGACCCAGATGATGGAGTCGATGATCACCAACTCGCGTCCGACGCGCGCCGAGGCGTCCGACGTCGCCAACGCGATCCTGGACGGGGCCGACGCGGTCATGCTGTCCGCCGAGTCCTCGGTCGGCGCGTACCCGATCGAGACCGTCAAGACGATGTCGAAGATCGTCACGGCGGCCGAGGAGGAGCTGCTCTCCAAGGGCCTCCAGCCGCTGGTTCCCGGCAAGAAGCCGCGGACGCAGGGCGGCTCGGTGGCCCGCGCGGCCGCCGAGATCGCGGACTTCCTCAACGGCAAGGCCCTGATCGCCTTCACCAAGTCCGGTGACACGGCCCGCCGCCTGTCCCGCTACCGCGCGGAGCAGCCGATCCTGGCCTTCACCACGGACGTCGCCACCCGCAACCAGCTCGCCCTGAGCTGGGGCGTCGAGTCCTTCGTCGTCCCGCACGTCGACAACACCGACGCCATGGTGGAGCTGGTCGACGCCGAGCTGCTGAAGCTCCAGCGCTACAACGCGGGCGACACCATGGTGATCACGGCCGGTTCGCCCCCCGGCGTTCCCGGCACCACCAACATGGTCCGCGTCCACCACCTGGGCGGCGGCCAGCGCGACTGACGCCACGTCAGCCCCGTACGGGCCGGGTCACCGGCGTGACGGCGTACGACAGCGGGCCGCGCCCCTCCCGAGGGGTGCGGCCCGCGGCCGTTCGCCCGGCTCCCGGACCGGTCCGCCGGTTCCGGAACCGGTCCGCCGGGTCCCGACCCGCTCCGGCTCCGTCAGCTCTCGATGAAGTTGCGCAGCCCCGGCACCGTCAGGTCCCCGCCGAACTGGCCGGCCTGGGTCACCTTGACGTTCGTGAAGAACGCGAACGGCACGTCGAGCGGCGGCGGCGTCGCGGGGCTGAACGTGATCGGGATGATCCCGAACAGGTTGCCCTTCAGCTCCTCGGTGTACATCGTCACCGTGCCGCCCCGGATCGTGGACGTCGAGCCGGGCCGCGAGGTGACGTGGCCCGTACGTCCCGGGGAGTGGACCGTCAGCTGGTGCAGGTCCTTGATGTCCACCTCGGACGCGGTGAACTTGAGGACCTTCTTGGTCGCGCCGCTGCCCGTGGTGACCTCCACGATGCCGTGGTACTTCAGCCCGCGCAGGGTGAGCATCGTGCTCTCCAGCCGCCACGGCTCGTCCGGGAGCCGCGGCAGGCCGGGCTCCTGGTCGGCGGCGGCGAGCGCCTCGGGGTCCGCGGTCGGGCAGGGGAAGCGCGGCTTGGCGCCGTCCGGGATGTCCTCGTCCTTCTTGGGGTCGAGTCCCTTGACGTCCTCGGGGAGTTCGCGCACGGTGGCGCCGGCCTTGTCGGCCGCCTCCTGGATGGCTTCCTTCGTCCGGTCCGCGGCGTCGCCCACCGGCTTGGTCACCGGCCTGGTCACCGGGTCGGTGTCCGGCTCGACGGTGGGGTCGGTGGTCGGTTCCGGCGACGGCGCGGAGGGCTGGGGTGCCGGCTCGTCCGCGGCCGTGCTGCCGGCGGCGGGTTCGGCGGCCGCCTCCTTGCCGCCCAGGCCGTCGAAGAAGTCCTTGATCGTGTCGCCGACGCCCAGCGGGTCGAGCGGGTTCCGCGTCGCGGTGGGCGTGGGGGTCGGGGTCGGGGTGGCGGTCGGTCCCGGCTTGGTGCCGGTGTTCGGCACGGGGGACGTCCCGGCCGTCTCGCCCGCCGACGGGCTCGCGGACGGGTCGGGCTCGCCGCCGTCGCCCTTGCCGTCGTCGCCCTTGCCGTCGTCACCCTGGTCGCCGTCCTGGCCGGCCGGCGCTGTGGCGCTCGGGGACGGCTTGGCCGACGGGGTCTGCGAGGGTGTCGGCGACGCGGAGGCGTCCGGTTCGTCGGACCGCGTCACACAGGGGCCCGGCGCGAACGGGATGTCCTTGTCGTCGGCGATGGCCAGCCTGGGCGTGAGGCCGAGACCGACGAGGACGGCGGTGGGCATGGCGGCCAGGGCTATCGCCTTGCCGGCCGGAGCGTGCAGCCTGGTCAGCAACGACTTGCGGGGGGCCGCGTGACGCGGGCCTCTCCGCACCGGAGCCGGCTCGTCCTCGGCCGTCTCCGGCCGAGTCTCATCACCCCGCACTGTTCCTCCCGCCGTTGGCGTCGACAGTCTTCTCGGTCTCGTACACGTCCTCGCCGTGACCCGGGACCCTGTGATCCGGCACCGTGGCGCCGGGGGCCGGGCCCGCGGGCTCGGCCGGGCGGGCGGGTTCGGCCTCGGGGTCCCCGGGGGCCCAGGCGATGGAGAGGGCTCCACCGATCAGGGCCAGCAGGAAGCCGATGACGAAGCCGCCCAGGTTGGCCACGGGGATGGAGACCAGCGCGAGCAGGATCGCGGCGACACCCGCGAAGACCCGCACGACCTGCTGGAACCACATGGTCAGGCCCAGGGTGACCAGCAGCACCCCGATGATGAGCGACCCCGCGCCGGCGGTCGTCGCCATCGACAGGGTCATGTGCCCGAGCTTGAGGGTCGCGTACGGGAAGTAGGCGATGGGGATCCCGCCCAGCAGGGTGAACAGGCCCGCCCAGAAGGGACGGCCGCCCCGCCAGTCACGGAAGCGCCGCTTGACGACGCGAAGGTAGTGCTCGTTCTGCCCCGGTGACTCGGCGCTCATGGAAAGCTCCCTGGAACTGCTTTGCTGTGTGGAGAGGGACACGGGCGGGCGCGACTACCGTGGGCATCCACGCCCGCCCGCGATGACTCACCGGTCAGTAGCACTCAACGCCCGGGCCATCGCCCTTGTGCAGGCGCATGCTCAGACCGCTGAGCTTGAAGGTGCCGGCGGTGGTCGCCCACGCCTTCTGCTTCACGTCCGTGAGCACCGCACGGTCCGCCTGCTGGGCGAAGCCGTTGTGGTTGATGTTCGCGTCCTTGACGGCGGGGCCCTTGCCGATGCCCTTGTCGTCGGTGTGCTTGGCCGCGATACCGATGTCGATGTTGGTGAACGTCGCATCGGCGTCGAGGTCGGTGACGTCGAGGTACAGGTTGTCCGCGACGACCGGGGACTTGTTGCCGGCCGTCAGCTTCAGCGTGATCTTGCCGAAGACCGGTACGTCAGGCGTGACCACCGACTGGCACATCTTGGTGATCTCGGCGTGCTTGAACGTGGAGATGGCGACCGGCCGCGGAACGACCTTGTCACCCTCCTTGAGGTCGGCGTACCCCATGTCGACGCCGCCGTACTGGGCGAACCCGGTACCTTCGAGGTGGCCGGCCGTGACCTTGAACTCCTGGCCGGAGACCGCGAACGACGCGGCGAGCGCGCCTTGTGCGAGACCGACGCCTATCGCGGCCGTCGCGGCCACGCTCGGCACCATGACAACGGCGAACCGCTTCCATCTGGTCCCACCACGAACCTGGGACTGCATAGATTCCTCCTTCTCGGACGTACATCTCCGGAGGGGCCCAGGGGCCCGTCCTGGGATGGGAGAAGTGCTACGTCCTCGGGAAGGGAAGCGCACGTGGATCAGGCGCGAGCAGCGTCCGAATCACCGGCGATCACCCCCGAGCGACAACCACTGGCCACGCGTTCGCGCAACCCGCTGGACAGGCCCTGCCGGTCAGCAGGAACCCCCCTGTCCACGGCCGGCGTCACTGCGCCGCCGGCCCACTCGGTGGGGACCCAACAGCCGCCGTGCGCGACTGGTTGCCGGGCTGGTGCGGTATTGGACCGAGCGTCGCCGATCGTGGTGCATTCCGGGCCGGTGCACAAGGGGGTTCGTTACCCGCTAGTAACGGCTCGATAAACAGGCTGCGACGGGGCGCCGTCGCGCGGGCACTCAGGGTGCTACCCGCCAGTTCGACAGAAGGTGATTTCATCGGCGATAGCCGGACATAAAGAGGGTGTTGATTTACTGCAAGTAACAGCGGCCGCGTTCACCAAGTTTTGGCAAAGCGCGGCCGCCTTCTGTCACTCTGTCGCCATATCGGCGAGCCGCGACCCAGGCGCGGGACGTGCCGTACGGACGCCCCTCAGAACAGCACCCGGGCGAGCGCGGAACGCGCCGAGATCACCCGCGGGTCCTCGCCGCCGACCACCTCGAAGAGCTCCAGCAGCCGCACCCGCGCCGTGTCCCGGTCGTCGCCCGCCGTGCGCCGCACGGTGTCCACGAGCCGGCCGAACGCGTCCTCCACATGGCCGCCGACCAGGTCCAGATCGGCGGCGGCCAGCTGCGCCGTCACGTTCGCCGGGTCGTCGGCCGCGTTCTTGCGGACCTGCTGCGGGTCCATGTCCTGCACGCGCGCCAGCAGCTCCGCCTGCGCGAGCCCGAGCTTGGCCTCGGTGTTGGCCGGGTCGTCCACCAGGACGTTCTTGTACGCCTGGATCGCGCCGGCGAAGTCGTTGGCGTCCAGCGCCCGGACCGCCGCCTCCAGCAGGGCGTCGTACGGGCCGGCGGGCACCGTCCGGCCGGCACCCGCGTCCGCGCCCTCACCGGACCCGGCACCGCCGGCGGCCCGCGCGTCCGGGTCGACCGCGATGCCGGTGAGCCCGAAGCGCTCCTCGGCCACCTGCACGAGCTGGTCCAGGGTCTGGCGGATCTGCGCCTCGGGCGCGGCCCCCTGGAAGAGCGGCAGCGCCTGACCGGCGACCACCGCGAAAACGGCCGGGATGCCCTGGATCCCGAACTGCTGCATCAACATCTGGTTGGCGTCGACGTCGATCTTGGCGAGGAGGAAGCGGCCGTTGTACTCGACGGCCAGCCGCTCCAGCAGCGGGCCGAGCTGCTTGCAGGGCTCGCACCACTCGGCCCAGAAGTCGATGACGACGGGCACCTCGGCGGAGCGCTGGAGGATGTCGCGCTCGAAGCCCGCCTCATCGACGTCGATCACCAGGGCGGACGGGGGTACGGCTCCGCCGCCGCCCTCGCGGGCGGCCTGCGCGCGCGCCTGCTCCGCCTTCGCCTTGGCCTCTCCGGCCGCCTTCACCGCGGCGAGGTCGACGACGCCGCTCATGGACATGTTCCTAGGCTGCATGCGTACATCCTCCCCCTTCCGCGCACGTAACCGGTAAGCCATCGCACAAGCCGTGGCCGGAGCGCGTCCACGCGATCCGGCACGGCCGCGGCGCCGGGTCCCCACTCGGCGCCTGTGGTCGTCGCTGCGGCCTGCCCCGGGACGTCCACCCGGGACCATCACGGCCTTTCGCTACGGCTCGTAGCGTAACTCGAAGCCGAGGGGCCATGGCGGGCCCGACGCGTGAACTGGCTCACACGTACGGGTCCGGGGCGTCGGACCTACTCGCCGGTATGGTCGTCCGTCATGTGCAGCCGTAGCCGCCCCACCGGCCCCGCCGGCACCCCGAGCCGGCCCGGACGCCCGCGCAGCGCCGCGGCGGACGAGGCCATCCTGGAGGCCACCCGCGCCGCCCTGGTCGAACTCGGCTGGTCCAAGCTGTCGATGGGGGACGTGGCCGTCCGCGCCGGAGTGGCCAAAACCACCCTGTACCGGCGCTGGGCCGGCAAGAACGAGCTCGTCGTGGACGCCGTCGCGGTCCTCTTCGACGAGCTCGAACTGCCCGACCGGGGCAGCCTGACCGCCGACATCGAGGGAGTGGTCCGGCAGTTCGCCGAGCTGCTCGAACGCCCCGAGACGAAGACGGCGCTGATGGCCGTGGTCGCCGAGTCCACCCGTGACGCCCCGCTGCGGGAACGGATCCGCGCGTCCATCGTGGACCGGCAGAAGCGGCTGGTGCAGGAGGGCCGCAGACGCGCCCAGCTCCGCGGCGAGCTGCCCGCGCCCCCCGACCCGGGGGCGGCAGGCGGCACCGACGACCTGATCTTCGACGTGATCGCGGGCGCCGTGGTCCACCGGGCGCTGGTCAGCGCGGAGCCCGTCGACGCCGAGTGGGTCCAGCGGTTCACCGCGCTCCTGATGGGCGGGCTCGGCGCCGTGTCCCGGGCCTGACCGGCGCCCCGGCGCCCCGCCCCGGAGCCCGGCGTCAGAGCGCCCGGTACATGATGTGCAGCCCCGTGTATCCCAGCGCCGGGTGGCGGAAGCCGTCCGGGACCGTGCCGACCACCCGGAACCCGAGGTCCTCGTAGAGCCGTACCGCGTGCTCGTTGGTCTCCACGACCGCGTTGAACTGCATGCCCCGGAACCCGGCGGCCCGCGCCCATTCCAGGGTGTGCTCCACGAGCGCCCGGCCGACACCCCGGCCGCCGTGCGCCGGGTCGACCATGTAGCTGGCGCTGGCGACGTGCGCGCCGTTGCCCGCCTGGTTGGGGTTCATCTTGGCGGAGCCGACGACGGTGCCCGCCCCGTCCCCGGCGGCCCCGCCGTCCACGTCGACGGCGATGGCGACGACCGTACGGGCGGGGGCCTTCAGGAGCCACCAGTCGCGGCCGTCCTCGAACCCCAGGCCGGTGGGGAAGGTGAAGGTCTCGCCCGAGGCGACGATGGTGTGGAAGAACGGCCAGATCGCCGGCCAGTCCTCAGGGGTGGCTTCCCTGATCTCGATGCGCATGCGCCCAGCATGCCCGCCGGAAGCCGCAGGTGCGACGGGGTTTCCGACGGGCCGCCGGGCGAAGTGCCGTAGTCCCGGGGGGCTCCTCGGGGGCCGCTAGAAGCCGGGCGGCTCCGTGTAGGTGCCCCACTCGTCGCGCAGGACGCCGCAGATCTCGCCGAGCGTCGCCTCCGCGCGGACCGCGTCGAGCATCGGCGGGATCATGTTGCCGCCGTCCCGCGCCGCGACCAGCATGGCGTCGAGCGCGGCGCGCACGCGGGCGTCGTCGCGACGGGCCTTGCGCTCGCCGAGCACCCGGACCTGCTCCCACTCGACCTCGTGGCTGACCCGCAGGATCTCCAGGTCGCCGGTGACCGAGCCGTGGTGGCAGTTGACGCCGACGACCCGCTTGTCGCCCTTCTCCAGGGCCTGCTGGTAGCGGAACGCGGACTCGGCGATCTCGCCGGTGAACCAGCCGTCCTCGATGCCGCGCAGGATGCCGGAGGTGATCGGCCCGATGGGGTGCTGCCCGTCGGGGTGGGCGCGCAGGCCGCGCTCCTTGATCCGGTCGAAGATCTTCTCGGCGTCGGCCTCGATGCGGTCGGTGAGCTGCTCGACGTACCAGGAACCGCCCAGCGGGTCGGCGACGTTGGCGACGCCGGTCTCCTCCATCAGCACCTGCTGGGTGCGCAGCGCGATCTCCGCGGCCTGCTCGGACGGCAGGGCGAGGGTCTCGTCCAGGGCGTTGGTGTGCAGCGAGTTGGTGCCGCCGAGCACCGCCGCGAGGGCCTCGACTGCGGTCCGTACGACGTTGTTGTACGGCTGCTGCGCGGTGAGCGAGACACCCGCGGTCTGGGTGTGGAAGCGCAGCCACTGCGCCTTGTCGCTCCGCGCGCCGTAGACCTCCTTCATCCAGCGGGCCCAGATCCGGCGCGCGGCGCGGAACTTGGCGATCTCCTCGAAGAAGTCGACGTGCGCGTCGAAGAAGAAGGACAGGCCGGGGGCGAACACGTCGACGTCCAGGCCCCGGGAGAGGCCGAGCTCGACGTAGCCGAACCCGTCGGCCAGTGTGTACGCCAGCTCCTGCGCGGCCGTCGCGCCCGCCTCGCGGATGTGGTAGCCGGAGACGGAGAGCGGCTTGTACGCGGGGATGCCGGCCGCGCAGTGCTCCATCAGGTCGCCGATCAGCCGCAGATGGGGCTCGGGCTGGAAGAGCCACTCCTTCTGGGCGATGTACTCCTTGAAGATGTCCGTCTGGAGCGTGCCGTTGAGCACGGACGGGTCGACGCCCTGGCGCTCGGCGGCGACCAGGTACATGCAGAAGACGGGGACGGCCGGGCCGCTGATCGTCATGGAGGTGGTGACGTCGCCGAGCGGGATGTCCTTGAAGAGGACCTCCATGTCGGCGGCGGAGTCGATGGCGACACCGCAGTGGCCGACCTCGCCGAGCGAGCGGGGGTCGTCGGAGTCCCGGCCCATGAGCGTCGGCATGTCGAAGGCGACGGACAGGCCGCCGCCGCCGTTCGCCAGGATCATCTTGTAGCGCTCGTTCGTCTGCTCGGCGTTGCCGAACCCGGCGAACTGGCGGATGGTCCAGGTGCGGCCCCGGTAGCCGGTCGGGTACAGACCCCGGGTGAAGGGGTACTCACCGGGCCAGCCGATCCGCTCGAAGCCGTCGTAGGTGTCACCGGGCCTCGGCCCGTAGACCGGCTCCACGGGATCGCCGGAGAGCGTGGTGAAGTCCGCGTCGCGCGTGCGGGCGGCGTCGTAGCGGGCCTGCCAGCGTCGGCGGCCTTCCTCGATGGCGTCAGCGTCCATACCTCGAATTTACTAGGACGTCCTAGTAAATGTCGATGGCTGACCGCCACACACCTCGTGCGTGACGGTCGGACGGCCTGTTACGCCTTGACGGGAGCGGGCCCGGACGCGGCGCCGGCGATCAGCGGCGCGACCTCGCGGGCCACCTTGCGCTCCACGAAGAACGCGGCGAAGGGGATGGTGCCGCTGAGCAGGATCCACAGGAGCTTGCCGAACGGCCAGCGCGCCTTGGAACCCAGGTCGAAGGCGAAGACCAGGTAGATGATGTAGAGGACGCCGTGGGTCTGGGAGACCATGAAGGTCACGTCCTCGCCCATGTCGAACCCGTACTTGAAAACCATGCAGGTGCTCAGCACGAGCAGCATGACGGCGGTGACATAGGCCATCACCCGGTAACGGGTCAGCACGCTGGATTTCATGGCATCGAGCGTAACCACCCGTTCCGGGCGATCTTCGCGCGACCCCCCTCGCCGGGTCGCGGCGCTACTTCTCCTCGAAGTCCCCCGCCGCCACCCGCAGCGGGCGCAGCAGCGCGAAGATCTCGCCGCACTCCTCGTCGTCGTAGGCGCCGAGCCCGAAGTCCATGGCCATCAGGTCGGCCGTGGCCGCCTCCACGACCTCGCGGCCCTTGTCGGTGATGGAGGCGAGGGTGCCGCGCCCGTCGTTGGGGTTCGGGCGCTTGCCGACCAGGCCGGACCTGACCAGCCGGTCGACGGTGTTCGTCACGGACGTGGGGTGGACCATGAGGCGCTCGCCGATCTTCGACATGGGCAGCTCGCCCGCCTTGGAGAAGGTGAGCAGCACCAGCGCCTCGTACCGCGCGAAGGTCAGTCCGTACGGCTTGACCACGGCGTCGACCTCGGCCAGCAGGATCTGGTGGGCGCGCATGATGGAGGTGATCGCCGCCATCGAGGGGACCGGCCCCCAGCGCCGCTGCCAGAGCTCGTCGGCGCGGGCGATGGGGTCGAACGGGAGACTGAGCGGTTTCGGCACGCCCATGACCTTACCGACTGGTCATATTCCGGTCAGCCCGGTCTCACTCCTCGGTCCCTCGGTCTGCCCGCGCCGGGGCACCGCCGCGGCCGCGCCGGGGGCCGTTCCGGTCGCCGCGGTGTCGCGCCACCACACCGTGTGACCGTTATGTCACGATGTCCGGGCCTGTCCGATCAGTCATTCGAGGGGGCTGGATGTCCGGCCGCAGATCGTCCCGTGTTCTCACCGCCCTGGCGCTGGCCGCCGTGCTGGCCGTCGCGGGCTGCGCGTCCGGCGGGGACGGCGCCGCGTCCCCGGCCGACTCCGGCAGGGTCAAGGCGCCCGGCCGGGGCGAGGCGGCCCCCTCGGCCGGCTCCCCGTTCTGGGTCGACCCGAGCAGTCCCGCCGCCCGTCAGGTGAAGGAGTACGAGGCCGGGGGCCGCCACGAGGAGGCGAAGGTCCTGCGGCGGATCTCCGAGCGCCCCGCCGCGGTGTGGCCGGCCGGCGACGATCCCGTACCGCAGATCGAGAAGGCGGTGCGGGGCGCGGCGGGCGAGCGGCGGACGGTGGTCCTCGTCGCGTACAACATCCCGCACCGGGACTGCGGACTCTACTCGGCGGGCGGCGCCGCCGACGGGGCGGCCTACCGGCAGTGGATCGACTCGTTCGCGGGTGCCATCGGCGACGCGACCGCGATCGTGGTGCTGGAGCCGGACGCCGTGCCGCACCTCGTGGACGGCTGCACTCCGGCCCAGAGCCACGACGAGCGGTACACGCTGCTGGCGGAGGCGGTGGCGCGGCTGAAGCGGCAGCCGAACACGACGGTGTACCTGGACGCGGGCAACCCCGCCTGGATCAAGGACGCGGGCAAGCTGGTCGAGCCGCTGCGGCGGGCGGGGATCGACCGGGCGGACGGGTTCTCGCTCAACGTGTCCAACTTCCAGACGAACGAGACGGTCGAGGCGTTCGGCACGGAGCTGTCCGGGCTGCTGGGCGGCGCCCACTTCACGGTGGACACCAGCCGCAACGGCGCGGGCCCGCTGCCCGGTGACGGCGAGGAGGCGTGGTGCAACCCGCCGGGCCGGGCGCTCGGTACGCCGCCCACGCTGCGGACGGGTGACACGCTGGTGGACGCGTACCTGTGGATCAAGCGGCCCGGCGAGTCGGACGGCCCGTGCCGGGGCGGCCCGGCGGCGGGCACCTGGTGGCCGGAGTACGCGCTCGGCCTCGCCCGCCGAGCCCGCTGACCGCCGCATCCGTCGCCCCCCACCGCCCGTCGCCCCCCCCCCCCCCCACCGCCCGCCCCCCACCGCCCGCCGACCGCCGCCGCCCGCCGGCCTCCCGGACGGCGGCCACCACCGCCCCGCCCGCCGGGCCCGCCTCCGTCAGTCGACCTGGAGCCATTTCGCCACGGACGGGCGCCCCTCCCCGTCCAGGACGAACAGCATGTACCAGCCGGGCGGCACGACCGTCCGGTCCAGCGGCGCCTCCACCGTCACCGAGTCCTCCGTCCTGGTCAGGTTCAGCTCGATGGAGCGCTGTTCGACGTCCGTGGTGTGGGTGACGGCGCTCGGGCGCATCAGCCGCGCCTTGGTGATCCTGGCCGCGTCCTTCGTGCGGAACGTGGCCCGGCCGTTCTGGTCGAGTTCGCGCGGCCCCTCGCCGAGCACCGGCCGCTTCCCCTCGGCGCCGTGGAGGTAGGGCGGCGTGTACACCTCGACGCGCTGCTCGAACGTACCGAGCTTGGTGTTGTCCTTGTCGCCGAACAGGGGGTCGGAGCCGAAGGTGGCGACCCGCCCGTCCGGGAGGAGCAGCGCCTCCGAGTGGTAGTTGCGGCCGACGGTCGGGTCGGCCGCCTCCCGGAAGGTGTTGGATTCCGGGTCGTAGAACTGGGCCTTGAGGATGTCGCTGCCGCTGCGGCCGCGGTAGTCGCGGGATCCGCCGGTCGTGAAGACCGTGTCGTCGGGGAGCAGCACGCTGCTGAGGTAGCGGGTGCCCTGGGGCAGGCTGGGGCCCGCGCGGAAGACGGGGCTCTCGGACTTCAGGTCGATGATGGCCGTGCGGGCCGTGGACAGCGCGGACTCGCCGACGCCGCCGCCGCCGAGCACCATCACCTTCTGGTCCTGCGCCGGCGGCAGCAGCAGGGAGGCCGAGGTCTCCAGCTGGTCGGGGTCGGCGATGCCGCGGATCTCCTGGAAGACGTTCTTCTTCAGGTCCCACACGCCGGGGATGCGGCCCTTTTCGGCGGGGCCGTATCCGGCGTTGGAGCCGGTGTAGAACAGCTTGCCGCCCTGGGTGAGGAAGAGGGCGGGGTAGGTGGGGAAGTAGCGGAAGGGGCCCTTGCTCCACTTCTTGGTCGCGGGGTCGTAGATCTCGTTGTCGCCGGGGACGACGTCGCCGACGTCGTTGAGGCCCGAGACGGCGAGGACCTTGCCGTCCTGGAGGGTGACGAGCGTCGGGTACCAGCGGGCGTCCTTCATCGGGGCGACGGGAACGTACTTCTCCGCCGCGGGGTCGAATTCGTACGCGGCCTTGATGCCCTGGAAGTCCTGCTTCTCGGTGGTGAGCTTCTGCGCGAGGCCGTAGACGTTGTCGGCGTCCTTGCCCTTGAGGCCGACCACCTCGTACTGCGCGGCCTGGGTGGTGAGGCCCTTGGGGCCCTCCTTCCTCGCTTCGACGAAGACCCGTGCCTCCGCCGCGGTGACCTTGGTCTCCCAGGGCTTCATCCGGCCGCTCGCGTAGTACGTGATCGTGAAGTCGCGTTTGGCCTTGGGCACCGTCACATCGAACTTGGAGACGTACTCGACGCCCGACGGGGAGCGGAAGACCGTGCCCTTCTTGAGGGTGACGGCCTTGTCGGGGCTCTCGTTCTTCACCCGCATGGCGCCGCCCGCCCGCTTCACCTCGCCGTCGAGCACCTCGTAGCGTGCGGTTCCGCCGGCCACGAGGAGCCGTCCGTCGGGGAGCTGGCTGTGGCCCGCGCAGAAGAAGTCCTCGGGGGTGTCGACGGCGGTGAAGCTGTTGTCGGCCGGGTTCCACAGGATCGTCTTGAAGCTGCCCGCGTCGAAGTTCCGCTGGTTGTTGCCCGAGCCCGCGATGAGCAGCACCTTGCCCGTGCGGAGGAGGGCGGCGTGGATGGCGTTGAGGCGGTGGCCGCCGGGGACGTCGACCTCCTGCCAGGAGCCGTACCTGGCCTTGTAGCCGGGTTGCGCGATCTTGTAGGCGTGGTACTTCTCCTCGGCGAAGGACAGCGCGGCCGGGGCGTTGAGCCCGGCGAGCACGACCACGGCTCCGCCGCCCAGCAGCGTCTTCTTGAACTTCTTCGACGGCCGGTAGGGCATGGATCAGTTCCCTCCTGTGGTCGTGGCCAGAGCGGGCTCGGGCTCCTCCCCCGGTGTGGACCCGACGGCGTGGGGGCGGGTGCCTTCCCGGCGCGCCCGGCGCTCCTGGAGCGAGGTCCAGGTCCAGACGGAGACCGGTGCCAGCGAGACGAGCAGGGCGAGGACCGCCCAGGTGCGCATCGCCGCGTGGGTGTGGTCGAAGTGGACGGAGGCGATGAGCGCGCTGATGAGCACGGCGGCCCAGCAGAGGTGGATGCGGAAGGTCAGCAGCCGGTCGGGGCTGGTCTCCCCGCCCTTGGGGGTGACGACGAAGCCGCCCCGCGTGCGCAGCAGCGCCGAGCAGAGCGATCTGAGGTAGACGGGCGCGGAGAGCGCGGACATCGCCATGCCGGCGACGCCGCCGGAGCCCTCCGGTTCGTGCGGCGACACGTTGTGGCGGCGGTTCCACAGGTACAGGCAGATCTGGAGGGCCGCGGCGTCGCTGTAGAGCATCAGCCAGACCGACGACGACACCTGGGTGCCGGAGGCCCCGAGCCAGAGGTAGAGCACACAGCTGAGGACGCCGAGGAACCAGTTGACGGCGGTCATCGGGTAGTAGACGAGCATGAGCGTGTAGTTGAGGAGCCGTCCGGGCGGTACGCGGAAGGGGGCCTTCCAGTACTGCTTGATGAGCGTCTCGTACGTGCCGCGGGACCAGCGCAGCTGCTGGGTGAAGAAGTCGGTCCAGGAGGCGGGGCCCTCGCCGACGGCGAGCACGTCCGGGGTGTAGACCGACCGCCAGTAGTGGCCCGTCAGCGGGTTCCTGCGGCGGTGCAGCTCGAAGCCGGTGGCCATGTCCTCGGTGACGGAGTCGTACAGGCCGCCGATCTGGCGGATCGCGCTGACCCGTACGACGTTGTTGGTGCCGACGAACATGGGCGCCCGGTAGCGGTTGCCGGCGCGCTGGATGAGCGCGTGGAAGAGGAACTGCTGCGACTCGGCGGCCTTGGTGACGGGTGAGGCGTAGTTGCCGTACACCTGGGGGCCGACCACGAAGGCGACGTCCGGGTCGCGGAAGTAGCCGAGCATCCGCTCCAGGAAGTCCGGGAGCGGGACGTGGTCGGTGTCGACCGAGGCGAAGTAGTCGTAGCCGCGGCCGTGCATGGCGATCCAGGCGTTGTAGTTGCCGTGCTTGGTCCGCGCCTTGTGGACGCCCTTGTCACGGTTCCACTCGGGGACGCCCTTGCGGGTGAAGTGGCGTACGCCGAGCTCCGCGCAGAGCGCCTTGGCCTGGTCGTCGTCGCCCTCGTCCAGCAGCCAGACGTGCAGCTTGCCCTGGTGGCGCAGCCGGACGGCGCCTTCGAGGGTGGCGCGGACCATCGCGAGGGGCTCTTTGCCCGGGACGTAGGTGGTGAGGAACGCGACACGGGTGGCGCGCTCGGGGAAGACGGGTACGGGGTCGCGGGCGACGAGGGTGGCGTGGGCGATCGAGACGACGTTGATCAGCATGAAGAGGCAGATCAGGCCGATCGACACGAGCATGACGGTGTCGAAGACGACGAGCCAGCGGTCGCCGCCCTCGCGCCGGGTCCAGTGCGTGGGCCAGACGAGGTACGCCAGGAGGATCGCCGACAGGACGGGCGCGAGGCCCATCAGCAGCACGGCTCTTATTCGGTGCGGCTCCTTGGAGAGCAGGCTGCGGTACTGGACCGTGTAGGCCACCCTGTCGGGTTCCGTCAGTGGTCCGGCGAGACGGCTGTAGGTGTCGTAGTCGTAGGCCTCCGACCGCACGGTGCCTCCACCTGTCGAGCGAGGTCGCTATATCCCCACAAAAGGGGACATTCCTCAGCGTGTCGACTGGAGTCGTCCGAGCGGGCGGTTCTTCGCGGCGTGTGTTTCACGGGGGTGCCTGACGGAGCGTCGGAGACGCCCCGGGGGCGGGCGGGCCTGCTCGCGGCCGCCGCCCGGCCGGGGCGCCGCCCCGTCGGCCGTCTCAGGCGGACAGGTGGCGTTCCACCGTCTCCACCTTGGACGTCAGGGCGTCGGTGACGCCTGGGCGGATGTCCGCCTTGAGGACGAGGGAGACGCGCGGCGCGCGCGCCTCCACCGCGGCGACGGCACGCTTCACCACGTCCATCACCTCGTCCCACTCCCCCTCGACGGAGGTGAACATCGCGTCCGTACGGTTCGGCAGGCCCGACTCGCGGACGACGCGGACCGCGTCGGCCACGTACGCGCCGACCTCGTCACCGACGCCGAGCGGGGTGACGGAGAAGGCGACGATCACGCCTCCACCACGCCTTCGCGGCGGGCGCGCGCGGCGATGACGGCGTTCTGGGCGTCGCGCTTGAGCCTGCGCTCGGCGTAGAAGCCGCCGAAGGGCAGGACCGAGAGGACGAAGTAGAGGGCGGCGGTCTTCAGGTCCCACTTGGTGCGGTTCCAGGCGTCCAGCCAGAAGAGCACGTACAGGATGAACAGCACGCCGTGGACGGCGCCCATGACCGGGACCGCGTTGAACTCCGTCGTGCGCTTCAGCACCGAGCACACCAGCAGCAGGATGAAGGAGACGGCCTCCGGGGCGGAGACCAGTCGCAGGCGGTGGAGGGAGGAGGCGGTCTTGATGTCCACGGGCAGGCACCTTCGGCGTCGGAACGGTCGGGCGATCTTGTGAATGCGCTCACATGCGCCGTACACATTGTGGCAGGCGGCTTTGCCCGTTCTTTGTCAGGGTCGGGTTCCTCCCCCGGGCTCTGTCGACGCGCCGGTCCACCGGTTACCTTCGGGGCGTGGCAATGTTCCGACTCCAAGGCAGCAAAGTGCTCGCCGTCGATATGACCGGCGACGCCGTCAAGGCCAAGAACGGCTCGATGGTGGCGTACGACGGCCAGATGGCCTTCAAGAAGATGAGCGGCGGCGGTGAGGGCATCCGCGGGATGGTGACCCGCCGGCTCACCGGAGAGCAGATGGAAGTGATGGAGGTGAGGGGGCAGGGCACCTGCTACTTCGCCGACCGGGCCTCCGACATCACCCTGCTCGCCCTGACCGGCGAGAAGTTGTGGGTGGAGGCCAGCAACCTGCTGTGTGCCGACGGGGGGCTCAGGACGGGGACCTCGTTCACCGGGCTGCGCGGCGGCGCCACCGGGAACGGGCTGTTCACGACGACCGCCGAGGGCTCCGGGCAGGTCGCGATCATGTCGGACGGGCCGGCGGTGGTGCTGCGCGTGACACCGCAGTACCCGCTGTCCGTGGACCCCGGCGCGTACGTAGCCCATCAGGGCGACCTCCAGCAGAGCTTCCAGTCCGGTGTGACGTTCCGCACGTTCATCGGTGAGGGCGGTGGCGAGGCGTTCCAGATCCGCTTCGAGGGCGACGGCCTGGTGTACGTGCAGCCGAGCGAGCGCAACACGGTGGGGGGTGACGTCTGATGCCGTTCCGCGAGATCAACTCGAAGATGGTCGAGGCCACCGTCGTGCCGGGACAGCGCATGTTCAGCCAGCGCGGCGCGATGCTCGCGTACCGGGGGGACGTCACTTTCACGCCGAACCTGACCGGTGGTCAGGGCGGTGTCATGGCGATGATCGGCCGCCGGGCCGCCGGTGAGGCCGCGCCGCTGATGACGGTCGAGGGCGACGGCACCGTGATGTTCGGACACGGCGGGCACCATGTGCAGGTGATCCGGCTGAGCGGTGACACCTTGTACGTGGAGGCCGACCGGCTGCTGGCGTTCGACGGGACGCTGGAGCAGGGCACGATGTTCATGGGCTCGCAGGGCGGCGTGATGGGCATGGTGCGCGGTCAGGTGACCGGGCAGGGGCTCTTCACCACGACCCTGAAGGGGCACGGCGCGGTGGCGGTGATGGCGCACGGCGGCGTCATCGAGCTGCCCGTCACGCCGGGCCGGCCGGTCCATGTGGACCCGCAGGCGTACGTCGCGCACCACGGCGACGTACGGAACAAGCTCTCCACGGCGCTGGGCTGGCGCGACATGGTGGGGCGCGGCTCAGGCGAGGCGTTCCAGCTGGAGCTGAGCGGCAGTGGTGCGGTGTACGTGCAGGCCTCGGAGGAGAAGCTGTGACGTCTGTGGTGTTCGATCCCGTGTCGCTGCCCAGTGACGACAACGTCGACTCCTACACGTTCTGCGTGGAGCTCAAGGGATCCCAGTGGTTCTTGCAGAAGGGGAAGATGATCGCCTATTACGGGCGCATCGACTTCAACGGCATCGGGCACGGCAGGCTGGACCGGCTGGTGCGGACGAGCTTCCACTCGCCGCTGCACGCGAGCGACTGGGTGGTGGCGGAGGGCAGCGGCAAGATGCTGCTCGCGGACCGGGCGTTCGATGTGAACTCGTACGACCTGGACGACGGCAACCTGACGATCCGGGCCGGGAACCTGCTGGCGTTCCAGCCGTCGCTGGCGCTGAAGCAGTCGATCGTGCCGGGCTTCCTGACGCTGATCGGCACGGGGAAGTTCGTGGCCGCGTCGAACGGCCCGGTGGTCTTCATGGAGCCGCCCATCCGGGTCGACCCGCAGGCGCTGGTGGGCTGGGCGGACTGCCCCTCGCCGTGCCACCACTACGACCACGGCTACATGAGCGGCGTGATGGGCGGCCTGCGGGCGCTGACCGGGATCGGCGGGGCGTCGGGCGAGGAGCACCAGTTCGAGTTCGTGGGCGCCGGGACGGTGCTGCTCCAGTCGACGGAGACGCTGATGCCGGAGCAGGCGACGGGCGCGGTGCCGCACGAGCCGGGCGTCCCGGGCGGCGGAGCGCCGGCGGGGCATGGTTCCGGCCATGGTGCGGCGGGGTCCGTACCGCGTCTTCCCGGACAGCTGGGGGACCTCCAGCGCCGCTTCGGGCTGTGAGCGGTAGTCTGCGGAGTGTGACGCACTCGAACGTCTGCGCCCCTGTCGGGCAGAAGCGGGGACGGGGGACGGGTGCGGCCCGGCGTCACCCAAACTCGTCCAGTTTTCAACATCTTAGGTAGAATCCATATATGGAGACCGAGACGGCCATCCCCTGGCTGAGTGATACCGAGCAGCGCGCGTGGCGTACCTATCTGGACGTCACCAGACTGCTGACCTACCAGCTGGAGAAGGACCTCCAGCCGTTCGGCCTGACCAACAACGACTACGAGATCCTGGTGAACCTCTCGGAGTCCCCCGAGCGGCGGATGCGGATGAGCGACCTGGCCTCGGCGACCCTGCAGTCCAAGAGCCGGCTCTCGCACCAGATCACCCGCATGGAGAACGCCGGACTTGTCCGCCGCGAGAACTGCGAGTCGGACCGGCGCGGGCTGTACGCGGTCCTCACCGAGCACGGCATGGACACCATGCGGAAGGTCGCCCCGCACCATGTCGAATCCGTGCGCAAGCACTTCATCGACCTGCTGCCCGCCGAGGCGCTCGGCGAGCTGCACACCTCGCTGCTGCCCGTCGCGGAGCAGCTCCGGGGGCTGCGCGGCAGGCCGTAGCGCGGCGAACGGCCGAGGGCCGGGGGCGAACCCCCGGCCCTCGGCCGTTCCCGTGCGCGAGACGAGCCGGTTCGACGGCCGGACCCGCGCCGGTTCGCCCGCCGGACCCCGCGCTGTGTGGCCCGCCGGACCCCGCGCCGGTGATCCGCGCTGTGTGGCCCGCCGGACCGGCTAGTTGCCCGTCAGGCCCGCGACCAGTTCGTCCGCCGCGGCGTACGGGTCGGTCTCGCCCGCCACGATCCGCTCGGCCAGCGTCTCCAGACGGCGGTCCCCGTGGAGGTCGCCGATCCGCTCGCG
Source organism: Streptomyces sp. NPDC047886 (assembly GCF_043204435.1). Classification (NCBI taxonomy): domain Bacteria; kingdom Bacillati; phylum Actinomycetota; class Actinomycetes; order Kitasatosporales; family Streptomycetaceae; genus Streptomyces; species Streptomyces sp. NPDC047886. The sequence continues at coordinate 374,746 of NZ_JBIDCF010000002.1, forward strand.
CAGCGCCGTGACCGCGATCGTCTCCACCTCGTGGGCGGCACGGGCCCGGCGGCGCTCGGCGAGCACACCGCGCTCCTCCATCCAGGCGCGGTGCTTCTCCAGCGCCTCGACCACCTCGTCGACACCCTCGCCCCGGGCGGCGACCGTCTTGACGATCGGCGGCCGCCAGTCGCCCGGCCCACGCGACTCGCCGAGGCCGAGCATGTGGTTCAGCTCGCGGGCCGTCGCGTCCGCGCCGTCCCGGTCGGCCTTGTTCACGACGTACACGTCACCGATCTCCAGGATGCCCGCCTTGGCGGCCTGGATCCCGTCGCCCATGCCGGGGGCCAGCAGCACCACCGACGTGTCCGCCTGCGAGGCGATCTCCACCTCGGACTGCCCGACGCCGACCGTCTCGACCAGGACCACGTCGCAGCCCGCCGCGTCCAGGACGCGGATCGCCTGCGGCGCCGCCCACGCCAGGCCGCCGAGGTGGCCGCGCGTGGCCATGGAACGGATGTAGACGCCCGGGTCCGACGCGTGCTCGGACATCCGGACGCGGTCGCCGAGCAGCGCGCCGCCGGAGAACGGCGACGACGGGTCGACGGCCAGGACGCCCACCCGCTTGCCGGCCCTGCGGTACGCGGAGACCAGCGCCGACGTCGACGTGGACTTGCCGACGCCGGGCGACCCGGTCAGGCCCACCACATAGGCGCCGCCGGTGAGCGGGGCGAGCGCCGCCATCACCTCACGGAGCTGTGGGGACGCCCCCTCCACCAGCGAGATCAGCCGGGCCACGGCGCGCGGCCGGCCCTCCCGTGCCTGGGCGACCAGTGCGGGGACGTCCACCATCACGTACAGAGCTCCTCGGGTTCAGTCAGTTGCCGGGCACGCGGATGATCAGGGCGTCGCCCTGGCCGCCGCCACCGCACAGGGCCGCGGCGCCGGTGCCTCCGCCCCGCCGCTTCAGCTCCAGCGCCAGGTGCAGGACGATACGGGCACCCGACATGCCGATGGGGTGGCCCAGGGCGATCGCGCCACCGTTGACGTTCACCTTTTCGGGCGACACGCCGAGGTCCTTCATGGACTGGACGGCGACCGCCGCGAACGCCTCGTTGATCTCGATCAGGTCGAGGTCGTCGACGGTGAGGCCCTGCTTCTTCAGGGCGTGCGCGATGGCGTTGGACGGCTGGGACTGCAGCGAGTTGTCCGGACCCGCCACATTGCCGTGCGCGCCGATCTCGGCGATCCACTCCAGACCGAGCTCCTCGGCCTTGGCCTTGCTCATCACCACGACGGCGGCGGCGCCGTCCGAGATCTGCGACGAGGTGCCGGCCGTGATCGTGCCGTCCTTGGCGAACGCGGGCCGCAGCTTGCCGAGCGACTCGACGGTCGTCTCGGGGCGGATGCCCTCGTCCTTGGCGAAGACCACCGGCTCGCCCTTGCGCTGCGGGATCTCGACCGGGGTGATCTCGGCCTCGAACAGGCCGTTCTTCTGCGCGGCGGCGGCGCGCTGGTGGGACAGGGCCGCGATCTCGTCCTGCTGGGCGCGGGCGATGCCGAGGCGGGAGTTGTGCTTCTCGGTGGACTCGCCCATGGCGATGTTCTCGAAGGCGTCGGTGAGACCGTCGTGGGCCATCGCGTCCAGCATCCCGATCGCGCCGTACTTGAAGCCCTCACGGGACTTCGGCAGCAGGTGCGGGGCGTTGGTCATCGACTCCTGGCCGCCGGCCACGACGATGTCGAACTCACCGGCGCGGATCAGCTGGTCGGCCAGCGCGATCGCGTCCAGACCGGAGAGGCAGACCTTGTTGACGGTCAGCGCCGGCACGTTCATGGGGATGCCGGCCTTGACGGCGGCCTGGCGGGCGGGGATCTGCCCGGCGCCCGCCTGGAGCACCTGTCCCATGATCACGTACTGGACCTGGTCGCCGCCGATCCCGGCCCGGTCGAGTGCTGCCTTGATCGCGAAGCCGCCGAGGTCGGCGCCCGAGAAGGACTTCAGCGAGCCGAGCAGCCGGCCCATGGGCGTACGGGCGCCCGCGACGATGACGGAGGTGGTACCGGTCGTTCCAGACATGAGGCACGATCCCCTTCCAGCCTGGGGCTGAGGAGTGAACGAGGGTTTACCGCCAATGTACTGAGCGGTACGGGGCCGGGTCACCGGGCAGCCGGTGTGATGGCGCGCACGTTGCGTAACCACCTCCGGAGCGCTGCACTGGTGCCATGCTGACGCGAATCGACCACATCGGGATCGCCTGTTTCGACCTCGACAAGACCGTCGACTTCTACCGTGCCACGTACGGGTTCGAGGTCTTCCACACCGAGGTCAACGAGGAGCAGGGCGTCCGTGAGGCCATGCTCAAGATCAACGAGACGTCCGACGGCGGCGCCTCCTACCTCCAGCTCCTGGAGCCCACCCGCGAGGACTCGGCCGTCGGCAAGTGGCTCGCCAAGAACGGCGAGGGCGTCCACCACATCGCCTTCGGCACCGCGGACGTCGACGGCGACGCCGACGCCATCCGCGGCAAGGGCGTACGGGTCCTCTACGACGAGCCGCGCATCGGCTCCATGGGCTCCCGCATCACGTTCCTGCACCCCAAGGACTGTCACGGGGTCCTCACCGAGCTCGTCACGTCGGCTGACCCCTCCTCAGCGGAGCACTGACCCGACGTATTCCCGGCCCGGTAGAGTGGGCGGCTCCGGGCCGGGGCCGGATCGGGGCCGTGCCGCGGCGTCGTCGTCGGACAATCGATCTGACACCATTCCCCGGGGGGCCGTCCGCGGGCGGACGGTGCCCGTACGAAGAGAGTTCGCGACCAGGGGACGGATGGGACCGCGCAGTGCGGGGCTACGAACGCCAGGAGAGCCACCGGGCTGACGACGACCACCTTTCGCGGTTCGAAGCCGAGATGGACCGGCTGAAGACCGAGCGGGAGAAGGCCGTCCAGCACGCCGAGGACCTCGGTTACCAGGTCGAGGTCTTGCGCGCCAAGCTCCACGAGGCGCGCCGCACCATCGCGTCCAGGCCCGCCTACGACAACGCGGACATCGGCTACCAGGCCGAACAGCTGCTGCGCAACGCACAGCTCCAGGCCGACCAGATGCGCTCCGACGCGGAGCGCGAGCTCCGCGAGGCCCGCGCCCAGACCCAGCGGATCCTCCAGGAGCACGCCGAGCACCAGGCCCGCCTCCAGGCCGAGTTGCACGCCGAGGCGGTGCAGCGCCGCCAGCAGCTCGACCAGGAGCTGGCCGAGCGCCGCCAGACCGTCGAGGCCCACGTCAACGAGAACGTGGCCTGGGCCGAGCAGCTGCGCGCCCGTACGGAGTCGCAGGCCCGCCGTCTGCTGGAGGAGTCCCGCGCCGAGGCGACCCAGTCCCTGGCGGCCGCCCGCGCCGAGGCGACCCGGCTCGCCGACGAGGCCCGCCAGCGGCTCGCGGCCGAGTCCGAGGCCGCCCGCGCCGAGGCCGAGGCGCTGCTGCTGCGCGCCCGCAAGGACGCCGAGCGGCTGCTGAACGCCGCGTCGACGCAGGCGCAGGAGGCCGCGAGCCACGCCGAGCGGCTGCGTACCGCCACGACCGCCGAGTCCGAGCAGGCCCGCCAGAACGCGGCCGAGCTCAACCGGGCCGCGTCCCAGCAGATGCAGGAGGCCGAGGAGCGGCTCCGGGAGGCCCGCGCGCACGCCGAGAAGGTCGTCGCCGAGGCCAGGGACGCGGCCGCCAAGCGGCTGGCGAGCGCCGAGTCGGAGAACGAGCAGCGCACCCGTACCGCCAAGGCGGAGATCGCCCGGCTGGTCGGCGAGGCCACCAAGGAGGCCGAGGCGCTCAAGGCGGAGGCCGAGCAGGCGCTCGCCGACGCCCGCGAGGCCGGCGAGAAGCTGGTCGCGCAGGCCACCGAGAAGGCCCGCGCGGCGGCCGCCGAGGACTCCGCGGCGCAGCTCGCCAAGGCGGCCCGCAGCGCGGAGGAGATCCTCACCAGGGCGTCGGAGGACGCCCAGGCCACCACCCGCAAGGCGTCCGACGAGGCCGAGCGGATCCGCCGCGAGGCCCAGTCCGAGGCCGACCGGCTGCGCGACGAGGCCGCCGCCACCGCCGAGCAGCTCAAGGGCGCCGCGAAGGACGACACCGCCGAGTACCGAGCCAAGACCGTCGAGCTCCAGGAGGAGGCGCGCCGGCTGCGCGGCGAGGCCGAGCAGCTGCGGGCGGAGGCCATCGCCGAGGGCGAGCGGATCCGCGGCGAGGCCAGGCGCGAGGCCGTCCAGCAGATCGAGGAGGCGGCGAAGACCGCCGAGGAGCTCCTCACCAAGGCGAAGGCGGACGCGGACGAGCTGCGGACGGCGGCGACCGCCGAGTCCGAGCGCGTCCGCACGGAGGCCATCGAGCGGGCGACGAACCTGCGCAAGCAGGCCGAGGAGACCCTGGAGCGCGGCCGCGCCGAGGCCGAGCGGCTCCGTACGGAGGCCGAGGAGCAGGCCGAGTCGGTGCGGACCGCCGCCGACGAGGCCGCAGCCGCGCTGCGCGAGGAGGCCGAGCGGGGCGTCGCGGCCCGGGAGGCGGAGGCCGCCGATGAGCTGTCCCGGCTGCACGCGGAGGCCGAGGAGCGGCTCACCACCGCCGAGCAGACCCTCACGGACGCCCGCGCCGAGGGCGAGCGGATCCGCCGCGAGGCGGCCGAGGAGACCGAACGGCAGCGCGCCGAGGCCGCCGAGCGGCTGCGCACGCTGCGGGAGCAGGCCGAGCAGGAGGCGGAGCGGCTGCGCACCGAGGCCGCGGCGGACGCGTCGACGGCCCGAGCCGAGGCGGAGAACGCCGCGGTACGGCTGCGCAGCGAGGCCGCGGGCGAGGCGGAGCGGCTGAAGGCCGAGGCGCAGGAGAGCGCCGACCGGGTCAGGGCCGAGGCCCAGGCCGCCGCCGAGCGGCTCAAGACGGAAGCCGCCGAGGAGTTGGCCGCCGCGCAGGCGGAGGCCGGCCGGCGCCGCCGCGAGGCCGAGGAGACCCTCGGCGCGGCTCGGGCGGAGGCGGACCAGGAGCGCAGCCGGGCGCGGGAGCAGAGCGAGGAACTGCTCGCGTCGGCCCGCAAGCGGGTCGAGGAGGCGCAGGCCGAGGCGGTGCGGCTGGTCGAGGAGGCGGACCAGCGGGCCACGGAGATGGTGTCGGCCGCCGAGCAGAACGCGCAGGCGGTACGGGACTCGGTCGCCGGGCTCCAGGAGCAGGCCGAGGAGGAGATCGCCGGGCTGCGGTCGGCGGCCGAGCACGCTGCGGAGCGGACGAGGGCGGAGGCGCAGGAGGAGGCGGACCGGGTCCGCGCCGACGCCTACGAGGAGCGGGAGCGCGCCTCGCAGGACGCCGGCCGGGTACGGGCCCGCGCCCAGGAGGAGTCGGAGGCGGCGAAGGCGCTCGCGGAGCGGACCGTCACGGACGCCATCGCGGAGGCGGAGCGGCTGAAGGCGGACACCGCCGAGTACGCCCAGCGGGTGCGGACGGAGGCGTCGGACTCGCTCGCCTCGGCCGAGCAGGACGCGGCGCGTACCCGGGCGGAGGCCCGCGGGGACGCGAACCGGATCCGTTCCGAGGCGGCCGAGCAGGCGGACCGGCTGGTCACCGAGGCGTCGGGCGAGGCCGAGCGGCTGGTCGGCGACGCGACGACGGAGGCGGAGCGGATCGCGGCCGAGGCCGCCGATGTGCTGGCGTCGGCGGAGCGGGACGCCGCCCGGCTCCGGGAGGAGGCCGTCCAGGTCAAGGCGGACGGCGAGGCCGAGGCGGAGCGGCTGCGCGAAGCGGCGCGGGCCGACGGCGAGCAGGTGCTGGACGAGGCCCGCGAGGCCGCCGACAAGCGGCGCGCGGACGCGGCCGAGCAGGCGGACCAGCTCATCAGCGAGGCGTCGGACGAGGCGGAGCGGCTGCGGGCCGAGGCCGCCGAGACGGTGGGGAACGCGCAGCAGACGGCGGAGAAGATCCGCAAGGACGCGGCGGAGCGGCTCAAGCGGACCGAGGAGACCACCGAGCAGCTGCGCTCCGAGGCGCGCGCGGAGGCGGACCGTCTGATCGACGAGGCGCGCGAGGCGGCGGCCAAGCGCCGCGCGGACGCGGCCGAGCAGGCGGACCAGCTCATCGCGAAGGCCCGCGAGGAGGCGCTGCGGGCGACGACCGAGGCGGAGGAGCAGGCAGACACGATGGTCGGCGCGGCCCGCAAGGAGGCCGAGCGGATCGTGTCCGAGGCGACCATCGAGGGCAACACCCTGGTGGAGAAGGCCCGTACGGACGCGGACGAGCTGCTGGTCGGGGCGCGCAGCGACGCCAACGCCATAAGGGAGCGCATGGAGGAGCTGCGTACCCGGACCGAGGCGGAGATCGAGGAGCTGCACGAGCGGGCCCGCCAGGAGAGCGCCGAGCAGATGAGGACGGCCGGCGAGCGGGTCGACAAGCTGGTGAAGGCGGCCGCCGAGCAGCAGGCCGAGGCGGAGGCGAAGGCCAAGGAGCTGATCGCGGACGCCAACTCGGAGGCGAGCAAGGTCCGGATCGCCGCGGTGAAGAAGGCGGAGGGCCTCCTGAAGGAGGCCAACCAGAAGAAGGCCGAGCTGACCCGCGAGGCGGAGAAGGTCAAGGCGGAGGCGGAGCGGGAGGCCGAGCAGCTCGTCGCGGAGGGGAAGCGGGAGCTGGAGGTTCTGGTGCGCCGGCGGGAGGACATTCAGGCCGAGATCTCCCGTGTCCAGGACGTGCTGGAGGCGTTGGAATCTTTCGAAGCGCCTACGGGGGGTACGAAGGAGGGCGGTGTCAAGGCAGCCGCGGCGGCAGGCGCTACCCGTTCGAGTGGCAAGTCAAACGAAGGCTAAGCCACTCAAAAGGCTGGACATTCTCCCAATCAAACGGTCATCCGCTCGATGACACGCCGCTTCGGCCCCTAGGATTCCCCCTAACACCTCACCGGTCTCATTCGACAGGAACCCCATGAGCGACACTTCCTCCCCCTTCGGCTTCGAGCTCGTGCGGCGTGGTTACGACCGCGGTCAGGTGGACGACCGCATTACCAAGCTCGTCGCCGACCGTGACAGTGCTCTGGCCCGAATCACTGCTCTGGAAAAGCGCATCGAGGAACTCCACCTCGAGACGCAGAACGCCCAGGCCCAGGTGAGCGACGCCGAGCCGTCGTACGCCGGCCTCGGCGCCCGCGTCGAGAAGATCCTCCGTCTCGCCGAGGAGGAGGCGAAGGACCTGCGCGAGGAGGCCCGTCGCGCCGCCGAGCAGCACCGTGAGCTCGCCGAGTCGGCGGCCCAGCAGGTGCGCAACGACGCCGAGGCGTTCTCCGCCGAGCGCAAGCAGAAGGCGGAGGACGAGGGCGTCCGCATCGTCGAGAAGGCGCAGGGCGAGGCGAACTCGCTGCGTGCCGAGGCGCAGAAGGACGCGCAGTCCAAGCGCGAGGAGGCGGACGCGCTCTTCGAGGAGACCCGCGCGAAGGCCGCGCAGGCCGCCGCCGACTTCGAGACGAACCTCGCCAAGCGGCGCGAGCAGTCGGAGCGGGACCTGGCCTCGCGCCAGGCGAAGGCGGAGAAGCGCCTCGCGGAGATCGAGCACCGGGCGGAGCAGCTGCGCCTGGAGGCCGAGAAGCTGCGTACGGACGCGGAGCGCCGGGCGCGCCAGACGGTGGAGACGGCGCAGCGCCAGGCCGAGGACATCGTGGCGGACGCGAACGCCAAGGCGGACCGTATCCGCAGCGAATCGGAGCGCGAGCTGGCGGCGCTGACCAACCGCCGCGACTCCATCAACGCGCAGCTGACCAACGTCCGCGAGATGCTGGCCACGCTGACCGGTGCGGCCGTCGCCGCCGCCGGTTCCCCGGTGGACGACGAGCCCGTCACCCGTGGTGTCCCGGCGCAGCAGACCCGCTGACGCCCGTACTCCGGTGGTGTTCCGGTCCTGTTCCCCCGTGAGGGCCGGCTCCCGTAGTCCGTCCTGAGGTCCGGTGGCTGAATCCGGCCCTCCATGTGGCCCCCCGTCATTCCGGTGGCGGGGGGCTTTGTGCGCCATTAGCGTGGCCCGCATGATTGAGCTGGAGGGCCTCACCAAACGGTTCGGCGCGAAGACAGCGGTCGATCAGCTGTCGTTCCAGGTCAGGCCGGGCGTGGTGACGGGTTTCCTCGGGCCGAACGGGGCGGGCAAGTCGACCACGATGCGGATGGTGCTCGGTCTGGACCTGCCGACGAGCGGGACCGTGCGGATCGACGGCCGGCACTACCGTGAGCTGGACGAGCCGTTGAAGTGCATCGGCGCGCTGCTGGAGGCCAAGGCCATGCACGGCGGGCGGAGCGCGTACAACAACCTGCTCTGTCTGGCGCAGTCGAACCGCATCCCGGAGAGCCGGGTCCCGGAGGTCCTGGAGCTCGTAGGTCTTTCGGCGGTGACCCGGAAGAAGCCGAAGAACTTTTCGATGGGCATGGGTCAGCGGCTGGGAATCGCCGCCGCGTTGCTCGGTGACCCGCGCATTCTCATGTTCGACGAACCCGTCAACGGTCTGGACCCCGAGGGAATTCACTGGATCCGCAATCTGATGAAGTCCCTGGCCGCCGAGGGAAGAACGATCTTCGTTTCCAGCCATCTGATGAGCGAAATGGCCCTGACGGCCGACCACTTGATCGTGATCGGGCAGGGCCGGCTGCTCGCGGACACCTCCATGGCGGATTTCATCCACCGCAACTCCCGCAGTTACGTACGGCTGCGCACCCCGCAGCCCGAACGCGTACGGGACGTCCTGGAGCGCGACGGGCTCACCCCCGTGCAGGCGGACGACGGGGCGCTGGAGATCGACGGTGCGACCACCGAGCGGATCGGCGAGCTCGCCGCCGAGCACGGCATCGTGCTGCACGAGCTGAGCGCCCAGCGCGCCTCGCTCGAGGAGGCCTTCATGCGGATGACGGCCGCCAGCGTCGAATACCACGCGCACCCCGAGTGGGGCGCCGGGACCAAGGGGGTCTGAACGATGGCAGCGGTTCCCGCGGTCCTGCGGTCGGAGTGGACGAAGGTCCGTACGGTCTCCTCGACCGTGTGGACGCTGGCCAGCGCGCTCGTCGTCACCGTCGCGATGAGCGCCGCGCTCTGCGCGCTGCTCAACGCGACGTTCGACGAGCTGCCGCCGCTGGAGCGGGCGACCTTCGACCCGACGCTGGTGAGCTTCTCGGGGATGGTGCTCGGACAGCTGGCGATGGTCGTCTTCGGGGTGCTGGTGGTCGGCACGGAGTACAGCTCGGGCATGATCCGTACGTCGCTGGCGGCCGTACCGCAGCGGGCCACGTTCCTGTTCGCCAAGATCGCGGTCGCCGGGGTGCTGGCCCTGGTGGTGGGCCTGGCGACGAGCTTCCTGTCCTTCTTCCTCGGCCAGGCGCTGCTGGGCGAGCACGGTACGGACATCGGCGCGGACAACGTCCTGCGCGCCGTGCTCGGCGGCGGCCTCTACATGGGGCTGATCGCCCTCTTCTCGATGGGCGTGGCCGCGATGCTGCGCTCGTCGATGCTGTCGCTGGGCATCCTGGTGCCGTTCTTCTTCCTGGTCTCGCAGATCCTGTCGGCCGTGCCGAAGGCCAAGGAGGTCGCCAGGTACTTCCCCGACCAGGCGGGCTCGAAGATCATGCAGGTGGTCCCGGAGGCGATGAACAGCGGGCCGTCGCCGTACGGGCCGTGGGGCGGGCTGGGGATCATGGTCCTGTGGGTGGCGGCGGCGCTGGCCGGCGGGTTCGTGGTGATCAAGCACCGCGACGCCTGACCGGTGCCCCGCGCCGCACGGGGACCCGCTGCTCCATGGGGCCCGTCGCCGTCCATGGGTCTTTCGGCCATATCCGGAACCGTCAAGCTCTCGATATCCTCTTACCTCTTACGGGGAGCCATGGGCCGTCGTGCCACTGCCCGCCGATGAACCGACCTGTCGATGGGGCTGAAGAATGATCGAGGCAGTCGGCCTGACCAAGCGTTTCGGCGCCAAGACCGCCGTGGACGACCTCTCCTTCCAGGTACGGCCCGGCACCGTGACCGGGTTCCTGGGCCCCAACGGCTCGGGCAAGTCGACCACCATGCGCATGATCCTCGGGCTCGACCGGCCCACGGCGGGGCGCGTCACCATCTGCGGGCACCCGTTCCGCGAGCTGCCGAACGCGCCCCGGCAGGTCGGCGCGCTGCTCGACGCCAAGGCGGTGCACGGCGGGCGTACGGCCAGGAACCACCTGCTCTCGCTGGCGCAGCTCGCCGGCATCCCCGCCCGGCGGGTGGACGAGGTGCTCGGCGTCGTCGGACTCCAGGACGTGGCCCGCAAGCGGTCGAAGGGCTTCTCGCTCGGTATGGGCCAGCGGCTGGGCATCGCCGCCGCGCTGCTCGGCGACCCGCAGGTGCTGCTCTTCGACGAGCCGGTCAACGGCCTGGATCCCGAGGGCATCCTCTGGGTGCGCAATCTGATGAAGACGCTGGCGGCCGAGGGGCGCACGGTGTTCGTCTCCTCGCATCTGATGAGCGAGATGGCGCTGACCGCCGACCACCTGATCGTGATCGGCCGCGGCAGGCTCCTCGCCGACATGGGCGTGAAGGACTTCATCGCGGCGAACTCGGCGGGCTTCGCCCGGGTCCGCACACCGGACACCGAGCCCGAGCAGCGCGAGAAGCTCACCTCCGTACTGACCGAGGCCGGCGCCCATGTGATGTCTGAGCGGGACGGGGCGCTGCGGGTGGCGGGGCTGCCCCTGCCGCGGATCAGCGACCTGGCGCACGGCGCGGCCGTCCGGCTGTGGGAGCTGTCCCCGCACCAGGCGTCGCTGGAGGAGGCGTACATGCGGATGACGCAGGGCGCCGTGGACTACCGCTCCACGACCGACGAGCGCGCGGGGCTCGCCGAGGACCCGACGGACCTCGTCCCGGCCGAGCCGGTGGTCCCCGACGTCCCGCAGCAGGGCTGGTACGTTCCGCCGCCGCCCCCGGATCCGGCGGCGGCACCCCCGGAGCCGGCCGCGCCTTCCGCGGGCCCGGCCCCCGGCACGGAGCCGGACCCCCACGCGACCGAGCACGCGCGGCCGAGGCCGCTGGACCTGAACACCGAGGACGTCCGATGACCGCCCCGCACCGGCAGCAGGCGCCGTACCGTCCGGGCGGTGCCGACGCCCACCCCTCGTACGAGTCGCCGATCGCGATCCGGCGCGCCCACCTCGGGGACGCGCTGGCCTCCGAGTGGACCAAGATCCGGTCGGTGCGGTCCACGATGTGGACACTCGGGGTGATGACGGTGGTCGTGGCGGGCCTCGGCGTGCTGCTGGCGTTCCTGGTCGCCATCGGCGGCGACCAGAGCGAGCCGCCGGCCGAGGAGACGGGGTCGGTCCTCAGTCTCGGCATGGTGGGCATGATGCTCGGCTCGGTCTGTGTGATCACCCTGGGCGTGCTGACGATCACCTCGGAGTTCGGTACGGGCCTGGTCCGTACGACGCTGACGGCGTGCCCCAGCCGGGGCCGGGTGCTCGTCGCGAAGTCGGTCGTCTTCTTCCTGCTCGTCTTCGTTCTCACGACCGTGGTCGGCACGGCGGTCGCCATGGCGCAGACCACGATCGTGGGAACCGACGGCTCGGCGACCGACGGGGACTGGCTGCGCGCGACGGTCGGCGTGGGCCTGTACATGGCGCTGCTCGGGCTGCTGTCGCTGGCCGTCGGCGCGCTCCTGCGGCACTCGGCCGGGGCGATCACCACCATGATCGGTCTGATGCTGCTGCCGTTCGTCCTGGCGATCTCGATGTACACGGAGTCGCTGGCCGACCTGCGCAACGCGCTCATCGAGTACTCGATCCCGAACCAGCTCGCCGTGCTCTACGACAGCGGCACCTCGTTCGGGGGGCCGACGGCGTGGGAACCGCTCCTGATCATGGCCGCGGTGACCGCGGTCGCGCTCGGCGGCGCCTTTCTGTCACTCACCCGCCGGGACGTCTAGATCGTCTCCGGCGGCTCCGATGCCACCATGATCCGCCGGACACTCCCTGGCGAGCCCGGCAGGGTCCGCCGGACACCCCCCGGGTGGGACACGGGCCGGCCGGCGGTCCCGGCGGTCCCAGCCGCCCCGGCGGCCGGGCGGTCAGTACCGGGGCGCGCTGCGGGACCGCTGCGTCCGGGTGGAGCGGCGGTCCTTGGCGTTCCAGCACGCCCTGTGCCAGTGGCGCCGGTCGTCCACGCCGCCGTACTCGGGCCAGGCGACGACATGGGCGATACCCGAGGGGATCTCCTGGTCACAGCCGGGGCAGCGGTACCGCTTGCCCTCGGCGCTCGCCCCGGCCACATGGCGGACCGACCAGTCCTCGCCCTGCCATGCCTCGGTCCGCTGGAAACCGCCGTAGCGGTCTCCCGCGTCGCCCGAGGTCTCGGTCGGTTTCTCGCCGCCCCTCTTCGAGGAGCGGTTGCGGCGCGGGGACACGGAACACCTCACAGGGGCCGGAGACGGACGAAAACACCCGTCCAGCGTACGGGCCCGGGAAGGCCGTCCCGGCACCCGCGCCGCCCTACCGACATCCCCGTCAGGGGCAGTTAGCGGAAAATCGCAAGAACTTCACCCGTGGCCGTTGCCTTTGGCACGTGTCAGGCGTTGTTGCCCGTGAGGGGAGCCGCGTCGGCCGTCAAGGAGGCATAAGGCGATGCGCGTGGGAACTTTCGTACTGGCGGCCCAGTTTCCCGGCCAGGGCCAGGGTGAGACGCTGCACCGCGCGGTGCGGTCCGCCGAGGTCGCCGAGGAGTGCGGGCTCGACTCCGTATGGCTCGCCGAACACCACTTCGTGCCGTACGGCGTGTGCCCCTCCGCCATCACGCTCGCCGCGCTGCTGCTCGGACGGACGCGCCGCATCCGGGTGGGCACCGCGGTCAGCGTACTGCCGACCGCCCACCCCGTGGCGCTGGGCGAACAGGCGGCGCTACTGCACCTGACCTCGGGCGGGCGCTTCACCCTCGGCGTCGGCCGGGGCGGCCCGTGGGTGGACCTGGAGGTCTTCGGCTCCGGCCTGGATGCCTACGAGCGGGGGTTCCCCGAGGCGCTGGACCTGCTGCTGCGCTGGCTGCGCGAGCCCCGGGTCGCGGCGCACGGCGAGCGCTACCGGTTCCGGGAGGTCGCGGTCGTCCCCAGACCGGACGAGGCGATCGAGGGACACCCGGGGCCGGAGACGGTCGTCGCCTGCACCTCGCTCACGAGCCTGAAGCTCGCCGCCGAGCGGGGACTGCCCATGCTGCTGGGCATGCACTGCGGCGACGAGGAGAAGGCGGAGATGGTCGCACGGTGGCGTACGGAGGCGCTCGCCGCCGGTCACACGCCCCCCGTCGTCGCGGCCATCGCGGCCCGTCATGTGTCGGCGGGCGTGGCCCAGATCGCGGATCGTACGGCGGACGCGGCGGAGACGCTGGTGAAGGCCCTGCCCGGCTGGCTGAAGCAGGGACTGGACGCCCATGTCACGGTGGACGGCCGGCACCGGGCGATGCGCGATCCCGTCGCGTACACGGAGCTGCTGTGCCGGCTGCACCCGGTGGGTTCGCCCCGGGCGGCGGCCGACCGGCTGGCGGCGACCTCCGAGCGGACCGGCATCCGGCGCTTCGCGCTGCTGGTCGAGGGCTCGGGGCAGGTTTCGGCCACGGAGGAGAACGTACGACGGCTGGGCGGTGAAGTGCTGCCGCTCCTCGAACCACCGGACGCGCCCTGATCCGGTGTGCGTGAAGGCCGCCGCTCCGGCACCTGTTGCACCTCCCGCGATGCGGAGCGGCAGCGCACGGCGTCAGCAGTCGCGCAGCTCGGGCGACTGGTTCAGCAGCTGGCCCCGGACGGAGGTGAAGCGGGCCAGCCGCTCGTCGGCCGAGGAGTCCAGCGGGAACACCGCGACGCGGTGGCAGTTCTGGAAGGCCAGACGGACGCCGAAGTGCCGCTGGAGCGCACCCCGGATCGCGTCACTCGCCAGCGCGCGCAGCAGCTGACCGCGTGCCTGCTCGTCCGGGGGCGGCGTCTGGTTGTCGGCGAACGCACCGCCGTCCACCTTCAGCTGGGCCACCAGAGAGCTGATCATCTCCCATGCGAAGGGCAGGGAGGTCCGGACGCAGTCGACGAAGTCGGCTTCGTCGACCTCGCCTCGCTCGGCCTGTTCCAACAGCGCCGGTGAGACGTCGAGCGACATGGGTTCTCCTCTCGCGACCCCGCGGAGCGAGGTCTTACGGGCAGGGCCGGAGGACGCCCCCGTACGACACGCAGAGTGCACGAGCGACAACCTCCCGCTTCCACGGTAAGCGCGCTGTCCGGACCGCACCAGGAGATTGGGGCACAACAGGCCATCGAACCAAGGGTGTTTAGAGCCGAATCGCGCACAAGCGCATGTGTCGAGTAGCGTTGCCGACCATGCGTCTCGTCATCGCCCGCTGCTCCGTGGACTACGCGGGCCGGCTCACCGCCCACCTGCCCTCCGCCCCCCGTCTGATCCTGGTCAAGGCAGACGGCAGCGTCTCGATCCATGCCGACGACCGGGCGTACAAACCGCTCAACTGGATGTCGCCGCCGTGCACCCTCAAGGAGGGCGACGGTGAGACAGAGGGCGTGTGGACGGTCGTGAACAAAGCGGGCGAGAAATTGATCATCACGATGGAGGAGATCATCCACGACTCGTCGCATGAGCTCGGGGTGGACCCGGGCCTCATCAAGGACGGCGTGGAAGCACACCTCCAGGAGCTTCTCGCCGACAGGATCGAGACACTCGGCGACGGGTACACCCTCATCCGCCGCGAGTACCCCACGGCCATCGGTCCCGTCGACATCCTCTGCCGGGACGCGGACGGCGGCACCGTCGCCGTGGAGATCAAGCGGCGCGGTGAGATCGACGGCGTGGAGCAGCTCACCCGCTATCTGGAGCTGCTGAACCGCGACCCGCACCTGGCCCCGGTGAAGGGCGTCTTCGCGGCGCAGGAGATCAAGCCGCAGGCCCGCGTGCTGGCGACCGACCGGGGCATCGGCTGTGTGGTGCTGGACTACGACGCGCTGCGCGGCATCGAGGACGACAAGCTGCGGCTCTTCTGACCGCCGGTCCCCCGACCCCTCGGTCCGGCGGCCCCTGTCGGTGATCCGGAAAGGCCCCGGGCGGCGAACACGCCGCCGCCCGGGGCCTTCCGTCGTCTGCCGTCCGTCGGCCGCCGTATGCCGGGTGCCGTAGGTCGTTTCCGGTCCGCCGACCGGTCGGCCGCCGCCGCTCAGTCGCTGGGCGCGCTGCCGCTGGGGGTCGTGCCGCCGCCTGCCGCGCCGGTGCTGTCGCCGCCCGTGGTGGTGCCGCCGCCGGCCCCGCCCGATGTGGTGACGCCGCCGGTGGTGTCCGTGCCGCCGCTGTCGCCGCCGGAGGTCGTACCGCCGCTGTCCGAGCCGCCCGTCGGGGTGCCGCCGGAGGTGGTCCCGCCGGTGTCCGTGCCCCCCGTGTCGGTGCCCCCGGTGTCCGTGCCGCCGCTGCCGGAGCCGCCGGAGTCCGTTCCACCGGTGGAACCGCCGCCGCTGGTCGGTGTGCCGCTCGTCGACGGCGAACCGCTGCCGCCGACGGACGGCGAGGTCGTGGCCGAGCCGCTGCCGCTGCCGGACGCGGTGGCGCCCGGACTCGTGGGCGTGCCCGGCGCGGACGGTGCTCCGCCGCTCCCGGCGCCGCCCGGCTGGGCCGACGAACCGGGCTGGACCGGGGTGTCGCCCGTGTCGTCGGCGGGCGCGGAGTCGTCGTCGGGCGTGTCCGTGTCCAGGCCGCCGCTGCCGCTGCCGTCGGAGTCGGGCGTGCGATCGGTGGTGACCGTGCCGGTGCCCGTCCCCGAGGGTTCGCCGCCGGAGGTCGCGCCCAGGGTGACCACGGTGCCCAGGACGGCCGCGAGGACGGCGCCCGCTCCGGCGGCGACCAGGTTCCGCCGGGTGCCCGTGAGTACGGGGAAGGGGCGGCGGCGCCCGGCCGGGGGGCCGGTGTGCGAGACGAGGGTGGGGGCGGTGCCACCGCTGCCCGGGCCCGGTTCGGTGCGGCCCGTAGACCCGGTCACGCCGAAGGCGCCTGCCGCGTGAACGCCGGCCCCGTGAGCGCCGGCCCCGTGGGCGGTGCCGCCGAGGCCCGTGCCGGCCGGGCCCATGCCGCTCGTGCCCATGGCGCTCGCACCTATGTCGCTCGTACCCGTGCCGCCCGCGCCCAGGGCCGGGCCGCCCGGGGTCGGTGCTCCGCCGCCGGGGCCCTTGGCGAGCGGGCCCGCGCCCCGGTTCGCCGGGGTGGGCGCCACCGCACCGCCGCCCCGCCCGGGGGACCCGGCCGGTGGCGTCGCGGGCGGGTCGTCCAGCGCCCCGCCGAGCCCGCCGTAGACGATGCCGCGCTCGCGGTCGGCGACGAGGGCGAGCGCCCTGCGTCCGGCGACCGTGCCGCGTTTGTCGGCGAGCGCGCCGCGCATGCCGATGGACGCCTCCAGTTCGGCGCGGGCCCGGTCCAGGTTCCCCGCGCACAGCGCCAGGACGCCCAACTCGTGGTGGAAGTACGCCTCTTCGGCGACCTCGCCGGCGATCCTGGCGGCTTCCTGGCCGCTGCGCAGCGTCCGCTCCCAGGCGTTCCAGTGGAGGCCGGCCGCGAACGCGGGGGCCGCGCCCCTGGCGAGCAGGACGGCGGCGCTGGCGTGCCCGGCCTCCTGGCTGGGCACGAGCGCGGCGAGTGCGGCGAGCACGGCGTCCGCCTCGGCGGCGGCCCGCGCGGGCGTGACCGACGGGTGGGCGACCCACCAGGCGTAGTGCTGGGCGGCGGTGTGGGCGCGGGCGACGGCACCCTCGCCGTATCCGCCTGCCACGAGCTGTTCGGTGACGCCGTTGGCCAGCCGGTACCGGGAGCCGACCGGGGTGAGCAGTCCGCAGCCGAGGAGTTCACCGACCGCGGCGTCCGCGTGGGTGTCGCCGACGAGCGCGGGCAGGTGCGCCTGGTGCGGTATCTCGCCGCCGAGCGCGACGGCGAAGCGGAGGGTCTCGCGGGCGGACTCGGAGAGCCGGGAGGCGAGCAGGACGGCGGGCGCGGCGCCCTCGCCGACGGACGGCAGGGGAAGGACGTCCCGGACGTCGGTGAAGACGTTCTCCGTGTCGTCGTCGTCCGGGTCGCCGGGTCCGGCGCGCAGTTCGTCGCGCTGCCGCAGCAGGGCGCCGGCCTGGACGAACCGCACGGGCAGGCCCTCGGACTCGAACCAGAGGTCGCCGGCCCAGTTGGCCTCGTCGTCGGTGAGCGCCCGGTCGACGCCGCGTTCCAGGAGTTCGAGGGTGCTGCCACGGCCGAGGCCGGGGAGGAAGACCTCTTCGATGGCGGCGTCGGCGGACGGCGCGGCGACGGCCGGGCTGGTGGCGAGCAGGAACGCGCACTCGGGCGCGGCGTCGAGCAGCTCGTCCAGGGCGCCGCCGCCGAACTCCAGGTCGTCGACGAGGACGACGGCGCCGATCTCGCGGACGAGGGCGAGCAGCCCGGCGCGGTCGGGCCGGTGGGCGGGGACGCGGTGGACGGCGGCGACGAGTTCGTACAGCAGCTCGGTGGGGGTGCGGTGGCGCCCGGAGAGCCGTACGACTCCGTCGGGCGCGAGGTCGGCGCAGTCGTCGGCGACGATGTCGAGGAGGCTGGTGCGTCCGGATCCCGCGGGTCCGGTGAGCCGTACGGAACGGCCGTGCGACAGGAGCCGTACGAGCCGCTCGCGCTCTTCCTGGCGGTCCAGCAGCGGCAGCCGAGGCGCCGGGGGGCCCGGCGGTACGGGAGGGGCGGCGGCGCGGGCGATCTCGGCGCGCTCGGCGCGGGTGTGGCGGGCGGGCGGCTCGGGGTGGCGGCCGGGCGGGCAGGGCTCGATCTCGCTGCCGTCGACGGGGTTGACCGTCAGCAGGAAGTCGCCGGAGATGAGCTGGGCGGTGCGCGCCGTGGCGGCGGGTGCCGGCTGGCCGAGGCCGGGCGTCAGTTCGTCGCGGGGGGCGCGTGGCCGTGCGGCGGCGCCGCCCGTGCCGACGGCGCCGGTGCCCGCGCCGTTTGCCGCGGTGTCGTGGTGGCCGTGGTCTTCCGGCCCCCGGTTCATCGGGTCCATCGGTGAAAAGCCCCCAAAAGCGCCGCGTCGAAGCCCCTCCCGGCCGATCTGCACGCTCGCTGTCGCTTCTGGTCCGGTGCCCGCCGTGTGGGTCCGTCAATTGGCAGACGTTCGAACCCTAGACGCTCGTCGGGCATCCCGGAACCTTCGGGGTGCCGGGCCGCCCAAGACATCACGGTCTCATGAGGAATGCGCGCCTGGGGCCGCCTGGGGCGTTTTGGCCCCGCATGTGACCGGCCGGTAGGACGCTCCGGGCGGCGGCCGTCGATCCGCGGCCGACGGGGGTGCTTCGCGCACCGCCGCCGGCCGGGTGCCGGGGGCCGGATACCGCTCGGACGGTCGGACGGTCGGACGGGTCGGACGGAGGGCGGACGCGGGTGCACGCGGATCGCAGACGGGTCGGAGACAGTCAAAGACAGTCGGAGACGGGTCAGACGCGGGGCAACGATTCAGCGGCGATGCCGCCCTCGATCGCGAGGATGCGGTGCAGCCGGGTGGCCACCAGCAGGCGCTGCATCTGGGGCGGCACGCCCCGCAGCACCAGCCGCCTGCCGCAACGGCCGGCCCGCCGGTGCGCGCCCATGATGACCCCGAGCCCGGTCGCGTCCCAGGAGTCGAGCCCGGCCAGGTCGAGCACCAGGTCGCCGGCTCCGTCGTCGACGGCCGAGTGCAGGATCGTACGGGCGTCCGCCGCGCTGCGGACATCGAGGCGGCCCCCGACGACCAGCTCGGTGTGGTCGCCCCTGATGTGCATATGCGCTCCCCGAGAGTGCTTCGTTACGTCAGGTCTTTCTTTTGCAACAACTGACTCCCGGACCTGCCGAGAAGTTGCCGACTGTAAGCGAACCGATACCGAATTCACCCTATGGGGTGACGGCGGTATGGCCGATGGCGCTCAGTGCTTGTAAAAGCCCTGCCCGCTCTTGCGCCCGATGTCACCCGCGTCCACCATCCGGCGCATCAGCTCCGGCGGGGCGAACTTCTCGTCCTGCGACTCGGTGTAGATGTTGCTGGTGGCGTGGAGGAGGATGTCGACGCCGGTGAGGTCGGCGGTGGCCAGGGGGCCCATCGCGTGACCGAAGCCCAGCTTGCAGGCGATGTCGATGTCCTCGGCGCTGGCGACGCCCGACTCGTACAGCTTCGCGGCCTCGACGACCAGCGCGGAGATGAGGCGCGTGGTGACGAAGCCGGCGACGTCCCGGTTGACGACGATGCAGGTCTTGCCGACGGACTCGGCGAACTCACGTGCGGTGGCGAGGGTTTCGTCGCTCGTCTTGTAGCCGCGTACCAGCTCGCACAGCTGCATCATCGGGACCGGCGAGAAGAAGTGCGTGCCGACGACGCGCTCCGGGCGCTCGGTGACCGCCGCGATCTTGGTGATCGGGATGGCGGAGGTGTTGGAAGCCAGGACGGCGTCGTCGCGCACCAGCTTGTCGAGGGCGCGGAAGATCTCGTGCTTGACCTCCAGCTTCTCGAACACGGCCTCCACGACGATGTCGGCGTCGGCGACCGCCTCGAGGTCGGTGGACGTGGTGATGCGGGCCAGCGCGGCTTCGGCGTCGGCGGCGTCGAGCTTCCCCTTGGAGACGAACTTGTCGTACGACGCCTTGATGCCGTCCGTGCCCCGTGTGAGGGCCTCGTCGGTGACGTCGCGCAGCACGACGTCCCAGCCCGCCTGGGCCGAGACCTGCGCGATTCCGGACCCCATGAGTCCGGCCCCGATGACGGCGAGCTTCCTGGCCACGATCTACCCCTTAACACGCGTTCACAATTCGCCTCTTCGGCGGGAGGTTAGCGCCCGGGAGCGGTGCTGTGGCGGTGAAGAGATGCGCGTCACGTCTCAGATGACGGACATCACACCGGGACGGGGTCCCGAGTGAGCCGAACGGGCCCCCGGCCGTGACGGTGGGCACACGTGGTGCCCGGACGGGCCCTGGCGTAACTACGCTGGCCGTATGGTCAATCTGACGCGTATCTACACCCGCACCGGTGACAAGGGCACGACGGCTCTCGGCGACATGAGCCGCACCGCCAAGACGGATCTGCGGATCGCGGCGTACGCCGACGCCAACGAGGCCAACGCGGTCATCGGCACCGCCATCGCGCTCGGCCGGCTCCGGGAGGACGTCGTCAAGGTCCTCGTCCGCGTCCAGAACGACCTGTTCGACGTGGGCGCGGACCTGTCGACGCCGGTGGCCGAGAACCCGCAGTACCCGCCGCTGCGGGTGGAGCAGTCGTACGTCGACAAGCTGGAGGCGGACTGCGACCGCTTCCTGGAGGAGCTGGAGAAGCTGCGCTCCTTCATCCTCCCGGGGGGCACCCCGGGCGCGGCGCTGCTGCACCAGGCGTGCACGGTCGTCCGCCGCGCGGAGCGCTCGACGTGGGCGGCGCTGGAGGTGCACGGCGACACCATGAACGCCCTGACGGCGACCTACCTCAACCGGCTGTCCGACCTGCTGTTCATCCTGGCGCGGGTGGCCAACAAGGAGGTCGGCGACGTGCTGTGGGTACCGGGCGGCGAGCGCTGAGCCGCGGGCGGGCAGTTCCGTCCGCCGCCTCCCCCTGGCGGGTGCTGCGCGTACGGACGCGGAGCCGGCCATGGAGAGGAGCGCACGCGGCCACGCGTACACAGGGTGGCTCGCGGACGGCCCGCGCGACTGCACCCTTCGACGGAGAGGCTCGTCCACCCTGGTGAGGACGGCGGGCGGCGTCGCACCCTGTTGGATGGGTCCGTGACGCTCCCCCGACCACACCGCGACGACGTCCTGATGTCCGCCACCGGGCTGGGGGGCGGTCTGCTGCTGTGGTCGCTGGGCCTGCACATGCAGGGTGAGCGGCACGCCCTGTTCCACAGCACCTGGCCGTTGCTGGTGCCGCTGTTCGTGATGGCGTCGCTGGAACTGGTGCGCCGCACCCTGCCGCGCACCGCCCTGCTCGTCGGCACGGCGGCGGTCGTCGCGGACCAGCTCACCCGGGGCAACATCGCGACGATCCTGATGTTCACGGACCTCGTCTACGCGGCCGTGGTGTACGGAACCCCCGCCTCCGCCCGTCGCATTCCGGTCACCACCGGGCTGATCACCGTCGGCGTGTCCGTCGGCTTCCTCGCCTGGTTCCGGGACGCCGAGGCGCTGCTGATCGGCGTCCTCACGGGCCTGGTGTCGTTCGTGCCGGCCACCACGGGCGCCATCGTCCGCACCCACCGGCAGGCCGCCGACGCGGCGCGGCTGCGGGCGGAACAGACGGCGCTGCTCGCGGAGATGGACCGTACGCAGGCGGTGGTGGCCGAGCGGGCCCGGATGGCCCGTGAGCTGCACGACATGGTGGCGGGGCACCTGTCCGCGATCGCCATCCACTCCACCGCCGCGCTGTCCCTGGACGATGCTGGGACCAGCCGCGAGGCGCTCGGGGTCATCCGCGAGAGCAGTGTCGAGGGGCTGGCCGAAATGCGCCGGCTGATCGGCCTGCTGCGGGACAGCGGAGCCCAGGACGTGCCGGCGGCCGCGCCGACCCTCGCCGGGCTCGCGGCCCTGGTACGCCAGGCGGGCGCGAACGGCGCGAACGGCGGCCTGACGTTCGCCCTCGCGGACCGCCGCTCCCCCGGGGACGCGCCCCTCCCGGCGCCGGTGGAGCTCGCGGCGTACCGGATCGTGCAGGAGTCGCTGACGAACAGCCTCAAGCACGCGGACGCGGGCGAGGTGCTGGTCGCCCTGGACCGTACCGAGCACGCGCTGACCGTCGAGGTGACGAGCCCGTTCACGACGGGCCGGGGGCGGGAGGCGGGGCCGCGTGCGCCCGGTTCCGGGGCGGGGCTGGTGGGGATGCGGGAGCGGATCGCCCTGCTGGGCGGTGAGTTCGAGGCGGGACCGGCGGACCGGAGCACGAGCGGGGGCGTGACCGGGGGCCAGACCGGGGGCGCGATCTGGCGGGTGCGGGCCGTGCTGCCCGTGGCGGAGGACGACAAGGAGCCATCGGCATGACAGACACGGCACGGACGATCCGCGTGGTCGTCGCCGAGGACCAGAAGGCCGTACGGGCCGGGCTGGTGCTCATCCTGGGCAGTGCCCCGGACATCGAGGTGGTCGGCGAGGCCGGGGACGGCGAGGCGGCCGTGCGGCTGGCCCGCGAGCTGCGCCCCGACCTCGTCCTGATGGACGTTCAGATGCCGCTGCTCGACGGGGTTTCGGCCACCCGCGAGGTGGTCGGCGCGGGCGTCGCGGACGTCCTCGTCCTGACGACGTTCGACCTGGACGAGTACGTCTTCGGCGCGTTGCGCGCCGGGGCTGCGGGGTTCCTGCTGAAGAACACGGAGGCCCGGGACCTGATCGAGGCGGTACGGACGGTGGCGCGCGGCGAGGGGCTGATCGCCCCGGCGGTGACCCGGCGCCTGATCGCCGAGTTCGCCGCGCCGCGCCCGGTGCGGGCGGCGGGCGGGCCGGATCCGGCGGTCCTGGACGTCCTGACCCGGCGGGAGCGCGAGGTGCTGTCCTGCCTCGGCGACGGGCTGTCCAACGCCGAGATCGCGGTACGGCTCGACATGGCGGAGGCGACGGTGAAGACGCACGTCAGCAGGTTGCTCGGCAAGCTCGACCTGCGGAGCAGGGTGCAGGCGGCCGTACTCGCCCAGGAGTTGGGGGCCTGATCGGACGATCCACCGGAACGTTCGCCTGTGGTCTGGACCTATTGACGATTGGTCCAGACCTTCCTACGCTCACGGCGCGCACCTTTCACGGACTTAACGACCCCCACCTTGTCCGTCCGCAACTTGAGGAGCACCGTTGAGCACTCAAGCACTTCCCCGCAGAACGAGATTCCGGGCCAGAGCCACGGCCGGACTCACCGCTCTGCTGATACCCCTGGCGGCCATGGTCGGCCTCGCCTCCCCCGCCGAGGCCGCGACCTCGGCGACCGCCACGTACACCAAGGTCTCCGACTGGGGATCCGGCTTCGAGGGCAAGTGGACGGTGAAGAACACCGGCACCACCTCCCTCAGCTCCTGGACCGTCGAGTGGGACTTCCCCTCCGGCACCTCGGTCACCTCCGCCTGGGACGCCACCGTCACCAGCAGCGGCACCCACTGGACCGCCAAGAACGTCGGCTGGAACGGCACCCTCGCCCCCGGCGCCTCCGTCTCGTTCGGCTTCAACGGCACCGGCGGCGGCTCGCCCTCCGGCTGCAAGCTCAACGGCGGCTCCTGCGACGGCGGCCCCAGCCAGCCGGGCGACACCCCGCCCTCCGCGCCGGGCACCCCGACCGCCTCCGGCGTCACCGACACCTCGGTGAAACTCACCTGGACCGCGGCCACGGACGACAAGGGCGTCAAGAACTACGACGTCCTCCGCGACGGCGCCAAGATCGCCACGGTGACCGGTCTGACGTACACGAACACCGGACTGACCGCGGGCACCGACTACTCGTACAGCGTCCAGGCCCGCGACACCGCCGACCAGACCGGCCCGGTCAGCGGCTCCGTCAAGGTCCGCACCACCGGCGGCGGCACCGACCCGGGCCCCGGCCCCGGCCCGTCCTCCAAGGTCAACCTGGGCTACTTCACCAACTGGGGCGTCTACGGCCGCAACTACCACGTCAAGAACCTGGTGACGTCCGGCTCCGCCGCCAAGATCACGCACATCAACTACGCCTTCGGCAACGTCCAGGGCGGCAAGTGCACGATCGGTGACGCCTACGCCGACTACGACAAGGCCTACACCGCCGACCAGTCCGTCGACGGCAAGGCCGACACCTGGGACCAGCCGCTGCGCGGCAACTTCAACCAGCTGCGCAAGCTCAAGGCCCAGTACCCGCACATCAAGGTGCTGTGGTCGTTCGGCGGCTGGACCTGGTCCGGCGGCTTCGGCCAGGCCGTACAGAACCCGACCGCGTTCGCCCAGTCCTGCTACGACCTGGTCGAGGACCCGCGCTGGGCCGATGTCTTCGACGGCATCGACCTGGACTGGGAGTACCCCAACGCCTGCGGTCTGACCTGTGACACCAGCGGCCCCGCCGCCTTCACCCACATGATGAAGGCCATGCGCGCCAAGTTCGGCGCGAACAACCTGGTCACCGCCGCGATCACGGCGGACGCCTCCTCCGGCGGCAAGATCGACGCCGCCGATTACGGCCCCGCGGCCCAGTACATCGACTGGTACAACGTGATGACGTACGACTTCTTCGGCGCCTGGGCGGCGAAGGGCCCGACGGCCCCGCACTCCCCGCTCACCTCGTACGCCGGCATCCCGCAGGCGGGCTTCAACTCCGCCGAGGCGATCGCCAAGCTCAAGGCGAAGGGCGTCCCGTCCGCGAAGCTCCTCCTCGGCATCGGCTTCTACGGCCGCGGCTGGACCGGTGTGACGCAGAAGGAGCCGGGCGGCACGGCGACGGGCCCGGCGGCCGGCACGTACGAGCAGGGCATCGAGGACTACAAGGTCCTCAAGAACTCCTGCCCGGCCAACGGCACCGTCGCCGGCACGGCGTACGCGCACTGCGGCACCAACTGGTGGAGCTACGACACCCCGGCGACGATCACGTCCAAGATGAGCTGGGCCAAGACCCAGAACCTGGGCGGAGCGTTCTTCTGGGAGTTCAGCGGCGACACCGCCAACGGAGAACTGGTGAGCGCGATCAGCACCGGCCTCCGCTAGACCCCCTCCGGGAAAACGGTCGAGCCGCACCCCCACGGGTGCGGCTCGATCGTTTACGCCACGAGAGGTCAGGCCACATTGACTCGCTGGCCGGGAGGAGCCGCTTCCAGCCAGGCGAGGAAGCCGGTGAGCGCGTCCTCGCTCATCGCCAGCTCCAGACGCGTACCCCGGTGCAGACAGCCGAGGACCACCGCGTCCGACAGCAGCGCGAGCTCCTCCTCGCCCTCCGGCATCCGGCGCGCCAGCACCTCGATGGCGGAGCGCTCCAGGACACGGCGCGGCCTCGGCGCGTACGAGAAGACCCGGAACCAGGCGATCCTGTCACCGCTGTAGCGGGCGACTCCGTACACCCAGCCCTTACCGGAGACATCCCCGTCCTCCGGTACGTTCCAGCGCAGGCTGCAGTCGAAGGTGCCGCCCGAGCGCTGGATCAACCGCCGGCGCAGCCCGAACACGAAGAGCCCGATCACCACCAGTGCGACGACCACGGCGCTCACAAGCAGAGCGAGGAACATCTCCACCGACCTCCTCGCATCGTCCCGTTCCGGTTCCAACCTGCACCCGCATCGCCTCAGCCGCGACCCGGTCTGGAGAATCCAGCCCGAGCCGCGGCTGAGGGCACAACTGTTGCGGTGCGGCGCGTCAGCGCACCGCTACCGCGCGCAGCCGCACCTCGGCGCGCCGTTCGGCGGCCGCGTCCGACTCCGCCTTCGCGCGGTCCAGCGCACGCTGGGCACGCTCGGTGTTGATCTCGTCCGACAGCTCGGCGATCTCCGCGAGCAGCGACAGCTTGTTGTCGGCGAACGAGATGAAACCGCCGTGCACCGCGGCGACAACCGTCCCGCCGTCGCTCGTACGGATCGTCACCGGGCCCGACTCCAGCACACCGAGCAGCGGCTGGTGGCCGGGCATGACGCCGATGTCGCCGGAGGTGGTGCGCGCGATGACCAGGGTGGCCTCGCCGGACCAGACATTCCGGTCCGCGGCGACCAGCTCGACGTGCAGCTCAGCAGCCAAGGGTGGCTCCTCGGGTCACCACCCGACGGTTTCGCCGGGTGTTGGGTCATAAGTCTAGTAGGGGTCAGGACGCTGGAGCGTCAGGACCCACCCCTGCCGGGGGTCCGGGGGTCGCCCCCCGGGAAAACACTGCGTAGGGGTCAGGACGCTGGAGCGTCAGGACCCACCCCTGCCGGGGGTCCGGGCGACCGGGACCCGGCCTCGCGGCCGGGCCCCGGTCGTGCACCGGGGGTCCGGGGGTCGCCCCCCGGGAGAGTCCCAGGAGGGGCTCAGGAGACGCCGAGCTCCTTGGCGTTCTTCTTGAGGTCCTCGAGACCACCGCACATGAAGAAGGCCTGCTCGGGGAAGTGGTCGTACTCACCGTCGCAGATCGCGTTGAACGCGGCGATCGACTCGTCGAGCGGAACGTCCGAACCGTCCACGCCGGTGAACTGCTTCGCCGCGTGGGTGTTCTGGGACAGGAAGCGCTCGACGCGACGGGCGCGGTGGACAACGAGCTTGTCCTCCTCGCCCAGCTCGTCGATGCCGAGGATCGCGATGATGTCCTGGAGGTCCTTGTACTTCTGCAGGATGCCCTTGACGCGCATGGCGGCGTCGTAGTGGTCCTGCGCGATGTAGCGCGGGTCCAGGATCCGGGACGTGGAGTCCAGCGGGTCCACGGCCGGGTAGATGCCCTTCTCGGAGATCGGACGGGAGAGAACCGTCGTCGCGTCGAGGTGGGCGAAGGTGGTGGCCGGCGCCGGGTCGGTCAGGTCGTCCGCGGGGACGTAGATCGCCTGCATCGAGGTGATCGAGTGACCGCGCGTCGAGGTGATGCGCTCCTGGAGGAGACCCATCTCGTCCGCCAGGTTCGGCTGGTAACCCACCGCGGACGGCATGCGGCCGAGCAGGGTGGACACCTCGGAACCGGCCTGGGTGAACCGGAAGATGTTGTCGATGAAGAAGAGCACGTCCTGCTTCTGCACATCGCGGAAGTACTCCGCCATGGTCAGACCGGCCAGGGCGACGCGCAGACGGGTGCCCGGGGGCTCGTCCATCTGGCCGAAGACCAGCGCGGTCTTGTCCAGAACGCCGGACTCTTCCATCTCCGCGATGAGGTCGTTGCCCTCACGGGTGCGCTCGCCGACGCCCGCGAAGACGGAGACGCCCTCGTGGAGGTTGGCGACACGCATGATCATTTCCTGGATCAGCACGGTCTTGCCGACACCGGCACCACCGAACAGACCGATCTTTCCACCCTTGACGTACGGGGTGAGAAGGTCGACGACCTTCAGGCCGGTCTCGAACATCTCGGTCTTGGACTCGAGCTGGTCGAAGGCGGGGGCCTTGCGGTGGATCGGCCAGCGCTCGGTGACGTTGGCGTTCTCCTCCGGCAGGTTCAGCACCTCACCGAGGGTGTTGAACACCTTGCCCTTGGTGAAGTCGCCGACCGGGACGCTGATGCCCACGCCCGTGTCGGTCACCGGGGCCTGGCGGACCAGACCGTCGGTCGGCTGCATGGAGATGGCACGGATGATGCCGTCACCGAGGTGCTGGGCGACCTCGAGCGTCAGCGTCTTCCTCTTGCCGTCCTCGGCCGGGTCGTCGACCTGGACCGTCAGCGCGTTGTAGATCTCCGGCATCGCGTCGACGGGGAACTCCACGTCGACGACCGGGCCGATGACCCGGGCGACGCGGCCCGTGGCGGCGGCCGTCTCAACAGTGGTCGTCATTACTTGTCACTCCCCGCGGTCGCGTCGGCCAGGGCGCTGGCGCCACCGACGATCTCGCTGATTTCCTGGGTGATTTCGGCCTGGCGGGCCGCGTTGGCAAGGCGCGAGAGCGAGTTGATCAGCTCGCCCGCGTTGTCGGTCGCCGACTTCATCGCCCGGCGACGGGCCGCGTGCTCGGAGGCGGCGGCCTGCAGCAGGGCGTTGTAGACCCGGCTCTCGACGTACCGGGGCAGCAGGGCGTCGAGGACGTCCTCCGCCGACGGCTCGAAGTCGAACAGCGGAAGGATCTCGCCCTTCGTGCCCGTCTCTTCGGCAGCCTTCTCAATGCTGAGCGGCAGCATCCGGTTGTCCACCGGCATCTGCGTCATCATCGACACGAATTCCGTGAAGACGATGTGCAGCTCGTCGACGCCACCCTCAGCGGTGTCCTGCTGGACGGCCGCGATGAGCGGCGCGGCGACCATCTTGGCGTCCGCGTAGCTCGGGCTGTCGGTGAAGCCGGTCCACGACTCCGCGACCTTGCGCTCGCGGAAGCCGTAGTAGGCGACACCCTTGCGGCCGACGATGTAGGTGTCGACCTCCTTGCCCTCGCCGCGAAGCCGCTCGGTGAGCCGGTCGGCCTGCTTGATGGCGTTGGAGGAGTAGCCACCGGCCAGACCGCGGTCGCTCGTGATGAGCAGCACCGCGGCACGGGTCGGCGTCTCCGCCTCCGTGGTCAGCGGGTGGTTGGTGTTCGATCCGGTCGCCACCGCCGTGACCGCGCGGGTGAGCTCGGTCGCGTACGGCGTGGACGCCGCCACCTTGCGCTGCGCCTTGACGATGCGCGAGGCGGCGATCATCTCCATCGCCTTGGTGATCTTCTTCGTCGCGGTGACGGACCGGATGCGACGCTTGTAGACCCGGAGCTGCGCTCCCATGAGTCAGGTCCCTTCCGTCGTCACTTCGAGACGTCGGCGGCCGCCGGAGCGTCCTCGCCCAGGAGCTTGCCGTCGAAGGTCTCGAACTGCTTCTTGAAGTCGGCGATGCAGTCGGCGACCTTGGTGAGCGTGTCGTCCGACATCTTGCCGCCCTCGCGGATCGACGTCATGAGCGACTTGTGGTCACGGTGCAGGTAGTCCAGCAGCTCCCGCTCGAAGCGGCGGATGTCCTGGACCGGGACGTCGTCCATCTTGCCGGTGGTGCCGGCCCAGACGGAGACGACCTGGTTCTCGGTGGACATCGGCTGGTACTGCGGCTGCTTCAGCAGCTCGACCATGCGCTTGCCACGCTCCAGGGCGGACTTCGACGCGGCGTCCAGGTCGGAACCGAAGGCGGCGAACGCCTCCAGCTCACGGAACTGGGCGAGGTCCACGCGGAGGCGGCCGGAGACCTGCTTCATGGCCTTGTGCTGGGCGGAGCCACCGACACGGGAGACCGAGATACCGACGTTCAGGGCCGGACGCTGGCCGGCGTTGAACAGGTCGGACTCCAGGAAGCACTGGCCGTCGGTGATGGAGATGACGTTGGTCGGGATGAACGCCGACACGTCGTTGGCCTTGGTCTCGACGATCGGCAGACCGGTCATCGAGCCGGCGCCCATCTCGTCGGAGAGCTTGGCGCAGCGCTCCAGCAGGCGGGAGTGCAGGTAGAAGACGTCACCCGGGTAGGCCTCACGGCCCGGCGGGCGGCGCAGCAGCAGGGACACGGCGCGGTAGGCGTCGGCCTGCTTGGACAGGTCGTCGAAGACGATGAGGACGTGCTTGCCCTCGTACATCCACTGCTGACCGATGGCGGAGCCGGTGTAGGGCGCCAGGTACTTGAAGCCGGCCGGGTCGGACGCCGGGGCGGCGACGATGGTCGTGTACTCCAGGGCACCGGCCTCCTCCAGCGCGCCGCGCACGGACGCGATGGTGGAGCCCTTCTGGCCGATGGCGACGTAGATGCAGCGGACCTGCTTCTTCGGGTCGCCCGAGCGCCAGTTGTCGCGCTGGTTGATGATCGTGTCGACGGCCAGAGCGGTCTTGCCGGTCTGACGGTCGCCGATGATCAGCTGACGCTGGCCACGGCCGATCGGGGTCATCGCGTCGACGGCCTTGTAGCCGGTCTCCATCGGCTCGTGCACCGACTTGCGCTGCATGACCGTGGGGGCCTGCAGCTCAAGGGCGCGGCGACCGCTGGTCTCGATCTCGCCGAGGCCGTCGATCGGGTTGCCGAGCGGGTCGACGACCCGGCCCAGGTAGCCCTCGCCGACGGCGACGGACAGGACCTCGCCGGTGCGGGTGACCGGCTGGCCCTCCTCGATGCCGCTGAACTCACCGAGGACAATGGCACCGATCTCGCGCTCCTCGAGGTTGAGGGCGAGGCCGAGGGTGCCGTCCTCGAACTTCAGCAGCTCGTTCGCCATGGTCGAGGGAAGACCCTCGACCTTCGCGATGCCGTCGCCGGCCAGGCTGACCGTACCGACCTCCTCGCGCGAGGCCGCGTCCGGCTTGTACGACTGGACAAAGTTCTCCAGCGCGTCCCGGATCTCCTCCGGCCGGATCGTGAGCTCCGCCATCTGGGTTCCCTGCTCTCCTTGTTGGGCCCGAAGTTTCTTTGGGGGTCTGGGGTTCGACCCCCAGGAATCCTCTGCACGGCCCAACCGGGCCGCTAGCAATGCTTGTTGAGTTGGTGGCTGGTCAGCCGGCCAGCCGCCGCGACGCCTCTTCGAGGCGGGCCGCGATGGTGCCGTTGACGACCTCGTCGCCGACCCGCACCGAGATCCCGCCGAGGACCGTCGGGTCCACGTCCAGGTTCAGGTGCATCTGGCGGCCGTACAGCTTCGCCAGCACCGCGCCGAGGCGCTGCTTCTGCTGGTCGGTGAGCGGCACCGCCGAGGTGACGACCGCGACCACCCGGTCCCGGCGCGCAGCGGCCAGCTTGGAGAGGGACTCGAGTCCCGCTTCCAGGCTACGTCCCCGCGGCTGGGTCACAAGGCGGACGATGAGCTGCTCGGTGGCCGGGTTGGCCTTGCCGCCGAGCAGGCTGCGCAGCAGCTCGCCCTTGGCGGACGCCGGGGCGGCCTTGTCGGTCAGTGCCGCGCGCAGCTCGGGACTGGAGAAGGCGATCCGGCCGAACCGGAACAGCTCGTCCTCCACGTCGTCGAGCGCACCGGCCCGCTGGGCCGCGGTGAGATCGGCGATGTCGGCCAGTTCCTCGACCGCGTCCACCAGGTCGCGAGAGCTGGACCAGCGGGACCGCACCATGCCGGAGACCAGGTCGACGGTCACGCCGCCCACCTGACCGCTCAGCAGCCGCCCGGCCAGCTCGGCCTTGGCCTCGCCGGCCTGCGCCGGGTCGGTCAGGACCCGACGCAGCGACACCTCACGGTCGAGCAGAGCGGTGACGGCGGCCAGCTCCGCGGCGAGCTCCGCCGCGTCGACCGACGTGTTGTCGGTCAGCGCGTCGAGACGCTCACGTGCGGCAGCCAGTGCCTCGCGGCTCGCTCCGTTCATCGGGCAGCCCCAGTCGACTCGGCCTTCTCCTCGAGCTCGTCGAGGAACCGGTCGATGGTGCGGCTCTGGCGGGCGTGGTCCTCGAGGGACTCGCCGACCAGCTTGCCGGCCAGGGTCGTGGCGAGCGTGCCCACGTCCTGACGCAGCGCACCGGCGGCCGCCTTGCGGTCGGCCTCGATCTGGGCGTGGCCGGCCGCGACGATCTCCTCGCGCTGACGCTGGCCCTCCGCCCTCATCTCCTGGATGATCGCGGCGCCCTGCTCCTGAGCCTCCTGGCGCAGGCGTGCGGCCTCGTGGCGAGCCTCGGCGAGCTGGGCCTTGTACTGCTCCAGCACGCTCGCGGCCTCGATCTGAGCCGCCTCGGCCTTCTCCATGCCGCCCTCGATGGCCTCGCGGCGCTCCTCAAGGACCTTGTTGATGGTCGGAAGGAGCTTTTTGGCGAAGACGAAGAAGACGATGCCGAAGGCGATCAGGCCGATGATGATCTCGGGCCAGACCGGGAGCAGCGGCATCTGCGGCTCTTCAGCTGCCAGATGCAACATGGTGGACCTTTCCGTCGGATACGGCTACGAACGGACCGTTACTTGACGATGAACGGAACGACGAAGCCGATGAGCGCCAGGGCCTCGACGACGGCGAAGCCGAGGAGCATGTTCTGGCGGATGAGGCCGGCGGCCTCGGGCTGGCGGGCGATGGCCTGCACACCGTTACCGAAGATGATGCCGATACCGATACCCGGGCCGATCGCGGCGAGGCCGTAACCGATGGTGCCGACGTTGCCGTTGACGGCCGCGAGGGTCTCGAGAGCAGACATGTCCGTGGTTCCTTCTCTTGGTGGGCCGGTGGAGGGTGCGTCCACCGGACGTCTATGGGTGAGCCGGGTGTGGCGTGTGGTCTCAGTGCGCTTCTTCGAGCGCCTGGGACAGGTACGTGGCGGTCAGCACGGTGAAGACGTACGCCTGCAGGGCCTGGATGAAGAGCTCGAAGACCGTCAGCACGAGCGTCATCACGAAGGACGCCGAGGCGTAGACGGTGCCGAGCACCGTTCCGAGCATGTACCACGTGGCGATCGTGAAGATCAGGATCAGGATGTGGCCGGCGAACATGTTCGCGAAGAGTCGGACGGCCAGCGTGAAGGGGCGTACGAAGACGTTGGAGACGAATTCCAGCGGAGTCAGCAGAACGTAGATCGGCTTGGGAAGGCCGCTCGGTACGCACAGGTTGCGGATGCCGCCGACGAAGCCGTTGGTCCGGAAGGTGACCGTCATGTAGGTGACCCACACGAGCAGCGCCAGGCCGACCGGGTAGGCGATGACGGAGCTGACCGGGAACTGGGCGAGCGGGATCAGCGCCCAGAGGTTCAGCATCCACACGAAGAAGAAGAGCGACACGAGCAGCGGTACGAACGGCTCGCCCTTCTTGCCGATGACCTCGCGGGCCACGCTGCGGTGCACGAAGTCGTACAGGGCCTCGGCGACCATCTGGAGCTTGCCGGGCACGACCTTGGCCTTGGCGAAGCCGGCCCAGAAGAAGCCCAGGATCGCGAAGGTACCGATGATCGCCAGCAGCATCGGCTTGTTGAACTCGACGGGGCCGATCTTGGCGATCGGATCGAAGATGAACGACCACACCGAGGGGGCCGGGAAACCACAGCCCTGGAACAGATGGCAGTCAACCTCGAAAGCGAGCGTCTGGGCGTCAGCAGTCACCAAGAGCTCCTTCTGCATGGCGCATGGATACGACAACCTCGTTGTGTCGGAGCGGCAGGCAGCCGCAGTTCGGCACCGGACTGGTCTTACAGGTGTGATGGCGGCGGGCAGGCCTGGAGCCTCGCGATCGGGGCGGCGTCAGCTCTGGTGCCCGCGCCCGCAGTGCCGCAGTTGAAACCGGACGATAGCAGCCCTTCGAACGGGCCCTTATACCGCCCCTACTTCTCATCCGACACTCCCATGCCCTGCGCCTGACGCTCGACACCCGCGGCCGGCACGACGTAGGGGGTCCTGGACTTCGCATGGGCCCTGGCCTGGGCCGCGATCCACACGATGGTGGCAGCCACGAGGGTGAGCGCGAAGGCCTGGAGATCGAAGCTCGTGGTGTCGCGCACGGCCATGACGAAGCCGAGCAGGAGGACGAGCTGAACGGAGTAGATCATGAGCGCCATGCCCTGGAAGAGCTGAGGCATCGCCGTGCCCACGTACTGCAGCGCCAGCTGGCCGAGCCCCATGAAGAGCAGCACCACCAGTACGCCGAGCAGCGACCCCAACCCGCCGTCGGTCCCCGCCGCGACGGCACTGATCGCGATGGCGACCACGCCGACGACCGCGGTGGGCACGAGCATGGGAAGAAGAGCGCGCGGGGCACTGGAAGGCATGGCGGCATCTCCGCTTACTGGTGGGGGCAGTGGTGTCGTCATGGACGAGCGTAAGCCCGGTCCGAGGCAGGTCTCGGGGCCAACAGACCGTCGCTCTACGGCCCTTCGGCTCTGAAGCCGGGTCTCGTGAACCGTATCACAAACTATTTGGCGAGGTCTTTACCCAAAGGTGTGCTGACTCTCACACATGAGAGTGACCCCGCGCGTGTGTGCATGGACTCACGGTGACTTTGTCTGGTAATGAGCGTCGTTGCGGCGTTCGTCAACCGCGCGTTCCGGCCTTCCTCCGGTCGGGGGCGTAGGCGCGCCCCCCGATCGCCGTCGCGCCGTTGACCCCGGCCGGCACCGGCGCGCGCCCCTCCGGCGCGTGCGGGTCGACCATGGCGGCCGCGGCCCCCGGAGCCGCCGTCCCCGCCGCGTCCGCGACGGCGGGCTTGCGGCGGCGGTAGCGCGGCGGCACGAACGACTCGGCCCAGCGCGGGGCGCGCGGCGTGAACCTCGGCAGCAGCAGGAGCACCAGCCCGACCGCGCTCAGCGCGACGATGGGCAGCACGATCCACATGGACGCCGAGTGCACCGAGTACGTCAGCGTGCCGAAGGCGATCAGCGCCGACCAGAAGTACATGATCAGCACGGCCCTGCTGTGCGAGTGGCCGATCTCCAGGAGCCGGTGGTGCAGATGGCCCCGGTCCGCCGCGAACGGCGACTGGCCGTTCCAGGTGCGCCGCACGATCGCCAGCACCAGGTCGGCCATCGGGATCGCGATGATGGTCAGCGGCAGCAGCAGGGGGATGAAGACCGGCAGCGCCGCGTGCGTGGCCTGGCGGGTCGAGCCCTCGAAGAGCTTCAGCACGTCCGGGTCGACCTGGCCGGTGATGGAGATCGCCGACGCGGCCAGCACCAGGCCGATCAGCATCGACCCCGAGTCGCCCATGAAGATCCGCGCCGGGTGCATGTTGTGCGGCAGGAAGCCCAGGCACATGCCCATCAGGACGGCGGCGAAGAGCGTCGCGGGGGCGGCGGCCTCGATGGTGTAGCCGAACCAGAGCCGGTAGGCGTACAGGAAGAACGCCATCGCGGCGATGCAGACCATGCCGGCGGCGAGGCCGTCGAGACCGTCCACGAAGTTCACCGCGTTGATGGTGAGGACGACCAGGGCGACGGTCAGGAGCGTGCCCTGCCACTGCGTGAGCGCGACCGTGCCGACACCGGGGATGGGCAGCCACAGGATCGTCAGACCCTGCATGACCATCACGCCCGCGGCGATCATCTGGCCGCCGAGCTTGATGAGGGCGTCGATCTCGAACTTGTCGTCCAGGACGCCGATCAGCCAGATCAGCGCCGCACCGGACAGCAGGGCGCGCGGCTCGTTCGAGAACTCGTAGACGCTGTTGAGGTTCGGCAGGTGGTCCGCGACGAGCAGCCCCGCGCACAGCCCGAAGAACATGGCGATGCCACCGAGCCGGGGTGTCGGTTCTCGGTGTACGTCGCGGGCGCGGATCTCCGGCATCGCGCCGACCGCGATGGCGAACTTCCGTACCGGCCCGGTGAGCAGATAGGTCACCGCGGCCGTGATACAGAGCGTCAGCAGGTAATCACGCACGGGCTGCCCCACAGGAATCGCTGGCCATCTCAGCCCCACACCCTAGTGCCGCCACCCATGTGGTGGAGGACACCCGGGGGCGGCGGACGGTTGCACGAGGGGCTTTCTACGCCCGATACGGTGGAAATCGCTCGGCCAGTTCACGCACCTCGGCGCGTACCGCGCCGCTGTCCGCCGTGCCGAGCGCCGCCGTGAACAGCTGGGCGATCCCGGCCATCTCCGGCCGGTCCATGCCCTGCGTCGTCACGGCGGCCGTACCGAACCGGATGCCGCGCCCGTCGCCGTACGGGAGGGCGCAGGTGTCCACGACGATGCCGGCGGCCGCGAGGCGCGCCCTGGCGGTGCGCCCGTCGACCCCGAGCGGACCGGGGTCGGCGTTGACCAGGTGCGTGTCCGTACCGCCCGTCGTGATCGTGAACCCCTGGTCCGCGAGGGCGTCCGCGAGCGTCCGGGCGTTGACGACCACCTGATGGGCGTACGCCGCGAACGCGGGCGTCGCCGCCTCCCCGAAGGCCACCGCCTTCGCCGCGACCGTGTGCATCTGGGCGCCGCCCTGCGTGAACGGGAACACCGCCCGGTCGACGCGCTCGGCCAGCTCGGCGCCGCACAGCACCATGCCGCCGCGCGGGCCGCGCAGCACCTTGTGCGTGGTCGCGCACACCACGTCCGCGTAGGGGACGGGGTTGGGCGCCGCGCCGCCGGCGATCAGCCCCGCCGGGTGCGCGGCGTCGGCGACCAGACAGGCGCCGACCTCGTCGGCGATCTCCCGGAACGCGGCGTAGTCGATGTGGCGCGGGTATGAGATCGAGCCGCAGACGATCGCCTTGGGCCGGTGCTGGTGCGCCAGGGAGCGCACCTGCTCGTAGTCGATGAGCCCGGTCTCCGCGTCGACGCCGTACGGGACGAAGTCGAACCAGCGCCCCGAGAAGTTGACCGGCGACCCGTGCGTCAGGTGCCCGCCGTGCGCGAGGCCCATGGCCAGGACCGTGTCCCCCGGCCGCAGCAGCGCCGCGTACGCCGCGAGGACGGCGGATGACCCCGAGTGCGGCTGTACGTTGGCGTGCTCGGCGCCGAACAGCGTACGAGCCCGCTCCACGGCGAGCCGCTCGGCGGCGTCCACGAACTCGCAGCCCCCGTGGTACCGGGCGCCCGGGTACCCCTCGGCGTACTTGTTCGCGAGGCGCGACCCGAGCGCGGCCAGCACGGCCGGCGACATGAAGTTCTCGGCGGCGATCAGCTGGAGGCTGTCTCCCTGTCGCCGCACCTCCCCGTCCAGTACGTCGGCGATTTGGGGATCCTGCCGTCGCAGGGCGTCGGCGTCCGCCCCGTACGCGTGCGCCGTCAGGTCGGCGATTCCAGCGGTGACCGGCATCTGTGGCTCCAGGCGAGAACGGGCCCCGTCCCCCAATGTAGGCCCGGACGCCCCGCACGGCGCGCGGACGCCCCCCACCGCGCCCCAGCAGCCCCCTGAGCCCCCGGGGCCCCTCAACCCCCGCCCACGCCGAAGGGGGCCGTCAGCGACGTGCCGAGACCCCCGTCAGCGCCGTGACCACCGGGTCCAGCGCCTGCTGGAGCCCCACCCCCGACGCACCCCTCGCACCGCTCGGCCCCAGGGGCCTCCCGGGCATCGGGACCGCTGCGCCGGACTCCGTCCGCCGACCCCTGCCCGCGCACACGGAAAACCCGTCCACGCCCGCACGCGGCCGTCAGCGCCGTGCCGAGACGCCCGTCAGCGCCGTGACCACCGGGTCCAGCGCCTGCTGGATCTCGTCGCCGATGGAGCGGAAGAAGGTGATCGGCGCCCCGTACGGGTCGTTCACCTCGTCCGCCTCCGCGCTGGGCGCCAGCAGCCAGCCGCGCAGGGCGGCCGCCGCGTGGACCAGGGCGCGGGCGCGGACCACGACACCGTGGACCTCCGCGTCCGGGAGGGTCGCGGGGTCTATGGCGCGAACCAGACGGGTGAACTCCTTCAGCGTGAAGGTGCGCAGCCCCGCGCTGTGGCCCATCGAGATGACCTGCGCCCGGTGGTCGCGGGTGGCCGTGAGGACCAGGTCCGCGCGGATCACGTGCTCGTCGAGGAGCTCGCGGCCGACGAATCCCGTCGCGTCCGCGCCGAAGTCGGCGAGGACCGTCTCGGCGTTGGCCTCCATGGGGGCTCCCTCGTGGCCCCAGGTGCCGGCGCTCTCCACGATCAGGCCGCCCAGGGGGTCACCGAGGCGGTCGCGCAGGGCATGGCGGGTCAGCCGCTCGGTGATCGGCGAGCGGCAGACGTTGCCGGTGCTGACGTGGAGGATCCGGAACGTGCTCTCCGTGCCTATGCCACGCCCCTCAGGGGCGGTCAATTGGCCACCTCGAGGTCAGGTACGACCTTGCGGAGCTCCTCGGCGGACACCGCGCCCGCGCGCAGCAGGACCGGGACGGGTGCCGTGACGTCCACGATGGACGACGGGACGATGCCGGGCGTCGGGCCGCCGTCGAGGTAGACGGAGACGGAGTCGCCGAGCATGCCCTGCGCGGCGTCGCAGTCCTCCGGCGACGGGTGGCCGGTCAGGTTGGCGGAGGAGACCGCCATGGGCCCGACCTCCGTCAGCAGCTCGATGGCGACGGGGTGCAGCGGCATCCGGATCGCGACGGTCCCCCGGGTGTCGCCCAGGTCCCACTGCAGCGACGGCTGGTGCTTGGCGACCAGGGTCAGCGCGCCCGGCCAGAAGGCGTCGACGAGTTCCCACGCCTGCTCGGAGAAGTCCGTGACGAGGCCGTGCAGGGTGTTC
Organism: Streptomyces sp. NPDC047886; assembly: GCF_043204435.1. Lineage (NCBI taxonomy): Bacteria > Bacillati > Actinomycetota > Actinomycetes > Kitasatosporales > Streptomycetaceae > Streptomyces > Streptomyces sp. NPDC047886. The sequence continues at coordinate 412,382 of NZ_JBIDCF010000002.1, forward strand.
GGCGAGCCGATGAGGACGGGGGTGGGCATGTTGCGGCCGCGCCCCTTCGCCTCCAGCAGGTCGGCGACGGCTTCCGCGCTGAAGGCGTCCGCACCGATCCCGTACACGGTGTCGGTGGGCAGCACGACGAGCTCGCCGCGGCGGACGGCGGACGCGGCTTCGCGGAGGCCGGTCGTGCGGTCGGTCGCGTCGTTGCAGTCGTATCGCCGTGCCATTACTCGCCAGCCTCCTCGTAGGCGTACAGCTCTTCGGTGTTCGTCGCGCCGGGCGTCGTGGCCCGGTTCCCCGTCATGGCGTCGCCTTGCGCGCGGTGGCGAACCGGGGGCGGTTGTTCAGGTCGGGGTGGTCGGCGGCGTCGGTCCAGCCGGACTCCTCGCTGAAGATCCACGGGACCTGGCCGCCCTGGGTGTCGGCGTGCTCCACGACGACGAGCCCGCCGGGCCGCAGCAGCCGGTGCGCGGTGCGCTCGATGCCCCGGATGGTGTCGAGGCCGTCCTCACCGGAGAACAGCGCCATCTCGGGGTCGTGGTCGCGGGCCTCGGGGGCGACGTACTCCCACTCGGTGAGCGGGATGTACGGCGGATTGGAGATGACCAGGTCGACCTGGCCGTCGAGCTCGGGGAGCGCGGTCAGGGCGTCGCCCTGGTGGACGGTGACCCTCGACCCCTCGGCGTTCTTCCGCGCCCACACCAGGGCGTCGTCGGACAGCTCCACGGCGTGCACGCGGGAGCGCGGCACCTCCTGGGCCATGGCGAGGGCGATGGCGCCGGATCCGGTGCACAGGTCCACGATGAGCGGCTCGACCACGTCCATGGCGCGTACGGCGTCTATGGCCCAGCCGACGACCGACTCGGTCTCCGGGCGGGGCACGAACACGCCGGGGCCGACCTGGAGCTCCAGGTAGCGGAAGAACGCCCGCCCGGTGATGTGCTGGAGCGGCTCGCGGGCCTCGCGGCGGGCGACGGCCTCCCAGTAACGGGCGTCGAAGTCCGCGTCCTTCACCAGGTGCAGCTCGCCCCGCTTGCAGCCGTGCACGAACGCGGCGAGCTCCTCCGCGTCGAAGCGCGGTGACGGCACGCCGGCGTCGGCCAGCCGCTGGGTGGCCTGGGCCACCTCGGCAAGCAGCAGTGTGCGGGGGCCTGGGGGTCGTCCCCCGGAGTGTTGCTGCACGCTGGTCCTCCGGGCTGAGCGAGCGAGTCGGTGGCGGGCGGGTGGTCGGGGCGGGGCGGGCGGTGTCGTCGGGTGGTCGTGGCGGGCGGCTACGCCGCGGCGAGCTTCGCCGCGGAGTCGGCGTCGACGCACGCCTGGATCACCGCGTCCAGTTCGCCGTCGAGCACCTGGTCAAGGTTGTACGCCTTGAACCCGACGCGGTGGTCGGAAATCCGGTTCTCCGGGAAGTTGTACGTCCGGATCTTCTCGGACCGGTCGACGGTACGCACCTGGCTGCGGCGGGCGTCCGCGGCCTCCTTCTCCGCCTCCTCCTGCGCCGCGGCGAGCAGCCTGGAGCGCAGGATACGCATCGCCTGCTCCTTGTTCTGGAGCTGGCTCTTCTCGTTCTGGCAGGAGGCGACGATGCCGGTGGGCAGATGGGTGATGCGTACGGCGGAGTCGGTGGTGTTGACGGACTGACCGCCGGGGCCCGAGGACCGGTAGACGTCGACGCGCAGGTCGTTGGCGTGGATCTCGACGTCGATCTCCTCGGCCTCCGGGGTGACGAGCACGCCCGCGGCGGAGGTGTGGATACGGCCCTGGGACTCGGTCGCGGGCACGCGCTGCACGCGGTGCACACCGCCCTCGTACTTGAGCCGGGCCCAGACGCCCTGGCCGGGTTCGGTGGCCCCGTTGCCGCCCTTGGTCTTCACGGCGACCTGGACGTCCTTGTAGCCGCCGAGCTCGGACTCGGTGGCGTCGATGATCTCGGTCTTCCAGCCGACGCGCTCGGCGTACCGCAGGTACATGCGCAGCAGGTCACCGGCGAACAGCGCGGACTCGTCACCGCCGGCGCCCGCCTTGATCTCCAGGATGACGTCCTTGTCGTCGCTGGGGTCGCGGGGCACGAGCAGCAGGCGCAGCTTCTCGGTGAGCTCGTCGCGGCGCTGCTCCAGCTCCTTGACCTCGGCGATGAAGTCCGGGTCGTCGGCGGCGAACTCGCGCGCGGTCTCGATGTCGTCGCCGGTCTGTTTCCAGGAGCGGTACGTGGCGACGATCGGGGTCAGCTCCGCGTAGCGCTTGTTCAGCTTGCGGGCGTTCGCCTGGTCGGCGTGGACCGAAGGGTCGGCGAGCTTCTTCTCGAGGTCGGCGTGCTCGCCGACCAGTTCCTCGACCGCCTCGAACATCGGGGGCTCCTGGGTTGGGTGACGCGAAAGGGCTGCGGAAGTACCGGGCGGGTACCGGTCGGGGCTGGACCCCGGCGACCAAAACGCCGGTCCCGGCCGCCCCACACCGGGGCGGCCGGAGACCGGCGCAGTGGCTCGCTACTTCTTGGCGGAGCCGGCAGCCTTGCCGAAGCGGGCCTCGAAGCGGGCCACACGGCCACCGGTGTCGAGGATCTTCTGCTTGCCCGTGTAGAACGGGTGGCACTCGGAGCAGACCTCGGCGCGGATGGTGCCGGCCTCGATCGTGCTGCGGGTGGTGAACGACGCGCCACAGGTGCAGCTGACCTGCGTCTCGACGTACTCGGGGTGGATGTCGCGCTTCAAGGTGTCTCCTAGTTTCGGGAGGGCGCCGGGTCGCACGCGCGGGATGCGGATGCGTGAACCGGGGCCGACGTACCAGTCTGCCAGGACCGGCCGTATCTCCCAAAACCGGGGTCGTACCGGATCTATTCCGCCCGGTCCCCTACGGGGCCCGGGGCCGTTCCGGCACCGCACCGTCCCGTACGGGCTCGGCGGCTATCTCACGACGTCCGCCGCGTCTCCCGTGGCGGCGTCCTTCGTCGCGGACGCGGGGATCGGCCGGTCCAGCTTGAGCGCCTGCCACACCTGCTGCGACTGGACCGGGAGCGGCACGACCCGGTTGGGGTCGACGGGGTCGTACCGCACCGGCAGCGTGATCATGTGGACGTCGTCGGCGCCGAGGCTCGACAGGCCGCCCGCGAAGTCGGCGAGCTCCTTGACGGTGTCGAGCTCGGAGTCGGGCGTGATCGCCTTGGTGGCGGTGTCGGCGAGGCCCCACAGCTTCTGCGGGCTGGTGAAGACGCCGACGCTCTTCACCTGGTCGATGAAGGCCTTGATGAACGCCTGCTGGAGCTGTATTCGGCCGAGGTCGCTGCCGTCGCCGACGCCCTTGCGGGTGCGGACGAGGCCGAGCGCCTCCTCACCGCCGAGGGTGTGCGTACCGGCGGGCAGGTCGAGGTGGCTGCCGCGGTCGCTGATCGCCCTGGTGGTGGTGACGGTGACGCCGCCGAGTTCGTCGATGAGCTTCTTGAAGCCGGTGAAGTCGACCTCGATGTAGTGGTCCATGCGGATGCCGGACATCTCCTCGACCGTCTTCACCGCGCAGGCCGGGCCGCCGACCTCGTACGCCGTGTTGAACATGGCCCGGTGCTCGGCGGGGACGGCGGCGCCTGAGCGGTCGACGCACTCGGGGCGGTCGATCAGGGTGTCGCGGGGGACGGAGACGACGCTCGCCTTCTTGTGGCCCTCGTAGACGTGGACGATCATCGCCGTGTCGGAGCGGGCGCCGCCCTCGTCCCTGCCGTACGCGGCGTTGGCGCCGGAGCGGGAGTCGGAGCCCAGGACCAGGATGTCCAGGGAGCCGTTGTCGACGTTCAGCGGACGGTCGTCGCCGAGCTGCGCGTTGATGTCGACGCTGTCGATGTTGCCGTTGAGGGTCAGATAGCCGTACCCGAGTCCGCCGCCGCCGACGAGGAACAGCCCGGCCGCCGACCAGGCGGCCACGGTGAGTGCTCTGCGCCCTTTCGCGGGCTCCTTGCGGCGGCGTCCGGTGCCGCGTATTCGGCTGCTGCTGCCCTGCTCGGCCATGTTCTCCTCGGTTCTCGCTGGTTCCGCTACCCCGGCCATGGAGAGCAGGCACGGTTTGTCGGCAGTTGTCCGACGATCACGACACTTGTCAGACGGCGAGGCGCGGCAAAGGGTTGCACGGGAGTCGGAGAACGAGCGGGGATCGAGCCGGGCACGCGCCTGGAGTCGGCCGGGAACGCGCTGTGCCCACCGTGCGGCGCACGGTGGGCACAGCGGTCCTGCCGCAGGTCACGGCCGGATCACGGTGGGAACACGGCGGTGGGGCCGTGTTCCCTTCGTGTGGCGAACGTCTCGCCGGCGGGTCGGTCAGCCGATCTGGTCGAAGCCGTTCCAGCCGGCGCCGATCCGGACCTTGGCCGCCGTCGCGAACGGTGCCGTCGGCTTGCCCGTGCCCGTGTAGGCCCACAGGTAGCCGGAGGAGTCGCGGGCGACGAAGTCGGGCAGGTTGTCACCGGTCAGGTCGCCGACGGCGGCGTAACCGTTGAAGTTCCAGCCCTTGCCGACCAGCAGACGGGTCGTGGCGAACGGCGTCGTGGCCGAGCCGGTGCCCGTGTACATCCACAGGTTGCCCGAGGGGTCACGCGCCAGCATGTCCGGCTTGCCGTCCGCGCTGAAGTCGCCCTTGGCGAACAGGCCGGTGCCGAGCCAGCCGGAGCTGATCTTGACGGGGGCCTGGAGCGTACCGGTGGAACGGCCCTTCCACATCCACAGGACACCGCTCGGGTCCATGCCGATGACGTCCGGGTAGGTGTCACCCGTCAGGTCGCCGGGGATGTAGATGTTCTTGAACTTGCCCCAGCCGGCACCGATCTTGGTCTCGACGTGGTCGTACGCGTTCGTCGACTCCCGGTACTCGACCCGGCTCCACCACAGGTCGCCGTTGAGCGTGCGGTAGATCAGGTCCTGGTTGCTGTCCCGGTTCAGGTCGGCCTGACGGATCAGGCTGATGTTGTCCCAGACACCCAGCCACTCGCCGGCGGCGAGGGACCTGGCGCCCTGCGACGCGAACAGGTACGCGTTGTAGTTCGTCTTCTTCCGCGCGATCAGGTCGGCCTTGTCGTCGTCCGTCGTGTTGGCGTCGTCGACGTTGCGGGCGATGTGCGCCGAGAAGGTGCTGACCTTGGCGTAGACACTGCGGGCGCCGGCGCCGACGCAGTCCTCGATGCCCCACGACACGACGCCGACGATCCGGCCGTTGACGAGGAGCGGGCCGCCGGAGTCGCCGTTGCAGGGCGAGACCGTACCGCTGTCCGAGCCCGAGGCGGGCTCGCCGCCGCAGAACATCTGGCCCGCGATGAAGTACGGCTTCGCCTCGTCCCAGCCCGGGCAGACCGAGTCGGCCTGGATCGGGAGCGTGGCGACCTTGAGGGTCTCCGAGATCGGCGAGTCGGGCTCGCTGCTGGTACGGCCCCAGCCGTAGACCGTGGCCTGCGTACCGGCGCGGTACGCCGCGGTCTCGGTCGGCGACGCGAACCGCAGCGTCGGCAGGGGCAGCGGACGGTCCAGGGTGAGGACCGCGATGTCGCCCTTGAGCGTCGCGTCGCTGTAACCGGGGTTCACCCAGGCGCGCTTGACGACGGCCGGCTTGCCGCCGTGGAACACCGGGTTGCCGGCGGCGTCCTCGGAGACGCGCCGGGTGGCGCCACCGACCACGAAGCCCTGGTTGGTCCAGTCGGCGCCGTACACGCAGTGGGCCGCGGTCAGGACCTTCGCGGGGGCGATGAGCGAGCCGCCGCAGAAGAAGTCCTCACCGGTGGCCTTGTCCACGCCGTACAGCTGCACCATCCACGGGGCGGTGCCCGTGGAGGCGTCGACCCCGCCGATGACCTTGGGGTCGGCGGGGGACGAGGACTTGCTCGGCTGGCGCTCTTCGACGCCCTCGGGGCGCTCGTCGGCCGGCTTGTCCTCACCCTTGAGGTACTCCGCGGCCCGCTGCTTCACCTCTGCCGTCGAGACGACAGTCGGTATCTCGGGCTTGGGAGTCTGCGGATCGGTCGCCTCGGCCGACGGCATCACCGTCAGAATGCCGGCTCCCAAGGCGATCGCGGCGAACGCCGCGGGGAGAGCGATGCGTGCTCTCCGATGGGATGCCACTCAGGAACTCCTCTCGATGCGGTGTGGAGGAGAGGAGCCACTGGATGACCGGGGACGGCGATGCGCACGGTCCGCGACAACGGCGCGAGCTCCCCGAAGACTTCGGGCTCCCCGGAGACGTCGGGGCACAGCTCCGCCTGCTCAGTGGGCGTATTGGAATATACGTTCCCCCCCACCTATGACGCGCTGATCGTACAATGCCGAACCGCCCCCGTCACGACGGTGACGGGGGCGGTCGGTGTATCGGGAACCTGACGGACGCGATGGCCCGCCGGCCCTATGGGCGCTATGGACCCGAAGGTCCTGTTGGACCTCGCGGACCCGAAGGTCCCGAAGGACCCGGAGATCCTTGTGGACCCGGAGATCCTTACGGACCCGGAGATCCTTACGGACCCGGAGGATCAGTCGTTGCCGTTTCCGGCGGACGGCGTCGTCTTCTGGATCTGCAGCAGGAACTCGGCGTTCGACTTCGTCTGCTTCATCTTGTCGAGCAGCAGCTCGATCGCCTGCTGCTGGTCGAGCGCGTGCAGCACCCGGCGCAGCTTCCAGACGATGCCGAGCTCCTCGCTGCCGAGCAGGATCTCCTCCTTGCGGGTACCGGACGCGTCGACGTCCACCGCGGGGAAGATGCGCTTGTCGGCGAGCTTCCGGTCGAGCTTGAGCTCCATGTTGCCGGTGCCCTTGAACTCCTCGAAGATCACCTCGTCCATGCGCGAGCCGGTGTCGACCAGCGCGGTGGCCAGGATGGTCAGCGAGCCGCCGTCCTCGATGTTCCGCGCGGCACCGAAGAAGCGCTTCGGCGGGTACAGCGCGGTCGAGTCGACACCACCGGACAGGATGCGGCCGGAGGCCGGTGCCGCGAGGTTGTACGCACGGCCCAGGCGGGTGATCGAGTCGAGCAGGACGACCACGTCGTGACCCAGCTCCACCAGGCGCTTGGCGCGCTCGATGGCCAGCTCGGCGACCGTGGTGTGGTCCTCGGCCGGGCGGTCGAAGGTCGAGGAGATGACCTCGCCCTTCACCGACCGCTGCATGTCGGTGACCTCTTCCGGACGCTCGTCGACGAGGACGACCATCAGGTGGCACTCGGGGTTGTTGTGGGTGATCGCGTTGGCGACCGCCTGCATGATCATGGTCTTGCCGGTCTTCGGCGGGGCCACGATCAGACCTCGCTGGCCCTTGCCGATCGGCGACACGAGGTCGATGATCCGCGTGGTCAGCACACCCGGGTCGGTCTCCAGACGGAGCCGGTCCTGCGGGTAGAGCGGGGTCAGCTTGTTGAACTCCGGGCGCCCGCGACCGGAGTCGGCGGCCATGCCGTTGGCCGAGTCGAGGCGGACCAGCGCGTTGAACTTCTCGCGGCGCTCGCCCTCCTTCGGCTGACGCACGGCACCGGTGATGTGGTCGCCCTTGCGCAGGCCGTTCTTGCGGACCTGGGCCAGCGACACGTACACGTCGTTCGGGCCCGGCAGGTAGCCGGACGTCCGGATGAACGCGTAGTTGTCGAGGATGTCCAGGATGCCCGCGACGGGGATCAGGACGTCGTCGTCGGAGACCTGCGGCTCGCCGGCCGCGAAGTCGTCGCGGCCACGGCGGCCACGGCGGTCGCGGTAGCGGCCGCGGCGACCGCGACGGCCGCCCGCCTCGTCGTCGTAGCCGTCGTCCTGCGGTCCCGCCTGGGTCTGCTGGCCGCCCTGGCGCTGCTGGCGCTGACCGCCGCCCTGCTGGTCGTCGCCCTTGCCGCGGTCGCGGCGGTCGCGCTGACGGTCACGGCGGTCACCGCGCTCGCCACCCCGCTCGCCGCCCCGGTCACCGCGGTCGCGGCGGCCCTGGCGGCCGCCCTCGGCGGTCTCGACGGCCGTGTCGGCCTTGGCCTCGGGCTGCGCCTCGGTCCGCGTGTCCGTCCGGACGTCCGTCTTGACGTCGGTACGGGCCTCGGTGCGGAGGTCGCCGCGCGCCTCGCCCTCGGGGGCGCCGGCCGGCGCGGTGGCACGGCGACGGCGGCGCTCGCCGGCGGGCTGATCGTCACCGGTGGCACCACCCTGCTCCGGCGAAGCCGAGAGCTTGGGGGAGGGCTGACCGGGAATCTCGATCTGCTGCTGCGCGGCGGGCCGGTCGGCCTTCTCGGCCTTGCCGGCGGAGGCGGCGGTGGCGGCCTTCTCGGTCTTGTCGGCCTTGGCGGTGGTCTTGGCCGCGTCGGCCGCGGCGCCGTCCTCGCCCGTACGGGTCTTGGAGGTGGCGCGCCGCTTGGGCTTGGTCTCGGCGCCCGTGGCCGCGTCGGCGCTCTTCGGCGCGGACGTGCCGCCGCCGGCCTGCGCCTCCTTGATGACCTCGATCAGCTGGCTCTTGCGCATACGCGCGGTGCCCCTGATGCCGAGGCCGGACGCGACCTGCTGCAGCTCGGCCAGGACCATGCCCTCGAGGCCGGTGCCGGAGCGGCGGCGCCGTGAGGTGGTGCCAGTGGCAGCACCTGCGGCGGGCGCGGTGGTGTCGACGCTGTTGTCGGCAGTCACGCCCATCAGATCGGTGGTGTCGCTCACGAAGGGTCCTTCCCTGGAGCGGACGTCGGCCTTCTGGCTCGGCGACCGGTTGTGCTGTCCGACCGCGGTCCTCGATGGATGGACCGTGCCGGGGCGGTGGTCCCGCCGGGTACGGCGGAAGAGAAAAGACGTGCTGTGGGTCCGGCCCGAGGCCCCCTGCTCGGCCCGCTCCTGGGAAAGCGAGGGGTTCGCGCGCCGGTTCCGGAGCGTGCTCGAATCTGCTCAGGCAGGCTGCTCAGGCAGTCGGGGAGGCTCCCGGAAGAATGGTGGTCCCGAATCGGGACACGAAGCACCGCGCCACAAAGACGTCGGGTGCAGACTTGAGGTTAACACTACCGGCTCCAACAAACATTCCCCCTCTCACACACCGGCAATCCGTGTATTACGGCGCGAGCGGCAGAACACTCGCGCCGGAGACATCGAGATCGAGCCGATTGGCGGCCCAGCCGTCACCGGCCAGTCGTGCGACCTTCTCCGCCGATCCCCCGTCGGCCAGGGCGAGCACCGTGGGGCCGGCGCCGGAGATCACCGCGGGCACGCCGTCGGCGCGCAGCCGGTTCACCAGGGCGATGCTCTCGGGCATCGCGGGAGCCCGGTACTCCTGGTGGAGGCGGTCCTCGGTGGCGGCGAGCAGCAGCTCGGGGCGCCTGGTCAGGGCCTCGACGAGCAGGGCCGCGCGGCCCGCGTTGGCGGCGGCGTCGACATGGGGGACGGTGCGCGGAAGAAGTCCGCGGGCCGTCTCCGTCAGCACCGGCTTTCCGGGCACGAAAACCACCGGAACGATGGAATGCGCGGGTTCCATCCTGATGGCCCTGGCCGCTCCGTTCTCGGTCCAGGCCAGTGTGAAGCCGCCGAGCAGACAGGCGGCCACATTGTCGGGATGCCCCTCGATCTCGGTGGCGAGCTCCAGCAGCGCCGCGTCGTCGAGGCGGGCGTCGCCGCCTATGGTCACCGCGCGGGCGGCGACGATGCCGGCGCAGATGGCGGCGGACGACGAGCCGAGGCCGCGCCCGTGCGGGATGCGGTTGGCGCAGACGACCTCCAGGCCGCGGGGTTGTCCGCCGAGCAGGTCGAATGCCGTGCGCAGGGAACGGACGAGCAGATGGCTCTCGTCGCGCGGGAGGGTGTCGGCGCCTTCTCCGGCGATGTCGATGTGCAGTCCGGCGTCGGCGACCCGGACGACGACGTCGTCGTACAGCCCCAGCGACAGGCCGAGGGCGTCGAAGCCCGGGCCGAGGTTGGCGCTGGTGGCGGGAACGCGCACCCGGACGGCGGCAGCGCGGAACGCGGGACCGGCCATCGCTCGATGACTCTCCTTGACTCTGACCTGCGGGGGTTTTTTCGACTTGCGGGTGGGGTGTGGCGACTGCGAGGTTTCCGTCGGACTGCGAAGACCCAGGGGCCGCAACGGCGTCAACGGCAACATCACCCGCGGCATATGCGGCGGGGTGGGTTCGGTACAGCCTATCGAAGGAAGGTTCTGTGGCGACATAGGGCGCACAGGAGGCGCACGATGCGTGTCGTGAGCCTTCCTGTGCTCCTCTGGGCGCGTTGCCGTGCGGGCGGCGGCGGGCCGCCGACCAGGGCGATCCGGCGTCCGTACGGGGTCCGCACGGCGCTCGTACGGCGCCCGTACGGCGTCCGTACGGCGTCCGTCAGGCGAGGCCGAGCCGTTCGGCGGCGGCCACCGCGTCGACGGGCACCGTGACCGGCTGGGGCGCTCCGGCGACCGCCCAGTCAGGGTCCTTGAGGCCGTTGCCGGTGACCGTGCAGACGATGGTCTGGCCGGGGTCGACCTTGCCCTGCTCGGCGGCCTTCAGCAGGCCGGCCACGGACGCGGCCGACGCGGGCTCCACGAAGACGCCCTCCTGGGAGGCCAACAGGCGGTAGGCGCGCAGGATCTCACGGTCCGTCACCTCGTCGATGAGGCCGCCGGACTCGTCCCGCGCCGCCAGGGCGTACTGCCAGGAGGCCGGGTTGCCGATCCGGATCGCGGTGGCGATGGTCGACGGGTCCTTGACGACCTCACCGCGCACGATGGGCGCCGAACCCGACGCCTGGAAGCCCCACATGCGCGGCCTGCGGCCGGCCATCCCGTCGTGCGCGTACTCGGTGTAACCCTTCCAGTACGCGGTGATGTTGCCGGCGTTGCCGACGGGCAGGACGTGGATGTCCGGGGCCTCGCCCAGCATGTCCACGATCTCGAACGCGGCGGTCTTCTGGCCCTCGATGCGTACCGGGTTGACCGAATTGACCAGCGCCACCGGGTAGTTGTCGGAGAGCGCCCGGGCCAGCGTCAGACAGTCGTCGAAGTTGCCGTCGACCTGGAGGATCTTCGCGCCGTGCACCAGCGCCTGGCCCATCTTGCCGAGCGCGATCTTGCCCTGCGGCACGAGGACGGCGGAGACCATGCCCGCGCGTACCGCGTAGGCGGCCGCGGAGGCCGACGTGTTGCCGGTCGACGCGCAGATGACGGCCTGCGCGCCCTCCTCCTTGGCCCGGGTGATGGCCATCGTCATGCCGCGGTCCTTGAAGGACCCGGTGGGGTTGGCGCCCTCGACCTTGAGATGCACCTCGCAGCCCGTCCGCTCGGAGAGGACCTGGGCCGGGACGAGCGGCGTACCGCCCTCACGGAGCGTGACGACGGGCGTGGTGTCCGTGACCGGAAGACGGTCCCGGTACTCCTCGATGATGCCGCGCCACTGGTGGGTGCCCTTGCTGGTCATGGGTCCTTACTCCCCTTCAACACGCATGATGCTGGCGACACCGCGCACGGTGTCGAGCTTGCGCAGCGCCTCGACGGTCCCGGTGAGGGCGGCGTCGGGCGCGCGGTGGGTGACGACGACGAGGGACGCCTCGCCGTCCTTGCCCTGCTGGGTGACGGTGTCGATCGACACCCCGTGCTCGGCGAAGACCGTCGCGACCTGGGCGAGGACGCCCGGCTTGTCGGCCACGTCGAGGCTGATGTGGTACCGCGTCACCACGTCGCCCATGGGGCTCACGGGCAGCTGGGTGTACGCGGAGTCGCCGGGACCCGTCGCGCCGCCCAGGCGGTTGCGGCAGACGGCGACGAGGTCGCCGAGTACGGCGGACGCGGTCGGCGAACCGCCGGCGCCCGGACCGTAGAACATGAGCTGCCCGGCCGCCTCGGCCTCCACGAACACGGCGTTGTAGGCGCCGCGGACGGAGGCGAGCGGGTGGCTGAGCGGGATCATCGCGGGGTGCACGCGGGCGGTGACGGACTCGCCGTCGGCGGCCCGCTCGCAGATGGCGAGCAGCTTGATGGTGCAGCCCATCCGCTTGGCGGAGGCGAAGTCGGCGGCGGTGACCTCGGTCATGCCCTCGCGGTACACGTCGTCGAGGCGTACGCGGGTGTGGAAGGCGATCCCGGCGAGGATGGCGGCCTTGGCCGCGGCGTCGAAGCCCTCGACGTCCGCGGTGGGGTCGGCCTCGGCGTATCCGAGGGCGGTGGCCTCGTCCAGCGCCTCGGAGTACCCGGCCCCGGAGGTGTCCATCTTGTCGAGGATGAAGTTGGTGGTGCCGTTGACGATGCCGAGCACCCGGTTGACCTTGTCACCGGCGAGGGACTCGCGCAGCGGCCGGATGAGCGGGATGGCGCCGGCGACGGCGGCCTCGTAGTAGAGGTCCCGCCCGTGCTCCTCGGCGGCGGCGTGCAGCGCGGCGCCGTCCTGGGCGAGGAGGGCCTTGTTGGCGGAGACGACGGACGCGCCGTGCTCGAAGGCGGTGGTGATCAGCGTCCGGGCGGGCTCGACGCCGCCGATCACCTCGACCACGACGTCGATGTCGCCGCGTTTGACCAGGGCCGTCGCGTCGGTGGTGATCAGCTCGGGGTCGATGCCCTCGCGGACCTTGGACGGCCGGCGGACCGCGACACCGGCGAGCTCGACCGGGGCGCCGATGCGCGCGGCGAGGTCGTCGGCGTGCGTCGTCATGATGCGCGCCACCTCTGAGCCGACCACTCCACAGCCCAGCAGCGCCACCTTCAGCGGACGCGTACGCATCATCCGACCTCGTTTCTCGTACTTCTGCGTATTTCTACGGTGGTCCAGTCTCACTCACCGGACGGGAGTTTCTATCCCCCGTCCGGATCCTGAGATGTCTATTTCATCAGCCGACATCGAGACGCAGAAGATCTTCCTCCGTCTCGCGCCGGACGATCACCCGCGCCTCGCCGTCCCGCACCGCGACGACGGGCGGCCTGAGCACGTGGTTGTAGTTGCTGGCCATGGCACGGCAGTACGCGCCGGTGGCGGGCACAGCGATCAGATCGCCCGGCGCGACGTCGGCCGGCAGGAAGGCGTCCTTCACGACGATGTCGCCACTCTCACAGTGCTTGCCCACCACCCGGCTGAGCATCGGGCCCGCGTCGGACGTCCGCGACACCAGCGCGACGCTGTACTCGGCGTCGTACAGCGCGGTGCGGATGTTGTCCGACATGCCGCCGTCGACGGAGACGTACGTCCGCAGCCCCTCCAGCGGCTTGACGGTGCCGACCTCGTACAGCGTGAAGGCGGTGGGACCGACGATGGCCCGCCCCGGCTCGACGGAGATGCGCGGCACGGCCAGCCCGGCGGTCTCACACTCACGGGTCACGATCTCCCTGAGCGCCTTGGCGATCTCATCCGGCTCACGCGGGTCGTCGTCCGACGTGTACGCGATGCCGAGCCCGCCCCCGAGGTCGATCTCGGGCAGCTCGATCCCGTGCTCGTCGCGGATCTCCGCCAGCAGCTTGACCACCCGCCGGGCGGCGACCTCGAACCCGGCCATGTCGAAGATCTGCGACCCGATGTGCGAGTGGATCCCGATGACCTCCAGCCCGTCCAGCTTCAGCGCCCGGCGCACGGCCTCGGCGGCCTGCCCGCCCGCGAGCGCCAGACCGAACTTCTGGTCCTCGTGGGCGGTGGCGATGAACTCATGGGTGTGCGCCTCGACACCGACGGTGACCCGGATCTGCACGCGCTGCCGGGTGCCGAGCGACTGCGCGATGTGCGCGACCCGCACGATCTCCTCGAACGAGTCGACGACGATGCGCCCGACACCGGCGCGCACGGCCCGCTCGATCTCCTCGGGGCTCTTGTTGTTGCCGTGGAAGGCGATCCGCTCGGCGGGCATGCCGGCGCTCAGCGCGGTGGCCAGCTCGCCGCCGGAGCACACGTCGAGGTTCAGCCCCTCCTCGTGGAGCCACCGCACCACGGCCCGGCTGAGGAACGCCTTGCCCGCGTAGAAGACGTCCGCGTCCGGCCCGAAGGCGTCGGCCCAGGCGCGACAGCGGGCGCGGAAGTCGCTCTCGTCGAGGAAGTAGGCGGGCGTGCCGAACCGCTCGGCCAGCGTGGTGACTTCGATCCCGCCGACGGTGACGACACCGTCGTCACCGCGCTGGACGGTCCGCGCCCACACCTTCGGGTCGAGCCGGTTCAGATCGGCGGGCGGAGCGGTGTAGTGGCCCTCGGGAAGCACATCGGCGTGACGGGGTCCGGCGGGGTGTGCGGAACGGCTCATGTCTCTCTCACAGGATCACGGGGTCACAGGTGGTCGGGTGCGCTGATGCCGAGCAGGGACAGGCCGCCGGCCAGCACCGTCCCGGCCGCCTCGGCGATGGCGAGCCGGGAACGGTGGGCGGCCGAGGGTTTCTCGTCACCGAGCGGCAGCACCGTGTGCTGGACCCCGAGGAACGCGTCGGCGACCGCCTCCAGATGCCGGGCGACCCGGTCGGGCGCGCGATGCCGGGCAGCCGCCTCCACAACGGCCGGGTGATCGCCGAGTAGCCCCAGGAGACCGGAGAACCCGGCCCCCTCCAGGCCGTCCACGCCCCCGTACGCCGCGACGAACCCGAGCTGCTCCGCGTTGCGCACGAGCGCGCGGGCCCGGGAATGGGCGTACCGGACGGTGAACAGCGGATTGGCCTCGCTCTGCCGCAGCAACGCCCCGGGCCCGAGGACCCGGTCATGCCCGGCGGGCCGCAGCAACGCCCACCGACACGCGTCCCGCCCGAGCGCCTGAACGTCATAACCGACGGCACGAGGCGAGACCCGCTCGACAGGGCGATGGGGGGCGGGCGCGGGAGTGGCACGGGCGGGCGCGGGAGTGGCACGGGCGGGCGCGGGAGTGGCACGGGCGGGCGCGGGGGCGGTCCGGGCGGGCGCGGGGGGTGGGGTGGTCGCGGGGGTGCCGGCGGCGGAGGTGATGTCCGGGGTACCGGCGACGGGGGCGGCGAGGCAGTCGACAGCGGCGGCGGCGGTGGCGTCGTTGTCGGGGGCGTCAGGGGTGCCGTCCGGAGCACCGGCACGGATACCGGCCGAGGCAGTGCCCCCGGTGTCGGTCGAGAGCCCGTCGGAGACGCCTTCGGCGGCGATGGCGGGACGGGCGGCGATGGGGGCGACATCGGCGCGGGCGCCCTGCGACCGGAGCAGGGTGACGAGGACCTCGGTGACGACGGAGGCGCGGAGCTCACGGGGCGCGGCGAAGACGACGTCGACGTCCCGGAGGGCTTCCCCGTGCCCGTACCGGAGGCCCTCGTCCAGGATCCGCCGTACGAGGAGGGCGTTGCTTTCGGCGCGCAGGGTGAAGTTCAGGAAGCCGGGGCCGGTGATGTCGACGCGCTCGACGCCGGGCGCCCCGTCGATGCGGGCGCGGAGCACTTCCGCGACGTGCCGCGCCGGGAGCGAGGCCGCTCCGGCGAGGCGGAGGGCGGCGTTGGTGGCCCAGTCGCCGCAGCCCCCGGCTCGGGGCCGCTCCAGGATCACGCGCGACGGGACGTCCACCGCCGGCAGCGCACCCTCACCGACGGCACGGCGCACGGCGTGCAGCACGGTGAGCGAGAGGTCGGCGGGGGTCACGGGACAAGCGTATGGGAGGAGGGGGGTGACTACGCGAACCGGTTTCGCGATACGGGCAGGGCGCGCCCTCGGGGCTCAGCCGCGGGTGCTGCCGGCCCGGCCGGCGCCGCGCGTGCCGTCGAGCGGCGGCATGCCCTCGCGGCGCATCAGCCGCCGTACGAGCCGGACGAGCTCCAGCGGCTCGAAGGGCTTCGCCAGGAACGCGTCCACACCGGAGAGGAGGCCGGACTCCAGGTCGTACTGCGTACTGGCGCTGATGATCGCGACGGGCAGATCCCGCGTCCGCGCGTCCTCCCGCAGCAGCGCGGCGGTCCGGAGCCCGTCGAGCCGGGGCATGACGACATCGAGGGTGACGACATCCGGGCGGACCCGGTGCACGACCTCCAGGCACTCGGCACCGTCGGCCGCGGTCACGACCTCGAAGCCCTCCAGCTCGAGGTTGACCCTGATCAGCTGCCGAATGACCCGGTTGTCGTCCACAACCAGCACCCGGCCGGCAACGCCTGACACAACTCGAGAGTAGGTCCCGCCCGGTGCCCCCGTCCGGCTTTTCACCACTTCCGTCCCCCAGCGGCGACCTCACGCCATCTCCGCCGCCGAAATACCTGTTCACGGGCACCCACCAGGAGCTGGTAGGGTTCTACCCGTCGCCGCCGAACGCGGCGGACGCCCCCGTAGCTCAGGGGATAGAGCAACGGCCTCCGGAGCCGTGTGCGCAGGTTCGAATCCTGCCGGGGGCACTTCGCAAGAAGTGCTAAAGAAGCCCTTGACCTGCAGGAATGCAAGTCAGGGGCTTTCTTGTTCGGGTCAAGTGACACACGGCCCATGTGACCGCTGCACATACACGTCTCTGACCTGCCCTTTTCCCTCGACGCATCCACAATGTCGGGCGTGTGCAACCGGGTCAAACCAGCTCGCGCCAGACAGGCACAGTGCTGAAGCGTGTCGGTGCGCCTGTTCGCCGGAGCCTGGCGCCCACAGAGGCACTTCGCGTACCAGGTCATGGAGGTCTCGACGCTGGTGCCCGCCCGTTCGGCGAACTCGGTGTGGTCGACACCCGCGTTCAGCCAGGCGGAGGGGGCCGAGTGCCGCAGGTCGTAGGGGCGAGAGGCGAGGGGAGACGCCACCAGGTCCGGCGGAAGGGCGAGTTCGGGCGGGCCTGGTGCCAGGCGCGGTCGTCAGTGGCGGATCCCGCCGGCCCCTCGGCGCCTGCCCGGCGCCGGCGGCGGCTCGGCCTACTCGAGCGGTTCCCGGGCGCGGGAATGGTTGATGCGGGTGATGAGGCCGTCGAGGACCTGCTCCGCCTGCAGGGGGTCGAAGTCCTCTCCCAGGCGCTTGCGCACCCCGTCGTCGCTGAGGAGGTGGTGCACCGTCGGGGTCACGCCGTGGCGGGCGAGGCAGTTGCGGGCGCACTGGAGGACGCATCCGTCGATGGCGACGACCGGGCGGTCGCTGCGGGCCTTGCGGACCAGGCTCGGGACGTCCCCGCCGACGCCGGCGATGCACGACATCTCGGCGATGCCGCGCCGGTCGAGCTGGATGGCCAGCCAGTTGGTCATCTGGGCCGCGCTCGAACAGCCGGAGCAGGAGTAGACGAGGGGGAGATCACGGCGGCGGTTCACGTGGGGCCTCGCTCACGACGGTAGGGCCTGTGCGCGGTGCGCATGTTTTTCGAGCCTAGGGAGGGTTGACGGTGCCTAGCAGGGCCGTTCGGCCCTGTGTCAGCGGACCTTGAAGATGCCGTGCGCGCCGCGCTCCGCGTCGGTCATGGCGTGGGTGACGAAGGGGTAGTCGCCCGCTTCCGGGAAGGACAGCTCCACGAACCCGCCCGACGCGGGGGCCAGGTCGAGGACCTGGGCGCCGCCGTGTTCCGCGCCGCCCGGTCGCAGTTCGTAGGCGCCCTCGTGGAAGACCGTGTCGAACTGGCCGCCCACGACGTGGAACGCGCTGGGCAGGTTCGGCCCGGCCGCCAGGACCCAGATCCGTACGCGCTCGCCGGGCTTCGCCGTCAGCGGGTCGTGGTCGTACTGGTTGGCGTACCCGTTGAAGGCGACCATGTCGGGCTGCCTGGTCCTTATCTTGGCGGCGTCGGCCGTTCCGGACTGGGAGCCCAGGTAGAACTCCGACTGGACCAGTACGTATTCGCGGTCCGCCTTCGGCAGGCCGGGCGGGTCGATGATCACCGCGCCGAACATGCCGTTGGCGATGTGCAGGGACATGGGCATGGTCGAGCAGTGGTACATCCACACCCCGCTGCGGGTGGCCGTGAACCGGTACGTCAGGGACTGGCCGGGCTGGATCGTGCGCATCGGCCGGTCCGGTGCCAGCGCTCCCGCGTGGAAGTCGATCGAGTGGCCGATCGTTCCGTCGTTGACGAGGGTGATCTCGAAGGTGTCGCCCACACGCCCCCGCAGGACCGGCCCGGGAGCCGTCCCGCCGAAGGTCCACAGTCGCTGGCGTACGCCCGGGGCGACCTCCCTTTCCGCATCCTTGACGGTGAGGGTTCTCCTGTGGAGCTGGGGGCCGGGCTTCTGTGTGGTGGGGGGCAGTTCCGCGTCCCGGGCCTCGAAGCCCTCGGCCGGTTCCGCCATCGGGTCGAACGCGTCCGCCGCGGACCCGTCCCCGCCCCCGGTGTGGTCGTGGCGCGCTTCGCCTTCCGCAGGGCTGTCTCCGCCCTTGACGCTCACCTCGAACGTCATGCCCATCTGCCGGTGTCCCGCAATGGAGCACCAGCCCGAGAGGTCCCGGCCGACGACTCCCGCCTCCAGCGTCCCGCGCTCGCCGGGGCTGAGCCGGTCGGTGCGGGCTCCGGTCTCCAGGACCAGGTCGTGGGTGTCGGTGCCGGTGTTGTGCAGAACGACCACCAGGCGGTCGCCCGCCGGGACCTCGATGGCGGAAGGGGTGAAACGCATGTCGCGGACGGTTACCTGGACCGTGGTCGTGCGGCCGGTCGGGCGCGCCTCGTTCGCGTCGCCCGTGCCCTTGGCGGCGGACGAGGCGGGGACGGGAAGCGACCGGACGTCCGCCGCGGCGCCTCCCGCGACGGCCAGCACCACGACCGCGACCCCGAAGGCCACGCTGCCGAGTCCTGGAGACGCGTTCACTGGCTGCTGTGTCGGCTGGTGGCGGATGCGCCTGCTGCGGACCGTCGTCAGCACGAGCAGGGTGAGGAAGTGCAGCAGCACCGCCAGGAGCAGGAGCGAGCATGCCACCCGGACCAGGGACGGTACCGGGAGCACACACAGCAGCAGTGCGGCGTTGGTGATGGCCAGCCGCGCCGGCCAGGCCCGGTCGAGCACCTCGGCGGCGGCGCGTACGGCCGTCGGGCCACCGCCCAGGACCACGGGGACCAGGAAGCTGAGCGCCCCCAGCAGCACCTGGGCGATCCAGCCGGCGGCGAGCGGCGCGGTCAGAAGTGAGGTGCGTTCCGCCGCTGTTGCCCAGGACGTCGCGGTGGCGAGGGTGACTGAGAGGAACGTCAGGGAACCCGCGAGCCAGACGTAGCCCGCGGCCACCGACCAGGCGGCGAAGGAGCGCGGCGCCTTCGCGCGCGCCTCGCGCAGCCAGGGCCGACCCGCGACCACGAGCCCGGCGGCGTACACCGCCACGCCGGGGACGGCCAGGGGCGGCGGGCCGAGCAGGGCGGCGGTGACGGCCGCGGCGAGACCGGCCAGGAGGACGGGCAGCGCGGTGCGCCCGGCCCGTTCAGCGCCGTCCGCCACCCGGGTGCGCAGCATCGTCGGCCACAGGGTGATCAGCGTTCCGGCCACGGTGAGGCCGATCCAGCCGAGCAGGTTGAGCACCTCGTGCGCGATCAGCAGGCGGTCGGGGAGATCTCCGGCGAGGTCGCCGCGGGCCATGACGACGCCAAGCGCGGCGCCTGCGGGCAGCAGCGCGGCAGCGGCTATGTAGTAGCGCACCGTCATGGAGAACCGGGCGGGGCGTGCCCTGTGGAGGAGGCGGACGAGCCAGGCGGCATGGGCCGTGACGGCGGCCGCGACCAGGCATCCGCCGACGAGCACGGCGTACCACCGCCCGCTCAGCATGCCGCCGATCACCGTGACCGCGCCGAGGTTGAGGCACACCAGCCGCAGCGCCGCGGCGATGCCCCGGTTCGCCTCCGGCAGCCGGAGCACCGACGCGGCGAAGTGCCCCGACCAGATGACGACGGCGTTGGTGACCGCCCCGAGCAGCAGCACGTGGACGAGCAGCCAGGAGGCGTGCGGCAGGAAGTGATGGGCGGTCGCGACCGTGGCGAACAGGCCGAGCCAGGCGACCACGATCGCGTTCGCCCCGACGTGCCACAGAGTGCGCGGGGAACGCCCAGGCGGCCTCGGCCCCGGACCCGGGCCTGGCGTAGGACCCGGCCCCTGGTCCGGCCCCTGGTCCGGCGTCGGACCCGGCGTCGGACCCGGCGTCGGGGTGGGATCGCTCGCCGGAGGCGGAGGCAGGTGCGTGGTCACCGGGGGTTCCTCGGGTTGTCGGGGGCGGGCGGTTTGCGGGTGGAGACCGGCGGTTTGCGGGCGGAGGCTGGTGGCTTGGCGGCGGAGGCTGGTGGTTTGCTGGCGGAGGCCGGTGGTTTGCTGGCGGGGGCCGGTGGTTTGCCGGCGGGGGCTGGTGATGTGTCGTCGGGGGCGAGCGGTTTACTCGCGGCGGCCGGTGGTTTGCTCGCGGCGGCCGGTGGCGTGTCGGTTGTGGCGGGCGGTGGCGTGTCGGCTGTGGCGGGCGGCGTGCTGCCGGTGGGTGACCCTTCACGGGCGGCGGACTGCCTCGTACGGCCGGCGGTCGCCGACGAGGCCGCCGCCGTCAGGACGAACAGCAGGACGGCGGCGATGTTCAGCGCTCCCCCGACCTGCCACGCGCCCGGCATGTCGCGGAGGTCGCCGACCACCACCCGCAGGAGCAAGGAGAGGTGCAGCAGCCAGGCCGCAGCCGCCATCACCGGGTGGTACGGCAGCGGGCGGCGCAGTACGGCGGGCAGGATCACCGGGGCGTGCGCCATGATCATCGACATGACGAAGCCCAGGAAGACCGCGTGCACCACCGCGTCGTAGCGGGGCCCGTCGGTGACCGGGCCGGTCAGCAGCCACAGGGTGCCGGCGAGGCCCAGCCACGCGTAGCCGCCGAGCAGGCAGGCCGCGGTGAAGCGGGGCAGCCCGGTGGCGCGCAGCAGGCGGCGGGCGACATCGTGTACGACGAGCCAGGCGACCAGGGCGAGCAGGGCGGCGCCGAGGAGCAGGGTGCCCGTCGCGGGCCACATCAGGGTGGCGACGACACCGGTGACGACGGCACCGACGCACCACAGGAAGGTCCGTTCCGCCGTGGGTGCCAGGGCGCCGACCCGGGCGAGCTCCAGCCGCTCCCCCGCGATGGTCAGGACGAGGAACGCGACCAGCCAGGGCAACATGCGCGGGATGTCGAGGCCGCCCAGCCACAGCAGTGCCGCGCCGAGGGCCGTCACGGCGCCCGCGGCCTGGGCGACGAGGGCGGCGCTCGGCTGTCGGCGCCAGAAGCGCACGTACAGGAAGGTCAGGGTGGCGCAGCCGGTGACGAGGAGCAGCCGGGGGATGGCCGGGTGGACCGCCGTGAGCAGGAGTAGGCCCCCGGCGCCGAGGAAGGCGGGGGCGAGGTAGGGCCAGCGGCCGCCCAGTGCGACCGCGCGTTCCAGCGCGACCAGTGTGCCGGCGAAGCCCAGGACCAGCAGCACCCCGTGGACCTTGGGGAGTTGCTCGCTGGTGACCGGGGCGGGGAGTTCGAGCAGCACGAGGGCCGCGTCGAGGCCGGCGAGCAGGCAGAGACCGGCGGCCAGGAGGAGGGGCGCGCGTCGCATGCCCGCGCGGTGGGCGTCCGCCCCTCGCACGCCTGGTCGCCGTACGCCTGGCCGCCGTTCGCCTGACCGTTGGTAGCCCGCGCGTTGGGTGCCTGGGCTTTGGGCGCCTGGGCTGTGGGCACCCGCGCTTCGGGCGCCTGGGCTGTGGGCGTCCGCGCGTGGGGTGCCCGCGCTTCGGGCGCCTGGGCTGTGGGCGTCCGCGTGCTCGGCACCCGCGCTTCGGGCGCCTGGCCGTTGGTCGCCCCCGCTTTCGGCGCCTGGGCGTTGGTCGCCCGTGCGTTCGGTGCCCGCGCGTCCCGTCGCCGCCTGTCGTGCGCCCGCGCCTCCGTCGGCGGGCGGCCTCACCGGGCGTCCAGGTGGAGCCGGCAGGCGTCCGGGTCGGCGAACGGGAGCAGCTCGACCTCCTGCGGTGTCCCGCCCAGCGCGGCGAGGCCGGCCCGGGCCAGCCCTTCGTGGACGCCGCAGATGACGCCGGGGTGCTCGCGGGCCGCCTCGACGAAGGGGCAGCGCAGCAGCCGTACCCGGCGTACCCGGGCGTCCGCCTCCGGCGCGAAGCCGATCTCCTCAAGGAGGCGCAGCAACCGCGTACGCGCCTGCTCCGGGTCCGCCGCCGGTTCCTGTCCGGCGGTCAGGACGCGCCCCCAGTGCTCGCCCGCGGCGAGGGCGTCCCGGCGCGGGTCGGCGCTGGAGCGGGCGATCTGCGCGGCGAGCACGGCGGCGAGCCCCGCGTACTCCCGCGCCGGGGACTCCTGCGGGGGGCGGGCCCGGTAGCGCCAGGCGGGTCGGCCGCGCCCCGAGGGGGCGGATCGTTCGCGTACGGCGAGACCGTCGTCCACCAGGGCGTCCAGGTGTTCACGGACGGTGTTGACGTGCAGCGCGCACACCCGCGCGAGGGCGGCGGCGGTCACGGGGGCCGCCTGGCCGCGCAGCTGCTGCAGGACGCCGCTGCGCTGCCGGGACAGCGGCACACGGTTCGATCCACTGCCGGGGAGCGGTCCGTTATTTTCCACGGTCATGTCCGTACTATATTGCGTGCATCGGCCCGAGCCGACAGGGACGGGCCGGCGACTGCTGGAAGGACGACCCCATGAGCACGCTCACCATCGCATCGGACCCCCAGGACGCGGCTGCCGCAGAAGCCGTCGAAGCGCATCACACGCAGCTGGCGGGTGAGCTGGCCGGGCGGGTCGCCATGCTGGTCGCGGCGGCGGAGCGCGACCCCGCCACAGTCGACGGGGTCCGTGCCGGACTGGTCGACTTCTGCGACCGGGACCTCGTCCCGCACGCGGCCGCCGAGGAGGACGCCCTCTACCCCGCCGCCCGTGACCTGCCCGCCGCGCGGCTCCTCGTCGACGGCATGCTCGCCGAGCACCGCAGGCTCGTCGCGCTCGTCGACCGGCTGCGCGGCGCAGGCTCCGCCGTGCAGGCGGCGGCCGACGGCCAGGCACTCCATGTGCTGTTCGAGGAGCACGTGGAGAAGGAGAACACCCTGATCCTGCCGCTGCTCGCCGGATCCCCGGACATCTCCCTCGCCGGGCTGCTCGCCGGGATGCACGAGCTCCTCGGCCATGACCACGGCGGCGCCGATGTGGTCGCCGAGTCCGGTGGCGGGGTCGCGGCCGAGTCCGGCGGCGGGTGCGGCGGCGCCTGCGGCTGCGGCGGCTCGGACGACGCCGATGTGCCCGAGCTCGACGTGCGGGAGGTGCCGCACTCGCTGCGCCACGCCACGGTGTTCGGCGCGATCGCCGCCGTGCCCTCCGGGCGGGCGATGGTCCTGGTGGCGCCGCACGACCCGCTGCCCCTGCTGGCCCAGATCGAGGACCGGCACCCCGGCGTGTTCGCGGTCGAATACCTGCAGCGCGGCCCCGAAGCCTGGCGCCTGCTGCTCGCCCACCGCTGACCGCGGCGGGGCCGGGACGCGGCCCGCGGGCGCCCCTGATACGGCGGTCTCCTCTCGCCGCGCACACCGGACCAGCTCGGCCGCCGGCGCCGACGGAACCAGCGTCGACCCACGGGGCGCGACCTTCCGGAGGACGCGCCCCTCCCGGAAGACGCGTGATCCTCCTCAAGCCCGCGGAGTGGCACGGGACATCGAAGACCCGCGGTAACAGCGGTGCCGGCCGAGGGGGCGGTTTTCGGTCAGATCGGGCGGTCAGGCGGAGCGCTTGCGCGGGGTGACCTTCTTGGCCGTCGTCTTCTTTGCGGTCGTCTTTGCGGTCGTCTTTGCGGTCGTCTTTGCGGTCGTCTTGGCCGGCGTCTTGGCAGTCGTCTTGGCGGTCGTCTTGGCCGGCGTCTTCTTCGTCGCCGTCTTCCCGGCGGTCGCCGCCTTCGACGTGGTCTTGCGGCTGGGCTCCTTCTTGGCGGTCGCGCCGGCCGATCTGGCGGTGGACTTCTTCGCGCCGGTCTCCTTGGGGGCCGCGGCCGCTCGTGGGGGCTTCTTGCGGGGTGGGAGTTCGGTGACCGTCGCCTCGGCGACCCGCTCGCCCCGCTCCCCTTCGCCGCGGGCCTCGCGGGCGGCGCGGACGCTGGTCTCCAGGGCGGCCATCAGGTCGATGACCTGGGCGCGTCCCTCCGGGGCCGGGCTGGTGGGGGCTTCCACGCCCTCGGCCTTGGCGGCGATCATCTCCTCCACCGCCGCCCGGTAGTCGTCGTGGAGGGTGGCGATGTCCACCTCGCCCAGGGTGTCCATCAGCGCGTCCGCCAGGTCGAGTTCGGCGTCCCTGACCGTCACGGAGGTGTCCGGGGCCACGCCCTCGGGGGTGCGGATCTCGTCCGGCCACAGCAGGCCGTGCATGGCGATCACGTCGTCCACGACCCGCAGCATCCCGAGCCGCTCCCGGCCGCGCAGGGCGAACTTGGCGATCGCGACGCGCTCGCTGCGCTTGAGCGCCTCGCGGAGGAGGGTGTACGGCTTCGCGGCGGGGACGCCGTTCGCCTGGAGGTAGTACGCCGCGTCCATCTGCAGCGGGTCGATCTCGGAAGCCGGTACGAAGGAGACGATCTCGATCGTCTTGGCGGTGGGCAGCGGGAGCGCGGCGAGGTCCTCGTCGGTGATCGGGATCATCGTCCCGTCCGGCTCCTCGTACGCCTTGCCGATCTCCGCCTGCTGGACCTCCTCGCCGTCCAGCTCGCACACCTTGCGGTAGCGGATCCGTCCGCCGTCCTGGGTGTGGATCTGACGGAAGGAGACGGACCGGTTCTCGGTCGCGTTCACCAGCTTGATGGGGATGCTGACCAGGCCGAATGAGATAGCGCCGTTCCATATGGATCGCACGTTTCATCCCTTTCGTACCGAAATCGTGGGATTCTCATCGTATGACGCCGATCACGGAGGTGGAGGGGCGGCGCATCCCGCTCAGCAACCTGGACAAGGTCATCCATGCCGACACCGGCACGACCAAGGGCGAGATCCTGCACTACTACGCGATCGTCGCCGACGCGCTGCTGCCGCATCTGCGGGGGCGGCCGCTGTCCTTCCTGCGCTACCCGGACGGCCCCGCCGGGCAGCTCTTCTTCACCAAGAACCCGCCCCCCGGCACCCCCGACTGGGTGACCACCGTCCCCGTGCCCCGTTCGGACGAACCCGGAGCCCGGCAGGTGACGGTCGGGGACCTCCCCTCACTCATGTGGGCGGCGAACCTGGTGGTGGAGTTCCACACCCCGCAGTGGCTCGGCGAGGCGCCCGCCGTCGCCGACCGGCTCGTGTTCGACCTCGACCCCGGCGCGCCCGCGACCGTCGTCGAGTGCTGCCGCGTCGCCCTCTGGCTGCGCGAGCGGCTGGCCGCCGACGGGCTCCACGCGTACGCCAAGACCTCCGGCGCCAAGGGGCTCCACCTGTACGCGGCCCTGGAGCCCACGCCGTCGGACGACGTGTCCACGTACGCCAAGCGGCTCGCCGTCGAGGCGGAGGCGGAGCTGCCGAGGCTGGTCGTCCACCGGATGGCCAAGGCCCTGCGGCCAGGGAAGATCTTCGTGGACCACAGCCAGAACGCGGCCGCGAAGACGACGGCCGCCCCCTACACACTGCGGGCCCGCCCCCGGCCCACCGCCTCCACTCCGGTGACCTGGGACGAGGTCGAGGCGTGCGGGAGCCCCGAACAGCTCGAGTTCCTCCTGGACGACATCGCGCCCAGGCTCCAGCGGTACGGCGACCTCCTGCTCCCCCTGGTCGACCACAGCGAGGCGGGCCGCGTGCCGTGACCCCGCTCCCCCCGCTCTCGCCGCCCTTCCGTGTCGCGCTCGCCGAGAACGTGGACCGGCTGCCGCGCGAGGCCGGCCTCGCCTACGAACCCAAGTTCGACGGCCATCGCATGGTGCTCTTCCGGCGCGGCGACGGCGTCCTGCTCCAGGCGAGATCAGGGCGGATCGTGACCGCCGCCTTCCCCGACCTCGCCGAGGCCGCCCTCACCCTGCCGGACGGCACCGTCCTCGACGGCGAGGTCGTCGTCTGGTCCGGCGGCCGCGTCGACTTCGCCGCCGTCCAGGGCCGCGCCGCCGCCACGCCCGGCCGGGCGCCGGCCCTCGCGCGCCGACTGCCCGCCTCGTACGCCGCCTTCGACGTCCTCGCCGCCGACGGCCGTGACCTGCGGCTCCGGCCGTACGCGGAACGGCGCCGCCGGCTCGTGGACCTGCTCGGCGACCTCGGCCCGCCCCTCCAGGCCGTGCCCATGACCACCGACCCGGACGTCGCGGCCGAGTGGTTCGAGACCCTGACCGCCGCCGGTATCGAGGGGCTCGTCGTCAAGCGGCTCGACCAGTCCTACCGGGCGGGCACGCGCGCGTGGCGCAAGCTGCGGCACACCGACACCCGCGACGCCGTCGTCGTCGGGTTCACCGGGCCCCGGGAACGGCCCACCGCGCTCGTCCTCGTCCTCCCCGACGACGACACACCGATCGTTTCCAGCCCCCTGCTGCCCGCCCTGCGGGCCCGTGCCGGCACCGCGCTCCGCGCCCTGCCGGCCGACGACGACGGCGGCACCGCGATGGCCGTCGGGCTGGGCGATGTCCCCTACCGCGCCGTGCCCGCGCGGCTACGCGCCGAGGTGTCCCAGGGCACCACCCGGCACACGGTCACCACCGTCCTCCGCCTCCGTGACGTGGGCGAATAGGCGTCACGCGCCACCGGCACCGCTGTCCCCAGGCACGCGGCGCGCTACCGCTGTCCCCAGGTCACCAGGTCCCCCGATCCCCCGGACCTGCGGCCCTGAGGCCCTGAGGCCCTGAGGTGTCACCGTCCCGCGGTGTCACGTGCGGCGCCAGGTCCCGCGGTCCCTCGCCGTCGCGTACAGCGCCTCCACCTCCGCAGGTTTCAGTACGCCGCCGAGCCGGGCCAGCGCCGGGATCTGGTCGTCCCGTACGACCCGGACGTCCTGGAGGCCGGGCGGCACGGGGAGCCTCTTCGGGTCGGCGACCGCGAGCAGCGGGCGTACCGCCGTCGCCAGGGCGTGGCCCGCGCGTTCCGCCGTGTGGCGCAGGCGGCGCAGTTCGGGGCGCGGCTCCGCCCGGCCGACGGCCACCATGGGGTCGTCGATCCCGACCCGGCGCCCGCCCGCCGCGACGGTGCGGACGACCAGGACCCCGCCGGGGCCGATGGCCAGGTGGTGGATGCGCGCGGCGCCCGGCAGGGGCAGGCAGTGCAGGATCCGCCAGCCCGCGCCGTCCAGCCGGTCGAGGGCGTCGCCCACCCGCTGCTGGGCGGCCAGGTCGGCGGCGTCGGACCGGCGGCGGTGGCGCGCCCGGCGGCCTCCGGCGGCCGGTGCCGCCAGCAGCGCCTCGCCCGGCCGGTTCGGCGCCAGGTCGTCATCGGGGTGGAGCGCGAGACGGGCCAGCTCGGACCTGGTCGGAACGGGCGGCGGGCCCACGGTCGGCTCTCCCGTGACGTAGGGCGCCAGCGCCTGGACGACAGCGCGTTCGTACTCCCGCGCCAACAGGTTGATCCGGCCGCTCTCGCGGTCGTACCAGGCGATCGAACGGCCGTCCGGGAGGCTGACGTAGATCCGGTCCCCGCCCCGTGTACGGGCCGGTATGACGCGTAATCCGGTCATGCCCCATCACCCCCACGCCCATGGGAGCAGTCCGGAGCCTGAGCGGGCAATAAGCGGGCAGGCAAGAGGAGGGCGATACGTGTCCAAGGCGTGTCCGATTGCCGGGTCATCGGCGTCGGGCGTGTGGTGCACTATTGCCCCCAAGTGCAGTGTTGACGGGGAGGGAAGGGCATGTTCACGGGGATCGACGAGGTCGACTGGGCCTCGCTGAGTCATGCCTACGGTCCGGCCGACGACGTTCCCGCACTGCTGCGCGGGCTCGCCTCCACGGATCCGGCGGAGCGCGAGACGGCGCTGGACGGGATGTACGGCACGGTGCACCACCAGGGGGATGTGTACGACTCGACGCTCGCGTGCATTCCGTTCCTGCTGGAGCTCGTGGCGGCGCCGGACGTCCAGGACCGCGGCTGCATCGTGGAGCTGCTGGCCAGCATCGGCGGCATCGACCTGAACGGCGACGACGAGTTGCAGGAACTCGACCCGGACGACGAGGAGTTCGAGGACGCGGCGAACTACGCGATGGCGGCCGCCGCCATCGCCGCGGGCGCGGACGTGTTCGTCGCGCTGATCCAGGACGACGACGCGGAGGTGCGGCTCGCGGCCCCGGGCGCGCTCGCCTCGCTCCACGGCGACCCGGCGCGGGTGCTGGAGCTGCTGCGGGAGCGGCTGACGGTCGAGACGGACACGGAGGTGCGGCTGGCGCTGGTCGAGGCCGTCGGCCGGATCGCGCTGCGGTACGAGTCGTTGCGCGACGAGACGGTGGGCTGGCTCGGCTGGCTCACGGGCGCGGCCCAGGACCCGGGGCTCCGGCTCGCCGCGCTCGCGCAGCTCGCCCGGTGCGCCCCCGGGCGGCTCCCCTCGGATGTCGTCGCGACGGTGACGCGGCTGCTGGAGGAGTTGCGGACGGGGCCCCACGCCACCGGACCGGTCGCCCTGAGGGGCTCCTCGGGCGGCTGGGGGACGGGAGCGGGCGACGACACCGACGGATGGGGGCCCGGGGCGGGGTCCGGCTCCGGATACGGGTCGGGGTACGGCTCCGGGTACGGAGGCGGGGGTGGTTGGGGGCCGGGATCCGATTCGGGGTCGGGGTCGGGGTCGGTATCGGGGTCCGGCGGAGCGGGGTACGGCGGAACGGAGTACGGGGCGGGCACCGGGTACGGGGTGGGGCCCGGGTACGGATCGGGGCCCGGGTACGGATCGGGGCCCGGGTACGGATCGGGGCCCGGCGGATCGGGGTACGGGCGCGGTGCCGGACCGGAGATCGGTGTGGGACTCGGCGGCGGGTCGGGACGGCTGCCCGGCGAGCCCGGTGCCGGTGAGTTCTTCGACTGGGTGGATCTCGGCGACCTCGCCGACCCCGTGGAGCCCCGTCCCGCCACGCCGACGCTCGTCGGGCAGTTGCGGGAGCTGCGGGGGGAACAGCGCGTGGGCCGGAGCGCGGCCTGGGCGGACGATCTGCTGCGTACGCTGCACAGCGCCCTCGACGACCGGGTGGAGGACAGGACCGCGCTGCTGACCGCGCAGCTGCGCAGCCCCGACTGGGGCCAGCGGGCCGACGCGGTGTGGATGTGCGGTGGCCTCGTGCACACCTGGCGCGGCGCGTACGACGAGGTGGTCCGGCTCGTCGGGGCTCAGCTGGACGACGCCGAGCCACGGCTCCGGCAGGCTGCGGCGACCTGGCTGGAGGGCCTGTTCTCGCTGGCCCGCCCGGCGGCCGACGCGCTGGCCGCGCGGGTGGCGGCGGCGCCCGCGCCCTGGGCGCCCGAGCGGGGGTGCGGGCGCGGCGGCCCCGCCGGTCCGGGCAGCGCGCTGCTGGCCCTGGCCCGGTGCGGTGACGCCCGGGCGGTGCCCGCGCTGGCGAGCGCCCTGGAGCAGCCGGAGCTCGACACCCGGCTCGTACGGGCCGTCCCGTACCTGGGGGCGGCCGGCGCGCCGCTCGTGCCCGCCCTGCGCCGGCGCCTCGCGCGGCTGCCGCTCGACGAGGACCTGGCCTTCAGGGCGGGTCCGCTGCTGCTGGCGCTGGCCGGGCTGAGAGCCGTCGAGGCGCTTCCGGAGGTCCTGCGGGTGCTGCGGGGCGCGCCCGCGTTCCGCCGCGAGTGGGTGATCGAGTCGGCGCTGCGGGCGGTGGCCGCGTTCGGGCCCGCGGCCCGGGAGGCGGTGCCCGACCTGCGGGCGCTGCTGGAGGACGGCCGCGCCGGGACGGTGACGGCGGCGGCGCGGGCGCTGTGGGCCGTCGAGGGTGACGCCTGTGCCGTGCTGCCCCGGCTGCGGAGCCTGCTGCTCGTGGCGGACGCCCATGACCGGCGGGCCGCTGCGTGGGCGGTCGGCGCGATCGGCGGGGCGGCCCGTGCCGCGGCCCCGGAGCTCCGCGCGGGCCTGGGCGCCCGCGACCTGTGGCTGCGGGTCGACGCGGCGACGGCGCTGTGCCGGGTGACCGGCGACGCGGGCGAGCCGCTGCCGGTGCTGCTGGCCGCGTGGAAGGAGAACCGTCACAGCCGGGTGGAGATCGCCGAATGCCTGGCCGAGCTCGGGACGGCGGCAGCGCCGGCCGCCGCTCCGCTGCTGCGCGCGGAGCTGGTGCGCAGGCGTCGGCACAATGTGTCGGAGGGCAGCTCCGGCGATCATGACGTCCACCATGACGAGAAGCTGCTCGCTCTGTGCCGAAGGGCGCTGGGCCACTCCGGAGGGGAGAACGCCGAGTGATCATCTTCGGCACGAAGGGCTATCTGTACCAGCTCGCGATACTGACGCTGGTGTGCGGCAGCTGCGGCAACCCCGCCGCCCACACGCTGCGCAAGCGCGTCACGAAGTTCACGCTGTTCTTCATCCCGTTGTTCCCGGTGTCGACGAAGTACGCCACGCAGTGCACGTTCTGCGGTGCGGAGGAGCGGCTCGACCGGGTCCAGGCGGACCGGCTGCTGGCCCGGCCGGACGCCCGTACGGGCCGGTAGGCCGTCGCCGCGACTCGCGGGCGCCGGACTCGCGGTGGCGTGCCTCGTCGGCGGGCGCGGTAACAGCACTGTGCGGTCAGCTATGGACGGCTGTTACACAGCCGATGAGGTGCCGCAACGGCGTTCGCCTAGCGTTCTCGCCATGACCATCCACCGCCGCCGCGGCCTCCTGCGCGGTGCCGCCGTCACGGTGGCGCTCGGCGGCGCGCTGCTCGCACCGGCCGCCTCCGCCCTCGCCGACGATCCCGCCGGTGATCCCGTCGGCGTTCTGGCCGACGGCCCGGCCGCCCACGACGGCGCCACCGCCTACGACGACCGCACCGCCCACGACATCGGCACGGCCCGCGACCGTACGACGCTGCTGCTCGCGGGCGGGGGCGTGGCGACGCTCGGCGCGGCCGGCATGGGGTACGCGATGCTCAGCCACGGCCGGACCGACACCTGAACCGCCCCCGCCCGGCGGTGACAGCGTCGATGGCGCTGCCGACCTGGTGAAATGGGCTCGGACCAGCACGGCGGCAGCCACCGCCCGCACCACCACGACGACACAGGAGCACAGTGAGCCCGTACCGCATCGCCGCACGCGCGGCTCTGCTGATGCCCGTCGCGGTGGTCGCCGCGGCGCTGTCGGGCTGCGGCAACGCGGGTGAGCTGAAGAGCGCGGGCGCCACCCCGACGGCCGTCGGTCCCGTGCGTCTCTGGCCGGACCTGCCGCCCATCACCGCGACGCCGTTCGACTACGGCGAGAACGACACCGAGCGGGTGCCGGGCATCGACCTGCCGGGCGGCGACGTCCGCGCGCTCGACCCGGTGGCCGTCGTCCAGGCGGAGGTCATGGCCAACCCCGACCGGTACAGCGGCGGCGACGCGCTGTACGAGGAGACCGCGGACCGGATCCGGAAGTGCGCGGACGAGCCGCGGCGGTGTCCGGTCCTGAAGCCGTACTACCGGGACCTGACCGGGGACGGCAAGGACGAGCTGGTGGTGGGGATCACCATGCCCGACCAGCAGTTGGCGCTGCGCTGCTACATGCCGGACGGCGGGGGGCTGACGCGCATCATGTCCACGGTCGACCAGGTCGTCAGCGTGGAACTGGCGGGCAGGGACCTGGTCGTACGGGTCGTGTCGGCGGGCATTCCAGGTTACGAGTACCGGACGGCCTGGTCGTGGGACGCCCAGCAGCGGACGATGCTGCCGACCCGGGACGAGATCGTCCGGGTGAAGCCGACGGCACCCAGCCCGTCGGCCCCACCCAACCCGTCCCCGCCCGGCCCGTCGGCCCCGCCCGGCCCGTCGGCCGCGCCGGGCCCGTCGCTGGCGCCGTCGCCCGTACGGTCGCCGGAGCCGCAGGAGAGCCCTCGGTGACCCCCGCCCGCGCGTCCCGCGCACCCCGTGTCCCCCGCGCCTCCCACGAACCCCGTGTCCCCCGTGTCTCCCGCGCATCCCGTGGCTCCCGTACGCCCCGTGTCCCCCGGCGGCCGCGCCGGGCGCCGCTGCCCGCCTGGACCGCGACCCTGACGTGGAAGGCCGCCGTCTTCATCACCGTCATGTGCTGTGCGCTGGCGGCGCTGCTCGGCGCGCTGGTGCACGTCTCCGTGACCCGGCAGACCGTCGACTCGGCCCGGGAGAAGGCGCTGTCCAAGCTGGAGGACGTCACGCGGTCGTACGAGGCGGGCGAGCCGCTGCCCCCGTACGCGGCCGTCGACCCGGAGGGGCTGCCGTCCTCGCTGCGGAACCTGGCGGCGCGGGGCAGCCGCGGCACGCTCGTCGCCGACCACGAGGGGCGGCCCACCATGTGGGCGGCGGGCCCTGCGGACGGCCGGGCGCTGGCGGTGCGCGTGGACTACTCGATGAGCGCCCGGACGATCAGCGGTGTGGATCAGGCCATCGTCGGCTCGTCGGTGCTGGCGATCGGGGCGACCCTGCTGTTCGGTTCGTTCGCGGTCACCCGGGTCACCCGGCGGCTGCACCTGACGGCGCAGGTGGCGCGGCGGATCAGCGCGGGCGACCTGGACGCACGGGTCAACGACCCCCGCACCAAGGACCCTTCGCGGGCCGAGGACGAGGTGGCCGCGGTCTCCGGGGCGCTGGACACCATGGCGTCCTCGCTGCAGAGCAAGCTGCTGAGCGAGCAGCGCTTCACGGCGGACGTGGCGCACGAGCTGCGCACCCCGCTGACCGGTCTGTCGGCGGCCGCCGAACTGCTGCCGCCCGGCCGGCCATCGGAGCTGGTGCAGGACAGGGTGCGGGCGATGCGCGCGCTCACGGAGGACCTGCTGGAGATCTCGCGCCTCGACACCGGCCGCGAGACCGTCGATCCGGACGTGTACGCGCTGGGTCCGCTGGCCGAGCGCGTGGTCCGCGCGTCGGGAACCGACACGACCGTACGGATCGTGCGGGGCGCCCAGGTGGAGACCGACCGGCGGCGGCTGGAGCGGGTCCTGGGCAATCTGCTGTCGAACGCCCACCGGCACGGGCGGGCCCCGGTCGAACTGGTCGTGGACGGGCCGGTGGTGACGGTCCGCGACCACGGCCCCGGCTATCCGGAGTACCTGCTGGAGCACGGGCCGCAGCGGTTCCGTACGGAGAGCGGCAGCAAGGGGCACGGGCTGGGGCTGACGATCGCCAAGGGCCAGGCCGCGGCGATCGGCGCCGAGCTGGACTTCACGAACGCGCCCGACGGTGGCGCCCTGGCACGGCTGCGGCTGCCGGAGTACATCGACCTGACGGACGACTGTGTG
Organism: Streptomyces sp. NPDC047886; assembly: GCF_043204435.1. Lineage (NCBI taxonomy): Bacteria > Bacillati > Actinomycetota > Actinomycetes > Kitasatosporales > Streptomycetaceae > Streptomyces > Streptomyces sp. NPDC047886. The sequence goes on from NZ_JBIDCF010000002.1 coordinate 445,422, forward strand.
GACGACCAGACGGACGACTGTGTGTACGACCACACGGACGCCGCGAGGGACGGCGACGAGGCCGCGGCGGAGCACGGCGGAAGGCCCGGAGGCGCGTCCGACGTGGACACCACCCGCCGCACAATGTGACATAAACGGACATACAACTCCTGGCTTGCTACGTTGCGGTCCATGACCGCAACGACGCCGGACCCTTCGCAGCCCGGCCGCCACGCCACGCCGCGCCTCGCCAGGCGCCGGGGCGTGGAGCTGTCGCTGCTCGTCTGCGCCGTCCTCATCTCCGTCTACGGCTACGTCGCCGTCGGTCTCGCCCGGAGCGGTGCCGTACCGCCCGACGCCGCCGGCTACGGCGCCGGGCTCGGCCTCCTCGCGCTCCTCGCCCATCTCGCGGTGCGGCTGCGCGCCCCGTACGCCGACCCGCTCCCCCTGCCGATCGCGGTCCTGCTGAACGGTCTCGGGCTCGTCCTCATCTACCGGCTCGACCTGGAGACCCCCGGCGACCGGGCGGCGCCCACGCAGCTGGTGTGGTCGACGCTCGGCGTCGGGCTCTTCATCGCCGCCGTCGTGTGCCTGCGCGACCACCGGCTGCTCCAGCGGTACGCGTACGTGTCCGTCGCCGCCGCGCTGCTCCTGCTGACCACACCGATCTTCTTCCCGGCCGTGAACGGCGCCAAGATCTGGATCCGGCTCGGCGGACTGTCGTTCCAGCCGGGCGAGTTCGCCAAGATCCTGCTCGCGGTGTTCTTCGCCGCGTACCTCGCGGCCAACCGGACCGCGCTGGCCCACACGGGCCGCCGGATCGGACCGCTGCGGCTGCCGGCCGGCCGGGTGCTCGGCCCGATCGTGGCGATCTGGCTGGTCAGCGTGGGTGTGCTGGTCCTGGAGCGGGACCTCGGGACGTCGCTCCTGTTCTTCGGCCTCTTCGTGATCATGCTGTACGTGGCGACCGGCAGGACCGGCTGGATCGCCGTGGGCCTGCTGCTGGCCGCCGTCGGCGCGTTCGTCGTCGGCTCGCTCGAACCCCATGTGAACGTCCGGGTCGAGGACTGGCTCGACCCGTACGCCTCGATCGAGGCCGGCCGGGGCCCCGGCCAGCTCGCCCAGTCGCTGTTCGCGTTCGCCGCGGGGGGCATGTCCGGCGTGGGCCTCGGCCTGGGCCACTCGGTGCTCATCGGGTTCGCCGCCAAGTCGGACTTCATCCTGGCGACGGCCGGCGAGGAGCTGGGGCTGGCCGGGCTGACGGCGCTCTTCCTCCTGTACGCGCTGCTCGTGGCGCGCGGCTACCGGACGGGGCTCGCGCTGCGCGACGCCTTCGGCCGGCTCCTCGCCGTCGGGCTCGCGTCGATCGTGGCCCTCCAGGTGTTCGTGATCGCGGGCGGGGTGATGGGGCTGATCCCCCTCACCGGTATGGCGATGCCGTTCCTCGCCCAGGGCGGCTCGTCCGTCGTCACCAACTGGATCATCGTGGCCCTGCTCATCCGGGTCAGCGACTCGGCCCGCGCACCGGAACCCGACGCCGTGGACACCGTGGTCCTGGAGCCCGTACCGACGGAGGGCGCCCGATGAGCCTCCCCCGCGACCTCGACTTCGGCCGCACGGGCGGCACCGCCACCATCCGGCGCGCCGCCGCGCTGTGCCTGCTGCTCCTCGTCGCCCTCCTCGTCAACGCCGCGCGCGTCCAGCTCTTCGAGGCGGCGTCCCTGGACGCCAACCCGGCCAACCGCCGGATCGTCATCACCCGGTACGCCGAGCCGCGCGGCGACATCCTGGTGGCGGGCGAGCCGGTGACCGGCTCCAGGGACACCGGCCAGGCCCTGCGCTACGAACGCACCTACACGGAGGGCCCGCTGTACGCGCCGGTCACCGGCTACGCCTCCCAGACGTACGGCACGACGCTCGTCGAGAGCGCCGAGGACGCCCTGCTCTCCGGTACGAGCCCGAGCCTGGCGCCGCTGCCGTTCTGGAACGACCTCAGCCGTGGGCGCCGGCCCGGCGGCGACGCCGTCACCACCATCAGTCCCGCACTGCAGCGCGCCGGGTACGAGGGGCTGGCCGGGCGGCGGGGTGCGGTCGCCGCCGTGGAGCCGTCGAGCGGCCGCGTCCTCGCGCTGGTGTCCAGCCCCTCGTACGACCCCGCCCTGCTCTCCGGCACCGGTGACGCGGTCACCCGCGCCTGGGCCCGGCTCAACGCGGCCCCCGGCCGGCCGATGCTCAACCGGGCCATCCGGCAGACGTATCCGCCCGGCTCCGCCTTCAAGATCGTGACGGCGGCGGCCGCGCTGGACGCGGGGCTCGTCACGGACCCGGACGCGCCGACGAGCACCCCCGACCCGTACGTCCTGCCGGGCACCCGCACCGCCCTGCCGAACGAGGCCACCGGCTGCGGCGGCGCCTCCCTCGCGTACGCCATCCGCTGGTCGTGCAACACGGTGATGGCCGATCTGGGGGTCAGGGTCGGGCTCGCCGGGATGCTCGACGCGGTACGGAGGTTCGGCTTCAACGACACCGGCCTGCGCATTCCCTCGCGGGTCGCGGTGTCCAACTTCGACACCGGCATGACCGTCGACCAGCTCGCCCTGTCGTCCATCGGCCAGTACGACACGACGGCGACCCCGCTCCAGATGGCGATGGTCGCGTCGGCCGTCGCCAACGGCGGTGAGCTGGCCCGCCCGTACCTGGTGGACCGGACGACGACGGCGGGCGGCAGCCCGGTGACGCGGACGCTGCGGCGCAGCTACGCGCAGGCGATGAGACCGTCGACGGCGGCCGCGCTGCGGCGGCTGATGGTGGACGTGGTGGAGCGGGGCTCCGGCAGCAACGCCGCCATCGAGGGCGCGCGGGTGGGCGGCAAGACGGGGACGGCCCAGCACGGCGTCGGCAACCTGGGCACGCCGTACGCCTGGTTCATCGGCTGGGCGCAGGGCCCGGAGTCGGCGCGGCCCGAGGTCGCGGTGGCGGTGGTGGTGGAGGACGCGTCGGCGAAGCGCGAGGACATCAGCGGCGGCGGGAGCGCGGCACCGATCGCGCGGGCGGTGATGGAGGCCGCGCTGGCGTCCGGGGACGGCAGCCGGTCCTGACCACCCGCGGGTCACCGGACCGCGGAGCCCGCGAAGCCCGCGTAGCCACCGTCGCCAACGTCGCCACCGGACCCACCGGAGCCCGCGAGGCCCGCGTACCGACCGTCACCTCGGGAGCCACCGGACCCACCGGACCCACCGTCACTTCCGGAGCCACCGGAGCCACCGGAGCCACCGTCACCTCCGGACCGACCGGACCCACCGGACCCACCGTCGCCTCCGGGCCCACCCGACCGACCGGGCTCGGTCAGGACGGCGCCGCTCCCTCCGCGATCGCGTCCGCCACCTCGGCGACCCGCTCCGCCTCCTCCGCCGCGAACCGCTCCCGGTCGAGCTGTTCGGCGATCTCCTCGTCCCGGGTCATCAGCAGGTCGAGGTTGGAGTCGCCGAGGTCGAAGACGCCCATGTCCAGGTACGCCTTCTGGAGCCGCTCGCCCCACAGGCCTATGTCCTTCACGCACGGGACGATCCGGCTGAACAGCAGCTTGCGGAAGAGCTGGAGGAACTCGGAGTGCTCCGACATCGCCTCGGCCTCCCGCTTCGGGATGCCGAAGTTCTCCAGGACCTCGACCCCGCGCAGCCGGTCGCGCATGAGGTAGCAGCCCTCGATGACGAACTCCTCGCGCTCCCGCAGCTCCGCGTCCGTGAGCTGCTTGTAGTAGTCGCGCAGCGCCATCCGCCCGAAGGCCACGTGCCGGGCCTCGTCCTGCATCACGTACGCGAGGATCTGCTTGGGCAGCGGCTTGTTCGTGGTGTCCCGGATCATCCCGAACGCGGCGAGCGCGAGCCCCTCGATCAGCACCTGCATGCCGAGGTACGGCATGTCCCAGCGGGAGTCGCGCAGGGTGTCGCCCAGCAGGCTCTGGAGGTTGTCGTTGATCGGGTAGAGCATGCCGATCTTCTCGTGCAGGAACCGCCCGTAGATCTCGGCGTGCCGCGCCTCGTCCATGGTCTGGGTGGCGGAGTAGAACTTGGCGTCCATGTCGGGCACGGACTCGACGATCCGTGCCGCGCAGATCATGGCGCCCTGTTCGCCGTGGAGGAACTGGCTGAACTGCCACGCGGCGTAGTGCCGGCGCAGTTCACCCTTGTCCTTGTCGGTCAGCTTCGCCCAGTAGGGGGTCCCGTAGACGGTCATCGCCTCGTCGGGGGTGCCGAGGGCGTCGTACGGGTCGACCTCCAGGTCCCAGTCGATGCGCGTGGCGCCGTCCCACTGCTTGTCCTTGCCCTTCTGGTAGAGGGCCAGGAGGCGGTCGCGCCCGTCGTCGTACTCCCAGCTGAACCGGGCGGCGCCGGAGGCGGGCACCTGCCAGATCGAGTCTCCCGGACCGTTCGCGTAGAGATCGTGTGTCGACACCGGCGGCTCCTTCGCGTCACCTGGGTTCGTCCGGGTTCATCCGGGGTGGCTGCGTCCTTCGCAGGCTCACATGGTGCTGTACGAAGCGTCAACAACTCACGCCGGGGGGATTGACGGGCTTACTGACAGGCAGTCTCATAAGGGATGACCGCCGGTAACGCGACAGTGAGCTGCGAGGTGCCGCCACCATGACGACCGTGTCCGAACCCGACCTGCGTCTCCTCCGGGACGCGCTCGGCCCGCTCAGGGACCGCGAACAGGTCGCCGAGCGCCTGCTCGAATCCTCCGCGAAGCACTCGTTCGACCCCGAGAAGGAACTCGACTGGGACGCCCCGATCGAGGAAGGGAAGTGGTTCTGGCCACCGGAGCTCGTCTCCCTCTACGACACCCCGCTCTGGCGGAAGATGTCCGAGGAGCAGCGGATGGACCTGGCCCGGCACGAGGCCGCGTCGCTGGCGTCGCTGGGCATCTGGTTCGAGATCATCCTGATGCAGCTGCTGGTCCGGCACATCTACGACAAGTCCGTCACCAGCAACCATGTCCGCTACGCGCTCACCGAGATAGCGGACGAGTGCCGGCACTCGATGATGTTCGCCAAGATGATCCAGAAGGGTGAGGCGCCCGCCTATCCGGTGCCGCGGGTCTACCACAACATGGCCCGCGTCCTGAAGACGGTCTCCACGACCCCCGGTTCGTTCGCGGCGACACTGCTCGGCGAGGAGATCCTCGACTGGATGCAGCGGCTGACGTTCCCGGACGAGCGCGTCCAGACGCTGGTGCGCGGGGTCACCCGCATCCATGTCGTGGAGGAGGCCCGCCACGTCAGGTACGCCCGCGAGGAGTTGCGCCGCCAGATGGTGACGGCCCCGCGCTGGGAGCAGGAGTTCACCCGGATCAGCTGCGGCGAGGCCGCCCGGGTGTTCTCGGTGTGCTTCGTCAACCCCCAGGTGTACGAGAACATCGGCCTGGACCGGCGCGAGGCGGTCGCCCAGGTGCGCGCGAGCGGCCACCGCCGCGAGGTCATGCAGTCGGGCGCCAAGCGGCTGACGGACTTCCTCGACGACATCGGCGTACTACGGGGCGCGGGCCGCCGCCTCTGGAAGAGCTCCGGCCTGCTCGCCTGACCGGCACGGCGGCCCGGCCGACGACTCCCACACGGACGGCGGCCCGGCGGGCCTGGCCGGTGCGCGGCGGTTCGACGCCCCGACCGGGCACGGCCGTCCGGCAACCCGGACGACCTCGCCACGCGACGCCAGTCGCGCGGGCGGGGACCGGCCGGCCTGTCCGGTCCTCGGGCGGGGCCGTCGGGCCCGGGGCGGCCGTCCCGGACCTCGGGGCTCGCCGCCGGGGTTACGCTGCGGGCATGACGAGTGCCGCCACGCCCGCGTACCGACGGCTCAGCGTCGAGGAGCGTCGCACCCAGCTGCTCGGTGCCGCTCTCTCGCTGTTCGCGCACCGGGCGCCGGAGGACGTCTCCCTGGACGATGTCGCCGAGGCGGCCGGGGTCTCGCGGCCGCTCGTGTACCGCTACTTCCCCGGCGGCAAGTCCGAGCTGTACGAGGCGGCGCTGCGGTCGGCCGCCGACGAACTGGAGCTCTGCTTCGCCGAACCGGCCGCGGGGCCGCCCACCGAGCGGCTGGCCCGGGTACTCGACCGCTACCTGGCGTTCGTGGACCAGCACGACGCCGGGTTCAGCGCGCTGCTCCAGGGCGGCAGCGTCGCCGAGACGTCCCGGACGACCGCGATCGTGGACGAGGTGCGGCGCGCCGCCGCCGAGCAGATCCTGTACCACCTGGGCGTGCCCGAGCCGGGCCCCCGGTTGCGGATGATGGTGCGCACCTGGATCGCGGCGGTCGAGGCGGCGTCGCTGATCTGGCTGGACGAGGAGAAGCGGCCGCCCGCCGACGAGTTGCGCGGCTGGCTCGTCGACCACCTGGTCGCGCTGCTGACGGCGACCGCCGCGACGGACCCGCAGACCGCGCGGGTCGTGGCAGGGCTCCTGGCCCTGGAGACGGCGCGGGGCCCGGTCGGCACGCTCGCCCGGCGCGTCGCCCCCGTCGTCGGCGAGGCCACGCACCTGCTGTGACACTGGTTCTCGTGCGAAGCGAGAACACCCCCTTCAGCGGCGGCCCCCTCGACGGGCGGGTCCTGCCCGTGCTGACCGGCCCCACGGGCCATCCGCCCAAGTGGTACGAGGTGCCCGTCCCCGACGATGCGGGCGGCCCGCCGACCGTGTACGCCTACCGCCGGGTCCCGTCCGGGTACACGAAGCGGCTCGGGCTGCAGCGCGGCTGGAAGTACGAGTACGAGCCCGGTGGCCGCGAGCGGCGCGGGCTCAGGTGGCCCTGGTCCAAGGCCGAGGACCGGGGCCGTGGAGCGGCCGGGGCATAGGATCGCGGGGCGACCGAGCCGCCACCAGGGGGGGAGCCCGACGTGCCCGTACAGCCGCTGCGGGATGACGATCCGCGGACCGTGGGCCCGTACGCCGTGCTCGCGCGCCTGCACGAGGCCGCGAGCGCCGTCCGGTACCTGGCCCGGGAGCCCGGTGGCGCGCCGGCCCTCGTGACGGTGCCGCCCGCGAGACTGGCGGAACTGCCCGCCTTCCGCCGCCGGTTCACCGCCGAGACCCGCACCGCCGAGCTGCTCGCCGGGGGCTGGGTGCCGGAACCGCTCGGCTCCGCGCCCGGGTCCGGAACCACCGGAGCCGCCGGAGCCGGCGACGGTGGCGACGGCGACGCGCGCGGCCCGGCCGACGGCGGGCCTCGGCTGTGGACGGCGAGCGCGTACGTACCCGCGCTGAGCCTCGGCGAGTCCGTCGCCCTCGCCGGGCCGCTGCCCGAACGGGCGGTACGGGTCATCGGCGCGGGCCTCGCCGAGACGCTGTCGCGGGTGCACGCGACCGGTGCGGTGCTCCAGGGGCTCTCGCCCGACACGGTGCTGCTCGCGGTGGACGGGCCGCGCCCGGCCGCGTTCGGGCCGCTGGGCGCCGCGGTGTCCGTGGAGGCCCGGCCGGGCGGCCAGGTGGCGGTACGGCTCGGCTACCTCACCCCCGAGCAGGTCGCGGGCGCGGAGCCACGACCGCCGTCGGACGTGTTCGTCCTGGGCCTGCTGCTGGCGTACGCCGCGACGGGCGCCGCCGCCCTGGGGGACGCGGCGGACATCGCGTCGGCCGAGCCGGACCTGGGCTCGGTGCCGGATGCCGTACGGCCGCTGATCGCCCGGTGCCTGGCCAAGGCGCCGGAGGACCGCCCGACCGCGGGCGAGGTCGCGGCGGGGCTCGCGCTGGAGGGCGCGGCGGCGCTGGCCAGGGGCGGCTGGCTGCCGGCGCCGCTCGCGACGGCCCTGGCCGCCGAGGCCGCCACGGCGGCGGGCCTGGTACGGGGCACGGTACGGCTCGCCATCCCGACGCCCCGGACCGGGACGGCGCCCCCGTCGCAGGCGCCGGACACCGGACCGGCGCCGGACCACGGCCCCCTGGCGCGCCCTCATCCCGCGCACCCCGGTGTGGCCCTGCACATGGCGTACCCGGAGACCGTCCCGGCGGGCCCGGCCCCGCAGAGCCGACCGGCCGGACCGGCCGAACCGGCCGAACCGGCCGAACCGGCCGGGCCGCCCCCGGCCGTCGCGCCGGTCACGCCCGTCACGCCGGTCACGGCCGGGGCAGGGCTGCCGGCTCCCCGGTTGTCGCGGCGGGGGCTGTTCGGTGCCGTCGCCGCCGGCGCGGTGGGCGCCGTCCTCGGGGGCGGCGGGGTCCTCGCGGTGCGGGGCGGCGCGGAGGAGCCCCGGGTCGACCCCAGGCCCGCCGCCCGGCCTCGTCCGGCGGTCGCCGGCGTGCCGCCGCAGCCGCGCTGGGCGTACGAGAGCCCGACGACGGCGGGCGGTGCGCCGCGGGCCGCGCTCTGGCGGGACCGGGCCCTCGTCCTGACAACCGACGCGCACGCCGCGGCCGTGGACCTGGCCACCGGGCGGCGGCTGTGGCAGCGCCGCGAGGGCGCGTCGCTCGCGGCGGCGATGCCGGCCGGGGACGACCTGCTGTTCGTCGCGGGAGTCGCCGACCTCCTGTGGCTGGCGCCGGAGGACGGCACCGTACGGCACCGCGTCCCGCTGCGGGACAGGTTCCCCGGCACGCCCGGCCTGACCGTGTCGGCGATCGCCGGTCAGTCCGGCTCCACCGTGTGGTTCACGGGCTCGCACACGGCCACCGCGTCACCCGGCGCAGGTGCGTCCGGTGCGTCCGGTACCTCTGGTACGGCGGCGAAACCCGCCTCGCGGACGTACCTCTTCGCCTTCGACGTCGTACGCCGTACGCCGCTGTGGCGGGCCCTCGTGCCGAACGGCCGCGCACCCCACACACCCCGGTACACGGTGGCCGCCGTCCTGCCGGGCACCGTCGTCGTCCGTCAGGACCCGCTGTCGATCACCCCCGCCCAGAGCGCGGCCGCGAAGGGCCTTGCGGTGTTCCACGCGTACCACAAGGCATCCGGCAAGCTCCTGTGGTCCGGCCCGCTGGGTGCCGCCAGGCCCACCGCCGCCGTCGCCGGGGACGACCGGGGGCGGCTGTTCGCCCCGGTCGGGAACGAGCTGCACGCCTTCGACCTGCGGACCCGCAAGCCCCTGTGGCGGCTGTCCGGTGCGGGCGCCGTCTTCGGGCCCGGCGCCCCGCACGCCGGCACGCTGTACGTGGCGAACCGGGACCAGACGGTGTACGCCGTGGACCCGGCGACGGGCCGCGCCCGGTGGCGGCGTTCGACCGAGGCGACGGCGCCCGGCAGGGGTGTCCCGAGGGTGACGGCGGGCGGCGCCCGGGGACGCGCGCTGCTCGTCGCGGACGGGGCGCAGGTGACCGCGTTCGCGGCGGCCGACGGGCGGCGCCTGTGGAAGTTCCAGGACGCCGGGGTCCAGGATCCGCGCGCCGGGGATCCGGTCGCCGGATACGCGGCCCTGGTCGTCGGGACGACCGCCGTCGTCCGCAGGGACCGGATGTTCTACGCGCTCCCCCTCTCCGGGTGACCCCGTTGGGCCGAACCGCCCATTCGTCAGGTGATCCGACGACCTGACGACCCATCATCGACTCGTCCCGAGATGGCGAGACGACGAGGCGATGAGGTGATGAGGTGTCAGCGAGACGGCTGCGCTCGGTCTGTACGGCGGCACTCGCCGCGACGGTGATCGCGGCGGCGCCGGTCCCCGCGCCCGAGGAACCGGCCGTCACCACCGTGTCCGGGATGCTGGTCGAGCTCCGGCGGCTGTACCGCGAGACGGAGGCGGCGACCGAGACGTACCGCACCACCCGGGAGGAACTGGCCGCGCAGGCCGCCGAGACCAGGCGGCTCACCCGGGAACTGACCCGCGCCCGGGGCGCCCTCGCCCGCGCCCGCGACGAGGCCGGGCGGCTGGCGCGGGCCCAGTACCAGGGGCGTACGGAGTTCTCCTCCGCCCTGCGGCTGCTGCTCGCCCGCGACCCGGACCACGCCCTGGACCAGGCGCATCTGATCCGCCGGGCGGCCCGGGACCGGATGGCGGCCGTGACGCTGCTGCAAGGCGGCGAGAGGCGGGCGGACGCGCTGGCGACGGCGGCCCGCCGGGCCCTGGACCGGCGCCAGACGCTGACCGAACGTCAGGAGAAGGCGCGTGACACGGTACGGGCGCGGCTGGCGGAGATCGAGGAGATGCTGGCGTCGCTGTCCGACGAGGAGGTCCGGCAGCTCGCCGAGCTGGAGCGGGCCGGAGCGGCGGGCGCCCTGCCCGGCCTCACCGGCCTCACCGGCCTCACAGACCCGACCGACCTCGACGACCTCGACGACCCGACGGACGCCGCCGATCCGAGTGACCCCGCCGACCCGGCGGACCCCGCCGAACCGACCGGCCTCGCCGACCCGGCGGACCCCGCCGAACCGACCGGCCTCGCGGGGGCGCCGGGGCGTGCGTACGCCCCGCCGGGACTGCCGGCCGGCGGGGCGTACGGGCCGGGCCGAACGGTGCCGGACCCGGGGCGGGAGGGACGTGACCGACGCGGTCAGGCGGTGACCGACGCCAGGTAGGCGGACGCCTTCTCCGGATCGTAGAAGAAGTTCTCGAAGTCCGCCGGGTCGTTGAAGCCATTGGCGAAGCGGTCAGCGACGGGCTGGAGCTGACCGCCCGCGCCGATCAGGTTGAGGACGTGCTCGGGCGGGACGCCGAGCATGGCGTTCGTCCACTTGGTGACGTGCTGGGCCGTATCCCAGTAGCGGTCGAAGGTGCTCCGCATCCAGTCCTCGTCGAACGGCCGGTCGCCGTGCTCGACGATGGACGCCAGATAGGACGCGGCGCACTTGGACGCGGAGTTGGAGCCCTGCCCCGTGATCGGGTCGTTCGCGACGACGACGTCGGCGACGCCGAGCACCAGGCCGCCGCCGGGCAGCCGGCCGACGGGGTTGCGGACGGTCGGGGCGTACCGGCCGGAGAGGGTGCCGCCCGCGTCGGTCAGTTCGGCCTTGGTGGCCCGCGCGTACTCCCAGGGCAGGAACCGCTCCATCAGCTCCAGGGTGAGCGTGAGGTGCTCCTGCGGGTCCTTGACGCCCTGGAAGACGTCGAGGGGCCCGCCGGGGACGCCCTCCCAGAAGAGGATGTCCGCACGGCCGCTGGTGGTGAGGGTCGGCATGACGAACAGCTCGCCGACACCCGGCACCAGGTTGCAGCGGACCGCCTCGGTCTCCGGGTGCTCGGGGCGCGGGCCGAGGCCGTGGACGTACGACACGGCCAGCGCGCGCTGCGGCTCGCCGTAGGGGGAGCGGGCGGCGTCCCTGCCGAACATGGAGACGAGTTCGCCCTTGCCCGCTGAGACCAGCACCAGATCGTAGGTGCGCGAGAAGAAGTCCAGGTCGGAGACTGCGGCGCCGTGGATGACGAGCTGGCCGCCGCGCTGGGCGAAGGTCTCCATCCAGCCGGCCATCTTGACGCGCTGGTCGACGGACTGGGCGTAGCCGTCCAGCCGACCCAGCCAGTCGACGGCGCGGCCCGCGTCCGGGGCGGCGACGGAGACGCCGAGGCCCTCGATGCGCGGCGCCTGCGACTCCCAGAAGTTGATGCCGAGGTCCCGCTCGTGCTGCAGCGCGGTGTGGAACATGCACTGGGTGGACATCACACGGCCGGACCGGACCTCGTCCGCCGTGCGGTTCGACATCAGGGTGACCTCGTACCCCCGGCCCTGGAGGCCGAGGGCGAGCTGGAGACCGGACTGGCCGGCTCCGACGATGAGTATCTTCCGCATCGAGAGGGGGCCTCTTTCCGTACTGGCCGGTGACCGGCGCTACTCAGGGGTGGTTTCGAGTGCCCGGGCGACCAGCGCGAGCAGGGACTCGATCACGGTGATCCGGTTGCGGGCGTCCATGATCACGATCGGTACGTCCGGGGGTACCGTCAGCGCATCGCGCACGTCCTCGGGCTCGAACAGCTCCGTGCCGTCGAAGTGGTTGACGGCGACGATGTACGGCAGGCCGCAGCTCTCGAAGTAGTCCAGCGCCGGGAAGCAGTCGGTGAGGCGGCGGGTGTCGGCCAGCACGACGGCACCGATCGCGCCCCGGACGAGGTCGTCCCACATGAACCAGAAGCGCTGCTGGCCGGGTGTGCCGAAGACGTACAGGACGAGGTCGTCGTCGAGGGTGACGCGGCCGAAGTCCATCGCGACGGTCGTGGTCAGCTTGTCCGGCGTCGCGGAGAGGTCGTCCGTGTCGGCGCTGGCCCGGGTCATCAGCGCCTCCGTCTGCAGGGGCGTGATCTCGGAGACGGACCCGACGAACGTGGTCTTGCCGACGCCGAAGCCACCGGCGACGACGACCTTCGTCGCGATCGGCGCCCGGGTGTGGTCGAGCTGCCAGGCCCGGGGCGGCTCCTCGGGCTGAGGCGTGCCGGGTATGCCGTCGACCCCGGTCGCACGGTCGGCGGCGACCGGACGGTCGGCGGTCGTACGGTCGGCGGCTGTGCTGCCGGAGGCTGTACGGTCGGCGGCCGTACGGAGGTCAGAGACGGCGGAGTCCACTCAGCACCCTTTCGAGCAACGCGCGGTCGGGCTGGCCGACGCCGTGCCCCGTCCCGTACACACGGATCTTTCCCTGGTCGGCCAGGTCGCTCAGCAGGACCCGGACCACCCCGAGCGGCATCTTCAGGAGCGCGGAGATCTCGGCGACCGTACGCATCCGGCGGCAGATCTCCACGATGGCCCGCATCTCGGGCATCAGGCGGGAGCCGAGCCCGCCGTTCGACAGCTCCTTGCGGCCCTGCGGCGCTTCGAGGGCCGCGACGAACGTCTCGACCAGCAGCACGTGGCCGAAGCGGGTGCGGCCGCCGGTCAGGGAGTACGGGCGTACCCGGGCGGGCCGGCGGCCGTCGCCGCGCACCGGCAGCCTGCCGGGCCCGGACCTGGGCAGGGGGAACGACGCGGACGTCACTGGGCGCTCTCCATCGACTTGCGCAGCTCGCTGCGGAGTTCGGGGGTCAGGACGTGCCCGGCACGGCCGACGAAGAGGGCCATGTGGTACGCGACGACACTCATGTCGCAGTCGGGCGTGGCGTGGACGCCGAGCAGCGAGCCGTCGCTGATCGACATGACGAAGACGCTGCCCTCCTCCATCGCGACCATGGTCTGCTTGACGCCCCCGCCGTCCATCAGCCGGGCGGCGCCGACCGTGAGGCTGGCGATGCCGGAGACGATGGTGGCGAGGTCGGCGCTGGAGCCCCGCGGGCCCTTGGGGCGACCGGTGTCGTCGGACGCGGGCCCGGCCGCCGGCGCGGCGCCCTGGGCGGGGTCGGAGGAGAGCAGCAGCAGGCCGTCCGACGAGACGACGGCGACCGAACGGACCCCTGGCACCTCCTCCACGAGGTTGCCCAGCAGCCAGTGCAGGTTACGGGCCTCGCTGCTCAGTCCGTAGGTGCCGGTCGTCGCAGTCAACTGCGTGCCTCCTCGATTCCGTCCCCCGCCTCTTCCGTCACCTGCTGCTGTGCGTTCCCGGCGATCTCCGCCTGGACGTCGCGTCGGCCCTGCTCGGCCCCCTGGCGGAACCCGCCGAGCCGGCGGCGCAGTGCCTCGGCGTCGACGCTGCCGGTCCGGTCGGCGCGCGGCGCCGAGGTCTCCACGATCCGGGGCGTGCGCTTGGGCAGCCCCTTGTCGGTGAGCCGCTGCGGCCCGGCGCCGTACTCGGCGCCAGTGCCCGTGCCGGCACCCGCGTCGGGCTCCGCTCCGGGACCCTGAACCGGGTCCGGCTCACCGGCGCGCTCATGGCGGTCGGGTCCGATCGCGTACGGGTCGTGCCCCGGGTCGTCGGGCTCCACGAGCGGTGCCCGGAACTGCAGGGTGGTCTCCACGCCCTCGGCCACGGCCCCGTGCTCGGAGTCTGCCGCGTCGATCGGGTCTGCCGCGTCGATCGGGTCGCCCGAGTCGATCGGGTCTGCCGCGTCGATCGGGTCGCCCGAGTCGATCGGGTCTGCCGCGTCGGTCGCCTCGGCCTCGCCTCCGGCGCCGCTCAGGCCCTCCGGGGCGGCCGGGTCCTCGTGGTCGGGGGCGGCCGGGTCTTCCGGGGCGGTCGCGGCCTCCGGGGCCTCCGGCGTCTCCGGGGTGGTCCCCTGGGCGGACAGGGCCGCTTCAGCGGCCGCCACCAGCGGGTCCGCCGGGCGGGGGCGGCCGGGGAGCGCGTTCGAGTTCGCCTCGGCCACCGAACCCGGCAGGTTCAGCGTCGGCGGCGTGCCGGTGACCGACGGCGGGCCCGCGGTGGGCGGGGGCGCCGGCAGCAGGGACTGCGGGAGGACGACGACCGCCGCCACGCCGCCCTGCTTCTGCTCCCTGAGCTGGACCCGTACACCGTGGCGCGCCGCGAGCAGCGAGGCGACGCGCAGACCGAGGCCCTCCCCGGCGCCGTCCGCGTCCTGCTCCTCGGGGTGCGGGTCGGCGAGGCGGGCGTTGAGCTCGGCCAGCCTGCCCTCCGTCATCCCGATGCCCTCGTCCTGTACGGAGAGCATCACCTCGCCGCCTTCCAGCAGCCAGCCGGAGAGCTGCACGTGCGCGTCCGGCGGCGAGAACGACGTGGCGTTCTCCAGCAGTTCGGCGAGCAGGTGGCTGAGGTCGTCGGCGGCGAACCCGGCGACGTGCGCGTGCGGCGGCAGCGACTGGATGGTGACCCGCTCGTACCGCTCGATCTCGCTGACGGCGGCGCGCAGGACGTCGACGAGCGGGACGGGGCCCTGGTGGGCGTGGCTGTGCTCGTGGCCCGCGAGGATGAGCAGGTTCTCGCTGTGCCGCCGCATGACGGTGGCCATGTGGTCGAGCTTGAAGAGGGTGGCCAGCCGCTCCGGGTCCTGCTCGCGCTCCTCCAGCTTCTCGATGACGGTCAGCTGCCGTTCCACGAGGCCGAGGGTGCGCAGGGCGAGGTTGACGAACGTGTGGTGGACGGTTTCGCGCAGCCGCTCCAGCTCGGCGGTGACCTGGGCGGCGCGCTCCTGCAGCTCGGCGCGCTGACCGGACAGTTCGGCGGCCAGGGCCTCGCGGGCGCCGGTGAGGTCGGCCCGCTCGCCGTCGAGCCGCTCGGCGCGCGTGCCGAGCTCCACGAACTTGCCGTGGAGGGTGTTGAGGGACCGGACGACCTGGGCGAACTCGTCGTTGCGGCCGGTGAACCTGACCGGTTCCTCGGCCTCGGGCGCGGCGGCGATCCGGGCGGCGCCGATGCGCAGGACGGCGAGCGGCCTGGTGAGCGTACGGGCGACGGCGGTGGAGACGCCGATCGCGACGAGCAGGCAGCCGCCGAGGAGGGCGATGCGCAGCTCCAGGGCCGTGACGTCGTCGTCGCGGAGCCGCTCCACGCGCTCGACCTGGCCGGTGGCGAGGGCGGATTCGACGCCGCGCATCTGCTCGATACGGGCGGTGAGCGCGGCCTCCAGCGGCTCCGGGTCGGTGCGCCGCTCGTCGCCTGACAGCTCGGGGCGGTCGGTGAGCCGGGCGAGGTACTCCTCGGCGGTCTTGACGTCGGGTCCGGTGACCGTACCGGCGAGGGAGTCGCGGGCGGCGGGGTCGGCGGCCTGGTCGAAGTCGGCGAGGGCGGCGAGTTCACGGACGCGGGCCTGCTGGGCGGCGGCGCTGAGCAGGTCGCGCGTACGGTCGGCGGCCTCGCCCTCGGGGTCCTCGCGGGGCACGAAACGGCCGGTGACGGGGTCGTACACGGTGCCGGTGTCCCGCTTCCCGGGGACGGCGAGGGCGGCGAGCAGCAGACCGCGGGTGGCGGATGCCTGCTCGGCGGCCCGGCCCAGCTCGGCCGACGCGCGGCCGCCCGCTCCGGCGGCGCGGGCGGGAGTCCGCTCGGCGAGGTCGTCGGCGAGCGCGTGGAGCTTGGCGATGACCTGCGTGTACGCCCGGTGGGTCTCCATGGCGGTGCCCTTGCCGGTGAGGGCGGCGCGCCGGACGGCGGGGAGGCCCGCGAGGTCGCGGCGGAGCTCGGCGGGGGCGTCGGCGCTGATCTCGTCGATCTGCCGGTCGACACGGGCGCTGCGGCTGCCAGACGCGCCCGCGTCCGAGCCGGAGGCCGAGTCGGAGCCGGGGTCCGCGTCCGAGCCGGAGCCCTCGTCCGTCGAGGTGCCGGTGTCGCCGGGGCTGCCCTTGCGGCCGCCGGCGATATAGGTGACGACCTCGTCGCGTTCGTCGGCGAGCGAGTGCGCGAGGGTGACGGCCTGCCGGTTGAGCTGGGCGTGGGTGACGAGCCCCTGGGACTCGCTCAGTTCCGTGGAGGCGGTGAGGACGGCCGGGGTGCCCGCGCCGATGACGGTGATCCCGACGAGCGCGACACCGGCCACGAGCCGGCTGCGTACGCGTACGCCGCGGCCGCCCGGAACCTGGGGATCGCCGGGAGTGTCACTGCGCTTCTGCACCGGTGCTCACATTCTTGAACTCGTCCGCCGATGAAGCAGAGGTGACGGCCGGTCACACGAGAGCGCCCCCACCCCTGGCACGGCTTCCGACCATTCCAGCCCTTTTGGGAAGGGAGCGGGCATCGGCCGCTCCGCCACCCGAACGAGTGAACAACAATCCCGAGTTGGCGAACAACTCCCGTGTGGCCGACTCGCGGGCCGTTCCAGGGAGCGGGTTGGACCTTGGGCGCGGGCTTTGGCAGGATGCGCGCCCGCACACTCCCGGAGGGCCGAATCCCAGGCTCCTACCGTGACCTGACCTGCTGGTACAGGCCAATTTCGGACTCTTGTGCGCGGCGTGAAGGAGTCATGCAGACTGAGGTGCATGCACGCTGAGATCGCTTCCGTCCCGGGCGACCCGGAACACCCCAACGAGGACTGGGCCGCCGTGGCGCTTCCCGCCGCCGGCCAGGGAGGGGTCGTGGTGGCGCTGGACGGGGTGACACCACCGGAGGGTGACGTCGGTTGTGTGCATTCGGTGCCCTGGTACACCGCCCGACTGGGGGGCGCCTTGACCGAACTGTCCGCTTCGCGGCCCGATCTGACGTTGACTGAGATCCTGTCGCAGGCAATCCGACGCACCGCCGACACCCATCGCGGCACCTGTGACCTTTCTCACACCCGTACGCCGCAGGCCACGGTGGTCGTGGCCCGCTGGAACACGGCGGAGCTGGAGCACCTGGTCCTGTCGGACTCCGTGTTGCTGCTGGAGTCGCCCCAGGGGGCGGTACGGGCGGTACGGGACGACCGCCTGGACCGGCTGCCGCCCGGCTCGCTGGCGAGCAACGCGATCGCCGACGCGACCGTGCGCAACAGGGAGGGCGGCTTCTTCACGGCCGCCGCCGACCCGTCGGTGGCGGCCCGCGCGGTGACGGGCCGGACACCGCTCGCCGATGTGCGGGCGCTGGCCGCGCTCACGGACGGCGCGACGCGCTGGACGGAGCGGTTCGGAGCGGGCGACTGGGCGGAGTGCTGCGCGGTGCTGCGGAAGGAGGGCCCGCGCGGCCTGATCGGCCGGGTGCGGGAGCTGGAGACGGCGGACGCCTCCGCCCGTACGCGACCGCGACGCGGCGGCAAGACGCACGACGACGCGACGGCGGTCTACGCCCGCCTCACCCCCTGACCGCGCCGGTCGCCCGCCACCCCACCCGGCGGACGGCGGCGGGTGGCGGACGGCGGACGGCGGACGCCGCGAGTGGCGGACGGCGGCACCGTCGGACGGGCGGGGCCTGGCGCGAGCGGCGAACAGGCGGGCGTGGCGAACAGGCCGGAGTGGCGGGAGTGGCGGGTCAGGCGGGAGTGGCGGGTCAGGCGGGCGTGGCGGGTCAGGGCTGGCCGGCGCCGCTCGCGCCCTGCTCATCGGCCCCGGCGTTGAGCTGGTGCAGCAGCCGGGCCAGTTCGGCCACTTCGGCCCGGTCCCAGCCCGCCAGTTTCCGGACGTAGCGCTCCCGGCGGGCGTCGCGCACCCGGCGGAAGCGGGCGCGGCCCTCCTCGGTGAGGCGTACGAGGGAGGCGCGGCCGTCGGCGGGGTCGGGGTCGCGGGCGATCAGCCCGAGGTCCTCCAGGGCGCGCAGCTGGCGGCTCATGGTCGCCTTGCCGACGCCGAAGTACGCGGAGAGTTCGGTGGCGCGGCGGCTGCCGGCCTCGTCCAGCCGGACGAGCAGTCCGTACGCGGCGGGCTCCAGGTCCGGGTGGACCTCGCGGGCCATCTCGCCGGACGAGGCGCGGGCACGGCGGAGGAAGACCGCCAGTTCCCGTTCCAGCGCCAGGAACTCCTGGTCCCCGCCGCTTTCGCGGTTGGGTTCCGCTTCACTCCCGGTACCGCTTCCGTGCACGTCAGCACCCCTCGCGCGCTTTTGCCTCGGTGAAAGTTTCCGTCGGCGGCGTTCCATCGCCGCAGCTCCGTCAGTATTTCGCAGGCGTAGACCAACGGCGTCGCCCGGACCCTCTTCCACGGAGTCGTTCTACGTGCGTAGCGTGCGACGTGTCATGTCCACACCATGAAGCTTTCGGAGGCACGCCATGCCCGTGCACAGATCCGGAACGACCCGCTCTGCCCTGGCCACGGCACTGCTCGCCGTCGTGGCCCTGATCCTCACCCTGCCCGGCGCGGCCAACGCGGCCGCCGCCGATGCCACCCCTCCCCCCACCGCCGACAAGGCGGACAAGCCGGGCGCACCGGCGCGCGGCACCGCCCACATGGGCATGGGTGTCGCATCCCACGACGGTGTCGGCGGCCTGCCGCCCGAGACGCGCGCCGTCCAGACCGAGGGCGTCGACGTCTCCAGCCACCAGGGCAACGTGAACTGGTCCGCGTTGTGGACGAGCGGCGTGAAGTGGGCCTACGTGAAGGCCACCGAGGGGACGTACTACAAGAACCCGTACTTCACGCAGCAGTACAACGGCTCGTACGGCATCGGCATGATCCGCGGCGCGTACCACTTCGCCACGCCCGACACCACGACGGGCGCCGCACAGGCCGACTGGTTCGTGAACAACGGCGGCGGCTGGTCCCGCGACGGCAAGACCCTCCCGGGCGTCCTGGACATCGAGTGGAACCCGTACGGCTCCACCTGTTACGGCAAGACCCAGTCCGGCATGGTCGCCTGGATCCGCGACTTCCTGAACCGGTACAAGTACCGCACCGGCCGTGACGCGGTCATCTACACCGCCACCAGCTGGTGGCGGCAGTGCACGGGCGACTACGGCGGCTTCGCCACCGCCAACCCGCTGTGGGTGGCGCGCTACAACACGACCGTGGGCGAACTCCCTGCGGGCTGGGCGTACTACACGATGTGGCAGTACACGTCGTCGGGCCCGATCGTGGGCGACCACAACAGGTTCAACGGCGCGTACGACCGTCTCCAGGCCCTGGCCAACGGCTGATCACGGTCAGGCGGCCGGCCCCGCTCAGGCGGCCGGCTTGGCGTAGTCCCCGAAACCGGCCCAGTCGAGCATGACGCACGGTTCGTCGCCGAGGACCCAGGCGTCATGTCCGGGGGCGATCGACATGAAGTCCCCCGGCCCCGCCTCCGCCGACGTGCCGTCGTCCATGACGACCTTCATCCTGCCGCTGACGCAGTAGCCGACATGCGCGGCCTGGCAGCTCTCGGTACCGGCGATGGGCTTGATGTGCTTGGACCACTGCCAGCCGGGTTCGAAGATCGCCCGGCCCACCGGGCCGTGGTCCGTCTCGACCAGGTCCAGCCTGCCCTTGCCGTCCTCGAACGGGCGCGTCTCATCCGCGGAGTCGAAGTTCTTGTGGAAGATCTCGGCCATTTCGCTGCCTCCCGGGAAGCATCCCCGAGTCCGGTCAACTTCAGGCTACGCCGCCGGTCGCGACGCGTCGCGCGGGAGGAACGAGGTCTACCTGCTCGGTGGGCGGGCGGCTCGTCGGGCGGGCGGCTCGTCAGCCCCGTGGCTCGGCGGCTCGGGGAAGAGCGACACCAGCGGGGCGTCACCAGGCGCCGCTGCCCCGGCGCACCGGTGCGCCCCCGCTGGTTCGCCGTTTCACACAGGACGGAATCCAGGTCCACGGCGTCCGGGACGCCGTGGACGTTCCTCCTCCGGCCCGGCCAGTGGTGAAACGGGCCGCGGCGGGGTCGGTCAGTCCCCCGCCGGAGCCCGGCGGGTCCATCGTGCCGGGCCCGCGCCGCCGCCGGTACCGCCGACCGACCCCCTCCGTCCGGTGGGGCCTCACGTCACAGCGGCAGCACCGCGCGGACCAGGAAGCCGCCGTCACGGCCGGGCCCCGCCGTCAGCCGGCCGCCGAGCAGTTCGGCCCGTTCGCGCAGGCCCGCAAGTCCGTGCCCGCCGACCGGGAGTCCGGCGGCCGCGTCGACGGCGGTGCGGGCGGCCGGGTCCTGGTCCACGGCGGGCGCGCTGTTGCGGATCTCGACCGTCAGGGACGTGTGGTCGTCGTCGGGCGCCACGGACACCGCCACCCGGGCCCCGGGCGCGTGCTTGCGCACGTTGTTCAGCGCCTCCTGCACGATCCGGAACACCGCCGACTCCATCGCCGGGGTCCACGCCACGCTGTGCGGCTCCGTCAGCTCGACCGTCACGTCCAGCAGGCTGTCCGCGGTCAGGGCGCGCAGGTTGTCCAGACAGGGGCGGCCCGCCGCGGCGGCCGCTTCCGGGTCGGACGCGCGCAGCACCCCGACCATGTCCCGCAGTTCCTCCAGCGCCTGGACGCTGTGCCTGCGGATGCTCTCGGCCGTGTCCCGCTTCCAGTCGTCGGTCTCGCCCGCCCGCAGCGCACCCGACTGCACGGCGATGATGCCCACGTGGTGGGCGACGGTGTCGTGCATCTCGCGGGCGAGCCGCGCCCGTTCACCGGCCACCGCCCGTTCGGACTCCAGGCGCCGTTCCCGCTCCTGGGTGGCGGTGAGGTCCACGATCCGCGCCCTGAGCTCGGCGCGGGTGCTGGCGAGCAGGCCGAGCGCGGTGGGGCCGACACTGAGCAGCCCGGCCGCCTCGATGGAGGTGAACAGCTCCACACGGCTCATCCCGGAGAAGTCGTCCACGGGCCAGGGGCAGACCGCCGCCGCGAACAGCAGCACGCAGGCGGCCGCGATCCGGGTCCGCGGCAGCCGCGACGCCACATGGAACATGGCGATCATCGGCGGCAGCCACAGGTGCCCTGTCAGCATGGACGGCAGCGTCGCGACGAGCGTGAGCAGGGGGAACCGCCGCCGCAGCGGCAGCGCGAGCAGCGCGGAAGCGCAGACGATCAGGGGTACGGTGCCGAAGGTGTCGGCGACCGTGAGCAGTTCGGCCGCGGCGAGCGCGACGACCACGCGCTCGGCGGACACGAGCCGCCTCATTCGGTGTCGCGGGCGGGCGTGGCGGGGACGATCCGCAGCTGGTGGGCGCGGACCGCGGCCTGCACCCTGTTGGTCACGCCCAGCTTGCCGAGCACGGTGCTGACGTGGTCCTTGACGGTGGTGGCGCCGATGAACAGACGGCCGGCGATCTCGGTGTTCGACAGGCCGTCGGCGAGCAGCGCGAGCACTTGGCGCTCGCGGGCGGTGAGCTCCTCCAGGACGCGGTCGTCACCGGCCCCGGCCGGTACCGCCCGGGTGTCGGCCGCCGGTCCCGGCGGCCGGGCGTCGCACTGCGCGCGTAGATAGCCGTCGACGACGGTCCTGGCGACCTTCGGCGAGATGACGCTGCCGCCCGCCGCGAGATCCTGGATGACGTACTCCAGTTGTTCCGGCGCCGTGTCCTTGAGCAGGAAGCCGGCCGCGCCGCCGCGCAGGGCCGCCGACAGGTGCTCGTCGGCGTCGAAGGTGGTGAGCATGGCGACGACCGGGGGTTCGGGCAGGGCCCGCAGGTCCGCGAGGACGCTGAGCCCGTCGCGGTCCGGCATCCTGATGTCGAGGAGGACGACGTCCGGACGGTGGAGCCGGGCCTCACGGACAGCGGCGCCGCCCGTACAGACAGCCACGACCTGTGCCCGGTCGAACCCGTCGACGATCCTCCGGAGTCCCTCCCGGATGAGGATCTCGTCGTCGACGATCATCACGTGCACTGCTGAACGGTTCATTCGGCCGGACCCCACTCAGGTTTTCGAGCGCCCTCAGCATAGGCGTTGGGAGGACCCCCGGCGCACGGGCGCCGGGGGTCCGGTTCTGCGCGGGGTCCGGTCGCGCGGGACCGGCCGGGGTCAGCCGCAGCGGCCCGCCGGGCGGTCACGGCCGACGAGATCGGTGGAACCGGTCGTGCCGTCGAGCCACAGGACCCGTGTGCCGGAGACGGCGGCCGGGGACAGCTGCTCGCCCCGGTTGCAGGAGAACCGCTCGCGGCGGGAGCCGTCCTCGTTGAGCTGCCACAGCTTCGGCAGGTTCTCGTTGCGCAGCTCCAGGTCCGGGAGGACGGAGCTGACGGTGACCGCCGTCGCCGAGACGGTCAGTTCGAACGGGATGAGCGCGCCCGGCTTGGCCTCCGGGCTGATGTCGAAGGTGCTGGTGCCGTCGACGTTCGCGCGGACGATGGACATCTGTCCGTCGTCCTCCACGTTCTGGTCGGCGAGCCAGAAGACATGGCGGTCGTTGATGCCGGTCTGGCCGAGGGTCAGGGGCTCGCCCATCTGCTCGGTCAGGGTGGTCCTGCCCGTCTTCAGGTCGAGGATCTCGACGCCGAGGAGGTAGTCGCCGCCGCCGGGGTACAGCTTCCCGTAGGCGATCCTGCCGTGCGCGATGGACGGCACGGCCGTGACGACGTCGTCACGCCCGCCGGCCACGTAGGTCGGTGCGCGGTCGCCGGCGCGTACGTAGCCGACGTGCCGGCCGGCCGTGAAGTCGAACGCGTCGAAGACGGTGACGCCGTCGGCGACGGCCAGGGAGATGATGTCCCCCTCGGTCGAGTGGAGCTTCCTGACGGGCCCGCCCGCGAGGGGCCGGGACAGGACGTCGATACCGGTGGGGCCGTACGCCGCCCAGACCACGGTCCTGCCGTCGGTCGCCGGGTACACGTGGTACCGGCCGTCGTTGGGGCTGATCAGCCTGGGTGTGCCCGTGCCGTCGGCGCGGCCCGCGTACACCGAGTACGGCTCGGAGCCGTCGTCGTTCGACTTGGACGTGGCCCACCAGCCGCCGCCGGCCCGGACACCGGTGCCGCCGATGTTGAGCGGGCCGAACAGCCTGTCGGAGTCGACGCCGAGGGCGTTCTCCCAGCCGTTCACGATGCCGTGGGCGTTGAAGGACCGCTGGACGGCCTTCAGGGCCTTTCCGGTGGTGCCGAGGTCCTTGGCCGCGGCGAGCACGGCGGCGCGGCCCTCGGTGAACCCGTCGAGCGGGGTGAGGTACTCGGCGAGCGCCTTGTACACGATCCGGTCGGCGAGTTCGGGCCCGAGGTCCTGGCGCATGTCCCACAGGGCGCCGGAGAAGATGGTGGAGTTGAGGTGGACGCCGCCGTTGTCGGTGCCGAAGGTGACGCCGAGGAAGTTCTTCGACGTGGTCGCGCCGTCGTTGAGGTCGCGGAGCGCGCAGTCGCGGGGCGCGGTGGTGCGGCACAGGTCCTCGCCGATGAGGCCGGCGTCCGGGTCGTCCATCCGGGTCCCGGACCGGTCGACGTCGATGGCGTTGCCGAAGTAGTCCGCGATGGCCTCGTTGAGGGCGCCGGGCTGGCCCGCGTAGACGAGGTTCGCGGTGTTCTCGACCACGCCGTGCGTCATCTCGTGGCCGACGACGTCGAGGTCGGCGGAGAGCGGCTTGTACTCGTCGTCGCCGGAGCCGTACACCATCTTGGTGCCGTCCCAGAAGGCGTTGACGAACGGTTCGCCGAAGTCGGTGACGCCGACGAGGGAGTTCACGGACGTGCCGTGGCCGTCGAGGCCGCTGCGGCCGTGCCGCTGCTTGTAGTAGTCGTACACCTCGCCGGCGGCCCAGTGCGCGTCGACGGCGCCCGAGTCGGTGGCCGCCTTGCCGAAGGCGGGTGTGGCGGAGGCGAACTCCTTCAGGCCGGCGGGCCAGACGCCCGCGACCTCGCCGACGTCGCGGCCGCGCGCGTCCCAGGTGGAGAGGGTGTTCTTGCTGCTGTCCGCCATACGGGCGTGGTCGGCCATGACGTACGGGCCTTCGGCGGTGGGCCGGTGGATGTTCAGCGTCACCTTGGTGCCGTCGACGCGGACGCCGCTGCCGGTGGTGGCCTCGGCGCCGGCCCCGGGAGCGGTGGCCCCGGCGGTGGACGGCTTGCCCTGGCCGGCCTTGGCCCGGGTGGCTTCGGCCGTGGTGGCCCCGGCCCGGGTGGCGGTCTGGTCCGTCCGGTCGGCCGTCAGCGTCTTGATGCCGCTGAACTGCAGCAGCGGGAACCCGGCGCGGGCGTCGACGTACACCTGCTGGAGCACCGGTCGGCCGGTCGCCGCGTCGGTGCCGCGCACGGTGACGTGGTACGCGAGGACGCCGTCGCCGCTCGGGATCACCACCAGCCCCCGGGCACTGCCGCTGAGTGCCTCGGCGTTCACGGAAGCGGCCCCCTCGGCCCGTACCGCGTCCGCCGTGGTGAGCCGGTGGCCGCCGAGCCGCGCGAGGGTGGCGGCGACGGCGCGGCGCACGGCCGTGTCCTTGGTGACGGTCGGCTTCGTCCCGGCCGTCAGTCCCGTGAAGTACTTGCCCGAGGTGCCGGTGACGACCCGCTCGCCGCCCCTGGTCTCCATCCGGACGACGTACTGCCCGCCCAGGACCGGTACGCCCCGGTGCTTCTGCTGGAGCCGTACCGTCTCCTCCGCGCCCCGCTTGAGGGTCTGCACGGGGGCGAGATCACGCCTCGGTTCGGCGATCTTGTAGCGGCTCTCCTTGGCCGCGAGGTGGCCGCGGGCCGCGTCCGCCGGGGACGCCTTGGCGTCCGCCGGTTCGCGGATGCCGTCGATCAGCGACGGGGTCTCCGTCTCCGTACCCGGGATCACGTCACCGGCCGGCGGCGCGGACCCCACGGTCCGCTCGGCGGCGGCCGGGAGGGCCGCCGCCTGGGCCGGAACGGTGCCGATCAGCAGTCCGGCGGTGATGAGCGCCGCTCCCCCGGTCGCGGTCACCCCCGTCCGCATTCCGGATCTCGCCGAGTCTCTCCTGGACTTGCGCACAGTACGTACCCCTCCTACGAGCTTGGTCAGAGCCGTTCAGGTGGTCATGGCCATGCAAGCGGCGAGGTGCGAAGTGGGCAATGAGCCAAGGGCGTTGAGAAGTGGACACGCACACTTGTGTGTGCCGTGAAAGCGGAGTGAGAATCCGACCCATGATCAAGGGGGAATTGCACCCACTTGGCCTGGGGGAGGCCGAGGAGCGGGCTTACGAGGCGTTATTGGCGGAACGCGCGGAACGGGCGGAGGAGCTGGCGCGGCTCCTGGATCTGCCCCGGGAACGGCTGGACACCGCGCTGGACCGGCTCGTCGAGCACGGGTTCGCACGACCGGCGGACCCGTCCGACGACGGCGCCCTGCCGCATCCGGCGGCGCCCGCCGCCGCGATCCGTACGCTGATCCACCGCCGCCAGGCGGAACTGCACCTGCGGTCGGCGGAGCTGGAGCGGCTGCGGCTGGCCGCCCACCGGTTCGCCGCGCACCCGGCGGGGCCGGGCGGCGGCGACAGCGGCGTCGAGACGGTCACCGGGCGCCGCGCGATCGGGGAGCGGGCCGACCACCTGCTCGCCCGCGCCGAGCGCGAGGTGCTCATCATGGACGACCGCGCCCCGTACCCGCCGCCGGGCCCGGGGCCGGACTCCGGCCTGGGGCCGGGTGTGGGGCCGTGGCCGGTTCCGGGGCCGTGCCTGAGCCTGGGGCCGGGTCTGCCCCGGCTCGATGTCGAGTCGCTGCTCGCCCGGGGTGTGCGGGTGCGGGTGGTCCTGGACCGGTCGGGCGTCATGTCGTCGGCGGGTACGCGGACGTCTACGGCTCTGACGGCTCTGACGGCTCTGACGCGGCGGGGGCTGCGGGTGCGCGTCGCCGCGGGGGTGCCCACGCGGCTCGTCGCGGTGGACCGGCGGGTCGCGCTGCTGCCGCCCCGGGACGCCGCCGATCCACGGGCGGCCGCGCTGGTGACGGCCGACGTGCGGCTCCGGGACGCGCTGGTGCCGCTGTTCGAGGCGGTGTGGGAGCGGGCGGCGCCATGGGGAGCCGAGGTACGCGCGGGCGAGGAGGGCGAGGTGCCGGGGTGCCCGGACGGCCGGGACGGTGGCCGGGAGGGATCGGGCCGCGACCGGTCGGGCGGGGAGGACGCGGAGGACGCGCGGGGCCGGGAGGACGCGCGGGGCCGGGAGGACGCGCGGGGCCGGGAGGACGCGCGGGGCCGGGAGGACGCGCGGGGCCGGGAGGACGCGCGGGGCGCGGAGGGCGCGCGGGGCCGGGAGGACGCGCGGGGCGCGGAGGGCGCGCGGGGCCGGGAAGGCGCGGAGGAGTGTGGCGGGCGGGAGCAGCGGGAGTTGCTGGCACTCCTCGCCGCCGGGCTGAAGGACGAGGCGATCGCCCGCAGGCTGGGCGTCCACGTCCATACGGCACGGCGGCGGATCAGCCGGCTGCTGGAGGCGCTTGACGCCCGGACGCGGTTCCAGGCGGGGGCGCAGGCGACGCTCCGCGGCTGGCTGGACGCGTGAGGCGGCATCGGCCGCGGGCCGGTTGGGCAGGATGGGGGCCATGCTCGGGAAACTGCCGCTGACACGTTCCTCCTACGCCGGGGCCTCGGCCAGGACCGTCGCCCTCCTCGTGGCCGCGCTGGTGCTCGTGGGCCCTTCGCACGCGCCCGGTTCGGTGGACGCGGCTGCGGGCGCGGGCGCGGACACGGACACGTACAAGGACGGCCGTGACGAACCGGGCGGCGGCGTGCCGGGAGAGCGGGCCGAGGCGGAGGCGCCGCCCGTTCCGCAGCGTACGGCCGTGCCGGCGCGCGCCCTGCCACCCGTCGGCGTCCTGCTGGACGGGGACGAGCACTGGTGCACGGCGAGCGTGGTGGACAGCCCGCGCGGCAACGTCGTCGCGACCGCCGCGCACTGCGTGCACGGGGACGAGGGGGAGGTCGCCGAACACGTCTCGTTCGCGCCCGGGTTCCACGGGTCGGGCGCGGACAGGGCCCCGTACGGCACCTGGAAGGTCCGCTCGGTGCAGGTGGACGACGCGTGGCGGGACGACCGCGACGACGCCCACGACTACGCCTTCCTCACCCTGGAGCCGGACGCGAGGGGCCGCCAGGTCCAGCGGGTGGTGGGCGGTCTGCCGGTGGACTGGGCGTCGGGACCCGAACGCCGGGTGACGGTCGTCGGCTACCCGAACGAGGACCACAACCCGGGCAACCGTGCCGTCTCCTGCACCACCGACACGGCCCGCGACCCGGACCTCGAGGGCTCGCTGCTGATGGAGTGCGGCGGCTTCTGGTCCGGGACGAGCGGCAGCCCGTGGCTCGCCGGCCACCGGGACGCGCAGCGGCCCGGGCGGGTGATCGCGGTGCTCAGCGGCGGCGACACGGACCGGGAGTCGACGGCGGTGCTGTTCGGCGCGGACGCGCGGGCGCTGTACGAGCGGGCGGTGGCGGCCGGCTCCTGACCGCGCACCGCCCGCCCGTACCGCCGGGCACCCGCTACGCGGCCGCCGGGACGGAGACCTCCGACGTCGCGGGCGACAGCGCGATCTCCAGCACCTGCCGTACGTCGGTCACCGGGTGGACCTGGAGCCCGTCCAGGATCTCCGCCGGCACGTCGTCCAGGTCCGCCTCGTTCCGCTTGGGGATGACGACGGTGGTGATGCCCGCACGGTGCGCCGCCAGCAGCTTCTGCTTGACGCCGCCGACGGGCAGCACCCGTCCGGTCAGCGACACCTCACCGGTCATCGCCACGTCCGTACGGACCAGCCGGCCGCTCAGCAGCGAGGCGAGGGCGGTGGTCATCGTGACGCCCGCGCTGGGGCCGTCCTTGGGTACCGCGCCTGCCGGGAAGTGGATGTGCACGCCCCGGTCCTTCAGCCCGGTGACGGGCAGTTCCAGTTCGGCGCCGTGCGAGCGGAGGAAGGAGAGCGCGATCCGCGCGGACTCCTTCATCACGTCGCCGAGCTGCCCGGTCAGGGTCAGTCCCGCCGCACCCGTCTCCGGGTCGGCGAGCGATGCCTCCACGAACAGCACGTCGCCGCCCGCGCCGGTCACCGCGAGGCCGGTCGCCACGCCGGGCACGGCGGTGCGGCGCTCCGCCGGGTCCTGGGCGGACTCGGGTACGTGGTGCGGCCGGCCGATGAGCCCGCGCAGGTCGTCCGCGCCCACCACCGACGGCAACTCCCGCTCGCCCAGCTCGCTCTGGGCGGCGACCTTGCGCAGCAGCCGGGCGATGGACCGCTCCAGGTTCCGTACGCCCGCCTCGCGCGTGTACTCCCCGGCGAGCCTGCGCAGCGCGTCCTCCTCGATGACGACCTCGCCGTCACCCAGTCCGGCCCGCTCCAGCTGCCGGGGCAGCAGGTGGTCACGGGCGATGACGATCTTCTCGTCCTCCGTGTAGCCGTCGAGCCGGACGAGCTCCATCCGGTCGAGCAGCGCCTCGGGGATGGCTTCGAGCACATTGGCGGTGGCGAGGAAGACGACGTCGCTCAGGTCGAGTTCCACCTCCAGGTAGTGGTCCCGGAAGGTGTGGTTCTGCGCCGGGTCGAGTACCTCCAGGAGGGCGGCCGCCGGGTCTCCCCGGAAGTCGGAGCCCACCTTGTCGATCTCGTCGAGGAGGACGACGGGGTTCATGGAACCGGCCTCCTTGACGGCGCGCACGATGCGGCCGGGCAGCGCGCCCACGTAGGTGCGCCGGTGGCCCCGGATCTCGGCCTCGTCCCGTACGCCGCCGAGGGCGACCCGGACGAACTTCCGTCCCATGGCGTGGGCGACGGACTCGCCGAGGCTGGTCTTGCCGACGCCCGGAGGGCCGACGAGCGCCAGCACGGCGCCGCCGCGCCGCCCGCCGACGACACCGAGGCCGCGCTCGGCGCGCCGCTTGCGCACCGCGAGGTACTCGGTGATGCGCTCCTTGACGTCGTCCAGGCCCGCGTGCTCGGCGTCGAGGACGCGCTTGGCGCCCCTGATGTCGTACGCGTCCTCGGTCCGCTCGTTCCACGGCAGTTCGAGGACCGTGTCGAGCCAGGTGCGGATCCAGGACCCCTCGGGGGACTGGTCGCTGGCCCGCTCCAGCTTGTCGACCTCCTTGAGCGCGGCCTCGCGGACCTTCTCGGGCAGGTCGGCGGCCTCGACGCGGGAGCGGTAGTCGTCGCCCTCGTCCTCGCCGTCCTCCCCGTTGAGCTCGCGCAGCTCCTTGCGTACGGCGTCGAGCTGGCGGCGGAGCAGGAACTCGCGCTGCTGCTTGTCGACGCCCTCCTGGACGTCCTTGGCGATGGACTCGGCGATGTCCTGCTCGGTGAGGTGGTCGCGGAGCTGTTCGGTGGCGAGCTTGAGGCGGGAGACGGGATCGACGGTCTCCAGGAGGGTGACCTTCTGGTCCAGTGTCAGGAAGGGCGAGTAGCCGGAGTTGTCGGCGAGGGCGGAGACGTCGTCGATCTGCTGGACCCGGTCCACGACCTGCCAGGCGCCGCGCTTGCGCAGCCAGCTGGTGGCGAGGGCCTTGTACTCCTTGACGAGTTCGGCGACCGCGCCCGGCAGCGGGTCGGGCGCGGACTCGTCCACCGCGGTCCCCTCGACCCACAGGGCGGCGCCGGGCCCCGTCGTCCCCGCCCCGATCCGGACCCGGCCCCGGCCCCGGATGAGCGCTCCGGGATCGCCGTCGGAGAGCCGCCCTACCTGCTCGACCGTGCCGAGGACGCCGATCCCGGCGTACGTCCCGTCCACCCGCGGCACCAGCAGGACGCGTGGCTTGCCGGTATCGCCACGGGCGGCCGCCTGTGCGGCCTCCACCGCCGCGCGCACGTCGTTGTCGGACAGGTCGAGCGGCACGACCATGCCCGGCAGCACGACCTCGTCGTCGAGCGGCAGCACGGGCAGGGTGAGCGGTGTGGACGTCGAAGCCATGATCTCCCCTTAGGCAGTCAAGTTGAGCTGTATCGACTCAATGCTCGGGAGCCCGGAGGTGTTCCCACCGTTCGCTGACAGCGATCGCCCGACAGCGCCGCCGTGTCCGTACGGGGAACCCGGGCCGCCCGCGCCGGTGTTCGGCCCGGGTCGTTGTCAGTGGCCGCTGCGACGATGGCGGGACATCGCACCGATCGGGAGTGACACATGGGCACCTGGGACATCGCCCCCTTCGACAACGACACGGCGGCGGATTTCGCGGGCGGCCTCGACGACGCGCCCGAGGGCGAGCGGGAGGCCCTCATCCGGAGCGCGCTCGCCCGCGCCGCCGGCACCGACGACTACCTGGAGGCGGACGTCGCCGACGAGGCGATCGCCGCGGCGGCGCTGGTCGCGGCACAGCGCCCCGGCGGTACGCCCGTCACGACCGCCTACGGCCCCCAGCGGCCCATACCGCCGCTCCCGGCCGAGCTGGCCGGACTCGCCGTCCAGGCCCTCGACCGTGTGGTCAGCGACCCGTCGGAGCTGCTGGAGCTGTGGGGCGAGACGGACCACGCGGGCCCGTGGCGGTCGACCGTCGACCGCCTGCGGCAGACGCTGCTGCGCGAGCCCCCGGGCGGGCGGCCGATACCGACGGCGACCTGAGCGGCCCGGAAGCGGGACGTTCCGCGCCGACGCGTCGTGGCAGGGTGTTTCGGCCACCGAGCGGGCGGTCCACGCCACATCCGCGGTGATCCTTTGCCCTCGTCCCGGGTCGCACTAGTGTCGGGCGGGTGACTGCCGGGTCGGCCATGGGCCACGCACGAGTGAGGCGCCCGGCCTCGGCGTGAGCGCGAGGCGGGCCAGAGCCCCGCCTTCCCCTCTCCTCGTCCTCGCCACGCGGCGCCCGCGTGCGGCGCCCGCACTTCCGCGGAACCACGACCTGGAGAGAAACCGCACATGTCACACGACCAGCAGCACCGGCCGGGCCCGACGGCCGTCGAACTGAACCACACCGCCGTCTACGCCAGGGACCGGCGGTTGTCCGCCGAGTTCATCGCCGCCGTCCTGGGCCTGGAGGTGGGTGCGCCGTTCGGGCCGTTCCTGCCCGTGGACCTCGGCAACGGCGTGACGCTCGACTACTACGAGAAGACGGACGAGCCGATCCAGTCGCAGCACTACGCGTTCCTCGTGCCCGACGAGCGGTTCGACGGGATGATCGAGCGCCTGGAGGCGGTCGGCGTCACCTACTACGCGGACCCCTCCCACACCGAACCGGGCCGGATCAACCGGCTCTTCGGCGGGCGCGGCGCGTACTTCGACGACCCGGACGGCCACAACATGGAGATCATGACCCGGCCGTACGCCCGCTGACGACGCCGGAGGGCGGACGGCTGACACTGACCGCTGACGGCAGACGGCGACGGCGACGGCGACGGCGACGGCAGACACTGACGGCAGCCGGCCGGCCGACGGCCGACGGCCGACGCCGGTCGGGGCGGCTCTCCGCCCCGACCGGGGGCCGGCCGGAAAGCGGCGCCGCCGGGTGCGCCCCGGCCCCGGCCGCGACTCCGGCACGAGACCCGGACGAGACTCCCCCACCCCGGGAAATCCGGTGGCGGCCGGACCGCGCCCCCGTATGCAATGACCGCATGATGAGTTCAGCTATTACCGAGGTGTGGGTGCACGGATGGGCCGTCAACCGGGGGACCCCACCGCCCGTGGCCGAGCCCTGGGGTTACCGCATCGACGTGGGGCTGCCCGGCCATGTCTTCCGGCACGTCCTGCCCGAGCCGGACGAGGCCACCGTGCGGGCGCTGTGCGCGAGCGTCGCGGAGCCGGGCGCCTGGCTGAAAGTCCTCGCCGAACCCGAGGACGTCGCGGGCTGGGTCACCCCCGGCTGGACGGTCCCCGACGACCCCGGCTTCATGATGTGGACCGCGCTGCGCCCCGTCGCCACACCCGAACCGCCGCCCGGCTACCGGACGGAGACGTCCGACACGGACGGGGTCTTCCGCGTGCGGATCCTCGCTGCCGACGGCTCGCTCGCCGCCCGTGGCCAGATCGCGCCCCTGGGCCGTACGGCGGTGGTCGACCAGGTCGAGACGTACCCCGACCACCGGCGGCGCGGCCTGGGCAGCCTCGTCATGCTCACCCTCCAGAACCGGGGCGCCGAGGCGGGCGCCACGACCGCCGTGCTGTCCGGAACCGTCCAGGGCCGGGCCCTCTACAGCGCGCTCGGCTGGCGGTACCAGGGGCCGTTGACCGGGGTCGTACGGAACTGACGCCCGCCACGGCACCGGAGGGTGTCACCCCGTGCGGCCCGGCGCCCGCCCGGCCGCACGGCGCACCAGCGGCCAGCCGGCCACGCCGATCGACAGGGCCAGCGGATGCCCCCAGTTGGTGAGCGGGTCCTCGAACACCAGCAGGTCGTGGAGCAGCATCAGCGACACCCACGCCAGGACGACACCGCGCACCAGCGGCGGCAGGAGTCCGGCGAGCGCGCCGACACTGGCCAGCAGGCCGAAACTGATCCCGTAGTCCAGCCGGTGCAGCGATGTGTCCGGCAGATGCCCCGCCAGCACCGCGAGCCCCACGGGAATCTCGGTCGCCAGCGTCGCCACGACATGCCCGACCAGGAACACGGCGGCCGCCCGCCAGGCCCCGATCCGCCGCTCCAGCGCGGTGAGGACGAAGACGAACCCGATGACGTACGGCGACGTCAGGCCGCCCGCCACCCACAGCGCGCTCGCCACGAGCACCAGCAGCGGGTCGCGGGACAGATGAGCGACATCCGTGCTGGAGGCGCGCAGCAGTTCGGCGACGGTCCGCGCGTCGCCGAACTCGGCGTAGAGGGACGTCGCGACCAGAACGGCCGTGTAGCCGAAGGTGAACGGCGTGCCGGCGGGCGTGGGCAGCAGCGCGGCGGCCCGGCGCCACCCCGACGGCGGCGGCGGTCCGGTGAGCGCCCGGCGCGCGGCGGGCCGGCCCGCCGTACCGGCCTCAGAGAGCTCACGGGCGCCGTCGGCCGCGGGCTGCGCGGGTATCGCGTTCAGCAACCCGGATCCCCCCATCGCGCCGGGACCGGGTCGCGGCGGCTGCTCCGCTTCCACCGTCCCGCGCGGCGTGAGCTGTTGGGGCACGGTGAGGCCCTTTCGTCGTCGGCCCCCCGGCACGCACGGCAACCCCCCGGTCCACCGCCCCCTACCCAACGCGATGGATCACGCCCCCGTCCATGACACATCTCACATCCCGGGCCGCAGGCAATAGGCTGCGGGCCATGGCTCTGACGCTCGACCGACGTGAAGGTCCGTACGGCGAGGTGGCCCTGCGCAGGCGCGGCGACCACTACGAGATCATCGCCAACGGCACGTTCCTGATGGACACCTCCGACGGCCGCTCCGAACGGCTGCTCGTGGACGCCGCGTTGCGGGCGCTGGACGGTGACGCCCCGCGCCGCTCCGGCCGCCCGGCCGTGCTCATCGGCGGTCTGGGCGTGGGCTTCTCGCTCGCCCACGCCGCCGCGAACCCCGCCTGGGGCCGTATCGCGGTCCTGGAGCGCGAGCAGGCGATCATCGACTGGCACCGCGAGGGGCCGCTCGCCGCCATCTCCGGCCCGGCGCTGGCCGATCGGCGCACCGTCCTCGTCCACGCCGATCTGGTCGAGTACGTCCACACCGCCGCCGACACGTACGACGCCCTCTGTCTCGACATCGACAACGGCCCCGACTGGACCGTCACCGAGGGCAACCACAGCCTCTACTCCCCCTCCGGCCTGGCGGCCTGCGCGAACCGGCTCAATCCGGGCGGAATTCTCGCCGTCTGGTCCGCGCGGCCGTCCCCGGATTTCGAAGAGTCATTGCGGAATGCCGGGTTCAGCGGGGTAAGAACCGAAGAGGTGCCGGTTGCCCGGGGCGTACCGGACGTCGTCCACCTCGCCGTTCGCCCTGCGTAGCCGGGACACCGTCGGTGCCTTTATGTTGTTGACCGAACGCACGGATCTACACGCTCGCGCAGGACGCGACAGGGGCGGGGCATGGAGCACACACACACCAGCCACACCGGCACAGCGGTCACGCCGGGTACCCAGCGCCGGGTCCTGGTCGTCGAGGACGACACCACGATCGCCGAGGCCATCTCGGCCCGGCTCCGCGCCGAGGGGTTCCTGGTACAGACGGCGGCGGACGGCCCCGCGGCCGTCGACGCGGCGGAGGCCTGGCAGCCCGACCTGATGGTCCTCGACGTGATGCTGCCCGGCTTCGACGGCCTGGAGGTCTGCCGCCGGGTCCAGGCGCAGCGACCGGTCCCGGTGCTGATGCTGACGGCCCGCGACGACGAGACCGACATGCTCGTCGGGCTCGGCGTCGGCGCGGACGACTACATGACCAAGCCGTTCTCGATGCGGGAGCTCGCGGCGCGCGTCCATGTGCTGCTGCGCCGGGTGGAGCGGGCCGCGCTGGCCGCCGTGACGCCGCGCAGCGGCATCCTCCGGCTGGGCGAGCTGGAGATCGACCACGCCCAGCGCCGGGTGCGCGTGCGGAGCGACGACGTCCATCTGACGCCGACGGAGTTCGACCTGCTGGTCTGCCTGGCCAACACGCCGCGCGCGGTGCTCTCCCGGGAGCAGCTGCTGGCGGAGGTGTGGGACTGGGCGGACGCGTCGGGCACCCGGACCGTGGACAGCCACATCAAGGCGCTGCGCCGGAAGATCGGCGCCGAGCGGATCCGTACGGTGCACGGGGTCGGCTACGCGCTGGAGACCCCGGCGCCGTGAACCGGCGGCCCGTCGGCCTCCGCTCCCGGTTGCGGTCGGTCACCATCTCGATCAAGACCAAGCTGGGCACGCTGGTCGTGGTGTCCGTGTTCATCACGACCGGGCTGCTGCTGGTCGCGCTGCGCACGGAGACCGAGCTGCGGTTCATCACGGTGTTCTCGGTCATAGCGACGCTGTTGATCACCCAGTTCGTGGCGCACGGCCTGACCGCGCCGCTGGACGAGATGAACACGGTGGCCAAGGGCATCTCGCACGGCGACTACACCCGCCGGGTGCGCGGCGCCGACCGCCGTGACGAGCTCGGCGACCTCGCGTCGACGATCAACCGCATGGCGGACGACCTGGAGGCCGTGGACCGGCACCGCAAGGAGCTGGTCGCCAACGTCTCGCACGAGCTGCGCACGCCGATCGCGGCGCTGCGCGCGGTGCTGGAGAACGTCGTGGACGGCGTCTCGGCCGCCGACCCGGAGACGATGCGGACGGCCCTGAAGCAGACGGAGCGGCTGGGCCGGCTGGTGGAGACGCTGCTGGACCTGTCGCGGCTGGACAACGGTGTCGTACCGCTGCGGTCGTGCCGGTTCGAGGTGTGGCCGTATCTGTCGGGCGTGCTGAAGGAGGCCAACCTGGCGGCGGCGCGGCGCGGCCTCGGCTCCGACTCGGGCCGTCACTCGCGGACGGACGTGCATCTGCACCTGGACGTGTCACCTCCGGAGCTGACGGCGCACGCGGACGTGGAGCGGCTGCACCAGGTGGTGGCGAACCTGATCGACAACGCGGTGAAGCACTCGCCGCCGCACGGCCGCGTGACGGTGCGGGCCAGGCGGGGCGCGCAGCCGGAGTCGCTGGACCTGGAGGTGCTGGACGAGGGCCCCGGCATTCCGGAGTCGGAGCGGCACAAGGTCTTCGAGCGGTTCAACCGGGGCAGTGTCGCCGCCCCGCACGGGCCGGGCAGCGACGGCGGTACGGGGCTGGGGCTGGCGATCGCCCGCTGGGCGGTCGATCTGCACGGCGGCCGGATCGGGGTGGCCGAATCGGCGCGGGGTTGCCGGATCCGGGTCACTCTTCCGGGGATACCCCCGCCGCGCGTTTGACGTAGGGTTCGAACCGGAAGTGCGGCTTCCTCGTGTATCAGTACGGGACACGGGGAGGACCCGGTCAGGGGTGCGGTCGACAGGGCCGTAGCCGGGCTGCCCCCTACCCGGACGCGGGGGAACCACGTTTGTTTCCCGCCATTTCTTCCCGCGAAACCCGCCTTTCGGTGTGATGTACGCGACGATGCCTTGCCCGGCCTGCACCTCCAGGCCAGGGAGGCGTAGCCTTTATTTCCGCTGTCCATCACCTTGTGAAGCGGAAGAGGGCGGTTGCCGCCGTGTCGTCTCAGTCCCCCAGTAACTCCAGCATCTCGACCGATCAAGACGGGCAGGGTAAGAACCCTGCCGCCGCCTTCGGTGCCAACGAGTGGCTCGTCGACGAGATCTACCAGCAGTACCTCCAGGACCCGAATTCGGTCGACCGCGCCTGGTGGGACTTCTTCGCCGACTACAAGCCGGGGACGTCCGGCTCGGCGGACAAGCCCGCAGGCCAGGCCGGAGCGGCCGCGGGGGCCACCGGCACCGCGACGCGGCCCCCGGCAGCAGAGGCGCCCACCGCACAGGCCCCTGCCGCCGCTCCCGCCGCTCCGGCACAGCCCGCCGCACAGGCCCCGGCCGCTCCGGCCCCGGCCCCCGCCGCACAGGCCCCGGCCCCGGCCCCCGCCGCACAGCCCGCCGCCGCGCCCGCGCCCGCCAAGCCGGCGACGCCCGCGCCCGCCAAGCCGGCGGCCGCCGCCCCCGCGAAGCCGGCCGCCGCTCCGGCGACCGAGGCTCCGGCCGGCCCCGAGTTCGTGACCCTGCGCGGTCCGGCCGGTGCCGTGGCGAAGAACATGGACGCCTCGCTGGACGTGCCGACCGCCACGTCGGTCCGCGCCGTCCCGGTGAAGCTGCTCTTCGACAACCGGATCGTCATCAACAACCACCTGAAGCGGGCCCGGGGCGGGAAGATCTCCTTCACGCACCTCATCGGCTACGCGATGGTGCAGGCCATCAAGGCCATGCCGTCGATGAACTGGTCGTACGCGGTCAAGGACGGCAAGCCGACCCTCGTCAAGCCGGAGCACGTCAACTTCGGTCTGGCCATCGACCTGGTGAAGCCGAACGGCGACCGCCAGCTCGTCGTCGCCGGCATCAAGAAGGCCGAGACGCTGGGCTTCTTCGAGTTCTGGCAGGCGTACGAGGACATCGTCCGCCGCGCCCGCGTCGGCAAGCTGACGATGGACGACTTCTCCGGGGTCACCGTCTCGCTGACCAACCCCGGCGGCCTCGGCACCGTCCACTCCGTGCCGCGGCTGATGCCCGGACAGTCGGTCATCATGGGCGTCGGTTCGATGGACTACCCGGCCGAGTTCCAGGGCACGTCCCAGGACACCCTGAACAAGCTGGGCATC
Organism: Streptomyces sp. NPDC047886; assembly: GCF_043204435.1. NCBI lineage: Bacteria > Bacillati > Actinomycetota > Actinomycetes > Kitasatosporales > Streptomycetaceae > Streptomyces > Streptomyces sp. NPDC047886. Next base: position 482,488 of record NZ_JBIDCF010000002.1, read on the forward strand.
TCCAAGGTGATGACCCTCACCTCGACGTACGACCACCGGGTCATCCAGGGTGCGGCGTCCGGCGAGTTCCTGCGGATCGTCGCCAACCTGCTCCTCGGCGAGAACGACTTCTACGACGACATCTTCAAGTCGCTGCGCATCCCCTACGAGCCGGTCCGCTGGCTCAAGGACATCGACACGTCGCACGACGACGACGTCACCAAGGCGGCGCGCGTCTTCGAGCTGATCCACTCCTACCGGGTCCGCGGCCATGTCATGGCCGACACCGACCCGCTGGAGTACCGCCAGCGCAAGCACCCCGACCTGGACATCACCGAGCACGGCCTCACCCTGTGGGACCTGGAGCGCGAGTTCGCGGTCGGCGGCTTCGGCGGCAAGTCGATGATGAAGCTGCGCGACATCCTCGGCGTCCTGCGCGACTCGTACTGCCGCACCACCGGCATCGAGTTCATGCACATCCAGGACCCGAAGCAGCGCAAGTGGATCCAGGACCGGGTGGAGCGCCCGCACTCCAAGCCGGAGCGCGAGGAGCAGCTGCGGATCCTGCGCCGCCTCAACGCCGCCGAGGCGTTCGAGACGTTCCTGCAGACCAAGTACGTCGGCCAGAAGCGGTTCTCGCTGGAGGGCGGCGAGTCCGTCATCCCGCTGCTCGACGCGGTCATCGACTCGGCGGCCGAGTCCCGGCTCGACGAGGTCGTCATCGGCATGGCCCACCGCGGCCGCCTCAACGTCCTCGCGAACATCGTCGGCAAGTCGTACGCGCAGATCTTCCGCGAGTTCGAGGGCAACCTCGACCCGAAGTCGATGCACGGCTCCGGCGACGTGAAGTACCACCTGGGCGCCGAGGGGACCTTCACCGGCCTCGACGGCGAGCAGATCAAGGTCAGCCTGGTCGCCAACCCCTCGCACCTGGAGGCCGTCGACCCGGTCCTGGAGGGTGTCGTCCGCGCCAAGCAGGACGTCATCAACAAGGGCGGCACGGACTTCACGGTCCTGCCGGTCGCCCTGCACGGTGACGCGGCCTTCGCGGGACAGGGTGTCGTCGCCGAGACGCTGAACATGTCGCAGCTGCGCGGCTACCGCACCGGCGGCACGGTCCACATCGTCATCAACAACCAGGTCGGCTTCACCGCCGCCCCGGAGTCGTCGCGCTCCTCGATGTACGCGACCGACGTGGCCCGCATGATCGAGGCGCCGATCTTCCATGTGAACGGCGACGACCCGGAGGCCGTGGTCCGCGTGGCGCGGCTCGCCTTCGAGTTCCGCCAGACGTTCAACAAGGACGTCGTGATCGACCTCATCTGCTACCGCCGCCGCGGCCACAACGAGGGCGACAACCCGCAGTTCACCAACCCGCAGATGTACAGCCTGATCGACAAGAAGCGCTCGGTGCGCAAGCTGTACACCGAGTCCCTGATCGGTCGCGGCGACATCACGCTGGAGGAGGCGGAGCAGGCGCTCCAGGACTTCCAGGGCCAGCTGGAGAAGGTGTTCGCGGAGGTCCGCGAGGCCACCGCCCAGTCGGCGCCGGCGCCGGGTGTGGACCCGCAGGCCGGGTTCCCGACGGCCGTGACCACCGCGGTGTCGCAGGAGGTCGTGAAGCGGATCGCCGAGTCGCAGGTCAACGTCCCCGACCAGGTGACGGTGCACCCGCGGCTGATGCCGCAGCTCCAGCGCCGCGCCGCGTCGATCGACGACGGCACCATCGACTGGGGCATGGGCGAGACCCTGGCCATCGGTTCGCTGCTGATGGAGGGCGTGCCCGTCCGGCTCGCCGGCCAGGACTCCCGCCGCGGCACGTTCGGCCAGCGCCACGCGGTGCTGGTGGACCAGGTCACCGGCGAGGACTACACGCCGCTGATGTACCTGTCGGACCAGCAGGCCCGCTACAACGTCTACGACTCGCTGCTCAGCGAGTACGCGGCGATGGGCTTCGAGTACGGCTACTCGCTGGCCCGCCCGGAGTCGCTGGTCATGTGGGAGGCCCAGTTCGGCGACTTCGTCAACGGCGCGCAGACCGTCGTGGACGAGTTCATCTCGTCCGCCGAGCAGAAGTGGGGCCAGACCTCCGGCGTCACGCTGCTCCTGCCGCACGGCTACGAGGGCCAGGGCCCGGACCACTCGTCCGCCCGCCCGGAGCGCTTCCTGCAGATGTGCGCGCAGAACAACATGACGGTCGCCATGCCGACACTGCCGTCGAACTACTTCCACCTCCTGCGGTGGCAGGTGCACAACCCGCACCACAAGCCGCTGGTCGTCTTCACGCCGAAGTCGATGCTGCGTCTGAAGGCCGCCGCGTCGAAGGTGGAGGAGTTCACCACGGGCGGGTTCCGCCCGGTCATCGGCGACGCGTCGGTCGACCCGAACGCGGTCCGCAAGGTCGTCTTCACCTCCGGCAAGGTGTACTACGACCTGGACGCCGAGCGGCAGAAGCGCGGCATCACGGACACGGCGATCATCCGTCTGGAGCGGCTGTACCCGCTGCCCGGCGCGGAGCTCCAGGCCGAGATCGCCAAGTTCCCGAACGCCGAGAAGTACCTGTGGGCGCAGGAGGAGCCGGCGAACCAGGGTGCGTGGCCGTTCATCGCGCTCAACCTGATCGACCACCTCGACCTGGCCGTCGGCGCGGACATCCCGCACGGCGAGCGGCTGCGCCGGATCTCGCGGCCGCACAGCTCGTCCCCGGCGGTCGGCTCGGCCAAGCGCCACCAGGCGGAGCAGGCACAGCTGGTCAACGAGGTCTTCGAGGCCTGACGGCCCCGGTTCCGGAGTCGTCGCCGGGCCCGCACCCCTGTCACGGGGTGCGGGCCCGGCCCGTTTCCCGGCCGTCATATCCTGGCGTCATGTACTTCACGGACCGTGGCATCGAGGAGCTGGAGAAGCGGCGCGGCGAGGAGGAGGTCACCTTCGAGTGGCTCGCCGAGCAGCTGCGTACGTTCGTGGACCTGAACCCGGACTTCGAGGTTCCGGTCGAGCGGCTGGCGACCTGGCTGGCGCGGCTGGACGACGACGAGGACGACGAGTAGCCGGTCAGGTGGCCGGCCGGGTGCCGGTGGAGGCCGGCGCGTCCGGCCGCCCGGAAGGCCGGGGCTCGCCCGGTGGCCGGTGGGTGCGCAGCCGGTCGTACGCGAGTCCCAGCGCGCCCTGGACGACGAGCAGCGCCCCGGCGGTCGCCCAGCCGGGGCGGTGCCTCCGGCCGAGGGCCCACAGGAGCAGCGGGACACCCGCCGCGAGCTGGGCCATGGCGGCCGCCCGTGCCCGGGGGCCGCGCAGCCAGGGGCCGAGGCGGCCCTCCTCCATCACGTCGAGTTCGGCCCGTACCGCGTCGCGCCAGCCGTGCCATTCCACCTGCTCGGCGCCGGCTGCGGCGTGGGCCGCGGCGCGCAGCGTGCCGGTGGGGGCGCCCGGGTGGACGTCCGGCGGGAGCGCGAGGTCCAGTCGGGTGAGGACGGCGGTCAGGCCCAGCAGCCGGGCCCGCGCGTCGGCGTCCTTGTCGGGGCGGGTGAGGGGCTGGAGTTCCTGGACGTCCAGGACGGGGTCGAGGCCGAGCCGCTCGGCGAAGGTGTACATGGCCTCGTCCTCGCCGGCGGGTGTCCCGTCCGCGAGCCAGGTGTAGCCGACGGGCCTGCGGAAGCCGGACGCGAGGGTGTAGCCGGCCGCCCGGTCGGCGTCCCACCACAGGGCGAGTACGGGCCAGGTCGCGCCGACGGTGAGGGCGGTGGCCCAGCCGGAGACGACGCGGTCGACGGGCTCGGCTCCCTCCCGCCAGGGCCTGCCCTCGGGGACGAGCACGCTCCACCCGCGCCCGGCCGGGGCGAGGATCAGCGGTTCGCGCAGCAGCTGGGCGGGGGCGCGTACGGCGGGCGGATCGGCCCGGCACAGCAGCAGCGCGCCCGTGGATGTCACGTCCATGGGGCCACGCTAGGGCAATTCGTCCAGGTACGGCACGCTTGACTTGGGGCGACCGCGATATATCGTGTATCGCAGAGGACGCGATATGTTGCGTCGTGGTCGCGCCGAGGAGGTCAGCACCATGCCCGAGTGGTCCGTCACCGAGCCGCTCAAGCTCACCCTCGACGATCCCGTGACGGCACTGCGCGTGCGGATCGTCGGAGGGACGGTCAACGTCGTCGGAACCGACGACGACACCGCGCGCCTGGAGGTCACCGCGCTGCACGGCCCGCCGCTGATCGTCACGCACGAGGACGCGACGCTCACCGTGGCCTACGAGGACCTGTCCTGGAAGGGCTTCCTCTCCTGGCTCGCCCCCAAGGGCCGCAACCGCGCCGCCGTGGTCTCCCTGGCCGTACCGGCCGGCGCCTCCGTCGAGGTGGGCGTGGTCGCGGCCGGCGCCGTCGTCTCCGGCATCCGGGGGCGTACGGAGGTGCGGGGCGTCACCGGCGACACGACGCTCGTCGGACTGTCCGGGCCGGTCCGCGCGGAGACCGTGTCCGGCAGCGTGGAGGCCCAGTCGGTCACCGGTGACCTCCGGTTCACCTCGGTCTCCGGCGACCTCACGGTCGTCGACGGCTCGGGGGCCTCGGTGCGGGCCGATTCCGTGAGCGGCGACATGGTCGTGGACCTCGACCCCGACGGCTCGGGTTCGCCCGCCGACGTGCGGCTCACCAGTGTCTCCGGCGAGGTGGCGGTCCGGCTTCCGCACCGTACGGACGCCCGGGTCGAGGCCAACACGACGAGCGGCGCCGTCGCCAACGCGTTCGACGGACTGCGGGTCTCGGGGGCGTGGGGCGCCAAGCACATCACCGGCACGCTCGGCGCGGGCACCGGCACGCTGAAGGCGACGACGGTGTCCGGGGCGATCGCGCTGCTGCGCCGCCCGGAGCCGACCGACGAGCCCGACGAGCGCGCCGAGCCCGCCGAGCCCGTCCCGGCCGTCGGCGAGGACATCACCGAGGAACCGGCCGTCACGGACGCTCCGTCCGGAAAGGTGCTCTGACATGCCGCCCGTATTCGCCCACGGCCGTCTGCGGCTGTATCTGCTCAAGCTGCTGGACGAGGCGCCCCGGCACGGGTACGAGGTGATCCGGCTGCTGGAGGAGCGCTTCCAGGGGCTGTACGCGCCGTCCGCCGGCACCGTGTACCCGCGCCTGGCGAAGCTGGAGGCCGAGGGGCTGGTCCGGCACACCACCGAGGGCGGGCGCAAGGTGTACTCGATCACCGACGCGGGCCGCGCGGAACTCGCCGGGCGCAGCGGCGAGCTGGCCGACCTGGAGCTGGAGATCCGCGACTCGGTCTCCGAACTGGCCGCCGAGATCCGTGACGACGTGCGCGGCGCGGCGGGCCGGCTGCGCAGCGAGATGCGGGCGGCGGCCGGCGAGAACCGGCGGACCCGGCCGGGCGGCGGCGAGGACTGGGAGGCGTGGCGCAGCGCCAAGGAGGAGCTGCGCAAGGCCAAGCAGGAGTGGCGGGAGCAGACGCGGCGGGCGAAGGACGAGTCGCGCAGGGCCCGCGAGGAGGCGCAGAGCGCGCGGCGGCAGGCCAAGGAGACCCAGGAGCGGGCGCGTCAGGAGATGCAGCGCATCGCGCAGCAGGTCCAGGACCACATCGCCAAGGGCGACTGGCCGTCGGGCGTACGGGAGGGGCTGGCCGATCTGACGACCCGGCTGGGTGGCCTGCTCGGCGGCGCGACGCCCGGCGGCGCGTGGCCGCCGCAGGCGAAGCCGGACCCGGCCGAGACGCCCGCGTGGGCGCGGGAGACGGACGGCACGGGCGACCCCGGCCGTGACCTGGAGCGGCTCCTGGACCGGTTCCGCGACGACGTACGCGACGCGGCCCGCGACCACGGCGTGACGCCCGACCAGCTCGCCGAGGCCCGCCGCCACCTCTCCACGGCGGCGGCCCACATCGCGGCCCTGCTCCACCCCCCGGCCCCCTGACACCCCGCGCGTGGCGCGGCGGGTGCCCGGCCCCCGGCCCCCGCCGCCGGGGGCCGGGGGCGTCCGGCATCGGTGAGGAGCGGGCGCGGCAGCCAGGCGCGGCGTCCGGGGGCGGCCGGTGCGGGGTGTCCGGCGGGCGGGTGTCAGCTCGCTTCGGCGGCCGTGCCCGGACCGGTGCCGAACATGGCGCGTTCCAGGGCCGCGTACGTCGCTCCGCGCTCCGCCAGGACGTCGGCGACGACGCCGGGGCGGGCGGCCAGGGCGAGCAGCACGTGGTCGTCGCGGATCTCGCGGTCGCCGCGTCCCAGCGCGATGCGCAGGGACTTCTCCAGGACGTCCTTGGCGGGGCGGGTGAAGACCGGCCGGCTGCCCGGTCGCCACCGTTTCGGCCGCCCGGCGCCCGCGAGCGCGCCGGGGCCGTGTGCCGCCTCCACCTTGGAGACGATCTCCGTCACGTCGATGCCGATGCCCGCGAGGGCCTCCGTGTCCGCCCGCGTCAGCCCGCCCCGCCGGCGCGCGTCCGCCAGGGCGGCGGCCACCTCGGCGCGGCGCCCCGCGAGGCCGAGTGACGCGAAGGCGAACGAGGTGCGCGTGCCCTCCACGTCGAGCAGGGCCAGCAGGAGGTGGTCGTCGGTGACGGTGGCGGAGCCCGTCAGCTCCGCCTCGGTGAAGGCGCCCCGGACGACCCCTCGGGCCGCCGGGGTGAACCGCTCGAACATCAATGCCTCCCGTACTTCTTGTGCACGGCCTGCCGGCTGACCCCCAGCTCGGCTGCGATCTCCTGCCAGGACCAGCCCTGCGCTCGGGCACTTCTGACCTGGACGGCTTCCAGTTGCTCCAGCAGCCGCCGCAGCGCGGCGACGGCCCGCAGCCCCACCCGGGGGTCGCGGTCGCCCGCGCGGGCGGCGAGATCGGTCGCTTCCGTCATGGTGTCAACTTACGTTGACAGGGGCGCAGCCGTCAACCCTGGTTGACATGCACGGTGACCGTCGCACCCGGAACGGCCCGCACCAGCACCCGGCCGCGCCGCCCCGGCGCCACCACCGGTGCGGACGCGCGGGCCCGCCCCTCCACCACCACGCGCCAGCCCCGCGCGGCCGGCGGCAGGGACAGCTCCGTCACGCCCCGCCCGGCCACGTACCGCAGCCGGTAGGCGTCCGGCGCGTGCGCCTCCTCCCGTACGGCCCCGGCGACGGCGGGCGCGTAGGGCGCCGCCGTGCGCTCCTTGTTCGTACGGAACTCGCCCGCGGCGTCCACCGCGCAGTACCCGCCGCCGTAGCACCAGACGTAGCCGGCCCACCCGGAGCCGTAGCGGCTCAGCGACGCCATCGCGTCCCGGTAGAACGCCCCCATGTTCGGCAGCGCGTTGTTCAGCGGGCCCCACTCCCCCACGACGACCGGGACCCGGTACTCCCTCGGGTAGCGGGTGACGGCCGCCTCGTACGCCTCGATCCACCCCGCCGACGGGTCGTAGTCGGCGCCCGCCTCCATCGCGGTGTTGTAGAAGTGCGGGGCGTACACGACCTTCGGGTCCTCGATCCGGCCGAGGCCGGTCGGGACGCCCTCACCGACGATCGGGGTCGGCTCCACGAAGAGCCAGGCGTCGCCGTCCACCGCGCGGACCGCGTCCGCCAGCCGGTTGTACATCGGCGTGAGCAGCTCGGCCTCGATCCGCCGGGCCGCCGACGGCAGGTCCTCGCCCGGCCGCAGCTCCCCCATCGGCTCGTTGATCAGGTCGTAGCCGAGCACGGCCGGGTGGCCGTCGAAGCGGCCGGCGAGCACCCGCCACATCCGCGCCTGCGCGCGCCGCAGGTCCTCGTCCTCGTAGAGATGGGTGAACGCGCGCTGCACGGCGGGCTCGAAGTACTCGGCGAACCAGTCGTCGGGGTGCGGCGTGAACGGCAGGCCGTCGGTGCGGGTCGCCCACTCCGGAACCCCGCGATGCCCGAACGCCGGGCCGAAGACGTCCTGGTGGGCGTCGATCACCACCCGGACGCGGTGCTTGTGCGCCCAGTCCAGGATCCGTTCGATCTTCCGCAGGTACGCGCCGCTGTACCGGCCCCTGCGCGGCTCCAGGTCGTCCCAGAACACCAGCAGCCTGGCGAAGTCGAAGCCGCGCGCGGACATGTCACGGAAGTGCCGCTCGGTGATGGCGGACAGCGCCTGGTCACCCCGGTGCGTCTTGTCCTCGACGTTCCAGCCGCGCAGCGTGAGCACCCGGCCCCGGTCGTCGGTGAGGGGCGGGATACCGGACCTGGCCGCCACGGCGGACGGCGGGGCGACGGAGGCGGGGACGGCGGCGGGGTCGAGGTGGGGGTCGGGGGCCGGGGCGGTGAAGCCGGTCGCCAGCAGGGCGCCGAGCACGACGGCGGTGACGGTGGTGACGGTGGTACGCATGAGGAACCTCCGGCATGGCGTGACGTGGTGGTCGTACGCGCGATGCCGGAGATCCCATCAGCAGAACTGACGAACCATCAAGAGATGTGACGCGGCGGACTCAGGATGTCGTGAGAACGACCTTCCCGAACAGCTCGCCGGACTCCATCTTCGCGAAGCCCTCCCGCGCCCGGTCCAGCGGCAGCACCTCGTCGATCACCGGCCGCACCCCCGTCGCGGCGCAGAACGACAGCAGGTCCTCCAGCTCGTCCTTCGAGCCCATGGTCGAGCCGACCACCTTCAGCTCCAGGAAGAAGATCCGGGTCAGTTCGGCGTGCGCGGGCCGGTCGCCGCTCGTCGCGCCCGAGATCACCAGCGTGCCGCCGGGCTTCAGCGACTTCACCGAGTGCGACCAGGTCGCCGCGCCGACCGTCTCGATGACCGCGTCCACCCGCCGCGGCAGCCGCGCACCCGGCTCGAACGCGTCGACCGCGCCCAGCTCGACCGCGCGCTTGCGCTTGGCCTCGTCACGGCTGGTGGCGAAGACCCGCAGGCCGGCGGCGTGGCCGAGGACGATCGCGGCGGTCGCGACACCGCCGCCCGCGCCCTGTACGAGGACGGAGTCGCCGGGCCGTACGCCGGCGTTGGTGAACAGCATCCGGTACGCGGTCAGCCACGCGGTCGGCAGGCAGGCGGCCTCCTCGAAGGACAGCTCCTTCGGCTTCGGCAGCACGTTCCAGGCGGGGACGGCGACGCGCTCGGCGAACGTGCCCTGGTAGCGCTCGGTCAGGATGGACCGGGGCTCCGTGGGGCCGACACCGTGGCCGGTCTGGCCGATGACCGAGTGGATGACGACCTCGTTGCCGTCCTCGTCGAGACCGGCGGCGTCACAGCCGAGGATCATCGGCAGCTTGTCCTCGCCGAGCCCCACGCCACGCAGCGACCACAGGTCGTGGTGGTTCAGGGAAGCGGCCTTGACGGTGACGGTGGTCCAGCCGGGACGCGCGTCGGGCTCGGGGCGTTCGCCCAGTTCGAGTCCGTTGAGCGGCTGGTCACGGTCGATACGGGCGGCGTAGGCAGCGAACATGGCCCCGAGACTAGGGCGGGCCGGTGCGTGGCGGAACCACACACCGGTGTGAATCACGTCCCGTCAGTCCCTTCTCCACTGGGCCGGGGAGCCCTTCGTGGCCGGGTCCTCGTAGGAGCCGGTGGTCCCCCGGTCGATGTGGAACGTCGTCAGGGTGGTCACCGGCGACACCGGGTCACGGCGGTCGGCGATCACCCTCATATGGGTGCTGAACCGTTCCGGCGTGGCCTCGTACACGTCGTAGCCGTAGCGGTTGCCCTCGAAATACTTCAGATGCGGGTTGGCGCGGCCCATCAGCGGACCGTTGGCCGCGTTCCAGTCGGCCGAGTACGCGCCCGACGTCACCGAGTGGGCGGTGAACTCCGTACCGACCAGCGGGGAGGACACGTCGTCGAAGTCGACCCGGATGTCGTCGACGAACGCCGAGTGCCAGTCGCCGGTGATGACGACGAGGTCTTCGAGCCCGCTGCGGTGCACATGGCCGAGTACCTCCTTCCGCTCGGCGAGGAAGCCGTCCCACTGGTCGGTGAACATGTACGAGCCGCCCGGCCGGCCGCGCAGCTGGCTGAGCATGATCGAGTTGGCCCAGACGTGCCAGGAGTCCGGCGCCCGGTCGACGGTGCCCTTGAGCCAGGACTTCTGCCCGGCGCCGAGGATGGTGCCGTTCGCCAGGTTCTGCGCCGACCGGTACGAGCGCAGGTCGAGGACGGTCAGCTCCAGCAGGTCGCCCCAGCGGCGTACGCGGTGGATCTCGGGGTCGGGCAGGGCGGACGCGGCCGCGCCGTCGCGGTGCGGCATGTTCTCGTACCACGCCTGGTACGCGGCGGCGCGGCGCTGCAGGAACGGCGCCCCGCCGCCCGTACCGCTGTAGTCGTTGACGACCTCGTGGTCGTCCCAGGTGAGGAACCACGGGTGGGCGGCGTGCGCCTCGCGCAGGGACGCGTCGCCCTTGTACAGGGCGTGGCGGCGGCGGTAGTCGGCGAGCGTGAGGACGGCCGGGCCGTCGTGGTCGCGGACGTGGTCCCCGCCGACCGGGCCGTGCTCGTAGATGTAGTCGCCGAGGTGGACGACGAAGTCCACGTCCTCGCGGGCGATGCCCCGGTGCGCGGCGTAGTACCCGTCGTGGAACGCCTGGCAGTTGGCGGCGGCGAACCGGACGCGGGGTACGGGCCCGACGGGTGCCGTCCGGGTCCGCCCCACGCGACTCGTACGGCCCAGCGCGCTGAACGCGTACCAGTAGACGCGGCCCGCCGCGAGCCCGCCGACCGGGACGTGCACGCTGTGGCCGAGCGTCGCGGAGGCGGGCGCCGTGCCCCGGGCGACGACCCGGGTGAGCGCCGGGTCATCGGCGACGACCCAGCCGACCTCCACGACCTCGGGCAGCTGCTGCTCGGCGGCGAGCGGCTCGGGGGCGAGGCGCGTCCACAGCACGACGCTCGACGGCTGCGGGTCGCCGGAGGCCACGCCGAGCGTGAAGGGCGCCGGGTCGTAGTCGGCGCCGAGCGCCTCGGCGGCCTCCCGGGCCTGCGCGGGCGAGAGCCCGGCGCTCAGCGGCCAGGCCAGGTTGAGTGCCCCGGCGGCGCCGGCGGCCTTGAGCAGGTCGCGTCGGTTGAGCTTCACCGGGCGGCTCCCGTCGCGGTCAGGGTGAGGGTGATCCCGTCGGCGTAGCCGTCGTTGGACGTGCCGCCGCCGGTGCGGGTGAGGACGAGGAGGACCCGGGCCGACCGGGCGCCGGGCGGTACGAGGGACCCGGCGGAGCGCTCCAGGAGCCCGGTACGGCCCTTCCGCTCGGCCGCCGTGACGGGGCCGAGGACGCTCAGCGCGACGGGGGTGCCCTTGGCGTCGCGGAACTCCACGGAGAGCCGGGCGCCGTCCTCCTGCGCGGCGTAGCCGCCGAGCCAGGCCGCGATCCGGTACCGGACGGCTCCGGCGTCCACGGCCGCCTGGCCCGTGGTGCCGGTCGCGGGCAGGGCGACGTCCTGGAGGAGCGCGGTCCTGGGCGCGTTCCCGCCGGAGAAGAACCGGCTGCCGCGCTGGGCGGGGCCCGGGTCGGACTCGGTGGGATAGCCCCCGCCGTGGCTGTACGCGATGAGCGCGGGCGCGCCGTCCACGACCCGCCAGCCGGTCACCGTACCGACGGGTTCGGGGGTCCCTCCGGGACCGCTCTCGGCGTCACCGTTGACGACCAGATTCACTCACGCCTCCTGTGCTGGGGTGTGTGGCGCGCGCATCACAGCAGCCGTGCGTGAACGTCCGGAAGAGGAACCGCGAACACCGAGCGGCGGGTCCAAGCATCCCCGGCGAAAGTCCAACCCGGCCCGGCCCCGCCGCAGGCGACGCGAAGGGCCGCGTCGCGGGCCCCTGGCGGGGTGCGACGCGGCCCTCGGGGCCGGACCGGCGGGGGCCGGTGCGGGGTGTCAGCGGCGGGCGACGCCTTCCGCGCGGGCGGCGGCGGCCACGGCGGCGGTGACCGCCGGGGCGACGCGCTCGTCGAACGGCGACGGGATCACGTAGTCGGCGGCCAGCCGGTCACCGACGACGTCCGCGAGCGCGTTGGCGGCCGCGATCTTCATGCCCTCGGTGATGCGGGAGGCCCGCACCTGGAGGGCGCCCGCGAAGATGCCCGGGAACGCCAGCACGTTGTTGATCTGGTTCGGGTAGTCCGACCGGCCCGTGGCCACGACCGCCGCGTACTTGTGCGCGACGTCCGGGTGGACCTCGGGGTTCGGGTTGGCCATGGCGAACACGAACGCGCCCGGCGCCATCGACGCGATCGCCGGCTCCGGCACCGTACCGCCGGAGACGCCGATGAAGACGTCGGCGCCGGCGAGGGCGCTCTCCAGGGAGCCGGACAGGCCCGCCCGGTTGGTGAGTTCGGCGAGCTCGCGCTTGACCGGCGTGAGGTCCTCGCGGTCCCGGCTGACGATGCCCTTGCGGTCGGCGACCGCCACGTCGCCGAGCCCGGCCTCCAGCAGGAACTTGGCGATGGCGACCCCGGCGGCGCCGGCGCCCGAGATCACGGCGCGCAGGTCGCCGAGGCCCCGGCCGGTCAGCTTCGCGGCGTTGCGCAGCGCGGCCAGGGTGACGACGGCCGTGCCGTGCTGGTCGTCGTGGAAGACGGGAATGTCGAGGCGCTCCTGGAGCTTGCGCTCGATCTCGAAGCAGCGCGGCGCCGAGATGTCCTCCAGGTTCACTCCGCCGAAGGACGGGGCGAGCCGGACGACGGTCTCGACGATCTCGTCGGCGTCGGTCGTGGCGAGCGCGATGGGCACCGCGTCCACGCCGCCGAACTGCTTGAACAGGATGGCCTTGCCCTCCATCACGGGGAGGGACGCCTCGGGGCCGATGTCGCCGAGGCCGAGGACGGCGGTGCCGTCCGTGACGACGGCGACGACCTGGGACTTCCAGGTGTAGTCGTGCACGAGTTCGGGCCGCTCGGCGATGGCGCTGCACACCTTCGCCACGCCGGGCGTGTACGCGAGGGACAGGTCGTCCTTGTCCCGCACGGGAACCGTGGCCTGAACGGCCATCTTGCCGCCCCTGTGGAGGGCGAAAGCCGGATCGAAGGGCTCGTCGGAAGCATTCTGCGTACCGCTGTCGGTATCGCTGTCGCTACGAGGGTTGACGATCTCCGCTGCCATGTGGGTTGACCCCTTAAGTCTTCATCAGTTGAGGGTGGCCACTCCTGGTTGAGGAGGGGTGGGCGGGCACCGCGTCCGTTCCCTGCGCGTGGCGGGTAGGTCCGCCGCCTGCAGGGGGAGGTACGTACGCGCGGGCGCGCCGCACACGCGCCCTGAGCCCCGGATGAGGGGTGTAAGGATCCTTCTTACCCGACGCGAGGTGCCGCCGACGAGTCCATTTTCCGCACACCGTCACCTCCGGGACCCCCCGGGGGTCCCGCGCGGGGCGGCCGGAGGGCCCGGCCGGCACCCGCGGGGCCGGGCGTGGCCCGCCGTGTCGGTGACATGACTCATAGGCGAATGTGTGGACTCGTCCGGCTGACACCCAATTGCAACCGCAATCCTGTCCGGATAGCGAGATCAACCGGAGATTTTCCGGCAGCAGGACATCGATCCCGCAGAAGGTTCGGCCTGAATCCAGCGGCCTCTTGAGGTTCGGGGGTCACCCGTTACCCGATTTTGACATGCCGGGACCCTTGTTCGACGTGGTCCGAATGGCAAGATGCCGTAATCACACGAGGTCGCGACACCCGATGGTGCGTGCCCGACCCATTGGCCTTCCTTTCACCCGCCGGAGGAAACCGACCATGACCGCAAGCACCACCCGCCGCCCGACCGCCGCGAAGAACCGGACGCTCCGGACGTCCCGGACCGCCGCGGTCGCTGCGATCGCGGTCGCCGGCTCCCTGCTCCTCACCTCCTGTGGCGACCAGACGAACGGCGCCACGGACAAGGAGACGAACGGGACGAAGACGTCCGCCGCTCCGCTCGCCGACAAGCTGCCGAAGGCCATCCGCGACAAGGGCGTCATCACGGTCGGTTCGGACATCGCGTACGCGCCGATGGAGTTCATGGACGAGAACAACCAGCCGGCCGGCGTGGACGTGGACCTCGGCAAGGAGCTGGGCAAGGTCCTCGGCGTGGAGTTCAAGTTCACCAACGCCACCTTCGACCAGCTCGTCCTCGGCATGAACAACGGCCGCCACGACGTCGTCATGTCGTCGATGACCGACACCAAGGCGCGCCAGCAGGGCGCGACCGACGACGCCAAGGGCGGCGCCGACTTCGTCAACTACTTCAAGGCCGGCTCGGCCATCCTCACCCACAAGGGCAACCCCAAGGGCATCAAGACCCTGGACGACCTGTGCGGTCTGACCGTGGCCGCGCAGCGCGGTACGGCCAACGAGGACCTGCTGAACGCGCAGCAGAAGAAGTGCGGCGCCAAGAAGATCAAGCCGTTCATCTCCGACCAGGACAGCGACTCCATCACCCAGCTCCAGACGAAGCGCGCCGACGCCGTGATCACCGACTTCCCGGTGGCGCTCTACAACGAGCTGGAGGCCGGCGGCGGCAAGCTGTTCGAGGTGGTCGGCGACCAGATCGACGCGGCGCCGTACGGCATCGCCGTCAGCAAGAAGAACACCGAGCTGCGTGACGCCCTCCAGGCCGCCGTCCAGAAGATCATCGACGACGGCACGTACGGCGAGGTGCTGAAGAAGTGGAAGGCCGAGTCCGGAGCCATCGAGAAGGCCACGATCAACGCCGGCAAGTGACGCGCCGCCGCTCGGTCCTCCTCACGTACGCAAGTAAGGCAACTCCGTGACTGACCCCCTCAAGAAGGACTCCGCCGCGGGCACACCGCCCGGCGGCGGGGACTCCTCCCCTCCCGGGGACTCCTCCGCCCCGGAGGGTCCCGCCGTGCCCCCGGAGACGATAAAGGCCATCCCCGTACGCCACTACGGCCGCTGGGTCGGCACCGTGGCGGTCCTGGCGCTCCTCGCCCTGCTGGTGAACGCCTTCGCCGGGGCGCAGATCCAGTGGAGCGTGGTCGGTGAGCAGATCACCAACGGCACCTTCGCCTGGGGCGCCTGGGAGACCCTGAAGATCACCGTCCTGTCCATGGTGATCGGTGTGGTCCTCGGCACGATCCTCGCCGTCATGCGGCTCTCGCCGAACCCGGTGCTCTCCTCCGTCGCCTGGGCCTACATCTGGTTCTTCCGCGGCACGCCGGTGATCGTCCAGATCCTGCTCTGGTTCAACCTGTCGCTGGTCTTCCAGACCCTCGACCTCGGGTTCATCTACAAGAACGAGATGAACGAGGTCATGACGCCGTTCGTGGCGGCGCTCCTCGCGCTCGGCCTGAACGAGGCCGCGTACATGGCCGAGATCTGCCGGGCCGGCATCCAGTCGGTCGACCAGGGGCAGACCGAGGCCGCGCACGCCCTCGGCATGAAGGGCACCCAGACCATGCGGCGGATCGTGCTGCCGCAGGCCATGCGGGTGATCATTCCCCCCACGGGGAACGAGTTCATCAACATGCTGAAGACCTCGTCGCTGGCGTTCGCCATCGGCTACGGCGAGCTCTTCCTGCGGGGTCGTGAGTTCGGCTCGCGGACCCTGGCCATCATGGAGGGCTACATCGTGGTCTCCCTGTGGTACCTGGCGCTGACCACCGTGTTCAGCATCGGCCAGTACTACCTGGAGCGGTATTACGCCCGCGGCTCCGACCGAGCGCTGCCGCCGACACCGCTACAGCGGATCAAGGCGCAGTTCACCCGGTTCCGGGTGCCGAGCGAGGTCGGAAAGGTCAAGGTATGAGTTCCGCAACCGGCCGCCCCATGGTCAAGGCCGAGGGCGTGCACAAGTCGTTCGGCGCGGCGCACATCCTCAAGGGCATCGACCTGGAGGTGCAGAACGGCGAGGTGTTCTGCCTCGTCGGCCCCTCCGGGTCCGGCAAGTCGACGTTCCTGCGGTGCATCAACCACCTGGAGCAGATCAGCGCCGGACGGCTGTACGTCGACGGCGAGCTCGTCGGCTACCGCGAGAAGAACGACAAGCTGTACGAGCTGAAGGACAGCGAGGTCGCGCTCAAGCGGCGGGACATCGGCATGGTGTTCCAGCGCTTCAACCTGTTCCCGCACATGACCGCCGTCGAGAACGTCATGGAGGCGCCGGTCCAGGTCAAGCGGGAGTCCAGGGCCGTGGCCCGGGAGCGGGCGCTGAAGCTGCTCGACCGCGTGGGCCTGGCCGACCGGTCGGGGCACTACCCGTCGCAGCTCTCCGGCGGCCAACAGCAGCGTGTGGCGATCGCCCGCGCGCTGGCCATGGAGCCGAAGCTGATGCTGTTCGACGAGCCGACGTCGGCGCTCGACCCGGAGCTCGTGGGTGACGTCCTGGACGTCATGCGCGACCTGGCCGAGTCCGGTATGACGATGGTCGTCGTCACGCACGAGATGGGCTTCGCCCGGGAGGTCGGCGACTCGCTGGTCTTCATGGACGGCGGCGTGGTCGTCGAGTCCGGCAACCCGCGGGACGTCCTGACGAACCCGCAGCACGAGCGTACGCAGGCGTTCCTTTCCAAGGTGCTCTGACCGACACGGTGGGCCGCGGTGAGAGGGGCGGTACGGGTGGTGGACCCCCGTACCGCCCCTCTCCCATGCCCCGCGTGTCTCCCATGCCCCGCGTGCCTCACGGGCCCCGCGTGCCTCACGGGCCTCACGGATCCTGTGGGCTCCGCGTACGTCGCGGCCGGTCAGCGCAGCGCGAGGACCAGGGCGTCGGACGGGGACGCCCAGACCGTGCGGGCCTCGGCGAACCCGGCCGCCAGCAGGGCCCGTACGTGCCAGGCCGCGGAGAGGCTGTCGCCATCGGCGTGCTCGCCGTAGATCGCGAAGCGTTCGGCGGTCGGCCCGGCCAGTACCGGGTCCTTCGCGGCGAGCGCCCACCACTCGGCCCAGTCGACGGCGCCCTCGCCACGGGCGCGGTCCATCGCGGCATGGCGGTGGGCGCGCTCGGCGGCGTTGATACGGGGTGTGGTCTCGTCCGGCATGCCGTCGGCGTTCATCAGGACACCGCCGTCCCGGACGAGTGCGCCGAGCTGCCCGTACAGCGCGGCGAGCGGCTCGGCGCGCAGCCAGTGGAGCGCGGTGGCGGTGAGGACGGCGTCGTACGTGGCGTACGGCAGTGCCCGCGTCCACGCGGGGTCCTGGAGGTCGGCGCGGACGAACCGTACCCGGTCGTCGCCGGCGAAGTGGCCCTCCGCGATGGCCAGGAGCGCCGGGTCGAGGTCGACTCCGGTGCTGGTGGCGTCGGGGAACCGGGTGAGCAGCCGGTCGGTGATGCTGCCGGTGCCGCACGCGAGGTCGAGCACCCGGGGCGCGGGGCCGCAGAACGCCTCCACCATGTCGAGCATGACCCGGAACCGCTCCTCGCGGTCGGGCATGTACCACTCCTGCTGCCGGTCCCAGCTGCGCTGCCAGGCCCGCCAGTCGGTGGTTGCCGTCGCCTCGCTCATCGCATCCTCCGTAACACCCTTGACCGTCCCTGATCTCTTACTCTTGCTTTGACGACCCTAGACCGCTCCGGTAAGGACTACAAGTGGAACTCGCCTATTACTCGGATTACGCCGTGCGACTGGTGAACACCGAGGAGCCGGCGCGCAACAAGGACTCCCTCAGCTCGGTGGAGGCGGTGCGCGAACTGTTCGGCGAGATGACCCAGATGGCCCGGCGCGCGACCGACGCGGACGTGACCCGGTTCCGGTCCGTACGGGCCCGCCTGCGGGCGGTCTTCACGGCGGCCGACTCCGGCGACGAGGCACTCGCCGTCGACCTGCTGAACTCGCTCCTGCTGGAGTTCCCGGTCAGCCCGCAGATCTCCGGCCACGACCTGCTGGACGACGAGGGACACCCGCGCTGGCACATGCACCTCGCCGACCACCCGTCGAACGCGACCGCGGGCTACGCGGCGATCGCCGCGATGGGACTGGCCTTCCACCTGACCGAGCTCGGCGCCGACCGCCTCGGCCTGTGCCAGGCGGCCCCGTGCCGCAACGCGTACCTGGACACCTCGACCAACCGCTCCCGCCGGTACTGCTCGGACCGCTGCGCGACCCGGGCGAACGTCGCCGCCTACCGGGCCCGCAAACGCCTGGAGACCGAACGGTCGCTGAGCACCGGCCGCACCGCCGACACCAGCCAGGACAGCACGACGCCCAAGGACCGCTGACGCCCGGGGCGGATCCCCCGGTACCGGACCCGCACCCGCCCCAGCAGCAGCTCCCCGGGCACCACCCCGAACGCCCGGCTGTCCACCACCTCGGCGTCCGCGTTGTCCCCGAGCACCCACCAGCCGGCGCCCCGCCGCTCCACGAGCCGCTTCACGATGAGCAGGTCCTGCTGCAGCGGATGCCGCAGCACGGCCACGTCCCCGGGCCTGAGCACCGCCCCGTAGTGCACCAGCAGCCGGTCCCCGTGCCGGAGCGTCGGCACCATCGACAGCCCGGTCACCTCGGCGATCCCGAACGCCGCCCTCGGCTCCCGCCCCTGGTCCGCCATCCGGCGCCTCCCGTCCTTCCTCCCCGACCTTCGTCGGGTTCGTCCACGAGTCCCATGGTGAACCTGGACTTTTGTCCTAAGCCCCCGGGGGCACCCGCGAAAACGGGTCTCCCACCGAGTAATGTCCCACCTGAGAAGACGATCACGAGGAAGGACAGCTCAATGCTCTCCCGCCTGTTTGCCCCGAAGGTGAAGGTCAGCGCCCACTGCGACCTGCCCTGCGGTGTGTACGACCCTGCCCAGGCCCGTATCGAGGCAGAGTCGGTCAAGGCCGTCCAGGAGAAGATGGCCGCCAACGACGACCCGCACTTCCAGGCCCGCGCCACCGTCATCAAGGAGCAGCGCGCGGAGCTCGCCAAGCACCACGTCTCGGTGCTCTGGAGCGACTACTTCAAGCCGCCGCACTTCGAGAAGTACCCCGAGCTGCACCAGCTCGTGAACGACACCCTGAAGGCCCTGTCCGCCGCCAAGGCGTCCACGGACCCGAAGACCGGCCAGAAGGCCCTTGAGCTGATCGCCGAGATCGACCGGATCTTCAAGGAGACCAAGAAGGCCTGACCACTCCGGAACCCCGGAAGTCAGCCGAGGACCCGGCCGTCCCGCACGGCCGGGTCCTCGCGCGTTCCCGGGGAGCGGGGGCGGGCGGCGGGCGCGTCGGGGGTGGGTGGGAGCCAGTCGCGGGACGGGTCGCGTTCCAGCCAGCGGGTGGTGCGGGCGGTGCGGGCGAAGAGGTGGAGCAGCTCGGTCAGGGCGGGCGGCTCATGGGCGGCGGACCAGACGACCGACCAGGCGTACAGCGGGGTCGGGTGCGCCAGGGGGATGAAGCGGACTCCGGGTGCGGCGGCCGGGGCGGCGTCCGCCGGGAACAGCGAGAAGCACGCGGGATCGTCCCGTATCGCGTCGAGGAAGGGCCCGAGCCCGAGGTTGGGGCCCGCCGTTCCGCGAGCGACGCCGAAGTGTTCGGCGAACCGGGTGAGGAAGTCCAGGCGGTCGGCGTCCGCCGGGTAGCGGAGGACACTGTCGCGCAGGTCCGCGGGGCGCAGCTGGGGGGCGGCCGCCAGCGGATGCGCCGCGCTGACCACCGCGTCGACCGGCTCCAGCCGTACGGGACGGTGGACGAGGTCCGGGACCTCGCGGCCGCCGGGGCGCGTGGGCACCCGGCCGAGGCCCGCGGTCACCTCACCGCGCCGGATCGCCTCGGCGACGGACGGGTAGTCGCGTCCGGTGCCCGTCTCCACGGCGAGGCCGGGCGCGGCGGCGAGGACGGGGGCGAGGGTGCGCAGCGGCTCGTACAGATGCCCCCAGACGTCGATGCGGAGGGGCGGCACCGCCTCGCGCGCGGCGGCGACGGCGAGGTCACCGGCCGCCAGCGCGCGGCGGGCGGGTTCGAGGAAGCGCCGGCCCGCGTCGGTGAGACGCACGCCCGTGCCGCCGCCGCGCTCCAGGAGCCGGACGCCGAGCCCGGCCTCCAGTCGGGCCACGCGCTTGGACAACGCCTGCTGGCTGAGCGCGAGTTCGCGGGCGGCCCGGCCGAAGTGGAGTGATCCGGCGACCGCGACGAACGCGCGCACCTGCGCGAGATCCAGATCCAGGTCCGCGTCCACGCTGCTCACCTTAGGCGACAACGGATGGTGGTCGGACGGTGTGCGGTGGTTGTTGGACCGCCGGGCGCGGTGCGCGGTGTGCTGGGGTACCCCGCACGGCGGCCCGTGCGGACGCCATTCCCGTACACCGGTGCACCGGTACCCCTCTGGAACGAGACACGATGACCTCCTCCCTCGACCTGCCCGGCGCCCTGGGCCGGTTCACGGCGCTCAACCGGTCCCGTGCGGCCGGCGCCGGCCTCGACCTCTTCGCCTACGACCGGGTGACGGCGGCGCTCGGCTCGCTGTACGACTGGCCCGAGGCGTTCCGCGCGGAGGGCCGCGCCCGGCTGGCCGCCGCCGACGCGTACGCGGCCGACGGCAACCGGGTGTCGGCGGGCGACGCCTGCCGGCACGCCGCCCGCTGGTTCCACTGCGCGACGCTGCTCCCGCACCCCGACGGCGACCTGCTCGCGCGGGCAGCCGCCGAGGCGGACGGGGCGATGCGCCGGGCGCTCGCCCTGCTGGAGCCGGATGCGGTACGGGTCGAGGGCGCCGGCTTCGCGGGGTGGCTGCGGCGCCCGGAGCAGACGGCGCGAGGGGCGCGGCGGCCCGGCGTCGTCGTGGTGGTCCCCGGCCTCGACTCGGGCAAGGAGGAGTTCCACGGGGTGGCGGAGGAGCTCCTCAGGCGCGGTGTCGCCGTACTCGCCATGGACGGGCCCGGTCAGGGGGTCCTGGCGGGGGCCGAGCCGCCGACGCCCGACTACCCGCGGGTCCTGGGCGAGGCGATCGACGCGCTGGAAGGAGACGCCGGCACCGGCCTGGACACCACCAGGCTCGCCCTGATCGGCATGAGCCTGGGCGGCTACTACGCCGCCATGGGCGCCGCGTACGACAGCCGCGTCCGCGCGGCCGCGACGGTCAGCGGGCCGTACCGCCTGATCTGGGAGGAGTTGCCGCAGTTCGTCGTCGAGACGCTGACGGAGCGCGCCGGTTCCGTGGCGGAAGCCGAGAAGTTCGTCCGTCGGATCGATCTGCGCGGCGTCGCCGAGCGCATCGCCTGTCCCCTGCGGGTGGTGGACGGCGGCCAGGACGTCATACCCGGTGTCGTGGGCGGGGCGGCGCTCGCACGGGCGGTGCCGCACGGAACCCGGCAGCTCGTCCCGCACGGCGACCATCTGCTGGGCAACGCCAGGGCCGACTGGCTGCCCGCCACCGCGGACTGGCTGGCCGCCCGGGTGGCGTGAGCGCCGCCACGCTCCATCGCGTACGTACTCCTTCGCCGCCCACCCCTTCGCGATCGCACGCCATGGCCCCCGATACATTGCCGATCATGTCGACACCGGCTCCGCAGCCCAACCCGTACCAGCAGCCCGCCTATCCGCAGCAGCAGCCCGGCGTGCCCGCGCCGATGCCGAACCCGTACGCCCAGCAGCCGTTCCCACCGCAGGCCGGGGGCCCTGGCACGGGTGGCCAACCCGGTGGACCGGGACCGGGTGGGCCGGGGGGACCGGGTGGTGGGTTCGGCGGCGGACCGGGCGGCGGGCCGGGCAGGCGGTCCGTACCCGGGTGGCTGCTCGGGGTCGCCGGTGCGGTGGTCGCATCGGCGGTGTGGGCGACGACGCTCTTCGCGACCGGCACGTTCGGCGGCACCGAGGGCGGCACAGCCGCCGCGAAGCCGGACTTCGGCGGGCACGCGTACGAACAGAACCTGTGCGCGGTCGCCCCGCTCAACGCCTTCCGCGGCCACTACCGGCTCAAGGACTCCGACGCCCGGTACACCTCCCAGCAGGAGGGCCTGGACGAGAGCTACTGCTCCCGGAGCCTGGAGGACCCCAAGGCGACCGAGAACGACTACACGAGTGTGCACGTGCGGACGTCGGCGACCTGGCACAAGGCGACCGACCCGTCCGGTGAGTTCGCGTCGTCGTACTGGGCCTACCGCGACAAGACGACCGACAAGGAGCGGTACCGGTACAAGACGCTGCCCGTGGACGACCTCGGCGACGAGGCGTTCCTGGTGACCGAGTACCGGGGTGAGGGCGACGACACGGTCGGCAGCATGATGCTCGCCGTGCGGTCGGGCTGGTTCACGTACGAGATGCAGTGGGACTGGTTCGGCGGCGGCCCCGACAGCAAGGTGAAGCCGCCGGAGGCGAAGGACGTGCGTGAGTGGCTCGTCAAGGACACCAAGGAGGCCCTGGCCGACCTGCAGAAGGACTGAGCCGGGGTCAGGAGGCGCGCGGGAGCGGGCTTCCGTGGCGCAGGAGCCACTGGCGGTACGCGGTGGTGCGCAGCGCCGCCTCCCGGTAGGCCGAGGCCAGTTCGTCGTACACCGCGCCGTACACCGCGTCGCGGACGGTACCGCAGGGCGCGGCGCGCGTCGTGCCACACGTCGGAAGGGCTGTCGTCGGCGGAGGGGCGGTCGTCGGCGGGGCGGTCGTCGGCGGATTGGGGGCGGCCGTCGGAGGGGCGGTCGTCGGCAGGGCGGAGGCGGTCGTCGCCGGAGGGGCGGTCGTCGGCGGGGCGGTCGTCGGCGGATTGGGGGCGGCCGTCGGAGGGGCGGTCGTCGGTAGGGCGGAGGCGGTCGTCGCCGGAGGGGCGGTCGTCGGCAGGGCGGGTGAGGTCTCCGGGCGGTGGTACAGCAGCAGCCGTACGGCCAGCGGGTCGTTCCGCAGCGGCCTGATCGCCATGTCGTCGCGCGGGCCCGACGTCGGCTGGCACGGCGCGACCGCCTCGCCGACCACGATCAGCGAGGCCGCCGTGTGGTAGTCGGCGTGCAGCACCGGCGGGTCGATGCCCGCGTCGGCGAGGACACGGCGCAGACCGTCCCACTCGCCGTCCACCGTCGGGTCGACCATCCAGCGGTCGCCTGCCAGATCCCGGACGTCCACGACGGGAGCCGCGGCGGCCGGATGGTCCCGGGCCATGGAGATGAACTGCGGCTCCCGTTCGACGAGCACCCGGTGCTCCAGGCCGGCCGGTACCCGCAGCGGGCAGCCCTCGACCTCGTGGACGAACGCGACGTCGAGCTGTCCGGCGGCGACGGCCCGCAGCAGCGCGTTCGCCGAGACGTCCATGTGGAGCGTGATGTCCGTGCCGGGCAGCCGCTGCCGCAGCCCGCGCAGCCAGCCCGCGAGGACCCGGCTCGCGGTGGAGCCGATGCGCAGCCGGGCGCCGTCGGCACGCGCGGCGGCCGCCCTCGTCTCGCTGACCAGGGCGGTCATCTGGGCGACCAGCGGGCGGGCGCGGCTGAGTACGGCCAGCCCGAGCGGGGTGGGGCGGCAGCCGGTGCGCTCCCGGGTGAAGAGCGCGGCGCCCAGCGCGTTCTCGATGCGCCGCAGCTGGGTCGTGAGGGACGGCTGGCTCATCCCGAGGTGTCTGGCCGCCTTGTGCAGACTGCCCGCGTCGGCGATGGCGCAGAGCGCGCGCAGATGTCTGACCTCCAGCTCCATGCCCTGAGCGTAGGGCGGCACCCTGCGCCGCACCAGACACCCTGACCACGCCAATTTCCCTGAATGCAAAGGGAGTTGGTCGGGGTGATGCGGTCGTGCTATCGCCCCTTGACATCATCCGTCCGGGGCGGCGGCTCCCCGACACTCTCTCCAACCGAACGCGTCCACCCAACCGTTCAGGACGAGTAGGAGCCCCCCATGAGACACCCCAGGGCCGCGCTGGCCGCCGCGTTGAGCGTCGCCGCCGCGCTCGCGACCGTACCCGCCGCGTCCGCCACCGCCGCCACGTCCACGGCCTCCGCCACCGCCGCCACGTCCACGGCCTCCGCCGCCGCATCCGCGACCGCCGCCGCCGTCACCGCGGCGGCCGGGCACGCCGCGTACTCCGGTTCCACGGAGGACGCGAAGGCCACCAGGGCGTTCTTCGACGCCGTCATGGAGTCGGTAGCGAAGAAGCGTGCCGCGACACCCGGCGTCCAGGCCGTGACCGTCGTCTACTCCGCGGCCAACGCCCCGAGCTTCCGTACGCAGATAGCCCGCTCCACCCAGATCTGGAACAGTTCGGTCAGCAACGTGAAGCTCCAGGAGGGCGGCAACCCGGACTTCCGCTACTACGAGGGGAACGACTCCCGGGGCTCGTACGCCAGTACCGACGGCCACGGCCGGGGCTACATCTTCCTCGACTACCGGCAGAACCAGATCTACAACTCGACGCGCGTCACCGCGCATGAGACGGGGCATGTGCTCGGCCTGCCGGACCACTACTCGGGTCCGTGCAGCGAGCTGATGTCCGGCGGCGGCCCCGGTCCTTCGTGCCAGAACGCGACACCGAACGCGCAGGAGCGGTCACGGGTCGACTATCTGTGGCGGAACGGCCTGGCGGCCGCACTGGCCAGGGTCTCCTGACCTGCCGACCGCCAGGGAAGGTGGGAACGACGGCGCCCCGCTCCCCGCGGGGCGCCTTTCCGATGGGAGGATGCCGGGGCGTCAGGCCGCGACCACGAGGGACCGGTCGAACCGGGTGCCGGGCGGGAGCTGGCGCAGGATGCGGTCCAGCGCCTGGTCGAAGTCGCCTCCCGCCAGGCCCGACTCGTACGCCGCTCCCCCGCAGTGCAGGGTCAGTTGCAGGTCCACCCGCTCGGGTGAGCCGTCGGACAGCGCTTCACCCAGGGCCAACAGACAGCTGAGGGTGCCCCGTTGGGTCACCCCGCCGATGACGACCGGCAGCGGCAGGTCCCACTCCAGTACGCAACCGGCCAACGGCAGGCCGCCGTTCTCCTCGCCCGCCCGCAGCCCGGCGAAGCTCTCCCCCGCGTACTCCACACCCCTGATGCGGGTGGCGATGCGCCGCCCGTCCGACGTGATGACAATCGCTTCCGCACCCCGGCGGTCCCGGTACCAGCCGGTCCAGACTTCCGTCGACTCCGATGACATGGCGCGGACTGTAGCGGTATGACTGCCTCCAGCGTGCGGGCGGTCACCCTCAGGGCCAGACTTCCGGCGGACTTCAGCTCGACGCGCGCCTGACTTCAGCCGGATGTCCGCCGGATGTCCAGCGGATGTCCGGCGGAGTGCGCGCCGGACTTCAGCCGGTCTTGGCGTTGTCACCCGGTTCGTGACCCGGTTCGCGGTCCGGTTCGCGGTCCGGTTCGTGAGCCGACTCGCGGTCCGGTTCGTGACCCGCCTCGCGGTCCGGTTCGTGAGCCGACTCGCGGTCCGGTTCGCGGTCGGGTTCGTGATCCGCTTCGCGGTCCGGCTCGGGCCGGCGCTTCCCCAGACCACCCGGCGTTCTGCCGAAGCGTTCACACCGGGGGTTGTGGCACGGCTGCGGTGTCCACACCGGCACCCACGCGCCGAGGATCTTGCGCTTCTTGATGGCCGTACCGACGGCCTGCCCGCAAGCGGGGCACACGGGCTCGCGGCTCGTCCGCGAGCGGCTGACGGTTCGGCGCCCTTCAGTGCCCATGCCTCCAGGATAGGGCGGTCGGCGATTTCCGCCGGGTCGACGGTTCCCGCCGGGTCAGCGCTTCCGGCTGTAGGTACGGACGACCACGCCGTTGTCGAAGGCGCGCACCCCGTCGAGCGTGAAGTCGGTGACGGCGAACCCGGCCCCGAACATCGGCATCCCGGACCCGTACACCTGCGGATACGTCTTGATCACCAGCTCGTCGATCTCGTCGAGCAGCTCACCGGCGATCTGTGAGCCGCCGCAGAGCCAGATGCCGAGCTCGCTGTCCTCGGCCTTGAGCTCCCGGACGCGGGCGACGAGGTCGCCGTTCACGATCTCGACGTTCGGGTGCGGGGAATCGCCGAGCGTGCGGGACGCCACGATCTCGCGCAGGTGCCCGTACGGACTGGGCATTCCGGCGTCGAGACCGAGCTGGTAGCTGCCACGACCCTGAATGACCGTGTCGAAGTGCCTGTTGGGCGCCCCGGCCACACCGAAGGCCTCCCTGCCGGCGGTCGGCAGGGCGTCCGGGTACTCGGTCCCGAGGTAGGCCGCGTACTCCCCGTCCGCGAAGACGAACATCGAGGAGGCGTCACCCTTCGGGTCCCCGATGAAGCCGTCGATCGAGCAGGCGATGAGGTAGGTGAGCTTGCGCAAGAGGGTCCTTCGGTCGGTTGGGCCGGCCCTATCGGCCAACCACTATGGATATAGTGCTCCAAGCGTAGTGGTCGCGCACGACGATTTTCGGACGCGCTTCAGAGGCGTTCTCGGACACGAGAGGGGCCGCATGGCCAGAAACCCTGAGCGGCGCATCGCCCTGCTGGACGCCGCCATCGACGTACTGGCCAGGGACGGAGCCCGGGGGCTGACCTTCCGGGCCGTCGACGCCCAGGCCGGGGTGCCACCGGGCACGGCGTCGAACTACTTCGCCGGCCGGGACGACCTGCTGACCCAGGCCGGCTCCCGCATCCATGCGCGGATGACCCCGGCCGCCGAGGCCGTCGACACGGCGATGCGGCCGGAGCCCAGCAGGGAGTTGGTCGCCGAGTTGATGAAGTGGCTGGTCCGGCGGATGACGGAGGAACGCACCGGCTATCTGGCGATGCTGGAGCTACGGCTGGAGGCCACCCGTCGTCCGGCGCTCCAGGCCGAACTCAACCGGGTCGTCCGCGAAGAACTCGACCGGAACATCCAGTTCCATCTGGGGGCCGGGCTGCCCGGTGACGCGGACACGGTCCTGGTGCTGTACCTCGCCATGACGGGCCTGCTCCTGGAGCACTTCACGCTGCCCGGCATGCTCCCGGCCGAGGAGCTGGACCGGGTCGTGGACGGGATCGTCTCCCGAGTCCTGCCGGGAGCCTGAGCGGCCGTACTGCGTACGGCGTACGGCGTACGGGCGGAGGCTCCCGGGGCCAGGAAGCGGCGACGGCCCGCCGGTGGACCCCGAAGGTCCAGCCCGGCGGGCCGTCGTCGTACGGCCGTCGCACGGAGCGCCGTACGGGCCCACGTACGAGCGATCGTGCGTGCCAACGTACGGGCGTACGGGCGCACGGGCGCACAACGGCGTAGGCGTAGGCCTAGGCGTTCGGAGGGTACGGGCGTACCCGCCTTACGGGGGCGGACGGCGACGGACGGGCGGTTGCGCGTCGCGGACGCCTCAGGTGGTGCGGCGCGTGACGAACTCCGCCAGCGCCAGCAGGTCCCCGGCAGCCGCCAGGTCCGGCACCGCGCGCGACAGCTGCTGCACCGCGCGACCCATCCGGTCGGCGGCCTCCGCCTGCGCCCAGTCACGGCCGCCGGCCCGCTCCACGGCCTCTGCGGCCCGCCGTACGTCGCGCCCGTCCAGCACCGGGCGCCGGTACAGCTCGGCCAGCTCGTCACCGGCGGGTGTGCCGGAGCCGAGCGCGGCGACGACCGGCAACGACTTCTTGTGCGCGGCGAGATCCGCGCCGACGGGCTTGCCCGTGCGCTCCGGGTCCCCCCAGATGCCGATGAGGTCGTCGATCAGCTGGAACGCCAGGCCGGCCTCACGCCCGAACGCGTCCATCGCCGCGACCTCCGCCTCGTCGGCGCCCGCGTACAGCGCGCCCAGGGCGCAGGCGCAGCCCAGCAGCGCCCCCGTCTTGGCGGTCGCCATGGTGAGGCACTCGTCCAGCGAGACCTCGCGGGGGCCCCGGTCCTCGAACGCGCAGTCCGCCTGCTGGCCCGCGCACAGTTCGATCACGCAGGCGGCGAGCCGTGCCGAAGCGGCGGGGGCCGCCGGGTGCGCGTCCTCGGCGAGCAGCCGCAGGGCGAGCGCGTGCAGCGCGTCGCCCGCGATGAGCGCGTCCGGAACGCCGAAGACGGTCCAGGCCGTCGGCCTGCTGCGGCGGGTCGGGTCCTCGTCCAGGATGTCGTCGTGGAGGAGCGTGAAGTTGTGGGCGAGCTCCACCGCGGCCGCCGCGCGCACCGCGGCGTGCTGGTGGCCGCCGAGCGCCCGGGCCGAGGCGAGGACGAGGGCGGGCCTGATCGCCTTGCCGGCGGATCCGGCGGCCGGGGTGCCGTCGGCGTGCTCCCAGCCGAAGTGGTACATCGCGACCCGGCGTATGCGGCCGGGCAGGGTCTCGACGGCGGAGCGCAGGCGCGGGGTGACGGCGGTCCGGGTGCGGTCGAGGAGCGCCGCCGCAGTGGCCGGCGTCGTGCGGGACGCAGGGGACTCGGCGGTACCGGTGGGACTGCCTCCGGCCGTCGCGGCGGCGGCGGTCGGCGTCGGGACGGCGGTCGGCGTCGCGGCCGTGGGCGTGGGCGTCGCGGCGGCAGTCGGCGTCGCGGCCGTCGGTGTCGTATCCGTGCTGGTCGTGGTCACGGTCACTTCCTCTGCTGAGGGGGTGGTGCGGGCGGGGGTGCCGCGCTGTCGGCTCCCCCGCCCGTACCCGTTGTCAGGGGGCTGTCACCGCCAGCGGCTGACTTCCACGTTCTCCAGCACACCGAGCGCGTCGGGCACGAGCACGGCCGCCGAGTAGTACGCCGTGACCAGGTACGAGATGATCGCCTGCTCGTCGATGCCCATGAACCGGACCGACAGGCTGGGCTCGATCTCGTCCGGGATGCCCGTCTGGTGCAGTCCGACGACGCCCTGGTCGGACTCGCCCGTACGCATGCAGAGGATCGAGGTGGTGCGGGCGTCGGAGATCGGGATCTTGTTGCACGGGAAGATCGGCACCCCGCGCCAGGAGGGGATCTGGTGCCCGGCGACATCGACGCTCTCCGGGACCAGCCCCCGCTTGTTGCACTCGCGCCCGAACGCGGCGATGGCCTTCGGGTGGGCGAGGAACAGCTTGTTGCCGCGCCGGCGGGACAGCAGCTCGTCCATGTCGTCCGGGCTGGGTACGCCGTCGTGCGGCTGGAGCCGCTGCCCGTAGTCGCAGTTGGCGAGGAGACCGAACTCCCGGTTGTTGACCAGCTCGTGCTCCTGGCGCTCGCGGAGCGCCTCGACGGTGAGCCGCAACTGCTGCTCGGTCTGGTTCATCGGCTGGTTGTAGAGGTCGGCGACCCTGCTGTGGACCTTCAGCACGGTCTGGGCGACGCTGAGTTCGTACTCGCGCGGCGAGGGGTCGTAGTCGACGTACGTGTGCGGGACGACCGCCTCACCGACGTGACCGGCCGACAGGTCGATCGCCTTCTCGCCGTACTTGTTGGTGCGCTGGTGCGGTACGGACGCCACGCCCGCGAGATGGGCGGCGAGCGAACCGGCCCGCTCCGCCAGGTTCAGCACGTCCGCGCGGGTCAGCTCGAGCACCACGCACGCGGTGGCCGCGCGGTGCGTGTACTCCCAGGTCGCGTCGGCGTCCACCAGGGACCGCTCACCGAAGTACGCGCCGTCCGCGAGGACGTCGACGACCGCCTCGTCCCCGTACGGGCCGGTGCCGACCTTCTCGACCCGGCCGTGCGCCAGCAGGAACACCCGGTCCGCCGCCTCCCCCGAGGTGGCGACCACGTCACCGGGGGCGAACTCCCGCTGGGCGCAGCGCTGCGCCAGCTCGGTGAGCGCCGCGTCGTCCGCGTACCCCCGCAGCGCGGGCAGCTCGCCGAGCTCCGCCGGGATGACGTCGACCCGCCCTCCGGTCTGGACGAACGTCACCCGTCCGTCGCCCACGGCGTAGCTGAGCCGCCGGTTCACCCGATACGTACCACCCTGGACCTGCACCCAGGGGAGCATCCGCAGCAGCCACCGTGAGGTGATCTCCTGCATCTGCGGGACCGACTTGGTGGTGGTTGCCAGGTTCCGTGCCGCTGCCGTGCCGAGACTCTGCTGCGGTGGCGCCTGCTCGGCCCGGACCTCGTCGCCGACCGAACCAACCGAACCAACCGACATGAACTTCCCTCTCGATCAAGGAGTGACCTGCAGGAGAAGCCTTTCAGCACGCGTCGTGAGGATGCCATTACACAAATGAGTGGGACTGAATGAAGATACGCGGGGCAGCAAACCCGCTTTTTCGAACGGTCCCGGCGTGAAGCACGCGGGTTGTCCGGATCCGATCGCTCGCCGTACGAGGCGTGAGACGCGGTGGGCAAGGTCCCCGTACAAGCCGGAGTCCGTACGGGCCGGATCCCGTGCGGGCCGGAGCCCGTACAGGCCGATGTCCGTACGGGCCGGATCCCGTACGAACTCGTCCCGCGTGCCCCCGCCCACGCCCCACCACGAAGGAGTCGGCCATGGCCCCACCCATGTCCGCGAGCAGGTTCCTCGACGCGCTGCGCGACGAGGGCCTCACGGTCGTCCAGGTCGGCGACTGGCGCACCCACAACCGCAATCACACGGGCCCCTGGGGCCCGGTGCACGGAGTGATGATCCACCACACCGCCACGCGCGGCTCGAACCGGACCGTCGGCATCTGCCGGGACGGCTACTCGGGTCTCCCGGGGCCGCTCTGCCACGGGGTGATCACCAAGGACGGCAGAGTCCACCTGGTCGGGTACGGCAGGGCCAACCACGCGGGGCCGGGGGACGACGACGTCCTGCGGGCCGTCATCGCGGAGAAGGGCCTGCCCGTCGACAACGAGGCGAACACCGACGGCAACCGCCACTTCTACGGCTTCGAGTGCGAGAACCTCGGCGACGGCGACGACCCGTGGCCCGGCGCCCAGCTGGAGGCGATCGAGAAGGCGGCCGCCGCGGTCTGCCGCCACCACGGCTGGACGGCCCGGTCGGTCATCGGCCACCGCGAGTGGCAGCCGGGCAAGGTGGACCCGCGCGGGTTCTCGATGACCTCGATGCGCACGCGCATCGCCAAGCGACTCAGCTGACCGCGACGCGGCCCGGGGCGGCTCGGGGCGGCCCGGCCGCCCCCGGCCGCCCCCGGCCGACGGCCCGGGCCGCACGGGCTCACGCGACAATGGCGGGGTGAAGCCGCTCGACCTCGCCCGCCTCGCCTCGGCCCTCCGGCCCCGGCTGCCCTCGCCGCTGGAGCCCGTGCCGGACGAGCGGTTCACGCGGCGCGGCATCCGGCTGCTGCTCAAGCGGGACGACCTGATCCACCCGGACCTGCCGGGCAACAAGTGGCGCAAGCTCGCCCCGAACCTGGCCGAGGCGGCCGGGCGGCCGGTGCTGACGTTCGGCGGTGCCTACTCCAACCACCTGCGGGCCACGGCCGCGGCGGGGCGGCTGCTCGGGTTCCCGACGACCGGTGTCGTACGCGGGGACGAGCTGGCCGGCCGACCGCTGAACCCGTCGCTGGCGCGGTGCGCGGCGGACGGTATGCGGCTGGTGTTCGTGGACCGGGCGACGTACCGCGCGAAGGGCGAGCCGGAGGTGCTGGAGCGGCTGCTGCGCGACGCCCCTGAGGGCTCGTTCGTCGTCCCGGAGGGCGGCAGCAACGAGCTCGCCGTACGCGGCTGTACGGAGCTGGGCCGGGAGTTGCGCGGCCGGGCGGACGTGGTGGCGGTGGCCTGCGGCACGGGCGGCACGCTCGCCGGTCTGGCGGCGGGGCTCGGCGCGGGGCAGCGGGCGCTCGGCATCCCGGTCCTCAGGGGCGGGTTCCTGGGCGAGGAGATACGGGCGCTCCAGGAGCGTGCCTTCGGAGGTCCGTCGGGTGACTGGAGCCTGGACGAGCGGTTCCACTTCGGCGGCTACGCCCGTACGGACGCCGTGCTCGACGCCTTCGCCGACGACTTCACGGCGCGGCATGAACTCGCCATCGAGCGCATATATGTCGCCAAAATGCTGTACGGGCTTGTCGCCTTGGCGGAGGAGGGCGCGTTCCCGCCTGGCACGGTCGTCGCCGCCGTCGTCACGGGCCGCCCGGAACCGGCGTCCGGGCCGGGCGTCGTCTGACCGACACGGCCATCCCACAGGGCCGCCCGCCCGCCCGAGCCGGCCGTCCCCCAAAGGCCGACCGCCCGCCCGGTCAGTCCGGGGTTCGTTCGCGGTGGGCGGCCGCCTCCTCCAGGTCCAGCCGGCGCAGCAGCGTGCGCAGCATCTCGTCGTCGATGCGCCGCTCGTCCCGCAGCCGCACGAACACGTCGCGCTCGGCGGCGATCATCTCCCGGGCGAGCCGCCGGCAGGTGTCGTCCGCGGACTCCCCGGTGAGGGGGTTGGGCGCGCCGAGCCGCTCCCGCACGGCGTTGCGGCGCCGCCGACGGCGACCGTGGCGAACAGGACGTACCCGACCGACAGCAGCGCGACCGGCCGCGCGTTGGCCCGCAGGTCGAGGTACGAGGAGTCGACGGCCGCCGTGTGCAGGAGCGGCGGCAGCAGCAGCGGCAGCACGATGCGGCGGGGAGAGGATCCATGGACGTGCCCTTGGTGGCGCTGGTCGCGGTGAGCGCCGCGATCGCCGGAGCGGCCCGCAGGACACCCGTCCCCGCGCCGCTGCTGCTGGTCGCGGCCGGACTGGCCGCCTCGTACATACCGGGCGTCCCCGACTACACGCTCGACCCGCTGCTCCCCGCCGTCCCGGCCGTCCCAGCCCTTCGCGGCCTTCCCAGCTGCCACCAGCCGTCACCGTCCGTCACGCACGTAACCTGGCCATCATGAGTGAGTGCTCGCACGTCGCCGAACCGCCACGGCCGGAGCCCGCCCCGTCGACGGCGAGCTGTCCCGCATGCGTGACCGCCGGTACGGACCCGGTGCAGTTGCGGCTGTGCCTGTACTGCGGGCACGTCGGCTGCTGCGACTCGTCGCCGGGGCGGCACGCCACCCGCCACCACCAGGAGACCGGGCATCCGGTGGTGCGCAGTTTCGAGCCGGGTGAGAGATGGCGTTGGTGCTTCGTCGACGGTTCGATCGTCTGACGCCTGGGTACGTCAACCCTCCGCTGGTTTCTCGCGATTTGGGGGGCGCAACCCTCTAGCCACTGTGCGTACTCATGTGCTTACCATGAGTGACAGCCGTCGGGGCGGGGGTCCCGGCGACACGGCACCATGGATCGCGATAGCGTCACCGCGGACTACGCATACCTGCGTACCGCACGGCTCCGGGGTCGGATCTCCCTTCCCCGGGCCCCGAAAGAGCTTGTGCCACCTTGGAGGTGAGGGTGTCCCAGATCGCAGGCGAGCCCGGGACCCAGGACTTCGTGGAAGTCCGGCTGCCCGCTGCGGGTGCCTACCTGTCCGTGCTGCGTACGGCCACGGCCGGCCTGGCGGCGCGTTTGGACTTCACCCTCGACGAGATCGAGGACCTGCGCATCGCGGTCGACGAGGCCTGCGCGATCCTGTTGCAGCAAGCCGTGCCAGGCTCGGTGCTCAGCTGTGTGTTCCGGCTCGTCGACGACTCGCTTGAGGTCACGGTCTCGGCGCCCACGACCGACGGCCGCGCTCCGGAGCGCGACACCTTCGCCTGGACGGTGCTGTCCGCCCTGGCGGGCAAGGTGGACTCGTCCGTCGCCGACGACCGGACGGTCTCGATCAGCCTGTACAAACAGCGCGGCGCGGGACCCGGGCCGGCGTGAGGGACGGGGACGGTCCGGTGCGGAACGAGGAGCGCGGCCCACGGGCGCTGAGCGCGGCGGATGGCATCCCGGGCATCCCGGAACAGCAGGCGCGGCCGCACCCGGTGGACGGTCTGGTGGAGACGTCGGAGCAGGCGCAGGCAGAGCGGGCGGCCCAGATGAGCGAACACGAGCAGAACAGGCACCAGCACCAGCACGATCCGCAGGACCGCAGCGGCGCGCGGGCGATGTTCATCACCCTGCGCGAGCTGCCCGACGGCTCACCCGAGCGGGCGGAGCTCCGCAACCAGCTGGTACGGATGCATCTGCCGCTCGTCGAGCACCTGGCGCGCCGGTTCCGCAACCGGGGTGAGCCGCTGGACGACCTGACGCAGGTCGCCACGATCGGTCTCATCAAGTCCGTGGACCGCTTCGACCCCGAGCGCGGTGTCGAGTTCTCGACGTACGCGACGCCCACCGTGGTGGGCGAGATCAAGCGGCACTTCCGCGACAAGGGGTGGGCGGTGCGGGTACCGCGCCGCCTCCAGGAGCTGCGGCTGTCGCTGACCACCGCGACCGCGGAGCTCTCCCAGCAGCACGGCCGGTCACCGACCGTGCACGAGCTGGCGGAGCGGCTCGGCATCTCGGAGGAGGAGGTCCTGGAGGGGCTGGAGTCCGCCAACGCGTACTCGACGCTCTCGCTGGACGTCCCGGACACGGACGACGAGTCCCCCGCGGTGGCCGACACGCTGGGCGCGGAGGACGAGGCGCTGGAGGGCGTCGAGTACCGGGAGTCGCTGAAGCCGCTGCTGGAGGACCTGCCGCCGCGAGAGAAGCGGATCCTGCTGCTGCGGTTCTTCGGCAACATGACCCAGTCGCAGATCGCGCAGGAGGTCGGCATCTCGCAGATGCACGTCTCGCGGCTGCTGGCCCGCACGCTGGCGCAGCTCCGCGAGAAGCTCCTGGTCGAGGAGTAGGCGGCGCGCTTCCCGGGCGCGCGGCCGCGGGGCTCACTCCCCGGGGCGCGGGGAGTTCCGCCGGGGCACGGGGGCACTCCCCTGGGACGGGCACTCCGCCCGGGGCATGGGGGCACTCTCTGGGCAGGCACTCCGCCCGGGGGCACGGGGGCACTCCCTTCGGGCGGGCACTCCCCTCCGGCGGGCACTCCCCTCCGGCGGGCACTCCCCTCGGGCGGGCACTCCCCTGGGACGGGCACTCTGCCGGGGGCGCGGCACTCCGCCAGGGCGGTGGCGACGGTTTACCAGGGCCACGGCGAGAGGTCAGGCAGAGCCGTGGCGAGGCTCGGCGGGGCCCGTGGCGGGTCCAGCCGGGGCCGTGGCCGGGTCCAGCCGGGGCCGTGGCGAGGGCTTGCCAGGGCGGTGGCGAGGGGGCAGCCGGGGGCCATGGCGGGGTCAGCCGCGGTGGATGCCCAGGGCCTTCGTGGTGGCGGGGTGGAGCAGCAGGGCCAGGCCCGTGACCGCCGTGACCGCCAGCGCGATGCCCGCCGGGATCGCCGCCGTCTTCGCGTTGAGCAGCGTCCAGGCGACCGGCAGCGCCATGATGTGGGTGATGATGGCCGGGCCCCGGCTCCAGCTGCGGCAGCGCAGCAGCCCTCGGGCGGCGATCAGCGGGATCAGGCCGAGCGCGAGGAGCGTGACGCCGCCCGTCACGGCCTGGGTGGCGTCGTCGGGGTTGCCCGTGAGGGTACTCACCATGACGTAGACGCCGCCGGCGAACAGGGCCAGCGCCTCCACACCTGCGACGGCGGCCGCGGCCGTCACACGGGCGGGGCGGGGCGTGGACGTGGGGTTCTGGTCGGTGCTGCTCACCCCAGCAGGGTAGCCGCAGGGCCTCCGACCGGACGGGCCTGCCCTGGGCGGGGTACCGCGCGGTAGGTAACCTGGCGGGCATGCGCGCACTTCTCGTGGTCAACCCGGCAGCCACCACCACGAGTGCCCGCACGCGTGACGTACTGATCCACGCGCTGGCCAGCGAGATGAAGCTCGACGTGGTGACCACGGAGTACCGGGGGCACGCGCGGGACGTCGGGCGGCGGGCCGCCGACTCCGACGACATCGACCTGGTCGTGGCCCTCGGCGGGGACGGCACCGTCAACGAGGTCGTCAACGGGCTGCTGCACCACGGGCCCGATCCGGACCGGCTGCCCCGGCTCGCGGTGGTGCCGGGCGGCTCGACGAACGTCTTCGCCCGCGCCCTCGGTCTGCCGAACGACGCCGTCGAGGCCACCGGGGCGATCCTGGACGCGCTGAGCCGGAGCAGTGTGCGGACCGTCGGCCTGGGACTCGCGGGCGGGACGCCCGGCACCGAGGACGAGGCGGTGCCGGCCCGCTGGTTCACGTTCTGCGCGGGTTTCGGATTCGACGCCGGCGTCATCGGGCGGGTCGAGCAGCAGCGGGAGCGCGGCAAGAGATCGACGCACGCGCTGTATCTGCGGCAGGTCGTCCGTCAGCTCCTGGAGGAGCCGCACCGCCGGCACGGCATGATCACGCTGGAGCGCCCGGGGCACGACCCGGTCCACGATCTCGTCCTGTCGATAATCTGCAACACGGCTCCCTGGACGTATCTGGGGAACCGTCCGGTGTACGCGTCGCCGGAGGCGTCCTTCGACACCGCGCTCGACCTGCTCGCTCTGAGCCGGCTCTCGACGCCCTCGGTCGCGCGGTACGCGACCCAGCTGCTGACATCGAGCCCGGAGCGCGGACCGCACGGCAAGCACGCGGTCTCGTTGCACGATCTGGAGGACTTCACCTTGCATTCGAAGGTGCCCCTCCCCTTCCAGATGGACGGCGACCACCTGGGGCTGCGTACGAGCGTGACGTTCACAGGCGTTCGCCGTGCACTGGGTGTGATTGTGTGAGTGGAAGGGCCCTTGGTCCTTTATCTCGAACGTATGGGCTGGGGTCCACCCCATAGAAGTACGGCTGTGACCTAGCCGACACCGAGGAATCAAAAAAAACTTTCCGGAAGGGGTTGTATCCGTCGCCGAGGTTTGCGAGTCTCTACATGGCGATCGGGACGGCCCGCAGAACCGGCCTCCAGCGAGAGCCAGAATCCCTCCTCATTCCAGGACCACACCAGTGCATCTGGCCGTCGGGCCTTCACTTGTGGGGGGATTCGTGAAAGCGTTCACATTCACAAGCAACTTGCATGCAACACCAAGGAGAGGTAGCAGCCATGGACTGGCGTCACAACGCCGTTTGTCGTGAGGAAGACCCCGAGCTGTTCTTCCCCATCGGCAACACTGGTCCTGCGCTGCTGCAGATCGAGGAAGCCAAGGCTGTCTGCCGTCGCTGCCCCGTGATGGAGCAGTGCCTGCAGTGGGCGCTCGAGTCCGGTCAGGACTCCGGCGTCTGGGGTGGCCTCAGCGAGGACGAGCGTCGCGCGATGAAGCGCCGCGCCGCTCGCAACCGGGCGCGCAACGCCAGCGCCTGAGCAACGCCACCGCGCCTCCCGAGTAGCAGCGCGCAGCAGTAGAACCCACAGCGTTCGAGCCCCGGACCGTTTCCCTACGGTCCGGGGCTCGCTGCTGTGCGCGGCGCCGCCTCGTCGGCAGCGCGACCGTCTCGCCGGCGTCCGGCGGCGCTGCTTCCGGGGGCCGCTGGGGGCGCCCCCGCCCGGGGCGCTATTTCTGGGGGCGTACCGGGATGTCCAGCACCACGCGGGTGCCGCGCCCGGGGGCCGGCTGCATGTCGAACGTACCGCCCAACTCGCCCTCCACCAGCGTCCGTACGATCTGCAGGCCGAGGTTGCCGGCCCGCTGCGGGTCGAACCCCTCGGGCAGGCCGCGGCCGTCGTCCTGAACGGTGATCAGCAGCCGGGCGTCGACCACACGGGAGTCGCCACGGACCGCGGTGACCTCGACGGTACCCAGCTCGCCTGGGGCGAAGGCGTGTTCCAGGGCGTTCTGCAGGATCTCGGTCAGGACCATCGACAGCGGGGTCGCGACCTCGGCGTCGAGGATGCCGAACCTGCCGTGGCGACGGCAGGTGACCCTGCCGGGCGAGATCTCCGCCACCATCGAGATCACCCGGTCGGCGATCTCGTCGAACTCGACGCGCTCGTCCAGGTTCTGCGAGAGCGTCTCGTGCACGATGGCGATCGAGCCGACGCGCCGCACCGCCTCGTTCAGCGCCTCCCGGCCGCGGTCCGAATCCATCCGGCGGGCCTGCAGCCGCAGCAGGGCGGCGACCGTCTGGAGGTTGTTCTTCACCCGGTGGTGGATCTCCCGGATCGTGGCGTCCTTGGTGATCAACTCGCGTTCGCGGCGGCGCAGTTCGGTGACGTCACGCAGCAGTACGAGCGAACCGATCCGGGGGCCCTTCGGCTTGAGCGGGATGGCGCGCAGCTGGATGACGCCGCCGTTGCCCTCGACCTCCGTCTCGCGTGGCGCGTACCCGCTGGCGAGCTTGACGATGGCCTCGTCCACGGGCCCCCTGGACGGGGCGAGGTCGGCGGTGATCTGGCCGAGGTGCTGGCCGACGAGGTCGGCGGAGAGCCCGAGCCTGTGGTACGCGGAGAGGGCGTTCGGCGAGGCGTACTGGACGACGCCGTCGGCGTCGAGCCTGATCAGGCCGTCGCCGGCGCGCGGCGACGCGTCCATGTCGACCTGCTGGCCGGGGAACGGGAAGGTGCCCGCGGCGATCATCTGGGCCAGGTCGGAGGCGGACTGGAGGTAGGTGAGCTCCAGCCGGGAGGGGGTTCGGACGGTGAGCAGGTTGGTGTTGCGGGCGATGACGCCGAGGACCCGGCCCTCGCGGCGCACGGGGATGGAC
Organism: Streptomyces sp. NPDC047886; assembly: GCF_043204435.1. Classification (NCBI taxonomy): domain Bacteria; kingdom Bacillati; phylum Actinomycetota; class Actinomycetes; order Kitasatosporales; family Streptomycetaceae; genus Streptomyces; species Streptomyces sp. NPDC047886. The sequence continues at coordinate 520,550 of NZ_JBIDCF010000002.1, forward strand.
TCGACCCGTACGGGGACCTCCTCACGCCACTCGGGATCGCCCTCGCGCACGATCCGGCCCTCGTCCAGGGCGGCGTCGAGCAGCGGGCGGCGGCCTCGCGGCACGAGGTGGCCGACCATGTCGTCCTGGTAGGAGGTGGGGCCGGTGTTGGGGCGCATCTGCGCGACGGAGACGTAGCGCGTGCCGTCGAGGGTGGGCACCCACAGGACGAGGTCGGCGAAGGAGAGGTCGGAGAGCAGCTGCCACTCCGAGACCAGCAGGTGGAGCCACTCGAGGTCGGACTCACTCAGAGCGGTGTGCTGGCGTACGAGGTCGTTCATGGAGGGCACGTTGCGAGCGTACCCGTGCGTCCGTGTGCGGTTGAACCTGGTGCTTTACCCGTTCGTGGTGGAGGATGGACCAGGAATTCGCCCACTCACATGGATGGACAGACCAGAATGGTCTAGTCCACAATGGCGTGGTAAAGCACTGACAGACTTCCACCCTCCCCGCACAGGAGGGTGGGACCGAGGCACCGACGCTCTCTGCCCTGACTGCGTCGGGCCTCATCACGGCCGTGGGACCGCACACCCGACGGCCGTTGCAACTCCGGGCTGCGGTGCCGGACGGGTTGAGGGTCCCGTCGCGGCGCCGCGGCCCGCGGGTGTTTTCGGGGCCCCGTCGGCCCGCGGGTGTTTGCGGGACCCGTCGGCCCGCAGGTGTTTTCGGCCCGCCGGAACCACACGGGCCCGGAGGGCCCTGCGCCCCCCCAGGGCCGCACGCCCCTCGCGGCCCCGCGCACGCTCAAGGCCGCACGCCCGCTCAGGGCCACGCGCGCATCGCGGCGTCCGCCACCGCCTCCAGCTCCTCCCTCGTCGCACCGTCGCGGGCCTGCTGGGACATGCCCTGAAGGACGGCGCCGGCGAACCGGGCCAGGGCCCTGGTGTCGGCACCGGCCGGAAGCAGGCCGGCGGCGGCATCGGCGGCGACCCGGGCCTCGATGACGGCCAGAGTGGCGTTGCGCCTGTCCCGTAGCGAGGCCACCACGTCCGGGGTCGCGCAGTTGAGCGCCGCCGAGATCACCAGACAGCCGCGCGGGTGCGCCGGGTCGGTGTACTCCCCCGCCGCCTCCCGCAGCATCCGGGCGACGCCCTCGCGGGCGGTGGGCTCCTCGTCGAGGGCGCGGCGCGAGAAGGCGCCGTACGTCTCCACGTACCGGCTCACGACCTCCTCGAAGAGGGCGCGCTTGTCGCCGAAGGCGGCGTACATGCTCGGGGCGCCGATCCCCATCGCCCGTGTCAGATCGGCCACCGACGTCGTTTCGTAACCGTGCTCCCAGAACGCCGCGGTGGCGCTTTCCAGGGCCGCCTCGCGGTCGAAGGAGCGGGGCCTGCCGCGCTGTCTCGTCGCCATGCCCACATTTTATAGCGACCACTAGAGAATCTGGTACGGTCACTTCTGTAACGACCGCTACAGAAAGGGGCGTCGCCATGGGCACGCTCACGGGCAGGACGGCACTGGTCACCGGCGGAAGCCGGGGCATCGGACGGGGCATCGCCGAGCGGCTGGGCCGCGAGGGCGCACGGGTCGCCGTGCACTACGGCAGCAACGAGACCGCCGCCAAGGAGACCGTCATGGCGATCGAGGCCGAGGGCGGCTCCGCCTTCGCGATCGGCCAGGAGCTCGGCGTACCCGGCGACGCGGCGGCCCTGTGGGCGGAGTTCGACCGGCACGCCGACGGGCTCGACATCCTGGTCAACAACGCCGGCATCGCGGGCACCCCGCACTTCGCCGAAGTCGACGAGGCCGCCTACGACCGGATCTTCGCCGTCAACACGAAGGCGCCGTTCTTCCTGACCCAGCTCGGCGCGGAGCGCATGCGCGACGGCGGCCGGATCATCAACATCTCCACCGGCCTGTCGCACGCGGCGGTGATGCCCGAGCTGATCGCGTACGCGATGAGCAAGAGCGCGCTCGACGTCTTCACCCGCTACCTGTCCAAGGTCGTCGGCCCCCGGGGCATCACCGTGAACGCGGTGGCCCCCGGCATCATCGACACCGAGATGAACGCCTGGCTCCACGACAGCGAGGAGGCCTGGACGGGGGCCGCGGCCCTGTCGGCCCTCGGCCGGGTCGGTACGACCTCTGACATCGCGGGCGTCGTGGCGTTCCTCGCCTCGGACGACGGCCGCTGGGTGACCGGCCACTGGATCGACGCGACGGGCGGTTCGCTCCAGTAGCGGGCTACCGGGTCTCCGTCACCTTGGCCAGGGCGCGCGGCGCGTCCGGGTCCTGGCCCCTGGCGATGGTGATCTCGTACGCCAGCAGTTGCAGCGGCAGGATCTCCAGGATCGGCTGGAGTTCCTCGGGGAGGCCGTCCACGGGGAGCACGAAACCCGCCGACGCCGCCTCCACCTGGGCGCGGGGCCCGACCACGAACAGGTCGGCGCCCCGGCCGCGCAGCCGGTCCAGGACCGGCTGGAGCGCGGTGCCGCCCCGGCCCTCGGTGACGACCGCGATGACGGGCGAGATGTTGTCGACCATGGCGAGGGGGCCGTGCAGCAGGTCGGCGCCGGAGTACGAGAGCGCCGGGATGTAGCTCGTCTCCATCAGCTTCAGCGCCGCCTCCTTCGCGGTGGGGTAGCCGTAGCCCCGGGACGTGATCACCATCCGCTCGGCGAAGCGGTAGCGGGCGGCGAGCGTCCGGACCTCGTCGCGGCGCCCCAGGATCCGCTCCGCCAGCTCGGGCACGGGACGGGCCGCGGCGCCGTCGCCGCCGCGCAGGCCCTCCACGAACAGATAGAGCGACAGCAGGGACGCGGTGTACGTCTTGGTCGCCGGCAGTGCCTTCTCGGGGCCCGCCAGGATGTCGACGTGGTGCTCGGACACGGCGGCGAGCGGCGAGTCCGGGTTGTTGGTCACGGCGACGGTGACCGCCCCGGCGTCCCGGGCCGCCCGGGTGGAGGCGACGAGGTCCGGGGAGCCGCCCGACTGGCTGACGGTGACGACGAGGACGTCGGCGAGGTCGGGCTTCGCCCCGTACGCGGTCGTGGTCGACATGGAGGTGAGACCGCACGGCAGGCCGGCGCGGATCTCCAGCAGGTACTTGGCGTACAGCGCGGCGTTGTCGGACGTGCCGCGCGCGGTGAGCAGGACGAAGCGCGGCCTGCGGGCGGCGACGGCCTCGGCGACCGCGCGGATCACGGGGGCGCCCTGCTCCAGGACGCGCCGCAGCACGGCGGGCTGCTCCGCCATCTCTCCGGACATGATCCGGCCCGGCTCGTCGGTCATGCTCCCAGTCGACCAGGGATCGAGTGGCCCCGCCATCCGTACGGACCCGGCCGCCCCGCTGCCCGACCGCTCACCCGGCGCCCCGGCCGCCCCGCTGCCCGACCGCTCACCCGGCGCCCCGGCCGCCCTGCTGGCCTGTCGGCCCCGGCCGCCCCGCTGGCCTGTCGGCCCCGGCCGCCCCCCTGCCGTTCACCCACCCGACCGCCCCCGGCCGCCCGGCCGCCCGGTGGGCCCCTGGGACCGGGGGCGTGCGTGCGCGTGCCCGCCCCGGGGGAGCCCGACTCTGCTAGATTGGTCTATACCACATGAGACCACCACTCCTCAGATCGGCAGGCCCAGCGTGGAAGTTGTCATCGTCCAGGACGCCAAGGCAGGCGGGGAACTCATCGCGGAGGGCATCGCCGCCCTGCTGCGCCGCAAGCCCGACGCTCTGCTCGGCGTGGCCACCGGCTCTACTCCGCTGCCCATCTACGACGCGCTGACCGCCAAGGTCCGCGCGGGCGCCGTCGACGCGTCGCGCGCCCGGATCGCCCAGCTGGACGAGTACGTCGGGCTGCCGGCCGGGCACCCCGAGTCGTACCGCTCCACCGTGCTCCGCCAGGTCGTGGAACCGCTCGGTCTGGGCGCCGACGCGTTCCTGGGCCCCGACGGCTCGGCCGATGACGTACAGGCGGCCTGCGAGGCGTACGACCAGGCGCTGGCCGACGCCGGCGGTGTGGACCTGCAGATCCTCGGGATCGGGACGGACGGCCACATCGGCTTCAACGAGCCGTGCTCCTCGCTCGCCTCGCGCACCCGGATCAAGACCCTCACCCACCAGACCCGCGTCGACAACGCGCGGTTCTTCGACGGCGACATCGACCAGGTGCCCCACCACGTCATCACCCAGGGCATCGGCACCATCCTGGAGGCCCGCCACCTGGTCCTCCTGGCCACCGGCGAAGGCAAGGCCGAGGCCGTGGCGCAGACGGTCGAGGGCCCGGTCGCCGCCGTCGTCCCGGCCTCCGCGCTCCAGCTGCACCCGCACGCCACGGTGGTCGTGGACGAGGCCGCCGCGTCCAAGCTGAAGCTCGCCGACTACTTCCGCCACACCTACGCGAACAAGCCCGCCTGGCAGGGCCTGTAGGACGGTACGCGAAGGGGGCCGGGCGCTGTCCGAAGCGCCCGGCCCCCTTCGTCGTGCGCGCCTACGCCCCGGCGACGACCTCGGCCGCCGCCGTGCCGCAGACCCGTGCCGCACCGTGCGTCGCGATGTGCAGCGCCCCACGCGGCGGGGCCTGGTTCAGCCCCATCTCGACCACGACCGTGTCGGGCCGAGCCGCGAGCAGCCCGTCGAGCGCCTCCCTCATCCAGGCGTGACGGTGGGCGTCGCGCACCACGGCGACGATCCGGCGGTCCCCGGCGTCCCGCAGCACATCGGCCGCGGCGGCGCCGGCGTCGTAGGTGCCCGTACCGGTGCCGGGCAGCAGTCGCTCCAGCTCCGCGGCGACACCCCAGGGGGTCTCGTCGCCGACGGCGATGTTCGCGACGGGAGCGAGGACCGCGACATGCGGTGCGCTCGTCATCGGGGCGTAGGGCGTCTCCCCCACCGTGACCTTCAGTGCGCGGCGGGCCGCCACCAGTCCGATGTCGGTGCCGGGCGCGGTCCCCTCCTGCACAGCCGCGCCCGGCTCCGTCTCAGCCCCCCTGACCCGGTGCGACCTGGTCCAGGACGCCAGGGCGCGCACTCGCGCCGCCGCGTCGGCCAGCCGCTCCTCGGGCAGTTCGCCGGTCCGTACCGCTTCGACCAGCGCGTCGCGCAGCCGCAGTACGGTCTCCTCGTCCGCCAGGCCGCCGCCGACGCAGATGGCGTCGGCGCCCGCCGCGATCGCGAGGACGGAGCCGCGCTCGATGCCGTACGTCGACGCGATGGCCTGCATCTCCATGCCATCGGTGACGATCAGGCCCTCGTAGCCCAGCTCCTGGCGCAGCAGACCGGTGAGGATCCGCGGGCTCAGGGTCGCCGGGGAGACGGGGTCGAGCGCGGGCAGCAGGATATGCGCGCTCATCACCGATTTGGAACCCGCCGCGATGGCCGCGCGGAAAGGCACCAGCTCACGGGCGTGCAGTGTGTCCAGGTCCACATCGATTCGGGGCATCGCGTGGTGCGAGTCCACGTTCGTGTCGCCATGTCCGGGGAAGTGCTTCACACACGCGGCGACACCGGCGGACTGCAGGCCCTCGATGTACGCCACCGTGTGCCGCGCGGTCAGCTCCGGGTCGGCGCCGAAGGACCGTACGCCGATCACCGGGTTGTCCGGGTCGGAGTTGACGTCGGCGGACGGCGCCCAGTTGAAGTCCACGCCGCAGGCGGCGAGCCGGCGGCCCAGTTCATGGGCGACGGCGCGGGTCAGGCCGGTGTCGTCGACCCAGCCGAGCGCGAGGTTGCCGGGGAAGGAGGAGCCGGTGCGGACCTCCAGCCGGGTGACGTCACCGCCCTCCTCGTCGATGGCGACCAGGACGTCGGGGTGCTCGGCCCGCAGCTGCGCGGTGAGCGCGGCCAGCTGCTCGGGCGAGGCGATGTTGCGGCCGAACAGCCCGACAGAGCAGAGCCCCTCGCCGATGCGGCGCAGCAGCCAGTCGGGGGCGCTGGTGCCGGTGAAGCCGGGCTGGAGGACGGTGAGGGCGTCGCGGGTGAGGGTGCCGGACGAGCCGCGTACGAGTGTCGTCATGGGGCGCGTTATCCCTTCACTGCGCCGGCGGTCATGCCGCCGACGGCCCGTCGCTGGAGGAAGAGGAAGACGATGAGCACGGGGAGGGCGAACAGGGTGGAGGCGGCCATGGTGGCGCCCCAGTCGCTGCCGAAGGCGGTCTGGAACTGGGTCAGCCAGAGCGGCAGGGTCTGGGCCCCCTTGTCCTTGTTGAGGATCAGGACCATGGCGAACTCGTTCCAGGCCGTGATGAAGCCGAAGAGCGAGGTCGACATCAGACCGGGCGCGAGCAGCGGGAAGATCACCTTGCGGAATGCCTGGCCCCGGGTGCAGCCGTCGATCTGTGCGGCCTCCTCCAGTTCCACCGGGACGGCGGCGATGAAGCCGCGCAGGGTCCAGATGGTGAAGGGGAGGACCATGACGAAGTAGATGGCGGTCAGCAGCGGGATGCTGTTCAGCATGTCGCCGTCGCGGGCGATCATGTACATCACGATGACCATGACCTCCCAGGGGGCCATCTGGGCGATCATGATGCCGAGGACCAGCCCCTTGCGGCCGCGGAACCTCATCCGGGCGATGGCGAAGCTCGCCCCCAGGGCGACGATCAGCGCGAGCAGCACGGCACCGACGGTGACGGTGAGGCTGTTGGCGACGTACGTCCAGAAAAGGTCGACGCCCGTGGCCGTCGGGTAGTTCTCGAACGTCGGCGCGAAGAGGAAGACCGGGTCCTTGGTGAGGATCTCCGACTGCGGCTTCAGCGACGAGCTGAACATCCAGTACACGGGGAAGACGAACAGCAGGGCGAGGACCAGCGCGGTCAGGTTCCTGACGACGGCTCCGGGCGTGACCGGCTTGCGGCGCAGTCGCTGCGCGGGGCGCGCCGGCGCGGCCGCGGACGCCGTGGACGGGGTGGTGGTGCCGGTGGCGGTGCTCACTGCTCCTCCTCCTGCTTCAGGATCAGTCGGAAGTAGAAGGACATGGCGGCGATCAGCATCACGATCGTCAGTACGGAGATGGCGGCGGCGACGCCGTAGTGGAACTGGCCCTGGCCCTCGATGTAGGCGAAGACGGGCAGGGTCTCGGAGCCGCGGTCGGGGCCGCCGAGGTTCATGGCGTACACCTGGGCGAACGCCTTGAAGATCCAGATGATCTCCAGGAACGTGGTGATCAGGAAGAACGGCTTGAGGTTGGGGAAGACCACGGACCAGAACGTGCGCCAGCCGTTCGCGCCGTCCATCTTGGCGGCCTCGTACAGCTCGCTGCCGACGGTGGTGAGAGCCGCGTACATGTTGAGCGCGACGAACGGGATCGAGCCCCAGACCAGCAGGATCATGACGATCACGAGGGTGGACAAGCCGGTCTCGAACCAGTTGTGCTGCTCGTAGCCCTCGAAGCCGAGGACGCGCATCAGCCAGTTGACGACGCCGAACTGCTCGTCGAACAGCCAGCGGAAGACGGTGACGGACGCCACGATCGGCATCGCCCAGGCCAGCATCAGGGCGAGCGACAGCAGCAGCCGCATCCTCTTGCCCAGCCGGTTGAGCAGCAGACCGATCAGGGTGCCGATGCCCATGATCAGGACGACGTTGGCCGCCGTGAAGACAAGGCTGCGGACCACGACGGTCCAGAAGTCCGGATCGCCCAGCAGCTCGGTGTAGTTCCGGAAGCCGATCCACTCGGAGGTCCGGGTGATCAGTTCCTTCCGGTTGACCTGCTGGAAGGAGAGGATCACATTGCGGACCAGCGGATAGATCAGCAGCGCCGCCATGGCGAGCACGGCGGGCGCGACCAGCAGGTACGGCAGCAGCCCGCCGGGCAGGGAGCGCCTGCCGCGAGGAGGCTGAAGGACTTCCTGCGAGCCCGGTGGGTCCGGCGGCGTCCGGTCCTGGGTGTTCGCCGCCCTCCCGGGCGCGTCCTGAGGAGCGGACGTCGCCGCTCCCTGGGAGTCCACGGTCATGGTTTCTTCCTCGCGGTTCTGGGGCTCCCGTGCCCGACGGGCCGCGGCCCCGGGGAGGCGGGCCGCCGTTCACTGCGATGGGTACGGCGCGTGGGTACCGCGCCGGGTGCCGCTGCGGGTACTGCGATGGCCCGGTGGGGAGGCGGGCTCCGGAAGTGTCCGGACACGCCCTGGGGGCCGGCCGCCCCACCGGGTCACGGTGCGTGACTACTGCTGGTTGATCCGCTCGGCGATGACCTTGTCGGCGGCCTCGCCGGCCGACTTCGGGTCCTCACCCTTCAGGACCTTGGTCATGTAGTCCTTGATCGGGTTGGGCGCGGTCTCGACGTTCGCCCAGCCCGGGGTGACCGGGGTGATCCGGCCGACGGGCGCGGCCTGCGCCATCGCCTCGGCGAAGGAGCCCGCCTCCGGCTTGAACTGCGCGGCGTCGTTGTTCGGCAGCAGCGCGCCGGCGGTCGCCTCGGCGTACTTGGCCATGTGCTCCTTGCCCGCGGCGAGGGCCAGCCACTCCTTGGCGAGGTCCTTGTTCTTGGAGCGCTCGGCGACGGCGAGGTTCGAGCCGCCGAAGAAGACGGAGCCCGGCTTGTCGGCGGTCTTGCCCGGGATCGGGAAGTAGCCGAAGTCGGCGGTCTTGCCTGCCTTCTTCATGGCCTCGATCGCGCCGCCGGCCTCCCAGCCGAGACCGATCCAGGACGCGACGCCACCCTTGGGGACGACGTCGGTGGACTGCTGCGGAGTCGCCTCGTCCTTGTCCTTCGGAGCGGTCGAGTACGACTGCAGCTCCTTGTAGAAGTTCATCGCGGCGGCGGCCTCGGGAGAGGACAGGCTGCCCTTCCACTTGTCGCCGTCCTTGACGGCGAGGTCGCCGCCCTCGTCCCAGACGAGACCGGCGTAGACGTACCAGCTCTGGCCGGGCAGGTAGATGGGCTGGACCTTGGAGTCCGACGCCTTGATCTTCTTGAGGCCGTCGATCCACTCGGCGCGGGTCTTCGGCGGGGTCACGCCGGCCTTGGCGTAGACGGCCTTGTCGTAGACGACGACGCGGTTGGCCGCGTACCAGGGGGCGGAGTACAGCTTGCCGTCCAGCTCGTTCGAGGCGAGCATGCCCTTGTTCCAGCCGTCGGCGCCGAGCTTGGCCTTGTCCTCCGTCAGGTCGGCGAGGCCGCCGGTGACCGCGTAGCCGGCGGTCTGGGTGTTGCCGAGTTCAAGGACGTCCGGCGGGGCGTCCTCGGACAGGGCCGTGGTGACCTTCTCCTGGATGCCGTTCCACTGCTGGATCTCGACCTTGACCTTGACGCCCTTGTGCTTGGCCTCGAACTCCTTGTTGACTTCCTTGATCCAGGCGTCAGGAGCGGAGCCGTCCATCACCCAGACGGTGAGAGTCTTGTTGCCGCCGGCGTCGTCGGTCTCCTTGCCGGTGTCCGAGCCACACGCGGAGATACCGACCATCATGCCCGCGACGCCGATCGCCGCGATGAGCTTGCGCTTCACGCCACCCTCCTCAGGGATGCCTGCAACCCCCCGCCCAACGCGATGACATACGACGACATACGACGAGTAGTGCTCGTGGGGCTGGGACCTGGTCTTTAATGGTTTAGACCAGTACCCGGAGCTTGGCCTAGACCTTTAGGGGTGTCAAGGGTGTATAAGAAGGGCTGTCGTGTCCGTTATCGGACCGACACCTGAGGAGGGGCGACGACCCGTGACCGGTCCGTGCCACCATGTGAGCCGCGACAGACGGAGGAGCCGGTGACGGCAGCAGCACAGGAGTCGGGAAGGCAGGCCATGGCCACGGACAGTGGCGGTACGGAGACCGAGAACGGGGCGGCGACCCGGACGGCTCGCGTGCCGAAGTACTACCGGCTCAAGCGTCACCTGCTGGAGATGACCGAGACGATGCCGCCCGGCACGCCGGTCCCGCCGGAGCGGACGCTCGCCGCGGAGTTCGACACCTCGCGCACCACCGTGCGGCAGGCGTTGCAGGAGCTGGTCGTGGAGGGCCGCCTGGAGCGCATCCAGGGCAAGGGCACCTTCGTCGCCAAGCCCAAGGTGTCGCAGGCGCTCCAGCTCACCTCGTACACCGAGGACATGCGCGCGCAGGGCCTCGAACCCACCTCGCAGCTGCTGGACATCGGGTACGTGACGGCCGACGACACCCTCGCCGGGCTGCTCGACATCGCACCGGGCGGCCGGGTCCTGCGCATCGAGCGCCTGCGGCTGGCCAGCGGCGAGCCGATGGCCATCGAGACGACGCACCTGTCGGCCAAGCGCTTCCCCGCGCTGCGCCGGTCCCTCGTGAAGTACACGTCCCTCTACACCGCGCTGGCGGAGGTGTACGGCGTCCGGCTCGCCGAGGCCGAGGAGACCATCGAGACATCGCTCGCCTCGCCCCGCGAAGCCGGTCTGCTCGGTACGGACGTGGGCCTGCCGATGCTGATGCTCTCGCGCCACTCGCTGGACGAGAACGGCGAACCGGTGGAGTGGGTCCGTTCCGTCTACCGCGGCGACCGCTACAAGTTCGTGGCGAGGCTGCAGCGCCCCAACGGCTGACAGTCGGCCACGCCCCCGGAAGCGACGGGCCGACAGGCCCGCTGCCGGGGGCCCGGGGGTCGCCCCCCGGAAAAACACAGCGTGGCGAGGCCGCAGCGCCCCAACGGCTGACCCCCGGCCACACCCCCGAACGCGAAGGACCCCCGAACCCGACGGGCAGCCACACCCCCGAACGCGACGGGCCTTGCCGGCCCGGCGCCGGGGGTCCGGCGCCGGGGCGTCATCGGGAAGACAACGGCGGCCGTTATGCGGACAGGGGTTCCGCACGGCGTACGACTCCCCTAGATTTCCTGCCCATTACGCGTGTGATCAACGTGGTCAGTGTGATCAGCGAGGGGACGGAGTCACCGTATGTCACAGGAGCAACAGGAGCAGCACGCACGAGAACCGGTCGTCACCCCAGTCCGGGTGGTGGTCGCGCTCTGTCTGGTCGCACCGTTCGTCGCGATGCTCTGGGTGAGTTCGTACACCCGCATCGAGCCGAAGTTCATCGGCATCCCGTTCTTCTACTGGTACCAGATGCTCTGGGTCGTCGTCTCGACCGGGCTGACCATGGTCGCCTACAAGCTCTGGCAGCGTGACCAGCGGTCCCGCAAGGGGGGTGCGTCCCGGTGAAGGACGGCGTGAACGGCGTCGCGCTCGGCGTCTTCATCTTCTTCTTCGTCGCCGTGACGGTCATGGGCTTCATGGCCTCCCGCTGGCGCAGGGCGGAGAACGAGAACAGCCTCGACGAATGGGGCCTCGGCGGCCGTTCGTTCGGCACCTGGGTGACCTGGTTCCTGCTCGGCGGCGACCTGTACACGGCGTACACGTTCGTCGCCGTCCCGGCGGCGATCTACGCGGCGGGCGCGGCGGGCTTCTTCGCCGTCCCCTACACGATCCTCGTGTACCCGCTGATCTTCACCTTCCTGCCGCGGCTGTGGTCGGTGTCGCACAAGCACGGCTACGTCACCACCTCCGACTTCGTGCGCGGCCGCTTCGGCTCGAAGGGGCTGTCCCTGGCGGTCGCCGTCACCGGCATCCTGGCCACCATGCCGTACATCGCGCTGCAGCTCGTCGGCATCCAGGCCGTCCTCGACGTGATGGGCGTCGGCGGTGGCGAGAGCACGCACTGGTTCATCAAGGACCTGCCGCTGCTGATCGCCTTCGGTGTCCTCGCGGCGTACACGTACTCGTCGGGCCTGCGGGCCCCGGCGCTCATCGCGTTCGTCAAGGACACGCTCATCTACATCGTCATCGCCGTGGCGATCATCTACATCCCCATCAAGCTGGGCGGCTTCGACGAGATCTTCAGCAAGGCGGGCGAGGCGTACGCGCAGATCAACCCGGCGACCGACAAGCCGCGCGGCGCGCTCGTCCCGGGCGAGCTGGGCCAATGGGGCTACGCCACGCTGGCGTTCGGGTCGGCGCTGGCGCTCTTCATGTACCCGCACTCCATCACGGCGACGCTCTCCTCGCGCAGCCGTGACGTCATCCGCCGCAACACCACGATCCTGCCGCTGTACTCGCTGATGCTGGGTCTGCTGGCGTTCCTCGGGTTCATGGCGATCGCCGCCGGGGTGAAGGTGCAGAACGGCCAGCTCGCCATTCCGCAGCTGTTCGAGAACATGTTCCCCGACTGGTTCGCGGGCGTGGCGTTCGCGGCCATCGGGATCGGCGCGCTGGTGCCGGCGGCGATCATGTCGATCGCCGCGGCCAATCTCTTCACCCGCAACATCTACCGGGACTTCCTGAAGCCGGACGCCACGCCCGAGCAGGAGACCAAGGTCTCCAAGGTGGTGTCGCTGCTGGTGAAGGTGGGCGCGCTCGCCTTCGTCCTCACCATGGACAAGACGGTGGCCATCAACTTCCAGCTGCTGGGCGGCATCTGGATCCTGCAGACGTTCCCCGCGCTGGTCGGCGGTCTGTTCACCCGCTGGTTCCACCGCTGGGCGCTGCTGGGCGGCTGGGCGGTCGGCATGCTGTACGGCACGCTCAGCGCGTACGGCGTGGCCAGCCCGACGCAGAAGCACTTCGGCGGTTCGTCGGCCGAGATCCCGGGCATCGGCGAGATCGGCTACATCGGTCTGACCGCGTTCGTCCTCAATGTGATCGTCACCGTCGTCCTGACGTTCGTCCTGCGGGCCCTGAAGGCGCCGGAGGGCGTGGACGAGACGTCGCCGTCGGACTACACGGCCGACGCCGGCGACCCGGGCGTGCGGGCCGACCTGCCGAAGGTGGGCGCCGCCGGGCACTGAACGGGCGTCCGCCGTGCAGCGGGTCGCCGCGCCTCCGGGGGCGCGGCGACCCGCTGCCGTCGCCGTGGGGCGGCGTCGCCTCCGGTGTACGTCCTGACACTCTGACACAACATCTGGGGGGTGCCTCAACGGGCGCCCCCCACATGTATGCTCATGCTCGCTGTCGCCGCAGGGGAATCCGGTGCGAATCCGGAACTGTCCCGCAACGGTGTGATCGGTGTGCTTTCGCGTACCTACGAGTCCGACGACCTGCCGACGGCGCGCCCGGACCATCCGGCCCGGGTGCCGAAGACGTCCGGGCCTCGCGGAGTTGGGCCGGTGGACGCGGTCACGCACGCCCCTGCCAGGGCGGCCACCGCTCCCCCGCGCCGCCCGCCGGGCCCCGAGCCGAGCGAGGGAGAGCCCCCACGTGACCATCGCGCCTGCGGATCCGGCCTCAGTCACCGAAGCCGACGCGCCCGGGACCGCGCTGCTGCGGACCCTGACCGACCTCACCGCCGATCTCCCCGACACCGACCCGGGGCGGGTCGCCGCCGCCGCGCTGCGCGGCCGGCACGCCGGGTCGGACGCGGCCGAGCTGCGGGAGCTGGCCACCGAGGCCGCCGCCGGTCTGATCGCCGAGGACCCCGCGTACTCGCGGCTCGCCGCCCGGCTGCTGACCCGGACCATCGCCGAAGAGGCGGCGGGGCAGGGCGCGGTGGCGTTCTCGGCTTCGGTGGAGGTGGGGCACCGGGAGGGCCTGATCGCGGACCGCACGGCCGACTTCGTCCGCCTGCACGCGGACCGGCTCGACGCGGCCGTCGACCTCGACGCCGACGACCGGTTCGGCTACTTCGGGCTGCGGACGCTCTACTCGCGCTACCTCCTGCGGCATCCGATCACCCGCAAGGTGATCGAGACTCCCCAGCACTTCATGCTGCGCGTGGCCTGCGGGCTCGCCGAGGACGACTCGGTGCGGGCGCTGGACGAGGTGGCGGCGCTGTACACGCTGATGAGCCGGCTCGACTACCTGCCGTCGTCGCCCACCCTGTTCAACTCCGGCACCCGCCATCCGCAGATGTCCTCCTGCTACCTGCTGGACTCGCCGCAGGACGAGCTGGACTCCATCTACGACCGCTACCACCAGGTGGCGCGGCTGTCGAAGCACGCGGGCGGCATCGGGCTGTCCTACTCGCGGATCCGCGCCCGGGGTTCGCTGATCCGCGGCACCAACGGCCACTCCAACGGCATCGTGCCGTTCCTCAAGACCCTCGACGCGTCGGTCGCCGCCGTGAACCAGGGCGGCCGCCGCAAGGGCGCCGCCGCGGTCTACCTGGAGACCTGGCACGCGGACATCGAGGAGTTCCTGGAGCTGCGCGACAACACCGGCGAGGACCAGCGGCGTACGCACAACCTGAACCTGGCGCACTGGATCCCGGACGAGTTCATGCGCCGCGTCAACGCCGACGCCGAGTGGTCGCTGTTCTCGCCGGCGGACGTGCCGGAGCTGGTCGACCTGTGGGGCGACGAGTTCGACGCCGCGTACCGGGCCGCCGAGGCGAAGGGCCTGGCCCGCAAGACCATGCCCGCGCGGGACCTGTACGGCAGGATGATGCGTACCCTCGCACAGACCGGCAACGGCTGGATGACGTTCAAGGACGCCTCCAACCGCACCGCCAACCAGACGGCGGAGCCCGGCCACACCGTCCACTCGTCGAACCTGTGCACCGAGATCCTGGAGGTCACGGACGACGGCGAGACGGCCGTCTGCAACCTGGGTTCGGTCAACCTGGGCGCGTTCGTCAGCGGCGGGGACATCGACTGGGAGCGGCTGGACGAGACCGTCCGCACCGCCGTGACGTTCCTCGACCGGGTGGTCGACATCAACTTCTACCCGACCGAGCAGGCCGGCCGGTCCAACGCCAAGTGGCGTCCCGTGGGCCTGGGCGCGATGGGCCTCCAGGACGTCTTCTTCCAGCTGGGGCTGCCGTTCGACTCGCCCGACGCGCGTGCCCTGTCGACGCGTATCGCCGAGCGGATCATGCTCGCCGCTTACGAGGCGTCCTGCGACCTGGCGGAAAGGAACGGCCCCCTGCCCGCCTGGGACAAGACCCGCGCCGCGCGGGGCGTCCTGCACCCCGACCACTACGACGTGGAGCTGAACTGGCCCGAGCGGTGGGCGGCGCTGCGCGAGCGCGTCGCCTCCGTCGGCATGCGCAACTCGCTGCTCCTCGCCATCGCGCCGACCGCGACGATCGCGTCCATCGCCGGTGTGTACGAGTGCATCGAGCCGCAGGTCTCCAACCTGTTCAAGCGCGAGACCCTGTCCGGTGAGTTCCTCCAGGTCAACTCCTACCTGGTGGCCGAGCTGAAGCGGCTCGGCGTGTGGGACGCGCAGACCCGCGAGGCGCTGCGCGAGTCCAACGGCTCGGTGCAGGGCTTCACCTGGGTGCCGGCCGAGGTCCGCGAGCTGTACCGGACGGCGTGGGAGATCCCGCAGCGCGGTCTGATCGACATGGCGGCGGCCCGCACGCCGTTCCTCGACCAGTCGCAGTCGCTGAACCTGTTCCTGGAGACGCCGACCATCGGCAAGCTGTCCTCCATGTACGCGTACGCCTGGAAGCAGGGCCTGAAGACGACGTACTACCTGCGTTCGCGCCCGGCGACCCGCATCGCCCGCGCCGCGTCCGCGACCCCGATCCCCGTCCAGCAGACGACCCCGGCCTCCGACCCGGACGCGGTCGCCTGCTCCCTGGAAAACCCCGAGTCCTGCGAGGCCTGCCAGTGATGTCCACCCCGACCGACGCACCGAAGAACCTGCTCGACCCGGGCTTCGAACTGACCCTGCGTCCCATGCGCTACCCGGACTTCTACGAGCGCTACCGGGACGCCATCAAGAACACCTGGACGGTGGAGGAGGTCGACCTCCACTCGGACGTCGCGGACCTCGCCAAGCTGACGCCCGGCGAGCAGCACATGATCGGCCGGCTGGTCGCGTTCTTCGCGACGGGCGACTCGATCGTGGCGAACAACCTGGTCCTGACGCTGTACAAGCACATCAACTCGCCGGAGGCGCGGCTGTACCTGTCGCGTCAGCTGTTCGAGGAGGCCGTGCACGTCCAGTTCTATCTGACGCTGCTCGACACCTACCTGCCCGACCCGGACGACCGCGCGGCCGCGTTCGCCGCCGTCGAGAACATCCCGTCCATCCGGGAGAAGGCGCAGTTCTGCTTCCGCTGGATGGACTCGGTCGAGAAGATCGAGCGCCTGGAGACGAAGGCCGACCGCCGCCGTTTCCTGCTGAACCTGATCTGCTTCGCCGCCTGCATCGAGGGGCTGTTCTTCTACGGCGCGTTCGCGTACGTCTACTGGTTCCGCTCGCGCGGTCTGCTGCACGGCCTCGCCACCGGCACCAACTGGGTGTTCCGTGACGAGACGATGCACATGAACTTCGCGTTCGAGGTCGTGGACACCGTCCGCAAGGAGGAGCCGGACCTCTTCGACGACGAGCTCCGCCAGCAGGTCACGGACATGCTGAGGGAGGCGGTGGAGGCGGAGCTGCAGTTCGGCCGGGACCTGTGCGGCGACGGCCTGCCGGGGATGAACACCGAGTCGATGCGCGCCTACCTGGAGTGCGTCGCCGACCAGCGCCTGACGCGGCTCGGCTTCGCCCCGGTGTACGGCTCGGAGAACCCGTTCTCGTTCATGGAGCTGCAGGGCGTCCAGGAGCTGACCAACTTCTTCGAGCGCCGCCCCTCCGCGTACCAGGTGGCCGTGGAGGGCTCGGTCGACCTCGACGAGGACTTCTGAACAGACGGGGGGCGGCCCTCGCGGCCGCCCCGCTCATCGTCGCCGCGGGCCTGGGGATCAGGTCCGCGGCGCCGGGCGTCGTCCCGGCCGGCATCGCCGAGTGCGCCGGGGACGCGCTGTACACGGTCCTGATCCTGGCGCTGGTGGTGCTGGTCGCGCCCCGGCTGCGGCCGTCGGCGGCAGCCGGGACCGCGCTGGCGGTCAGCTGGGCGGTGGAGCTGTTCCAGCTGACCGGGGTGCCCGCGCGGCTGGCCGCGGACCCCGTCGTCGGCACGCCGGCCCGGCTCGTGCTCGGTACGTCGTTCAACGCGCCCGACCTGTTCTGGTACGTGGCCGGGGCGGCGGTGGGCTGGGCGGTGCTCCGCGCGGCGGCGCCGCGTCAGTCGTTGGGGACGGTCTCGTAGCGCGGGGTGCCCTCGGCCATCTGGCGCAGGGCGTCCTTGCGGTCCCGCTTCGACAGCCGGTCGATGTACAGGTAGCCGTACAGGTGGTCCGTCTCGTGCTGGAGGCAGCGCGCGAAGTAGCCGGTGCCGCGCACCTTGATCGGGTTGCCCTTGGCGTCCTGCCCGTGCACCTCGGCGTAGTCGGGGCGGGCGAGGGAGGCGTACGCCGTCGGGACGGACAGGCAGCCCTCGTTGGAGTCGTCGAGGATCCGGCGGTCGGCCGGGAGCTCCTGGAGGACCGGGTTGACCACGACACCGGTGTGCCGTACGCCCTCGTCGTCCGGGCAGTCGTAGACGAAGACCTTCAGATCGACGCCGATCTGGTTGGCGGCCAGGCCGACGCCCTCGGCGGTCCGCTGGCTGGCGAACATGTCGTCGATGAGCTGGGCGAGCTTGTCGTCGAACTCCGTGACGTCCTGGCACTCCTTGTGCAGCACCGGGTTGCCGACGACCGTGATCGGACGGGACGTGCCGCGCTCGCGGTGGGCCCGCTCGCGCTCCTCGCAGTTCTCCGTGTCCACGACGAACCCGTCCGCGTCCACGGTGACCCCGTCGTTCACCTGCTGGTCCGTCTCCTGCTGCGCCATGTCCGCTCTGCGCCTTCCTGAGTCCCCAATGCGGGCGAGTCCGCCCTCGATGTGCCCGTACAGCCTACGGGCCGCCGGTGACAGGGCTAGCAGACTTCTTCCAGGTCGCGCCACTCCCGGCTGTCCGGGCTGTCGGCCACCCAGCCGTCCAGGAGGCCCCGCACCAGGCCGGCGGGCGCGGCGATGCCGCATTCCCGCTCCGGCACCCACAGCTCACCGGCCGTGCGGTGGCCGAGCGGCCCGGGGTGGCCCGGTTCGCTGTGGTCGTGCGGGTCGAGGTGCTCGCCCTCGCCCTCGGCGCTGGGCATGCGGGACTCGGAGCAGGCCCGGCACAGCAGCCGCACCGACGACGACCAGTCCTCTGCGGCGAACCCGGCGTCGGCGGCGAGCTGTTCCAGGGCGTCCCGGTCGGCCTCGGTGGCCGCCTCGAGGAGGACCACCCAGGTCGGTACGGGCGACGGCGCCCAGAGCTCGATCTCGTCGAACACGGGGAAGCTGTACCCGGCGGACGTCGTCCGCTCGCCGTTCGGCACCCCGTCGTGGAGGACGACCTCACCCCAGCGGCGCCCGGACGACGGCAGCGGGATGGACAGCACCTCCATCCGGGCCGGGTCGAGCCTGCGGCCCCACACCACCTCGGCCTCGCCCTCCGGCGACAGCCGTACGGCGGCGCTGCCCAGCTCCATGCCGGCCGGCTCCCCGCCCGAGGCGGCGGCGCCCGGGACCCGCAGCCCGTACGCCTGCCAGGCGCGGCGGGCCAGCGGCCAGTCCTGGAGCGCGGTGGCGGCGATGCCGACGTTCCACCAGTCGGGCGCCCCGGTCTCCTTGTCGAGCAGCGCGACGGCCCGCAGGCCCGCGGTGCGCGCCTGCTCCCAGTCGTGCCGGAACTTGTGCAGCAGCGCCAGGTTGAACCAGGACTCCGAGAGCCAGGGCTCCAGGTCCGCCGCGCGCGTCAGCAGCGCGCCCGCGTCCTCGTACCGCCCGTCCCCGATCAGCGTGAACGCGCGGTCGGTGGCCTGCCGCCACGAGGCGGAGGGCCTATGCCGTACCTTCCCGAAGATCCTCACGATTCCCGCCTGCCGGTCGCTGAAGGTCACTGCCCCCGGACACCCTCTTCTTCGCATCCAACCATGCCCGGTCGCGCGCCCGCTCATTACCCATGGGTTACCCCGGCACAGGCCCCGCGACGCCGCCCCGGGCGAGGACTCTGGCGAGGGATTCCACGACCGCCGGGTGGTAGTCGCGGGCCGTACCGAGGCGCAGTTGTTCGAGTGCGCCGAGCGCTCCCTGTGCGGTTTCCCCGGAGAGGTCGTCGTACGCGTTGACGGCGCGGACGATCCGGGCGGCCAGCGGCTGTTCGCGGTACGGGTCGGCCTGCCGCTCCACGACGACGGCGACGGCCGACGGGACGCCGGTCTGCCGGACCACGGCTCCCCCGAGGAGGGCGATACGGCGCTGCTCGGCGGCCGGGAGGCGGGCGGTGGCACCCTCCGGTACGGGGTCCACCAGGGACAGCTGGCCGATGTCGTGCATGAGCGCCGCGTACTCCAGGACGGTCAGGTCCTCGCCGGAGAGGCCGAGCTCCCGGCCGACGGCCCGGCTGAGCGCGGCGACCCGGTGGGCGTGGCCGGGCGGGGTGTACCCGGCGACCTCGGTGGCGCGGGCCAGTGAGGCGATGGTCTGGCGGTAGGTGGTGCGGACGGCGGCGTACCGGCGGAAGGCGAGCTGGGTGAGCAGCAGCGGCACGCAGAAGACGGGCAGTGCCCACAGTCCGGCGACGGCGACCGCGAGGGCGATCACGGCGCCCGTGGCGCACACCGCGGACCCGATGCCGATCAGGGCGCGCAGTTCGTCCCGCAGGAGCGGGCCGTAGGGGTAGCCCGTGCGGGCGTGCAGGAGCAGCGCGGCGAGCACGGCGTCGCACAGGGCGGTCAGCACGAGCAGGAGGAGCAGGAACAGCGCGTAGGAGGGGCCGTGGCCGGTGCGGTCGAGGAGCTCGCCGGAGTTGTAGAGCGGCTGGAAGCAGACGGCCGCGAACGCCGCCGTCAGCACGCGGCGGGCCAGGTGGTCGAGGCCGGGGCCGCGCCCGCGCGCGATGTGCGGTACGGCTGCGACGAGGGCGCCCGCCACGACGACGGCGACGACCTGCGGTACGCCGTGGTCGGTGGGCCGCCCGCCGGACTCGCCGAGCAGGGCGTACGCCAGGGCCCCTGCGGCGCCGAGCGGCGCGGGCTCGCGCTCATGGGGCAGGGCGCCCCGGCGGGCGAGCTCGCCGAGCGCGATGAGCACCCCGAAGGCCAGGGCGTGCGCGGGCTGGGCGACGCCGTGCCACAGCGTCCAGCCGAGCCCTCCCGCGGTGACGGCGAGGGCGGCGGCGTGCACCGCGACGACGGCGCCTGCGGTACGCACGGTCACCTGCCGTCCCCCGGTCCCTCGCCCCGCGCGGGCGGCACGTTTCGCCTCCGGCGCGGGTCCGGCGTGGGCACCGGTGCGGACGGAGGCACCGGGGCGGGTGCGGGCGGGGACGTGGGCGCCGGTGCGGGCGGGGGCG
The DNA here is from genome assembly GCF_043204435.1 of Streptomyces sp. NPDC047886. NCBI lineage: Bacteria > Bacillati > Actinomycetota > Actinomycetes > Kitasatosporales > Streptomycetaceae > Streptomyces > Streptomyces sp. NPDC047886. The sequence goes on from NZ_JBIDCF010000002.1 coordinate 540,624, forward strand.
CTGGGGCGGGGGCGGGTGTGGGTGTGGGTGCCGGTGCGGGCGGGGGCGCTGGGGCGGGGGCGGGTGTGGGTGCTGGTGCGGGCGGGGGCACCGGGGCATGCGGGTCTTGGGCGTCGTGCGGGTCGTCGGCGGTGACGCCGGTCTGCCAGCCGTGCCGGGCCAGGGCGCGGGTGAGAGCCGCCACCATCACCGGGTCGAAGTGGGTGCCCGCGCACCGGTCCAGTTCCGCGAGCGCCACCGCGACCGGCCGGGCGCGGCTGTAGGAGCGGGTCGAGGTCATCGCGTCGAACGCGTCGGCGACCGCGACCACGCGGGCGAACTCGGGGATCTGCGTCCCGCGCAGCCCGTACGGGTAGCCGCTGCCGTCGAGCCGTTCGTGGTGGTGGAGGATCGCGGAGCGCGCCTCGTCCAGGAAGCCGATGCCGCGCACCATCTCGTGGCCGTACTCCGGGTGCAGTTCGATCACCCGCCGCTCCTGCGGGGTCAGCGGCCCGTTCTTGCGCAGGACGCGGGTCGGCACGCCGAGCTTGCCGACGTCGTGGAGCATCCCGGCGAACCGCAGGGTCTCCCGCCGCGCCTCGTCCATGCCGAGCTCCCCGGCGATCAGCACGGAGGCACGCCCGACCCGTTCGCTGTGGCCGCGCGTATAGGTGTCCTTCAGGTCGACGGCCTGGACGAGCGCCCGGATCGTCGCCTGGTGGGCGGCGCGCTCGCGGTGGTACTGGGCGAACACCCAGGCCGAGATGGCCATGGGCAGCAGGACGAACAGCGCGGCGGGCCACCCGTAAGGGCCGCGCCACAGCACCGCCATCATCAGCGCGACCAGCCCGTGGACGGCGTGCGACGGCAGGGACCTGGCGAGCAGCCCGCGCCAGGCGGTGCGTGCGGGCACGCGGTCGGCGGTGGCGCGGATGCCGCCGTCGAGTGCGGCGAGGACCAGGCCGAGGACGAGCGCGGCGGCGCCCGCCGGCAGCAGCACGTACGGGAAGTCGGGGGTCGGCAGCCCGTACCCGCCGCCGCCCAGCGCGACGGGCCCGCCGAGCAGCAGCGCGGCCTGCGAGGCGGCGTGGACGGCGATCACGAGCTGTGCGGCGCGCCAGAGGCGGCGCGGCGCCGCGGGCCGCTGCTCGACGCGCGCGGCCAGGGCGCCGGGCACGGCGACGAGGCCGGCGGCCGCCGGGGGCAGCAGCAGCGCCGCGGCGAGCAGGACCGGGTGGAAGGAGCCGGTGCCGACGGGGACGCGCCCGGCGGCCGGCCGGCGGCCCGGCCACTCGCAGCAGGCGTAGAGCCCGGTGAGGAGCGCGACGGTGCCCCACGGGACATCGGCTCCGGGGTCCAGGGCGGGCGCGGCGCCCGCGGCGGCGCACAGCACGGCACCCGCGATGTACGCGCGTGCCGCTGCCGGAATGCCCGCCACCGTTTCCCGCCTCCCCGATCGGCCGAACCGAGCGCCAGGCTAATCAGTTGATACGCGGGCGGCGGGTGGTCGGACCGGATTAGCACCTTCGGGTGATGGGGGCCCGGAGGAGGTGTAGGGGCCGCGCCGCACACGGACGAGGGGCGCGCCGCGGTGTTCGCGGCGCGCCCCTGTCTCGTACGGCGCTGTCTCGTACGGCGCTGTCTCGTACGGCGCCCGTCTCGTACCGCGTCCTGGTGGTGCGGGCGGTCACCCCTGAGGTGCGGGAGTCACTCCTGCGGTGCGGCGGCGGTCACGTCCGCCTCCGGCAGGGACTCCCCCGAGCGGATCAGCTCGATGCGGCCCATGACCTTGGCCCGCAGGTCCGTCGGCACGTCGTCATGCCCGCAGCACCGCTTGACCAGCTTCTTCACGGCCTGTTCGAGCCCGTACTTCTCCAGGCACGGCGAGCACTCCTCGAAGTGCACCTCGAACTTGGTGCAGTCGCTGTCGGGCATCTCCCGGTCGAGAAACTCGTAGAGATGATCCAGGACCTCTGAGCAGTCAGTCTCGTGCGGCTCTCCGCAGCTCATGATCCCGAGCCTTTCCGGTCGTTCGACGGCTCTCCGGCGCCCGCGGGAACCAGCCCTCGCTCCCGGGCGTAGTCCTCGAGCATGCCGCGCAGTTGGCGGCGCCCACGGTGCAGTCGGGACATCACCGTGCCGATGGGTGTACCCATGATGTCCGCGATCTCCTTGTAGGCAAACCCCTCGACATCCGCCAGGTACACGGCGATGCGGAACTCCTCGGGGATCGCCTGGAGCGCTTCCTTCACGTCGGAGTCGGGCAGGTGGTCAAGCGCCTGCGACTCGGCCGAGCGAAGACCGGTCGACATGTGCGACTCGGCACGTGCGAGCTGCCAGTCCTCGATCTCCTCGGCGGCGCTGCGCTGCGGCTCACGCTGCTTCTTCCGGTACGAGTTGATGAACGTGTTCGTGAGAATCCGGTACAGCCACGCCTTGAGGTTCGTGCCCTCACGGAACTGGTGGAACGACCCGTACGCCTTGGCGTACGTCTCCTGCACCAGGTCCTCGGCGTCCGCGGGATTGCGCGTCATGCGCAGCGCCGCCGAGTACATCTGGTCGAGATAACCGAGGGCGTCCCGCTCGAAGCGCGCGGTGCGCTCGCCGTCCGTCTCCTCGGGGCCGTCGTCGGTCCCCGTGTCGGTCCCAGTGACCGGACCCACCTCCTCCAGCGCCGTGGCGAATCCGGGTCCGGACCCGCTCGAATCGGAGAATAGTCGACCTTCCGGTGACCGTCCCTTCCTATTCTGCGCGCCCACGGCCGGGTCGGGGGTGGTCGCGGGTGCGGGCAGCACCGTCCAGTCCAGCTGATTCGCGCGGGACCGGTTCGGGCAGATGGTCGAACCCATACGACGGACTCCCTCTCCTGGCACTCTGATCCGCGCCCGGCCGACCAGGGGGCTCACCACGGGACTCGCCACGGGCGCGGTTCGGTTCTCCACCGACGCACCACACAACAACGGGCCGGCCGCGCATCATTCCCGCAGGGCGCCCAGCCACTTCGCGACGCCGTCGGTGATCGTCCCGAGCGCCTCGTCCTGGGTGACCGACGCCCGCTTCGGTACGGCGAAGCCGTGGTCCGCCCAGGCCACCTCGACAAGCTCGTGGTCGCCCGCCGGGAACTCCGCGGGCGTGCCGAAGGGGTCGTTGCCGCCCTGGACGACGAGCGTCGGGACGCCCGTGCCGAGCAGCTCGTCCGCGCGGGAGCGCTCGGGCCTGCCCGGCGGGTGCAGCGGGAACGACAGGGCGAGCACGGCACGGGCGCCGAGCTCGCGGGCCGTGCGGCAGGCCACGCGGGCGCCGGCGCTGCGCCCGCCCGCCACCACGGGCGGGCCGGCCGCGCGCAGGGCGGGCCAGATGTCGCGCCATGCCTCGTCCAGCCGTTTCGGCGCGGGCGCGAGCTTCTTGCCGGCCACCCGCCAGGGCTGCTCGACGAGGGCGACGGTGACTCCCCCGGCGGGCAGGGCGGCGGCGAGCGCCCGCAGGTCCCGCGCCTCGACGCCGCCGCCGGCGCCGTGGCCGAGCGCGAGGACGAGCCAGGCGCCGGGCCCGGCCCCGTACCAGGTGACGCGGGCGTCGCCGGCGCCCGTGGGAACGATCTCGGTCTGGGTCACCCCACCATCCTCGCTCGCCGGGCGGCACCGCGCGGGGCGCGGACGGCCCGACACGCGCGGGCCGTGCCCGGCGGGCCGAGCCGGCGGCCACGGACGCGCGGGTCAGAACAGGGTGCCGACCTCGGGACCGGCGAGCTCTTCCAGCAGCTCGGGCCCGTTGTTGCGGACGTTGCTGACGGCGGTGGTGACCGGGTACGCCCGCATCAGGCCCCCGGGCGGCGGCGCCAGCAGCGAGCGCAGCTCGTCCGGGTCCGTGCGGGCCGGGTCCAGCCACGCGTCCCACCGGTCGGGCGTCAGCATGAGCGGCATGCGCGGGTGGATGTCGGCCAGGGAGCGCGGGCCGTCGGCCGGGGCCACGCCGAGCGGCCCGGACTCGGCGTCGGTGGTGATCACCGAGCAGGTGGCCCACCAGGCCGCGGGGTGGTCAGGCGGCAGCGTGGGGTCGCGCCAGAACTCGTACAGGCCGGCCATCGCGAAGACGGAACCGTCGGCCGGGGTGACGAAGTAGGGCTGCTTCCGTGCCCGCTTCTTCTTACCCTCGACCTCCAGCTCGCGCTCGGCGGCGCCGGTGACCCACTCGTAGTAGCCGTCGGCGGGGAGGACGCAGCGGCGCGCGGCGAAGGCGCGGCGGAACGCGGGCTTCTCGTGCACGGTCTCCGCACGGGCGTTGATCATGCGGGCGGCGCCCTCGGGCGTCTTCGCCCAGGACGGCACGAGGCCCCACTTCAGTACGCGCAGCTGGCGAACCGGGCGCGGAGAGTCCGCGTCCTTCAGAGGGCGGTCGAGTACGGCGTACACCTCTTTGGTGGGGGCCACGTTCCAGTCGGGTTCCAGAACCTCCTTCGGCTCCCACTTCTCGACCTGGAAGATGCCCGCGAGGTCCTCGGGCTTTCGACTCGCCGCGTAACGTCCGCACATACTTGCCAACATTGCCATGATCCCCCTTCCCTCAAGGAGCCGTCCGAGAAATGGCCAGCACCGACGTCTCCGAGGTCCTCACGACCCAGCCCGCCCCCGAGCTGTGGCTCGTCGTCGCGACGGCGGTGGCCGCGCTGGCGGTGACCGTGCCCCGCCCGCTGTGGCGGGTGGCGCGCAACGCGATCACCATCGCCCACGAGGGTGGCCACGGGCTCGTGGCGCTGCTCACCGGCCGCCGCCTCGACGGGATACGGCTGCATTCGGACACCAGCGGTCTGACGGTCAGCCGGGGCCGGCCGACCGGGCTCGGCATGATCCTCACGGCGGCCGCCGGCTACACCGCGCCGTCGCTCCTCGGTCTCGGCGGCGCCTGGCTGCTCGCCGCGCACCGGATCACGCTGCTGCTGTGGGTGGCGACCGCGTTGCTGCTGGCCATGCTCGTGATGATCCGCAATGTGTACGGGGCGCTCACGGTCGTGCTGACGGGCGCGGCGTTCCTGCTGGTGTCCTGGCTGACCGAGCCGGAGGTGCAGTCCGCGTTCGCGTACAGCGCCGTGTGGTTCCTGCTGCTGGGCGGCGTACGACCGGTGTTCGAGCTCCAGGCGAAGCGGCGGCACGGCGGGGCGCCGGACTCGGACGCGGACCAGCTGTCACGGCTGACGCACGCCCCGGCGGCGCTGTGGCTGTTTCTGTTCCATGCTGTCTCGCTCTGTTCCCTGATCGGTGGCGGGCGCTGGCTGCTCGGTCTGTGACCGGCTGGGCCCTACTAGAGTGAGGGGCATGACCGATACCCCCGCGCACCTTGATCTCTGGCCCGCCCCGCAAGCGAGCGGCGCCGTCGATGCGACCGTCACCGTGCCCGGATCGAAGTCGGTCACGAATCGCGCGCTGGTGCTCGCCGCGCTGGCGTCCGAACCGGGCTGGCTCCGGCGGCCGCTGCGCTCCCGGGACACCCTGCTGATGGCGGAGGCCCTGCGCACCCTCGGTGTCGGCATCGAGGAGACAGTCTCCTCCAACTCGTCCGTCGCGGGCGACCCGGACGCCGGCGATCCGGACAGCACGGGCGAGGCGTGGCGGGTGATCCCGGCCGGGCTGCACGGCCCCGCCGCGATCGACGTCGGCAACGCCGGAACGGTCATGCGCTTCCTGCCGCCCGTCGCCACGCTCGTCGACGGCCCTGTGCGGTTCGACGGCGACCCCCGCTCCCACGAGCGGCCCCTGCACGGTGTGATCGACGCGCTGCGCGCGCTGGGCGCCCGGATCGACGACGGCGGGCGCGGGGCGCTGCCGATGACGGTGCACGGCAGCGGCGCCCTGGACGGTGGCACGGTCGAGATCGACGCGTCGTCCTCGTCCCAGTTCGTCAGCGCCCTGCTGCTGTCGGGACCGCGCTTCAACCAGGGCGTGGAGGTACGGCACACCGGTGCCCGGCTGCCGTCCATGCCGCACATCCGGATGACCGTCGACATGCTGCGCTCGGTCGGCGCGCAGGTGGACGAGCCGGAGACCGGCGGCGAGCCGAACGTGTGGCGGGTGTCGCACTCGGCGCTGCTCGGCCGCGATCTGACCATCGAGCCCGACCTGTCGAACGCCCAGCCGTTCCTCGCCGCCGCGCTGGTGACCGGCGGCCGGGTCACGATCCCGGACTGGCCGGAGCGGACCACCCAGCCCGGTGACGCGCTGCGGGAGATCTTCACCGAGATGGGTGGTTCCTGTGAGCTCACCGAGCAGGGGCTGACCTTCACCGGGACGGGTGCGATCCACGGCATCGACGTGGACCTGAGCGAGGTCGGCGAGCTGACGCCGGGCATCGCGGCGGTCGCGGCACTCGCCGACTCGCCGTCCACGCTGCGCGGTGTGGCGCATCTGCGGCTGCACGAGACGGACCGGCTGGCGGCGCTCACCAAGGAGATCAACGAGCTCGGCGGCGACGTCACGGAGACGGCGGACGGGCTGCACATCCGGCCGCGCCCGCTGCACGGCGGTGTCTTCCACACGTACGACGACCACCGGATGGCGACGGCCGGTTCGATCATCGCTCTCGCCGTCGACGGGGTACTGATCGAGAACGTGGCGACGACCGCCAAGACCCTGCCGGACTTCCCGCAGATGTGGACTGGAATGCTCGAGGCCTGACGACATGCGCCGATACGGCAAGAACCCCGACGAGGACGACATCCGCGTCCGCCCCAACCGCAAGGGCAACCGGCCGCGTACGAACATCCGGCCCAAGCACGAGGACGCGGCCGAGGGCATGGTCCTCACCGTGGACCGGGGCCGGCTGACCTGCCTTGTCGACGACCGTCAGGTCATGGCGATGAAGGCGCGGGAGCTCGGCCGCAAGGCCGCCGTCGTCGGGGACCGGGTCTCGCTGGTCGGCGATCTGACCGGCAAGAAGGACACCCTGGCCAGGATCGTCCGGATCGAGCCGAGGGCATCGGTGCTGCGCCGCACGGCCGACGACGACGACCCGTACGAGCGGGTCGTCGTCGCCAACGCCGACCAGCTGGCCATCGTGACCGCGCTGGCCGACCCGGAGCCGCGCCCCCGGCTGATCGACCGCTGTCTGGTCGCGGCGTTCGACGGCGGCCTCGAACCGCTGCTCGTCCTCACCAAGTCGGACCTGGCGCCGCCGGAGAAGCTGCTGGAGCTGTACGGCGCGCTGGACATCCCGTACGTGGTGACGAGCCGTGACGAGCTGTACGACGGGCACGCGGCGGACCGGGTCCGCGAGTATCTGGGCGGCCGCACGACGGCGTTCGTCGGGCACTCGGGCGTCGGCAAGACGACGCTGGTGAACGCGCTCGTGCCGGAGGAGCGGCGGCGCGTCACCGGTCTGGTCAACGCGGTCACGGGGCGCGGCCGGCACACCACCACGTCGGCGCTCGCGCTGCCGCTGGAGGGCGCCGACGGCTGGGTCGTCGACACGCCCGGCGTGCGCTCCTTCGGCCTGCACCACGTCGATCCCTCCCGGGTCATCCACGCCTTCCCCGACCTGGAGCCGGGTACGGAGAAGTGCCCGCGCGCCTGCGGTCACGACGAACCGGACTGCGCGCTGGACGCCTGGGTGGCCGAAGGCCACGCCGACCCCGCGCGGCTGTACTCGCTGCGGCGGCTGCTCTCGACGCGGGAGCGACGCGAGGGCGACTGATTCGTCCGAGTTTGCGGGCGGGGCGACCTGGTAAGGGCATAATCGCACCGAGCGAGATCGCACCGGGCGAGACGACGGAGCAGTCACCGACCTGCGGGGGAGGCACTGACGATGGCGTGGCTGCTGGTGGTGGTCGCCGGTCTGCTGGAGACCGGTTTCGCGGTCTGCCTGAAGCTCAGTCACGGTTTCACCCGGCTCTGGCCGACGGTCGCGTTCGCCGCGTTCGCGCTGGGCAGCTTCGGTCTGCTGACGCTGTCGCTGCGGAAGCTGGACGTGGGTCCCGCTTACGCGGTGTGGACCGGGATCGGCGCGGCGGGTACCGCGATCTACGGAATGGTCTTCCTCGGCGACCTCGTCTCCACGCTGAAGATCGTCTCCATCTCGCTGGTGATCATCGGTGTCATCGGCCTCCAGCTGTCGGGCTCGTCGCACTGATCACGGTACGGACGAGCGGGCCGACCCCGCCGGGCCCGGGTGCGACGACATAGCTGAGGGCGATCCGTACGGCCAGCTCGCACCGCCGCCCCCAGGGATCGTGTGCCTCCGGCGCCTCCGGTGTCTCCTGTCCCCCGGACACCTCGCGCGCCTGGTGCGCCTCCGGTGCCTCGTACGCCTCCCGCGCCTCGTGTGCCTCGTAGGTAGCCGGTGCCTCGTGCGCCTCGTAGGTCCCCGGCGCCTCGTGCGCCTCCCGCGCCCGTTGCGCCTCGTGCCGTTCCAGCGCGGCCGCCGAACGGTCGCGTACGGCCGCCAGTAGTTCACCCGGGCCGGGCACGCCCGTGTCGGCGCGGCGCTGCGCGGGCGGGCCGAGAGGCGCGCGGGCGGGCCCCGGCACCCGGCCCGGCGTCCGGCCCGGCACACGGGCGCCGGCCGACACGCGGTGGCCCCTGGCGGGTGGCGGCTCGGGCATCCCGTCGCCCCAGCACCCGGTGAGCAGGGCCCGCAGCAGCGGCCGCGCGCGGGCCGCGCCGACGAGCCACTCGGCGACGGCGACCAGCCGGTCACCGGCGTCCGGGGGTCCGGCCCCCGGACGGTGGGCCGCGGCCTGCCCGGCGAGGGCGCGGTCGACGCCGCGCAGGCAGGTGTCGGCCTCGCGGCGCACGAGTGCGCGGGCGAGCCCGTCCTTGCTGCCGAACTCGTTGTAGAGGGTCTGGCGCGACACCCCGGCGGCGGCCGCGACATCGACCATGCGGACCGCCGTCCAGGGCAGGTCGCCGAGTGCCGCGAGGGCGGCGTCGAGCAGGGCTTCTCGCGCGGTGGGCATCGTCGCCTCCCAGGCCAGGCGGCTCTGCGCTCAGGGTTGACGCGGCGACCCGCACTGTCAAGAGCCGTCACCGGCCGTCCCTCGGCACCGGGATAGAGTCGGGACCATGGCCGACTACCACGATGATCTGCGTCTCGCCCATGTCCTCGCGGACGCCGCCGACGCCGCGACGATGGACCGGTTCAAGGCGCTGGACCTGAAGGTCGAGACCAAACCGGACATGACCCCGGTCAGCGAGGCCGACCGGGCCGCCGAGGAGCTGATCCGCGGTCACCTCCAGCGGGCGCGGCCGCGCGACGCGATCCTCGGCGAGGAGTACGGCCTGGAGGGCACGGGTCCGCGCCGCTGGGTGATCGACCCGATCGACGGGACGAAGAACTACGTGCGCGGCGTGCCCGTGTGGGCCACGCTGATCTCGCTGATGGAGGCCGTCGAGGGGGGCTACCAGCCGGTGGTGGGCGTGGTGTCGGCGCCGGCGCTGGGCCGCCGCTGGTGGGCGGCGAAGGGGCTGGGCGCGTACACCGGCCGCAGCCTGACCTCGGCGTCCCGGATCCATGTGTCGCGGGTGTCGAAGCTGTCGGACGCGTCGTTCGCGTACTCGTCGCTGAGCGGCTGGGAGGAGCAGGGCCGGCTTGAGGGGTTCATGGACCTCACGCGCGCGTGCTGGCGGACCCGGGCCTACGGCGACTTCTGGCCGTACATGATGGTGGCCGAGGGGGCCGTGGACATCTGCGCGGAGCCGGAGCTGTCGATGTGGGACATGGCGGCGAACGCGATCGTGGTGCAGGAGGCGGGCGGTACGTTCACCGGCCTCGACGGCAGGCCGGGCCCGCACAGCGGAAACGCGGCGGCGTCGAACGGCCTGCTGCACGAGGAGCTGCTGGGGTACCTGAACCCCTGACCGGAGGCGACTGGACCGCTGGCCGGAGGCGACTGGACCGCTGGCCGACGGCGACCGCGCTGCCGACCGGAGGCGACGGCTCGGCGATCCGCGGTCCGCGGTCCGTCACCCGGAGGGGTCATGGGGGCGTGCACGGGTGCGCGCCCCCTTGTTGTGTCCACGGAAGGCTGTCACTCTGAGAATCCCCCCGCTTGTGCGCTTGTGAATCCGCTCTTGTTGAAGGATTCACCACCAAGGAGGTGGCCCCACCCATGCTCGTCCGTGACGCCATGAGCACCGTGGTCCTCACCATCGGTCCCGCCCACACCCTCCGTCAGGCAGCCTCACTGATGTCCGCACGACGTGTCGGCGCGGCCGTCGTCCTGGATCACGACACCAACAGCCTCGGCATCCTCACCGAACGCGACATCCTCAACTCGCTCGGCGCGGGCCAGGACCCCGACCGGGAGACGGCGGGCGCCCACACCACCACGGACGTCGTCTTCGCGGCACCCGGCTGGACCCTGGACGAGGCGGCGGAGGCCATGACGCACGGCGGCTTCCGGCACCTCGTCGTCCTCGACGGCGACGGCCCCGTCGGTGTCGTCTCCGTACGCGACATCATCCGCTGCTGGGCGCCGGTGCGACGGCGCACGGCCACCCTCGCCGGCTGAGAAACCGGCACCGGGTACACGGGAAGGCCGGCCCCTCCACGGGGGCCGGCCTTCCCTACGACAAGCGATCCAGTGCTGTTCAGCCGCGCAGGGCCTGGACCGCGGCCTCCAGCCGCTTGCCGTAGTCTCCGTCGGCCTGACGGAAGTTGTTGATGGCACGCTCGGCGATGTCGTCACGCGACACCTTGGCGATGAAGCCCGCCAGGTTGTCGATCAGACGGCTCTTCTCGTCCTCCGACATCAGCCGGTAGAGGTTGCCCGCCTGGACGAAGTCGTTGTCCTCGGCGTGCGTGGGAGCCGCCGCCTCGCCGGTGGCACCGGTGAGCGGGACGGGCTGCCACAGCGGGCGGTCGATCTGGTGCGGACCGCCGAAGCTGTTGGGCTCGTAGTTCTTCGCGCCCTTGTGGCGGCCGTCGTACAGGAAGCCGTCCCGGCTGTTGGTCCGCGCCTCGGTGGCGTGCGGACGGTTCACCGGCAGGTGGTCGGCGTTGATGCCGACGCGGTAGCGGTGGGCGTCGCCGTACGCGAAGAGACGGCCCTGGAGCATCTTGTCCGGCGACGGGCCGATGCCCGGCACGAAGTGGGCGGGGCTGAAGATCGACTGCTCGACCTCGGCGAAGATGTTCTCCGGGTTGCGGTTGAGCTCCAGCTTGCCGATCTCGATCGGCGGGTAGTCCGCGTGCGGCCACACCTTGGTGAGGTCGAACGGGTTGAAGCGGTACGTGGCCGCGTCGGCCGCCGGCATGATCTGCACCTGCACGGTCCAGGTCGGGAAGTCGCCGCGCTCGATCGACTCGCGCAGGTCGCGCTGGTGCGAGTCCGGGTCCTCACCGGCGAGCCTGTTGGCCTCGTCCTGGGTGAGGTTCTTGATCCCCTGGTCGGTCTTGAAGTGGTACTTGACCCAGAAGACCTCGCCCGCCTCGTTGTTCCACTGGTACGTGTGCGAGCCGTACCCGTTCATGTGGCGGTAGCTGGCCGGGATGCCGCGGTCGCCGAAGAGCCAGGTGACCTGGTGCGTCGACTCCGGGGAGAGACCCCAGAAGTCCCACACGTTGTCGGCCTCCTGCGAGCCGGTGTACGGGTCGCGCTTCTGCGTGTGGATGAAGTCCGGGAACTTGATGGCGTCCTTGATGAAGAACACCGGGGTGTTGTTGCCGACGAGGTCGTAGTTGCCCTCTTCGGTGTAGAACTTCAGCGCGAACCCGCGCGGGTCCCGCACGGCGTCGGCGGCACCGAGGTTGCCCGCGACCGTGGAGAAGCGAAGGAACGTCTCGGTCTGCTTGCCGACCTCGGAGAGGAACTTCGCGCGGGTGTACCGAGTGACGTCGGCGGTCACCGTGAAGGTGCCGTACGCACCGGCGCCACGCGCGTGCACGACCCGCTCCGGAATGCGCTCGCGGTTGAAGTGCGCGAGCTTCTCGAGCAGCAGCTGGTCCTGCACCAGAACCGGACCACCGACGCCCGCGGTCTCGCTGTTCTGGTTGTCGGAGACCGGCGCGCCGGCCTCCGTGGTGAGCGGTCCCTGCGTCACGTGCGCCTCCTGCGTAATTCCTGCAAGTCCTGTCCCTTGGCTAAAGCCGCTCCCGATCCTACAATGGACAATGTCTAAGTCAAGCCCCCATCCAAAGCCACACCCGTTCGGGACTGAGTCCCCTCCCTGTTAGGCTGGCTGCATGAGTGACCTGTTGGAACGCCTGCGCGGCCGCGGCTGGCGGATGACCGCGCAGCGTCGCGTCGTGGCCGAGGTCCTCGACGGGGACCATGTCCATCTGACCGCCGACGAGGTCCACGCCCGCGCGGCCGAACGACTCCCCGAGATCTCCCGGGCGACCGTCTACAACACGCTGGGCGAGCTGGTGAGCCTGGGCGAGATCCTCGAAGTCTCCACGGACCGCCGCGCCAAGCGGTACGACCCGAACGCCCACCGTCCGCACCAGCACCTGGTGTGCGCGCGGTGCGGCGCGATCCGTGACGTGCACCCGGCGGGCGACCCACTGGCGGACCTGCCGGCCTCGGAGCGCTTCGGCTTCACGATCTCCGACGTGGAGGTCACCTACCGCGGCACGTGCCCCAGCTGCGCGGCGACCGCCTGAGCGGTACGCGCCACTGCCCGGCCACCGCGTGAGCGCTGCGTGAGGCCCCCGGTACGAGTCGTGCCGGGGGCCTCACGCGTCCCCGGGGCCGGAGGCGTGCGCCAGGGACCTACACCCGTGCGCGACGGCGTACGCCCGGCCGCGCGAGAGCTGAGCGGCCTCGGCATACGACACGACGAAGGCCCGGATCCTCATGGATCCGGGCCTTCGTCTTCAGTAGCGGGGACAGGATTTGAACCTGCGACCTCTGGGTTATGAGCCCAGCGAGCTACCGAGCTGCTCCACCCCGCGTCGGTGAACACAACCTTACGCGACCGTGCTCACCAGCGCAAATCAAGACCTAGGCGGTGAGTTCCTGGTGCAGGGCCTCGCTCAGCCGGGCCGCCCGCTCCGCGACCTCGGCGGGGCCGAGCTCCACGGCGCGGGCGCACCAGCGCCGCCCCTCGGCCAGCTCGCCCCGGCGCGCGGCCAGCAGCGCGAGGCGCAGTGCGGCGCGGCCGTGCCCGGCGCGGGCGGCGCGCGTCCACCAGAACGACGCCTCCCGCTCGTTGCCGTCGCGGGCGAGGAGCAGGCCCAGGTTGAAGGCGCCGTTGCGGCTGCCCGCCTCGGCGGCCTCGCGGTACCAGCGGGCCGCCTCGGTGACGTCCCCGCGCGCGGCCGCGAGCATGCCGACGCGCACTTGGGCGCGGCGGTGGCCCTGCTCGGCCGCCCTCTCGTACCACTCCTCGCACTCGGTCTTGGCCGCCTGGGGGCGGCCGAGCGCGGGCGGGCCGGGCGGCGGCTGGCGCGCGTCGAGCAGGGCGGCGAGCCGGAACGCGGCCTCCGCGCTGCCTCCGCCAGCCGCGCAGCGCAGATGGCGCTCGGCCGCCTGCTCGTCGCCGTCACGGAGCAGGGCGATGCCGACCTGGAGGGCGGCCTCGGTGTGGCCGGCGGCTGCGGCCCGCTCGTACCAGCCCAGCGCCGTGCGGTCGTCGTCGCGGCCCGCGTACAGGATGCCGAGGTTGAACGCGGCGTCGACGCTGCCCGCCTCGGCGGCCTTGGAGAACCAGGGCTCGGCGCCGTGCGGGTCGCCGCTCTGGAGCAGCAGCACGGCCAGGGCGTTGGCCGCCTCGCGGTGGCCGGCGTAGGCGGCGCGGCGGTACCACTGGTCGGCCTGTGCGATGCGGTTCTGCGCGGCGTACAGCAGACCGAGGTTGTACGCGCCGTTCACGTCGCCCGCGTCTGTGGCCGCCCGGTACCAGCGCTCGGCGGTCTGGTGCTCGCCGCGCGCGGCGTGCAGGGCGCCGAGCGCGTTGGCGGCGTTGCCGTCGCCGTCCTGGGCGGCGCGCAGCCACCACACGGCGGCGCTCTCCTCGTCACCGGCGTCGCGCAGCAGGAACCCGAGCGCGCACGCGGCGCGCGGCTCGCCGTCCTTGGCAGACGTCAGGTACCAGCGGCCGGCCTCCTTGAGCTCGCCGCGCTTCTCCAGGATGGCCCCGAGGTGCAGGGCCGCACGCCGGTGGCCGCGCGCGGCGGCCTGGCGGTACCACTGCTCGGCACTCTCGGCACCGGCGTTGCCCGCGGCGCCGTGGGTGCCCCCGGTGCGGTGAGTCCCAGCGGTGCCGTGAGTCCCAGCGGTGCCGGCGTTGTCACCGGCGCCCGTCCTGCTCGCGCCCGTGCCGCCGTCGCCGGTCCTGGCGGCCTTCGCCGCCCCGGTGCTCTCCGTGCCCTCCGTGGTGACCACGGCGTCCACGGAGCCGGAGCCGCTCCGGGCGCCGGTGCCGGGAGCGCCGGGGGCGCACTGGTCGGCCTTGGCGGCACGGTCGGCGCGCTGTTCCAGGGCGCGGGCGAGCCGGTAGGCGGCCTCCCGGTGCCCCTGCTCGGCGGCGACGCGCAGCCAGCGTTCGGCGCCCGCGTCGGCCCGGTGCTCCAGCAGGTCGGCGAGGGCGTAGGCCCCCAGGGCGTGGCCCTGTTCGGCGGACTGCCGCAGCCAGTACTCGGCGGCCGGTTCGTCGCCGCGCTCGCGGTGGTGACGGCCAAGGGCGTGCGCGGCGGCGGCGGAACCCGCGACGGCGGCGATACGCCACCAGCCCGCGGCCTCGTCCGGGTAGCCGCGCTGGTGCAGCAGGACGCCGAGGTTGTTGGCCGCGGCACGGTCGCCGTCGGCGGTGGCGGCCCGCAGATAGGGTTCGGCGCCGTCGAGGTCGCCCCGGCGCAGCATCAGCGCGCCGAGCACGCTCATCGACGCGGTGTCCCCGCTGTCGGCGGCGCGGCGGTGCCGTGCCTCGATCTCGACGATGTCGGCGGCGTCCGCGCAGTCCATCGCGGCGCCGCCCGGGACCGTGCCCTCGGGCACGGCGTCGGTGTGGTCGATCGCATCTGCGGCCATTCCGTCGTGCCGCCGCACAAACCGCCCTGTCTCCAAAAGAGTTGCCCTGTCCCCCATGATTCCCATCGTCGCACCACCCGCAACCCGCGTACACCTGGTATACCGCAGCCAGTGAGGTCACTTCAGCGTTTTGTCGACATGCCCACAGAGAGACAAGTCAAACACGTCTCGCGGCAACTCCCCTCCCCCGGGCGGCGCTTGAACCGACGGTCGATCGGCCCGCGCGCATGGCAAGGGCCCGGATCCTTTAAGGATCCGGGCCCTGCTTTCAGTAGCGGGGACAGGATTTGAACCTGCGACCTCTGGGTTATGAGCCCAGCGAGCTACCGAGCTGCTCCACCCCGCGCCGTTGTGTTCACACCGTATCACGGTGCGAGGGGGACTCCGTGCCGGTGACCTCCGGGGCCCGGCCGGGGTACGGGCGGGGTACGGCCGGGGTACGGGCGGGGTACGGGCGGCGTGCGACGCAGGAACGAGCAGGCGGGCGGGGGGTCGAGCCTGGAGCCCGGCGGTCACCGGGCTCCGGGCTCGACCGTCGTTCCGGCCGTCCTACTCGGTAGCCGACCCGTCGGCTGGCTCGCCGTCGGCGGGCTTGTCCTCGGCGGGCTTGCCCTCGGCCGGTTTACCGTCGGCGGGCTTGCCGTCCGGGCTCTTCTGGTCCGCGGCCTTGCGCTCGGCGTCCGCCGCGGCGGCCCGCTGGAGCGCCTCCGCCAGGGCGTCCTGCGCCTTGCCGTACGCGGTCCAGTCACCCTTCTGCAGCGCGGCCTCACCGTCCGCGAACGCCTTCTGGGCGTCCGCGATGGCCTGCTTCAGCGCCGCCTCACCGGTGGCGGGCGGCTTCGTCGGGTCGGACGGCGGCGGTGTGGTCGGCGTCTGGCCGTCCACCCCGAACACCGCGTTGAGCGACTCGGCCAGGGTGTTCTCGAACACCGTGGTGTCCTTGGTCGTGTCACCCGCCGGCTGGTCCGCGTCGACGTACGACACCGCCACCTTCTTCAGCAGCGGATAGAGCGCGTTGCGGCCCTGGGCGTACACCGGCTCCACGTACAGGAACCCGCCGTCGAGCGGCACCGTCAGCAGGTTGCCGTACTCGATGTCGGAGTCGGCGCCCTTGAGGTCACGGACGAACTGGGCGACGGAGGGCAGACCGTTGAGCTTGCTCTGCACCTGCGCGGGGCCCGGCACGTCCTGGGTCACCCTCAACAGCCTTATACGGCCGTACTCCTTGCTGGTGGCGTCGGCGTCGACCGCCATGAACGCGCCCAGGTTGGGGCGTCCGTTCGGCGTGAACGTCGTCGTGAGCGAGAACCGCTGGGCGGTGTCGCCCGGCATCTTCATGCTGAGGTAGTACGGCGGGACCGCGTTGCCGTCCTTGTTGGTCGGGTCGGGGGGCACCTGCCACGCGTCACTGCCGCTGTAGAACTGGGCGGCGTCCCTGACGTGGTAGCGGGTCAGCAGCTCGCGCTGGACCTTGAACATGTCCTGCGGGTACCGCAGGTGCTCCATGAGGGACGGCTTGACGGCGTCCTTCGGCTGCACGGTGCCGGGGAACGCCTTCATCCAGGTCTTCAGGACCGGGTCCTCGGTGTCCCACTGGTACAGCTTCACCGTGCCGTCGTACGCGTCGACGGTGGCCTTGACCGAGTTGCGGATGTAGTTGACCTGGTTCTGCTGGGCCACGACCGCACGGGTCTGGTTGCCCGCCGTCAGCGAGTCGGCGGTGGTGTCCCCGAGCGTCGTACGGGACGCGTACGGGTAGCCGTTCGTCGTCGTGTAGGCGTCGACGATCCACTGGATACGGCCGTCGATGACCGCCGGGTAGGCGTCGCCGTCGATGGTCAGCCACGGCGCGACGGCCTCCACACGCTGCTTGGGCGTGCGGTTGTAGAGGACCCGGGAGCCCTCGCCGATGGCACCCGAGTAGAGGATCTGCGGCTCACTGAAGGCGACGGCGTAGGCGGCCCGGTTGAAGGCGTTGGAGAGGCTGACTCCGCTGTCCTCCTTGAAGCTGGTCGTCTTCTCGCCGTTCTCCTCGTAGTCGAGCTCCTTCTGCGGGCCGCCGACGATCGAGTACTGCTCGGTCTTCTCGCCGTAGTAGATCCGCTGCTCGTACTTCCCGACGGTCTGACCCGATGTGGGGAGGCCGGACTCGGTGAACACCGGGGATCCGTTGGCGTCCGTCTGCACACCGGTGGCCATGATCGCGCCGTAGCCGTGGGTGTAGGTGAAGTGGTCGTTGATCCAGTTCCGCTTCGGGATGCCCTTGATGTTGAGCTCCCGCAGACCGATGACGGTGTCCTTGCCCTTGTACCGGTCGACATCGAGCGTGGTCGGGAACTGGTAGTACTTCCGCTTCTGCTCCAGCTGCTGGAACGTGGGCGAGACGATGTTCGGGTCCACCAGGCGGTAGCTGGCCGCCGTGTCCGCGTCCGCGCGCAGCTTGTCCTTGGCCTTCACCGTGGACTTGCCGGAGTAGTTCTCCAGCGAGGTCCTGTCGATGTCGTACGCCTTGCGCGTCGCCTCGATGTTCTTCTTGATGTACGGCGCTTCCTTGGCCTGCTCGTTCGGCTGGACCTGGAACTTCTGCACGATGGCCGGGTACAGGCCGCCGATCAGGATCGCCGACAGCACCATCAGACCGAAGCCGATGACGGGCAGCTGCCAGGTGCGCCGCCACAGCGTCGCGAAGAACAGCACGGCGCAGATGACGGCGATGCAGAACAGGATCGTCTTCGCCGGCAGATAGGCGTTCGCGTCGACGTAGCGCAGGCCCGTCCAGTTGCCGGCCGCCTTGAAGTCGCTGGACTTCACCGCGAGCCCGTACCGGTCGAGCCAGTAGGCGACGGCCTTCAGCGAGACGAAGACACCGAGCAGCACCGACAGGTGGCCCGTCGCCGCGGCGGTCGCCCGCGCGCCGGGGCTGGTGATGCGCAGCCCGCCGTACAGGTAGTGGGTGAGGGCCGCCGCGATCAGCGACAGCACGGTCGCCGCGAACCCGAAGCCGAGCAGGAACCGGTACCAGGGCAGGTCGAAGGCGTAGAACGCCACGTCCATGCCGAACTGCGGGTCCTTCTCACCGAAGGAGACGCCGTTCACCCACATCAGCCAGGTCCGCCACTGCCCCGAAGCGGACGCGCCGGCGATCAGCCCGACCAGGGCCGTGATCGCCAGGAGCACCCACTTCTTGTACGGGGCGACGCCCATCCGGTAGCGGTCCAGGCTCTGCTGCTCCAGCGACATCGCGCTGAGCGGCGGCCGCAGCCGGTGCGCCAGCCAGATGTTCAGGCCGACGGCGAGCGCCATGAGCAGACCGAAGACGGCGAACATGCCGATCTTGGTCGACAGGGTGGTGGTGAAGACCGACGAGTACTTGACGGACCGGTACCACAGCCAGTCCGTCCAGAACCCGGCGAACATCACGAAGATCATGGCCAGGACGGCCAGTACGCCCAGTGTCATGAGCAGGGTGCGGGCCCGCCGGGACGGCCGGCCGACTCTGATCCGTGGCCCGGTAGGGCCTCCGCCGCGGTCCGGCATCTGGAAAGCCAACGTGCGCCCCTCGAAGTTCGCGGTCGTGTGTGAAGCAGCGTGCGCGCCGCACGCGCCCCGTGCCCCTGTCGAGGAGCACCGGAGGCGTTCGTCGCACCCGAAGCAGGCCCAGCGATCGTAGAGCCCACTGATGCAACTTACTGAAGCTTTACCTAGTTCCCGTCTTCGGGTCGAGAAGAGGCAGGATATTGACCATGTCCAACGTTTCTCCCTCCGGCCCTCCGATGGCCGCAAGCCCGCTCACCCGCGCGGTGCTCGAAATCGACGAGTACGCCTCGGGCCTCGGCTGGGACCAGCCGGCCCGGCTCTTCGCCCTCGTCGACACCGCGCGGCTGCGCGCCCAGGAGCCGGATCTGGCCGCTCAGCTGGGCCTCGGCGACGACGAGGCCGCCGCCCCGCTCACCCCGATCGAGCAGGACGAGCTGCCGGCCGGGGCCCCCCTCGACGAGTTCCTCGGCACCATCGCCTGGCCGGACGCGGTGGTCGGCTGCGCCCTCACCGTGGAGCGGCTGATGCTGCCGCCGTCCGCCGAGACGTCCGTGCCCGACGGCCTGGACGACGCCGCGCTGGCGAAGTGGGTCGCCCGGCACCCGGACCGCCAGGAGGTGCGGATGACCGTGGCCGTCCTGCGCGACGGCGCCCGCGAGTCCGCGCTGCGGCTGCGCGAGAAGGACTCGCCGACGGAGGTCCTCACCGGCGCCGACCTGGTGCCGGGGCTGGCCGAGGCGCTGGCCGCGACGTTCGAGGCGTTCGAGGCGTAGGCGCGCTTCCCGCCCCCCGCGAGAGCCTCCGGGTCCGTACCCGGGGGCTCCGGCGCGTCGCGGGGCGGTGGCGCGTGCTCTGGCGCCTTGGGGCGTCCCGGGGGCCTGGGGCGTCCCGGGGGGCCGGCGTCCCGGGGGCCTGGGGCGTTCCGAAGGCTCTGGCGGTTCCGGGGGCTCTGGCGGTTCCGGGGGCTCTGGCGCGTCCCGGGGGGCTCTGGCGCGTTCCGGGGGACTCTGGCGGTTCCGGGGGCTCTGGCCGGTTCCGGGGGCTCTGGCGGTTCCGGGGGACTCTGGCGGTTCCGGGGGACTCTGGCGCGTCCGTGGTCAGACAGCGGCCCCCGGCTCAGCCGGCGGAGCAGCTCGGCAGGGACGCCGTGTCACCCAGGCGGACCTTGTCCAGGGACTTCACCGCGTCGGCGATGGTCTCGACCTTGATCAGGGTGAGCCCGTCAGGGGTGTCCGCGGCCGCCGCCGCGCAGTTGTCGGCCGGGGTGAGGAAGTACCGCGCACCAGCGTTCCGGGCGCCGACGAGCTTCATCGCGATACCGCCGATCGGGCCCACCTTGCCCGCGTCGTCGATCGTGCCGGTGCCCGCGACGAACTCGCCGCCCGTCAGCCTGCCCGGGGTCAGCTTGTCGACGATGCCGAGCGAGAACATCAGTCCGGCGCTCGGCCCGCCCACGTCGTCCAGTTTGATGTCGATGGTGAACGGGAAGGTGTGGTCGGTTCCGGCCTGGATGCCGACGATCGCCCGGTCGCCCTCCTGGGACTTCGTGGTCGTGATGGTCACGCGCCGGGTGGTGGCGGGCACGCGGTCGGCCTTCTCGGCGGCGGCCGCCTCCTTGGCCGGGACGATCGTGAAGACGACGTCCTCGCCGGGGTCGCGCTTGGTGACGATCTTGGCGACGTCCTGTGGCTCCTTCACCGCCGTACCGTCCACGGCCTTGATCACATCGCCGGCGTGCAGCCTGCCCTCGGCGGGGCTGTCCTTCTGGACCGAGGAGACGATCACCCAGGACGAGACGGGGATGCCCAGCTGCCGGAGTGCGGCGACGCGCGCGCTCTCCTGGGACTGGCTGAACTCCTCAGCGTTCTCCTGCGTGGACTGCTCCTCCGTCTTGCCGTCCGGGTAGAGCGTGTCGTGCGGCACCACGACGCTGTCGTGGGCGAGCCAGCCGTAGACGGCCTCGACGAGGTTCATCCTGTAGTCCGCACCGGTGACCCTGACCGTGGTCATATTCAGATTGCCCGCGGTGGGGTACGTCTTGTGGCCGGAGATGCGGAGAACCGGCTCCCCCTCGGAGTCGGCCAGGGTGTTGACCGTCGGCCCCGGGCTCATCTCGGAGTAGGGCACCGGGATGAAGACGCCTGCGCAGAGCAGCGCGATCAGGACGAGGGTGGAGGCGAGCATCGTCGCGGTGCGGCGTGGCATGGAACGACAGTACGGGACGGGTCCGTCAGTGCACCCCCGGGGCCGTCCGTACGGGGTGATCAAGTGATGATCGCGGGGATGTTCCGGCAGGTGGGGAGGGGTACGCGCGGGCTGCGGGGCTCAGGCCGGGTCGCCGCCGGAACGGGACCTCTCCATGGCGTCACGGAAGCGGGCGTAGCCGGCGAGCTCGGCTATGTCCTCGGTGGTCCGGTTCCGCGACGCCCAGCCTCCCCATATCGCGGCGCCGACGGCGGCGAAGAGCGGGATCAGCAACCAGGCGAGCACTGTCATCGCGACCTCCCATCCCCCTTGAGCGCTTGAGCCTGCGCGGCTGACTGATCAGCAGATTAACCATCCGCGCTCTCAACGCTGGTGCCGGGGCGGCGGTTACGCAAATCGGGGCGAGGCATACCGGCCAAGGCCGGTCAAGCCCTGTCGGACCGGACCGCTCAGCAAGCCCCCTCCGAGGAGGCGCTACGCGCCGACCCGCCCTCCCGTCACCCGGCCACCACCCCCCAAGGACGGCGCTACGCGCCGACCCGCCCTCCCGTCACCCGGCCACCACCCCCCGAGGAGGCGCTACGCGCCGACCCATTCCTCGGCGCCGTCTGAGAACCGCTGGTGCTTCCAGATCGGGACCTCGTGCTTGAGGTCGTCGATCAGCTTGCGGCAGGCCGCGAAGGCCTCCGCCCGGTGCGGGCACGACACGGCCACGACGACCGCCAGGTCGCCGACCGTCAGATCACCCACTCGGTGGACGGCGGCGAGGGCGCGCACCGGGAAGTCCGCGACGACCTTCTCGGCCACGCGGCGCAGCTCGGCCTCGGCGGTGGGGTGGCTGGAGTACCCGAGCGCGTCCACGTCGGCGCCGCCGTCGTGGTTGCGCACGGTGCCCACGAAGAGGGCGGTGCCGCCCGCGGCGTCGTCGCCGACGGCGCGGAAGACCTCGTCGAGGGAGAGCGGGGTGTCGCGGATCGCCAGCAGCCGGATCGGGTCGGCGGCCACCTGCTCGCCGGGGTGGTCGTACGTGGAAGCCATGCCGTCCATCGTGCCGTACTCCACCGACATCGCGGAATAGCGGTTTCGCCCGGCGGACGCACGCGCGCGTTGGAGCCTCCTACAGCGGCCACGCCGCGGCCCGCCCACCCGCCTCCCCGGCGCGGTTCAGAGGCCGCGGCGCCTGCGGGCGCGGCGTACCAGCGCGGCCGTGCCCAGCAGGGCGACCGTCGCTCCGGCCGCTCCGGCGGCGGTGGCGTCCTTGCGGCCCAGGCGGCGGCCCGCGACCGTGTGGCGGCCCTGCACCTCCTCCAGCAGCGCCGCCAGGACCTCCTCGTTGGTCCACCGGGGCCGCCAGCCCGCGTCGTGCAGCCGCCCGACGCTGACGACCCAAGGGTGCATGGTGTACGCGAGGTCTCCGGCGGGAGACGGGGTCAGCCCGATCCGGTGGAGCCTGGCCGCCGCGCCCAGGGCGACCGCCGATGGCAGCTCCATGCGCCGGATGCCGCTGAGCTCCTCGACCTCCTCCTGCTCCAGCCAGCCGTCGCAGCCCACCGCGAACTCGCCGTCGACCTTCTCCAGCGCCGCGTACTCCAGGGCCGTGACCAGGTCGTCGACATGGCAGAACTGCCAGGTCGGACGCGATCCGGCGACGACCAGCAGCCGTGGTGACTCGAAGTAGCGGGTCAGGGCCGTGTCGGTACCGCCGACGAGGACGGCGGGACGTACCACCGTGACGTTCAGGCCGGGGTGAGCGCGGGGCGCGCGGCGGGCCAGGCGCTCGATCTCCAGCAGGTCGCCGACACCAGTGGCCTCCGCTGTGGCACGCAGTTCGGCGTCCTCGGAGAGCGGGATGTCGTTGTCGGGCAGTGCGCCGTACACCATGGCGGAGGTGCACAGCACCACGCGGCGCACGCCCGCCGCCGCGGCGGCCGTCAGCACGGTCTGGGTGCCGCGTACGTTGTACGCGGTACGGGCGGCGGGGTCGGTCTCCAGATCCAGGTCGAGCGCGAGGTGCACGACGACGTCCGCCCCGCGCAGCTTCTCGGCGATGGCGGGGTCGCGGACGTCCAGGATGTGCCAGTGCGCCTCGGGCACCTCGCCGCGGCGCTCGTCGATGGCGATGACCTGCTTGATCTCGTCGGACGCGGCGAGGCGCCGGGTCAGCAGGTCACCGACTCCGGTGGCGGCGCCGGTCACGGCGACCACCGGGCCGCGTCCGGCGGACTTGGTTGAGCGGTTTCGCGCTGCGCGAACCTGCGGATCTGGGGAACTCACCAGGCGTCTCCAGCGGTTGTCTTCAGTACGTACGTGAAGGACGCGTGCGTACCAGGTGGCGTCCATCCTGCCGCAGGCGATGCGTCAGTGGAGCACCGAGCCCCAGTCCGGCCCGGATGTCTACGCTGGGTGTGATGTCGGGCAACCGCCGTCGGCAGGAGCCGGCGGCCCTACGAGCCGAGGAAACCCGTGAGTGACACCCCATTCGGATTCGGCGTTCCGCCGGAGGAGCCGGACGACGGCGACGAGGGCAAGAAGCGGCCCCAGGGTGGTGGCAACCCGTTCGGGTTCGGCGGTCTGCCGGGCGGCGGCCAGGGCGGCGCCGACAATCCGTTCGCCGCGATGTTCGGTTCGCTGAACCCGTCCGACCTGGGTGCCGCCTTCCAGCAGCTCGGCCAGATGCTGAGCTACGAGGGCGGTCCCGTGAACTGGGACATGGCCAAGCAGATCGCCCGCCAGACGGTCGCCCAGGGCACGTCCGACGGCACCAAGGACGCCAGTGTGGGTCCCGCCGAGCGGGCCGCCGTCGAGGAGGCCGTGCGTCTGGCCGACCTGTGGCTGGACGGTGTCACCTCGCTGCCGTCCGGTGCGAACACGGCCGTGGCGTGGAGCCGCGCGGAGTGGGTCGAGGCGACGCTGCCCGCGTGGCAGCAGCTGGTCGACCCGGTGGCCGAGCGGGTCGGCGCCGCCATGGGCGATGTGCTGCCCGAGGAGATGCAGGCCATGGCGGGCCCGCTGATCGGGATGATGCGCTCCATGGGCGGCGCGATGTTCGGCCAGCAGATCGGCCAGGCCGTGGGCGTCCTGGCGGGCGAGGTGGTCGGGTCGACCGATGTCGGTCTGCCCCTGGGCCCGGCCGGCAAGGCCGCCCTGCTCCCGCTGAACGTGGAGGCGTTCGGCAGGGACCTGGGCGTGCCGAAGGACGAGGTGCGGCTGTATCTGGCGCTGCGGGAGGCCGCCCACCAGCGGCTCTTCGCGCATGTGCCGTGGCTGCGCTCGCACCTGTTCGGTGCCGTCGAGGGGTACGCGCGCGGGATCAAGGTCGACACGTCGAAGCTGGAGGACGCCGTCGGCCGGCTGGACCCGTCGAACCCCGAGCAGCTGCAGGAGGCGCTTCAGCAGGGCATGTTCCAGCCGGAGGACACCCCGGAGCAGAAGGCGGCGCTGGCCCGTCTGGAGACGGCGCTCGCGCTGGTCGAGGGCTGGGTCGACGCGGTGGTGCACGAGGCCTCGAAGGACCGGCTCACCTCGTCGGGTGCCCTGCGGGAGACCCTGCGCCGGCGCCGGGCCTCCGGTGGCCCGGCCGAGCAGACGTTCGCGACGCTGATCGGTCTGGAGCTGCGGCCGCGCAGGCTGCGGGACGCCGCGCGGCTGTGGGCGTCGCTCACGGACGCGCGGGGCGTCGACGGGCGGGACGGCCTGTGGGGGCACCCGGACATGCTGCCCACCGCCTCCGACCTGGACGATCCGGACGGCTTCGTCCACCGGGAGCACCTGGACTTCTCGGAGATCGACAAGATGCTCGGGGAAGCGGCCGGGCGGGACGACCGGAACCAGGGCGAGGACGACACCGACAAGTGAGCCTGCACGACGACGCCGTCCGCGTACTGAAGGCGTACGAGGACGGTCAGGAAGAGCTGCGGCAGACCTATCTGGACCACCTGGCGGCTCACCCGGACGGGATGTGGAAGGCGTGCGAGGCCGGGCATCTGACGGCCAGCGCGCTGGTGATCGACCCGGACCGGGGCCGGGTGCTGCTGACCCTGCACCGGAAGCTCGGGATGTGGCTGCAGATGGGCGGCCACTGCGAGCCCGGGGACGCCACCGTGGCCGAGGCGGCGCTGCGCGAGGCGACGGAGGAGTCCGGGATCCCGGGGCTGGCGCTGCTGCCGGGCGGTCCCGCGCGGCTGGACCGGCACCCGATTCCGGCGCCGTGCCACTGGCACCTGGACGTGCAGTACGTGGCGGTCGCCCCGTCCGGCGCGGTGGCGGCGATCAGCGACGAGTCGCTGGACCTGCGCTGGTTCGGTTACGACGAGGTGGCGGCCGTGGCCGACACGTCGGTCGTACGGCTGGTGGAGGCGGCCCGCGCCGCCCTCTGACGTGCCGCGCCCGCGGGGGGCCCGGGAAAGGGGGGCCCTCTGGAAGCCCTACGAGAGCCCTACGGGAGCCCTGCGGGGCCCTGTGGGTGCCCTACGGCCCGCGAAGGCCGTACGGCACGTGCTACGGCCCGTGCCGGAACGGAGTCAGGGGCGGACCGCCGTGGCGGACCGCCCCTCACAGCCTCCGGTGGTTAGTTCCAGGCGTTGTTCTGGTTCTGCGCGTGGGCACCCTGCTGCCCGACGCCGAACTGGGCGCCGAGGCCCTGCCCGATCGCCGCGTTCTGCGGCGGCATCACCTCGCTGGGCTGGACCAGCGCGAAGCCCTGGCCCAGGAAGCTGAGCTCCCAGCCCTCACCGGTGCTGCCGCGGCGGCGCCGTACGTTCGACGAGTGCGTCTGGGCCTGCATCTGGACGCGCAGCCCGGAGGACCAGGCCACGATCGCGTCCGCGTCGGCGTTGACGTACTTGTCCGGCGTGACCTGCATCATCAGCGGCTGTCCCGACGTCATCAGCGCGACCTTGCCCCGGCCGGAGATGTTGAGCTGGTACTTGCCGGAGCCGGAGATGCCGTACTGGCTGTCCACGGCGATGACCTCGGTGTGGAGGGTGGAGTCGAGCGCCAGGACATAGGCGCTGTCCACCGTCAGCCCCTCCTGGTCCACGTCCACGACATGGATGTACTGGGCCAGGTTGGCGAAGTAGACCGTGCCCTGCCCGGAGCAGCGCATCAGGTCGAGTCCCTCGCCGGTGTGGGCGCGGGCGCGCCGCTGGCCGTCCGTGCGGTACTCGCCGTCGAAGTCGATCAGGCCCTGGTAGGCGACCATGGCGCCCTTGCGGGCGAGGACGTCGTCGTGGCCGGTGAGGGCGACCCGCAGGAGCTGCGGGTTCTGGACGACGTACCGCTCCTGGCTCTGCTGTTCCGTGTAGCTGAAAAGCGGGCTCTGCATGGTGTGTTCTCGCTCCCCCTCAGTTCCGGACCCGCAGGCGGTCGGTACTGTCCTCGCTCGGCTGTACGACGACGATGCCCTGGCCCGAGAAGGCCATCTGGTAGGCCTCTCCGCTGCCCCGCCCGATGAGGGAGGACGCCTTGAAGCTGCGCTTGCCCTTCACCTTCAGCGACGGCGACCAGGCGACGAGCGCGTCGGGGTCGACGTACGTCTCGTCGTCACCGCGCCCGCAGTCGACCACGATCGGGGTCCCGCGCGAGGTGAGGGCGACCCAGCCGGTGCCCGCGATCTGGACGTTCCACAGGCCCTGCCCGGCGAACTTGGCGAGGCCCTTGACCCGTTCGACACCCCACTGGAGGTGGGCGTCGAAGGCCAGCACATTGGTGCCGTTGACGGACAGCGCGTCGTTGTTCAGGTTGACGACGACGACATCGGCGCCGTAGTCGGCGAGGTAGAGCAGTCCGTCGCCGGAGCACTTCATCAGGGGCGCGCCCTCGCCCGTCACCCACTGGGAGGCGATCTGGCGCACGGCCGGCGGGTTGGGCTCGTACTGGATGAAGCCCTCGTACGCGACGACCGAGCCGGTGCGGGCGAAGAGGTCCTGGCCTGAGGCCATCGCCACCTTGAGCATGGCCGAGCCGTGGTTCTCCATCCGGGCGGCGGCCGGGGTCGGGGCGAAGCCCGCGAGTTGCTGGTTCATGTCTTCGGGCTCCCTCAGACCTCGTACGGCTGGACGACGATGAAGTTGCCGGGGGCTCCCCGGAACTGGAGGTTGACGGTCTCTCCGCTGTGGCCCGGGTAGGCGTTGCGGCGCAGCCTGACCTGGCTGGACAGGATCACCTGGGACGCGGCCGACCAGGCGACGACGGCGTTGCAGTCGGCGAACGTGGTCGGTGTGACGGGCAGGACGACCGGCACGCCCTGGGTCTTCACGACGACCGTTCCGGTGCCCTGGAACAGCATCGTGAACAGCGCGCCTCCCGGGATGCCGTGGCCCTCGATGCGCCGCACCTCGTGGTGCAGCGACTCGTCGAAGGCGAGGACGTTCTCGGCGGATACGCAGATGCCGTCGCCCTGCAGCTCGATCGGGTGGAGCTGAGCGCCGTTCTCGGCCAGGAAGACCTGGCCCCGGCCGGTGCAGCGCATGAGCTGCATCTCCTGGCCGGTCGCGTTGCCGACGATCCGGCCCGCGAAGCCGGCGCCCTTGTAGCCGAACTCGACCTTGCCCTGGTACATCACCATGCTGCCCTGGCGGGCCAGGACCGGCACCTCTCCCATGGCGAGGTCGACACGCATGAGCTGCGGGTTCTGCGAGGTCCAGCGCTGCCCGGTGGGCGCCTCGCGGTACTTCTGGAGGGCGGCGGCCAGACCCGGCCCCTGGGGGGCGCCATGGGGCGCGCCGTGCGGCGTTCCGGCGGGCGGCATCCCTCCGTAGGGCATGCCCTGGGGCGGCTGCTGACCGAACTGCGGCTGGCCGTAGGGGGCCGGGGCAGGCTGCCCGTACGGCGGTGTCTGTCCGGGCACCTGGCCGTACCCCGGCTGCTGACCGTACGGCGACGGCTGCGGCGGGGTGGGCGCCACGGGCGGGGTGGGCGCCGCCGGGGCCATCGGGGCGGCCATGGTGGGCGCCGCGTGCATCGGCTGCTGTACGGGGGCGGGCGCCGGAGCAGGAGCCGGCGCGGGGGCCATGGGGGCCGGCGCGGGGGTCGTGGGGGCCGGCGTAGGGGCCGTGGGGGCTCCGAACGCGGGGGCCGGCTGGGGCTGCTGCGGCACCGTGGGCGCGCCGAACGCGGGCGCCGGTGCCGCGGGGGCGGCCGGGGCGGCCTGGGCGGGCGGCGGTGCGAACGCGGGAGCGGGCGCCGCGGCGGAGGGCGCGGGCTGCGCGGGCTGCTCCTCCTCGAGGACCTCGCCGCCGAAGTTCCTGAGCAGCGCCTCCAGTCCGCCGTCGAAGCCCTGGCCGACGGCGGCGAACCGCCAGACGTCCTTGAGGTAGAAGTCACCGAGCATCACCGCGCGCTCGGTGCTGAACTCCGAACCGTCGAAGGCGTACCGGGCTACCTCCTCACCGCCCGCGACGATACGGATGTACCCGGGGCCCACGTGGGACATCTGCCCGGCACCGTCGATCGTCGCGGTGAAGGAGAGCTTGTGGATGTTGGCCGGGACGCGGTCGAGGGTGACGCGGAACGACTCCGTGTCCCCGGCCTGCGCGCCGAGCAGCTGGATGGACTCCTCGGGGGACTTCGGCTGGTTGAAGAAGATGAAATACCGGTCGTCGGAGAGCCGCTCTTCGGCGTCGAGGCCGAAACAGCTGATGTCGAAGCTCAACCCGGGAGCCGCGATCTGCACACCGACGTACAGATCCGTCCCGGGAGTCAGATCACTGATCTTGGCCTTGTGGCCACGCTGGAATTCCCTGGGCATGCGTAACGACCGTCCCCCATCCCGACATGTGATTGCGTCGCGCCAGGCTAACGGCTGCCGACGACAACCGACCAAGTCGGTACGGAGTCGGTACACGATCGGTGAATTTCACCCCTCGGCGACCGGCAGGTGCGGCAGCCGGTCGGCCGCGACGACACCCTCCAGATACCCGCGCGCCCGCTCCGTGCGCGGATACGCCTCCAGCAGACGCCAGAA
Organism: Streptomyces sp. NPDC047886; assembly: GCF_043204435.1. Lineage (NCBI taxonomy): Bacteria > Bacillati > Actinomycetota > Actinomycetes > Kitasatosporales > Streptomycetaceae > Streptomyces > Streptomyces sp. NPDC047886. The sequence goes on from NZ_JBIDCF010000002.1 coordinate 569,267, forward strand.
CCTCGGCCCGTGACCGGGCACCAGAAGGTGCGCCAGTTCATGCAGCAGTACGTAGTCGACGACGTATTCGGGCATGCCCTGCAACCGGTGCGACAGCCGGATGCTGCCCTCCATGGGCGTGCAGGAGCCCCACCGGGTGTTCTGGTTGGTGACCCAGCGCACCGATGTCGGTGTCGCCCGTCCTTCCAGGTACTGGGCGGAGAGGCGCTCGGCGCGCTCGGCCAGCTCGGAGTCGCCGATGAGGCGCTTGCTCTCCTGGGCGGCGAGCTTGTCGAGCATGACGTCGACCCAGCGCCGCTCCTCCGCCTCGGACATCCGGGCGGGGATCAGGACGATGGTCCGGTCGCCCTCGCGGTAGGCCGAGACCGTCCTGCTGCGCCGTGAACTCCTGCGCACCTCGACCGCGGTCGTCCCTGGTCCGCGGGGGGTCTGGGCGCCACGGATCGGACTGGTGGTCGGGCTGCGCTGTGGGTCGGCGGGCACGCTTCGACGTTACCCGCTGTCCACGGGGGAAGTCCCGCCTCCGGGAGGGTTCGCGCAGCATCCGTCCACAGCCTGCACCATTTGAACGACTAATACCCCGGCCCTGTGGACAACTTTCCGCGCGAATCGCCCGCGCACCGCATTCTGACGGTGAAAGAGCACGAGCGGGACGGCCGAGATCGGTGAGCGGAACGGTCGAGATCGGCGCGCGGGGCGAGAACGCGACGGGGCGGGATCGCGACGGGGATCGAGAGCACGGGGGCGGGATATGCATCCGACGGTGAAGCCGGCGCTGCGGCGCGCCTGGCGGAATCTGCAGTACGTCCAGTTCGGGGCGACACCGGCGCACGCGGTGGTCGTCGGCCCGGTGGACACCACGACGGGCAGCCTGCTGTCCCTGGTGGACGGAACGCGGGGGCTGGCGCTGCTGCGCGAGGAGGCACGGGCGCTCGGCCTCCCGGACGGCCGGCTGGAGGCGCTGCTGGCGCGGCTGGCGGACGCGGGGCTGCTGGACGACAGGGCGGCCGGCGACCCGCCGGCCGCCCCGTCACGGAGACCGGACGGCGCGCTGGACCGGCTGCGCGCCGACCTGGCGTCGCTCTCGGTGGTGCATCGCGAGCCGGGCGGTGCGATACGGCGTCTGACGGCGCGCGGCGGCATGCGGGTGCAGGTGCGGGGTGCGGGCCGGGTGGGCGCGAGCGTCGCGGCGCTGCTGTCGGCGGCGGGGATCGGCCGGGTGGAGGTGTTGGACGGCGGCTGCGTGGAGCCGTGGGACGTGGCACCGGGCGGGCTGCCCCCGGAGGCGGTCGGTGAGCGGCGGGACACGGCGGCCCGGCAGCTGGTGAACCGCTCGGCGCCCGGCGGTCGCCCGCCCCGGGCCGGGACGGTGCCGGGCGGCCGGGAGCCGGGGCTCTCGCTGGTCGTGGTGGCTCCGCGTGACGGGCTCGCGGCGTACGCCCCGGATCCGGTGACCGCCGACGGCTGGGTGGCCACGGGGACGCCGCACCTGTACGCGGGGGTGGTCGAGGCGACGGGGCTGGTCGGCCCGCTGGTGCTGCCCGGGGGTACGGCGTGCGCACGCTGCCTGGAGCTGGGCCGGACGGACCGGGACCCGGCGTGGCCGCGGATGCTGGCGCAGTGGCGCTCGGGCAGACGCGATCCGGTACCCGCCTGTGACGTGGGGCTCGCGTCGGCGGTGGCGGGTGCGGCGGCCGCACACGCGCTGGCGTTCCTGGACGGGGATCTCCCGGCCAGCACGGGCGCGCGGTCGGAGGCGGCGTTGCCGCTGCTGGACTGGTCGGTCGAGCGGATCTCACCCCATGGGGACTGCCCGTGCGGGGCCGCGGGCGGCACCGAGGGGGAGCGCGCCTCCGGCGTCGGAACGGGGCAGGACACAATGGCCGGGTAACCGCCGTCACCGGAGTCAGGCCGAGGACGAACGCGGCACGGCAGGCTGGGATTTGGAGGGGCGCATGTCGGATCTTCCCCGAAAGGCGGTAACCCGCACCGCCAAGTTGGCCGCGTTGCCCCTGGGCTTCGCGGGGCGGGCGACCTGGGGGCTCGGCAAACGGATCGGTGGCAAGTCGGCCGAGATCGTCGCACGTGAGCTCCAGCAGCGCACGGCGGAGCAGCTGTTCAAGGTGCTCGGCGAGTTGAAGGGCGGCGCGATGAAGTTCGGGCAGGCGCTGTCCGTCTTCGAGTCGGCCCTGCCCGAGGAGGTGGCCGGGCCGTACCGGGCGGCGCTGACCAGACTGCAGGAAGCGGCGCCGCCGATGCCGACCCGTACGGTGCACGCGGTGCTGGAGGAACGGCTGGGCGAGGACTGGCGGCAGTCGTTCCTGGAGTTCGAGGAGAAGCCCGCCGCGGCGGCGTCGATCGGGCAGGTCCATCGTGCGGTGTGGCACGACGGGCGCGAGGTCGCGGTGAAGGTGCAGTACCCGGGGGCGGGTGAAGCGCTGCTGTCGGACCTGGCCCAGCTGAGCCGGTTCGCCCGGCTGCTCGGCCCGCTCATCCCCGGCATGGACGTCAAGCCGCTGATCACCGAGCTCCGCGACCGGGTCACGGAGGAGCTGGACTACGGTCTGGAGGCCCGTTCGCAGCGGGAGCACGCTGCGGAGTTCGCCGACGACCCCGATGTGGTCGTGCCGGATGTGGTGCACCAGTCCGAGCAGGTGCTGGTGACCGAGTGGATCGACGGGATACCGCTGGCGGACGTCATCGCGGACGGTACGCAGGAGGAGCGCGACCAGGCGGGGCAGCTGCTGGCGCGGTTCCTGTTCTCGGGGCCGGCGCGGACGGGGCTGCTGCACGCGGATCCGCACCCGGGGAACTTCCGGCTGCTGCCGGGCGAGGACGGGGCACCGGCCCGGCTGGGTGTGCTGGACTTCGGCACCGTGGACCGGCTTCCGGGTGGCCTTCCGGAGACCATCGGCACCTGTCTGCGGATGACCCTGGAGGGTGAGGCGGAGACCGTGTACGAGCTGCTCCGCGACGAGGGGTTCGTCAAGGACAGCATCGACCTGGACCCGGACGCGGTGCTGGAGTATCTGCTGCCGATCATCGAGCCGGCGCAGGTCGACGCGTTCACGTTCACCCGGGGCTGGATCCGTACGCAGGCCGCGAGGATCGGGGACCCCCGCTCCCCCGCGTACCAGTTGGGCAAGCGGCTCAATCTGCCGCCGTCGTATCTGCTGATACACCGGGTGACACTGAGCACCATCGGAGTGCTGTGCCAGCTGAACTGCACGGTGCGGCTGAGGGATGAGCTCGAAGCGTGGCTGCCGGGGTTCCTGCCGGATGAGGACATCGACGCGGAACCGGAAGCGGTGGACGCGCCGGCATGACACACGGTCGGCTGGCACGCGGTCAGGTGCGACCCGGTCGGGGGCGCAGTCGGGGGGGGACGCGGTCGGGGGACTCGGTGGGGTGGGACGCGGTCGGCCCGTCATCGCCGGGTGCCGGCCGTCACCACCAGGCGGAGTCGAGTCTGCTCTCGATGGACCTGATGTGGGCGCGGGCACAGTCGTCGCAGAAGTAGTGCCGTTGGCCGTTCTCCACGGAACAGGTCCAGGTCACCGGGAGGTCGTCGGCCGTCTTGCCGCAGCCGGAGCACACGACACGCTGTGATCCCGGCCGCTCGGGGTCGGAAGTCCGCTCGTTCACCTCGAGACGATAACTCCGGCGGGCCCGGTTGCCGCGCACAACGCACCGCGGGGGCCGGTCCGTTCGGACCGGCCCCCGCGGCTGTTCGCCAGGTGGGTTCAGTGCTGGGCACCGCCCTGCGGCATCACTGCATGACGGCCATGGCCAGCGCACGGCGGGCACGCATCGAGGCGCGCTCGGCGCGCCGCTGCATACGCCGTGCCGCGACCAGGCGCAGGCCCGCGCGCTCGGCGTCGGCCTGTCGCAGTCGCTCGTGCATATGCGCACGGGCCAGGGCTTCTGGGATGAGTTGCATTTCGCGGGTCCTGTTCTGACGCGCGGTGTTCGCGCCGACGGTGGTGGTGAAAGCTGGGATGGCGGAGCCGGAGAGCTCGCTCGGGGAAGAGGTCATCGGGGCCTGCTTCTTGGGATCGTGCGTGAGGGGACGGTCGATGGTTCCGGCGGCGTTCATGCCATGACCGGGTTCTTGCGCGGGCGACCACGGGGCCGCTTGCGGGCGACGACCACACCCTGGACGAAGAGCTCACCGCCCCAGACGCCCCACGGCTCGCGCCGCTCCTTGGCGCCTTCGAGGCAGGCGGCCATGAGCGGGCAGGTGCGGCAGAGGGACTTGGCGTACTCGACGTCGGCCGGCGACTCGGCGAAGAAGACCTCCGGGTCGTAGGAGCGGCAGGGGACGGGTACGCCGAGGTTCTCGATGGCGTCGTCGAGCGCGGTCAGCGCGGTGAGGGCGGTCAACTCGGGGTCCTTCGTGAGGCCGGGCGGGGGGATCGTTTCGGAGGGCGGTACGGACGGGGCGTGCGCTTCGAGTTGCACGGTGTGTTTTTCCTCGTCTTGTCGGTCCGGCCTGTTGGCCGGTGGGCTGGTACCGGGTTCTGCTTGTCCCGAGGCCCCTTCGCTCCGTTCCGCCCGTTCGGGCAAAACAGAAGGGCCGCGGATCCCGGGTGGGGTTCCGCGGCCCTGAAGGCGCCGGCCTGATCGTGGATCAGGCTGGATCACTCCAGGGTTCGAGCCCGCGGAAGGCCCACATCGTGTGGTGCTGGTGCTGCTGCGTCTTCGTCTTGGTTTCGGCACCGGTCGCCGCAAAGGCATAGGCCTGGGCCTCTGCCGCTGCTACTCCCGCTTCCAGTGCCTTGGCCGGCCGCTCATTGCGCTCCAGGGCGGGGAGAGCCGCCAGGAGGGACGCCGGACGCACGGCCGCGAAACCGGGAATGCCGGAGCCGATGAACGCCGAACCGGAGATGCCGAGGCCGCGAGTGCAGGCGGAGACGACCGAGCGATCGGTCATTTTGGCGGTGCTGACGAAGCTGGTGTTGATGCTGATCACTGGAATCGCCTCCTCTCGGCGTCTCGGGGGGAACCGGTCGGAACCGGTCCCGCGCGTATTCGGATAAGTACAGCACGAGGACAGGGCTTCCATGAAGCCGCTGTTCGTGGTTAAGAACCTATGGGGACTACTGGGGCGGGCGCAAACTATTTTTCCGACGAGTTTCGATCAGTCCTCGTCTGCGGCGTCCGCACCGTCCTGACCTGCGCAGATGGCGAGGACATCGGCGCCGAAGCGGTTCAGCTTGCGGATGCCGACCCCCGCGATGGAGGCGAGCTCGCCGTCCGTGGCCGGCACCGTCTCGGCGATCGCCATGAGTGTCTTCTCGGTGAACACGCAGTAGTCGGGCTGGCCCAGCGAACGGGCGCGGTCGGCGCGCCAGGCGAGCAGCCGCTCGTACAGGGCCCCGTCCATGCCGGAGGGGCAGTCCTCGCAGCGCATCAGTTTCATCTCACCGGCGGCGGTGAGGGTCGTGCCGCACACCCGGCACCGGACGGGGCCCCTGCGGCGCCGGGCCCGCTCCGGGGCGGGGCCGCCGCCGCGCTCGACACCGCCGGCGCCGCCGGATGCCCGGGTGCCGCGCGGGGCGGAACCGGGCCGCAGGCCGCCGAGGAACCGGGTGGGGCGCCGCGAGGCCCGGCCGCCCGGCGCCCGGGACAGTGCCCAGGACAGGGACAGGTGGCGCCGGGCGCGGGTCACGCCGACGTAGAGCAGGCGCCGCTCCTCCTCGATCTGCTCGTCGGTCTTGGCGTAGGTGATCGGCACCATGCCATCGGTGAGGCCGACCAGGAACACCGCGTCCCATTCCAGGCCCTTCGCGGCGTGGAGCGAGGCCAGGGTGACGCCCTGGACGGTCGGCGCGTGCTGGGCGGCGGCCCGCTCGTCCAGCTCGGCGATCAGGTCGGCGAGGGTCGCGCCGGGCTTGGCGCGGGCGAAGTCCTCGGCGAGACGGACCAGCGCTGCGAGGGACTCCCAGCGGTCCCGGACCGCTCCGGATCCCGCGGGGGGCTCGGTCGTCCAGCCCTTGGTGGACAGTACGGCCCGCACCTGGGACGGCAGGTCGACGACGTCGTCCAGGAGCGCGTCGTTGCCGCCGAAGCGGGCTGCGCTGCGCAGGGCCGCGCCGGCCTCCCGTACCTCCTGGCGCTCGAAGAAGCGCTCGGCGCCGCGCAGCTGGTAGGGGACGCCGGCGTCGGCGAGGGCCTGTTCGTAGACCTCCGACTGGGCGTTGATCCGGTAGAGCACGGCGATCTCGCCGGCCGGGACGCCGGAGGCGATCAGTTCGCGGATACGGCGGGCGGTGCCCTCGGCCTCGGTGGGTTCGTCCCCGTACTCGGTGAAGACGGGCTCAGGGCCGGGCTCGCGCTGGGAGATCAGCGCCAGACGGTGTTCGGCCGCCCGGCCCGTGGCTTGATTCAGCAGGCCGTTGGCGAGGTGGACGACCTGGGGGGTGGACCGGTAGTCGCGGACGAGCTTCACCACGGTCGCGTGCGGATGGCGGGTGCGGAAGTTCAGCAGGTGGTCGGGGGTGGCACCGGTGAACGAGTAGATCGTCTGGCTGGCGTCGCCGACGACGCACAGGGTGTCCCGGTCGCCGAGCCACAGGTCCAGCAGACGCTGCTGGAGCGGGGAGACGTCCTGGTACTCGTCCACGACGAAGTGCTGGTACTGGCGGCGGATCTGCTCCGCGATGTCGTGCCGGTCCTGGAGGATGCCGACGGTGAGGAGCAGCACGTCCTCGAAATCGATATGGCCGCGGTCCCGCTTGAGCTGCTCGTACATGGAGTAGATCTGGCCGATTTCGGCGGGGTCTCGGGGGGCGTCGCGCTGGGCCTTGGCGACGGCGGCGGGGTAGTCGGCGGGCACGGTCTGGGTGACCTTCGCCCATTCGATCTCGCTGGTGGTGTCCCGCAGCTCGGTGCGGTCGAGGCGGAGCCGGCAGCGGGCCGCCGCGTCGGCGACCAGCTGGACCTTGCGCTCCAGCAGCCGGGGCAGCTCGCCACCGACGGCTTTCGGCCAGAAGAACTGGAGCTGCCGCAGGGCCGCGGAGTGGAACGTCCTGGCCTGGACACCGCTCGCGCCGAGCTGCCTGAGCCGTCCGCGCATCTCGCCGGCGGCCCGGTTGGTGAAGGTGACGGCGAGCACACTGCTCGGCTGGAGGATGCCGGACCTCACTCCGTACGCGATGCGGTGGGTGATCGCACGGGTCTTGCCCGTGCCGGCGCCGGCCAGTACGCACACCGGCCCGCTGAGGGCCGTCGCCACCTCGCGCTGCTCGGGGTCGAGCCCGTCGAGCACCGCGTCGACGGTCTCGGGGACCTGCGGGAAGAGAGTGGAGTGCGTTGCTGCTGTCACCCTGCCATGCTGCCAGGTCGCCCGGGGCGGCTGCGGCGGCTGTCCACAGGGCGGGGCCGCCGGTCGTACTTATACGGGAATGGCGGGGCCGTCACGTACGTTCTGCTGGTGCGAGAAGGCACCCCCGACGGAAATCCGAGGAGCGCGAGACGATGCAGGGCACTGTCACGATGTACAGCACCACGTGGTGCGGTTACTGCCGCCGGCTGAAGAGCCAGCTGGACCGCGAGGGCATCGCGTACACCGAGATCAACATCGAGCAGGACCCCGAGTCGGCCGCGTTCGTCGAGAAGGCCAACAACGGCAACCAGACCGTCCCGACCGTGCTGGTCACGCCGCACGCCGGCGGGGAGAACGTCGTTATGACGAACCCCAGCCTGGCCCAGGTGCAGCAGGCCCTGGCCAGCTGAGGCCCGACGACCGGAACGCCCCCTTACGCCTCATCGGCGCGAGGGGGCGTTCCGGCTGTTCCGGCTGTTCCGGCTGTTCCGGCTTTTCGGCCGATCCGCTTGTTCCGGATGATCCGGTTGTTCGGGACGATCCGGTTGTTCGGGCAGATCCGGTGGTGCCGGCCCTTCTCAGGCCGCTGTGCCGGGCTTGGGCAGCGGCTTTCCGTACCAGAGCTCGATCAGGTGCGCCGCGATCGAGATGCCGAACGGCGGGAGCACCTCGCCGGACTCGAAGGCCGAGCGCAGGTCCTCGCGGGAGAACCAGCGGGCCTCCTCGATCTCGTCGCCGTCGACGTTGATCTCCGACGAGGTGGCGCGGGCCATGAAGCCCAGCATCAGGCTCGACGGGAAGGGCCACGGCTGGCTGGCGATGTACTCGACCTCGCCGACCGTGACACCGGCCTCCTCGAAGACCTCGCGGATCACCGCCTGCTCGATCGACTCGCCCGGCTCCACGAAACCGGCGAGCGTCGAGAAGCGGCCCTCCGGCCAGTGCACCTGGCGGCCCAGGAGTACCCGGTCGTCCTCGTCCGTGACCAGCATGATCACCGCGGGGTCGGTGCGCGGGTAGTGCTCGGCGCCGCACGCCGGGCAGCGGCGGATGTGCCCCGCGGCCGCGATCACCGTGCGTTCGCCGCAGCGGGAGCAGAAGCGGTGGAGCCGCTGCCAGTTCTCCAGGGCCACCGCGTGGACCATCAGGCCCGCGTCGCGCGGCGACAGCAGCAGCCCCGCCTCCCGCAGACCGGCCGGGCGGGCGGACTGGTCCATACGGCCCGGCAGGGCGTCCTTCTGGAGCGCGAAGTAGCTCACGCCGTCCGCGTCCGTACCGAGGAAGTAGCGGTGCGTCTCGGTGACGGGTGCCTCGAACGCCGGCGTCATGACGAGCTCGGTGCGCCCGTCCGGCGTGTCGTCGATCAGGACCTGACCGCCGGAGACCACGAAGACACGCGTCGTCGGGTGGCTCCACGCGGCCGCCAGCCACGCCTCGTCGAGACGGTGGTGCGCCGCGCGGTCGATACCGCTCGGGACGGTGAGGCTGATCGGGCGGTAGCCGACCTCGTTGCCGATGGTGCTCACTGGTGCTTCCAACTCCCCCGGGTCATGGGTGTCTCTCAGCGTCTCTTCAGCGTCTTCAACGGAGTGCGGCGGACAGTTCGCCCCACAGGTGGGCGGTGGTCTCCACGCCCTTGAGCAGCAGATCCAGTTCGACCTTCTCGTTCGGCGCGTGCCAGCCGTCGGACGGTACGGAGACACCGAGGAACAGCACGGGTGCGGCCAGGACGTCCTGGAGGTCGGCCGCCGGTCCCGACCCGCCCTCGCGTGTGAAGCGGATCTTCGCGCCGTCGAAGGCGCGGCTCATGGAGCGGGCGACGGCCTGGAGGGCCGGGTGGTCGAGCGGGGTCAGACAGGGCCGGGTCGGCGCGCCGAAGGTGATCTCGTGGCGGATGCCGGCCGGGACGCGGGCGGCGACCCAGTCCCGTACGGCCGACTCGATCTTGTCCGGTTCCTGTCCCGCGACCAGCCGGAAGGACAGCTTCAGCTGGGCGGACGCGGGGACGATCGTCTTGCCCCCGGGTCCCTGGTAGCCGCCGCCGATGCCGTTGACCTCGGCGGTGGGGCGGGCCCAGACCCGCTCCAGGGTGGAGTAGCCGGCCTCCCCGAGGGTGCTTCGGGACTTGGCGGTGGCCAGCCAGGCCGCCTCGTCGAAGGGCAGCTCGGCGATGAGGGCGCGCTCGGCGCCGGTCAGCTCCGTGACGCCGTCGTAGAAGCCGGGGATCGTCACGCGCTCGTGCTCGTCGTGCAGGGCCGCGACCAGGCGGCCTGCGACCGTCGCCGGGTTCGGCACGGCGCCGCCGAAGGAACCCGAGTGGATGTCCTGGTCGGGGCCGTACAGTTCGATCTCGCAGTCGGCGACCCCGCGCATGCCGGTGCAGACGGTGGGGGTCGTCTCGGACCACATGCCGGTGTCGGAGACGATCACGGCGTCGGCGGCGAGCCGGTCCCGGTGGCGTTCCACCAGCTCCCGGAAGTGCGGCGAGCCGGACTCTTCTTCACCCTCGACGAGAAGCTTCAGGTTGACGGCGGGCGTCTCACGGCCGGAGAGGGCGAGGTGGGCGCGGACGCCGAGTGTGTGGAAGAACACCTGCCCCTTGTCGTCCGCGGCGCCCCGCGCGTGGAGGCGGTTTCCCCGGATCACCGGCTCGAAGGGCTCGGTGTCCCAGCCGTCATCGCGGGCCGCGGGCTGTACGTCGTGGTGGCCGTAGACCAGGACCGTCGGCGCGTCCGGATCGTCGGACGGCCAGTGGGCGAACACCGCCGGTGCGCCTTCGGTCTCCCAGACCTCCGTGACCGGGAAACCCGTGCCCTTCAGCGCCGCGGCGAGCCAGTCGGCGCTGCGCCGCACGTCCGGGGCGTGTTCCGGCTGCGCCGACACGGACGGGATGCGCAGCCACTCCACGAGATCGTCGAGGAAGGCTGCACGGTGCCGGGCTATGTACGTACGTACGGTGTGGACGGCGCTGTCCGGGGTCTCGCTCATACTCTTGAGCCTATCCGGCGCCGAGGGTCGTCTCGTCTGCCGTCTCACCGAGCAGGACGCTTTCGAGCTCGGCCCTGCCGGGCAGCGGCTCCGGGCGGACGACGTCACCCGTGCGTACGTAGACGAACGCGGCCGTGACCGCGTCGGGCGGCAGCCCGTGCTGTTCGGCCCAGGCGAGCCGGTAGACCGCGAGCTGCAACGGATCGGCGGTGCGCGAACGGCTGGTCTTCCAGTCGACGATCTCGTACGCGCCGGTGTCCGGGTCCCGGTAGACGGCGTCGATCCGGCCGCGGACCACCCGGCCGGCCAGCACGAGCTCGAAGGGCGCCTCGACGCGGTGGGGCGTGCGGTGGGCGTACGGGGTGTTCTCGAATGCCTCCTTGAGCGCGGCGAGGTCCCGCTCGTCGGCGATCTCCGGTTCGTCGGCGAACACCTCGCCCCCGGGCAGCTCGTCGGGGCCGAGCATCGGCAGCGGCACGTCCTCGAACCGTGCCTCCACCCACGCGTGGAACCGGGTCCCGCGCCGTGCGGCGGGCTGCGGCGGCCGGGGCATGGGGCGGGCCAGCTCCTGTGCGAAGCCGTCGGGGTCGGCGGCGAGACGCAGCAGCTGCGACGCGGACAGCGACACCGGCAGCGGCACGTCCCGGGTGGTGGCCCTGGCCCTGAGCAGTTCGCCCGTGAGGGCCTCCAGGTCGCGGTCCCAGGAGGTGACGGCCCTGGCCTCCTCGGGCGTGAGACCGCCCTGCCGGGGACGCGGAGCACCGGGGACCGGCGCGGGGGCGGCCCGCCGCTGGTGGGGTACGGGGTGGGCGCCCGGGTCGTGGGCGGGCGGCGGCTTCTCGGGGCTGTCCTCGTGCCAGGGCGCGTCCTCCTCGCCCGGCCACGGGGCGTCCGGTTCGTCGTCGGGCCACGGGGCGTCCGGCTCGTCGTCGGGCCAGAAACCGGCCAGGTCGTCCGGGCCGTGCGGGTCGCGCGGGTCGTGCGGGTCGCGCGCGGGGTCCCGGTCCTGCCCGGCCTGCGGGGCGTCGTCGGGCCATGGGGCGTCGTCCCGCTCGCCCGCCCCGTCACCGTGCCCGCCCGCGGGCTCCGGCGGGGACTCCAGGTAGGCGAGGACCGTGTCGGCCGCCGCGCGGCGGCGGGCCAGCGACGTGGCGTCCAGGGGCAGCGGCCACGCCTGGTCCGAGGCGGCCGCCAGGAGGGCCGGGTTCTCCGCGTCCTCCTCGGGTTCGTCGGCCCATGCCTCGATCTCGCCGTGTCCCGCCGCGCAGTGGTCGTACAGCGCCTGGAGGAACGGGGACGGTCCCCGGCGGCGCTTCTGGGTGGGCCCCCACCAGTGGGCGGACCCGAGCAGCAGGGAGCGCGGGCGGGTGAACGTCACGTATCCGAGGCGGAGCTCCTCGGTGTGCTGGTGGTCCTTCATGGCGTCCTTGAACGCCTTCAGGGACCTGGCGTCCCAGGTGTCGACGGCCGGCAGGGTGGCGGCGTCGCCGCGCAGGGCGTGCGGCAGCACCTGGGGCTGGGCGGTCCACGCCTCGCGGGACCGGGTGCTGGGGAACTGCGAGGCCACCAGGCCGGGCACGGCGACGACGTCCCACTCCAGGCCCTTGGACTTGTGCGCGGTGAGCACCTTGACGGTGTTCTCGCCGCCGGGCAGCGCGTTGTCGAGGCCCTTCTCGTACTGGGCGGCCGTGCGGAGGAAGCCGAGGAAGGCGAGGAGGGTCGCCTCCCCGTCGAGGGAGGCGAATCCGGCGGCTATGTCGAGGAAGTGCGACAGGGTCTCGCGGCGCCGGGCGGCCAGGGCCTGCGGCGACGCGGACAGCTCCACCTCCAGGCCGGTGGTGGCGAGGACGCGGTGGAGTACGTCCATGAGGGGGTCGGCGAGGGAGCGGCGCAGGTCGCGCAGTTCGGCCGCGAGACGCGCGAACCGTACGCGTGCCTCGGCCGAGAACGGCAGCCCGTCGTCCTTGGTGCCGCCGCCGGGGGCACCGCCCGCGCGCGGGGTGCCGCCCGTGTCGAGGAACGTGTCCAGGGCGTCGGCGAGCGAGACGATCTCGGCCGGGTCGACACCCTCCACGGCGGCGGCCAGCCGCTGGTCCGCGTCCGCGTCCGCGTCGTCCCGCGAGCGGTGCACCAGGAGGCGGGCGCGCCGGCCCAGCAGGGCGAGGTCCCGGGCGCCGATCCGCCAGCGCGGCCCGGTGAGCAGCCGGACGAGGGAGGCGTTGGCCCCCGGGTCCTGGAGGACCTCGCAGACCGCGACCAGGTCGGCGACCTCCGGGAGGTGCAGCAGCCCGGACAGGCCGACGACCTCGACCGGCACGTCACGGGCGACCAGGGCGGCCTGGATCGCGGGGAAGTCGGACGCCGTACGGCACAGGACGGCGATCTCACCCGGCTCCTTGCCGGTGCGGACGAGGTGGGCGAGGGAGTCCGCGAGCCAGTCGATCTCCTCGGCCTGGGTGGGCAGCAGCGCGACGCGCACCATGCCGTCGCGCTCGGCGCCCGGCGCGGGGCGCAGGGCCTCCACGCCCGCGTGCATGGCGCGCAGCGGCGCGGCGAGGCCGTTGGCGAGGTCGAGGAGGCGGCCGCCGCTGCGCCGGTTCTCGCTGAGCGCGAAGCGGGAGGCGGGGCGCCCGTCGGCGTACGGGAAGTGTTCGGGGAAGTCGTCCAGGTTGGCGACGGACGCGCCGCGCCAGCCGTAGATGGCCTGGCAGGGGTCCCCGACGGCGGTGACGGGGTGCCCGCTGCCCTGCCCGAAGAGCCCGGCGAGCAGCAGCCGCTGTGCGACGGAGGTGTCCTGGTACTCGTCGAGGAGGACGACGCGGAACTCGTCGCGCAGGATCGTGCCGACCTCGGGCCGGGTGAGCGCGAGCTCGGCGGACAGGGCGATCTGGTCGCCGAAGTCGAGCAGGTCCCGGTCGCGTTTGGCGGACCGGTAGCGGACGACCAGGTCCAGCAGCTCACGGCGGGCGGCGGCCGCCTCGGGGATCTTCCGCAGGTCGGCGTTGCCGAGCCGGACGGTCTCCAGGGCGGCGAGCAGTCCGGTGTCGTACGCGCGGAGGTCGGCGGGGGCCACGAGGTGCTCGGCGAGCTCGGCGTCGAGGGCGAGGAGGTCTCTGACGAGGGTCGGGAACGACTTGGTGAGCGCCGGGTACGGTCCCGGGGCCTCGCGGAGGACGCGCGCGGCGAGCTGGTAGCGGGTGGCGTCGGCGAGGAGCCGTGCGGTCGGCTCCAGGCCGATGCGCAGGCCGTGGTCGGTGAGGAGCTGTCCGGCGAAGGCGTGGTACGTGGAGATGCGCGGCTCGCCCGGCGGGTTGTCGGGGTCGATGACGTCGGGGTCGGTGACACCGGCGCGGACGAGGGCGGTACGGACCCGTTCGGCGAGTTCGCCCGCCGCCTTGTTGGTGAAGGTGAGCCCGAGGACCTGTTCGGGTGCGACCTGCCCCGTACCGACCAGCCAGACCACCCGGGCGGCCATCACCGTGGTCTTGCCCGAGCCGGCTCCGGCCACGATGACCTGCGGGGCGGGCGGCGCGGTGATGCAGGCCGTCTGCTCCGGGGTGAACGGGATGCCGAGGAGCTCCTTGAGCTGCTCGGGGTCGGTGATGCGTGCGGTCACCTGGAGAAGGCTAACCGGGGCCACTGACAGCCCCGGCCGAGCTGGGCGGCTCCCGGCCGACCCGGGTGCGGCTCCCGGTCGGCGTCGGCGGCTCGGCCGACCTGGGTGCGCGGCCGGTGTGGGCGGCTCGCGGCCGGTGTGTGGGCGGCTCACCGCCGGTGTGTGGGCGGCTCGCGGCCACCGCCGGTGTGTGGGCGGCTCGCGGCCACCGCCGGTCCACTCCGCGCGGCAGGTCCGTTCCACGCGGCCGGTCCACTCCGCGCGGCAGGTCCGTTCCACGCGGCCGGTCCACTCCACGTGATGCACCGCCCGTTCGATCCCCGCGTCACCGCCCGGTTCGTTCCCCCCCCCGGTTCACTCCACGATGTGGCGGCCTTCGGGGCGGGCGCTGCACGAGGCGCGGAAGGCGCAGTTCTCGCAGTGCTGTCCGGTGCTCGGGGTGAACCGTTCGTCCAGGACGCGGCCGGCGGCCGTCACCAGGAGGTCGCCGACCCACTCCCCCTCCAGGGGCTCCTGCGCCTGCACGCGCGGATGGGCGTCGCCGCCCTCCTTCTTGGGGGCGGCCTGGCGCAGGTGCACGAGTTCGGCTCCACCGGGTTCCGGGCGGACGCCGCCGAAGACGTCGTCGACGGCGCCCTCCCGTACGGCGAGCTGGTAGACGGCGAGCTGCGGGTGGTGGGCGACCTCCTCCTTGGTGGGGGTCTGCTTGCCGGTCTTGAAGTCGACCACGTAGGCGCGGCCCTGCTCGTCCTGCTCGACGCGGTCCATGGAACCCCGGATCCGCACCTCGTAGTCGCCCGCCTCCAGGGTGACGTCGAAGTCGTGCTCGGTGGCGGCGGGCGCGCGGCCGCCGCGGTCCATCACGTGCCAGCGCAGGAACCGCTCCAGCGCCACGCGCGCGTGCTCCTTCTCCTGCGCGGACTTCCAGGGGGCGTCGAACGCGAGCGCCTCCCACACCGAGTCGAGGCGTTCCATGAGCACGGCGAGGTCTGCGGGGGTACGGCCGGACGCGACCTCGTCGGCGAGGACGTGCACGACGTTGCCGAACCCCTGGGCGGCGGTGGCGGGGGCGTCCGCCTTGACCTCACGGCCGAGGAACCACTGGAGCGCGCAGGTGTTGGCCAGCTGGTCCAGGGCGCTGCCGGACAGCGCCACCGGCCGGTCCCGGTCGCGGAGGGGCACGGTGGAGTGCGTCGCGTCGTACAGGCCCCACCAGCGGTACGGGTGGGCGGCGGGGACGAGGGGCTGGCCCTCGTCGTCGGTGAGCGCGGCGAGCCGGGCGAGCCGGCGGGCCGCGGCGTCGCGCAGCGCCGGGGACGCGTCGGGGTCGACGGTCGTCGCCCGCAACTCGGCGACCAGCGCGGAGACCGCGAGGGGGCGGCGGGGCCTGCCGGTGACGTCCTTCGGTTCGACGCCCAGCTCGGTGAGGAAGCGGGACGGCTGGTCGCCGTCGTCGGCGGGCGCCTTGACCGCCGTGACGACGAGCCGGTCGCGAGCCCGGGTGGCCGCCACGTAGAACAGGCGGCGCTCCTCGGCGAGGAGGGCGCCGGGTGTCAGCGGTTCCGCGATCCCGTCGCCGCCGATGCGGTCCGCTTCCAGGAGGGAGCCGCGGCGCCGCAGATCGGGCCAGAGGCCCTCCTGTACGCCGGCGACCACGACGAGGCCCCATTCGAGGCCCTTGGAGCGGTGCGCGGTCATGACGCGGACGGCGTCCGCGCGGACCGCCCGCCGGGACAGGGTGTCGGCGGCGATGTCCTGGGCTTCGAGCTCTTCGAGGAAGTTGAGCGCGCCGCGCCCGCCGGTGCGCTCCTCCGCACGGGCTGCCGTCTCGAACAGGGCGCACACGGCGTCCAGGTCCCGGTCCGCGTTGCGGCCGCCGGCGCCGCCCCGCAGCGCCGCGCGCTGCAGACGGCCGGGCCAGGGGGTGCCGTCCCAGAGGAGCCAGAGGGCCTCCTCCGCGGTGCCGCCGCGCTCCAGGAGGCGGCGGGTGTCGCGGAGCAGCGCGCCCAGGCGCTGCGCCCCGCGCGCGTGGGACGGGTCGTGCACGGCGAGCCGCTCGGGCTCGGCCAGCGCACGGGCGAGCAGGACGTCGGAGGGTGCCGGGAACGGATTGCCGCCCGCCCGCTCCTCGTCGCGCAGGGCACGCCCCAGGCGCCGCAGGTCGGCGGCGTCCATCCCGCCGAGGGGCGAGGTGAGGAGCGTCAGCGCGGTCTCGGTGTCGAGCCACGACGCGCCGTGGTCGGGCTCGGGGCCGTAGTCGGGCTCGAGGTCGGGGTCAGCGCCGTGGTCGGGCTCGGATTCGGGGTCGGGCTCGGATTCGGGGTCGGGCTCGGATTCGGGGTCGGGGCCAGGGCTGTGGTCGGGCTCGGGGCCGTGGTCGGGCTCGGGGCCGTGGTCGGGGTCGGGCTCGGGGCCGGTTGCTGCCGTGTCGGGGTCGCGGGCGGCGTCCGGCTCGGAGCCGGGGGTGAGCTCAGTGGTGTCCCGGGCCGCGTCGGCGGCGTCGGCCGCGTGGGCGTCACCGGCGGCGTGGGCCCCGTCGGCGGCGGCCCCGGCCGCGGGGGCGTCACCGGTGACGTCGGCGTCATCGGCGGTGTCCGGCACGGGCTGCGGGAGCGCGGCCGTAGCCGTGGCGCGCAGGGCCGTCAGCAGTGGCGCCACGGCCGGCTCGTGGCGCAGCGCGACGTCGGCGCCGTCCACCTCCACGGGGACGCCCGCCGCCGTCAGGGCGCGGCGCACGCTCGGCAGGGTGCGGCCGCCCGCGCGTACCAGGACCGCCATGTCGTGCCAGGGAACGCCCTCCTCCAGGTGGGCACGGCGCAGGATGTCCGCGATGTTGTCGAGCTCCGTGGAGGCGGTCGGGAAGGTGTACGTCTCGACGCGCCCGCCGTCCCGTACGGCGGCCAGGTCCCGGTGGGCCCGCACCTTGGCGGCGGGCAGGCGCGTCAGCGGCATCCGGGCGGTGAGCAGCCGCGTGGCGGACAGCAGCGCGGCGGACGAGCGGCGGGAGGTGGTCAGCACGGCCACCGGAGCCGGTGCGCCGCCGGTCGTGCGGAACGTCTCGGGGAAGTCGAGGATGCCGTTCACGTCGGCGCCCCGGAACGTGTAGATCGACTGGTCGGGATCGCCGAACGCGTACAGGGTCCTGCCGTGTCCGGCCAGCGCCCGCAGCAGCCGGACCTGCGCCGGGTCGGTGTCCTGGTACTCGTCGACGAACACGGCGTCGTACCCCTCGGTGAGCCGTGCGGCGACCTCCGGCCGGGAGGCGAGCAGGACGGCCCGGTGGACCAGCTCCGCGTAGTCGAGGACGCCCTGCATGTCGAGGACGTCCAGGTACTCGGCGAGGAATCCGGCCGCCGCCGACCAGTCGCGGCGGCCGGTGCGCTCGGCGAAGGCGCCCAGGGCGCGCGGGCCGAGGCCGAGCTCGCGCGAGCGGGCGAGCACCGCGCGTACCTCGTCGGCGAAGCCGCGTGTGGTCAGGCAGGCCCGCAGTTCGTCGGGCCAGCGGATCCGGGCCAGGCCCTGGCGTTCCAGGTCCAGCTGCCCGGCGAGCAGCTCGCGGACGGCGACGTCCTGCTCGGGTCCGGAGAGCAGGCGCAGCGGTTCGGCGAACAGGTCGGCGTCCTGGTGGGCGCGGATGAGCGCGTAGCAGAAGGAGTGGAAGGTGGTGGCCTGCGGGCTCCGTTCGCCGTGCAGGCGTGCCGTCATCCGGTCGCGGAGTTCCACGGCGGCCTTGCGGCTGAAGGTGAGGACGAGGATCCGTTCCGGGTCGGTGCCGCGCGCGATCCGTGCCGCGACCGCTTCGACCAGCGTCGTCGTCTTGCCGGTGCCCGGCCCGGCCAGCACCAGGAGGGGGCCGCCCGGGTGGTCAACCACCGCGCGTTGCGCTGCGTCCAGCAGAGGGGGATCGACCGGAACCGGCGGGGTACGCACCAGTCGGTAGGCGCCCGGGACCCCCGGCCGTACCTGTTCGTGGTACGGCGTACGCCGGGTGGTGGAGGAGGAACTCACGTGGATCGCCGGTCCTGGTGGGTGTGCTGGTGGTGAGGGAGCGGGGTGTGCCGCGCCCCGACGACGCTACGCCGGTGCACGCCCGCGACGGACAGGATGCCGTGAGCCGGCCCCGTACTCCGTACGGTCCCCGGAGTGTCCACCGCGCCGCCGGATGGCGGAAGCTGTCAATTGTGAGCCATCGTGTGCGCCCCGCCGTCCCACCGGGCCCGCCTCATGTCGAGGCGCGGCACGTGGTCGTCGGCGCCGCGCCCGGCCTCGCGCAGCGGGGTGCCCTCCGCGCGGTAGTGGTCCATGGCCCGCAACTCGTGGCCGGGCAGGAGCCTGCCGTCGGCGCGGACCACGCGCCACCACGGTACGGCGCCGCCGTAGAGCGCCATGACCCGGCCGACCTGGCGGGGTCCGCCGTCGCCGAGCCATTCGGCGACGTCCCCGTACGTCATCACCCGACCCGGCGGGATCAGCTCGGCGACCTCCAGCACCCGCTCGGCGTACTCCGGGAGGCTGCCGGGGAGCCCATCGGGCAGACCCTCGGGAAACTCGTCAGCAGTCACCCGGTCCATCCTGCACCACACCACCGACACCACGTGCCACGCACCCTGATGCCCTGCGGTGCCGCCCGCTCGTGCCACCATCTTCCGGGCGGTGACTGGTGATACGAGATCAAGAAGACACAGAGAAGGCGGAGGGGCAGGACGTGCGGCCGACTGACGTGGCGGGCACTCCTGGCACCGGGGCACGCCCGGAAGCACGGCCGGTGACGCCCCCCGAGCACGCGGACGACCCGTCCCACGACCCGGCCGACCGAGCGTCCGGCGACCCGTCCCACGACCCGGCCGACCGGACGTCCGACGGCCCGTCCGGCCGAGCGTCCGACGACCTGTTCCACGCCCCGGCCGACAACCCCGCCGACGCCCCGGCCCACGGCACGTCCCACGACCCGGCAGGCATCCCGGCCGACGGTGTCTTCGGCGATCCCGCGGCCCGGTCCGTCGACCCGGAGGCGCACGACAGCGTCTCCGGTGACGAACCGCTGCTCCCCGCGCGCGTGCACCGGCCGTCCGACCTGATGCGGCTGCTGATCGGCATCCTCGCGATCGCCGTCGTCATCGCCATCGCGGCCTTCGCCCACGGCACGACGTCCGGTCTCGAACAGGACATCAGCAAGGGCACCGGCCAGGCCCCGGACGTGTTCGTCAAGGTCGCCGGTCTGGTGTCCAGCATCGCGGTGCTCCTCGTGCCCGTCGCGTTCGCGATCGAGCGGCTGATCAAACGGGACGGCCTGCGGATCGCGGACGGCGTACTCGCCGCCGTACTGGCGCACGGGGTGACCCTCGCCACGGACCTGTGGGTCGCCAGGGCGGCGCCCGGGACCATCCAGGACGCGCTGACGCAGCCGCAGAGCGGGGGCGGGCTGACGGACCCGGTGCACGGCTACCTGGCGCCCGTCATCGCGTACATGTCGGCCGTGGGCATGGCCCGCAGGCCGCGCTGGCGCGTCGTGCTGTGGGTGGTGCTCCTGCTCGACGCGTTCACGATGCTGGTGGCGGGTTACACCACGCCGTTCTCGATCATCCTGACCGTGCTGATCGGCTGGACCGTCGCGTACGGAACGCTGTACACGGTCGGGTCGCCGAACGTCCGGCCCACCGGTCAGACGCTGCTGGCCGGGCTGCGCCACGTCGGCTTCAGGCCGGTGACGGCGATGCGCGCCGAGGACGTGCCGGACGCCGCCGAGGGCGAGCGCGGACGCCGCTATCTGGTCACCCTGGAGGAGGGCTCCCCCCTCGATGTGACCGTGGTGGACCGGGAGCAGCAGGCGCAGGGGTTCTTCTACCGGGTGTGGCGCCGGCTGACGCTGCGCGGCTTCACCACGCGCCGGTCCATCCAGTCGTTGCGCCAGGCCCTGGAGCAGGAGGCGCTGCTCGCGTACGCCGCGATCGCCGCCGGCGCCAACGCGCCCAAGCTGATCGCCACGTCCGAGCTCGGCCCGGACGCCGTCATGCTGGTGTACGAGCATCTGGGCGGCAGGTCCCTCGACGCGCTGGCCGACGGTGAGATCACCGACGACGTCGTGCGGGGTGCCTGGCAGCAGGTGCGGGCCCTCCAGTCGCGGCGCATCGCGCACCGGAGGCTGACGGGCGACGCCCTCCTGGTGGATCGTTCCGGCAAGGTGATCGTCACCGATCTGCGGGGCGGTGAGATCGCCGCCGGTGAGCTGGTCCTGCGGATGGACATCGCGCAGCTGCTCACCACCCTGGGTCTGCGGGTCGGCGCGGAGCGCGCGGTGGCCGCCGCCGTCGAGGTGCTCGGTCCCGACACGGTCGCGGACTGCCTGCCGCTGCTCCAGCCCATCGCGCTGAGCCGCTCCACGCGCGCGACGCTCCGGAAGCTGGCGCGTGAGCGGTCGCAGCGGGAGCGCGACGCGGTGCTCGCCGCGTCCGAGGCCACCAAGCGGGCGCGGCTGGAGGACGCCGGCGAGGCCGAGGCCGTCGCGGTGGACCGCAAGGCCGACCGCAAGGCGGTACGGGCGGAGAAGCAGGCCGAGAAGCGGGCGATCGAGGAGGCGCTGGACGAGGCCCGCGAGGAGGACCTGCTCGCGCAGATCCGTCGGCAGGTGCTGCTGATAAGGCCACAGGCGCCGGTCGAGCCGGTCCGGCTGGAGCGGATCAGACCGCGCACGCTGATCAGTCTCATCGCCGGCGCCATCGCCGCGTACTTCCTGCTGTCGCAGATCGCCCGTACGCCGCTGTCGACGATCAGCCAGGCGGACTGGGGCTGGGTCGCGGCGGCCGTGCTGCTGTCGGCACTGAGCTATGTGGCGGCGGCGATGAGCCTGCTGGGCTTCGTCCCGGAGCGGGTGCCGTTCCTGCGGACGGTGGCGGCGCAGGTGGCCGGGTCGTTCGTCAAGATCGTCGCGCCCGCGGCGGTCGGCGGTGTGGCGCTCAACACGCGGTTCCTGCAGCGTTCGGGCGTACGTCCCGGGCTGGCAGTGGCGAGCGTCGGCGCGTCGCAGCTGTTCGGGCTCGGCGCGCACATCCTGCTGCTGTTCGCGTTCGGCTATCTCACGGGGACGGAGAAGTCGCAGGACTTCACCCCGTCCAGGACGGTCATCGCCGGCCTGTTGACGGTGGCGGTCCTGGTGCTGGTCGTCACGGCGATCCCGGCCCTGCGCAAGTTCGTGTCGACGCGGCTGCGCTCGCTCTTCGCGGGCGTGGTGCCGCGCATGCTGGACGTCCTCCAGCGGCCGGTGAAACTGGCGACCGGGATCGGCGGGATGCTGCTGCTGACCGCCACGTTCGTGCTGTGCCTCGACGCGTCGATCCGGGCGTTCGACGACGGCAACCAGCAGCTCAGCTACGCGAGTCTCGCGGTGGTGTTCCTCGCGGGCAACGCCCTCGGCTCGGCCGCGCCCACACCCGGCGGTGTCGGCGCGGTGGAGGGTGCGCTGACGTTCGGCCTCGTGGCGGTGGGGCTCCCGCTGGAGGTGGCGACACCCGCCGTGCTGCTGTACCGGCTGCTGACGCTGTGGCTGCCGGTGCTGCCGGGGTGGTTCTCGTTCAACTTCCTCACCCGCAAGGGCGCGCTGTAGGGCGGGCCTGGTCCTCTCTGCGGCAGGGACCGGGACGGCGGGGCTCGTCCCTTCGTACGAGGCAGGTCGCGGATGCCGGGCGGATCGCCCACATGCGCTTGCCTTTGCGGACCTGACGCGCCTACATTGCCGCACATGCGGTCCTACACCACTCAGCAGGCGGCGCGGCTCCTCGGCGTCAGCGCCGACACCGTCCGCCGCTGGGCCGACGCCGGGCGGCTGCCCACCCGCAGGGACGGGACGGGCAGGCGGCTGGTCGACGGGCCCGCGCTGGCGTCCTTCGCGGTCGAGCTGGCCCAGCAGCCCGACGAGCAGGGCGACGTCCCGTACACCTCGGCGCGCAACGCCTTCGCCGGGATCATCACGGCGGTGAAGCTCGGCGATGTCGCCGCGCAGGTGGAGATCCAGGCAGGTCCGCACCGGCTCGTCTCGCTCCTCACCCGTGAGGCCGTCGAGGAGCTCGGCCTGGAGGTCGGCATGGAGGCGGTGGCCCGCGTGAAGTCGACCAATGTCCATATCGACCGCGTCTGATCGGTCGCCGACCGCGCGAGTCACCGACCGTTCGGCCGGACGACCGGACGACGGACGACGGACGACGGACGACGGACGACCGAAGAATCGGCCGAACGACCGAACGACCGAAGGAATCGGCCGTACCACCGAGCGGCCGAACGTGTCCGCACTCCCGGGAGAACTCATGCGACGCAGCACAGGACGACGGCTCGGCGGCACCGTGATCGCCGCCGCCCTCCTGATGCCGCTGACCGCGTGTGGCAGCCCCCCGGGGTCGGGCCGGGGCGGCGATGAGGTGCGGCTGACCGTGCTGGCCGCCGCCTCGCTCACCGACGTCTTCGAACAGGCCGGGGCCGCGTACGAGAAGTCCCACCCCGGCACCGCGATCCGCTTCTCCTTCGCCGGCTCCCAGGAACTGGCCTCCCAGGTACGCCAGGGGGTGCCCGCCGACGCGCTCGTCACCGCGGACACCGCGACCATGGAGGGCCTCGCCGACCGGACGGGCGACCCCGTCGTCATCGCCACGAACCGTCTCACCATCGCCACCGCCGAGGGCAATCCCGCCGGAATCACCGGCCTGAAGGACCTGTCCGAGAGCGGTCTGAAGGTGGTGCTGGCCGCACCCGAGGTTCCGGCGGGCCGGTACAGCCAGAAGATCCTCGACGCGGCCGGCGTGCGCGTACGGCCGGTCTCCCAGGAACCCAGCGTCCGCGCGGTGCTCAGCAAGGTGGAAATCGGCGAGGCCGACGCCGGACTCGTGTACGCCACCGACGCGGCGGCCGCGCGGGACACCGTGGACGCGGTGGCGGTGCCGGACGCGCAGAACGCCGTCGCGTCCTATCCTGCGGCGACCCTCGACTCGTCCGCCCATGCCGGGGCGGCGGCCGGGTTCGTGAAGTGGCTCGGCTCGGACGAGGCCCGCGAGCTGCTCCGCGCGGCCGGGTTCGGCACGCCATGACGTCCCTTGCGCGGGGCCGCGAGCCCAAGGGCGCGGAACGACGTACGCGAGGCTGGGGGCGTACAGGCGCACGGGCAGGCGCACGTGGGCCGATCGCGCTCGTGCTGCCCGCGCTGGTCGCCGTGGTGTTCCTGCTGCTGCCGCTCGCCGGGGTACTGGTGCACGCCCCCTGGGCGACGCTGCCTGAGCGGCTGACCGCCCCCGAGGTGCGCGAGGCGCTCGGGCTGTCCCTCGTGGTGTCCGTGTGGGCGCTGCTCCTCTCGCTGCTCCTGGGCGTGCCGCTGGCGTGGGTGCTGGCCAGGGTGCCGTTCCGGGGGAAGGCCCTCGTGCGGTGTCTGGTGATGCTGCCGATGGTGCTGCCGCCGACCGTCGCGGGCGTGGCGCTGCTCCAGGGGTTCGGGCGGCGCGGGCTGCTGGGCGGGGTGCTGGCGGACTGGTTCGGTGTGACGCTGCCGTTCTCGACGGCGGGTGCCGTCGTCGCGGCGGCGTTCGTGTCGATGCCGTTCCTGGTGATCAGCCTGGAGGGTGCGCTGGCCGGACTGCACCCCCGGTACGAGGAGACGGCCGCGTCCCTGGGCGCCACCCCGCTGCGCGCGTTCTTCACCGTCACCGTGCCGATGGTGAGCCCGGGTCTGGTGGCGGGCGCCGCGCTGTGCTGGGCGCGGGCCCTGGGCGAGTTCGGGGCGACGATCACGTTCGCGGGCAATCTGCCCGGCACGACGCAGACGCTGCCGCTCCAGGTGTACCTGCTGCTGCAGAACGACCCCGACGGCGCGGTGGCGGTGTCCCTGCTGCTGCTCGTGGTCGCGACGACGGTGCTGGCGGCCCTGCGCGGCCGCTGGCTGGGCGGGGCGGCGACCGTACGGCAGCCCGGCGCGGTACCGGACACGGGACGGGACCCGGAACCCGGCCACGACACCGACGACCGGGCGCCGGGGCAGGACACCGGGGGTCGAGTCCCCGGGCGCGGACCGGCCCCGGTGAACGGCGGCGGACGCGGTGGCGGACGCGCCGACGGACACGGCGGCGGACACGGCGGGGACCTGTGGCCGCTGACCGCCGGGGTGTCCGGGGCGACCGCGCTCGACCTGGACGTGCCCGCCGGTACGACCGTCGCCGTCGTCGGGCCGAACGGCGCGGGCAAGACCACCCTGCTACGGGCGCTGCTGGGCCTGACCCCCCGCGCCACGGCGACCTCCCTGCGGCTGGGCGGCAGCGAACTCGCGGCGCTGCCGCCGCACCGGCGCGGCATCGCCTGGGTGCCGCAGGACGGCGCCCTCTTCCCTCATCTGTCCGCGCTGGCCAATACCGCGTACGGGCTGCGCGCCCAGGGCGTTTCCCGGGCCCACGCGCGCGTGGAGGCGCAGAACCGGCTGGACCGGCTCGGTGTCGGCCATCTCGCCCACCGCAGGCCGGGCGAGCTGTCCGGCGGGCAGGCCCAGCGGGTGGCGCTGGCACGGGCGCTGGCCGCGCGGCCACGGCTGCTGCTCCTCGACGAACCGCTGGCCGCGCTGGACCAGACGGCCAGGGCGCGGGTTCGGCACGCGCTGCGCGGCCACCTGGCCGGGTTCCCGGGCGTGTGCCTGATGGTGACGCACGACCCCGTCGAGGCGGTGTCGCTGGCCGACCGGGTGCTCGTCCTGGAGGACGGCCGCCTCGTCCAGTACGCCCCGCCCGCCGAGGTATCCCGGCACCCGCGCTCCCCGTGGGTGGCGCGGATGCTGGGCCGCAACGCCTGGCCGGGCACCGCGCGGGAGGGCGGCCTGGACCTGGAGGGCGGTGCCCGGCTGGTGACGGCCGCCGACCCGGCGCCCGCCGACGGCGCACCCGCGCTGGCGGTGGTCCCGCCCGAGGCCGTGTCGCTGCACCGGAGCCGTCCGTCGGGCAGCCCGCGCAACGTGTGGCGGGGCACTGTCCGGGAACTGACCGCGCAGGGCGCCAGGCTCCGCGTGCTCGTGTCGGGCGCCCCGGCCGCACTGGACGTGGTCGCCGAGGTGACCCCGGCCGCCGCGGCGGAACTCGGCCTGGCGGAGGGCGCGGAGGTCTGGGCGAGCGTGAAGGCGACGGAGATCACCGTCGTACCCCTCTGACCGCCCGACCGGCGCATCCCTCCCACCGCCCGACCGCCCGACCGCCCGACCGTCCGACTCCACGCCCGCCCGACCGCCCGACCGTCCGACTCCACGCCCGTCCAACCGCCCAACCGCCCGACTGGCCTACGGGCCGGATCCGCCACGGCTCCGGCCCGGCACCACTCGCCGGCCACCCGCATGGCCGTTCGTCGCGGGCGCCCGCGCGGTGGCGGGCGCAGCATGGACGCATGCCGACCCCCCGCGCCACCTGGCGAACCGCCGCCCGTGCCAGCACCCGCGCCACCGGCCGTGCCAGCACCCGCGCCGGCACCCGCGCCACCGGCCGTGCCGCCGCCGTGACGGTGACGACCGCGGCCCTGCTGCTCACCGCGGGGTGCGGGAACGGCGAGGGCGACGGCCCGGACGGTGACGCGGCGCGGGACTTCGCCACGCAGAAGCTGGAGTGGACGGCGTGCCCCGCGCCCTCCGCCGAGCAGGGCGGTGGCACCGCGCCGTCCCCGCTGCCGGGCGGGGCGAAGTGGGAGTGCTCGTTCATGGACGCCCCGCTCGACTACGGCGACCCGGGCGGGGACACCATCGAACTGGCCCTGATCCGTGCCAGGGCCCGCGACCAGTCGGACAGGATCGGCTCGCTCATCTTCAACTTCGGTGGTCCCGGCGGCTCGGGGCTCACCGGTCTGCCCGCCTTCGCCCCTGACTACGAGAAGCTCCGCGCCCGCTACGACCTGGTGAGCTTCGACCCGCGCGGGGTCGGCCGCAGCGTCGGTGTCGAGTGCATGGACGACCGTGAGCTCGACGCCTTCTACGCCATGGACTCGACGCCCGACGACACGGCGGAGGAGAAGAGGCTCCAGGACGCCGTGAAGAAGTACGCCGACGCGTGCGAGGAGCGGTCGGGCGCCGAACTGCCGCACGTCGGCACGGTCAACGCCGCCCGGGACATGGACCTGATGCGCCAGGTGCTCGGCGACGACAAGCTGCACTACTTCGGCATCTCCTACGGCACCGAACTGGGTGGCGTCTACGCGCACCTGTTCCCCGAGAAGGTCGGCCGCGCGGTCTTCGACGCCGTGGTCGACCCGACCCGCGACAGTGCGGAAGGCGCGCTGGGGCAGGCCAAGGGGTTCCAGCTGGCGCTACGCCACTTCGCGGAGGACTGTGTCGACCGGGGCGACGCCTGCGTGCTGCCGGGCAGCACACCGCAGGAGATCGAGGGCTTCGTCAGGGACCTGCTGGAGCGGCTGGACAGGAAGCCGATCGCCGGTATCGGGGAGCGCCGGCTCACCCAGTCGCAGGCCATGAACGGCATCGCCCAGGCGCTGTACTCGAAGGAGTACTGGCCGTATCTGGAGCAGGGCCTCGACGAGGCGGACGGCGGGCAGGGCGCCCTGCTGCTGGCCCTGGCGGACTCCATGAACGGCCGTGACGCGCAGGGCCGCTACAGCAACCTCCAGGCCGCCAACGCCGCCATCAACTGCGTGGACGACAAGGACCGGTACACGCTGGAGCGGACGAAGGAGAGACTCCCCGAGTTCCGGGAGGCGTCGCCCGTGTTCGGCGACTTCCTCGGCTGGGGCCTGCTGGGCTGCTCCGAGTGGCCGGTGCCGGGCACGTGGGAGCACCCCGACGTCAGCGCCCCCGGTGCGGCGCCGATCCTCGTCATCGGCAACACCGGCGACCCGGCGACCCCGTACGAGGGCGCCAAGGCGATGGCGGCGGCGCTCGGGAAGGGGGTCGGCATCGAGGTGACGTACAAGGGCGAGGGCCACGGCGCGTACAACAGCGGCGACGCCTGCGTGCAGCGGGTGGTGAACGCGTACCTGCTGGACGGCAGGGCGCCGGCCGCCGGAACCGTCTGTCCGTGACTCGCGTCGCAGTCGTCGCCGTCCGGGGACGGGACTGTCGGTGGGTCCGCCTACGATGGCATTCGATCAAGCGGTCGGGGGAAGGGCTGGGGTGGGACGGATGTCCATGCGGGTACGGGCGGATGGGGCACGGACCGGTCGGGTACGGGCGGGCCAGATACGGGCCGGGGCTCTGGCCGCGGCGGCGGTGCTGCTGACCGGAGTGGTCACGGGCTGCGACAGCGTGGCCGACGGGGCGTCGGGCGGGCCCACGAGCGGTTCCGGCGGGAAGAACGCGGACCCGGGGGCCGGCCGTTCCGCGGGCCTGCCGGCCCTGCCCGCGTCGCTCACGGGCCAGAAGCCGGACTGGCGTTCGTGCCGGGCGCCCGAGGGCGGGGAGCAGCCGGGCTCGCAGTGGCGGTGCGCGACCGTCGACGTCCCGCTGGACTACGCGAAGCCGGACGGGGAGACGATCCCGATCGCCCTGATCCGCAAGGAGGCCCGCGACCGGGACCGCAGGATCGGCTCCCTGCTGTTCAACTTCGGCGGTCCCGGCGCGTCCGGTGTGCAGACGCTGCCTCCGTCGGCCGACGAGTACCGGGCGATCAACCAGCGGTACGACCTGGTGGGCTTCGATCCGCGCGGGGTCGCGGAGAGCGCCGGCGTGGTGTGCCGGGACGACGGCGAGCAGGAGCGGGCCGAGGCGCGGGTCGACCTCACGCCGGACACGGCGGCCGAGGAGGCCGCCTATCTGAAGGACGCCACGGACTTCGGCGCCGGCTGCGCCCGCCGGTCCGGCAAGGTGCTCCCCCATGTCACCACGACGAACACCGCGCGGGACCTGGACCTCGTCCGGCATGTGCTCGGCGACGACAAGCTCAACTACTTCGGCTACTCGTACGGCACGCAACTGGGCAGCACCTACGCGCACCTGTTCCCGAAGAACGTCGGCAAGACCGTCCTGGACGCGGTGGTCGACCCGACGGCCGACGCGAAGGCGCACGCCCGCCACCAGACGACCGGCTTCCAGCGGGCCCTGAACAACTACTTCACGAGCACCGGCGAGAGCCCGGAGGCGGGCACCGCGCGTGTGGCCCGGCTGCTGGAGCGGCTCGACCGGAAGCCGCTGCCGACCAGCAGCGGGCGGAAACTGACGCAGAGCCTGGCCCTCACGGGCATCGTGCTGCCGCTGTACTCCGAGAGCAGCTGGCCGTATCTGACGAGCGCGCTGGAGGAGGCCGAGAGCGGCACCGGGGACGAACTGCTCGGGCTCGCCGACTCGTACAACGACCGCGACGAGAGCGGGCGCTACGGCACGCAGGGCCACTCCCAGCGGGCGATCTCGTGCGCGGACACCAGCGAGCGGCCGACGCTCGCCGACGCGAAGGGGCTGCTGCCGGAGTTCCGGCGGATATCGCCGGTGTTCGGCGAGTTCCTGGCCTGGGACCTGGCGGGCTGGTGCGGCAACTGGCCGGTGAAGGGCGAGGCCGTCACCCAGGACGTCAGCGCGCCGGGCGCGGGACCGATCCTGGTGGTGGGCACCACCGGTGACCCCGCGACCCCGTACGAAGGCGCGCCGAAGATGGCGGACGGGCTCGGCGACGGCGTCGGCGTCCTCATCACCAACAAGGGCGAGGGCCATGGCGCCTACGGCTCGTCGGCGTGCGTGACGCGGGCGGTCGACGGCTACCTGCTGGAGGGCAAGGTCCCGTCGGACGGCATGACCTGCTCGTAGGTACGGACGCTCGTAGGCACGGACGGCGCACGGCCGACGTGCGAAGGGGCCGGCCCACACGAGGTGGGCAGGCCCCTTCGTCTTCCGACCGGAACTAGTAGACCGGCTTCTCCGGTTCGATCTGGTTGACCCAGCCGATGACGCCACCGCCGACGTGGACCGCGTCCGAGAAGCCCGCGGACTTCAGCACCGCGAGGACTTCCGCACTGCGGACACCCGTCTTGCAATGCAAGACGATCTTCTTGTCCTGCGGCAGGTCCTGCAGGGCGTTGCCCATCAGGAACTCGTTCTTCGGGATCAGCCGGGCGCCGGGGATCGAGACGATCTCGTACTCGTTGACCTCGCGGACGTCGATGATGTCGATGTTCTCGCCGTCGTCGATCCACTCCTTGAGCTGCTTCGGAGTGATGGTCGAGCCGGCGGCCGCCTCCTGCGCCTCCTCGGACACGACGCCGCAGAACGCCTCGTAGTCGATGAGCTCGGTGACGGTCGGGTTCTCGCCGCACACCGCGCAGTTCGGGTCCTTGCGGACCTTGACCTGGCGGTACTGCATCTCCAGGGCGTCGTAGATCATCAGCCGGCCGACCAGCGGGTCGCCCACGCCGGCCAGGACCTTGATCGCCTCGGTGACCTGGATGGAGCCGATGGACGCGCAGAGCACGCCCAGGACGCCGCCCTCGGCGCAGGAGGGGACCATGCCCGGCGGCGGGGGCTCCGGGTAGAGGCAGCGGTAGCAGGGGCCGTGCTCGGACCAGAAGACGGACGCCTGACCGTCGAAGCGGTAGATCGAGCCCCAGACGTACGGCTTGTTCAGCAGCACGCACGCGTCGTTGACGAGGTAGCGCGTGGCGAAGTTGTCCGTGCCGTCCACGATCAGGTCGTACTGGCTGAAGATGTCCATCACGTTGTCGGCCTCGAGCCGCTCCTCGTGAAGGACCACGTTCACGTACGGGTTGATGCCGAGGACGCTGTCCCGGGCGGACTCCGCCTTGGACCGGCCGATGTCGGACTGGCTGTGGATGATCTGGCGCTGCAGGTTCGACTCGTCGACCTCGTCGAACTCCACGATGCCCAGCGTGCCCACACCCGCCGCGGCCAGGTACATCAGGGCGGGCGACCCGAGGCCGCCGGCGCCCACGCACAGCACCTTGGCGTTCTTCAGCCGCTTCTGCCCGTCCATCCCGACGTCGGGAATGATCAGGTGGCGGGAGTACCTGCGGACCTCGTCTACGGTGAGCTCGGCAGCCGGCTCGACCAGGGGTGGCAGCGACACGGGGTCTCCGTTGGTCGTATGTTAGTACGGGACTACCCCCGCGCGGGCGGGGACGATACTTCCCGTAACACTGCCACGGCCCTTCTCATTCCGAGACACCCGGTCCGATCTGCGAGACGATTTCGTCCCAGTAGCCGGGCAGCGCCTCGAATGGGTTGTTC
This sequence comes from Streptomyces sp. NPDC047886, assembly GCF_043204435.1. Classification (NCBI taxonomy): domain Bacteria; kingdom Bacillati; phylum Actinomycetota; class Actinomycetes; order Kitasatosporales; family Streptomycetaceae; genus Streptomyces; species Streptomyces sp. NPDC047886. The sequence continues at coordinate 599,375 of NZ_JBIDCF010000002.1, forward strand.
TGTCCGGTCCGGTCGGTGAAGAAGATCGTCCCGGCCCCCTGCCAGCGGGCGATCCGTGTCGCCTCCTCCAGATGGGTGCGCGGCACCCCGTGGACGAGGTGCACGAACCGCTCGGGCGGATGGTCGGCGGTCCACTCCGCCACCTGTGACCAGCGGTAATCGGTCCACGGCCCGCAGAAGGTCACCAGCTGGTCGGCGATCTCGGCGTAGCCGGGATACGGGTGCGCCCCGTGCCCCAGCACCAGGTGCCCGCCGTCCGCGTGGTCGAGGAGCTCCTCCAGCGTCGCCGTGACCCGCCGCACGGCGGGCAGGTCCGCCCGGTCCCTGGGACAGCGGTCCAGCAGGTAGCCGTCCACCCGGTACCAGTCGAGGTAGCGGTCGGCGTCGGCGACCACCTCGGCGAACGGCCGCGAACCGTGCGCCAGATCGAGGTGGCCCAGCACCCGGACGCCTGCGCGGCGCAGCTTCCCGGCCGCTTCCAGGCAGTGCGGGTCGGGCCGCGTCCCGGGGCCGTCCGCCACGTTGAGGACGGCCCAGTGCACGGGCGTGCCCGGCCGGGTCAGTTCGGCCCACTCGGCCGGCGCGACCAGCGGGTGGGCGTAGCCGGGGACGCCGAAGCCGAGCTGTTCGGCACCGGCGGCGGACAGATCCTGGTCCGGCCGGGTCAGATGCGGCATGCCGCCTCCATCCAGATGTCGGCGAGGGACTCCTCGAGATTGATCCGGGGCCGCCAGCCGAGCCGGTCGCGCGCGGTCCGCACATCGGCCTGCTGCCAGCTCCCGCAGCCGTCGGGGTACGGGTGCGGCGCCGCGACCAGGTGGTCGGGCAGCGACTCACCGCGCTGGGCACCGATCACCGGGCGTACGGCCGGAGCGTCCAGCTCGTGCAGCGCGCCGGAGTACCCGGCGACCCTGGAGAGCACGGCGGCCGCGTCACGGAGCCGTACCGCGCGGCCCGTACCGATGTTGACGACCCCCTGCGCCGCCGACAGGGACGCGGCGTGCACGGCCCGCGCGACATCCCGTACGTCCACGAAGTCGCGCTGCACGCCCAGGCCGCCGAGCTTCAGCTCGCCGTCGCCCGACTGCATGGCGCGGCGCATCGCCTCGGCGAGCCGGCCGAGCGGTGAACCGGCCGGGGTGCCGGGGCCGACCGGCGAGAAGACACGCAGGACGACCGCGTCCAGGCCGGAGCCGAGTACCAGCTCGGTGGCGGCCAGCTTGGACACGCCGTAGGGGCCGCCGGGGCGGGGTACGGCGTCCTCGGCCGTCGACGAGCCCGGCTGCGATGGACCGTATTCGGACGCGCAGCCCAGCTGGACCAGGCGCGCCCCGCAGCCGCTGCGCCGCAGCGCCTCGCAGACGGTGGCGACGGCGACCGTGTTGTGCCGGGTGAGGTCGCGGGCCCCGCCACGGGTGGCGCCCGCGCAGTTGATGACGACACCGGGGTGGACGGCGTCCAGGAACCGGGTGAGCGCGCCGGGACTGCCGCTGGCGAGGTCGAACCGCACGTCGGAGTCGTCGCGGCGCCCGAGGGCGGTCAGGTGCACGGCCGGGTCGGCGAGCAGCCGGTCGGCGACGAAACGGCCGATGAACCCTGTGGCACCGAGCAGCAGCACCCTCATCGCGCGGCCCCTTCGTGCCGGACGGCCGTGGCGAGGGAATGGGGGGTCATGTCTTCTGTCTCCTTGAGGGGATCGCTGAGGTCGTCGGGGTTCGTGACGTCAGCTGGGTGTCGCTGGGGTTCGTGGGGGCGTCACGGCTGGGCGGCGGCGTGCGCGGACGCCCGGGTGAGTACGGTCATGGCGTGGACGAGCAGGGCCGCCGCGGCCGCCCCGCACGCGAGGGCCGGTACGGCGCTGTGCCCCCACGCCGTGACGGCGGCGTGCACGGGCGCGGCCAGCGCGTCGAAGCCCGGCAGCCGCCCGGCGAAAACCGACGCGACGGCGAACGCCTCCGCCGCGCAGGCGGCCAGCAGGGCCGCCGAGGCCGCTCGGGCGCGGCCGTGCACGGTGAGCAGCCGGGCCAGGAACAGCAGGGCGCCCAGCGCGGTGGCCGGTACGACGACCCCGGCCCGCGGTCCGCCGGGGCCGGACGGGAGGTCGGCGAGCGCCAGCAGCACGGCGACGGCCGCCGTGTGGAGGGCGACGGTGCCGAGCAGCAGGGGCCGGGTCCGGGCCGCGAACTCCTCCAGGCTCCCGCTGTCCGCGAGCCGCCGCCTGGCCCGGGTCCCGAACAGGTGCGCGCACCAGGCGGCGGGTGCGACGGCGAACGCGAGCCCGAGCAGCGGGCCGAGCTCGGGGGCCGGGCCTGCGTCCGGGCCGCCGCGCAGGACCTGGTCGAGCAGGCCGTTCCCGTACACGGCGTACGCGACGAGCAGCGCGACCCACACGCGCGTGCCGGGTTTCGTGCGGCCGGTGGTGCGCAGCGGACCGCCGCGCAGGCAGAGCCGGAGCGCGACGCCGAGCGCCACGGCGCCGACCGCGCCCACGGCGAACCGCGCGGGCCCCCCGGCGACCGACAGGCCGGCGACCGTGACGGCGCAGACGGCGCCGGGCACGAGCGCGACCGCCACCCACCCGGTCGGCGCCCGCCCTGCCGACGCCTGTCCGGTCGGCACCGGGCCGGTCCCCGCGGCCGCCGCTTCCGCCACGGCCGTGGGCGCGGCTCCGGTGTGGGGCACGCGCGCGTACAGCTCTTCGGCGAGTGAGAAGACGTCGCGGTGCCGGAAGCGGGCGGCGGTGCGGTCGGTGACGCCGTGCGCCTCCAGGCCCGCGGCGATCTCCAGGGGGTCGACGGCGCGTTCGCACAGCTCGCGGTGGCGGTGCAGCAGCGCCTTGACCGGGTCGGCGGGCCCGCGCCGGACGGCCGGCTTCCGCACGGAACCGGGACCGGAAGCGGGGGCCGGACCGGTGGCGGAGGCCGGACCGGTGGCGGGAGCGGGACCGGTGGCGGGAGCGGGACCGGTGGCGGGAGCGGGACCGGTGAAGGCGCCCGGACAGGTGGCGGTACCGGCGTCCGCCGCGTCTTCGGGCGGCGTCGTGAGCGCGTCAGACATCGCCGTCCCCCTTTCCCGGGCCGGCGGACGCCCCGACCGGCAGCCCCACGACCACGGGCCTGGCCGCCGTCCTGGTCCGGGCGGAGGACGCCCATGTCGCGGGCGCGGCGGGAGCGCAGGCGGGCGCGGCGGCCCGGGTCGCGGGCGCCGGGGTCGCGGCGGGGGCCGGAACGGCCGGGCGTCGCCGGACGGCGGTCCAGTGGCCCGGGACGTACGCCTCGGCGGGGTGGGCGAACGGCAGCGGCTCCCCGTACGCGCCCACGGCCTCGGTGTCGCGCCGTACCGGCGCGAGCGACATCAGTTCCAGGTAGATGCCCCGGAACGCGGCGAGATTCTGCTCGACGGTGAAGAGTTCGAGCGCACGGGCGCGGGCGGCGGCGCCCAGCCGTGCGCGACGCTCCGGGTCGTGCAACAGGGCGACGCACGCGTCGGCGAGCGCCCGCGGATTGCGCGGGGGCACGACGAGGCCGGTGCCCCCGATGACCTCGACGACCGCGCCGACGTCCGTGGAGACCGTGGCACGGGCGCAGAACATGGCCTCGACCAGGCTGACCGGGAACCCCTCCACGACGCTGGAGAGGACGACGACCGCGCCCGCCGCGTAGGCGTCGGCGAGGTCGGGTGCCTCGGGGCCGCCGATCTCCTCGAAGGAGACGGGGTTGTCCCCGACGGCGTGCGCGTCGGCTGCCTCGTCAGGGAAGAGCTGGGCCGCGAGGGCCCGGCAGTGCCCGAGGTACGCGGCGGCCTCCGCATCCTGGACGGGGGCGGCGACGATCCGCAGCCGGGCGGCGGGCTCGGCCCTGCGTACCTCGGCGAAGGCGTGCAGGAGTCCGACGAGGTCCTTCGCGGGTTCGACACGGCCGACCCAGACGAGGCTGTGCGGGTCGCCGCTCTGGCCCCGGCCCTCGTCGCCCGCCTCACCGACCTTGGCGAACCGTTCAGCCTCCATGCCGGGGTAGACCGTGCGCAGCTTGGCGCGGTCGGCGCCGCACCGCTCCTGCCAGCGCCGGGCGTGGGTGTTGCCGGGCGTGATGACGGCGGCCTGGCGGTAGACCTCGGTGGCGAGGCAGCCGTGGAACGCGGCGAGCAGGGCGCGTACCGGCCCGCTCAGAGGGGTGCCACCGGCCGCGAGGTAGTGCGCGCGCAGTTGGACGCCGTACTCGGTGACCAGCAGCGGAACCCCGAAGAAGCGTTTAGCCAGCAGCCCGGGCAGCGCCGCGGCGCCTCCCGATGCGGCGTGGCAGAGGTCGACGGCGCCCAGGCCGTCCTCCGCGCCGTACCAGTCGAGTGAGAGCGGGCGCAGGCAGCGTTCGAGCCGGTCGGCGAAGCCAAGGTAGTCGGGGACGCCTGCGCCTTGTACGCCCCGGCGTGCGCCAGGTGTGTGGCAGGCGGCTTCGAGGACGCGTACGGCGCTCTCGGAGCGGAGGGCGCCGGTCAGGCCGCCGCGTTCGCGGGCGAGTTCGGCCAGCCCGTACAGCCCTTCGGCGAACCGCGCCGCCCCCGTTGATTCGGCAGCGTCGGCAGCGTCGGCAGTGCCGGCAGTGTCGCTGCGGACGGCCGCCATGAGCTGTGTGAAGTGCGTGGTGAAGCGCTTGCGGTCACGGCGGCCGTACGTCCGGCCGTCGCCGAACGCGTCACCGGGCGCCCACAGCGGGGCGGTCCGCACGCGTACCACCTGCGGTGGGAGCCGAAGCCTGCCGCCGTCCTCCTGCCGGGCGCTGCGGCTCAGCGCGAAGACGTCGAACTCGTGCTGCGCGAGCCCGCGCACGAGCCGGTCGCACCAGAGCCTGAACTCACCCGACGCATACGGGTAGCCACCTTCCGTGAGCAGTCCGATCCGCACGAGTACACCCCCGATCTCCCTTGTGCGCGGCCGCCGTTGGTCCGGCGACTCGCGGCGGGAAGAACGTAAGCGGATATGCGGGTGGCGCGACGGACGGTTGTCCATCGCGCCACCGGAAGGGGTGAATGCACGTAACTTTCCCGTACTGGTCGCGTTCCGTCGCGCTACAGGCCTATTCGGTTACGCTGTGTGAGGCTGCGGCCAGCTCAACCGCCGGGATACACCCAGGGGTTGGGGCGGCACTTGATGCCGTCGATGTCGAGGGACTTGGTCTGCTGCTGCATGACCGGCGCGAGCGCGCCCGGCGTACGGCACGTCACATGGTTGTGGCCGAGCCGGTGGCCGACCTCATGGTTGATCAGCATCTGGCGGTACGCGGTCATCGCCTTCGGACCGAACGTCTCGGCGCCCTGTGCCCACCGGTACGCGTTGATCATCACGCGTTCGGTGGAGGCCGAGTCGCAGGAGACGTTGTCGACCGTCGTGTCCAGGCCGGACTTCGCGCACCAGACCCCGGTCGTGCCGGGGCTGGCCAGGGTGATCACGAACTCCGGGTCGCCGCTGGAGATCCGCTCGAAGGTCATGGCGCCGCCGTGCGCCCAGCCGCGGTCGTCGTTCAGGGTCTGCTGGACGGCGTCGGCGAAGAGCGCCGTGTCGAGCCCGAGCCCCTTCTCGACGTCGATGCGGTAGCGGACCTTGCGGCCCTTGCCGGGCGCCTTGTCGAGGCCCGGCACGGCCTCGAACTCGCCGGACCCCTTCAGCTTCGGGTCCAGCGGGAACTGTCGCGCCATCAGCTGCGCGTAGCTCGGCGGGGCTTGGGGCGCGGCGGGCGGGGGCGCCGCCCGGGAGGGCAGGACACGCCGGTCGGAGCGGGACGCGGCGTCGCCGGAGTCCCGGGCGCCCGACTCGCCGGCGGACTGCGCCGCGGGCCCGCTGTCGCCGCGCTCGGCCACCTGTCCGGCGACGACGACGGCGAGGACGGTGGTGACGGCGGCGGCCGCGATACCGGTGAGGGTGCGGCCCTTGCCGGTACGGCCGGTCGCGCCCGCCGCGCCGGGAGCGTCGCCCCGCTCCTCGTCCCCGTCGCGCTCCGGAGGACCCTCCCCGCCGCCGGGCGGGGGCGCCATGCGCGCCGACGCCGCGTCGAAGGCGTCCAGGAACTCGCGGCGGGGGCCCGGTATAGGGGGTCCCGAGGCGCCGGGACGCCCCGCGACGCCGGGTGCGACAGAGGCTCCCGGTGCTCCCGATCCTCCCGGTGCTCCGGGTGCTCCGGATGCTTCCGGTGCTCCGGATGCTTCCGGGGCCGGGTACGCGGTGGGCGGCGGTGCCGCCCGGCGGGCGGGCGCCTGGGCGATGCGCGCCTGCGTGCCGGGGCCGGGCGGGGCCTGGTCCGGCGCCCCGCGCCAGTCACCGTACCGCTCGGGTTCGGGGTGGCCGCCGCGGACCGGTGTGCCGTACGGGGGGTGGTACTGGGGCGTGCCGTACGGGGGCGTCCCGGCGGCCTGGTGCACCTGCTCGGGCGGGAACGGCTCGTAGGTGACCCGCTGCCGGGGCTGGGACGAGGGCGACGGCGACGGCTGAGGCACCTGCGGCTGCGACTGCGACCACTGCCGTGGCGGCGACGGGTAGGGCGGCTGCTGCTGCCGGTGTTCCGGCGGCGCCTCGGAGGACCTGCGCCGCCGCCCCGAACCGGCCGGAGCGGCGGGTGCGGGGATCGGCGCCGGTGCCGGGCCCTTGCGGCTGTGTCGTCCCACGCCCCGGATCAGCTCCCGCCGTTGTCGTCGAGCATGTCCCGTACGGCCCGGGCGACCGCCTCGGGATACTCCATCATGGCCACGTGCCCGGCCTCCGGGAGCGTCAGCAGCCGGGAGTCGCGGAACGAGGCCGCGGCCCTGCGCGCCATACGGTACGAGACGAGCTGGTCCCGTGCGCCGTACACGAGCAGCGTCGGCGCGAGCACCCGCTCCGCCTGCCGCCACAGCCCGTGCTGGCCGCCCAGCGTATAGGCGTCCACGAGGCCGCGCGCCGAGCGGGCCATGGCGTCCCAGAAGTACGGCAGCTGCAACCGCCGCTCCATCTCCTCCACCGCGGCCAGCAGCCCCTCGTCGGTGACCCGGCCGGGGTCGCCGTAACAGAGGGAGAGGACGCCCCGCACCCGCTGTTCCGGTGTCCAGTCCCTGGTCAGCCGGGCGAAGAGGGAGGCGACGCCCGGCACCGCGAGCATCGCGGTGGGCCAGGCGCCGCGCTGCGCGCGGAGCTCGGGCAGCGCGGGCGACACGAGCGTCAGCGTACGGACGAGGTCGGGCCGGACCGCGGCGACCCGGGTGGCGACGGAGCCGCCCAGCGAGTTGCCGATCAGGTGGACCGGCCCGCGGCCGGAGGCGTCCAGCAGGCGGATGACCGCCCGGGCGTGTCCGGTCACGGAGTAGTTGCCGTCGTCCGGCGGCGGGGAGTCCCCGAAGCCGGGCAGGTCGACGGCCTCGCCGTCCAGGAGGTCCTCCAGGAGCGGCATGAGCGCCGACCAGTTCTGCGAGGAGCCGCCGAGCCCGTGCACGTACAGCGCGGGCGACCGCCCGGTAGCCGTCCCCGCTCCGGCCCCCGCCCCGCCACCCGTGCCGGGCGCCTCTCCGGAAGCGTCCGTCGAGGGGCGGTAGCGGATGTTCAGCGTGAGGCCGGGTAGCGCCACTGTGCGCAGCCGTTCGCCGTCGGCGACCCGGACGGCTCTCACCCGCGCCGCCGCACCGGCGGCGGTGGGGGACGCGGGCAGCTCGGTCGAAGACATGCGGCAATGTTACGAGACGATCACGCCTCGATTGATGTGTTCGCGGTCACAGGATCGCATAGCGCCGCCAAGGGGTACCTCATACGCTCTATAGAGAGGGCATTTCGCCCAGGCCCCCGCCACCGCCCATGAAAGGGAGCCCATGACCGTCGACCCGACCGACCCGGAGAACCTGACGGAACTGGACGAGGAGACCGGCGCCGAAGCGGTCGCGATCGGCATCGACGAGGAGACGCCGGAGGCAGACGCGGCCGAGCAGCACACGGAGCTGCAGCAGCGCGCCGACGACCCGCTGACCGGGACCAATAGGGAAGCGGCGAACGACGCCGACATCGCCGAGCAGGCCCGCGTGGTCACGCTGGACGAGGACGACTACCGCTCCTGACGACCGATCGACCGCTCCTGACGACCGATCGACCGACCCGGCCGACCCGACCGGCCGACCCGCCGACCCGACCGACCTGCCGACCACTCCGTACGCCGCTCGCCCGCCCCGCCCCGCCCCGCCCCGTCCACCCCGTCCGCCGCGTCCGCCCGCCCAGGGCGGTCCGATCCGGTCGGCGTCGGCTGGCACGGAGGGCCGCGTCCCGCACCCCGGGACCCGCACGTCCGGCCCCACGGACTTCGAGGCCCGGCCCTGCGGGCGCGGACCTGCAGGCCCGCACTTCGGGCCACCCGTACCTCGGGACTCGCGCCCGGGGACCCGCAGTTCGGGCCACCCGCACCTCGGGACGGCGCCCCGTTGGTCGTTTTGGTCGGTTTCCTCTAGTTCAATATTGAATTTCCCGCTACCACGGGCGTCCGATACGTGAAATTCTGCGCTCGCACCGCGCACAGCAGGGTTACCCAAAAGTACGATGGCGGGCGCGGCGCACAGCGCACATGGATCGATTTTGGGAGGCGGCGTGACAGCCATCGAGCAGACAGAGGCGGCGCGCCCAAGGGGCACACGCCTGCCGCGCCGAGCCCGACGCAACCAGCTCCTGGGCGCGGCCCAGGAGGTCTTCGTCGCCCAGGGGTACCACTCGGCCGCGATGGACGACATCGCCGAGCGCGCCGGCGTCAGCAAGCCCGTTCTGTACCAGCACTTCCCCGGCAAGCTGGAGCTGTACCTGGCCCTGCTGGACCAGCACTGTGAATCGCTGCTCCAGGCCGTCCGTACGGCCCTGGGCTCGACCACGGACAACAAGCTCCGCGTGGCGGCGACCATGGACGCCTACTTCGCGTACGTGGAGGACGAGGGCGGCGCTTTCCGTCTGGTCTTCGAGTCCGACCTGACGAACGAGCCCGCCGTGCGCGAGCGCGTCGAGCGGGTCTCGCTCCAGTGCGCCGAGGCCATCTCGGACGTGATCGCCGAGGACACCGGGCTGTCCAAGGACGAGTCGATGCTGCTGGCCGTCGGCCTGGGCGGCGTCTCCCAGGTGGTCGCGCGGTACTGGCTGTCGAGTGAGTCCCCGATCCCCCGCGACAAGGCGGTGGAGCTGCTGACGTCGCTGGCGTGGCGCGGCATCGCCGGCTTCCCGCTGCACGGCACCGACGGCCAGTGAGCCACTGGGGGCGGCCGGCGGGGACGCCGGGCCGGTAGGGCCGGTTCCGGCTCCGGCGGCGGCGGTGTTCGCTCCTGGCGTGCACGGCCCGGCCATGGCATGTGCTCTCTCCGGGCTAATGTGTGCTGCGTACGGCGCGGCTGACCGCGCAACGCTGACCGTTCGGAGGGACATAGCCGTGGAGGTCAAGATCGGCGTGCAGCACGCGCCCCGGGAGATCGTTCTGGAGAGCGGGCAGTCCGCCGAGGAGGTCGAGCGCATGGTGTCCGACGCGCTGGCCGGCAAGGCGCAGCTGCTCAGCCTCACGGACGAGAAGGGCCGCAAGGTCCTGATCCCGGCCGACCGGCTCGCGTATGTGGAGATCGGCGAGCCGACGGCACGCCGGGTGGGCTTCGGCCCGCTCTGAGCGGACCCGAGGATCACGCTCAGGAAGATCCACGCAGTCGGAGAAGGCCCGGCGGGTAGCCCGCCGGGCCTTCTTCCGTTCCCCGGGTGGTTCTCCGTCCCCTGGACGTGTCTCCCCGACGCGCCGCCCCTCCGTGTACCGCCGGGTCCCCCGCGTACCGGACGGGTCCCGCCGGGTCTGCGGCGGCCGGTGGTACGCGCGGTCCGGGCGGGTTGGGGCGTGCGGGTGCGAGGAGGGTTGCCCGGCGCGCCCCGGGGGTAGTACGGGCTACGACCGATATGCCCGTCGCGCCGTCCGCGAGGTGATCCGCAGTGTTCCTGGAAGCTCTCGGCTCCGTCGTGCTCGGACTCGCACTGTCCTGGGCAGCCGTGCACCGGCTGGGGGACCGGCTTCCGCCCCGTCGCACGGTGCTGATCACCGGCGCGCTCGCCGCGCTGTTCGGCGCCCTGATCACCCACGCCGCGCTCGGTCCCGGGCTCGCGCTCGGAACGCTGATCGGCGCCGTCGCCGTCTGTGCCGTACTGCTGTCCCTGCTGATCCGCCCGCCGGGCCGCCGCCTGCGCCGATCAGCGGCGGCGTGATCCACGCCGCCGCTCGCCACGGAACCGGGCGAGGTGAACGCCTGGCTCAGGCCGGCGTCCCCGACCTCACCGGGCAGTACATCTAGGCCGCGAGGCCCAGCGCCGCCATCCGCTTGGTGTGCGCCTTGGTGATCCGGGAGAACATCTCGCCGACGGCCGCGAGGTCGAAGCCGTCCGCCACGCCGCCCACCAGCATCGTCGACAGGGCGTCCCGCTCCGCTACGACCCGCTGGGCCTGCGACAGGGCCTCGCCCATCAGCCTGCGCGCCCACAGCGCGAGGCGGCCGCCGACCCTCGGGTCGGCCTCGATGGCGGCCCTGACCTTCTCGACGGCGAAGTTGCCGTGGCCGGTGTCGTCGAGGACGGCCAGCACCAGCGCGCGCGTGTCCGAGTCGAGCCGTACCGCGACCTCACGGTAGAAGTCGCTGGCGATCGAGTCGCCGACGTACGCCTTGACGAGGCCCTCCAGCCAGTCGGACGGCGCCGTCTGGCGGTGGAAGTCGTCCAGCGCCTTCGCGAAGGGCTCCATCGCGGCGGTCGGCTCCGTGTCGATCGCCGCCAGCCGGTCGCGCAGCCGCTCGAAGTGGTGGAACTCGGCGGACGCCATCTTCGCCAGCTCCGCCTTGTCGGCCAGCGTCGGCGCGAGCTTGGCGTCCTCGGCGAGCCGCTCGAAGGCCGCCAGCTCCCCGTAGGCGAGGGCACCGAGCAGGTCGACGACCGCCGCGCGGTACTGCGGCTCGGCGGAGGCACCGGCCCAGTCGAGGGCGGCGATCCCGGTGGCACCGGTCGTTTCTTCGGCGGCAGTGGCGTTGTCAGGCGTCTCCATGCAGCGCACAATAGCCCGCTCGCCGGTCCCCGGAAGGCCCTGGTCATCCAGTGTGACCTCCCCCTCCTTATGAATTGCCCCGACACACATGCGCGAATCCGGGGTACAGTGATATTGCGCCTGTCGAGTATGCGAACTCGTTCGTACCTGCTCGGTGGGCCGTCTCATGAATGAGGATGCCCGGTCGGTGGCCCGATCGGCTCCGACCCGACAGCCCTCCGTGCGCCCACGCACATGAGGGGCCCTCAGCGGTACGACGCTCGAGCGACGGCAGTGGTCCCGCGCCACCCGACCGCGATCCGCGGCCTTCGGTTCCAGGCGCGGTGAGACCCCCAGCGTTCGCCTCGTGCCGCGTCTCACAGAAGAGGCAGCACCCTGACTACGACTTTCCGAGAGCTCGGGATCCTTCCCGAGACCGCCGAAGCACTCGAAGCCGTCGGCATCACGTCACCGTTCCCCATCCAGGAGATGACCCTTCCGGTCGCGCTCTCCGGCACCGACGTCATCGGGCAGGCCAAGACCGGCACCGGCAAGACGCTCGGCTTCGGTCTGCCGCTGCTGGAGCGCGTCACCGTCCCCGCGGACGTCGAGGCGGGCCGGGCGAAGCCCGAGCAGCTCACCGACGCCCCGCAGGCCCTGGTCGTCGTCCCCACCCGCGAGCTGTGCACGCAGGTCACCAACGACCTGCTCACCGCCGGCAAGGTGCGTAACGTCCGCGTTCTCGCGATCTACGGCGGCCGCGCCTACGAACCGCAGGTCGAGGCCCTGAAGAAGGGTGTCGACGTGATCGTCGGCACCCCGGGCAGGCTCCTCGACCTGGCGGGCCAGAAGAAGCTGGACCTGTCCCACGTCAGGGCCCTCGTCCTGGACGAGGCCGACGAGATGCTCGACCTGGGCTTCCTGCCCGACGTCGAGAAGATCATCAACATGCTTCCGGCGAAGCGCCAGACGATGCTGTTCTCGGCGACCATGCCGGGCGCCGTGATCGGTCTGGCCCGCCGCTACATGTCCCAGCCCACGCACATCCGCGCCACCGCGCCGGACGACGAGGGCGCGACCGTCGCCAACATCAAGCAGCGCGTCTACCGCGCGCACTCCATGGACAAGCCGGAGCTGGTCTCCCGCATCCTGCAGGCCAACGGCCGCGGGCTCGCGATGATCTTCTGCCGTACGAAGCGCACGGCGGCCGACATCGCCGAGCAGCTGGAGCGGCGCGGCTTCGCCTCCGGCGCCGTCCACGGCGACCTCGGTCAGGGCGCCCGTGAGCAGGCGCTGCGCGCGTTCCGCAACGGCAAGGTCGACGTGCTGGTCTGCACCGACGTCGCCGCGCGCGGCATCGACGTCGAGGGCGTCACGCACGTCATCAACTACCAGTCCCCCGAGGACGAGAAGACGTTCCTCCACCGCGTCGGCCGCACCGGCCGCGCGGGTGCGAAGGGCACCGCGGTCACTCTGGTGGACTGGGACGACATCCCGCGCTGGCAGCTGATCAACAAGGCCCTCGAACTGGACTTCCACGACCCGGTGGAGACCTACTCGACGTCCCCGCACCTCTTCGAGGAGCTGGACATCCCGGCCGGCACCAAGGGCGTCCTTCCCCGCGCCGAGCGGACCCGTGCGGGTCTGGGCGCGGAGGAGCTGGAGGACCTGGGCGAGCCCGGCGGTCGCGGAGGGCGCGGACGCCGTGCCGAGCGCCCGGCGCAGACGGAGGAGCGCCCCGCGCGCACCCGTACGCCGCGTCAGCGTCGCCGCACCCGGGGCGGCACGCCCCTCGACCCGTCCGCCGCGACTCCGGCGGACGGCACCGAAACGGCCGGTTCCGGCCTGGAGGTCACGCCCCCGGGCGATGACGACCGGTCGGCCGAGCGCCGTACGCCCCGCCGCCGTCGCCGCACCCGCGCGGGCGCGTCGGGCGGCGCGGTGACCGAGGCCGCCCCCGCGATCCCGGTGGCCGAGCCGCAGGCCGTCGAGGCACCGGCCCAGACCGCCGAGGCAGTCGAGGCCGTCGAGGCCGTCGAGGCCAAGCCCCGCCGCCGTACGCGCAAGGCAGCCGCCCCCAAGGCCGCCGCCGCCACCGAGGCCCCCACGGCCACCCAGGTCATGGACGCCGTCGAAGGCGCCGAGGCCGTCGAGGTCACCAAGCCCCGCCGGCGCACCCGGAAGGCCATCCCGTCCCAGGCGACGTCGGAGGCACCGGCGGAGACCGAGGCCGTGACGGCACCCGTGGCGGAGGCGGCGACCGAGGCGGTGACCGAAGCCGAGGCCAAGCCGCGTCGGCGCACCCGTAAGGCCGCCGCTCCCAAGGCGGCCGATGCGGCGCAGGCGACAGACGCCGTGGACACCGCCGAAGGCGTGACCGAGGCCAAGCCGAAGCGCACGCGCAAGGCCGCGACGCGCAAGGCCACCGCCGACGCGACGCCCGTCGAGGCGCCCACCGACGCGCCCGTCGAGGTCGCCGACTCCGTCGAAGCCGCCGAGGCCAAGCCCCGCCGCCGTACGCGCAAGGCAGCCGCCCCCAAGGCCGCCGCCACCACCGAGGCCCCCACGGCCACCCAGGTCATGGACGCCGTCGAGGCCGTCGAGGCCAAGCCCCGGCGTCGCCGGACGACGAAGAAGGCCGTGGCCCAGCCCGAGGGCTGACCCGCGGGTCGTCACCACCGTCACGACGGCCCCGCCCCTCTCCGGGGGGCGGGGCCGTCGCCGTCCCGGGCCACCGTCCCGCTAGCCTCGTGCCATGAGCCGGCCCCCCACGTTCGTCCCGCCCGCCAGCGCCCGCGCCTATGCCCTCCGGACCGCCCGAGGCGAGTTCGCCGTACTCGACGCGGCACCGGCCGACGGCCGGGCGCCGAAGGGCACCGCGCTCCTCCTGCCCGGGTACACCGGCAGCAAGGAGGACTTCATCGCGATGCTGGAACCGCTCGCCGACGCGGGCTACCGGGTCGTCGCGGTCGATGGCCGGGGCCAGTACGAGACCCAGGGGCCGCCCGACCAGCAGGCGTACGCCCAGACGGAGTTGGCGCGGGATGTGCTGGCGCAGGCGGCAGCCCTGACCGCCGGCGGCCCGATCCACGTCCTCGGGCACTCGCTGGGCGGGCAGATCGCCCGTGCCGCCGTGCTGACGGACCCGGCGCCGTTCGCCACGCTGACCCTGATGTCGTCGGGGCCCGCCGAGGTGGCACCCGAACAGCGCAGGAAGATCAAGATGCTCGGCGACGCGCTCGCCGTCATGGACATGGGCCACCTGTGGGAGGCGATGCGCGCGCTGGACCCGCCCGAGGACGCCGACGACACCCAGGGCGGCCGGGGAACCGCCGACCGCGAGGACCTCCGCCGACGCTGGCTGCGCAACAACCCGGCGCAGCTCATCGCGACGGGACGGCAGCTCTCCACCGAACCGGACCGGGTGGCCGAACTGGCCGCGCTGCGCCCGCCGCTGCCGTTCCACGTCGTCTCCGGCGCCCGGGACGACACCTGGCCCGTACCGCTGCTGGACTCGATGGCCGCGCGCCTCGGGGCGCACCGTACGGTCGTGGAGGGGGCCGAGCACTCGCCGAACACGGACCGCCCGGAGGAGACGTCGGCCGCCGTGGCGGCGTTCTGGGACCGGCACCCGGCGGAAGCGGCCGGGGGCGGCGACCCGGGTCAGAACCGCGACTGAAGCTGCTGCCAGAAGCCGTCCCGCAGCGCGCGCCGCAGTACGGCGTGGCCGCGCAGGGACCGGCTCAGCAGCCGTTCCGCCTCCATCAGCAGGTCCTGGTCCACGGGGCCTGGCAGGTAGGGGTGGCCGGGCAGGAGCTCGGCCATCGCGGCGGCGCCCCGCTCGGTGAGCCAGGTCTCGGCGATCCGGGCGCCGAGGAAGCGCACCTCGTCCCGCGACGGCGGCGGCTCGGCCTCGTTCTCGTAGGTCGTGACGGGCCGCCGTGTGACGTAGGGCCGGCAGAAGTCCAGGTCGAAGGTGCGCCGGCTGTCGACCTCCCACAGCAGCGGCTCGGCCTGGTTGGCGCCATCGGCCGCCTCGATGCCCCAGAGGTGGACCCGTGCGCCGTACCCCTGTGCGGCTTCGACCGCCGACACCAGGTCCTCGTCCCCGCCGACGAGCGCGGCGTCGCTGATGGCCCGGTGGCGGGCGAGGGACTCCAGGTCGGTGCGGATGAGCGAATCGACGCCCTTCTGCTGGTTGTTGGCGTTGAGGTTGCCGAGCCTGACCTTGACGTCGGGCAGTTCGGCGATCACCTGCTGCTCGGGGGTGTGGATGCGGCGCCGGGCGCCGTCGTACCAGTAGACGCGCAGCAGGCGGCTGTCGGCGAAGATCGTCCGGGCGGTGTCGATGAAGGCGTCGATCAGCCCTTCCGCGTCGAGATCGAAGGAGCGCCGGTCCTCGGTGCCCGCGACCAGCAATCCGGCCGAAGCATGCACGTAACCGGCGTCCACGAAGATGGCGTGCGTCGAGGGCGTCTTGGCGACCTCGGCCAGCATCCGCGTCAGGAGTTCATTGGTGCGCTCCAGGCGGTTGCCGAGTTCGGCGAGCGTGCGCTCGGTCGAGGTGTTCTCCGCGTCGTTCATACCGGCCTCACTGTCCGACATTGTCCGGCGCCGTCCGCGACGGCGCCATGCCGGAGGGCCGCGCCGGAGCGCACTACCGGCCAGTAGTTAGACACTCGAAAAATTTCCTTAGCGTAGGGAATGTTTGCGAGGACAAGTTCGTTGCACTCGTACAGACACCACGTTCTCCATCAGGAGGATCACCTCGACGAAGGGAGAAGCCATGCGCTTCGAGATCATGCGTCTGGACGACGTCGACGGCACCGCCGTGGACAGTACCGTCGTGGACGCCGCCTCCGTCAACCGGATCGTGCAGCAGGCCGCCTCGATCGGCCAGCGCATCTACATCCGCCCGGCCGCCACCACGGCCTCGTAACGCCGACGGCACGCCGGGCACCGCACGCCGCCGCGCACACCGCGCGGACGACGGCGACGACGACACACCGCGCCCCCGCACCGACTTCGCAGACGGAATCGGTACGGGGGCGCAGTGCGTGCGGCGCCCACCGCCCGCGCGCCCGGAGTACGGCGTGCGGAAGCGGTCCGGGCGGAAGCGGCCCGGGTTGGAAGCGGTCGGGGCGGAAGCGGCCCGGGTTGGAAGCATTCCGGGCGGGAGCGGTCCGGGCGGGAGCGGCCGGCCGGGAGCCGAGCGCTCACGCGGCCTGGATCGTCTGCATCACTCCGTTGATGATCTGCTGCACGGCGATCGCCGACAGCATCATCCCGGCCAGCCGCGTGACCAGCACGACGCCGCCGTCCTTGATCACCCGGATGATCAGCAGCGAGTTGCGCATCGTCAGCCACAGCACCACGTGCATGGCGGCGATCGCGCCCCACACCGACACCTGCTCTCCGAGGCCGTCCGCGTGCTGCACGGCCAGGATCACCGAGACGATCGCACCCGGCCCGGCGAGCAGCGGCATGCCGAGCGGTACGAGCGCGACGTTGACGTCCTTGGTCTGCTTCGGCTCGTCGGTCTTGCCGGTCAGCAGGTCGAGCGCGATGAGCAGCAGGAGCAGCCCGCCCGCGATCATCAGCGACGGTACGGAGACATGGAGGTAGGCCAGGATCTGCTGGCCGAGGATCCCGAAGACGGTGATCACACCGAAGGCGACGGCGACCGCCTGCCAGGCCATCCGGCGCTGGACCTTGACGGGCCGCCCGGAGGTCAGGGCGAGGAAGATCGGGGTGACCCCCGGGGGATCCATGATGACAAAAAGGGTCAGGAAGAGTGAGCCGAAGACGGCGGCGTCGAACACAGTGAAGGGCCTTGCGCAGAGGTGGTGCGGGAAGTCGTACGGAACGGACTCCGTACAGGGCGTCCCCTACGCCGGCGGGGCGTACGGGACGGAACGGGGTGGAGCGGTGCGCGGACGCGCGCGGCGCGCCCGCCAGGTCGGCCGGGAAGGCCCGTCAGGGACGTCCGCCCGTACCGGGAACCGGGAACGCGCCGGTCGCGCGCCGGGTGATCTCGCCGTAGATCTCGGGGTCGGTGGTGTACTCGCCGAGCCGGCAGGTCTTGCGGCTGCCGTGGTAGTCGCTGGAGCCGGTGGTCAGCAGGCCCAGTTCACGCGCGAGCCCGCGCAGCCTGGCCCGCGTCGGCTCGTCGTGGTCCATGTGGTCGACCTCGATCCCGTCGAGGCCGTACGCGGCGAGGTCGGCGATCACGGCGTCGGGCACGGTGCGGCCGCGCTTGGCGGCGCCGGGGTGCGCGAAGACCGTGACGCCGCCGGCCGCCTTGACGAGGCGGATCGCCTTGAACGGGTCGAGTTCGTGCTTCTCGACGTACGCCCGGCCGCCGTCGGCCAGCCACTGGGGCGTGAAGGCACCGGAGACATCGGGCACGACGCCCAGCTCGACGAGTGCCTCGGCGATGTGCGGGCGGCCGACCGATCCGTCCCCGGCGATGACCGCGACGCGCTCCCAGGTGATCGGCACGCCGAGCTCCCGGAGCTTGCCGACCATGGCGTGGGCACGCGGGACGCGGTCGTCGCGCACCAGATCGCGTTCGCCCGCCAGCTCGGGTTCGTCGGCGTCGAAGAGGTAGGCCAGCATGTGGACGCCGACGCCGTCGATACGGCAGGACAGCTCGGCTCCGGTGACGAGGGTGAGGCCCTCGGGGAGCGCCGCCGCCGCCTCGGCGTGGCCGCGCGTGGTGTCGTGGTCGGTCAGGGCGACGACGTCGAGTCCCGCGGCGGCGGCGCCCCTGACGAGCTCGGCCGGGGTGTCCGTACCGTCCGACGCCGTGGAGTGGGTGTGCAGGTCGATGCGCACGCGTGCCTCCGGGGCTCGGGACGGACGGGGACAGCCGGGACGGCTGCGGACGGCTGCGGACAGCCGGGACGGCTGAGGGCAGCTGGGACAGCCTGGTACAGCTGGGGACACCCAAGGATAACGTCGATCCGCGGGTCGCCCGCCCGCGCGAGCGCGGCCACCGCCGCCGGGCTCGGCCGCCGGATACCGCCGCCCGGTGCCGCCACCGGCGCCCCTCCCGGGCGCCGCCACCGGGCACGGCCTCGGGTGTGCGCGTCAGGAGAGCAGGCGCGGGGTGAGGGCGCCGCAGGGCAGCAGCTCCACTTCGGCGCCCGCCTCCCGCAGGTCCGTCAGCACCAGCTCGTCGTACATCAGCAGCCCGGACTGCTCGGGCCAGACGATCGCCCAGAGCCACAGCCCGCGCGCCTCGCCCGCGAACACCGCGCGATCGTGGGGGGCGTCACTGACGTGCCACAGCGGTGTGGGCCGCCCGGCGGCCAGCACCTTGGCCTGCGGCGGCTTGTCCACGCACATGTGCGGGCCGGGGTCGGGGCCGTCGATCCCCGCGTACCGCGCGCCGAGGCCGACGCCCAGTTCCTCGGCGATCAGCAGCAGCTCCCCCATGCCGCCGAGCGGGCCGGGGCCCGAGCAGGCGACGACGGTGGCGCGGCCGCCGCTGCGGTCGTCGCCCGCGTAGGCGACGCCGGTGAAGAGCCAGCCGATGGGCAGGGGCCAGGGCATCCAGACGGGGACCTGCGCGCGATGCACGACGACACCCAGGGCTTCGACGCTCGGCGGGATGACGGGCTGCAGCGGGAAGACCGAGCCATGCGCATCGCACTGCCAGTAGTCGGCGAAGAGACCGGGCGCCCGGACCCGGCCTCCGCACTTCGGGCAACTGGGTTCGCCCCTCATAGCGTTCAACGGTCCTCCCCTGTCGTCGTCGCGTCAAGGACGATCACCCGTCCGGTGTGCCGCGTCTCGGACCAGAGAAGATCCAAATGTCAACTATTAGAGGCTTTAGTGGGATATGCCCACGGTATGGACCGCCCGGCCATGCCAGGCTTCCCCCGTCAGTCCAGGCGCACCGGGCCGCGCAGCGGATCGCGCAGATCCGTGCCGTTCGCCAGCCACCGCTCCTCCAGCGCCTGTGCGCCGTGCACCCGCTTCCACGCGGCCTCGTTCGGCGTCATGGGCAGCAGCGGCAGGAACCGCACCGGGTCCATGGGCGCGTCCAGCTCCACATCCGCCACCAGGCCGCCGGACTCGGCGACGAGCACCGAGGTGAACGGCGCGCCGGGCCAGAGGGGTTCACCCACGTCCAGCGACGCCCCCGGGGCGACGACCACGCCCTCCACCTGGGGCGAGGCGGCGAGCACGGCGAGCGGACGCAGCACCTTGTCGGTGTCGGCGACCCCGGCCCGCACCGAGAGCACCAGCTCCGCGCGCGGGCCCTTCACCGGATCCGCGAGGGCGGCCGTGGGGTCGTTCATCGGCTGTGCGGACATGCCCAGCGTCGCGTACCGCACGAGGGGACCGTCCGGGTCGCCGTCCGTGAAGCGCAGCACCTCGACGCGGTCGGTACCGAGGAACGTCACCGCGGCGCGCGCGTCGGGCTCGCCGAGCGCCGTACGCAACCGCGCTTCGACCAGAGCAAGAACTTCTCCCATGCGGTGAGCATAAAGCGCGTATCGAACGGGCAAAGAAAAAGATTGACCCTCAGTCGGCTGATAGTGTGGGCCGCTGGTCGGGGCAGCGTGCCTGGCATCGCTCTCAGGTCCCGACGACACGTCATCCCCCACGGGGGACCGGCCGGAGGAGGTGGGGCTGCGGTGGATCGAAGTCGATCGTGCAGTACCAACCGCTCTTCCGCTTCACGCCTTTCCCTCTCCGCCTGACCGAGTCGGTCCGCCGCGTTCTCCGCGGCCCCGCTGTTTCCCGGTCCCGGCGGTCCCCAGGGATCGAGGCGTTCCCGTACCGGACCGCTGCCCTGATCAGTGATGCTCATGGCACCGCCGGCTCAACGGCGCCGCGCACGACGGAAGAGCACCGCGTCTTTGCCTGTCTGTAGCGAACGCCGTCATCGTGAGATGCGGTGCCGCCCGCTTTGCGGACGTACGCAACGCAACGTCCCCATTCCGGGCAGTTCCACGCCTCGCCGGCGACGGCCCTCCGTGAAGGAGCCTGCCTTGTCGATGATTCGTGACCTGCGTGCGGCGGTCCGGCCGAGCCTGCGCAAGCACAGCACGCCCTACAACGCGTACAACTCCTACGACGCGACCCGCGACCCGTCGGCGTCGAGCGCCGTCGTGGACTGCGCCGTCTACCGCGACGGCAGCCGGGTGAAGGAGACGGCGTCCCTCACCCCCCGGGAGGCGATGCGGCAGGTCCGGGAGGGCGGCGGCTTCGCCTGGATCGGGCTGCACGAGCCGACGGAGGCCGAATTCGCCGGTATCGCGGCCGAGTTCGGTCTGCACCCGCTGGCCGTGGAGGACGCGGTGCACGCGCACCAGCGGCCGAAGCTGGAGCGGTACGACGACACGCTCTTCACCGTCTTCAAGACGATCCACTACGTCGAGCACGCCGAGCTCACCGCGACCAGCGAGGTCGTCGAGACCGGTGAGGTGATGTGCTTCACCGGCCGGGACTTCGTCATCACCGTCCGGCACGGCGGGCAGGGTTCGCTGCGCAATCTGCGCCACCGGCTGGAGGCCGATCCCGAGCTGCTGGTCAAGGGGCCGTCCTCCGTCCTGCACGCGATCGCCGACCATGTGGTGGACGGCTATATCGCGGTCGCCGACGCGGTGGAGATCGACATCGACCAGATCGAGATCGATGTGTTCTCGCCCCCGGCGAAGGGCGGCACGCGCGGCACCGACACGGGCCGGATCTACCAGCTGAAGCGTGAGGTGCTGGAGTTCAAGCGGGCGGTCATGCCGCTGCTGCGGCCGATGCAGCTGCTCAGCGAGCGGCCGATGCGGCTGGTCGACCCGGACATCCAGAAGTACTTCCGGGATGTCGCCGACCACCTGGCGCGGGTACAGGAGCAGGTCGTCGGCTTCGACGAACTGCTGAACTCGATCCTGCAGGCCAATCTGGCGCAGGCGACGGTCACACAGAACGAGGACATGCGCAAGATCACCTCCTGGGCGGCGATCATCGCCGTGCCGACGGCGGTCTGCGGGGTGTACGGCATGAACTTCGAGCACATGCCGGAGCTCCAGTGGAAGTACGGCTACCCGATGGTGCTGACCGGCATCATCGGTGTCTGTCTCGTCATCCACCGGACGCTCAAGCGGAACGGCTGGCTCTGAACCGGCGCCGCGGCCGGTGCCCCGACCGGCGCGGCGGCCGCGGGCCGACCGGCCTGGTTAAGCTGCGGCCATGACACACGACGCGCTGCTCCCCCTCGCCCTCACCGAGGAGGCCACCAAGAAGTCCAGCCTCATCTGGGTGCGCGGCGACGCCTCCGCCCCGGCGCGGGCCCTGTGGCACGTATGGCACGAGGGCGCCGCGCACGTCGTCGGCGACGGGCCGGGGGAGCAGCCGCTGCCGGCCGGTCTCGCCGACGGGGCGGTCGCCGAGATCACCGTGCGCAGCAAGGACAAGGGCGGCCGGGTGGTCGCCTGGACCGCGACGGTCGGCGAACTGGCGCCCGGCTCGGAGGAGTGGGAGGCGGCGGCCGCCGAGCTGAAGGGCAAGCGGCTGAACGCCCCGGACGCCGAGACCATGACGGAGCGGTGGGCCCGCGAGTGCCGGGTGCTGCGGCTGGCGCCGCGCGAGGCGACGACCGACCTGCCGGACGGCTCGCTCGCGGCGGTGCCTCCGGCGACCCCGGCGACGACCCGCCACCCGATCCCGGCGGCGCTGCCCCGGCTGCTGCTCAAGCGCCGCAAGAGGGCCTGACGGCCGCCGGCCCGGCGGAGCGGCCCCGTACGCGTGACGGGGAGGTGACGGGTCGGGCTCAGTCGCTCGTACGGGGCAGCTGGCGGCCGTAGTCGACGGTCTCGCCCGCCGCGGGGGCCTCCAGCGGGAAGTCCTTGTCCCAGTCGGACAGGAGCACCACCCCGCCGCCCCCGCCCCGTGCGAACTGGAGCGGGTACGGGGTGCCCTCCAGGGACACGTCGAGCGTGCCGCCCTCGCCCTGCTGGCCACCGGCGACCTTGATCGTACGCATGCCGCCGATCTTGTCGCGGTCGCCCTTGACGACCTCGCCGTGCAGTTCGAGCAGCCCGCCGAGCAGGACTTTCATCTGGGTGAAGCCGCGCAGCTGCTTGTACGAGGGGTCGTCCTGCGGCACCTTGACGTACTTGTCGTCCAGCTTGTCGGCGGCCTCGCTGTCGGCTCGCGGCCCGTTCTCGCGGGAGTCCTCGGCGTGCCGCCAGAAGGCCGCGTCCGCCTTGAGGTACAGCGCGTCGTCGATGCGCAGCAGCTCGAAGGTGGTGTTCTTCGTGGTGACCGAGCCGGCCGCGCCCGTGTCCTTGAGGCGCATGTTCAGCTTGTACGTGCCGCCCTTGCTGACCAGGGTGCCCGCCAGGCGTACGGCCTTCGCGGCGCCCGCCGCCGTACGGGCCCGGCCCTCGATCTCCGTGGCGGACAGCTTGCCCACCCCGTTCGTCCCCTCGTCCGGATCCTCGGCGCAGCCGGCCAGGATCGCGGTCAGTCCCACGCAGAACGCGACGGGAAGGGCGGCCCGGCGGGCACGCATGGCCGGGGGGAGAGCGGTCACCTGCGCACTGCCTCTCGTATCACCGTGGGGGGTTGGCAGACCGCAGCGTACCCGTGCCGACCAGGCAGGTCCGCAGGGAGCCGTACGGACGCCCCACCTGGGCGGCCCGGACCGGGACGGGCTAGCCTGAACCGGAAATACCTGTCCCTTCCGGATATGGAGGAGGCGCACGGCATGGCGGCAGGCGCCCCCCGGATCTTCGTGTCGCACCTCGCCGGTGTCCCCGTCTTCGACCCCAGCGGCGACCAGGTGGGACGCGTGCGCGATCTCGTCGCCATGCTGCGCGTCGGCCGCCGCCCGCCCCGGCTGCTCGGCCTGGTCGTCGAGGTCCTCAGCCGCCGCCGGATCTTCCTGCCCATGACCCGCGTGACCGGTGTCGAGTCCGGCCAGGTGATCACGACCGGGGTGCTGAACGTACGCCGCTTCGAGCAGCGCCCCACCGAGCGGCTCGTCCTCGGCGAGCTCCTCGACCGGCGCGTCCGGCTGGTCGACGGGGGCGAGGAGGTCACCGTCCTGGACGTCGCCATCCAGCAGCTCCCGGCCCGCCGTGACTGGGAGATCGACAAGGTGTTCGTCCGCCGGGGCGGGGGCGGCGCCCTGCGCCGCAGGGGCGAGACGCTGACCGTCGAGTGGTCGGCGGTGACCGGGTTCTCGCTGGAGGAGGAGGGCCAGGGCGCGGAGAGCCTGGTCGCGACGTTCGAGCGGATGCGCCCCGCCGACCTGGCGAACGCGCTGCACCATCTGACGCCGAAACGCCGTGCCGAGGTCGCGGCCGCCCTCCACGACGACCGGCTCGCCGATGTGCTGGAGGAGCTGCCCGAGGACGACCAGATCGAGATCCTCGGCAAACTGAAGGCGGAGCGGGCCGCCGACGTGCTGGAGGCGATGGACCCGGACGACGCCGCCGACCTGCTGAACGAGCTGCCCGACGAGGAGAAGGAGCGGCTGCTGCGGCTGATGCGGCCGGACGACGCCGCCGACGTACGGCGGCTGATGTCGTACGAGGAGCGGACCGCCGGCGGTCTGATGACCACCGAGCCGATCGTGCTGCGCCCCGACGCGACGGTCGCGGACGCGCTGGCCCGCGTACGGCAGCAGGACCTGTCCCCGGCGCTCGCCGCCCAGGTGTACGTGTGCCGGCCGCCCGACGAGACGCCGACCGGCAAGTTCCTGGGCACGGTGCACTTCCAGCGGCTGCTGCGCGACCCGCCGTTCACCCTGATCTCGGCGGTGGTCGACAGCGATCTGGAGCCGCTCGCCCCGGACACCCCGCTGCGCGCGGTGACCAGCCATCTCGCCGCGTACAACCTGGTCGCGGCGCCGGTCGTGGACGAGAGCGGTTCGCTGCTGGGGGCGGTCACCGTGGACGACGTGCTGGACCACCTGCTGCCCGAGGACTGGCGCGAGACCGATTTCGAGTCCGACGTGAAGCGGGGGGCCGCGCATGGCTCCTGAACGCATGCCGGAGTGGGGGGCGCGCGAGCGGGCGGCTCAGCGCGAGCGGGCCGCCGCGCGGGAGCGGGTCGCTCCCCGTACCCGGCTCGACCAGCCGCTGGACCAGCCGCGGGTGCGGCGGCCCAGGCTGCTGCCCGAGTACGACCCGGAGGCGTTCGGACGGATGTCCGAGCGGATCGCCCGGTTCCTCGGCACGGGCCGGTTCATCGTCTGGATGACGGTGTTCATCATCACCTGGCTGATCTGGAACACCACCGCGCCGGACGCGCTGCGCTTCGACCCGTTCCCGTTCATCTTCCTGACGCTGATGCTGTCCCTGCAGGCCTCCTACGCGGCCCCGCTGATCCTGCTCGCGCAGAACCGGCAGGACGACCGGGACCGGGTCAACCTGGAGCAGGACCGGGCGCAGAACGAGCGGTCGATCGCCGACACCGAGTACCTGACCCGGGAGATCGCCGCGCTGCGCATGGGCCTCGGCGAGGTCGCCACGCGCGACTGGATCCGCTCCGAGCTGGAGGACCTCGCCCGGGAGCTGGCGGAGCGGGGCGCGGTATTCCCGCCCTCCGGGTCGGCGCGGAGTGACGAAGGCGACCGCTGACGGGCTTTCCGGGGGCACTGGTCGGCGCCGTACCATCGTGCGTATGACGACGGAAGACGCGGTGCGCGAAGCACTGGCGACGGTGAACGACCCCGAGATCAACCGACCGATCACCGAACTCGGCATGGTGAAATCGGTCGAGATCGGCGCGGACGGCGTGGTGGCCGTCACCGTCTACCTGACGGTGTCCGGCTGCCCCATGCGCGAGACGATCACCAAGAACGTCCGCGAGGCGGTCGCCCGGGTCGACGGCGTCACCGGTGTCGAGGTCACGCTCGACGTGATGAGCGACGAGCAGCGCAAGGAGCTGGCCGCCGCGCTGCGCGGCACGACCGCCGAGCGCGAGGTGCCCTTCGCCAAGCCGGGCTCGCTGACCCGGGTGTACGCGGTGGCGTCCGGCAAGGGCGGCGTCGGCAAGTCGTCGGTGACCGTGAACCTGGCCGCCGCGATGGCCGCCGACGGGCTGAAGGTCGGTGTCGTGGACGCCGACATCTACGGCCACAGCGTGCCGCGCATGCTGGGCGCCGACGGACATCCGACCCAGGTCGAGAACATGATCATGCCGCCGTCGGCGAACGGCGTGAAGGTCATCTCCATCGGCATGTTCACGCCGGGCAACACGCCGGTGGTGTGGCGCGGCCCGATGCTGCACCGCGCGCTCCAGCAGTTCCTCGCCGATGTGTACTGGGGCGACCTGGACGTGCTGCTGATGGACCTGCCCCCGGGCACCGGCGACATCGCGATCTCGGTCGCGCAGCTCGTGCCGAACGCGGAGATCCTCGTCGTCACGACGCCGCAGCAGGCGGCGGCCGAGGTCGCCGAGCGTGCCGGCTCGATCGCCGTCCAGACGCACCAGAAGATCGTCGGTGTCGTCGAGAACATGGCGGGGCTGCCGTGCCCCCACTGCGACGAGATGGTCGACGTGTTCGGCACGGGCGGCGGCCAGCGGGTCGCCGACGGCCTGACGCGCACGACGGGCGCCACGGTTCCGGTGCTCGGCTCCATCCCGATCGACGTACGGCTGCGCGAGGGCGGCGACGAGGGCAAGCCCGTCGTCCTGACCGACCCGGAGTCCCCGGCGGGTGCGGCGCTGCGCTCGATCGCGGGCAAGCTCGGCGGCCGTCAGCGCGGGCTCTCCGGCATGAGCCTGGGGATCACGCCCAGGAACAAGTTCTAGCCTGCCGGTCCCGGCCTGCGGGTCCTGGTCTTCGGGACCCGGCTTGCGGGTCGTGGCCTTTCGGGACGCGCGGGCGCCGTTCGAGCGGGGGCGGTGCCCGGCGGGCGGGGTCCCGCTGTGCCCACCGTCCGCAGGACGTGTGCCCACAGCGGGACGGCGGTCTACGTGTACGCGGACAGGTCCGTGACCACGGAGAAGCCCAGCCCGTACGCGCTCATCCCCCGCCCGTACGCGCCGAGGTGCACCCCGCCTGGGGTCGTGCCGGCCAGCACCCAGCCGAACTCGGACTCGCGGTAGTGGAACGGCCTGGGCACCCCGTCGACCGGCAGCGACAGCGTCGACCAGGCCGGTCCGTCCAGATCGTCGGCGAGTTCGAACGCGGTCTCCGTCTGCTGGTCCAGCCACTCGTTGCGCAGGGTGTGGTCCAGCTGGGCCGGCCATGTGTACGCCAGGAGGCCTGAGCCGGCCAGCCAGGCGGCCGACGACACCGAGGTGGCGTCCAGCACGCCCGTACCGTCGCCCGTGCGGCGCACCGGACTCGCGGCCACCGTGACCACGGCCGTGAAGCGGATGCGGTCCGCGCCCGCGCCGTCGGGCCGTATCGACGGCTCGTCGCCGTGACCGGTCGAACCGTGCTGGACGGTGCCGTCGGCCGCCGTGCCGACCTGCATCAGCCAGCGCGGACCCGTGAACGCCTCGTCCAGCCCGTACCAGGGGAAGGACGCCCGCAGATAGCCGTCGACAGTGCGCCGGGCCGCGGGCACCCCTTCCGGTGTGGCTGTGGGGCCGGGAGCGCTCTGCGCCCCCACCCGACTCGTCGTCTCCATCTGCCCGGCCGCCTCCTCGATCCGTTCGGACAGATGGAGAGAATAGCCACCCGGCACCGGCTCTTCTGTAAGTCCGGTGCTCAGGAGGCGTGTGGGCCGAATGATCAACAGGTGATCGGGCGGATGTTCAGCCGCCCGCGACGGTGTTCGGCGAAGCGCCCGCCGGGGCGCACCGCGACCCCGCGTCGCACGGGC
Source organism: Streptomyces sp. NPDC047886 (assembly GCF_043204435.1). Classification (NCBI taxonomy): domain Bacteria; kingdom Bacillati; phylum Actinomycetota; class Actinomycetes; order Kitasatosporales; family Streptomycetaceae; genus Streptomyces; species Streptomyces sp. NPDC047886. The sequence goes on from NZ_JBIDCF010000002.1 coordinate 626,193, forward strand.
GGCGCGGGGTCGATCAGGTGGCGTCGGCGTCGAACGGCGGACGCTCGACCGAGGCCGGCCTGTCCTGCTTCTTCAGCAGGTCCGGGGTGCCGGACGAACCGCTGCCCGCCGTGGGCACGGCGGCGGCCGGAGCGGCCGAGGCGTCCGGCTCGCGGCCGTTGACCGCGTCCGCGACCTCGTTGATCTCCTTCTTGAGGTCGAAGCTGCTCCGCAGCTCCTTCAGCTCCTTGAGCTCGTCGTTCTCCGCGAGCTGCTTGCGGATGAAGGTCTTCGGGTTCAGGTCCTCGAACTCGAAGTCCTTGAACTCCGGGCCCAGTTCGCTGCGGATGTCCTGCTTCGCGCTCTCCGAGAACGCCCTGACCCTGCGGATGAAGCGGCTCGCGTCCTGAATGACCTTCGGCAGCTTGTCGGGGCCGAAGATGAGCACGGCAAGGATCACCAGCACCACCAGCTCCAGTGCGCCTATGTCACTAAACACCTTGCTGCTCCTTCTCGGGGTCCTGTCCGGTTCCCAGGGTCCGGGGCCCGTTCCACGGTACCCGTCCGAACTGTCGGGGTGATACCTGCCGGTGACGCGCGGACGACCGGAAGGTGCCGTTTCCCGCCGTCGGCGGGCGCTCAGGCGTCGGCGCGGCGCACGGCCGCCGGCGCGGCGCTCAGCCGTCGGTCGACGAACCGAGCGTCAGCGTCTTGAGCTGCTCCTTGCCGTCGCGTTCCACCGTCAGCCGCAGCCGGTCGCCGGGCCGGTGGGCGCGGATCTTCACGATCAGCTCCTCACCGCTGTGCACCCGGTGGCCGTCGACCCTGGTGATGACGTCGCCGGGCCGGATCCCGGCGGTGGCGGCCGGGCCGTTCGGTGTGACGGCCGGGCCGCCGTCCTGCGCCTTGTCGCCGACCCGGGCGCCGTCGCCGCTGAACTTCATGTCGAGGCTGACGCCGATGACCGGGTGCGTCGCCCGGCCGGTGTTGATGAGCTCCTCGGCGACGCGCTTGCCCTGGTTGATGGGGATGGCGAAGCCGAGCCCGATGGAACCCGACTGCCCGCCGTCGAGCCCGGCGCCGTTGTCGGCGGCGCGGATGGCGCTGTTGATGCCGATGACCCGGGCCTTGGAGTCGACCAGCGGACCGCCCGAATTGCCGGGGTTTATCGGCGCGTCCGTCTGGAGGGCGTCGACATAGCTGATGTCGCTGCCGTCGCCCTTCTCGCCGCCCGCCGTGATGGGGCGCTCCTTGGCGCTGATGATGCCCGCCGTGACCGTGTTCTGGAGGTCGAACGGGGCGCCGATGGCCACGACCGGGTCGCCGACACGGACGTTGTCCGAGTTGCCGAGCGGCAGCGGGGTCAGGTTGGAGACGCCGGTGACCCGGACGACGGCGAGGTCGTAGCCGCTGTCGGAGCCGACGAGCTTCGCCCGGGCGGTCTCGCCGCCGCTGAACGTGACGGTGATGTCGCCCGAGCGCCCGGCCGCGTCGACCACATGGTGGTTGGTGAGGATGTGGCCCTGGGTGTCGAGGACGAAGCCGGTGCCGGTGCCCTGTTCCCCGCCGCCGCTGACATGGAGCGTGACGACGCTGGGCAGGGCGCTCGCGGCGATCCCCGCGACACTGTCCGGGGCGCGGTCGCCGTTCTCCTTGGCGGCCTGCGGCAGCTCCACGGTGGTGAGACCGCCGTGCCGCTCGATGTAGGCGCCGACACCACCCCCGAGTACGCCGGTGACCAGCGCGAACGCCAGGGCGCCGACGAGCACCGCACCGCGCCGCTCCTTGCGGCGGGGACCGCCCGGGGGATCGCCGTACCCACCGCCGGGGTGCCCGGGGTGGGTGAGCGGCTGCCGCGCGCCGGGGCCGGCCCAGGGGTCGTAGGTGAGCCACGGCGAGGCCGCGGGCTGCCGTGGCTCCGGGTGCGCCTGCGGCTGGGCCTGCGGGTGCGCCGGGTACGGCTCGGGCTGCTGCGGGTGCGGGTGGGGCTGGTGGTGCTCAGGCCGCGGATGCGGGTGCGGCGGCCGCTGCTCCGAGTGCGCCGCCTGCTGCGAGGTGGCCGCCGGGGCCGCCTGGTGCTGCGGGGTGGCCTGGTGGGCGGGCGGGACGGTCTGCGGGACGTGCGGAGTGCCGTACGCGGGCGGCTGCGGCGACGGCGCGGGCGCGCCGGGCTCCTGGGCGGCCGGGGCCCCGGGAGCCGGCTGAGCGGCCACCGGACGCTGTACGGGCGGGGCGGGCGCCCACGGGCCGGGCTCACCGTACGGCGGGGTGCCGTACTCGTCCGGCTCGTGCAGCGGCTGCGGCCGCACGGGGCCCTCGGCGCCCGTTTCCTGCACGGACATGACGGCCGTGGTGTCGTCGCTGACCGCGTCCGGCCGTGCGGGCCGGCTCCACCACTTCGGCTTCGACCCGGTGGGCTTACCGTCGTCCATGCTCTCCCCGCTGCTTACCGGTCGGCGCCGCCTCAAGGCGCGTATGCGGATGGATTCAACCAGGTCCGCCGGCCGGAGCGCAGGGGGGTCGCCGGCCGGCGTCCGGTTGTGCGCGGCGCGCCCGCGCCGGTCGCTACGGAGTCGGGGGCGCGGGTCGCCGCGGCGGCCGGCTCGGTGTGGCGGCCACCGGCCCCGTGGCGGGTCCTCCGGCGTCGGCGAGGTGGATGGCCTGGCCGAGGCCCACGGGGCGTATCAGCGGGCTGTGCGCCGGGACGCCGGTGCCGTGGAGTCCGCCCCTGGTGAACAGCCCCAGGCCGTTCACCCCCGTCAGGGGCGTGGCCGAGAGCATCGGCGGCGCGGGCTGCCGGGCCTGGACGGGCACACCGGGCAGGGTGGCCGCGGGCCGCTCGGGAGAACCGGTGGCCGCCCCGGCGGTCTGCGCCCCGGTGGCGGTGCCGCCGCGCCGGCGGTTGGTGTCGCCGGTACCGGCGGACGCCTGGCCGGGCGCCCGCACCGGTGTGACGTTGTTGCCGGAGCCCTCTCCCCTGGTGTCCATCGTGGCCGTCGTCGGCAGGGCGCCTCCGAGGGCGATGGCGGCGAACGACACGGCGCTCGCCGCGGCGAACGCGAATCTGCGGCCGCGCCACGGCGAGCGGTCCCCGTCGGGGCGGCCCACCTCGTGGCGGTGGTCGCCGTAGGGTCCGGCGTCCCGGCGGGCGGGGCCTCGGGGCGGCGTGCCGTGCGGTGCGGGCTCGTGGATCCGGAAGCCGGACCCCGGGCCGCCGGGGAACAGCGGACCGCCGCCGCGCGTGCCGTGCGGGCCGTCGGCGGGCACGTAGCCGAAGCCGTCCGTCCTCACTCCGAAGACGCCGTCGGTGAACCGTCCGGCGCCCAGGCCGGACCCGGATCCCAGGCCGGACCCGGATCCGAAGCCGGAACCCGATCCGAAGAGGCCGTCGCCGTCGCCGTCCCTCGAAGGACCCCCGGGCAACCCCTGGAGGCGTGCGAGCAGCCCCTCGGAGGGGGGCGGCGGGGCGGACTGGGCGAACACGCTCTTCACCCGGCGCTGGGCGTCGGCTTCGGCCTTGCACTTGGCGCAGGTGGCGAGATGGGCGAGGACCCGCTCCCGGGCATCGTGGCCGAGCTCACCGTCCACCAGGGCGGCGAGCCGGTCCCCCAGATGCTGTTCCGCGGGGGTCGGACTGGTGCCACTCACGCGGGTCCGCCCTCCCCGCCCACGGCGACGAACGTGCGCTGATCGGCGGCCGCGCTCCGCTCTTCGACCGGGCGCTGTCCGGCCCGTGCCTCGGGGGAACGGTGCTTGAGCGCCTTGCGCAGATGGGACCGCCCGCGGTGGATACGGCTGCGCACGGTGCCGAGCTTGACGCCGAGGGTCGCGGCGATCTCCTCGTACGACAGGCCCTCGATGTCGCAGAGCACGACGGCGGCGCGGAACTCGGGCGCGAGGGTGTCCAGCGCCTGCTGGACGTCCGCGTCGAAGTGGGTGTCGTGGAAGACCTGCTGCGGGGACGGCTCACGGCTGGGCAGCCGCTCCGCGGCGTCGTCGCCGAGCGCGTCGAACCGGATGCGCTGCTTGCGGCGCACCATGTCGAGGAAGAGGTTCGTGGTGATCCGGTGCAGCCAGCCCTCGAACGTACCGGGCGTGTACGTCGACAGGGAGCGGAAGACCCGGACGAAGACCTCCTGGGTCAGGTCCTCGGCGTCGTGCTGGTTACCGGTCAGACGGTAGGCGAGACGGTAGACCCGGCCACTGTGTGTGCTGACGATCTCCTCCCACGAGGGCGGAGCCCAGGCCTGCGATTCCGCATCCGATGCGAAGGTCGCGGTGGTGGGTGCGGTGTCGGCGGCACGGGTGTCAGCGATGTCGGTCACGGATTTCGGCTCACCCGCCGACCTGAGAAAGCGCCGCAGCACTCCTCCCCGATCCACAGGCGCAGCCGCACCTCCCCTGTCGGCTCTGGTGGTGTCCAGTGGAGCCCCTACCATAGCCACCTCGCCCGTTAGCTCCGGATAAGAATCTTTACGTGAATTTGGGACCGGCTTCTGGTCTTGATCCATGTAATCCCCCCTGCCCTCGTCAACGCCCGGTCCCATCTGCGGGTTCCCGCCGCCGAACGGCTACAGTCACCGTTGCCGCCAACTACGGGAACAGGAGAGGGTCATCACCGCCAACCGGCAGACGAGCTGGGCGTTCGCCGACGCCTTTGTCGCCGAGGACGAAGCACTCCGCTGGGCCCGTGACAGGGCCCGCGAGGCAGGGCTGCCCTCGGTTTCGCCAGGCACGGGCGCCGCGCTGCGCCTGCTGGCTGCCACGGCGGACGCCAAGGCGGTGGCCGAGATCGGTACGGGTACCGGCGTCTCCGGCATCTACCTGCTGCACGGCATGCGCCCGGACGGCGTCCTGACCACCGTGGACACCGAGCCGGAGCGGCAGCAGTTCGCGCGGCAGGCGTTCCGGGCCGCCGGCTTCGCCGGGAACCGGGCGCGGTTCATCCCGGGCCGGGCCCTCGACGTACTCCCCCGGCTCGCGGACGGCGGCTACGACCTCGTGTTCTGCGACGGGGACCGCACGGAGTGCCTGGACTACCTCGCTGAATCGTTGCGCCTGCTGCGTCCGGGCGGGCTCGTCTGCTTCGAGGGCGTCTTCGCGGACGGCCGCACGGTCGACTCGGCGGCCCAGCCGGCCGAGGTGCTCACCCTGCGCGAGCTGCTGCGGACGGTACGGGAGAGCGAGGAGCTGCTGCCCTCGCTGCTGCCGATCGGCGACGGGCTGCTGTGCGCGGTGCGGCGCGGCTGAACCCCTCGCGCGGCCGTGCCGCCGGGCGGGCGTCCGCGGATCCGGCCCGGGGAGCCCCGGGCGCATGACGAAAGCCCCGGCGCGGACCCGTGTGGGGGTACGTGCCGGGGCTCTCCGAAAGAACTCAGGGGCTGCGCTGTGTCAGCCGACGACCTTCTTCAGGGCATCGCCCAGGGCATCGGCCTCGTCAGGGGTCAGCTCGACGACAAGTCGACCGCCGCCTTCGAGCGGAACGCGCATGACGATGCCCCGCCCCTCCTTGGTCACCTCGAGCGGGCCGTCGCCCGTCCGCGGCTTCATGGCCGCCATGCTCGTTCCCCTTCCTGAAACCAGCTCATCGTCCAGCCGACGGCCCGGGAAAGGGCACGTGTCACCGGCATCGAACACATTGCTTCCAGGTCATTATCCCGCATGGTGACACCCGATGACCAACATCGGATGCCATCGGTTGCGCAACCCGCTTGCGCAAAACCCCCCAATTCGGCGATCGACCTGCGATACTTCGCCGCCGCGAGCCGTGGCACGCAGGGTCATTTGTTGACGCAGGTCACATGCCGGGGCCCGATGATCTCCGCCATGCTGGGCGGGAACACCACCGCCGGAGCCGCAAAGGGGACCCTGTCATGGCCGACACCGTGCTGTACGAGGTGAGCGACGGACTCGCGACCGTCACGATCAACCGGCCCGAGGCCATGAACGCCATGAACGTGGCCGCGAAGGTCGCCCTGCGCGACGCCCTGGAGGCGGCCGGTTCCGACCCCGCCGTACGGGCGGTGCTGCTGACCGCGACCGGGCGGGCGTTCTGCGTGGGCCAGGACCTCAAGGAGCACGTCTCGCTGCTGGCGGCGGACCGCGAGGCCGGGACCGGGCAGACGATGTCCACCGTGCGCGAGCACTACAACCCGATCGTCCGGGCCATCACCGGGATGCCGAAGCCCGTGGTGGCGGGCGTGAACGGGGTCGCGGCAGGTGCGGGCTTCGGCTTCGCGCTGGCGGCCGACTACCGGGTCGTCGCGGACACCGCCTCGTTCAACACGTCGTTCGCCGGGGTCGCGCTGACCGCCGACTCGGGCATCTCCTGGACGCTGCCCCGGCTGATCGGCCAGAGCCGCGCGGCCGACCTGCTGCTGTTCCCCCGCTCCATGCCCGCGCGGGAGGCGTACGAGCTGGGCCTGGTCAACCGGCTGGTGCCGGCGGCGGAGCTCGCCGCCGAGGCCACCGCCGCGGCCCGCGCCCTGGCGGAGGGCCCGACGGTGGCGTACGCGGCGCTGAAGGAGTCCCTGGCGTACGGGGCGGGGCACACGCTCACCGAGGCCCTGGAGAAGGAGGACGAGCTCCAGACGAAGGCCGGCGCGTCCGAGGACCACTCGATCGCCGTCCAGGCGTTCCTGGCCAAGGAGAAGCCCCGCTACCTCGGCCGGTAGACCCGGCGGCGAGAGCGCCGCTGGTCCTGGCCGCTAGACACGCCGCTCGACCTGGCCGCTAGACAGGCCGCCCCGCCAGCCGCTCGACCCCGCCCCCCGGGGATTCCACCGGAAGGCCGCCGGGCGGCCGGAGACCCGGGCGGGTGCGGGCGACGCAGTCGGCCAGGTGGTCGTCCACCAGGCCGCACGCCTGCATCAGCGCGTATGCCGTGGTCGGGCCGATGAAGCGCAGGCCCCGCCTCTTGAGCTCCTTCGACAGGGCGGTCGACTCCTCCGTGACCGCCGGGACGTCGGCGATGCTCCGGGGAGCGGGGCGGGTCGCGGGGTCGGGCGCGTACGACCAGATCAGGGAGTCCAGCTCGCCGGGGGCCCAGTCGGCGAGCACGCGCGCGTTGGCGAGGCTCGCCTCGATCTTGGCGCGGTTGCGGATGATGGCCGCGTCGGCGATGAGGCGCTCCTTGTCGGCCTCGGTGAACTCCGCGACCGCCGCGATCCTGAAGTCGGCGAAGGCGCGGCGGAAGCCCTCCCTGCGGCGCAGGATCGTGATCCAGGACAGGCCGGACTGGAACGCCTCCAGGCAGAGCCGTTCGAACAGGGCGTCGTCACCGTGGACGGCGCGGCCCCACTCGTCGTCGTGGTACGCGACGTAGTCCTCCGTGGACACGCCCCAGGGGCAGCGCGGCCTGCCGTCGGGGCCCGGCACGGCGCCACCGGTCATCGGTCGCCCTCCTCGCCGTACGGCGCGTCCTCGTCGCGCTCCTCCGGCCGCTGGGGACGGTCGCGCTCCTCCGGCCGCTGGGCACGGTGCTGTCCTGGCTGCTCGAACAGGTCGCCGCCGCCGACCGCCGTGGCCTGCGCCCCGGCCAGCGCCGCCTCCAGTTCGGCGATCCGCGCGTCGCGCTCGGCGAGCTCCGCGCCCAGTCGGCTCAGCACGTCGTCCACGTCGTCCATGCGGTACCCGCGGGGCGACACCGGCAGCCGCAGCGCCTCGACGTCCGCCCGGCCCACCGGCCGGGTCAGCGGCAGCGGGTCCACCAGGTGCTGGGGCGCCGCCTCGGGAAGCACCTCGGTCTCACCGCCGCCGACCACGGCCACCGTGACCGCCGCGACGACCACGACCATCGCGATCAGCAAAAACCAGAACACAGCGTGCCTCTCCCAGGAGCGGATAACGTCCGGTGCCGATCGTGCCATGCCCCTGTGACGGTTAGGGTCGCAGGCGACCGAACGCGAGGAGGACATACGGGATGCTGCGCCTGGGACGACGCGAATTCGACGCGCACGAGCCGGTGATCATGGCCATCGTGAACCGGACCCCGGACTCCTTCTACGACCAGGGGGCCACGTTCCGCGACGAGCCGGCGCTCGCCCGCGTCGAGCAGGCGGTCGCGGACGGCGCCGCCATCATCGACATCGGCGGGGTGAAGGCCGGTCCCGGTGAGGAGGTGACGGCCGAGGAGGAGGCGCGGCGCACGGTCGGTTTCGTGGCCGAGGTGCGGCGACGCCACCCGGACGTGGTGATCAGCGTCGACACCTGGCGGCACGAGGTCGGCGAGGCCGTCTGCGAGGCCGGCGCCGACCTGCTGAACGACGCGTGGGGCGGTGTCGACCCGAAGCTGGCGGAGGTCGCCGCACGGCACGGGGCGGGGCTGGTGTGCACGCACGCGGGCGGCGCGGAGCCGCGCACGCGGCCGCACCGGGTGACGTACGACGACGTGATGGCGGACATCCTGCGGGTGACCGTGGGGCTGGCCGAGCGGGCGGTGGAACTGGGCGTGCCCCGGGAGTCGGTCCTGATCGACCCGGGCCATGACTTCGGCAAGAACACCCGCCACTCGCTGGAGGCGACCCGGCGCCTCGGGGAGATGGTGGAGACGGGCTGGCCGGTGCTGGTCTCGCTGTCCAACAAGGACTTCGTCGGCGAGACGCTGGACCGGCCGGTGAAGGAGCGGGTGCTCGGCACGCTGGCGACGACGGCGGTGTCGGCGTGGCTGGGGGCGCGGGTGTACCGGGTGCACGAGGTCGCGGAGACGCGGCAGGTGCTGGACATGGTGGCGACCATCGCGGGCCACCGGGAGCCCGCCGTCGCCCGCCGCGGCCTGGCGTAGGCGGCCCGCCGCCGGTTCGCGCCCGCCCGCGCCCGCCCGCCCGCGCCCCGACGTGGGGGTGGACGCGGGCGTGACGGCTGCACGCCGTGGGTCCGCTGTGCCCACCCGTTCCGCCCCGGCGGAACGACTGCCCACAGCGGGACGAGCACGGGCGCTAGCGGCCGGCCTCCTTGCTCACCAGGGCCACCGCCTCCGTCACGTCGTCCGTGACGTGGAAGAGCATCAGGTCGCGCTCGGCGGCCTTGCCCTGGGCGATCACGGTGCCGCGCAGCCAGTCGACCAGGCCGCCCCAGTACTCCGTGCCGAACAGCACGATCGGGAAGCGGGTCACCTTCCGGGTCTGGACCAGCGTGAGCGCCTCGAACAGCTCGTCCAGGGTGCCGAGGCCGCCCGGCAGGACGACGAAGCCCTGCGCGTACTTCACGAACATCGTCTTGCGGACGAAGAAGTAGCGGAAGTTCACGCCGATGTCGACGTGCGGGTTCAGGCCCTGCTCGAAGGGCAGCTCGATACCGAGGCCGACCGAGATGCCCTTCGCCTCCCGCGCTCCCCGGTTCGCCGCCTCCATCGCCCCCGGTCCGCCGCCCGTGATCACCGCGAAACCGGCCTCCACGAGCGCCTTGCCGAGCGCGACGCCCGCCTCGTACTCGGGCGTGCCCTCGGGAGTGCGGGCCGAGCCGAAGACGCTGATCGCGCTCGGCAGTTCGGCCAGCGCGCCGAACCCCTCGACGAACTCCGACTGAATGCGCATGACGCGCCACGGGTCGGTGTGGACCCACTCGGAGTCTCCCGCCGTGTCCAGCAGCCGCTGGTCGGTGGTGCCGGGCTGCACCTGCTCCCTGCGGCGCAGAACCGGCCCGAGCCGCTGCTCCGCCAGTGCTCGCAGTCCTTCGGCCTCGGCCTCGGGGTTACCCATGACCTGCTCCCTCCGCTGAACATCGTTTCCTGGATCAGCGTAGGGCGACGGACGTGACGAAAGGCGAAATTACGGAGGTCAGGCAGTGAGCCAGTCGTACAGTCGCCGTTCGCAGTGCGTGATCTTGTCGATGGCCACGTGCTCGTCCCTCTTGTGCGCGAAGAGCGCGTCACCGGGCCCGTAGTTGACCGCGGGCACGCCGAGGGCGCTGAACCGGGACACGTCGGTCCAGCCGAACTTGGGCTGGGCGGTGCCGCCGACGGCGGCCATGAACGCCGCGGCGGCGGGGTGCGAGAGCCCGGGCAGCGCACCGCCCGTGTGGTCGTCCACCACGAACTCGGCGATGTCGCAGTCGGCGAAGACCTCGCGTACGTGGGCCTCGGCCTCCTCCATGGAGCGGTCGGGCGCGTACCGGTAGTTCACGACCACGGTGCAGTCGTCGGGGATGACGTTGGTGGCCACCCCGCCCTCGATACCGACGGCGTTGAGGCCCTCGCGGTACTCCAGCCCGTCGATGACGGGGCGGCGCGGCTCGTACGCGGCGAGCCTGGCCAGGATGGGCGCGGCGGCGTGGATGGCGTTGGCGCCCATCCAACTGCGCGCCGAGTGGGCGCGTTCGCCCTTCATCCGCAGATGGACGCGGAGCGTGCCCTGGCAGCCGCCCTCGACCTGGCCGTCCGACGGCTCCAGCAGCACCGCGAAGTCGCCCACCAGCCAGTCGGGGTGTGCGGCGGCCACATGCCCGAGACCGTTGAGGTGTGCGGCGACTTCCTCGTTGTCGTAGAACACGAAGGTGAGGTCGCGGTTGGGCTCCGGCACGGTCGCCGCGATCCGCAGCTGGACGGCGACGCCGGACTTCATGTCGGAGGTGCCGCAACCCCACAGCACGCCGTTCTCGTCCAGCCGCGAGGGGACGTTGTCGGCGATCGGCACCGTGTCGATGTGCCCGGCCAGCACGACCCGCTCGGCCCTGCCGAGGTGGGTGCGGGCGACGACGTTGTTGCCGTACCGGTCGACGGTGAGGTGCGGCAGGGTCAGCAGCGCCTCCTCGATGGCGTCGGCGAGCGGCTTCTCGGTGCCGCTGACGGACGGGAAATCGACCAGCGCGGCGGTCAGCGACGGGCCGTCCTGCGTCAGGTCCAGTGCGGTGAAGGGCTTGGCGTCGGGCATGTGCCCGACCCTATCCCGGCCTCCAGTACGGTGGGCCCCGTGTCCGAGCCCGCCACCTCTCCCCGCCGTGGCCGCCGCGTCCGCGTCGCGGCGGCGTTCGCCGTTCTCCTGGGAATCGCAGGATATGTGGCCGTACAGTACGAATCGGGCGGCGGGGGCGCCCCGCACTGCACGGCCGGCACCGGCAACAGCGTCTACCGCTTCACGCCCGAGCAGGCCGCCAACGCCGCGACGATCTCCGCCGTCGGCACCACGCGCGGCATGCCGGAGCGCGCGGTGACCATCGCGCTGGCGACCGCCCTCCAGGAGTCGGCCCTGCGCAACATCACCTACGGCGACCGGGACTCGCTCGGCCTGTTCCAGCAACGCCCCTCGCAGGGCTGGGGCACCGAGGCGCAGATCCTCGACCCGGTCTTCTCGGCAGGGGCGTTCTACGAGCGCCTGGCCGAGGTCCCGGGCTACTCGCGCCTCCCGCTGACCGTCGCCGCGCAGCGGGTACAGCGCAGCGGCTACCCGCAGGCGTACGCGAAGCACGAACCGGACGCCACGCTGCTCGCCGCCGCGCTCACCGGGCGGACGCCCGCGTCGCTGACGTGCACGCCGTCGCGCGACTCGGGCCCCGGCGACCCGGCGAAGGTCCGGGCGGAGCTGGTGCGGTCGTTCGGCAAGGGCATGGCACCGGCGGCCTCGCCCAAGGCGGGGAAGGCCGGCGCCGGGAAGCCGGACGCCGACAAGTCCGGCGCGGACGACGGCGGTGACGTGATCTCCGTACCGGTCCCGGCGACGGAGGCGGCCGGTTCGGCCGGGCCCGAGGGCGCCGCGGGCTCGGACCCCCGGGCCGACGGCTCCCGGCGCGGCTGGGAGCTCGCCCAGTGGGCGGTCGCGCAGGCGGACGCGCTGGGGCTCGCGGAGGTCCGTTACGCGGGGCGGGTGTGGAGCGCACGCGAGGCGGACGAGGGCTGGCGGACCGCCCCCGAGGACGCGTCACGCCTGGACGAGGTCCGGATCCGCGTCGCGAAGTGATCCGCGCCGGGAAACGGCCCGCGTGGTCCGCAGGGCCCGCGTGGCCCGGGTGGTCCGCATGGCCCGGGTGGCCCGCGTGGCCCGCGTGACCCGGGTGGCCCGCGTGGCCCGCGTCTTGAGGTGATCCGCCCCTCGAAGTGATCGGTGCGATCGGCGCGATGGACGCGATCGGTGCGATCTGCGCCGTGATCGCGTGATGGCGGCGATCGGCGCGCGTTCATGACGTGGCGGCGCGCGCCGGGTGGTGCGCGCCGCCACGCACCACACGCGCGGCGCGTTTCGGCGTACGACAGCGGCCGGGCAGCGGCCCGGCAGCGGTCCGGTGTTCGCGCACACCATCACCGCATCGTAGTCGCCTCTGATCACAGAGTAATCACGACCCACTCGCACAACTCTCGGTCAGCCGTACGGGAATTCACCCGGCGGGGGCACTTCACTCCCTGGCCACCCCTCTTGGTGGCACGTCGTCGCCACGCCTCGGACGGTATGTCATTTCCCTTGGGAATCCGGGGCAGTGACGGTTCTGCTGAACTTCGGAAAGCCCATTGTTTGCCCGGATTTGGGCGCGCCGGATCATGCGCCGCATTGCCAACTCTTTACCTTCGGCCACCGCAACCTCCCCCGCCCTCCGAGCGGTTGTCACAGCGTCCGATCGTCGGACAGGCATCACACAGGCATCACCAGTCGAACGTCCTCTTCCCCGTCGAAGGAGCACCATGTCCCTCCCCCTGACCCGCCGGATCGCCAGTGCCGCGCTGCTCACCGCAGCGGGAGCGGCCTCCGTGGTCGGTGCGGCCGGCTCCGCGAGCGCCGTGGACCTGCCCCAGAACACCGACCTCGCCGGTGGCCTCAGCGCCGTCGACCCGTCCTCGCTCACCGACACGGTGGACGGCGCCGCGCAGAAGGCCACCGGCCTGGCGGGTGACGCGGGCAGCAAGGCGGTCAAGAAGACCGTTCCCACCGTGGGCAAGGCCGCCAGCAAGACCACGAAGAAGGCCACCCCGCTCGCCCAGAAGGCCGCCGGAGACGTCGCGAAGAGCGGCGGCGACGTCGTCGGCGACGCCACCGGCACCACGACCGAGGTCGCGGGCGACTCCGCCAAGGGCGGTCTGCCGGGCGCCGACACCCTGGGTGGCGGCCTCGGTGGCGGCCTCCCCGGCGGCGGCCTGATCGGCGGCCTGCCGGCGGGCGCCCCGCTCGGCTGACCCGACGGTCGGTCCCGCAGCGCGGAGGGGCCCGGGGAGTGCGACTCCCCGGGCCCCTCCGCGTATCCGCGCGCCCGTGGGCCAGGGCGAGCGCGGGTCAGGCCGCCGTGGTCAGCCGAGCCGCTTGACCGCCGCCGCGACCCGCTCGTCCGTCGCCGTGAAGGCCACCCGTACGAAGCGCTCGCCCGCCTGGCCGTAGAAGTCGCCGGGCGCCACCAGGATGCCGAGCTCCGCCAGGTACGCGACGGTGTCCCAGCACGGTTCGTCGCGGGTGGCCCACAGGTAGAGGCTGGCCTCGCTGTGCTCGATGCGGAAGCCGTGCGCCACCAGGGCCGTACGCAGAGCCGTGCGCCGCGCCGCGTACCGGGCCCGCTGCTCCGCCACGTGGCGGTCGTCGCCGAGCGCGGCGACGGTCGCCGCCTGCACGGGCGCGGGCGTCATCATGCCGCCGTGCTTGCGGATCTGGAGCAGTTCGCCGAGGACGGCCGCGTCGCCCGCGAGGAACGCCGCCCGGTAGCCGGCGAGGTTGGAGCGCTTGGACAGCGAGTGGACGGCGACGATTCCCTCGTACGTACCGCCGCAGACGTCGGGATGGAGCACCGAGACGGGGTCGGCCTCCCAGCCGAGCTCCAGGTAGCACTCGTCGCTGAAGAGCAGCACGCCGTGCTCGCGCGCCCAGGCGACGACACGGATCAGCTCGTCCTTGGCGAGGACCCTGCCGGTCGGGTTGGACGGCGAGTTGAGCCACAGCAGCTTGAGGCCGGCCGGGTCCAGCTCGCACGGGTCGTCGTAGACGACGGGGGTGGCACCTGCGAGGCGGGCGCCGACCTCGTATGTCGGGTAGGCGAGGCGCGGGTAGGCCACCTTGTCGCCGGGTCCCAGGCCGAGCTGGGTCGGCAGCCAGGCGACCAGTTCCTTGGAGCCGACCACGGGCAGCACGTTGGTGTGCGCCACGTCCCGTGCGCCGAGCCGCCGCTCGCACCAGCCGGTCAGCGCGTCCCGCAGTGCGGCGGTGCCCCACACGGTGGGGTAGCCCGGCGAGTCGGCCGCGCCGACGAGGGCCTCCCGGATCAGCTCGGGCACCGGGTCCACCGGCGTACCGACCGACAGGTCGACGATGCCGTCGGGGTGAGCCCCGGCCGTCTTCTTGTACGGCTCCAGCTTGTCCCAGGGGAAGACGGGCAGACGCGAGGAGACTGCGGACGCGGACACGGTGCTCACTTTCTCGTACGGACTCTCGCCCGGACGCTTCGGGCAGGCGGGAAACGCGTCGGTCCCGTACAGCGGTGAGACCGTACGGGACCGAGGGTGTGGATGAGCGATCAGCCGTTCTGCGGCGGCAGGGCGGCGATGAAGGGGTGGTCGCGCTCGATCAGGCCGAGCTTGGAGGCACCACCGGGCGAGCCGAGGTCGTCGAAGAACTCGACGTTCGCCTTGTAGTAGTCCTTCCACTCCTCCGGAGTGTCGTCCTCGTAGAAGATCGCCTCGACCGGGCAGACCGGCTCACAGGCCCCGCAGTCGACGCATTCGTCCGGGTGGATGTACAAGGACCGCTGGCCCTCGTAGATGCAGTCGACGGGGCACTCCTCGATGCACGCCTTGTCCTTGACGTCGACACAAGGCTGCGCGATGACGTAGGTCACGCTGTCGTTCCTCCTCGGTAGGGCTGTCTGCGCGGGAGCGCGGCGTCGTCGATGCCCGCACCTAGTATCTCCGTTCCGGGGGACGATCCGAACAGGAGGGGCGAAGAGAGCTGTGGAGTTCACTGCGGGCGGACGACTCGAGGTCCGAATCACCCCCTCTGACGTGGGAAAACGTGTCTCTGTCCGCCGCACGGGGGACGAAGGTCCCGGCTCGGAGAAGTTCACCGACACGGTCGGGGTTCTCACATCGTGGGACCGAGGTGTGCTCGTGATCACACGAAGGACCGGCGAAACCGTCCGTATCCCGGAATCGTCGCTGGTGGCGGGCAAGGTCGTGCCCGCCGCGCCGGCCCGTCGGCGCGGTCCCGCGGCGGCCTTCGCCGAGCTCGCGCCGGTGCTGGCGCGGGCGTGGCAGCCGGTGGAGAGCGAACCACTCGGAGAGTGGACGCTGCGCGCGGCGCGGGGGTTCACCCGGCGGGCCAACTCGGTGCTGCCGCTCGGTGATCCCGGGATGCCCCTGGACGCGGCGCTGGCGCGGGTGCGGGACTGGTACGGGGAGCGGGGCCTGCCGCCGTACGTGCAGGTGGCGACCGGTGCGGAGGGCACGCAGGAGCCGCTGTGCGCGGCGCTGGAGGAACGCGGCTGGCGGCGCCAGGTGACGGTGGAGGTACGGATCGGGGCGCTGGCGGCGGTCGCGGACGTTCCCGAGGCACCGGGGGCACCCGGGACGGCCGGGACGCCGGAGACACCCGGGACGGCCAGGACGCCGGGGGTGCCCGGGACACCCGGGACGCCCGGGACACCCGGGATGCCGGGGGCACCCGGTGTGGTCCTGTCCCGGACGCTCGACGAGGCGTGGCTGCGGCGCTACCAGCGGGTCGGCGTGCCGGGCCCGCATGTGCGGGCCGTGCTGTCCGCCGGGCCGTCGGTGTGGTTCGCCTCCGTGGCCGGCGAGGGCGAGGTGCCCGCGGCGATCGGGCGGTGCGTGGTGGACGGCCGGTGGGCCGGCTTCATGGCGGTCGAGGTGGACCCGGCGTACCGCAGGCAGGGCCTGGCCACGGCGGTGATGGCGGCGCTGGCGGCGCGAGCGCTGGAGGAGGGCGCGTCGGCGGCGTGGCTCCAGGTGGAGTCGGACAACGACGGGGCGCGGGCGCTGTACGACGGGATGGGCTTCGGGGTCCATCACCACTACCACCACTTCCGGGCCCCGGAGGCCGCCGACGGCCCCTCCGGCTCCGCCGATGCCTCCGGGCGCTCCCGAACGGGTACGTGAGACCTATGCGCGAATGGCGTGAACGGTTCGCCGAGGAGGCCCGCGAGGAGCGGCCCGACCTGACGACCCTGTGCCTGCTGATCGGCGCCGAGGCGGACCCGGCGCTCGGGCAGCCGGGCATGGACGCCGCCGAGATCGAGCTCGACCGGCTGGCCGGGCTGCTGCCGTACGGCGCGAAGGACCCGCACGCGTGGGCGGTCGCGCTCGGCGGGCTGCTCGGCACGCGGTGCGGCTTCCACGGCACGCCCGGGGACTACCGGCGCCTGGAGTCGTCGCTGCTGCACGAGGTGCTGCGGCGCCGGCGGGGCCTGCCGATCCTGCTGTCGGTGGTGTGGATCGAGGTCGCCAGGCGGGCGGGCGCGCATGTGTACGGGGTGGCGCTGCCGGGTCACTTCGTCGTCGGCTTCGGCGACCCGGACGACCAGGTGCTGGCGGACCCGTTCGGTTCGGGGCGGCTGCTGACCGGCGCGGACGCCGAGCTGCTGGTGGTGGGCGCGACCGGCGAGCGGCTGACCCCGTCGATGCTGCGGCCCGCCGATCCGCTGGAGATCGTGCTGCGGATCCTGAACAACATCCGCGCCTGGGCGGCGGGCCGCCCGGAACGCTCCGAGGTGGCGCTGTGGGCGGTGGAGCTGTCGCTGCTGCTGCCGTCGCACGCGGCCAGGCTGCGCTACGAGCGGGCCCAACTGCTCGTGGAGCGGGGCCAGTTTCTCGCGGGCGCGGCGGAGATGGAGGCGTACGCCGAGATCGTGGAGGCGGTGGACGCGGCCACCGCCTCCACGATCCGAGCCGCCGCCCGCGCGGCGCGGGCGCTGCTCAACTGACGCCGGTCAGCCGTCGGGCGGATGCCCACGGGTGAGGCGCTCCTCGATCGAGAACGGGTCGTCAGAAGCCGTAGGTGACGGCTCCGTAGATGACGAGGGCGGCTGCTCCCGCCACCAGGCAGCCGAGGCGCGCGGTGGCGGTCACCAGGCCGATCCGGCGTCTCCCAGGCCTGCCCCGGACCAGCAGAGTCGTGACGACCAGCGAGACGACGAGCAGGGCTGAGCCGCCGAAGAAGGCCGCGGCTTCGGAGAGGTGCCTGGTTGTGGACATGTCGTAGTCCTCGGCGAAGGCCGGAAGCAGCAGGCCCACGCCTCCCAGGACAAGGGCCGTCAGCAGCGTGGCGACCGCGTCGATCACCAGGGTCACCGTCCAACCCGCGCCGAGCGCCGGGGTGGAGTGGGGGGTCGACTCCATGTATCGGACCACCTTTGGTCTCTGTGTCGAGTGATGCGGTAATGCGTCGGATGAGGCGAAGGGGGCGCGCCGCGGGACGGACGGATCCGTCCGTCGGGCGCTGCTCAGGCGGGGGGTTCGCCGGAGCGATCGGGGGCGGCCGGTTCGCCGGTGTCCTCGTCGGTGACCTCGTCGGTGACCTCGTCCGTACGGAAGCCGTCGGTCCAGTGCGCCGTGTCGACTGTGTACGTGTGCACGGTGAAGCCCTCGGGTGATCGCCTGAACCCGGGCAGGGTCCGTGCCCGTTCGATCCGTTCCTCGGCCAGCCGCCTGCTGGAGTACAGGCCGAGGATCTTGAAGCTGTCCTCACTGTCGTCCCAGAACAGGGGTTCCCCGTCTTCCATGAAGTCCGGAGCCATGTCGTCAGGCTCTTCGGGGGCGTGATGCCTGTGCACCAGGAGATGAAGCGTTCGGTTCATTTTCGGGCCTTCGTCTACGCGTCGGGAAGGGAGAGCGGCCGATCAGTCCTGAGTGGACCCGTCGGGATACTCCGTGAAATAGCCGTCGGTCCACAGGTCCTCATCGAGGACCAGCGGCGAAATGTCGAAGCATTCGGGCTCGTCGCGGAATCCCGGGAGCGTGCTCGCCTTGTCGCGCTGGGCCTGCGCGGCCTCCTTCGCCGTGTAGACGCCGAGAATCCTCCACTCCTCCTCGTCCAGGTGCATCGCACCGTCCGCGTCTCGATGGATCGTGCGCCCGTCCTCTTCCCGCACCAGGTGGCGGGCGTGCCACAGCACGAACAACTCGGTACCGGGGCGGGGGTCGGCTGTCATCGCGTTCTCTTCCTCCTGCGATACGCGCTCGGGGGCGCGACGTCGTCGCGCCCCCGAGCCCTGCTAGGTGCTACTCGGCGAGGTCCCGCTCACTCGCGGTCAAGGTACTTCCTCACCTTGTCGATCGGCCCTCCCGGCCCCTGCGTTGATCGACGCGGGCGTCACGGCAGTCTGAGCAACGCCCGTGGCCACTGCAGCTCGCGGCCGCTGCCGCCCACGGCCACTGCCACCCGGGGCCGCAGCCGCCCGCGTGCCGCTCCGTAAGCTGCACGCCGGCGCTTCATGACGGAGCGACGGCTTTCCGGGCCGGATCCGGAAACGCAGGGAGGGGACGATGCACCACCACGCGCATGCCCGCGCTTTCAGAAGACTCACCGGCGCGCTGCTCGGCGCGCTCATGGTCCTGGCCTCGATGGTCGCGTCCACGGGCCCGGCCCAGGCGGTCGTCGCACCGCCGGGAGGCAAGACGAACTGGGTCGTCTCGGTCGGCGGTCTGAACACCCCTGACCGGAACAGCTACCGCAACTGGGTCCGGCTCGGGTACTACGTGTTCGGCACGGACGGCACGGTCACCACCACCTACTGGGCGTGGAACCAGCAGGACCGGCCCCGTCGGCAGAACGTCATGACGGCCGACTGCGGCGGGAACGTCCCCCAGTGTCCGATCAGGACCGTCGCGGGCTTCCAGAACTCCCCGCAGGGCGGCTTCACGGGCACCTACGAGCTGGTGGGCGACCGGCTGACCGTGCACTGGACGAAGAACGCCGCGGGGAGCGCGCTCCTCAAGCCCCTGACCGAGTACTGGAACGTGGAGACCGGGCTCGCCGACGGCGGTGTCGCCCGCATCACCAGCCCGACCTACTACGGCGCCTACACGACCACGAGCGCCACGAACGTGGTGATCCCCGAGTCCGGCGCGAACGGGTTCTCGAACTACACCGCCACCTTCGGCATCGGGTACGGCAGCAACGCCCCGCTCGACGGCACGAGCCGCGCCTCCATGGACCAGCTGCGCGACGACCCGCGCTACAACGCGGAGCGCTACCGGGGCGCCTTCGTGGTCGCCAAGGACCTGAAGATGAACGGCTCCGACACGGCGAGCCACATCGTCGGCCGCGAAGGCGCGGGCGGCGACTGGACGTTCGGCGGCACGGCGGGCAACAACCCGCGTGACCCGTGGCGGAAGTGCCTGACCGCCGAGTGCATCGGCTACCTCCAGCCCGGCACCAGCTGCTCCGCCGCGGACACCGACCGCGTCCGGTACATCGGCCAGGTCGGCGGCGGCCGGCGCAACACGGAGGAGTACTGGTGCCAGGCCCTCGCCCAGGGCGCCCAGTGCTACGACGACAACTCCCACCCCCGGCCGATGCTCCAGGTCATCGACGACTCCGGGCGCTTCCAGGGCTGGGTGGGCGTCGAGGCCTTCACCCACGTGAACACCCAGACCCAGGAGCCGACGAACCAGTTCGGCTCCGACTACTGGGGCGTGTTCGACATGGTGTCGGTCTCCGCGCTCCGCCCGCAGGTGGCCTACCCCGACATCAGCCAGTTCGAGATGGCGTACGGCAGCAGTCTCGCCTACGGACACCTCCAGTGGAACGCCGGATCGCTGACCTACAAGGGCACCCACCGGGTCTACAGCGGCTGCCGCTTCGTCGAGGTCACCGCCACGGCCGCCGACGGAACGACCAGGCGCGGCAGCAGCAGTCCGCTGTGCCCCGGGTCCGTGCCGGGCGACACGGCTCCCTTCGCGGGGCAGCTTCTCGACATCGCGGCGGACAGCGTCCGGGTGACGTACTGGGTCTCCGGCGACGGCGGGAAGACGTACGCGACGAAGAACAACCTGGTCTGCACACGGAGCGGCGGTTGCGTCACGGCCCCCCGGGAGCCGGTCACCCAGTTCCAGCTGTCCTACGGGAACAGCGTGACCAAGGGGTCGCTGACCTGGCGCGAGGGCTCCGTCGTCTTCGAGGGCAACAACCATGTCGCCAGCGGGTGCCGTTACGTGGCCTTCGAGGCCGTCGGCACCACCAACCGGGGCACGTCGAGCCTCTACTGCTCCGTCGGCGACCGGCCCTTCGGCCCGCAGGTCGTGAACCTCGGCGGCGCGACCAGTGTCAAGGTCACCTACTACGCGACCAGCGACTCGACCGTGCCCGCCACCCCGGTGGCCTCCGCCACCTGCACCCGCGACGGCTGCGTGGCCTGACGCGCGGCGGACCCGGCCCCGGCGGTACCCGGGGGCCGGGCCAGCACACGGCACGGGGTCGGCGCCAGGTCCGGGTGGGCTCGCCGTACGGGCGGTGAGGTGGCGGGGGGCGGGGGACGGTCGTGGGGACGGTCGGCCCGTCCCCCGGCCGGTGGCGGCGGTGCACCATCGGGCGAACCGTCCTCGAAAGGAGGGTGCGCGCCGTGAGACCCACCCTCAGCCGTATCGTCGTGGCGTCGCTGGCGGCGCCGGTGATCGCGCTGATCAGTACGTCCGCCGCCCACGCCCATGACGAGCCGCCCTTCGACTTCCCGAAGCCCACGGCCCCCGCCGAACATGATCACTCAGGCGGGGGTACGGAAACCCCGGCGGAGGGCCACTCCGGGCACTCCGGGCACTCCGGCGAGGGCGGCACGGAGACCGAACGCCCACGCGCGGCGGTCCTCGGCGCCTTCGGCGCGGTCAACGCCGGTGTCCTGGCCTCCGCGGCGGTCGTCCGCCGCCGTTCCCGGACCCGGGCCGCCGCCCACCCCCGTCCCCGTCCCCGCACCGGCGACCGGGGGCAGACCCGATGACCGCCGCACCGCCCGACGGCGACACCCTCGGCGAACGGTCCGACCAGTCGGAGCGCACCGGCCGCGACCTGCTCTCCTACCGG
This sequence comes from Streptomyces sp. NPDC047886, assembly GCF_043204435.1. NCBI lineage: Bacteria > Bacillati > Actinomycetota > Actinomycetes > Kitasatosporales > Streptomycetaceae > Streptomyces > Streptomyces sp. NPDC047886. The sequence continues at coordinate 647,102 of NZ_JBIDCF010000002.1, forward strand.
CCCGTGGCCGCCGCCCTCCGCAGCCGCTGGTACCCCGGCGCCCTGCAGTGGGCCGCCATCGCCGTGTTCGCCGTCGTCGTGTACCAGCTCCTCGCCGGCCCCGACTCCGCCCACGACAACCTCGGCACCGCCCTCGTCTGGGTGCTCTGGTGGCCGCTGATCCCGATCGTGTTCATCGCCGTCGGCCGCGCCTGGTGCGCCGTCTGCCCGTTCGGCAAACTGTCCGACCTCGTCCAGCGGCTGGTGGGCGTCAACCGCCCGGTGCCCCGCTTCCTCAAGCGCTACGGCATCTGGATCATCGACGCCCAGTTCATCGCCATCACCTGGGCGGATCATGTCTTCGGCATCGTGGAGTCCCCCTGGGGAACCGGGATGCTGCTCCTGCTGCTGATCACCGCCGTGGTCGTCTCGGGCGCGTTCTTCACCCGCCGGACCTTCTGCCGGTACCTGTGCTTCCTCGGCGGCCTCTCCGGCAACTACGCCCGCGCGGGCGCCGTCGCCCTCCGCGCCGACCCCGCCATCTGCGCCACCTGCACCTCACGGGCGGCCTGCTTCAACGGCGGCGACGCCGCTCCCCCGTGCCCGCTGTTCGAGTTCCCCCGCACCATGGACTCGTCGGCCAACTGCAACCTGTGCGCCAACTGCGTCAAGAACTGCCCCCAGGACGCGATCAGCATCACCCTTCGCCCACCGACGAAGGAACTGTGGTTCATCCGCAAGCCGAAGATCGACGAGTCGTTCCTCGCCGTCGCGATCATGGGCATCGTGTTCATCCAGAACATCACGATGCTCCAGGTCTGGGACGAGATCCTCGACTGGATCTCCCGCACCTTCGGCGTCACCAGCTACCCGGTCATCTTCACCGCCGCGTTCGCCGTCGCCATCGCCGCCCCCGCCGCGCTGCTGGCCCTCGCGTCCCTCATCGCGTCGCGTACGGCCGGCCGTACGGCCTGGCAGAACTTCGCCCGGTTCGGCTACGCCCTCATCCCGCTCGACGTCGCCGGCCACATCGCGCACAACCTGTTCCACCTGCTGGCCGAGGGCAAGTCGGTCTTCTACACCGCGCTGACCGCCCTGGGCCACGACTCCCACGGCACCTCGGCCGCGTTCGTCCCGACCGGCACGATCCAGGTACTCCAGTACGCCGTCGTCGTCCTCGGCGTCGCGGGCTCGGCGTACACCGCCTGGCGCATCGCCCGCGGCCCCGCCGAGCGGCGCTCCCCCCGCGTGGCGGCCACCCTCGCCCCGTACGCCGTCCTGCTCGTCGTCTTCGGCGCGTTCAACGTCTACCTGTTCGCGCTCCCGATGGCCATGCGCATGTGACCCCCGTCAGGGCAGCCGGTCCGCCTTCACGGCCCCGACGAAGGACGTCCACGCGGACGGTCCGAACACCACGGCGGGGCCGGTGGGGTTCTTGCTGTCCCTGACGGGGACGTGACCGGTGCAGGCGTCGTTCACTTCGAGGCAGTCACCGCTGCTGCCGCCGCTGTAGCTGGACTTGCGCCAGGCGTCGCTTACTTCGAGGCAGCTACCCTCGTTCGCGCCGCTGTAGCTCGACTTGCGCCACAGCGGAAGAATCGACGCGTCCGGGATGCTGTGCTCGCTGCGCTTCATGCTCGTATCCCTCTGCTACGGACCTGATGAGGTCCAGCGACCGCTGGTGCGACAGTGCGTCGCCCAAGGCAAGATCGTAAGCAGCGAACCCCTGCTCCACGCGGGACAGGAGGTCCCAGACCTTCCCCGTCTTCCAGCCTTCCACGTAGGCAACCGGCGGTAGCTCCTTGAACCGCATCAGCGAGAGCATCCCTTCCTGTAGCGCATGGGCTCCAAGACCGAAGGGAAGAAGGTGCACGCGGACGCGGTGCCGCTCGCCCAACTCCACGATATGCCAGAGCTGTTCTGCCATCACTACCGGGCCGCCGACCTTGCGCCGCAACACAGCCTCGTCCATCAGAATCCACACCACGGGCGACTGGGGGTTGTCGAGGATGCGCGCTCGCCCGATGCGTGTGACAACAGCCTCGTCACACTCCTCGTCCGTCATCCGGGGGACGGCGTACCGGTACAGGGCTCGCATGTACGCCTCGGTTTGAAGGATTCCAGGCACCAGTGTGCTGGCGAACTCGCGGATCTCCGTGGCCTGCTGCTCGAACTCCTTGGCTGTCTGGAAGTGCTCTGCCACTTGACGCTCGTCCAGCGACGGCCTGAACCGCTCGAAGAACCCGCCCGCCCCCAGCGCCTGGTCAAGGCGCTTCGCGTCCTCCGGGGTCGGCCTGCGGCGGCCCGCTTCGAAGTGGGCGATCAGCGAGCGGGAGATGATCGCGCGCTCCCCCAGTTCCTCCTGCGTGAGCCCGGCCGCTTCCCGGCGGCTCTTGAGCTCTTCGCCGTACCGCACCCGGGACTCCGGGTTGTCCTCGATGGCCATCCGCAACTCCCCTTCGCGACATGCACGTTGTCACATGCGAACCCCTACCGAGCGTAGCCCCGCCGACGTCACTGTGTGAGCGGTACGCCACAGAGAGCGAAGGAATCTCCGTCATGGACAACTCGCACCCGCCCGGCGCCTTCGTGGCGCACACGGGCACCGACGTCTACGGGCCGGGCAAGGTACTGGGGGTGGAGGGCGACTGGCGGCGCGTCAGGTTCGTGCACTTCGTGGCGAGCGTGCGCGCCTGTGACCTGCGGGCGGCCTCTACGGCGGAGGCGGCGGAGATCGAGTTCTGGCTCGACCGGCAGCGGCGGCGGTACGGGGGGCGGTGGTGATGACGATCCGGGTGTCGCGCGACGGCGGGCGTACGTGGGGGCCGGTCACGGCGGTACGGCCCCGGCCGGGTGCCGTGGTGGAGAAGTGGCCCCTCCGTTACCCACCGTGTGCGTGTGCGCGGTGTGCCCGACCGGTGCGGTGAACGCCGCGGGGCCGCACGCGGGTGTCGCGTGCGGCCCCGTGAGGCGTGGTTCCGGCCCGGGGGTCAGCCCTGGGGGTTCAGCTCGATCGTGACCGTGCGCTCCGCCGGGGTCTTGCCGAGGAGGGCCTTCTGCATGGCGCTGGCGACGTCGTCGGCCGAGACCTGGTACTGCTTGCCGTCACCCTTGGTGATCTTGATGCCGTCGAAGACGCCGTCCAGGAGCTCCTCTATGGCCTTCTTGTCGTAGACCTCGACGAGCCGGCCGTCGATCGGCTTCATCGAGAGGATCTTCGGCAGGGACCGCTGGGGGCCGAACTGGATCTGCTTGCCGCCCGCCTTGATCGTGATCAGGTCGGACATCGCGGGCTTCGCGAACTCCCGCATCGCCCGGTCCAGCTCCGCCTGCGTGATGGTGGGCTGCTGCGTCGCGATGGGCAGTTCCACGACCTTCGACCGGCCGGTCTCGACCTGGGCGCGGTAGGCGTCGCGGACCGAGATCATCGAACGGGCGACGTCCAGCGACCGGCCGGGCCTGCCGGGTACGGCGGTGACCTTGCCGGGCTCGAACCTGATCGTGCCGTCGGTGGCGGAGCCGGAGCTGCCCGCCAGGTCGGCCAGGGCGACGCTGAGCTTCTCCTCGTCCACGGGGATCTTCGGCTGGGCGATCCGCTCGCCGCCGAACAGGGAGCCGATCACGGACATGGGGTTGTAGTCGCTGCCCGCGGCGGCCCGTACGGTCTCCTGGCTGTCCAGGGACAGGCCCGCCTTGTCCGGGGCCATCTCGTGCTCCACGCCGCCGACGCTGAGGCGCAGCGGGGTCGTGGCGCGCTTGCCGAGGGCGGCGTCCAGCTTCTGGACGGCCTCTTCCTTCGTACCGCCGCCGATGTCGACGCCCAGGACCGTCGTGCCCTTGGGTACGTCGGACTGGTTCATCAGCAGACCGGCGCCGTACGCGATGCCCAGGGCGGTGACCAGGCCGACGCCCAGCAGGACCAGTTTGGAGCGGCCCTTCTTCTTGGCCCTCGGGGCGGGCGCGGCCGCGCGTGCCGGCTCGGGGGCGGGCGCGGGCGTCTGCGGGCCGGTTGCCGGGGCGTACGGGTCGGGGTCGTCGAACGCGTCGACGTGCTCCGACGCCACCTGCGCCGGGCCGGACATCGGGAACGGCGATGGCGCGGCGCGGTGGTCCGCGGGGACCACGGGGATTCCGCTGGTCAGGGTGTCACCCGAGACCTGCGGCGGAGGCTGTACGGGCGGCTGGGCGGCCGGGTTCTGCGGGGTGAGGACGGCCGTATCGTCGGACATGCGCGGTGGCTGGGGAGCGGCGGCGGAGATCTTGGACAGCGCGCTGCCGCCCGTCATGGGGCCCGTCGTCGGGCCTGACGGCTGCTGCGGGGCGTCCGAGAAGTACGGCATGGCCGAGGTGCCCTGTCCTGCCCGGCCGTCCTGGGGCCCGGCCTCGCCCTGAGCGCCCTGAGCGCCCGGAGCGGCGTGACCGCCCTGCGGGGCGCCCTGGGGGCCCGGCGCGCCGGGCGCGGGGGCGGGGGGCGCGGCGGGGGCGGGCGCGGTGGCCGCGGGCGGGCTCGGCGCGGGCGCCTTGCGCGGGGCGAACCAGTCGCTGGTGGGCTTCTCCGGCGCCTGCGGCTCGGCCGGGGCCGCCGGGGCCTGGGCCTGCGCCTGCGCCTGCGGGCGCGGGGTGCTGCCGGTGCGCTCGGTTCCGCCCTCGGGCTTCGGCCGCTCGTCCGCACCGGTCGCCGCCGCCGCGTCGGCCTCGCCGACCGGCTTGCGCACGACGACCGGGGGGATCGGCCGCGACCCGGGGATGTTGATCCGGATGCGGGTGGTCAGCGTGGTCTCGGTCTTCGGCTCGTCCGGTTCCACGGCGGGCCCTGCGGCCTCCTGGCGCACAGGCGTGCCGTACGGCGGTGTTCCCGAGGGGTACGCGGCCCCGCCGCGCCCCTGCGGGCCGGAGGACGAACTGTCAGTTTCACGACTCAAAGCAGGTTCTCCCGGTTGGCTCCGCCGCCCGCTCTTGCACCTACGGGCGTCCGGCGGCGCGCACCACCATACTGGCCGCCGTCGGCGCGTAGCGGGCGACCGGTCCACCATGAGCGGGCATTACGGCCGAAGTCGGGGCACGTCACGCGCCAAGTGGGGGCTACCGGCCGTCCCGTTGCGGCGGGTGGGACATCGTGGCCGACATCACAGCGATGGCCATGCCGCCCAGCAGGTACACCAATTCGGACAGTCCGCCCCAGAAGACCTTGTCGCCCTCGCCCCGGCCGAAGCTGAGGAACACGACGGCGACGAGCCAGCCGGCGCCGGGCGCGACCACGCCCAGCTGCGTACCGGTGGCACGCAGCCCGCCGTAGAACAGTCCGGCCGTCGCGGCGAGGGCGAGCAGCAACCCGCCGGGGAACCAGCCGCCTTGGACGAGCGCGCCCGCGACGCCGACCAGCAGGCCGAGCACCGCGAGCCCGAGGTACGCGGCGACCCGGCCCGCCCGGGGAGGCTTCGGCGGACGGGCGAGCCAGGCCCCGGGGCCGCCGCCGCTCATGACGCCGCTCCCGTCGGCGCCCCGGTGGTGCCGGCGGTCGTGTCGACGCCCGCGAAGAGGTCGTGCTCGCGCTCGCCCTCGGGGGCCCCGGACTCGCCCCGCACCAGCTCGTAGTACTCGCGTACGAAGACGGGCTGGCCGAGGTGGTTGGAGAGCGCGAAGAAGTCCCCGTCCACGACGATCTGGGTGGCGTGCGCTGCCATCGCGGCGGCCTTGCGGTCCGCGTAGGCCGTGCCGTCGATCTCGGCCGTCACCCGCGCGTCGGGCACGACGCCCGGGACGTCCGCGATGTCGGCGATGCCCGGGAACGACAGGCCGCCCGCAGCGCGCAGCCGCGCGAACCCCTCATCGGCGACCGTGCGCGGGACCCGGTTCCAGTAGATCTTCGCGATGGCGTGCGGGGCGCCGAGGCCGGGCTCGTACGCCGGGTCGGCGGCCAGCTCGGCGGCGCGCGTCGCGACGCGGTGGGCCTGGATGTGGTCCGGGTGTCCGTACCCGCCGTCGGGGTCGTACGTCACGAGCACCTGCGGCCGCACCTCGCGGATCACCTCGACCAGGTGCGGTGCCGCCTCGTCCACGTCGGTGCCCCAGAAGGCGCCGTCGCGGTCGTTCTGCGGGACGCCCATCATGCCGGAGTCGCGGAAGCGGCCGGGCCCGCCGAGGAACCGGTGGTCGGTGACGCCCAGCTCCTTCATCGCGGCGGCGAGTTCGCCGACGCGGTACGGTCCGAGCCGGTCGTCCCGGTCCGGTGCGAGATGGGCGAGACCGGCGGGAATGACCTCGCCCTCCTCGCCGCGTGTACAGGTCACCAGGGTGACCTGGGCACCCTCGGCCGCGTACTTGGCCATGGTGGCGCCGTTGTTGATCGACTCGTCGTCGGGGTGCGCGTGCACCAGGAGGAGACGACGGGCGGGCAGTTCCGTCATACGCACACCCTACGAGGTCGTGCCCGAGCGAGGTCGCGTCAGAACTTGAAGTTGCCGATCATGCCCGCCACGCTGGTCGTCAGCTGGCTGACCGTGGGGGCGATGGAGGAGCTCGCGAGGTAGAAGCCGAGCAGCATGCAGACCACCGCGTGCCCGGCCTTCAGCCCGGATTTCCGGATGAGAAGGAAGACGACGATCGCCAGCAGCACCACCGCCGAAATCGAGAGTGCCACGGCGGTTCACCTCCATACATCTGTCGGTCGGGAACGGGCAGCGCGCATGTGCCAGGAGGTTCATACCCACCTTGCGCTACGGATCATAACTATCCGTTCCCGGGCATCGATCGGTGCACGGCAGCATTGGGGGGCGCACAGCCGCTAGTTTCGGTCACATGACCTCGCGGCAGCAGTTCTCCTTCCCCCGCCAGTACGCCAGGACGCAGCGCTTCACCCTCGGCGCACCCCGCTCGTTCACCGTCTCACCGGACGGCTCCAGGGTCGTGTTCCTGCGCTCCCCGACCGGGACGCGGCGCACCAACCAGCTGTGGGTGCTCGACCTGGAGGGAGAGGTCCGCGAGCGGCTCGCCGCGGATCCCGACGCCCTCCTCGGCGGCGCGGAGGAGGAACTGCCGCCGGAGGAGCGGGCCCGGCGTGAGCGCAGCCGGGAGGGGTCGGGCGGCATCGTCGGGTACGCGGTGGACGACGCGGTCGAGTTGGCGGCGTTCGCGCTGTCGGGGCGGCTGTACACGGCGGAGCTGCGGGCCGGGACGGCGCGCAGGCTGCCGGCCCGGGGCCCGGTGATCGACCCGCGTCCTTCGCCGGACGGGCGGCACGTGGCGTACGTGGCGAAGGGCGCCCTGCGGGTGACGGGGGCCGAGGGCGACGGTGACCGGGTGCTGGCCGAGCCGGACGGCGACGACGTCACGTACGGGCTCGCCGAGTTCATCGCAGCCGAGGAGATGGGCCGGTCGCGCGGCTTCTGGTGGTCGCCCGGTTCGGACCGGCTGCTGGTGGCCCGGGTCGACAACGCCCCCGTGGGACGCTGGTGGATCCCGGACCCCGCGCATCCGGACCGGGAGCCGGCGGAGGTGGCGTACCCGGCGGCGGGCGGCGCCAACGCGGAGGTACGGCTGTTCCTGGTGGGAACGGCCGACGGGGCCCGTACGGAGGTCGTGTGGGACCGGACGCGGTACCCCTATCTGGCGCGGGTGCACTGGTCGTCGGCGGGTGCCCCGCTGCTGCTGGTGCAGGCACGGGACCAGCGCACGCAGCTGTACCTGGCGGTGGACACGGAGACCGGGTCGACCCGTACGGTCCATGTCGACGAGGACGCCGTGTGGCTGGAGCCGATGCCGGGCGCCCCGGCGTGGGCGCCGGACGGGCGGCTCGTACGGATCGCGGACGAGGGCGGCGCCCGGGTGCTCGCCGTCGGCGACCGGCCGCTCACGGGCGGGCAGTTGCACGTACGGGCGGTCCTGGACGTGGGCGAGGGCGACGTACTGGTCTCGGCCTCGGCGGGTGAGGAGGCGGCCGACGCCGAGATTGGCGAGATCCATGTGTACCGGGTCAACGAGCTGGGCGTGGAGCGGATCTCCGAGGGGCCGGGCGTCCACACGGCGGTGCGCTCCGGGCGCGTGACCCTGCTGGCGTCGGCGCGGCCGGACGCTCCGGGGACGAGCGTGCGGGTGCTCCGGGACGGCGAGACCGTGGCCACGGTCGCCTCGCACGCGGAGCGGCCGCCGCTGTCGCCGCGCCTGACGCTCACCGCGTCGACCGCGCTGCGGATCCCGTGCGCGGTGCTGCTGCCCCGGGACCACGCCGAGGGCGACGGGCCGCTGCCGGTGCTGATGGACCCGTACGGCGGTCCGCACGGCCAGCGGGTGGTGGCCGCGCACAATCCGCATCTGACGTCCCAGTGGTTCGCCGACCAGGGCTTCGCGGTGGTCGTCGCGGACGGGCGGGGCACGCCGGGGCGCTCGCCCGCGTGGGAGAAGGCGGTCGCGGGGCGGCTCACGCTGACGCTGGACGACCAGGTGGCCGCCCTGGAGGGGCTGGCGGACCGGTTCCCGCTCGACCTGGGGCGGGTGGCGATCCGCGGTTGGTCGTACGGCGGGTTCCTCGCGGCGATGGCGGTGCTGCGGCGCCCCGACGTCTTCCACGCGGCGGTGGTGGGGGCGCCGGTGACCGACCAGCGGCTGTACGACACGCACTACACCGAGCGGTACCTCGGGCTGCCGCAGGACGCGCCCGAGGTGTACGAGGCGAACTCGCTGGTGTGGGACGACGGGCTGGTCGCACCGGAGAACCCGGCCAGGCCCATGATGATCATCCATGGTCTGAGTGACGACAATGTGGTGATGGCACACACCCTGCGGCTGTCCTCGGCCCTGCTGGCCGCCGGGCGCCCCCATGAGGTGCTCCCGCTGTCAGGGGTCACGCATATGACCCCGCAAGAGCAGGTCGCCGAGAACATGCTGCTGCTCCAGGTCGAGTTCCTGAAGCGGTCGCTGGAGCTGAAGTAGGGGCGCGCCGGAACCGGGGGAAGACGACCGGCCGGGGTGGCATGACGCCCCCCGGCCGGTCCACGGCACCCGCACGGCCGTACGCTGCTCAGAGTGGCGTGTCCGTATATCGGTACGGGGTCGGCCGAGTGTCGTACGTGTTAACGGAATTGAGGCGCATTCACCTCATTTGTCGGGGGTGACCCTCCCGATCCGGCCCTCCGTGTCGCCGGGGATCACCCGCAGCTCCTCCGCGAAGTGGCACGCCGAGTCGTGCCGGGCCGGGCTGTCCACCTCACGGAACACCGCCGGGACCGCCAGGAGCGGTACCTCCAGGGCGCAGCGCTCCCGGGCCTTCCAGCAGCGGGTGCGGAAGCGGCAGCCGGAGGGCGGGTTCGCCGGGGACGGCACGTCACCGGAGAGCAGGATGCGTTCGCGCCGGTCCCTGACCGCCGGGTCCGGGACGGGTACCGCCGACAGCAGCGCCTGGGTGTACGGGTGGGTGGGGTGGTCGTAGATCTCGCTGTCGGTGCCGGTCTCCACGATCCGCCCGAGGTACATCACGCCCACCCGGTCGGAGATGTGGCGGACGATCGACAGGTCGTGCGCGATGAAGACGTACGAGAGACCGAACTCGTCCTGCAGGCGCTCCAGCAGGTTGACGACCTGGGCCTGGACGGAGACGTCGAGCGCGGAGACCGGCTCGTCCGCGACGATGATCTCCGGCTGGAGCGCGAGCCCCCGGGCGATGCCGATGCGCTGGCGCTGGCCGCCGGAGAACTGGTGCGGGTACCGGTTGATGTACTCGGGGTTCAGGCCCACGACGTCCAGCAGCTCCTGGACCCGGCGCCGGCGGTCGCCCTTGGGCGCCACCTCGGGGTGGATGTCGTAGGGCTCGCCGATGATGTCGCCGACCGTCATCCGGGGGTTGAGCGAGGTGTACGGGTCCTGGAACACCATCTGGATGTTGCGGCGCACCGCCTTCAGCGCCCGCCCGGACAGTCCGGTGATGTCCTCGCCCTTGTAGAGGATCTGCCCGGACGTCGGCCGTTCCAGGTTCACCAGCGTCTTCGCGACCGTGGACTTGCCGCAGCCCGACTCGCCCACGATGCCGAGGGTCTCGCCGGGGCGCAGCGCGAAGGAGACGCCGTCGACGGCCTTGACCGCGCCGATCTGCCGCTTGAAGAGGACGCCCCGGGTCAGCGGGTAGTGCTTGACGAGCTCGCGGACCTCCAGGATCGGCTCCGCGTCCGGGGGTGAGGGCTTGTCCAGGGCGGCGGTCTCAGCGTGCGGCACGGACGGGCTCCTTGTCGATCGTCTCCTGCCAGAAGTGGCAGGCGCTGCCGCGCGTCGCCGACACCTCGTACAGCGGGGGCACGTCGGTCCGGCACACGTCCCGGGCGCGGGGGCAGCGCGGGTGGAAGGGGCAGCCGGAGGGGATCGCCATCAGGTTCGGCGGGAGGCCCTTGATGGCGTACAGCTCCTGGCCCTTCTGGTCCAGGCGCGGGATCGAGTCCAGCAGGCCCTGGGTGTAGGGGTGGGCGGGCGCCTTGTAGATGTCGTGGACGGGGGAGGTCTCCACGATCTTCCCGGCGTACATGACGGCGATCCGGTCGGCCACGTCGGCGACGACGCCGAGGTCGTGGGTGATCAGGATGAGGCCCATGCGCAGCTCCCGCTGGAGCTCGGCGAGCAGTTCCATGATCTGGGCCTGGACGGTGACGTCGAGGGCGGTGGTGGGCTCGTCCGCGATGATCAGGGCGGGTTCGAGCGCCATCGCCATCGCGATCATGATCCGCTGGCGCATGCCGCCGCTGAACTGGTGCGGATACTGCCGGACGCGCTCGGTGGCGGCGGGGATGCGGACGCGGTCGATCAGTTCGACGGCCTTCGCGCGGGCGTCCTTCTTCGACATGCCCCGGTGGACGGTGAACATCTCGCCGAGCTGGTCGCCGACCGTGAGGACGGGGTTCAGCGCGGAGAGCGCGTCCTGGAAGATCATCGCCATCTCGGCGCCGCGGACCTTGCGCCGCTCGTCCTCCTTGAGGGCCAGCAGGTCACGGCCCTGGAAGACGATCTCACCGCCGGTGATCCGCCCCGGCGGCATGTCGAGGATGCCCATGATCGCCTGGGCGGTGACGGACTTGCCGGAGCCGGACTCGCCGAGCACGGCCAGCGTCTCGCCCTCGCCGACCGCGTAGGTGACCCCGTTGACGGCCTTGGCGACGCCGTCGCGGGTGTGGAACTCGACGTGGAGGTCACGCACTTCGAGCAGCATGGCAGCGGGCTCCTCAGCGCAGTTTGGGGTCGAGGGCGTCGCGGACGGCGTCGCCGAGCATGATGAACGCGAGCACGGTGACGCTCAGGGCGCCCGCGGGCCACAGCAGCATGTGCGGGGCGTTGCGGATCTGCGGGGCGGCGTTGGAGATGTCGATGCCCCAGGAGACGGTCGGCGGCCGCAGGCCGACGCCCAGGAAGGACAGCGTGGCCTCCAGCGAGATGTAGGTGCCGAGGGCGATGGTCGCGACGACGATCACGGGCGCGATCGCGTTGGGGCCGACGTGCCGCAGGAGCAGGCGTCCGCCGCCGGCGCCGAGGGAGCGGGCCGCCTGGACGTAGTCGTGCTGCTTGGCGGTGATGACGGAGCCCCGGGCGATACGGGCGATCTGCGGCCAGCCGAGCAGCACGATGAAGCCGACCACCGGCCACACGGTGGTGCTGGTGACGACGGACAGGAACACCAGTCCGCCGAGGACCACGGGGATGCCGAAGAAGATGTCGGCGGTACGGGAGAGCAGCGCGTCGCTCCAGCCGCCGAAGAACCCGGCGAGCCCGCCGAGGAGGCTGCCCAGCAGGGCGGCGCCGAGGGTGGCGGCCACGCCGACCGTGATGGAGGCGCGGGCCCCGTGGACGGTGCGCGTGTACACGTCGCAGCCCTGGGTGTCGTAGCCGAAGGGGTGGCCGGGCGCGGAGCCCTGCTGCGACTTGGACAGATCGCACTGCAGCGGGTCCGCGCTGGTCAGGATCTGCGGCCAGACCGCGATCAGCACCAGGAAGAGGATGAGCAGCGAGGAGACGATGAAGACGGGGTTGCGGCGCAGCTGGTGCCAGGCGTCGGTCCACAGGCTGCGGGGCCGGCCGCCGGGGCCGCCGGGGGCGTCGTGGCCGCCCGCGCCGGTCTCGTCGGGTGCGGGGTCGGGTCGCTTGTCGAGCGTCTCGGCTTCACTCATGGCGAGGTCCATGGCGCCGCCCGCGCCGGTCGGTGCGATCGCTTCGCGGGGGTTGTCGTAGGGCTCGTACGGGCTGTGCGGGTCGTTCGGGTCGCGCAGCCCGTCGGGGTCCTTCGGGTCCTTGGGGTCGGTCGGCTCAGGCATACCGGATCCTCGGGTCCAGGACCGCGTACAGCAGGTCGACGAGCAGGTTGGCCACCAGGAAGACGATCACGAGGATCGTCACGAACCCCACGACCGTGGGCGAGTTGTTGCGCAGGATGCCCTGGTAGAGCTGGTAGCCGACGCCGTGGATGTTGAAGATGCGCTCGGTGACGATGGCTCCGCCCATCAGGGCGCCGACGTCGGCGCCGATGAACGTGACGACCGGGATGAGGGAGTTGCGCAGCAGGTGGCGGGTGACGACCCGGCGGCGCGGCAGGCCCTTGGCGATGGCGGTGCGGACGTAGTCGGCGCGGACGTTCTCGGCGATGGAGGTGCGGCTGAGCCGGGTGACGTAGGCGAGGGAGACCAGGGCGAGGACGGCGCCCGGCAGGAGCAGTTCGTCGAACGGGGCTTCGGAGGAGACCGAGGGGCGGACGATCCCCCATTTCACGCCCAGGAGGAACTGGAGGAGGTAGCCGGAGACGAAGGTGGGGACGGAGATGACGATCAGCGTGAGGACCAGCAGGCCGGTGTCGAGGGGGCGGCCGCGCTTGAGGCCGCTGATGACGCCGAGGGTGATGCCGACGACGATCTCGATGGCGATGGCCACCACGGTCAGCCGCAGCGTCACGGGGAACGCGGAGCCCATCAGTTCGGTGACCCGCTGTCCGTTGAAGGCGGTCCCGAAGTCGCCCTGGAAGATGGCGCCCATGTAGAGGAGGTACTGCTTCCACAGGGGCTGGTCGAGGTGGAGGTCCTTGCGGATGCGGGCGGCCGTGGCGGGGTCGGGGGCCTTGTCGCCGAAGAGCGCGGCGACCGGGTCGCCGAGCGCGTACACCATGATGAAGATCAGGAGCGTGCTGCCGATGAACACGGGGATCATCTGGAGCAGCCGCCGGATCACATAGCGTCCCATGGGGCCTCCCGGGGTGGTACGGACGGCCGTCCGGCTCCGAGGGGCGGGGAGCCGGACGGCCGGGCGCGGGGGTGTCGGCGAGCGGGGGTGCCGGCGAACGCGTGCCGTCGGGCGGAGTACCGCGGGACGGGTGTCGGCGGGCGGGGTGTCAGCCGACCTTGATCTGGTCGTAGACGGGGACGCTGAACTGGTTCAGGGCCACGTCGGAGAGCCGCTCGGAGTAGCCGGCGCTGCCGTTCTGGTACCAGAGCGGAATGGCGGGCATCTGCTCGGCCAGGATCTGCTCCGCCTCCTGGAAGAGCTTCACCGCCTCGGCCTGGTCGCTCTCCGCGTTGGCCCGGTCCACGAGGGAGTCGAACCGCCTGTCGCTGAACTTGCCGTTGTTGGAGGAGCCGCCGGTGTAGTAGAGCGGTTCGAGGAAGTTCTGGATGAGCGGGTAGTCCGCCTGCCAGCCGGAGCGGAACGGGCCGGTCATCTTGTCCGTGGTGACCTGGTTGCGGAAGTCGGCGAAGGTCCCGACGGGGTTCACGGTGCAGACGGGGCCCTTGCCGAGGACGTTGTTGACGCTGTTGCAGACGGCGTCCATCCACTGGCGGTGCGAGCCGGTGTCCACGTTGGAGGTGAGCGTCACCTTGCCGCCGGGCAGGCCGCCGCCCTCCTCGATCAGCCGCTTCGCCTCAGCCGCGTCGAACCCGCAGGCGTCGCCGCACACGTCCTTGTAGCCGCCGGTGTCACCGAGCGCCGGGGACGTCCAGTCCTTGGCGGGGGTGCGGGTCTCCTGGAAGATCTGCCGGGTGATCTCGTCGCGGTTGATCGCCTTGGACAGGCCGAGGCGGACCTTCTCCATGCCGGGCTTGTTCCACTCGGGCCGGTACATCGGGAAGACCAGCGTCTGGATGATCAGGGCGGGCTGGTTGATGTAGCGGTCGCCGAGGTCGTTCTTGACGTTCTTCAGCTGCTGGGCCGGGATGTCGTCGACGAGATCCAGGTTGCCGGCCATCAGGTCGGTGTAGGCGGTGTTGTTGTCGGTGTAGACGTTGAGGTCGACGCCGGCGTTCTGGGCCTTGTCGGGTCCGTCGTACTCCTCCCACTTGCGCAGCTTCATGCTGCTGCCCTTGGCGTACGACTCGATGGTGTACGGGCCGTTGCCGACGGGCTTGTTCAGCCAGGCGTCGTAGTCGGTGAAGAACGCCCGGGGCAGGGGCATGAACGCCTGGTAGCCGAGGGTCTCCGGCCAGGTCGAGAACTCGTCCTTCAGGGCGACCGTGAACGTCCGCTCGTCCTTGACGACCAGTCCGCTCATCGTCTTGGCCTTGGCGGCCCCGGCGTCCGGGTGGACCTCGTCGTACCCGACGATGTCGGCGAAGAAGGGGGCGTTGTTCTGCTTGTTGTCGATGTGGGCGGCGTAGTTCCAGGCGTCCACGAAGGACTTGGCGGTGACCTTCTCGCCGTTGCTGAAGGTCCAGCCGTCCTTGAGCGTGACGGTGAAGTTCTGCGAGTCGGTCGTCTCGATCTTCTCGGCGACCATGTCCTCGGCCTCACCGGTCTCCGGGTCGTACTTCTTGAGGCCCCGGAAGACCATGTCGAGGACCTTGCCGCCCTGGACCTCGTTGGTGTTGGCCGGCTCCAGCGGGTTCTGCGGGTCGCCCCAGGAGGAACGGACGATCCCGTCGCCTCCGCCGTCGCCACCGCCACCGCCGCAGGCGGTCGCCGCGAGGGCGACGGCGACCGCGCATACGGCCCACTTGGCGTGCGTGGCTCCGCGCATGGAGTGCCTCCTGTCGTTCCCGAGTTCCCGGGGCTCACCCGGCCCACGTCTCACTTAGGCCCAAATATCACCTCATAACGGTCAGGCCGCACGTCCATCGCGTCCGTAGGGGGCGACGTGTCACCCGGCGGTCGCACCGGGCCGCCGGACCGCCGGACCGCCGGACCGCCGGACGGAAGAACGCCGAGGGCCCCCCGCCAGTGGCAGGGGGCCCTCGGTCCGCTCTTCTCCGGAGCTGACGGCCGGTCTCGTCCGGCTAGCGGTGGTCGTCGCCCTCCAGCGCCGCGAGCGCCGGGTCGAGGACGATGTCCGCGCCGTGCCGCTCGGTGGTCGGCTCCTCAGGGAAGTGGCACGCCGTGAGGTGGCCGGCGGCGTTGCCCGACAGCTGGACCAGCGGCGGCTCCTCCGTGGCGCACTTGTCCTGCGCCTTCCAGCAGCGGGTGCGGAAGCGGCAGCCGCTCGGCGGGTTGATCGGCGACGGCACGTCGCCGGAGAGCCGGATCCGCTCGCGCTGGCCCGAGTCCACGTTCGCCTCGGGCACCGCGGACAGCAGCGCGTGCGTGTACGGGTGGCGGGGCCGGTTGTACAGCGAGTCGCGGTCGGCGACCTCCATGACCTTGCCCAGGTACATGACGGCCACGCGCTGCGAGAAGTGCCGGACGACCGCGAGGTCGTGCGCGATGAACAGGAACGCGATGCCCAGCTCTTCCTGGACCTTCTGGAGCAGGTTCACGACCTGCGCCTGGATCGACACGTCGAGCGCGGAGACCGGCTCGTCAGCGACGATCAGCTTCGGCTCCAGGGCGAGCGCCCGCGCGACACCGATGCGCTGCCGCTGGCCGCCCGAGAACTCGTGCGGGAAGCGGTTGTAGTGCTCCGGGTTCAGACCCACGGTCTCCAGGAGCTCACGCACCCGCGCCTCCCGGCCGCCGGGCGGGTTGATGCCGTTGACCTCCATCGGGCTCTTGATGATGGAGCCCACGGTCTGGCGGGGGTTCAGCGACGAGTACGGGTCCTGGAAGATCATCTGGATCTCGGACCGGATCGGCGCCATCTTCCTGCGGCCGGCGTGCGTGATGTCATGACCGGCGTAGGTGATCTTTCCACCGGTCGGGTCCATCAGCTTGGTGATCAGCCGGCCGGTGGTGGACTTGCCGCAGCCGGACTCGCCGACGAGGCCGAGGCTCTCGCCCGGGTACATCGTCAGGTCGACACCGTCGACGGCCTTGACGGCCCCGACCTGCCGCTTGAACGGGAAACCGCCGTAGATGGGGAAGTGCTTGGTCAGGCCCTCGACGGTGAGCAGGGGCTCGCCCCGGTCGACGGCTCCTGAGGAACCCTGCTGCTGCGGCAGAGTGACGTTCTCGCTCATGTCTCTGCGTCTCCCTAGCCCAGCCGGGGCTTGATCTGATCGATGAAGATGGTCTGCTTCTGCTCACCGGAGAGGTGGCAGGCAGCGGCGCGCCCGTCCGCCAGCAGCGGCCGCTCGCCCGAGCACCGGCCGCCGGTCACCTGGTCGGTGAAGGCGCAGCGCGGGTGGAAGGGGCAGCCGGTGGGCGGGTTGAGCAGGCTGGGCGGGGAGCCGGGGATCGGCACGAGCGCCTCGCTGGTGTCACCGCCCAGACGCGGCATCGAGCTCAGCAGACCCCAGGTGTAGGGGTGCTGCGGGGCCCGGAGCACCTCGCGGACGCTGCCGCGCTCCACGGCGCGGCCGGCGTACATCACGAGGAGGTCGTCGGCCATGTTGGCGATGACGCCCAGGTCGTGGGTGATGAAGACGATCGCCGACCCGAACTCCTGCTGGAGGTCCTTGAGCAGGTCCAGGATCTGCGCCTGCACGGTCACGTCGAGGGCCGTGGTCGGCTCGTCGGCGATGAGCAGGTCGGGGTCGCACATCAGGGCCATGGCGATCATGGCGCGCTGGCGCATACCGCCGGAGAACTGGTGCGGGTAGTCGTTGAAGCGGACGGCGGGCTGCGGGATGCCGACCTTGTCGAGCATCTCGATGGCCCGTGCCTTCGCCTCCTTCTTGGAGGCGCCCATGTGCTTCATGTACGGCTCGGAGAGCTGCCGGCCCACCGTGTAGTACGGCGAGAGCGCCGTCAGCGGGTCCTGGAAGATCATCGCGACCTTGTTGCCGCGAAGCTTCTCCATCTCCTTCTCGGGGGCCCCGGTCAGCTCCTGGCCGTCCAGGATGATCTCACCCTGGATGTCGGTGGTCTTGCGGTTGTGCAGGCCGAGCACGGTCAGGTTGGTGACGGACTTGCCGGAGCCCGACTCACCGACGATGCCCAGCGTCTTGCCACGCTCGACGTCGAAGGAGAGGCCGTCGACCGCCTTGACGATGCCGTCCTCGGTGGAGAACCGCACCCGCAGGTCGCGGACCGAGAGGAAGGCCTCCGGCCCGGTCGGGGCCGGTGTGTCTTCGGTCTTGGTCATTGTGGTCACGGTCGTTCTCCTAGGCGAGGCGCACGCGCGGGTCGATGTAGGCGTAGGCGAGGTCCACGACGATGTTCAGGAGCAGGATGAAGAAGGCTCCGAACAGCATGACGCCCATCGTCAGCGGGAGGTCCTTGGTCAGCGATGCCTCGACCGCGAGCCGGCCGATACCGGCCAGGTCGAAGGTGAACTCGGTGACGACCGCGCCCGCGAGCAGGGCGCTGAGGTCCATACCGATGATGGTGACGATCGGGGTCAGCGAGCCGCGCCAGGCGTAGCGGAAGAAGACGTAGCGCTGGCGCATGCCCTTGGCGCGCGCGGTGCGGACGTGCTCCTCCTGGAGCTGCTCGATCATCGTGGAGCGGGACATACGCGTGTACTGCGCGGTGAAGATCGTGGCCATCACGAGCCAGGGGATCAGCAGACCGACGGCCCAGCCGATCGGGTCTTCCATGAACGGAACGTACTTGGGGTTCTCCATCCAGCCGGTGCTGTAGACGAAGATGCCAAGGACGATCGGCCCCAGGAAGTAGATCTGGAACGAGCTGAGCACCATCGACGCGCCGCTGACGGCCTTGTCGAGGGCGGTGCCGCGCTTCCAGGCGGCGAGCAGACCCGAGCCGAGGCCCAGCACCAGGAAGATGATGAGGCCGCCGACGGTCAGCGACAGCGTCAGCGGGAAGCGGTCGACGATCGAGGACCAGACGAACTCGTTGGAGCCGAAGGAGACCCCGAGGCACGGGGCCGCACAGTGGCCGAGGGCGAAGTCCCGGCCGGCCACGATACCGACCATGAAGGTCCAGAACTGGGTGGTGATCGGCTCGTCGAGTCCGAGGTTCGCCCGGATGACGGCCAGGTTCTCCGGCGAGCAGTTCTTGCCACAGGAGAGGGCGGCGAAGTCCTGGGGGATTGTGTAGAACAGGAAGAACGTGAAGGCGCCGATCAAGAACATGATCACGGCGGCGCCGGTCAACCTGCGGATGAGGAACTGAAGCATGGCGGGCGGCTGCTCTCTTCGGAAGCGGCGGGCGGTGAGGGGTTCGAGGGCCCGTGGGGGTGCGCTCCGCCTGGCGCGCACCCCCACGGGTCAGCCGAGATCCGGTGTTACGGCTGCTTCAGGTACAGCTCGTTGATGTTGATGTAGCTGGAGTTGGTGCTGTAGCGGGCACCGCCGATGTTGGAACCGAAGAGCTGGAGCTGCTTCGAGTAGTACACCGGGGCGGCCGGGTTGATCTCCTCGACGATGCGGTGGTGCGCCTCTTCCCACTTCTTGGCAGCCGCCTGCGGCTCCAGGGTCAGGGCCTCCTTGATGAGGGCGTTGACCTTGGGGTCGTTGATGTGGGAGTAGTTCGAGGCACCGTCAGAGATCAGCGTGCCGTCGTAGACCGGGGTGACGACCGTGGACGGGGAGGACCAGTCCTGGCCCCAACCGGTCATGTACAGGTCGAACTGGTTCTTGACCTTGCCGATCTGCTCGTAGTAGCTCGCGCGCTCGATCTCCTTGGCCTGGACGTCGAAGCCGATCGCGTTGAGCGCGTCCTTGATGATGACGGACTGCTTCTGGCCACGCGGGGTGTTGGAGTAGGCGTAGGTCAGCTTGGTGCCCTGCTTGACGCCCGCCTCCTTCAGCAGCTCCTTGGCCTTCTCCGGGTCGCCGTTGGGCTTCTTGGACTTGCCGAACGGGTCGTAGCTCGGGTCGTAGCCCGGCAGGGTCGGGGCGAACAGGCCACCGGCCAGCTCACCGCCGTACTTGCCACCGTCGGCCTGGATCATGCGGGCGTTCGGGATGGCGTAGGTGATCGCGTCGCGGACCTTCTTGTCCTTGATGCGGTCCAGGTTGAAGGTCAGCTGCCACACGTAGGGCTGGTAGCCCTTGATGGTGCGCTTGTTGACCTTCGGGTCCGTCACCACGTCCTTGATCTGGGCCGGCTCGACCGAGTCCGTGAACTGGATGGCGTTCTTGGCGTCACCCTGGTCGGCGATCAGACGCTTGGTCTGGCTGGCCTGGTCGATCGTGGTGGTGAAGTTGTAGCCGTCGACGTACTGGTGACGCACCGAGTCGGTCTTCGGGTCCCAGTTGGTGTTCTTGACCAGCTTCAGGGACTTGCCGGACTTGTACTCGGCGATCTTGTACGGGCCGAGCGCCTTGGGCGCCTTGTCGTACTTCTCCTTCGTGTCCTGCTTCTCGGGCACGATGGCGTAACCGGCCATGGCGAGGGCCTGCGGCAGGTCCGGGCGCGGCTGGTTGAACTTGAAGACGACCGTCTTGGCGTCCGGGGTCTCCAGGACGGTGTCCGGGAGGTGCTTGCCCTTGTAGGGGCCGTCCGGCAGCGCCTTGCGGTAGTCGTCGCCGGAGAGCCAGCTCTGGACGAACGACGGGCCGTCGAAGATGACCTCGGAGTAGAGGCGCTCGATGGAGTGGCGGACGTCGGCGGACGTGATGACGTTGCCGTCCTCGTCCTTGATGCCGTCCTTCAGCGTGTACGTCCAGACCTTGCCGCCCTCGGACGACTTGCCGGAGTCGGTGGCGATGTCACCGACGACCGTCAGGTTGCCCTGCGCGTCCTCCTGGTAGTTCGTCAGCTTGCGGTGCACCAGGTTGGCGAACTGGCCGGCGTCGCTGACGTAGATCTGACCCGGGTCCATGTGGGTCAGGTCCGACTGCATGTACACGTTGATGGAGCCACCGGGCTTGGCACCGGCGACCTCCTTGGCCGGACCGGTGGAGGCAGCGGCGTCACCGTACTGGACGGGCTTGGACTGCGCCGCGGCGTCCGCCTTGGACTTCGAGTCGTCCTTGGTGGCCTTGCCGCTGTCGTTGGAGCAGCCGGTCAGCGCCAGGGAGCCGGCAGCGATGCCGACGACTATGGCGCGCGCGGAGCGCGATCGGAAGGACTTCATGATGCTCGTTGCACCTACCTGTGAGTTGTTGTCCAGAAAGTGCTGCCTACCGTCCGGTTGCCCGGGGCGAGGGCGGCAGCCACCCCCGCCCGTGGACGTCACCGTCCGGTCTTGGGGTCGAACGCGTCGCGTACCGAGTCGCCGAGAAGGTTGAAGGCCAGGACGAACACCACGAGGGCGAGTCCCGGGAAGAACATGAACGCGGGGTCCTGCTCGTAGATCTCGGCGCCGATGGCGAACATGCGGCCCCAGTCGGGCGTCGGCTCGACGAAGCCGACACCGACGAAGGAGAGGAACGCGATCGAGAGGATGGCGCTGGGCAGCATGTAGGTGCCCTGCACCAGGATCGGCGTCACGATGTTCGGCAGGATCTCCTTGCGGACGATCCGCCACCGCGAGGCTCCCGAGACCTTGGCGGCCTCGACGAACTCCCGCTCACGCAGGGAGAGTACGGAACTGCGCACCAGACGCGCCATACCCATCCAGCCGAGGAACCACATCACCAGGATGATGGCCACCGCGCGCAGGTACGTCGGGGTCTCGTCGGTCGGCGACACGAACAGCGCGGTCACGACGGGCATGAAGGCGATGAAGAACAGCTGGCTCGGGAAGGCGAGGAAGAAGTCGGTCGTACGGCCCAGCCAGTAGTCGACCTTGCCGCCGAAGAAGCCACCCACCATGCCGATGACGACGCCCGTGACGACGCTGAGAACGGTCAGCACGACGGCCATGTACAGCGACGTCCGCATGCCGTACAGCAGCATGGTGAACACGTCGCGGCCCAGGTTCGGTTCGACACCGAACCAGAACTCGCCGGAGATGCCGCCGAAGGAGCCGACCGGCATGGCGAAGTCGTCGAGGATGTTCTCGTAGCCGGGCTGCGTCGGGTACAGCGTGTACGGGTCCTTGCCGTACACCGCCGAGATCACCGGCGCCAGGGCCGAGACGACGAAGTAGAGGAGCACCACACAGGCGGAGATCATGCCCGTGCGGTCGCGCTTGAAGCGCGCCCACATCAGCTGGCCGGGCGACCGGCCGGTGTGTCCCTTGGTCTCCGCCTCTTCGGGCTTGGCCGTGGTCTCTTTGTCCAAGGCGACTGAGGCGTCGGAGCCCTCGATCTCAATTGGACTGGTCATGGTGTGTCCATTCACGGGTGTCGGGTGACCCGCGATCCTGCGCGCGATTCGACGGACGAGCGGTGTGTGCGCTCGTCACCGTCATGGCCGCCGCGAGACGCCCCTCCGGCGCAGGCCGAACACCCGTCGAAGGGTACGGCCACGACCCTGCTCGCCCACGGGTACACCCATGGGCCGACAGGCCGGAAAGAACGTCAGTCGGGGTGGATTACCCCCCAAGGAGCGCGAGCCGAGCGGTTGACCGGGTCTCAGAATCGCCGACCGCGGCAGGCGGCCTGACCGGGTGATGTGCGCTGCGAACCGGCCGTACAAGCCATCTGCGACGACCCGACCCCACTGGCGCTCGTGGCACCGCGCATGGGTTCCTCCTCATGAGTCCACGTATTCACTGCAAGGTTGGGCACATGACATCCAGCCGACACCCCTGACGGCTTGGAGCAGTACCCCGTGTGCTCGCGAGTCGGCGCTCCCCACAGCGCGTGACCCATCGACCCGAGCTCAGTGGAGCCAACTATTAAGTACGTCCGGGCTGTAAACCACACTTAAAGGGTCTCGTTTTGACAACATCGCCCAGACCCCCGCGACCGAAATCCAGACAAAGTGAGCACAGACAGACACCCGCGAAACGGACTGTTAACACATGTTCCGGAGAGCGACGGCCGATATGCGGACGCTCCCGGGGTTAAAAGTCCTTGACGGACAGCGCGGCGATGTGGGCGGATTCACCCCGAACAAAGGGGCATTCCGGGCATGAAAAAGCGCCGAAGGCCGCCGGGTCGGATCGGACCCGGCGGCCTTCGGCGCCGTCGGTCACGCGTCAGCCGTGCACCGGCCGTACGTGAACCGCCGTCACTCCCGCGTCGCCCCCGTCAGACGCGCGTACGCCCTCACGGGGCACGCACGCGGCCCGACGGGGGCACACGGGGGCCGTCAGCCGTGCTTGGCGCGCGAGGCGGAACGGGCGCGCTCACGCGCGTCCAGGTTCACCTTGCGGATGCGCACGGCCTCCGGCGTCACCTCGACGCACTCGTCGTCGCGGCAGAACTCCAGCGACTGCTCCAGCGAGAGCTTGCGCGGCGGGACGATCGCCTCGAAGGAATCGGCCGAGGACGACCGCATGTTGGTGAGCTTCTTCTCCTTGGTGATGTTGACGTCCATGTCGTCGGAGCGGGAGTTCTCGCCGACGATCATGCCCTCGTACACCTCGGTGCCCGGCTCCACGAAGAGCACGCCGCGCTCCTGGAGGTTCGTCATCGCGAAGGCGGTGACCGCGCCGGAGCGGTCGGCGACCAGCGAGCCGTTGTTACGGGTCGTCAGCGTGCCGAACCACGGCTCGTGGCCCTCGTGGATGGAGTGGGCGATGCCCGTGCCGCGCGTCTGCGTCAGGAACTCCGTACGGAAGCCGATGAGGCCGCGGGACGGCACGACGAACTCCATGCGGACCCAGCCGGAGCCGTGGTTGGACATGTTGTCCATGCGGCCCTTGCGGACGCCCATGAGCTGCGTGACGGCGCCCATGTGCTCCTCGGGCACGTCGATGGTCATGCGCTCGACCGGCTCGTGGACCTTGCCGTCGACCTCCTTGGTGACCACCTGCGGCTTGCCGATGGTCAGCTCGAAGCCCTCACGGCGCATCTGCTCGACCAGGATGGCCAGCGCCAGCTCACCACGGCCCTGCACCTCCCAGGCGTCGGGACGCTCGGTGTCCAGCACGCGCAGCGAGACGTTACCGACCAGCTCGCGGTCCAGGCGGTCCTTCACCTGGCGGGCGGTGACCTTCCGGTCCTTGACGGCCGCCTTGTTGTCCGCGCCCTTGCCGGTGGCGCCACGGCCGACCAGCGGCGAGGTGTTCGTACCGATGACCATCGAGATCGCCGGCTCGTCGACCGTGATCAGCGGCAGCGCGATCGGGTTCTCCGGGTCGGCCAGCGTCTCGCCGATCATGATGTCCGGGATACCGGCGACGGCGCAGATGTCGCCGGGGCCCGCCACCTCGGCCGGCTTGCGGGTGAGCGCCTCGGTCATCATCAGCTCGCTGATGCGTACGTTGGCGATGGTGCCGTCGCGCTTGATCCACGCGACCGTCTGGCCCTTGCGCAGCTCGCCCTGCTCGACGCGGAGCAGCGCGATGCGGCCGAGGAAGTTGTCGGCGTCCAGGTTGGTGACGTGGGCCTGGAGCGGGGCCTCCTCGTCGTACACCGGGGCCGGGATGTGCTCCAGGATCGTGGAGAAGAACGGCTCCAGGTTGGAGGAGTCGGCCGGGACCGTGCCGTCCTCCGGCTTGGTCAGCGAGGCGATGCCGTCACGGCCGCACGCGTAGACGATGGGGAACTCGATCTGCTCCTCGTCCGCGTCCAGGTCCAGGAAGAGGTCGTAGGTCTCGTTGACGACCTCGTCGATCCGGGAGTCCGGGCGGTCCGTCTTGTTGATGCAGAGGATGACGGGCATCCGGCGCTGGAGCGCCTTGCGGAGCACGAAGCGGGTCTGCGGCAGCGGGCCCTCGGAGGCGTCCACGAGCAGCACGACGCCGTCGACCATCGACAGACCTCGCTCGACCTCACCACCGAAGTCGGCGTGGCCGGGGGTGTCGATGATGTTGATCGTGATCGGGGCCCCGCCGTCCTTCGGGTGGTACTTGACCGCCGTGTTCTTGGCGAGGATCGTGATGCCCTTCTCACGCTCCAGGTCGTTCGAGTCCATCATGCGGTCGTCGACCGAGTCGAGCTGGTGGGCGGCGAAGGCACCGGCCTGCTTGAGCATGGCGTCGACGATGGTCGTCTTGCCGTGGTCGACGTGGGCGACGATGGCGACGTTTCGGATGTCGTGGCGCGTGGGCATGAGTGGCTTGCGCTTCTCTCGGATCGTGGGTGCGGCGTCTCTTTGTTCGTCGTACGCCCGCCGGGCGGACGCGCCACGGCTCTGTCCATGGTACGGGGCCGT
The DNA here is from genome assembly GCF_043204435.1 of Streptomyces sp. NPDC047886. NCBI lineage: Bacteria > Bacillati > Actinomycetota > Actinomycetes > Kitasatosporales > Streptomycetaceae > Streptomyces > Streptomyces sp. NPDC047886. Next base: position 671,462 of record NZ_JBIDCF010000002.1, read on the forward strand.
CGCCCACACGGCCTCCCCACCCGGGAACCCATGATCGAACAGGGCCCTGCCCAGGCCCCGCCGCACCCGCCCGCCCGCGCGGCCTCCGCACACGGGTGTGCCCGCCGGCGGACCGGCGGGCACGGGTGACCCGGGCGGGATCGGGAACGGGGCGGGAGTGGGGCGGGAGCGGACCGGCTCAGCGCCCGCCGGCCTTCTTGAAGCCGATGTCCTCGTAGCGGGGGCTCAGGAAACCGAACGCCCCCGCGTTCACCACGGACGCCTTGGCCGCGACCAGCTGCGGACGCTGGTAGAGGGGGATGGAAGCGGCGGCGGCCCAGATCCGGGCGTCGGCCTGCTTCACCAGGTCCCGGGCCGTCCCCTCGTCCAGCTCGGCGGCCGCCTGGTCGAAGAGCTGGTCGATGTGGTCCGTACCGACGCGGGTGTAGTTCTGCTCCACCAGCAGGGAGCCGTCACCGGCCGGCTCCGGCTTGGCGTAGATCGGCCGTCCGTCCGTCGCGGGGAACGCGGTCGCGGGCCAGGAGTACAGGGCGAGGTCGAAGTCGCCGGAGGCGATGTGGTCCTTGAAGTAGCTCTCGTCGGAGACCTTGACGATCCGGGTGCCCACGCCGATGCGGTCCAGCATCCGGGTGATCTTCTCGCCGACGGTGCGCAGGGTCTCGGAGCCGGGGCCCGAGGGCAGCACGAACCGCAGGGTGAGCGGCTTGCCGTCCTTGCCGAGCGGCCCGGCGGCGGGGGCCGCGGTGCCGCGCGGGGCGTAGGCGCCGGGTACGCCGCCCTTGGGCCGGTCGGCCGCGGCACCGTCCTCGGCGGCACCGGCCCTGTCCGCCCCGGCGTCCTTCTCCCCGACGGCCGCGGGCGTCCGCGCGGCCGTGAGGGAGCGGGCCTGGCGCTGCACGGCGACGCTGTGCAGGGCCGCGGCCGGCGCCGGGGCCAGGATGTACGTACCGGACTCACGGCCCTGGCCGCCGATGCCCGGCTTGTCGTCGCCGACGATGTACAGCCCGTCGTTCGACGCCCGGTCGTCGGAACCCCGGCCGGCGGCCGGGGCCCCCGGAGCGGCGGAGGCCCGTGCGGGGGCGCTCGCGCCCGTGGACGGCGAAGCCTCGCTGCCGGCCTTCGTGCCCTCGTCGGACTCGGCGGTCCTCCGGCCGCCGCCCTTCGTCCAGCCCGCGTCCGCCAGCAGTGCCCGCGCCTCCTCGGTGTCCTGCTCGCCGAGTGCGCCGCTGCTGTCGGCGTACGCCCGCTGCCCGGCCAGCGCGAGATGGCTGCCGACCGGCCGCGCGGGCAGGCCCAGCGGCTTCAGGACCAGCTCGGCGAGCTCCTGCCGGTCCAGGGCGCGGGCGACCGCGCGCCGCACCCGTTCGTCGGCGAGCGGCCCGGACCCGCCGTTCAGGGCGAGCTGGGTGTAGGCGGGCTCCAGGGACTTGCGTACGACGTACCCGCGCAGCGCCCGCTGCGTGGCCAGGTACGCCGTCGCGGCCTTCTGCTGACGGGCGCGGGCCGCCCGCGCGTCCGCGGCCTTCTCCTCGTCGGAGCCGTACGCCAGCGCCCAGGACTTCAGCGCGGCGGACGGAGCCGTGTCGGCTCCGGGGCCGTGGGCGAGGGCCTGCGCGCCGGCCGTGCCCTCCCGTGCCGCGCCGGCGATCCGGTCGGCGGCGCGGCGGTCGATCTCGGCCAGATCGACGGTGCCCCGGGTGAGCGCGGCGGCGCGCTCGGTGCGGGGCACGGCGCGCAGGACGATCCGGTCGAGCTTGGCGGGCCGGCCCCACCAGCGCGGATTCCGCTCGAGGGTGACGGTGCCGGCCTTGGTGTCGGTCGCGCCGGGGCGGAAGGGGCCCGCGGTCGCCTTCAACGCGGTGCGGGCGCCGTCGTTGAAGGCGTCGGGCGACCCCATCACGTCCTTGGGGTAGAGCGGCGTGAACAGCGCCCGCCAGTCGGCGTACGGCTTGCTGAAGGTGACCCTGACCTGGAGGTCGTCGGCGCCGCGCTCGATCTTCTGGATGCGCTCGTAGCCGGCGTTGCGGGCGGTCCAGTAGGCGCTGTCCTTGCCGCTGAGGGCCCGCCACTGGGCGACGAAGTCGGGCGCCCCGATCTCCCGGCCGTCGGTCCACACCGCCTGCTGGTTCAGCTTGTACAGGACGACCTGCTTGGGCTCGCGCTCGACGATCTCGGCGGACTCCAGGTAGTCGGCGTTGAGCTGCGGGCGGCCGCGCTCGTCCAGTGTGAACAGGGACGGCAGCACCGCCCCGGCGATGCGGGCGGTGGCGCCGTCGGCGTCGGCCTGGAACGCGTTGAGGGTGGTGGGCATCGCGTCGACGGCCCAGCGGAGCGCTCCGCCGTCGGCGACCCGGGCGCGGTCGGCGGGGGCGATGTCCGCCGGGACGGGCTTCGCGTCGCTCCCGGCGTCGGCGGAGCTGCAGCCGGCGAGTGCGGAGACCGCGAGGACCGCGCTGGTGAGAAGCGCGGCCGACCGGTGGGTGCGGGTGCATGTCCTCCCGCGTGGGGCGCCGACCAGGGACATGTCGTGTACCTCTTCGTCCTGAATGCGGAATTTGGCGATGATCACACCTATTGCCCATACACTGAAAAGGACCGAACGGGCCCGGAAGCGGCGACACGACGGTGGACGCCGACAACACCACCCGTGCGGCCCAACGTGTCCGAAAAGCGGGCAGGCAGACGAGTGGAATCCCTGCACGCCGCTTCACAACGAGGGACGTGACGCGCGACACTCCCTCAATGTCTCCGCCGCGCCCGGCCGGCGGGACACCAGGCGCGTGTTTGCCGCCCGCTACCGCGGAAGTGAGGGCAACTGATGTCGCTTCAGGACGATCTGACAGCCGTCAAGCGCTGTCTCGACGACCTGGTCCGCTCGGTCGGACAGCTGGAACGGGACCTCGCGCAGCAGCAGGCGCGCAAGCCCGCACAGCGTCCCGAGGGCATGGTGACCATCCCCGACACCCCGTACGACTCCACCCTGTGGACCGACTCGGACGACGAGGGCCTGGGCGCCCGCGACCGGCACGCGCCCTGACCTGCCGCCTGAACGGCACGCGCGCCCGAACGGCCCGCTCCCCCCGGGAGACCACGCCAGACCTCGGAGACCTCGTTGGCCACAGGCACCGAACCACCCGGCACCGCCACGGGCCGGGGCGGCGCGTACGGCGTGCACAGCGCCTCACGCGCCGCCATCGCGCCCCGTCATCTCCGCACCGACCGGTGGTGGCTCGCGCCCGCCGCGACCGCCGCCGGTCTGCTCGCGTTCGTCGTGTACTCGACGTGGCGGGCGTTCGCGAACGGCGACTACTACGCGGCGCCCTATGTGTCGCCGTTCTACTCGCCCTGCCTCGCCGAGAACTGCGTCCCCATGAAGGGCGGACCGAACTGGGAAATCTTCGGCGGCTGGTGGGGCCTCTCGCCCGCCCTGCTGATCCTGATCTTCCCGCTCGGCTTCCGGCTGACCTGCTACTACTACCGCAAGGCCTACTACCGGGGCTTCTGGGCGTCTCCCCCGGCCTGCGCGGTCGCCGAACCGCACCGCGCGTACACCGGCGAGACCCGCTTCCCGCTGATCCTGCAGAACATCCACCGGTACTTCTTCTACGCCGCCGTGCCGGTCGCCGGGATCCTCACCTACGACACCGTGCTCGCCTTCCGCGACGCCTCGTACGCCTGGGGCCACATGGGGCTCGGCACGGTCGTCTTCCTCGTCAACATCGTGCTCATCTGGGCGTACACGATCTCCTGCCACTCGTGCCGGCACATCGTCGGCGGCCGGCTCAAGAACTTCTCCAAGCACCCGGTCCGGTACCGGATGTGGACCTGGGTGAGCCGGCTGAACGCCCGCCACATGCAGCTCGCCTGGGCGTCCCTGCTGAGCGTGGCCCTCGCCGACTTCTACGTGTACCTGCTCGCGACCGGCGCCTTCGACGACCCGCGCTTCTTCTAGAGGAAAAGGTGCCTATCGATGACCCGAGCGGAACGGCAGGAGTGGGACGTCGTGGTGGTCGGCGCGGGCGGCGCCGGGCTGCGCGCCGCCATCGAGGCGCGCGAGCGGGGCGCCCGTACGGCCGTCATCTGCAAGTCCCTCTTCGGCAAGGCGCACACGGTGATGGCCGAGGGCGGCATCGCGGCGGCCATGGGCAATGTGAACGCGGGCGACAACTGGCAGGTCCACTTCCGGGACACCATGCGCGGCGGGAAGTTCCTCAACCAGTGGCGGATGGCCGAGCTGCACGCCCGCGAGGCCCCGGACCGGGTGTGGGAGCTGGAGACCTGGGGCGCGCTGTTCGACCGTACGAAGGACGGGCGGATCTCGCAGCGCAACTTCGGCGGCCATGAGTACCCGCGCCTCGCGCACGTCGGCGACCGCACGGGCCTGGAGCTGATCCGTACCCTCCAGCAGAAGACGGTCGCGCTGCAACAGGAGGACTTCAAGGAGTCCGGGGACCACGAGTCCCGGCTGAAGGTCTTCCAGGAGTGCACGGTCACCCGGATCCTCACGGACGCGGACGGCCGGGTCTCGGGCGTCTTCTGCTACGAGCGCGAGTCGGGCCGGTTCTTCGTGCTGGAGGCCCCGGCGGTGATCCTGGCGACCGGCGGGATCGGCAAGTCGTTCAAGGTGACGTCCAACTCCTGGGAGTACACCGGCGACGGGCACGCGCTGGCGCTGCTCGCGGGCGCGCCGCTGCTCAACATGGAGTTCGTGCAGTTCCATCCGACCGGGATGGTCTGGCCGCCGTCCGTGAAGGGCATCCTCGTCACCGAGTCGGTGCGCGGCGACGGCGGGGTGCTGCGGAACTCCGACGGCAAGCGGTTCATGTTCGACTACGTCCCTGACGTCTTCAAGGACAAGTACGCCGAGTCCGAGGCCGAGGGCGACCGCTGGTACGAGGACCCCGACAACAACCGGCGCCCGCCCGAGCTGCTGCCGCGCGACGAGGTGGCCCGCGCGATCAACTCCGAGGTCAAGGCGGGGCGCGGCTCCCCGCACGGCGGGGTGTTCCTGGACGTGTCGACCCGGCTGCCGGCCGACGAGATCCGCCGCCGGCTGCCGTCGATGTACCACCAGTTCAAGGAGCTGGCGGACGTCGACATCACCGCCGAGGCCATGGAGGTCGGGCCGACCTGCCACTACGTGATGGGCGGCGTCGCCGTCGACTCGGACACGGCGGCGGCGGTCGGCGTCCCCGGGCTCTTCGCGGCCGGGGAGGTCGCGGGCGGGATGCACGGCTCGAACCGGCTGGGCGGCAACTCGCTGTCGGACCTGCTGGTCTTCGGGCGCAGGGCCGGGCTCCACGCGGCCCGGTACGCGACCGGGCTCGCCACCCGCCCCGTGGCGGACCCGGCCCGGGTGGACGAGGCGGCGCGGGAGGCGCTGCGGCCGTTCGGCGCGACCGGGACGGCGGCCGGGGCCGCGGGGCCGGGCGCCGGAGAGACCGCCGGGCCGGGCGCCGGGGAGACCGCCGGGGAGAACCCGTACACCCTGCACCAGGAGCTCCAGCAGGCCATGAACGACCTGGTGGGCATCATCCGGCGCGCGGAGGAGATGGAGCGGGCGCTGGAGAAGCTGGCCGAGCTGCGGAGGCGGGCCGGACGGGCGTCGGTGGAGGGCCACCGGCAGTTCAACCCCGGCTGGCACCTGGCGCTGGACCTGCGCAACATGCTGCTGGTCAGCGAGTGCGTGGCCCGCGCGGCGCTGGAGCGCACCGAGAGCCGGGGCGGGCACACCCGGGAGGACCACCCGGCGATGCGGCGCGAGTGGCGCCGCGTGAACCTGCTGTGCCGGCTCGACGACTCCCTGGACGGGGCCGGGATCGCCCTGGAGCGGACCACCACGGAGCCCGTCCGTCCCGACCTGCTCGCCCTGTTCGACAAGGAGGAGCTGGTCAAGTACCTCGCCGAAGAGGAGCTCACCGAATGACCTCGTACACGGCCCGGTTCAAGGTGTGGCGGGGCGACGCGGACGGCGGCGGCCTGCGGGACTTCTCCGTCGAGGTGAACGACGGCGAGGTCGTCCTCGACATCATCCACCGGCTGCAGGCCACCCAGGCGCCGGACCTCGCCGTCCGCTGGAACTGCAAGGCGGGCAAGTGCGGCTCGTGCAGCGCCGAGGTCAACGGGCGGCCCCGGCTGATGTGCATGACCCGGATGTCGGTGTTCACCCGCGACGAGGTCGTCACGGTCACCCCGCTGCGGGCGTTCCCCGTGGTACGGGACCTGGTGACGGACGTGTCGTACAACTACGCCAAGGCCCGGGAGATCCCGTCGTTCGTGCCGCCCCCGGGCGTCGCTCCGGGCGACTACCGGATGGGGCAGATCGATGTGGAACGCTCGCAGGAGTTCCGCAAGTGCATCGAGTGCTTCCTGTGCCAGGACACCTGCCATGTGGTGCGGGACCACGAGGAGAACAAGACGCCCTTCGCCGGGCCGCGCTTCCTGATGCGGATCGCGGAACTCGACATGCACCCGCTGGACGCGGCCGCCGAAACGGGCCTCGACCGCAAGCGGACGGCCCAGGAGGAGCACGGACTCGGCTACTGCAACATCACCAAGTGCTGTACGGAGGTCTGCCCCGAACAGATCAAGATCACCGACAACGCGCTGATCCCCCTCAAGGAACGGGCCGTGGACCGCAAGTACGACCCGCTGGTCTGGCTCGGCAGCAGGATCGGCCGCCGGAAGGGCGCCCGCTGACGGTGACCGGCGGGGCCGGGCGTCCGGTCGCGGAGGTGCGGGCGGCGGCTTAGCCTCACATATGTGACGCGAAGAGCCACCCTGGCCTTCCGGGCCGTTCTCGCTGTGCTGGTGGCGGTGTGGTGGCTGGTGGTGCCCGCCGTCGCGGGCGCCCGTGCGGAGGAACCGGTCCCGCTCGCCCGGCAGGGCCAGATCACCGACAAGGTCGGGGCCCTCGGCGACCGGGAACGCGATGTCGCCCGCGCCCTCGACCGGCTCTACGACGACCGGCGCGTCCAGCTCTTCGTCGTCTACGTGCGGGACTTCTCCGGACGGTCCGCACAGGACTGGGCGGACACCACCGCCACCGTGAACGGGCTCGGCGCCGACGACATCCTGCTCGCCGTCGCCACCCACGACCGGCAGTACGCCTACTCGGCCGACCCCCGCTCCCGGCTCTCCCAGGCGGCACTCGACGAGGTCGCGCGGATCGCCGTCGAACCGGCCCTGCGCGCCAACGACTGGGCGGGCGCGGCCATCGGCGCCGCCGACGGATACTCCGCCGCCCTCGCGGGCAGCCCCGTACCGGTGCCGTCCATCACGCCGGGCGCGCGCGACCCGGGCGGCAGCGGCTGGACCTGGTCGGACCTGGTGCTGCCGGCCGCACTGGTCCTCGGGGCCGGCGCGGTCGCCGCGTACACGTACACCAAACGCCGGCGCAGGGCCGAGACCCGTACGACACCGCACGGCGGCACGCACGAGCCACCGCTCGCCGACCTGGACGCGCGGGCGGGGAAGGCGCTGGTCGAGACCGACGACGCCGTCCGCACCAGCGAGGAGGAGCTGGGGTTCGCGGTCGCCCGGTTCGGTGAGGAGGCGGCGCGGCCCTTCACCGAGGCGCTGGCGTACGCGCGCGGCGAGCTGACGGCGGCGTTCCGGCTGCGGCAACGGCTGGACGACGCGTACCCGGAGGACGACGCCACCCGCAGGGCCATGCTGCAGGAGATCACCGCCCGGTGCGCCGACGCCGGCCGGCGGCTGGACGCCGAGTCCGAGGCGTTCGACCGGCTGCGGGCCCTGGAGCGGGCCGCCCCCGAGGCGCTCGCCGCCGCCGACGCCGCGCACCGGGAGCTGAACGACCGGCTCGGTACGGCGGAGGCGGCGCTCGTCGCCATGCGGCGCCGGTACGCGGAGTCCGCGGCGTCGCCGGTGGCGGGCGGCGTCGATGAGGCCAGGGACCGGCTGCTGTTCGCGGCGGCCAACCTGGAGCGGGCCCACGCGGCGGTGGCCGCCGACGACAACGGTGCGGCCGCCGTCCACCTACGGGCCGCCGAGGGCGCCGTCGACCAGGCGGCCCGGCTCGTCGACGCGGTGGACCGGCGGGCGCTGGAGCTCGCCGAGGCCGCCGGGAAGCTGCCGGGCGCGGTAGCCGAGACCGAGACCGACCTCGCGGACGCGCACGGGCTGCTGAAGGGCACACCCGACGGCGTGTCCACGGCCGGCCTGCAAGGACGGATCGCACGGGCCGATTCGGTGCTCGCCGCCGTACGGCACGAGATGGACGCCGAGCGGTACGACCCGATCGACGCGCTGCGCCGGGTCGAGGAGGCCGACGCCGCGCTCGACGAGGCCCTGGCCGGGGAGCGGGAACGGGAGGAGGCGGCGCGGCGGGCGCGGGCCCTGCTCGACCAGGCGATGCTGGCGGCCAGGTCCGCCACCGCCGCGGCGGCCGACTACGTCACGACGCACCGCGGCGCCGTCGGCAGCGCCGCCCGCACCCGGCTCGCGGAGGCGCAGCGGCGGCTGGCGGCGGCGGAACGGGCGGCCGGCGGTGCGGGTGCCGAGCCCGGTGGGGAGCCGTTCGCGGCGCTGGCGGAGGCACAGCGGGCGGACGCGCTGGCCCGGCAGGCGCAGGACCTCGCCGAGCAGGACGTCCGCGTGTACGGCACCCCGGGCGGCGGCGGTCCCGGCGGATTCGGCGGGGTGGGCGGCGCGGTGCTGGGCGGCATCCTGCTGGGCGGCGTGCTCGGCGGGGGACGCGGCGGCTTCGGTCCCGCTCCGCCGGGCGGCGGCCCCGGGCGCTTCGGCGGCGGGGGGACGCGGGGGCGGCTGGGCGGCGGAGGCCGCTTCTGACCCACCGGCGGAAGGCGACGGAGTCCGGCAGTTCACAGGTTCAGATCAGGAGAGGTGCCATGAGCAAGCATTCCATCCTCGGCCGTGTCGGCCGGCTGGCGAAGGCCAACGTCAACGCCCTGCTGGACCAGGCCGAGGACCCCCAGCGCATGCTGGACCAGCTGATCCGCGACTACGCGGCCAACATCGACGAGGCCGAGCAGGCGGTCGCGGCGACGATCGGCAACCTGCGGCTGCTGGAGGAGGACCACGACGAGGACGTGGAGGCGGCCCGCGAGTGGGGCGAGAAGGCGCGGGCGGCCAGCACCAAGGCGGACGAGCTGCGGGCGGCGGACCGTCCCGAACTGGCGGACAAGTTCGACAACCTGGCGAAGGTCGCGCTCGGGCGCCAGCTCCAGTCGGAGAAGGAGGCCGCGACCGCCGAACCGATGATCGCCTCCCAGACGGAGGTCGTGGAACAGCTGAAGGACGGCCTGACCCGGATGAAGGCCAAGCTGAGCGAGCTGCACGCCAAGCGGGACGAACTGGTGGCCCGCGCGAGGTCGGCGGAGGCCCGCAACCGGATGATGGACGCCGTCAAGAGCGTCGACGTCCTGGATCCGACGAGCGAGATCAGCAGGTTCGAGGACAAGGTGCGCCGCGAGGAGGCGAAGGCCCTCGGCAAGCAGGAACTCGCCGCCTCGTCGCTGGACGCCCAGTTCGAGCAGCTCGACGCCATGGGCGACGCCGCGGAGATCGAAGCCCGCCTGGCCGCGCTGAAGTCGGCGGCCTAGGTGTAGTGACCCGCGGGGTTGTCGACGCGGGTGATGGCCGGGTGTCCGGCCGCCGCGCGGGACGTGCGCCGGCGGGCCCGGGGCGGCCGGGCTCCGGGCTTCTCCCTGCGGGTCAGAACATGCTCAGCAGCTGGTCCACCGTCGGTTCCGTGGTGGCGTCGCCGTCGGGGAGGGACAGTTCGAACCAGACCGTCTTGCCGCGCGGGGTGCGGCGGGAGCCCCAGCACGCGCTGAGCAGGCCCACCAGTTGCAGGCCGCGCCCGCCCTCGTCGGTGTCCCGGGCGCGGCGGCGTCTGGGCTGGACGAGGCCGGAGTCCCACACCTCGCACACCAGGGTGCGGTCCCGCAGGAGGCGCAGGCGGATCTCTCCCTCGCCGTACCGCAGGGCGTTGGTGACCAGTTCGCTCACGAGCAGTTCGACCGTGTCCAGGAGCGGTTCGAGGTCCCACGCCAGCAGCTGGGCGCGCGCGTACTCCCGGGCGCGCCCGACCGAGCGGGGCTCGCGCGGCAGCCGCCAGTCGCCGACGGCCTCGGCGGGCAGGCCCTGGACGCGGGCCATGAGCAGCGCGATGTCGTCCTCGCCGTGCCGGGTGTCGAGCGTGTTGAGAATGTGGTCGCACACGTCTTCGAGGGGGCGCCCGCCGTCGGTGAGGGCCTGCCGGAACGCCTGGAGGCCCTCGTCCAGCGGATGGTCCCTGGATTCCACGAGCCCATCGGTGTACAGGGCCAGCAGGGCGCCCTCCGGCAGTTCGACCTCCACCTCCTCGAACGGCTCGCCGCCGACGCCGAGCGGCATCCCCGGCGGTACGTCGAGCAGCATCGCCTTCTCGCCGGGTTCGACCACGACCGGCGGCAGATGACCCGCGTTGGCGAACGTGCAGCGGCGGGTGACCGCGTCGTACACCGCGTACACGCAGGTCGCGAGGTACACCTCGGACAGCTCGGGGCCGCGCGGCTTGTGCGCGGCGCGGGACGCCCGCTGGGCGCCGATCGGCGCGCCGAGCCCACGGGCGATCTCGTCCAGGTGTGAGAGGACCTCGGCGGGCTCCAGGTCGAGCTGGGCCAAGGTGCGTACGGCGGTTCGCAGTTCGCCCATGGCGACGGCGGCGCGCAGGCCGCGTCCCATGACGTCGCCGACGACGAGCGCGGTGCGGTGGCCGGGCAGTTCGATCACGTCGAACCAGTCGCCGCCCACCTCGGTGGCCGTGTTGCCCGGCAGGTAGCGGCAGGCGATGTCGAGTCCGGCCGCCTCCGGGTCGCCGGGCGGCAGCAGGCTGCGCTGGAGGATCAGCGCCCGCTCGTGCTCCCTGCGGTAGAGACGCGCGTTGTCGATGCAGACGGCCGCGCGGGAGGCCAGCTCGACGGCGAGGGCGCGGTCCCGCTCGCCGAACGGTTCGCTGCCCTTCGTACGGGAGAACCGGACCAGCCCGACGACGGTGTCGTGCGCGACCATCGGCACGGCCAGCGTGGACTGGACGAGGCTGCCGTCGGCCGCCGGCACGGTCTGCGGCCGCCCGGTGCGCAGGGCCTGCGCGCAGGGCGAGTTGAACGGGTAGCGGTGGACGGCTCCGACCTCCGTCGGCTGGGTCTCGCAGCAGCCGGTCCCGCCGCCGGCGGCGAGGAGCGGGGTGTCGGCCACGGCGCTGGAGAACGCGACCCGGCGCAGTTCGGCCGTGCGGTCGCCCCGGCCGGGCGCCGCCTCGTCGCCGGTGAGGAGCCCCTGGTAGAGGTCGACGGACGCCAGGTCGCAGAAGCCGGGGACGGCGACGTCGAGCAGTTCGCGGGCGGTGGTCTCCAGGTCGAGGGAGTTGCCGATGCGAGCGCCCGCCTCGTTGAGGAGGGCGAGGTTGCGGCGGGCGTTCGCGGCCTCGCGGGCGGCGTTGTGGCGGCGGGTGACGTCGATGCCGAGTCCGGCGACTCCCACCGGGCGGCCGGCGCCGCTGTGCACCCGGTAGAGGTTGATGGCCCAGTGCCTGCGCTCGGTGCCGCCGGGGACGGCTCCGACGATCTGGAGGTCGGTGACGGACTCCCCGGTCTCCAGGACGCGGCGGAGCGCGGCGGTCATCCGGTCCGCCTCCGACCGGGACAGATAGTCGTGGACGGTCCGGCCCCGGTGGTCGTCGGCGGAGCCGCCGAAGACGGTGACGAAGCGCTGGTTGGCCCGCTGCACCGTCAGATCCGTACCGAACAGCAGGAAGCCGAAGGGGGATTGACCGAAAATCGCCTGCGAGGCCGCAAGATCTGTCTCTATACGGCGCAGCGCCCGGACGTCGACGACGATGCAGAGCGCCGCGCGCTCGCCGGTCTCCGTCTCGGTCGGCATGACGTAGAGCTCGGCGATGCCCCGTATCGGCCGCTCCCCGCCCATCCGGAACGGGACCAGTCCGGTCCACTCCTTGCCGTCGAGGATCTCCGCGACCCTGCGGTGACCCCGGGGACGGAGGTCGGCGGGCATGAACGCCTCGACCGGGTCCCTGCCGATCGCCTGGTCGGCCGGGATGCCGAACAGGTCGGCGGCGCGCAGGCTCCACTGGTCGACCAGCCCGTCGGGGCCGATCGAGAACGACGCGACTCTGATGTAGTCATAGATCGAGCCAGGCGGGCTGCTCTGCCACATGACGCCGTTCGCCGTCTCAGGTATCTCGCTCACGCGACCGTCCCCTCCAGCTCACCGCACCGGACCGGCCATTCCCGCAGTATTCAGCACTACGGCCCCCGTCGGCACGCCGTTCACGATCACAGGCTGGTCTCGTTCATTTCGCGCCGGGCCCGGAGTGATCGTTGTCCCTTCAGTCTTCTAACCAGGCAGGGCCAGCTCGAACCACACCGTCTTGCCCGTGCGTCCCTTGCGCGTCCCCCACCGGCGGGCCGAGCAGGCGATGAGCCGCAGGCCACGGCCCCCTTCGTCGTCCGGTCCCGCGTCGCGTTCACGGGGCGGATCCGGAAGCGGATCGGAGACCTCCACCAGCAGGGCGGGGTGTGGCGGAAACTCTTCGCCGTCGCGGGGAAGGCGGACGAGCCGTACGCCGATCGGCCCGTAGGCGTACCGCAAGGAATTGGTCACGAGCTCACTCACGAGGAGCACCGTCATATCCCCGATCGCGGCGTCCAGCTGCCACGCGCGCAGCGTGTCGCGTACGGCATGACGGGCGTTGCGTACGGCGTCGAGCTCAGCCGGAAAGGTCCACTCGGCGCACTCTCCCTCGGTGTCGATCACACCGACCACATCCCCAGACCAGCAGCAGACCCACGTCCGTTTTCGGGGGGTTAATCAGTCCATACCCGATATTTACGGCGGACTATCGCAGAGGTGGGCGCATCGTGGCACGAACGGCGTACCGGGTCAGTCGCGCACTCCGGGCGGCGGGGCGTCTTCGGGGCGGCCGACCGAGCCGGTGGAGCCGTCCTGGTCCTCGGTGCTGACAGGCAGTCGGCGCACGGCCTCGGCGACGGCGGGGAGGTCCTGATCCAGCCAGTCGACACTGTCCCATTCCTGACGGGACAACCAGCGCAGTTCGTCGTGATCCTCCAGGGGCCTCGGCTCGCCGGAGAGCAGCCGGGCGGTCCACACCTGGAGGACGTACCCGGGCCCGAGCGGCCACTCGCCGGGGATGCGCTCACCCGGCTCGGCCTCGACCCCCAGCTCCTCCCGCAGCTCCCGTACGAGCGCCTGCTCCGGCGTCTCGCCGGGCTCCAGCTTTCCGCCGGGCAGCTCCCAGCGGCCGGCCAGCGCGGGCGGCGCGCTCCGCCGGGCCGCCAGCAGCCGCCCACGGTCCACCACGGCCCCGGCCACCACCACACGTTCGGTCATGCCCGCGAGCGTATCCCCCGGGCGACCCGGGGCCCGGGGCGTGGGCACGGGAGCGCGGGACATCGGCGCACGGACGCGTCGGGCTGGACGCACGGGGCATGGACGCGTGGGCGTCGGGCATGGACGCGCGGTGGCATGGACGCGTGGGCGTCGGGCATGGACGCCTGGGCGCACGCGGCACCGCCGCACACGACAGGGGTCGCCCCGTGCGTAGACGCGTGAGGCGTGGACGCGTGGGGCGCGGACGCGTGGAGTGTGGGCGCACGCGGGCATCGGCCCGTGCGTCTTCGGTCCGTGGACGTCGGCCTCGCCGAACGGTGCGCTCAGGAGGTCGCCGCCCCGGCCCGGTCATCGTGCGCGGGCGCGCGGCCCGCGAAGTTCGGCGCGGGTCAGCGCGCGGGCTGGCCCATGCGCTCGACCCAGTACAGCTGCTCGTGTCCGCGCGCGTCGAGACTGTCGGCGACCTGCTGCGCCTCGTCCCTGGTCGCGTACCTCCCCACCCGGTAGTGGTTGCCGTTGTCGTCCTGGCGGATCACCAGCCAGGGGAGCATCGCACCGCTGTCGCTCATCACGTCTCTCCCCCCGCCGGGCCGCATGCCTCTAAGGGTCCCGAGGAAACCGCAATCCGCATATGCCTGAGCTTACGCCTGACCTTCACGCAGAGGATCCGTGTTTTTACAAAGAGATACACATCCGGCCAGTGAACCCACGGCAGAAGGGGGCGCACCCGGCCGAGTGCGCCCCCTTGCCCCCTTGCCCCTTGCCTCCCGCCCCCTGCCCTCTGCCCTCTGCTCCCTGCCCCCTGCCCCCTCGGGCCACGTGCGCCCAGCGGGGCTGAGCGCACGTCAGTTCACCGCACGGGTAGGTGGTAGGCGATCCGGTAGCGGTCGGCCGGCACCACCACGTCCGCCGTCTCCACCGCCCGCCCCGACGCGAAGTACGTACGCTCCACCACCATCACCACATGACCCGGCACTCCCCCGAGGGTCAGCAGCTCCTCCGCCAGCCCCGGCCGGGCGCCGACCTCCTCCACCACGTTGTCCACGACGACGTCGATCGCCGCCATCCGGTCCACGACGCCGCAGCCGCCGAGCGGCCCCTCCTCCGGCAGCATGACCGGCGTACGGCCCGTCACGGCGAGCGGCTCCCAGGAGGTGGAGAGCATCATCGGCTCGCCGCCGTCCCGGAACACGTACCGCGTGCGCATCACCGGGTCTCCCGGGGCGATTCCGAGCCGCTCGGCGACCCGTCCGCTCGCGTGCTCCTGCTCGCTGCTGGACTCCCAGGTGCCGCGCGCGCCTTCGGCCGCCTGCTCCTGCCGGAACGGATTCATACCGGCCGGGGGGCGGTATCCGGAGCGGGCGATCCGGCGCGGCACGGGCCGCTCGCGGACGTATGTCCCCGAACCGGAGCGGCCCTCGACCAGACCTTCGGCCATCAGCACCTTGCGGGCCTCCAGCGCGACCGTGTCCGAGACCCCGTACTCCTCGCGGATACGGGCCTGCGAGGGAAGCCGCGTGTGCGGCGGCAGCGAGCCGTTGACGATCTTTCTCCGCAGATCGCTCGCAACGCGCAGATAGGCGGGCTGCTCACCGAAAGTCACGGGCCACTCCCATCAGGTTGACAGACAGCTACAGAGTCGCAACGGTCCGTCGAGAATCGCAAGCATGGGCCAATGTTTCACTCGAAGTGATGGCTGCTGGTTCACCCGGCCTTACCCGGGGTAGAAAGCGCCACCCCGCCCGACAGGGCGCCCACCCTCTTGACCGGAATGGTCCAGACCAATAGGTTCCTGCCGCACGCTCAGCACGGCTCCGGCACGTCCGACCGAATGACCCCGTACCGAAATGAGCCTCATGCGTCGACGCGACCTCTTCCGGCTGACCATCGCCGCCTGCTCCTTCTCCCTCCTCTCCGGCCTGGCCCCGGCCACCGCCGCCACCACCCCCGCCACGACCACCCCCGCCGCCGCCTCCGCCGTCGGGACGGCCGACGCCGCGCACGGCACGGGGCACCCGACCACGTACAAGCGCGTCGGCTACTTCACCCAGTGGGGCGTCTACGGGCGGGACTTCCAGGTCAAGGACCTCGATACGAGCGGTACGGCCGGCAAGCTCACCCACATCAACTACGCCTTCGGCAACGTCAGTCCGCAAGGCACCTGCTTCACCGGCAACATTCCCGGCGAGGCGGACGCCTGGGCCGACTACGCCCGTCCGCTCGACGCGGCCGACTCGGTGGACGGCGTCGCCGACACCGCCGATCAGCCGCTCGCGGGGAACTTCAACCAACTGCGCGAACTCAAAGCCAGGCACCCCGGCCTGAAGGTGATGATCTCGCTGGGCGGCTGGAGCTGGTCCACCCACTTCTCCGACGCGGCCCGTACGCCCGCCTCCCGCAAGGCGTTCGTCACCTCGTGCCTGGACCTCTACATCAAGGGCGACCTGCCGGTGGACGGCGCCCGGGGCGGCGCGGGCGCGGCGGCCGGGGTCTTCGACGGCATCGACCTCGACTGGGAGTGGCCCGGCTCGGCGGGCGACACCGACACGGTGTTCCGCCCGGAGGACAAGCGCAACTTCACCGCGCTCGTCCATGAGTTCCGCACCCAGCTCGACGCCTACGGGAGGTCGCTCGCCCGGCCCAGGCACTACGAGCTGTCCGCGTTCGTACCGACCGCGCCGGAGAAGATCGACGCGGGCTTCGAGGTCCGCGCGATCATGCGGGACCTCGACTTCGTGACCCTCCAGGGCTACGACTTCCACGTCTCAGGCGAGCAGACCACGGCCCAGCAGTCGGCCCTGTTCGCGAAGGACGACTTCAGCGTCGACCAGACCGTCCGGGACTGGCTCCGCCGAGGGGCGCCCGCCCGCAAACTCGTCGTCGGCATGCCGTTCTACGGGCAGGGCTGGACGGGCGTGAAGGGCGGCGGCGACGGCCTCGGGCAGCCCGCGACCGGACCGGCGCCGGCGACGTGGGCGTCCGGCTACGAGGACTACAAGGCCCTCGCGAAGCTCGCCGACTCAGGGCGGTACACGCTCCACCGCGACCGCCGGGGCGGCCACGCCTGGCTCTTCGACGGCACGACCCTGTGGACGTACGACGACCCGCGGGTGCTGTGGACCAAGGCGTCGTACGTACGCGCACGAGGCCTGGGCGGCGCGATGTTCTGGTCCCTGGACGGCGACACGGCCGACGGCGAACTGATCAACGCCGTCGACCGCGGCCTCGGCCACCGCTGACCCGGACCCCCCGCGCCACCCGGCGCCCCGGGGCGGGGCCGTCGCTCAGACGGCGGTCCCGCCCTCCGGCGCGCCCTCCCCGGCGGGACCCTCACCCGGCTCGCCGTCGCCCGGCGCGCCGCCCCCAGACTCGCCGCCCCCCGGCTCGCCGTCCTCCGGCGGCGTGTCGTGCAGGCCGAGCGCCGAGCGGGCCTCGCGGCCGAGGTCCATCGGGAGCGCGTCGTACCCCGTGTCGTAGTGCTGCCAGAACGTTTCGGCGTCCGCCGCGTCCGCCGCCTTGACCCAGTCCTGACGGGCCGCCTTGAGCTTCTTCACCAGGTCGGCGACCGGCTTCGCGGACGCCCCGGTCCACTGGCGGGCCTCCAGTCCCGCCACCGCGGCGCCCAGCGCGGCCGAGACCTCCTTCGCCCACGCCACGTTGGCGTCGAAGTCGGCGTCGACATCGGCGTCGGGTTCGGCGATCAGCGCCGCGTCGATGCCGTTGACGGCGGTCAGGAAGTCCGCCTGCGGGGCCGTGAGGGTGGTGGCGTCACTGCGCAGCGAGGTGCTGAGCTTGCCCTTCTCCATGGCGAACGCGCAGGTCACGACCCGGTCGCCACCCCGCCAGCTCTCCTCGCTCGGCTGGTAGTAGTACGTCCAGATGTCCTCGGGCAGGGCCCAGGTGTCCATCGCGTAGCGCAGGCTGATCTCGTCGCAGCGCTTCTCGGCGATCGGCTCGATGGGCTTCTCGCCCGGCCACTCGGTGAACCCGGTCAGCTTGAAGCCGCCGGTCACCTCGGCCTGGTGGGGCTTGGCGCAGTCGACGACCTTGACGTTGAAGACCTCCTTCGTCAGGTCCCCGCCGGGGGTGTTGAAGCACTGGCCCGTACGCAGGGCGAACGGCGAACGGGAACTCGCCGCCTCCTCCTTGGCACGGCGCAGACCGTCGAAGAGCCCGTCGGCGGCGCCGGTGGCGACGCCGATCGTCACGAGCAGCGTGCTGATCAGGGAGAGGATCACGCCCGTGAGGGCCAGCCCCTTGCCCCGCTCGCCCTTCTTCTTGATCTGCCGCAGCGCGACCGCGCCCAGGATCAGACCGAGCGGCGGCACACAGCACACGATGCCGGCGACGAGGGAGGCGATGGAGAGACCGTTGACGTTCGGCGAGGGCGGCAGCCCCGCACCCGGCGGCGGGGGCACCGGCGGGTACGGCTGCTGCGGCGGGGGCCAGCCCTGCGGGGACGATGACACGGGTACGGGTGCTCCTGTCGGGCGGGGGCGAGGCGGGGGGAGGCGAACAAACGTATGAGCGGCGCGCATCGTACGCGTTCCGGGGCCCGGAGCCCAATGCGGAGCGGGGCGGCCGCCCGGCTCGGCGACCGCCCCGCTCACGTACTCACGTACTCACGTACTCACGTACGCGCACCCACCCGCGCCTGAGCGCGTGCTGTGGTCAGAACTGCAGTGCCCAGGAGTCGATCTTCCCGGTGTCGTAGCGGGCGTTGTCGCTCACCCGCAGCTTCCACGTACCGTTCGCGACCTCGGACGAGGCGTTGACGGTGTAGGTGGTGTTGATGTTGTCGCTGCTGCCGCCGGTGCCGTAGCCCTTCAGCGTGTACGCCGAGCCGTCCGGCGCGATGAGCTGGACCTGAAGGTCACCGATGTAGGTGTGCACGATGTTCACCGGCACCTGGAGGCCCGACGGGGCGTTGCCCGCGACGCCGGTCACGGTGATCGGCGACTCGACGGTGGAGTTGTCGTTGATCGCGTAGTCGGTGGTGTTCTCGAAGCGGGCGCCGCCGGGCGGCGGGGTGGTGCCGCCGTCGCCCACGTACAGCAGGCGGTTCGGGGAGCCGCTGCCCGGGTTGCCGACGGCACCGCTGGTGGCGGCGGACGTCAGGGCCGTGGCGACCTGGGCCGGGGTGGCCGACCGGTTGTTCGCCAGGTACAGCGCGGCGGCGCCCGCGACGTGCGGGGTGGCCATCGACGTACCGCTGATGGTGTTCGTCGCGGAGTCGCTGCTGTTCCAGGCGGAGGTGATGGACGATCCCGGCGCGAAGATGTCCAGGATGCTGCCGTAGTTGGAGAAGCTGGAGCGGGCGTCGGAGCTGGTCGTCGAACCGACCGTGATGGCCTCGGCGACCCGGGCCGGCGAGGTGCTGGACGCGTCGCGGCCGTCGTTGCCCGCCGCGATGGCGTACGTGACGCCGGAGGAGATGGAGTTGCGGACGGCGTTGTCGAGGGCGGTGTCGGCGCCGCCACCGAGGCTCATGTTGGCGACGGCCGGCTTCACGGCGTTCCGCGTCACCCAGTCGATACCGGCGACGACCTGTGCGGTCGTACCGGAGCCCTGGTTGTTGAGCACCCGGACGCCGACGATCTTGGCCTTCTTGGCGACACCGTAGGAGGACCCGCCGACGGTGCCGGCCACGTGGGTGCCGTGGCCATGGCCGTCCTGCGCCGTGTTGTCGTTGTCGATGGCGTCGTAGCCGTAGGTCGCCCGGCCGCCGAAGTCGCCGTGGGTGATGCGTACGCCGGTGTCGATGATGTACGCGGTGACGCCCTCGCCGCCCGGGTCGGGGTAGGTGTAGCTCTGGTTGAGCGGCAGGCCGCGCTGGTCGATCCGGTCCAGACCCCAGGACGGCGGGGACGGCTGCGTGCCGGAGATCGTGAAGACGCGGTCCTGGACGACGGACTCGACCGCCGGGTCGGCGGCGAGCTTCTTCGCCTGGGCCTCGGAGAGTTCGACGGCGTACCCGTTGAGGGCCGCGGTGTACGTCTTCTTGATCTTCGCGCCGTAGCGCGCCGCGACCGCCTTGCCGGACGCCTCGTCGGAGTCGGCTGCGGACTCGTCGAGGGTCACGATGTAGCTGCCCGCGACGGCGTTCGGCGCGCCCGCGTTCTCGATGACGCCCTCCGCCGCGGACTCGGCGGCGGTGGCCGGAAGGGTGGAGAGGGAGCCGAGAGCGAGGGCGGCGACGGCTATGGCACTGGCCGCGGCGACTCTTCGCCGCGACGTACGCATCACTGACATGTGAGGGGTCCTCCTCATTGGTGGTGCGTTGCTGTGGGGGAAGTGCGACAGATCCCCGGAGGAGCAAGGTGGCATGCTCATGACAACCCCTGCATGGACATGCCCCACCGTGGGAGTACGCGGCGTTGACCCCGTCCCCGACGACTGCCGTCCGAAAGATTGACGGATCCATAGGAATCACACAAGGGTGCGGCAGGCCATGTAACGCGTGTGCCACACAACCGAATCGAGGCGCCACCCACCGGCACATGCGGAGCCGGATCACCCGCTTCCGCCACTGACCTGCCGACGACGGTCCACGGCGCCCCGCCTCTGCCGCGCCGGTGGACGGTGCCCGGACGAAAACTCCTCCGGAGAAACGAGTCCGGAAATCGGAGACCTGACGCGCCGTTGGGCCGCCGGGCGGCCACACACTCCCGACCGACCGTCAGGCGCCGACGACGCGACGGCGGTGCGGCGAGGGACGGCGCACCGCACGCCCTCGCACCGTCGCCCCCCTCCGGACCCGCGGACCGGCGGACCGGCGGACCCACGTACTCAGGGACCTGCGGACCGGCGTACACACGTACCGGCGCACCGGCGCACCGGGAGCCGCCGTGCACGGCCGCAGCGCAGCCGAAGGGCGAGGGTGGCGGATGGGCGAGCGCAGCCGATGGGTCAGGGCAGCCGAACGTCGAGGACGGGCGAGCGTCGGGGACAGCCTACGAAGGGTCCACGGACTCCCCACGGCCCACTCCCAGCCGCACCTGCTCCTCCTCGACGATCCGGCGGGCCATCTCGACGTCCGAGACGTCGACGGCCTCCGGTGTCGACTCGGCGACGGAGCTACGGCGTGCGTACGCGTCGAACAGGCGGGTCTTGTTCTCCAGCATCCTCACCATCCGCTCGTCCACACCGCCGGTGGCGAGCAGGCGGTGCACGCGGACCGAACGCACCTGCCCCATACGGTGGGCCCGCGCCACCGCCTGGTGCTCGATCGTCGGCTTGACCTGCGGCTCGCAGATGATCACGACCGAAGCCGCCTGCATGTTGAGCCCCACCCCCGCCGCCTCGATCTGCGCCAGCAGCAGCGCGGGACCGGACGTGGCGGCGAACTCGTCCACGATCTGCTGACGTCGGGCAGGCGGCACGCTGCCCGAAACCGGGCCGAACACCCGCGAGGGCCCACGGCCGGACGCCTCGGCGAGCGCCTCCCTCACCACTCCCAGCACGTCCTTGAAGGTGGAGAACACCACCACCTTCAGCCCGTTCTCGGTGGCGTCCTCGACGATCTCCCGCAGCCGGTTCAGCTTGGCCGACCCCTCCGGGCGGGCGTACGCCGCTCTGCGCATCGCCATGAAGTTACCGGCCCGCACGGCCTCGCGGTACGCGCCCTCGTCCGACGCGCTCAGCTCCTCCCACTCGTCGGTGCGCTGGAGCGCCGGCAGTTCGGTCAGGACGTCCTGCTGGTTGCGGCGCAGATAGACCGGGGCGACGGCCTTCCGGAAGGCCGCGGAACCGACCACACCGTCGCGGTCGCCGACGACCTCGGCCAGCGCGGGTCGCAGCATGCCCACCAGGCTGCGGAACTCGGCGACGCGGTTCTCCATCGGCGTACCGGTCATGAAGAGGACACGTTCACAGCGATCGGCCCACTCCGCGACGGCCTGAGCGCGCAGGGTCCTGGCGTTCTTCACGTAGTGCGCCTCGTCCACGACCAGCATGCCGAGTTCGCCGCCCCCGGGGGCCGGGAACCCGCGCAACGCGTCGAACGTGGTCACCCCCACGCCGCCACGGCCCTTCCAGTCGGCGAACGCGTCGCGCCGGTCGGGGCCGTGCAGAGGCAGCACCCGCAGTCTGCTGCGGGCCTCGATCTCGCGCGTCCAGTTGATCAGGACGCTGGCGGGGCAGACGACCATGAAGTGGCTCTGCCCCTCCGCCGCGAGATGCGCCAGGGCGGCGATCGCCTGGATGGTCTTCCCGAGCCCCATCTCGTCGCCGAGGATCACCTTGCGCTGCGCGAGGGCGAAGCGTGCCCCGAATGCCTGGTAGCCGCGCAGCGACACCGTGCGACGGGTGTCGTCGAGCGGCTGGCCCCGGACGTGGTCCGCGATCTCATCGGGCAGGAACCCCTCGGCTGCGGCGGTGTCGGGGCTGCCGCCGGAGATCTCCGCGAGCAGGCTGTAGTACTCGGCGGAACGCAGCTCGAAGTCGACCCAGGCCGCGACCTCGGTCGAAGGGCCGCGCAGCAGGTCCACCGAGGTCTGAGCGAACAGCTCGGGCACACCGCCCTGCGCCGCCTCCTCCGTCAGCCCGCGGATCTCGGCCACGGCTGCCAGCGCCCGGCCGCGCCTCTCCCGCCCCGCCAGCACCATCCGCAAGCGCCCGGCAGCCGGTTTGGCCTCGGCCAGCAGCGGCCGCAGCCGCTCTGACAGAGCCGCGGCCTCGTCGACGGCTCGCCGCGCGTCGGGACCCGCCTCCACCAGCACGTGAAGGGCCATGACCAGCGCGGTGGTTCGCGGCTCCGGCCGGTCCACGTCGACAGCGACGGCGACGGTCTCGCGCACGGCGTCGGCAATCTGCCGCGCCGCCGCGATGACCTGGTCGACGGTCCGCTGTCCCACACCGGGAATCTGCCGCAGCCGGTAGGGCCCGGCCTCCAGTACCTGCCGTACCGACCGCAGCCCGCTCCTCTCGACCTCCCCCAGCCTCAGGCGGCCCTCGGTGACCTCCCTCAGCCGGGCCACGGGAATGGCGTCCAGCGCCTGCTCCGTCGCCGTCTCATGAATCGGCTCGAGAGCCGCCCTCACCGCCTCGACGGCCCGCCCGTGGTCGCCGAGCACCGTCTGCGCCGCCTCGTACAGCCGCCCTCCCCCGGCGACCGCCTCCCGTTCCCCACGCCCCATCCCGCCCCGGCCCCTTTCGCCACGTCCCCGCATCCTGCCACCGCGCCCGGCCCCTGAAGGCCCCGTCCCACCGATGCGACGGACACCCCGCCGAAACCCGGTCCTCCGCGAGGTCGCCCCATCGCGCCAGGAGGCCGGCCGTGTACTCGGCGATGCGCGGTCACGGCGGGAACGCCGCGTCCCTGTCGACGTACCGGTCGCGGAGCCGGCCGAAGACCCGAACCGCCATCGCGCTGTCCTCGGGCCGGTCGCCTCCCACACCGCCCAGCTGGAGGAGGTCATGGCAGCATCGCGGCGCGCCCCGCCGAGATCACCCGTCGGCATCGCCCGTCGAGGCCACGTGTCCGAGGGCGCTGCTACGTTCCGGGCCATGACCGCATCCGGTGATCTGCTCCACCGGATCGAGCAGGACGCCTCCCTGGCCGCCGCGCTCGCGTGGCCCGGTGACTTCGACATCGACCGCGGGGACCCGTCGAGAACCTGGTCCTTCCCACGGGAACGCCGCTGCACCCGATCGCGGGCTGTGGCGCCGGCGGCACATACTTCCTGTGCGGCGAGGCCGGGGCAGAGGAGCGGCCCGTCCTGTACGCCGACTCCGAGGGCCGGGCCGCCCTGATCAGAGGCGACCTCGCCGAAGCGGTCACGCTGATCGTGGTGTTGCCCTTCTGGCGCGACCTGGCCAAGGGCTTCACGATCGACGTACTCGGTGCCGAGTTCCGCTCCGATCACCCCCACCACGACACCGAGTGCGCGGCCTGAGGCAGCGCCGAGGAGCGCCTGGCTCTTCCGGACGCCGAGCGGCGTGCGGTGTGCGGTGTGCGGTGTGCGGCCTCGGCTCTCCCTCCGCGAGGGCCCGGACGCCCTGCGGCGAACAACGGTCGCTCCTTACCCGGCCTCCGAGAGAACGGGCGGGATGTGGACGCAGGCTGGCGGCATCCTTCAAGGGCCGCTGATTTGACGGTGGCTCACGAGCGTCGACGCCTTGTCCAGTGCGCCCGGTCATCAGTTACCGTTGTCCTGCGCTGCGTGTCCTCCCGGAGGATGTACGCCACGTGGCCTGCGGAGACGTGGGCCCTTTCGGTTCGGTGGTGCGACCTCATGGTGCGCTCCCGGCGGGAGCCAGCCGGCGTCCGCCACCGGTCACAACCGAAGGGGACGCATTCCTATGGCTACCGGCAAGTACACGCGCAAGCACCGCACCTGGGTCCGTGATGTCCTGCTGGGCATCACGGCGGGCCTCGGCACGAACCTGGTGTGGCTGCTGGTGCAGGCCGCGGCGCACCGCCTCGGCTGAGCCGGGCGGACGGGCGGGCCTCCGGGGGCCCGCCCTCACCCTGATCTGGCCCGGGTTAATCTACGGGTTGTCATCGCGGCCCGACGGGCTTCCGCTCTGCGTCGGCAGGGCCACGAGGGACATGCCCCCAGCCGCACGAGTCATCTCGTGCCCCTGGGGAACCTCCGTGCTCCTGCAAATGTCCGCTGCCGAGCTCGATCGTCTCATCGTCGACCAGGCCGGTTCGGCGCGTCTCCCGCTCACCGAGCGACTGGTCGACAGGCACTTCGAGACCAAGGGACGAACGGCCGATCAGGGCGATGTCGCCTCCTGGAACAACAGCATTCCCGTTGTGGTCAGAGCGCTGCTGGACTGCGGTCTCGACGAAGTGGAGGTCCAGGTCGAAGTCGAGCTGCCGCACACCAACTGCGCGGTCGACCTGGTGCTGTGTGGCCGGCATCCCGGCACGGGAACGGACTCGTACCTCGCTGTCGAGCTGAAACAGGTGAGGCACGCCACGGTCGACCCCCGCTGCCCGGTCGCCGTCGATCTCGGGTTCGGCGACGGGAAGAACAAGCTGCACCCGGTCCGGCAGATCCAGCGCTACTGCGAGTACCTGGTGCGCTATCTCCCCCACCTTCGTGAGGGCGACGACCGGCTGATGGGTGTGGCGCTGCTGCACAACGCGCGGGACAGGGACGTGGAAGCGCTGTTCGACCTGCCCGAGACCGACCACGGCTTCCTCTACACGCTCGACGACCTGGACCGGTTCCGGCGAGTCCTCACATCGAGGTTCGCCCCGGCGTCCGGGAAGCGAGCCGCACGCGCGCTGGAGCAGGCCCGTCGCGACCCTCTGCTCAAGGTCACCGACGTGGCGCGGCAGCGATCCGTCACCGGCGGCGGTCTCACCCTCCTCGACGAGCAGTACGTCGCGTTCGACCGGATCACCCGGCACCTTGAGAAGACCGCGCCCCGCACCGGGTTCGACGTCGGGCTGTTCTACGACGCCGAAGCGGACACCGCCCACAGCCCTGCCCCCGACGCGGGCCGCAAACGCGTGTACATCCTGCGAGGCGGCCCTGGCAGCGGGAAGAGCGCCATAGCCCTGGAACTGCAGCGCGCGCTCGGGCTGAAGGGCCGCGAGGCCGTGCTGGCCAGCGGCTCCCACGCGTACACGGAGACTCTCCGCGAGATCATGCTCGGTACGGCACGCCACGGGCAGATGGCCGGCAAGCGCAGCGCGGCCCGCAGGTTGTACCGGTATTTCAACAGCTTCACCGACACCCCGCCGGACGGCATCGACGTCCTGATCTGTGACGAGGCGCACCGTATGCGGCGCAGCTCGACGGACCGGTGGACGCCCAAGGAACTCCGGGACGACGACCGGCCGCAGGCGACCGAGGTGATCAGGGCCGCCAAAGTGCCGATCTTCCTGCTCGACGACCATCAGTCGATCCGCCCGGACGAGGTGGGTACCGCCGACTACCTCAAGAAGCTCGCCGAGGAGAGCGGCTGCCTGGTCGAAGTGACCGATCTGGAGGGAACGTTCCGGGCGGGGGGCAGCAAGCGGTACCAGGGCTGGGTCCAGCGGCTGTTGGGGCTGGATGTGTCCGACCCGGTGGCCTGGCGGCCGGACGGGCGGATGACGCTCACGGTCGCCGACTCCCCCGAGCAGATGGAGAGGTTCATCCGGGAGCGTGCCCTTGAGGGAGCCACGGCGCGCATCACCGCCGGGTTCTGCTGGCCGTGGAGCAACCCGGACGGGACACAGCTCGTCGACGACGTGCACATCGGGGACTGGCGCCGCCCGTGGAATGTGAAACCGCAGCACAGCGTTCCGGACGCTCCGCGGTCGGATCTGTGGTCGACCGATCGCCGCGGTATCGACCAGATCGGCTGTGTCTACACGGCGCAGACCTTCGAGTACGACTGGAACGGCGTCATCATCGGCCCCGACCTGCTGTTCCGAGACGGCAAGTTCACAGTCGAGCGGTCCGGCTCCCGCGATCCCGCCTTCCGCGGCCGGGTCGACGACGCGATCGTCCACCGGTGTGTCCGTAACGCCTACCACGTCCTCCTCACCCGCGGTGTCGTCGGTACGGTCGTCTACGCCGTCGACCCGGCG
Organism: Streptomyces sp. NPDC047886; assembly: GCF_043204435.1. NCBI lineage: Bacteria > Bacillati > Actinomycetota > Actinomycetes > Kitasatosporales > Streptomycetaceae > Streptomyces > Streptomyces sp. NPDC047886. The sequence goes on from NZ_JBIDCF010000002.1 coordinate 697,392, forward strand.
ACCCAGAACGAACTGCGCAGGCTCATCCCAGGCGCCATCGGCTTGCAGCACTACGACGGGGCACAGCCGAAGCTCACGGCTGAAGGAGCACAGCTGCCACCCGCCTACAACAGACGTCGCGGGTAGCCTTGATCGTGTCGTAGCTGCGGCCCGCCGGGCTTCCGCTCCGCCTGGCGGAGTCACCAAGGACATGCCCCCACCCGCATGAGTTCCTTCGTGCTGCCCGGGGGGCATCCTTGCTGTTCCGCGACTCCGCCGCCGCGGTCTCCGCCGAGTGCCTGTCCGGCGCTCTCTTCTTCCGCCTGACCGAGCAGTTCGTTCACGTGCACGGTCACAAGCCCGGCTCGTCCGAGGTCCGCTCGTGGGAACGGAGCATCCCCGTACTCGCGAGCGCGCTCGACGAGGCGGGTCTCGGCCAGGTGGAGATGCTCCTGGAGTACGGCCTGCCGCTGAACAGCAAGCGGGCCGATGCCGTCCTGGCCGGGGTGCACCCCAAGACCGGTCTGCCGTCGTACGTCGTCGTGGAGCTGAAGCAGTGGAGCAGCGCCGAGCCGGACGACGACGATCCGTCACTGTGCCGCGTCGACGCCTACGCCCGTCCGGTGCTGAACCCCGTCGACCAGGTACGTGGCTACTGCGAGTACCTGATCTCCTTCAACGGGGCGCTGGCCGGGCACCCGGAACGCGTCAGCGGCGCCGCCTATCTGCACAACGCCACCGAGTTCGGCGTCAGCGGGCTCTTCGAAGCCGAGCAGGACCAGTACGGTCAGCTCTTCATCGGTGGCAGGCGAGGGGAGTTCATCGATTTCCTCCGTACGAGACTGGGGACTCAGTCCGGCGCTTCGGCCGCGGACGAGCTCGTCAACGGGAAGATCGGCCCGTCCAAGCAGCTCATGGCGGTCGCCGCGCAAGAGGTGCGTGATCGTGAACAGTTCGTCTTGCTGGACGAGCAGAAAATCGCGTACCGCACCGTCTTCAACGCCGTCCGTCGCGCCAAGCAGTCCGACCACAAGGAGGTCGTGGTCGTCACGGGCGGGCCGGGCACCGGCAAGAGCGTCATCGCCCTGTCGCTGCTCGGTGAGCTGTACCGGCAGAACATCACCGCTCTGCACGCGACGGGCTCCAGCTCGTTCACCACGACCATGAGAAAAGTCGCGGGCGCGCGGAAACGTGAGGTGCAGAACCTCTTCAAGTACTTCAACAGCTTCATGACCGCCGAACGCAACAGTCTCGACGTCCTGATCTGCGACGAGGCCCACCGCATACGGGAGACATCGGCCAACCGCTACACGCCGGCATCGAACCGCACCGGCAAGGCCCAGATCGAGGAACTCATCGACGCGGCTCGCGTCCCGGTGTTCCTTCTGGACGAGCACCAGGTCGTCCGGCCCGGTGAGATGGGCACGGTCGCGGAGATCAAGGCGGCCGCTGCGGAGAAGGGGCTTCGCTGTCAGGTGGTGCCGCTGGACAGCCAGTTCCGGTGCGGTGGCAGCGACGCGTACGTGCGGTGGGTGGTGCGGCTGTTGGGGCTCGAGCCGGGTGGTCCTGTGGCATGGGAGCCCGACGACCGGATGCAACTCATGCTCGCGGACAGTCCGCAGGAGATGGAGGCTCTCCTTGCCGACCGCCGCTCACAGGGATACAGCGCGCGCATGTCCGCGGGCTACTGCTGGAAGTGGACGAAGAAGTCGCCGCCCGGGCAGGCACTGCCCGCCGACGTCGTCATCGGGGAGTGGGAACGGCCCTGGAACGTCTTCGGTGACCGGGCCGTCGGGGGTGCGCCTCCGGCCGCCCTGTGGGCAACCGATCCGGCCGGTTTCGGGCAAGTGGGTTGCGTCTACACGGCGCAGGGCTTCGAGTACGACTGGAGCGGCGTCATCATCGGCCCCGACCTGGTGTGGCGCGGCGACAACTGGGTCACCGACCGTACGGCGTCCAAGGACCCCGTCTTCAAGAAGTCGACGCCGGACGCGGATGTGGACCGGCTGATCCGCAACACGTACAAGGTGCTCCTGACGCGGGGAATGATCGGCACGGTGGTGTACTCGACCGACGCCGAGACACGCGAGAAGCTGCGCGAGCTGACCTGTACCCCCGTACCGGGCCAGCGGTTCCGCACGGACGAGCCGGCGGTCGGCAGCGGTTCCGAGCCGCGCGGACGATCTCTGAGTCTCTGACCCGACGGCCGAGGCGGTGCTCGCCGTCGATCCGCCTCGGCCGCCCCGGGCAGGGCACCCGAGCGGCTCTGGCCTGCGAGCCCCCGTGCAACAGCCTGGCCTTGGCCCATACGAGCCACGCAGGTGGCTCATCGCAGAGCCCACCAGGATCCAGCGAGGGGCCGACCCCGGAGGAGTCGGCCGGCATCGTGTCGATCAGGCACCACGTCATGCCGCCACGGCGGCAGGGCGTACCGGAGACGGCCGAAGCGCCTGCTGCCCCACGTCCCTGCACCGGTCCCACGCTTCCGGCACAGGTGCTCGTACGTGTCGACGGTTCCGGTGTCCGAGCCGGCGGCTCACTTCGTGGATCGGGACGCCGCTGGCGAGGGCTGTCGAGGCGAAGAAGCGGCGCAGTGAGTGAGGGGTGTACTTCGGCTTCCCGTCTGGGCCGACCACGCCCGTCACCGTGCACGCCCTCCGCCAGTGGCAGCCGTACGTCGACGCTGTGGGCATCTTCCCCTTGCCCCGCCCGCGCGGCGCGAACAGCGCCTCACGCGGGCGCGTTCGGCCGCGTGCTACGTGGCACCAGCCGGAGCGTGCCGAGAGCCGCTCGCTCCCGACACACCGCTCACACGACGAGCATGGCCGAAGAGACGGGCGATCCCGTCGGCCGGCACTGCTTTCCCCTCACGGACGGCCGTCTCGTGCATCCACCGGCCGAGGCCGGGAAGGCTTGGGCGCTGCCGTGTGGCACGAGAATGGGTGCCATGACGGAGAGACACGAATGGAAGTACGAGGGAACTGAGCTGGCGTGGCTCCGCGACCGGCTCGGCCGCTCGGAAGACGGGCCTGGGCACGTGGTGTCCGAGCTTGTACCGAGCGGCTATGAGGCATACGTACGGGTCTTCCACCGCTTCGAGGCCACGGACGGTTCGGGTCGCAGCCGCACGTGGGAGTCATGGGCCCAGGACTCTGATGTTCCGTTCCACCCGGAGATTTCCCACAAGTGGCTGCGGCATCAGGAGCTCGGCACGGGACAGTCGCTGTGGGTGGCCGATGACGGGGCTCTCGACGAACGCAGCCGACGGGCGCTCGCTCGCCTGCTCGGCATGGTTTCCGGAGAGCAGGCCGTGCACTTCGCCTACGACCTCGCGGCCATGCTCTGGGGCGACGACGACGGACCTCTCGTCCGTCACAGCTCCCTGACCGACCTTGAGAAGGTGAGAGAATCGGTGAGAGACCTGGTGGGAGAGAGCGGCCCGGAATTCTGGTGGCCGCACGACCGCAGCTGGGTGGTCACTACCGACTATGACTTGCTGTCGACCTACGTTGGCTGCTCGGCAGAGATCTCCGAGCTGCTTCTGGCGGACGGCGAACTCGAAACGCTCCCCGTCACGCTTCAGACCCGCGTCGATTGGGGCACCAAGCCACCGCACGGCTCGTAGCCGCACCGGTCAAGATTCCCAGCACACCAAGGGTGTGCCCCTATTCGGTCCGCACCACCAAGGCGAACGACGTACACACGCGCCGGAAGCTCCCGTGCCCTGTCCGACCGGTATGGCTCATGCACTCCACGTCGACGGCAGCACCATCCGCCGACGGCTGCGCCGACCACCCGCACTCGTAGGCCAGGCACTCCGCCTCGAACTTCACGTCCGTGCCCGGGCGCTGAGTAATCCGGTGCCCTACGTAGCGCAGGACAGAGCGGCTCACGGCCTCCTCCGACCGGGTGTCCGGTGCGGGTGGTTGCGGATCTCCACGTCCGCGTCCGTCGCTGCTGACAGGTCGCCCCTGTCGCGCGCCGCCTGGCGCTGCGAAACCAACGCCGCGCACACCCCGCAGCCGGGCGCAGGGTCAGGCGGAGTCCGGGGCAGAGACACATGCACCGGGCCGCTCATCGTCGTTCTCGGATTACTCACGCTTGCCGCCTCCCCGACCGAACGTCCCGAGCGAGCAACCAGTTTCATCGAGCGAGTCGGAGGGGCCTACGTTTATTAGCGTTGTCGGGTAAAGATCACGACCCAGTCGTTCCAGAGTGAACGGCAGTCGTCACCCCACACGGCGTATCCCTCGTACCGTTCGAAGTCCTCCCGGTACACGTTCACGTCCCGGTGGTCCCGAAGTATCAGGGCCCCTGTTCCTGTCTCTACGGTGGCCAGGCGACGGTCATAAACGGTGAACGTGTTAAGGGGGCGCTCTGGAATGTGTCCTCCCAAGGGGATCACGCCCAACCGCACATTCGGGATACGGGACACAGACGCGAGCCGGTCCATCTGCATGGCCATTTCCAAAGGCGGAAGCAATGGCCACCTGACGGCCTGTTCCGTCAACAGGAACGTGAACCGCTTCTCCGGATTGACCAGGACGCTTTGCCGCTCCAGCTTCTTCGCGATGGTCTTGGACTGGTCTCCAGGAACGTCAGCGATGCTCGCGCGCACGTACTCAGGCGTAGCGAGCAGGCTGGTAATCATGGAGAGCAGGAAGTAGCGGAACTCCGTGGAGACCGCCTCAAGCCTGGCTAGTTCGTTCTGTTTCTTGTCCAGCCCCCTGCGGCGCGAACTCCAGTGGTCCTGCCACTCGGTGTTCGCGGAGCCGGCAAGGGCGAGGATCTCGGCAGCCAGCGGCCCCTCTGCACCGAGGGCATCAAGGATCAGCTCTACGTCGACTATGGCGGGGGTGAGCTTCCCGCCCTCAATATTGCTGATCTTTGTCTGGCTCATATTGCAGCGCTTCGCGAGCCGGACTTGAGTCCATCCGGCCTGCTTGCGCTCGTTCTTCAGGACCGCCGCTAGGTCTGACCTAGATTGACCTAGGGCCTCCGGCTCAAAGGTCAAGGCCCTTCACGTACTCCTCAAAGGGAACCGACTCGGATACCGCGACCCTCTGGCACTCGATGAACGGCGCCGTATCACCCTCGTGTACTTCGCGGCCGATCTGCCTGCCGTCCGGGTAGTAGTTCATGAGAACCACTTCGGAATGGCCGAACATCCAGAAGTCCTGCACGCCATCCAACGGGTTGGACCTGTCCGTGACGTCGAGAATACGGATCTGCTAACCGGCCAAGGCATGGGCCTTGTAGTAGTGGTGGAATTCGAAGCGCAGGTATTCCGACAGAGGGCGAGTGACGACGTGAACGCGGCCCTGTGTGCGCCCTTCCGCAACCTGTCGGCGTAGCCGACCGGTGTACTCGTTCGCCACGGTCTCCGGGTCGATACGGACTCCGGAACGGAACGCCGCGAACTCCTCTGCCTCCTGCGGCACGAGGTACTGCGGCAACGTCTCAAGGCGCCACGCCTCCCGTGTGAAGCGCTCGAAACGCACCGCCCACGCTTCACCAGCCAAGAGCACGGAAAGCCTCCCTCAATGTCTCCTCCGGGATCTCCACGAGCCCTTCCCCGTCAGGAGCGGTGAACGCGTGGGACACGTCACCTTGGACGACGAAAGCCGGACGCGGTCCGGTAGATGTTCGGGCAGTCGTCCTTGCCGCACTCGCCGTTCCCCTTGCCGGTCAGCCGGGTCAGTTCCTCACGAGCCATGGCGAACCCCCCTCTCTCGCGCCCCTCGTGGGGCGGCATCACGACCGTACGGAGGGGCGCCATCGCCGTCCATGCGGTCGCGCGAATATTCGCGTTGTCGCATAAAGAGGGGTCGTTCCAGGAGGCCCGAACCAACAGCGGTCAGGGAACGAACGGCTCCGCCAACATCACGACCCGATCGCTCTCGACCTCGAACCCGAGTACGGCATGGCTGCCGTCGCCGCTCTCGGCATCCATCAGCACCGGCTTCCCCAACCGCCGACCGATGGCCCCGAGGAACCCGCAGAACAAGTCCAGTCGCTCCTGCCCCTGGAGTTCCCGCAGGTCGACATCAAAGTCGATCTCGTCCGACGAACAGAAGCGGAAGATCACCAGCACATCGGCATCCAGCCAGACCCTCAACTGCGGGCACTCAGCGTCGGCCGGGCGGGACAGCACTGTCTCCGCCCGGGGCACCGGAAGTACCGACTCTCCTTCGGGGTACTGGTACTTCCATTCGCTCACGTCAACAAGGTCGAGGACAGCCTGCCAGTCCTCGGCCGAAGCCCCAGGAACGAGCACGTCCGGCAGCGCACCCATCAGATCAGGGTCGAAAAACCCTCTGACGTCATCCCACAGCAGGTCAGCAGCCACCTCCCCATCCTGCCCGGCGCCCCTTGCCCATGCCTGCTGGGTTTCCCGTGCCCTCCCCAGGTGCGCCCCGCGTTCTGTCCGGCCTCACACGGCACCCCGGAAACCCCAGCTCAAAGCACGTACAGACCCGCCCCGAGAGTCAGCACCAAGTCAGCACACGGCCAGGACACGTTGAAGCGGAATGTCTGAAGCCTGATCCTGACCTGCGGCGGAGCCCCCTCCAGGGCCCTGACCTGGGATTTCCTGGTTGGCGTGCGTTGGCTCCCGACGGCCGTTTACGGATGTCCTGCGGACTGGCTGCGGACTGGCCGGGCGGGCGGGGGCCGAGAAATCCGTGGCGCACCGGCCAGACCTACAACGAGACTGCGCAGGTGAGCGACCGCTACCCCTGTCCCTGCTGCGGGCACCGTGTGCTCGACGCCATGCCCGGCTCGTACGACGTCTGCCCCGTCTGCTTCTGGGAGGACGACGGGGTCCAGTTCCGATGGCCGACCATGGCAGGCGGGGCGAACAAGGTCTCCCTGATCGAGGCCCAGCGCAACTACCAGGACTTCGGCGCCTGCGACCAGCACGACCGGCGGTACGTCCGCCCTCCGGCCGAGGGCGAGCCGCTCGACCCCGCCTGGCGCCCCATCGACCTGACGCGCGACTCCTTCGAGGACTGGGCGGCCGAGGACCGCGCCCCGTGGCCCGAGGACCTCTCGGTGCTCTGCTGGTGGCTCCCCACTTTCTGGCGCCAGGACCACTCCGCGTCATGACCTCTCACATCGAGACACTCGTCCAGCAGCTCGACGGCAAGGTTGACGAGTCCTACGACGCCCGCGCGGAGCTGATCTGGATCGGCGCCGACGCCATCCCCGCCGTCATCGACGGCCTGCCCTCCCTCGGCGGCTTCGGCCAGCTGACCGCCATCGAGGTCTTCGAGGAGGTGGGCGATCCCCGTTGCGGCCCCGCTCTCATCGGCCTGCTGGACAGCGACAACCCGACCGTCCGCGAATGGGCGGCCATGGCCCTGGCGAGCCTGGAAATCGACGGCGCCATCGGGCCCCTGCGCCGCGCGTATCGCGCCTGCCTGGAACGGGCGACCCCACCGGACTGGACCGAGCCGGGCGGCATCCGCTGGGCCCTGACCGAACTCGGCGCACGCACCCCCGTCGTCCCGCCGCTCACCGCGCGCCTACGACCCACCCCTGCGGACAACGCCCCCGGCTGGCCTTCAGCCCACTTCACCGAGATCATCAACGACCTGGCCGACCACGCCCAGGTGATCCTCTACTCCCAGTTCTGGCGCGTTGACGCCGGCCGCACGTACGGCATCTCCGGCACTGGCCTGGACTGGGAACTCGACTGGACCGCGCCCTGGGAACACCTGGTCGAACAGTCCCGCGCCTGGTCCCTATTGGAAGCCTCCGAAGCTCCCGCCGGCGACAACATCTTCGTCGCCCCCACCTGGATCGACCGTACCGACCTGTACCCGGAGAGGTGAGCGATGCCGTCCCAGCACCCCGAGGAGATCGGCTACGGCTACGTCATCGAGCGCTACGCGGCAAGGAAGGACTCAGGCCACGCGCGCTACCTCGTCCTGAAAAGTGGTCGATTCCTGCGGCCCGAGTGGCCTCACGCCGAACGTTTCGCCCATCACCTCATCGACGACTCGGCCACGATCACCGATGCCGAGCTGGAAGCCCTCCTCGGCTACGAGTGGCGCTCACGCCTCACCGCCGCCTGGCTGATCGGCGTAGGCCGACGCGCCACGTTCCGCGAACGCATCGGCGACCTGCTCCTGGCCAGCGAGTTCTGCTTCTCCGGCAGCGCCTACTGCTTCGCCCTGGCCCGCTTCGGCACCCACGCGGACGCCGAGATCCTCACCGCCTACCTCGACCACTACCTCCCCCGCACCGACCTCCGCTACGACCAGCCCGCCGCCCTCGGCGCCCTCCTCCGCCTCGACGCCCAGCTCGGCACCCACCACGCCGACCGCTTCACCCAGCCCGGCGGCCTCTGGGACCAATGGGTCAACGCCCTGGCCCACCTCCGCGACCACCCCGCATACACCCCCGCCGAGCAGCGCCGCTCGACGGACCTCCAGTGCGACTTCGCCGACGGCTGGTCCCGCCCGTAGCCAGAGCGGGTGAGAGTGAGCAGGGCTTGCCAGCCGACACTCAGACGCCGCCAGCGGGCTTCGATCTCCCAGTGGCGCTGACGAAGCTTGGCGGTCAGGAATCACAGGGCCGAGCTGGACGGGTCCACGCCCGACGGGTAGTCAAGCAGACAAAGCCTCTGGTGAAGCCGGATTACTTGATCGAAAACCCATCTACCAGAAGCTTCGCCTAACTGTCATTCCAGCCCGATGCACTGGAAATCATTCACTCTCAGTCGGCAATCCACCGACGCAGAGAATTAAACACCGAGTCGCTATCCAATTCATGCCCTCGATCAAGGCTCTTTAGCATCGCCGTGGAGTTCGTCAGGCGGTCTGGATAATAGAGCTCGGGCGCCAGGCATGCAGGACAGTCACTTAGCAGGCAGAACGGCGAGAGTGGGATCGTCTCCCCCTGCTGGGTAAGCATGTAGAGGCTATCATCAACCAGAGGGCGAGCGTTCTCAAAACCAATTGGCTCAAAGTCCGGGTGATCACCCATCAAAGCCAACCCTGAGATCTTATACCTGCCCGAATCCGGGAGCCAATACAGCCTATCCATATGCACCCATTTGGCCCGAGCAAGAAACGCGCACCAGGAGAGACTGCTGAGCATCAGCGTTTCGATCTGCTCTAGACTCCTCTCAAATTCGGCGCGTGTCCGCGGCCCAGCCCCATGACGGATCTTGTTTCTCATGCGAAGCAACTCATCTAGATCCGCCATCAATCCCTTCCCTCCCTTCTTTCGCTGGGTTGCTTCTGCTAGCCCTGCCGCCTCATCCCCATTCTCCCTAGCATCCGCACCCACTGCCCGGATTACCCCCACCCAATGACCCAGCGAGACGCCGCCTTTTTCGACCCCTTCGCTCCACTGGGAGATCGCGCACAAATCCTGGCGGCCACGGTCAGCCGCGATCGCGAGGGAAACAATACCCAATGACAAAATTAGCGACTCAACACACTGAATCGCCGCCTCATGCTTTTCGGCCAGCGAAAGGCTGTGCCTGAATTTCCGGACAGCCCGGGCAATTCCATATGGGTACGCCTCTTGAAAGACCCTATACGGCTCGTTTTGCTTGCGCAGATTTTGCGCGATGAGCGAGCTGAGGTCCGCTGCTTCTTCCAACCTGATCCTCCGCTCGCTACTGCTGCCACTGTCAAAGATTCTTGTTCGAGAGAGCTGAAGTTCACGCCGGATTTTTTCCGCCTGCTCCAGCCCCTCGCCTAGCCTAGCAATAGACGCTCGAATTTCATCGACATCCCCATCGCACTTCGGGATTCGAATTTCCGCCAAATCCCTCCACTTGATGCGCGGAATCACGCCATAGCGAGGGAATTGACTCTCCGCCTGCGGGCTGGCCAAGTAGGCCATCAGATACTCCGCTGGGACGGCTTCACGGCTTAGCCTTATTACAAGGAGTCCCTGCCCTGCCTGTACGCCCTCATACTCGGACGGAAGTGCTGTCCAGTACCGATTCCCAGCAAGGTCACGGCCGACAATGTCACCCTCGCGAAGCCTATACTTCGGTTCCCTTTCGACAGTCCGCAAGGGGAGACTGGAGACTGGAGGAAGAGAGGACCCTAGGTGAGAGGGCGGCAGAACCCTGTGCCGCACATCAACTTCAGGGTCCTTCCTCTCTTTGTCAATCTCTGCCGAGATGACCGATCCTGCGAAGATCTGAGAGAAATCCCCTAGCCGCAGCCCCTCTTGCGTCAACTTCCTCGCCTCGTGCACCTGCCTGTAGCGCCCGAGTGAAAGATCGTAGCCCTGCGCTGCAATCTCACTCTTAATAACACAAAAGCTCTGCTCATTTCGTCCGCGCTTTCGCTCGCCATTGCTCCTTTGGGACCAGCGATACAGCAAGTCAGGCAGGTTATTCTTGGCGTGCTCTACTTCATCCAGAGGTTTGGCAGGCGAGTGGCCAAGCTTTTCGCTGGGCAGCAACGGCGTCCTCCTGTCGTCCAGACTCCACCCGTCAGCCGTCACCTCATAAAACCAGACGCTATCTTTCGCCTCACTGCTCGATTTGGTAAAGAAGAGCGCAGCGGCAGAAATCCCAGCATAGGGCTTAAATGCGCCGCTGGGGAATTTCACTACTGCTTCTAGCTTGTGCTCCTCCACCAAGAACCGCCGCAACTCCACGTGAGCCTTGGTGGAACCGAACAACAGCCCCTCGGGAACAATGACCGCAGCGCGGCCTCCCTGCTTCAGCAACCTCGACGTCAGGGCGAGAAATAGGAGCTCCACCTTCTTCGTCTTGGTCAATTCAAGGAGCTCGGGAGCGACCCCATCCTGTTCCAGGCTCCCAGCAAACGGAGGATTGGTCAGCACTAGCGAATAGCTCTCGGAGTCATCTGCCAGTCCATCAGCGAGCACGTCCCGGTAGCGGATCTCCGGGTCTTTGACACCGTGGAAAAACATGTTCATGGAGCCAATGCGCAACATGGTTCGATCGAAGTCGAACCCTTTGAATGCGGCACCATTTTTCGGCCTGTCTTGACGCGAACGATCGACATGTTCGGCAGCGGCTACCAGGAACCCCGCCGTGCCGCAGGCCGGATCACAGATTTCGTCACGCTCGGACGGATTCGTCATCTCAATGAGCAACTGAACGATATGCCGAGGCGTGCGAAATTGTCCGTAACGCCCAACGGTGGCAACCTTGCTAAGCATGTACTCGTAAAGATCCCCTCTAGCGTTTTTTTCGCCTGAAGGGATTTCACAGAGTATGTCGACGACCTTGGCCAGCAGGCTGGGTGTCGGGATAGTCAGCCGCGCGCCCGCCATGAGCTCCGGATAGCCGAACGCGTCCGGTAGATGGCTGCGCAGCCAAGGGAACACCTCATCACGGACAATAGCCAACATATTCTGAGGTGCTTCGGTGATGAAGTGAGACCAGCGCAGCCGCCGATCGGACTCCGCGAAGACGACGTTGCCGATGGCCTGGCCGGTCCTCGCTGCCTCCCGTTCCTGAGCAGACTGCAGTTCATCGAGCTCCCTGATGTACATCAGGTACGTAAGCTGCTCGATGATCTCCAGTGGGTTCGACACGCCCCCAGACCAGAAGGCATCCCACAGTCGGTCGATCTTGCTCTTGAGGTCACCTGAGATCACGTATCGGAGGCTAGCGGGTACCCGTCTTGCTTCGCTCACGGATTCAGTGACTGGCTGCGCCCCGACGCTCCTAAAGCTGGGAGGCTTCAGACGTCTTGGCCACCTAGCTGCTCGGGAGCGTCGTCTCGGCCGAGCCTGCGCACCGTCGGTCGCAGCCAGCGAAGGCAAGAAGTGCGACGCCTGGACGGCTGGCAGGCATCGTGAGATTCACGATGCCTGCCAGCCGTCCAGGGAGACCTCCGATCCGTTGTTCAAGTAGTGACGGAGAGCGCTGGCTGTGGTGTCGACGAACGCGTTGGGTACGGCGCTGGCATCGACCCACCGGACCTGAGAGTGCTTGCGGGGTTCGCGGTTTTCGGGTTCGCCGGTCCATTCGTGGGCGGCGAACACGACCGTGAGGAAGCCGTTGGGGGCTTCGACGCCCCAGGCGCCGTGGATGATGTGGGCGACCTTGAGGGACTCGGGCTTCACCGTGAGACCGGTCTCCTCGTAGAGTTCGCGGACCGCCGTCTCCGTGATGGGCTCGCCCGGTTCGCTCTTGCCGACGGGGAGGTCCCACAGGCCCTGGGCGAACTTGGCGTTCTCACTGCGCTGGAGCAGGACGACGCGGTTGGTGGCCTTGTCGTGGACGATGACCGCGGCGACCAGCAGGGTCATCGATTCGAGCGCCGGCTTGAGGGCCTTCGGCTGGTCGTCGGTCTGCTGGGCCACGGTGTTCCCTTCGTCGGGCGGGTTGTTGGGCATGTTAGGCGAGGGCCTCGCGGGCGCGGCGGGCGAGATCAGCGGCACCGGGCACTCTGCGCCTCTGGTAGACCGCGAGAGTTGAGCGGATCGAGGTGATCGCCTTGCGGGTGCGGTCGGAGGTCATGCCCTCCATGAGGACCAGGGCCTGGGTCCAGGCGGCAACGGCCTCGTCGGCGCGTGCCTGGGCGGCGAGGCTGTCGCCGAGGTCTGCGTGGGTGAGAGCGTGGACGCGCTTGTACTTCTCCGGGTCCCAGCGGGTGAGGGCGTCTCGGTGCTGCTGTTCGGTGCCGATGTGGTCGGCGAGGTCAGTCAGGGTGCGGGCGGTGTGGCTGGCCACGGTGCCCGCGGCGGGGCCGCTCACACGGGAGTAGCTGGGCTGGGGGCCGTCGTCCCGTAGGAGGGCGTCCTCGGCAGCGAGCAGGGCGCGTGCGGCCGACGGGTTCTCGTTCGTGGCTGCGTAGGCGCGGGCGTGGGTGATGTGGAGAAGGGCCTCGGTCTGGCCGTCGACGTGGCCGAGGCCGCGCTTCAGGGCGCCTTCGACGAGGTCGACGCAGTGGCGGGGCTGCTTGAGGCTCAGGGCCTGGTGGGCGAGGGCGCGCATCATCCAGGCTGCGTGGCCGTGGGGGTCGGCTTCACAGGCGAGCTTGTAGCCGACCTGGTAGTAGCGCTGGGCGGCTCCTTCCTCGCCGAGGTCGTGGTGCTTCCACCCTGCGAGGTAGGCGAGTTCGGCGACGGCGCCGAAGGCGGCCCGGCGTAAGCCTTCGCGGGGGAAGCGTCCGCGCAGCATGGGGGCGGCTGTGTCGGCGAGGTACGCGGTGACGGTGGTCAGGCCGTGCCCGCCGCCGAGGCGCTCGTCGGCGGCGCTGAAGGCCGCGGTGATCTGGCGTACGACGTCCACGTCCTCCGCACCGACCAGGGACGTGCCCGTGCGGGCGCGGAGCATGCGGGCGGTGGCTTCGTGGTCGTAACCGAGCGGCATGGCGACGCCGGCGGTGGTAAAGGCCGCGATGGCGAGGAAGCGGCGGCGCTCGACGTCGGCACGGCCCAGGTCGGTGACCGCGAGGACGGGGTCGGATTCCGCCGGCGCATCGTCATCACCGGCCTGGAGGCCAATCTCGGTCTGGGTGATCGTGCGCCCCGCTCGGCGGGACAGCGCCTCGGCCAGGTACTGACCTACCCGGCCCGACGGGGCGCGGGTGCCGTTCACCCAGTGCGAGATTGCCGACTTGTTGGTCTGGAGGATCTCGCCGTTCTCGGCGGCGATACGCCGCACGTCTCGTGCGATGGCCTCGTAGGTGCAGTCGACCACCGTGATGACGTCGCGCAGACGGGAGTTGGGGGCTCTCTGCGCCGCCACGATCGCCTCCACTCCGGAGCTGTAAACCGCGTATACCGCTTCAACTGCCTTCCACCGTACCCACTGAGCGTGACCAACGGTTCACTTATCAGCAGCCGCCCGGAACGGCGCGACCGTGACCCAGGCTCCCCCTTGGTCCGGGCGGCACCCGGAAGTTCCGTACGCCCACACCGGGCTCGGGCATTCCTGTGCCCGAACCTGGCCGATCAGAGACGGAGACACAGTGACCACCATCGACACCACGGCCATCACGGTCGAGCTGCCCGAGGCATTCGACCCGCGCTGGAGCCGCCTGCCCGGCATCCAGGTCGACGGCCGGCGCATCACGATCGACCCGGCCGAGTACTTCTTCCGCTTCGAGTCGAACACCTGGCTCGTCGCCGACTGGGAGCTGGTCAAGGCCCAGCTCCTCGGTGCGGACGAGACGACCGAGAGCGCGGTCGAGCAGCTCGCGCTCGACTTCATCAAGCAGCACAGCGAGTCCACGTCCGACGCGGCCCGTGTCCTGGCCACCGCGTACGAGGTGTACGCCTACCTGTTCCGCGAGGAGCACCTGGCCGGCCTCGGCCTGCCGCAGGTCACCGCCGACCACCTGCGGATGCTCCGCGAGGCGGCCACGCTCATGGCGCTCAACAAGGTCGAGCTCGACGGGCACATCTCCAACGTCGGCCCGTGCTGGTTCTTCCCCGCCGCCACCTCCGTCGTCTTCGACCTGGACGACGACATGGGCGGGATGCTCGACGAGGTCTACCACGGCGGCTGGTTCAACGAGCACCGCCGCATCGAGTCCATCAAGGCCCACGCGGCGCTCGGTGGCCGGCTCGTGCACGGCTGCCAGTCCGTGCCGGACCAGTCCGGCGGCGTGGTCGCGCCCTACGGTGCCTCGATGGCGAACTTCCGCGACGACCTCGCCGCGTTCAAGGCGGGCTGGATCGACGAGGTCTACGCCCACCGCGTGAACCCCGCCGCGTAACCCCACCCGATCAGGCTCCGGGGCGGGCCGGCATCCCACGCCCGCCCCGGACGCCACCACCCCTCCCCGGAGCCCTCACGTGACCACGAACCCCAGCGCCGAACTCCTCGACAACCTGCTCACCGCGACCGGCCAGACCACCACCGCCGTACGGGAGGAGGTACGCGTGTGGTCCATGTCCGGCGTCGAGCGCGTCACCTTCCCCGACGGCACCACGGCCATCTTCAAGTACGCCAAGAAGCCCTTCGACAGCGAGGACCAGGCCCTCCGCCTCGCCCACACCCTCGGCGTACCCGTCCCCCAGGTCCATGCCTCCGCCGTACGGGACGGCTGGCTCGGCATGCTCATGGAGGACCTCGGACCCTCCCTACGTGAGGCCGACGACCTCGACGGCGTCGCCGCGGCCGTGGTCCTGCACAGCACCCGTACGGCTCCACCCTTGCCCGTTCTCGACCAGCAGCGGCTGCGGACGCTGCCCACCCGGGCGCTGGAGCACCTCGAACGGCTGCGCAAAGCCGACCGGTGGCAGGACGCCGACGACGTCGAGGGTGCGCTCGACCGTATCGCCCAGGCCGCCGAGGCTCGCTCGGTCGGAGCGACGCTGGAACCGTTCGGCTGGGTGCACTCCGAATTCCACCCCACCAGCCTCCACATCGGAGAGCACGGCTGGCGGCTGCTCGACTTCGCCCGCGCTTTCACCGGTCCCGGTCTGCTCGACCTCGCCAGCTGGCACGGAACCATCGAGCCCCCGCACCCTGTGCGCCTGCGCGTCTTCCTGGAGCAGTACGTCACCGCCGGCGGCACCCCCGACGCCTTGGCCCCGCGCGGCGGGCTCACCGCCGAGAACTGGGCCCTGGGCTGGCACCGCATGTGGGCCGTCGAGTGGTTCATGGAGCAGTCCATCCGCTGGATCAACGACCCGGCCACCGACCCCGCCTACCTCAAGGCCGTCCGCCGCCACCTCACCGACGTCCTCCACCTCCTGGAGATCTGACGTGCTCGCCCAGGCATCCCCCTGGCACGCCCACGCCCTCCAACGCACGGCCGCCGGACTCGCCGAACCCCTGGCCGTACCCGCCCGGATGGAATGGACCACGAGACCCGGCCAAGGGCCCGGAGCCGACGTCCTCGGTCCCGACCTGCGCGGCAAGCGACTCCTGGAACTCGGCTGCGGCCCCGGCCACAACGCCGCCCACCTCGCCACCCGCCACGCGGCCCACGTCACCGGCATCGACCTGGTCGGCCTCCAGATCCGCCGCGCCCGCTCCCACTACGGACGGCTGAACAACCTCACCTTCCTCGCCGGCCACGCACTGCACTACCTTCACGCCTCCGACGAGCAGTTCGACGCGATCTACTCCGTCTTCGGCGCCGTCGGCCTCGTCGCCCCCGAGCTCCTCCTGCCGGCCATCGCTCAGCGCCTCACGCCCGGCCGGGTGCTCGTCTTCTCCGTCCCTCACCCGCAGCGCGGCGGCCGCAGCCCCTCGGGCGACGACCGGCCCCGCCGCGACCACGTCACCCTCCCCGACCGCACCCGCCTCCCCATCGCCCGCTGGGAGTTCTCCACGGACCGGTGGGAGAAGCACCTCAGCCAGGCGGGCTTCTGGCTCACCTCGGCCCAGGAGTTCCACGACCCCCGCATGGGCCACTGGCCCACCACCCTGCTGATCCGCGCTCGCAAGCTCTGACCGCCGCCCCTCGCCCCGGCCCCTGGAGGACCGATGCGCCCGCCCTACCTGCTCCTCGACATCGACGGCGTCCTCATACCCTTCCCCGACGAGCACGGCTCGACCCCGGCCACCCACGCCCGCCACGACGTCGTCCCCACCGGTCGCAGCGCCGACAACCCCGTTACCGTCTGGCTCCACCCCGACCACGGCCGCCTGCTCATGGACGTGATCCATACCGGCCTGGTCACCCCGGTCTGGTGCACCAGCTGGCGGCAGGACGCCACCACCCTCATCGGCCCCCTCCTGGGCATCCCGGACCTGCCGCACGTCGACCTGCCGCGCCCCCAGATCACCACCAGCCACCCCGACGGCTACCTCTGGAAACGCGACCATGTCGACGCCTGGCTGGGCGACGCCCCCGCCGTCTGGATCGACGACGACTTCACCGACCTCGACCACGCCTGGGCCGCAGAGCGCACCACCCGCGGCGCGGCCACCCTCCTGATCCAGCCTGACCCCCGTACCGGGCTCCAGGCTGAACACCTGGCCGATGCCCGTGCATGGGCCGGGCGGCTGGTCCCGGGCCTGGCAGAGGGGCAGGCCGGGGCAGGGGCTTCGGGGCTGCTCCGTTGTCCAGTTGGGAGGCCGACTCAAGCCGGCGCCGCCTCCGCTCCGTCGGCGCTGTCGTCCTGGAGCACGGTCGGCATTCCCTCCACAAGCACCACCACCTCGGCCACATCCCCGTCTGCGGAGCGCCCCACCCACACTGGGTAGGTACCGTCGCCGGTCGTCGCGAAGGCCACCAGCTCGCCGCCAGAAGCTTTGTCCTGAGTGCGCAGGAGGTACATGGAGTCGGGGATGTCCTCCCCGGCACCCGGTTCCCCCTGGACAAGGTGCCGCTCGAAGAGCTGGTGGAGCGAATCCCAGGCCCCGGCATCGGCGAAGCATCCGGTCGCACCGTCGGTGTCGAAGCCGAAGATCTCGTTCTCCCCGAGCAGCCTGGGGTCGTCATCCGGCCCGAGGCCCATCTCCCACGACGAGGCGGGGGTCTCGCTGATGCGCAGCCGAACCGCCGTGGTGTCCGTACGGGTGACCCAGCCCTGGCTCCACTCACAGTCGTAGCCAACGCGAACCTGCGCTTCTTCGAGTACGTACTCCCCCGGTGGGATGGGGACCGTGATGGCGGGCCCGTCGTCGGACAGGTTGTCCGGTCCGGATATGGCCAGCAGGCCGCTCGGCACGCGCAGGGTTCCGGTCCGGCGCGGCTCCACGACGGTCATCTCGGGGTGGTAGCCGTCGGTCATACGCGTTCCGGGCCGGAACAGCGCGTCGAGCGACCCGGGTTGCGCGGGACGGGGTGGTCGCCAGCAGGTGGCAGGGGCGTGGGGGGCGGGGGGGGGGGCCGGCCCCCCCCCCGCGGCGCCGCCCGCCCCCCCCCCCCCCGGGCCCCCCCCGCCCCCCCCCCCCGCCCCCCCCCCCCCCCCCCCAGCGGGGCC
>NZ_JBIDCF010000002.1:715224-1095271 GCF_043204435.1 Streptomyces sp. NPDC047886
GGGGGCCGGCGCGGGGGGGGGCCCCCCCGGGCCGCGGGGGGCCGGGGGGGGGGGGGGGGGGGGGGCCCGGCGGCGGGGGGGGGGGGGGGGGGGGGGGCGGCGCCCCCCCCCCCCCGCGCCTGCGCCTGCGCCTGCGCCTGCGGCAAGTGCCGCCGCCTGAAGGACCACCGGTCCCGGCATCCTCCGCCAGAGGGCGGCGACCACCGGCCAGTCTTCGAACTGGGGGCGGACCTGCCAACGCCGTATAGCGGCGTTGGGCACCGTGACGCGTTTCCGCCCGCGCGCGCCTCTGGGCTCCTGCGTAATCGAGCCCCTGCCGTCTGGGAACAGCTCCATGGAGGAGCGGGGGCACTCGTCATCGAACTCCGCCATTTCAGGGCCGGTGTACTGCCACTTGCGCGTACGTCGGCTGAGCAGCCGACTCTGATCGTCCAGCAGCCGCAGGTCCAGCTCGTCGGTGCGACGGCCCTGGTTGTCGTAGAGCCACAGGCCGACGTAGTGGTCCCGCCAGGAAACCAGCCGGACCTCCAGCGGGGCCTCCCGCCCCGGGATCTGGTACACCACGACGTACGGCAGCCCCGCGGCATCACGCTCACGCGCCGCCTCGGCGGTCAGGAGCCGCCACGGCGCACGAGCCTCCAGATCCCACGCCAGCGCGTACGCCACCTCGACGACCGTGCCCAGTCCCTGTTCCCCGCCCATACGGCCACCGTCCGCTCTGCCTGACTCTCACGCACACGGTAGACACCGCCACTGACAAAGCGATGCGGGGGCCGGATGCCGGACTGGCTCAGCGCCATCGCGCTGTCGCCACGCGAGACGTGACAACGTGGCTGTTCGTCACGAGGCAACCATGCCGGACGCGGCTCATGACAACGGTGCGGCTCGGTGACCTATTGGGCCTCGGGCGGGTGGCCGCGCAGTGCGTACGCGCTGCGCCGAGCGAAGCCGAGGCAGCCTGACGCGCGGGGCAGCAGGGCCAATGCCCCCAAGACCTGTGGCTAGGGCATCTGACCGGGGTCAGCGGTGCCGACCGCTATCTCCGGGCCTTATGGCCGCTGGTGTGGCTGGCCGGTTTGACGTGGCGGACATGGACGACGTATCGCTGACAGTGCTTCGCCTGCGAGCCGCTTGTGTCCGCCGGTTCGGCTGAGCGGTGATGCGCCAGCTGAGGACCTCGGCGGGGTGCTCGGCGCTGTCGAGTTCTCGCTGGGTGCCCACCTCGGCCAGGAGGCGTCGGGGGTTGTGGCCGGCGGTCTCGGCGTGGGCGAGGGTTGTGGTCAGGGCGACCCAAGCGGGGTCGGCGAGGACCCGGTCGGCGTGGTCGGGGAGGGCCACGCGAACGTCCTGCTCGAAGCGGCGGGCGGTTGCGGCTCGTGGTGCGCGGTGGGCAAGGTCCGCCAGGACGGGTGGGGCGGCCTGTTGGTAGCCCGCCTGGAGGTGGCGGAGGGCTTCTTCGGCCGCCGCGGCCTGTTGTTCGTGGCCGCGCTGCTGGTGCCACTTGGCGGCGGCGCGGGCCAGGTGGACGGTGGCGAAGAGCAGGGCGATGGCGAGTCCGCCCGGCTCGTTGGAGGCATAGGCGAGTTCCTTGGCGGCCTTGCGCAGGGCAGTGGCGGCCTGGTGGTCGGCGCGGGTGGCGGAGAGCCGCCGTACCAGACGGGTTCGCCGGCCGCGTTGGTGTCGCCAGGGGCGGCGAGGCTGTAGCCGATCACGTCACCGGTCTCAGGGCCGAGGCGGGTCTTGACCTTGATGCCGAGGGACTGCAGCACGGTGAAGTAGTCAGCTTCGTTACGCACGGCGGCGGCGACCGCGTACGCCTGCTCGCGCAGCCAATGCCGTGCTGTGACCGTCTGGCCCTGGCGCTCGGCCTTGGCACGTTCGGCGCCGGTGGGAGTGCGGGGCGCGGTGAGGTCACCGGACTTCAGGCGGCGCAGGCCGAACTCGGCCTCGATCTTGCGGCACTCCGCCTGGGCCCGCTGTCCGTCGTGATGAGTGCGGGGACGGCGCCCGTCGGCGCGGACGGTGGTCGCCATGATGTGGATGTGGTCGTCGGCGTGGCGCACCGCGATCCACCGGCATGCCTTCTCGTCGCCTTCGGGGGCGATGCCGGCGGCGTGAACGATGCGGCGGGCGACCTCGGCCCACTCGGCGTCGGTGAGGTAGCGGTCGCCGGGCGCGGTACGGACCGGGCAGTGCCAGACGTGCTGAGGTGGCTTCTTGCCGCCCAGCTCGCAGGTACGCAGGTCGACATGGTGGTCGAGGCGCTTGGCGAGCTGGGTGTAGGTGGCCTCGGGGTCGCGGCCGGGGTCGGGGGCGCCGGCCATGTCCCAGGCAGCGACGATATGAGGGTCGGTGTGTTCGTCTCGGCGGCCGGGGCCGAAGAGGTAGACGATCAGTCCGCGGGTGTGGGAGCCGGTGGAGACGTCAGGAACCATGCGCGGTGCCTTCCGCCAGGAGCTGGTCGATCAGCCGGTAGCTGCTTTCGGCGGCTTGCTCAACGCGGTCCAGCACCGCCTCGGCACGCTCGGGCACCGTTCCTCGGTGGATGGCTGCTGTGATCTGGTTGAGGTTGCCACCGACTCGGTTCAGCGCGACCGTGTGTGCCTCGACGGCCTCGATCAGCGGGCGGCGAGGGTCGTCCTCCGGGCTGCCGACCATCCCTGCCTTGCCGAGGGCAACGGCCAGGGCGGCGTCCCCGACGAATCCGGCGAACTTCTGACCGCGCTGGTGAGCGGCGGCGCTGATCAGGCTGACTGCGGTCCGCGTGAAGCGGATGGTCTTCTCCTGGTCGCGCTTCTCTACGGTGCGCTTGCGGTTCATCAGCGCGGGCAGCACGGGGGCGTCGAGGTCCCGCCAGGAGGGCTGCTCGGCGGGCGGCTGGACATCGGTCGGCGGCTGAGCGTGCGGGGCAGCGGAGTCGGCTGCGGGCGGGCAGTTGGTCTCGGCTATGCCCTCTTCCGGCTCGGGCGCCCCCTGGCGCTCGGCCTTCCCCTCCGCCACCCCTGGGGCGGGGGCAAGCGCGGACAAAGCCTCGTTAGAGGCTCGTTCGCTCCAGCTTGCTGCTGATCGGCGGGTCAGGCCGAAGAATCCCTTGCGGCGGCGGGCGGGGGAGTTGTCGGTACTCGTTTCGGGCATGGTGGTGCTCCGGCAATCGTGTGGGGTGGGGCTTCGTCACGTCCGTTGCATCCGTCCCGTAGCTGGTCAGGACAGGTACGGAGGCGGTCGCAGGTACGGAGTGATCCGTATCGGCAAGGAACTCCGTCCCCGCGCTGACCTGCGCGGGGACGGATGCGACGGACTGATACGGAGCTGGTGTCAGCGCGTGGGCCTGGGGCCGGCAGGCCCGCCGGGCGGGCCGATGGGCAGCGCCCCGGACGGAGGGGCGGGCGGCTTGCCGTGGGTTGGCCGTACGAGCGCGGCCTCGCCGGCTGCGGGAGCCGGTTGGGCGGGGTCGGGGCAGTAGCGGGCCCAGGCGTCGAGGAACTGGTTGCGGGCGTACGCCTTGGCCTGCCGGCCGTTCTCGAAACGGTGGTTGGCCGGGCTGATGCCGAAGTCGCGCAGCAGGTTGGCCAGGTGGTAGGCGTTCAGGCCCTTGGTGCCGTACTCGGCCCACGGCCCCTCGGCGTCCTGGAGCAGGGCGGCGAGCAGGTCCTGGCTGCGCAGAGCCTCCTTGTGACCCACCTGTTCGAACACGCGGCGGACGTCGCGCAGCAGCCGCGTCTTCAGCGTCGTCTGTTCGTCCTGGACCACCTCGTTGCGGGTCATAGCCAGGCAGGCGGCGCGGGCCCGCGAGGGCCAGTGTCCGCCGGCCAGGTCGGCGACGATGACCAGGGGCTCCCAGGTGTCCGCAGCCCGGTCCTCGACCGGCATCGGCGGCACCAGCCGCTCCGCTGCCCCGCGCAGCGGGGTCAGCCACGCGGTTAGTCGGTCGCGCAGCGCGTTCAGTTCCGGGACGGAGTACCGGGAGCGGAAGGCAGCGATCTTCTCGCCGGGCTTGCGCTTCTGCATGCGGAGGACGATGGCACGGTCCATGATCGTGTCCGGCAGGTCGCCGATCCCGGCGAGCGCGGCCATGGCGAAGGTCGGGAACGCGGTCGGCTTGTGTTCCGGGCCGGAGATTCGCCAGGCCGGGCGGTTGCGCTGGTGCCCGGCGTTCAGCAGGCCGCGCAGGTCCTCCTTGTCGCCGGCCTTGGGGCCGAAGATGGTGTCGGCCTCGTCCACCAGCAGAGTCGGCGGGTTCTTGCCGATGACGCGGAAGACCACCGCAGGCGAGGTGTTCACCGTCATCATCGGCTGGTACACGGTCTCGTGGAGTACGTCGAGGACGCGGGACTTACCGCATCCCTTGGTCGGGCCCACCACCGCCAGGCGCGGCGCGTGCTGGAGGGCGGGCTGAGTGTGGGAGGCCGCCACCCACAGCGTGACCGCCGTCAGGGCCTCCTCGCTCGGCAGCACCACGTACCGGCCGATCGCCGCACGCAGGTCATCAAGCAGCGAGGCTCCTTCATCGGCCGTCTCGTGGCTCGTACCGGCGCGGTCCCCGGTCCCCGATCCGCCGTCAGGGACCACGGTCCCCGCAGATGCGTGGGGACCGTGGCCCTCACCATCAGCTCGGAGAGCGGCGTGCTCGCCCGGGATTCGGGGACCGGGTTCGGGGACCAGGGGACCGAAAGTCTCCGTCCGGTCCCCGCCTTCCGCTCCTGCGGGACCGGTCCCCAGGGCACTGACCTGCGCATGTTCCGCGCGGGGGGTGTTTCGGTCCCCGACCGGAGCACCCGTCGAAGTATCGCCACTGGCGGGTACAGCAGGGGACCGTGACTCCGTTCGGTCCCCGCTTCGGTCCCCGTTGCGCCAGGGGATGCCCTGGCCGGGGACCGCGGGGGTGGGCCAGACAACCTCGGATGCGTTCGAGGTGGCGGGGGACGTAGGGTCCTCCATAGACGTTCCTCTCAGGTGAGGGACGGGACGGGCAAGGTCCCGCCCCTCACCGGTTCGTTCGTTCAGGGATGGGCGGCGTGCAGGGGAATCTCCGGCCCTCGGCGTTGGCGCGCCGGGGGCCGTTGCTGTGTCCGGGGCTGTCGGCGGCTCACGAGGCCAGACCCCACTCGTCCTGGCCCTCGATCAGCGTGCACTCATAGCGCAGCAGCTCCGCCTCGGGGTAGAGCACCCGCTTGCCGATCTTGATGCCGCGCGGCCCCTTCTGGATGTGGCGCCAGTAGCGAACGGTGCTCTCGGCCGTGCGGTAGCGCTCGGCGACCTCGGTGGTGGTCAGGTATCGCATGCATTCCCATTCGGCTAGGCGACGATTCGATCTGCATAGAGTTGTACCCCAGGATCGGCGGTTACCCAAATCGGGAAGCCCATGTTTCAATTGGGATAGCGACGGTGACGATGGAGGTTCGATGGCAGGCGACAAGCCCGAGGGTGGCGAAGTGCCGCTGCTCTACAGCGAAGGAAACGTGGCCGCACGCGTCGCCCTGGAGCGCGAGGTCAGAGGGTGGAGCACGACCGAGCTGGCGGAGCGGGTGACCAGAGCCGGCGTCAAGATGAACCAGACGGCGGTCTGGCGCATCGAGAACGGCACCCCCCGTCGGCGCATCAACCTCGACGAGGCCCTCGCCTTCTCCCGCGTCTTCGAGCTCCCCCTCGAAGAGCTCATGTCACCGGCCCTGGAAGGGCTCGACATCGACAGCCGACGGCTCGTCCAGGAAGCCGTCGAAGCGTTCTACGAGGCCCGAGACGCGCGCGACCGTCTCCACCACGCCGTGGTCGCCATCGCCGACCACATCAAGGCCCATCCCGACAGCTCGCGGGCGATCCACGAGCAGTGCCTCCGCCTCATGGGCGACGAGCGCGACGCTCGCACGCTCAGCAGCGACATCGAGGACGGCGGCCACTACTGACAACCGACAAGAAGGAGAGGCCACTTGGCCAACATCCAGAAGCGCCCCAACGGCAAATGGCGTGCTCGCTACCGCGACCTCGACGGCAAGGAGCACGCCCGCCACTTCGACCGCAAGATCGACGCCCAACGGTGGATCGACGAGGTCACGGCCAGCCTGGTCACCGGTCAGTACGTCGACCCGCGGTCGGCGAAGAAACCCTTCAAGGACTACGCGGAGGAATGGCGGGCCATCCAGCCGCACCGACCTTCCACGGCCAAGGCGGTGGCCCAGCACCTGCGCTGCTACGTCTACCCGGCTTGGGAGAAGCGGGCACTCGGCGCGATCAAGCCCGGCGACGTACAGAGCTGGGTCACCAGCCTGAGCACCACGCACGGGCTGGCCGCCAGCACCTCACGGACGGTCTTCAACACGGTCAACGCCGTCTTCCGGGCGGCCGTCCGTGACCGGATGATCCCTCACAACCCGTGCGCCGAGGCGAAGCTGCCCTCGGTGCCCCGGAAGAAGATCGTGCCACTGGCCGTCGAGCAGGTGCGGACGCTGTCCGAGGAGATGCCCGCCCGCTACAAGGGCCTCGTGCTGCTCGGCGCGGCCACCGGGCTCCGTCCCGGCGAGTTGTTCGGCCTCCAGCTCCGGCACGTTGACCTGCTGCACGCGACCGTCTCGGTCGAGCAGCAGATCCAGCAGACCACCAAGCACGGCGTGTACGTCTGCCCGCCCAAGACCGCTCGCTCGCACCGCACGGTCCCGCTCCCCCGCATGGCGGTGGATGCGATGAAGGCCCACCTGCGGGACTTCCCCGCCAATGGGCCCGAGGGCTGGATCTTCACGGCGCCGCAAGGCGGACCCGTGGTCTACACGCACTTCATGGACGGGTCCTGGCGGCCCGCCTGTGCGAAGGCCGGCATACCGAAGGGCACCGGACCCCACGCCCTCCGGCATCACTACGCCAGCCTGCTGATCAAGCACGGCGAGTCAGTGAAGACCGTCTCCGAGCGCCTCGGCCACACCAACGCGGCCATGACGCTGAACATCTACACCCACCTGTGGCCCGACTCCGAGGAGCGGACCCGGGCCGCCGTCGACAAGGCGTACGCGGACCAGTCCGCCGATGCCCGGCCACAGGTCGACGAAGCGGCGTAGCCGCTCCCCCACGCGCTGACAAAAGTCAGCCCGCTGCGGACTCTGTGCGGACCACGAAGGCCGCCCAACCCGCTCCGTCGCAGGTCAGACGGCCTTTCGCCGAACGTATTAGACGTTGAAGCGGAACTCCACCACGTCCCCGTCCTGCATCACGTACTCCTTGCCCTCCATGCGGGCCTTGCCGGCTGCTCGGGCTTCGGCTACGGAGCCGGTGGCGACGAGGTCGCCGAAGGAGATGACCTCCGCCTTGATGAAGCCCTTCTGGAAGTCGGTGTGGATGACTCCCGCGGCCTCCGGGGCCGTGGCGCCCTTCTTGATGGTCCAAGCGCGGGATTCCTTGGGGCCGGCCGTCAGGTAGGTCTGGAGGCCCAGGGTGTCGAAGCCCACGCGGGCCAGGGTGGCGAGGCCCGGCTCCTCGGCGCCGACGGACTGGAGGAGTTCCATGGCGTCCTCCTCGTCCAGCTCGGCGAGGTCGGCCTCCAGCTTGGCGTTGAGGAAGATCGCCTCGGCCGGGGCGACCAGGGCGCGCTGCTCGTCCTTGAACGCCTCGTCCGTCAGCTCCTCCTCGTCCACGTTGAAGACGTAGAGGAACGGCTTGGTGGTGAGGAGGTGCAGGTCGTGCAGGAGCTCGGCGCGCTCGCTGCCCTGGACGATGCCCTGCGAGAAGAGGGTGTCGCCGCGCTCCAGGATCTCCTTGGCCTCTTCGACCGCCGCGACCTTGGGGGCGATGTCCTTCTTGATCCGGGACTCCTTCTGGAGGCGCGGCAGGACCTTCTCGATGGTCTGGAGGTCGGCGAGGATCAGCTCGGTGTTGATCGTCTCAATGTCGTCCTTCGGCGAGACCTTGCCGTCGACGTGGACGACGTTCTCGTCCTTGAAGGCGCGGATGACCTGGCAGATGGCGTCCGACTCGCGGATGTTCGCCAGGAACTTGTTGCCCAGGCCCTCGCCCTCGCTCGCGCCGCGCACGATGCCGGCGATGTCGACGAAGTCGACGGTCGCGGGAAGGACACGCTGGGAGCCGAAGATCTCGGACAGCTTCGTCAGGCGGGCGTCGGGGACACCGACCACGCCGACGTTCGGCTCGATCGTGGCGAACGGGTAGTTGGCCGCCAGCACGTCGTTCTTGGTCAGGGCGTTGAACAGGGTCGACTTGCCGACATTCGGCAGACCGACGATTCCGATCGTGAGCGACACGTTGGCGACTTCCCTAGAAGTGTGGATGGTGGGCCGATCCACCAGTTTACGGGCGGCCGGGTGCGGGCAGCGACGGCCGGGATGAGCCGAAGTTCACGGGGACGTCGGCCGTACGGCGTGTCCCATGCCCGTCTCCTGCCCCTTTGCGTCCTACGTTGTCCCCGTGGAGCAGCACAGGAGCAGTCCCCCTCGTCGTCCGCAGCGCGTACGGCCTGGTGCGCCGCAGCCGCAGGCCGCGCAGCTGATCGAGGGCGCCGCGGTCCGCCCCGTCCGGCGCCCGCCCGGTGGGGCGACCGGTGCGCCCGGGCCCGGCGGGGCGGGTGGTGGGGCGGGCAGCGCTCCGGGTGGCCGCCCCCGGCCGGCGCCGGGGCGGCGGCCCGTACCGCCCGTGGTCCTGGCGCTGCGGCGGCTGCCCGCCGCCCGTCTTACCGGCCTCGGCGCCGGACTGTTCGCGGCGGCGGCGATGTTTCTGCTCGGGTGCGTGGACTGGCTGCTGTTCGACGGCTCCCCCGCCGTGTACGGGGTGCTGTTCCTACTGGTCAGCGCCCTGACCGCGCTGTGGGTCCGGGGCGCCGACCTGGTTACGGCGCCGATCGGCGTACCCATCGCGTTCGCCGTCGGGGTCGTGCCCATCGCGGGCGGCACGGGCGGCATCGGCGGCCAGGCCATGGCGGTGGTGACCGCGCTCGCCGTGCACGCCGGCTGGCTGTACGGCGGGACGCTGGTCGCCGGCGTCATCGCCTCCGTACGGAAGGTACGGCTGATGGGCCGGCGGCAGCAGCGTGCCGCGGCGGCAGCCGAAGCGGCGGCTGCGGCTGCCGCCGCTTCGGCTGCCCAGCGGCGGTCGTGAGGCCGGTGCCCGCGTCAGTGTGACGCCGACGCCGTGGCCATCGCCGCGCCCACGATGCCCGCGTTGTTCTGGAGCTGCGCGGGGACGATCTCCGCCCTGACGCCCTTGATCAGCGGCAGGAACTTGTCCGCCTTGCGGCTGACGCCGCCGCCGACGATGAACAGCTCCGGCGAGAACAGCATCTCGACATGGGCCAGGTACCTCCGCACCCGGTGCGCCCACTCCTGCCAGCTGAGGTCCTTGTCCTCCTTGGCCCGGGTCGATGCCTGCTTCTCGGCCTCCTTGCCGTTCAGCTCCAGGTGGCCGAGCTCGGTGTTGGGCACGAGCCTGCCGTCGGTGAAGACGGCGCTGCCGATGCCCGTACCGAACGTCAGCATGATCACCGTGCCCTTGCGGTCCCGTCCCGCGCCGTACGTCATCTCGGCGATGCCCGCCGCGTCGGCGTCGTTGAGGACGGTGACGGGCAGGCCGCCCAGGCGGTCGCCGAGCAGCGCGGCCGCGTCCACGTCGATCCAGGTCTTGTCGACGTTCGCCGCCGTACGGATCTTCGACCCCGTCACCACACCGGGGAAGGTGACGCCGACCGGGCCCGACCAGCCGAAATGCGCCACGACCTCCGCGACGCAGCCCGCGACGTCCGAGGGCGTCGCGGGCTGCGGGGTCAGTACTTTGTGGCGGGGCTCGGCCAGGTCGCCGCGGTCCAGGTCCACGGGAGCGCCCTTGATCCCCGACCCGCCGATGTCCACTCCGAAGACGTTCATGGACACAACGTTACGGGGCGGCGCTGACAGTCACCGCCACGGGAGGGGCGGAGGGGCCGTCACTGCCCCGAGAGGGCTGCGGCCTCGGCGCGCAGGTCGCGCCGGAGCTCCTTCGGCAGCGAGAACGTGATCGACTCCTCGGCGGCCTTCACGATCTCGACGTCCTCGAAGCCGCGCTTCGACAGCCACTCGAGGACACCCTCGACCAGAACGTCGGGCACGGAGGCGCCGGAGGTGACCCCGACCGTCGTGACGCCGTCGAGCCACGCCTCGTCGATCTCGTCGGCGAAGTCCACGAGGTGGGCGTCCCGGGCGCCGGCTCCGAGGGCGACCTCCACGAGCCGTACCGAGTTGGAGGAGTTCTTGGAGCCGACGACGATGACGAGGTCGGCCTCGGCGCCCATCTGCTTCACGGCGAGCTGGCGGTTCTGCGTGGCGTAGCAGATGTCGTCGCTCGGCGGCGAGATGAGCTGCGGGAACTTCTCCTTCAGGGCGTCGACGGTCTCCATCGTCTCGTCCACGGAGAGGGTGGTCTGGGAGAGCCAGACCACCTTGGACGGGTCGCGGACCTCGACCTTCTCGACGTCGCCCGGACCGTCGACCAGCGTGATGTGGTCCGGGGCCTCGCCGGAGGTGCCGATGACCTCCTCGTGGCCCTCGTGGCCGATGAGGAGGATGTCGTAGTCCTCGTTGGCGAAGCGGACGGCCTCCTTGTGCACCTTGGTGACCAGCGGGCAGGTCGCGTCGATCGTCGCAAGCTTCCGCTCCGCCGCCTCCTGGTGGACGGTCGGCGCGACGCCGTGCGCCGAGAACATCACGATGGACCCCTCGGGGACCTCCGCCGTCTCGTCGACGAAGATGGCGCCCTTCTTCTCCAGGGTCTGCACGACGTACTTGTTGTGGACGATCTCGTGCCGGACGTAGATCGGGGCGCCGTACTGCTCCAGCGCCTTCTCCACGGCGATCACGGCACGGTCCACGCCCGCGCAGTAGCCACGGGGAGCGGCGAGGAGGACTCGGCGGGCAGGAGGCGTAGGAGTCATGCCCCCCATCGTAAGGCCGTGCGGAACAGGCGGAAGATCCACCACGGAGCTCAGACCGGGTGCCATGGACGGCACGACCGGTGCCGGTACCGGTAGCGGCACCACCATCGCCGGTGCCGGCGGCATCGGCGGCGGGCGGGCGCGGGACTCCCGGCGGACGGGGGGCTGCGGCGGAACCTGGCTTCCGAGGTCTGGACGTGTACGGGCTGTTGTTCATCGCCCCCATGGCGCCCGTCGGGGCGTACGGCACGCTCGGCGCGATGGCGACGGTGGCCGTGGCGTTCACCGCGTACGGCTACGCCCAGATGGTGCGGGTGGTACCCCACGCGGGCTCGGTCTTCGCGTACGCGCGGAAGGGGCTCGGCGAGGCGCCGGGGTTCGTCGCCGGGTGGATGGCGATGCCGGACCGGTGAGAGCCGGGGAAGTGTCGGTGGCGGCGCGTACGCTCGCTCGTATGGCTCTCTCTACGTCTGCGGAAGCTCCCCTGCCCGTCGGTGAGGTCTCGCGGCTCATCGGGGGATGGATCGACCGCCTCGGGGCCGTGTGGGTGGAGGGGCAGATCACCCAGTTGTCGCGGCGGCCGGGCGCCGGGGTCGTGTTCATGACGCTGCGCGACCCGTCGTACGACATCTCGGTGAGCGTCACCTGCTACCGGCAGGTGTTCGACACGGTCGCGGACATCGTGTCCGAGGGCGCCCGCGTCGTGGTGCTGGCCAAGCCTGAGTGGTACGCGCCGCGCGGGCAGCTGTCGCTGCGGGCCACGGAGATAAGGCCGGTCGGCATCGGGGAGCTGCTGGCCCGGCTGGAGCAGCTGAAGCGGTCGCTGGCGGCGGAGGGGCTGTTCGGGGCCGACCGGAAGAAGCCGTTGCCGTTCCTGCCGCAGCTGATCGGTCTGGTCTGCGGGCGGGCGTCGGCGGCGGAGCGGGACGTGCTGGAGGTCGCGCGGCGGCGCTGGCCCGCCGTCCGGTTCGCCGTGCGGAACGTGGCAGTGCAGGGCGTCCACGCGGTGCCGCAGGTGGTGCAGGCCGTCAAGGACCTGGACGAGCTGCCGGACGTGGACGTGATCATCGTGGCGCGGGGCGGTGGCAGCGTGGAGGATCTGCTGCCGTTCTCGGACGAGCAGCTCGTACGGGCGGTCGCCGACTGCCGGACGCCGGTGGTGTCGGCGATCGGGCACGAACCGGACTCCCCGCTGCTGGACCTGGTGGCGGACCTGCGGGCGGCCACGCCGACGGACGCGGCGAAGAAGGTCGTCCCCGACGTGGGCGAGGAGCTGGAGCGGGTCCGTGCGCTGCGCGACCGGGCACTGCGGTGCGTACGCGGGCTGCTGGAGCGGGAGGAGCGGGGCCTCGCGCACGCGCTGCACCGGCCCGTGATGGAGCACCCCCAGCGCATGGTCGAGGAGCGGCGGGCGGAGGTGGACGCGCTGCTGGCGCGCAGCCGGCGGGTGCTGGGGCACCTGCTGGACCGGGCCGACTCGGAGGTCGCGCACACCCACGCGCGCGTGGTGGGCCTGTCGCCCGCCGCGACGCTGGAGCGGGGGTACGCGGTGCTCCAGCGGACGGACGGCGCAGTGGTCCGCTCGCCCGGCGACGTGACGGACGCGGAGGAGCTGCGCGCCCGGGTCGCGGAGGGCGAGTTCACGGTGCGCGTGAGCGCCGGCGATGTCGTACCCGGCCCTTAGGCTGGAGCGCATGGCAGCCAACACGACGGACGCGACGGACGCGGCGACAGCCGCCGGGACGGCGATCGGGTACGAGCAGGCGCGCGACGAGCTGATCGAGGTCGTGCGCCGGCTGGAGGCGGGCGGGACGACGCTGGAGGAGTCGCTGGCCCTGTGGGAGCGGGGCGAGGAGCTGGCCAGGGTGTGCCGCCACTGGCTGGAGGGGGCGCGGGCCCGACTGGACGCCGCGCTGGCCGAGCAGCACGCCGCCGACGAACGCGAGGCGTGACGACGGGGGGTTGACGCGGGGCTTCAGTCGGGGGCTCGACGCGAAGGCTTCACCCGGGGCTTGGCGTGGAGGCTTCACTCAGGGCTTGACGCTGGGGCTCGACGCGGAGGCTCGACGCGGGGGCTCGACGCTGGGATCGACGCTGGGGGATCGACGCGGAGGCTTGACGCTGGGGCTCGACGCGGGGGCTCGACGCGGGGGCTCGACGCGGGGGCTTGACGCTGCGGCTCGAGGCGGGGGCTTGACGTGGGGGTGGCGTCGGACCCCGTGGATGGGGACCGGCGACAGCCGGTCGGCCGCTACCGGCCCACGCACAGCACCGCTGGGACAGCGAGTGTGACGTGGCCCACCGCAGCCTCGATTTAGTTGAACATTAACCTATCTCCGTCGTACGGTGAGGACACCGCTTCACATCCCGTATGTCCGGAAGGTACGCATGTCCCTCGTTCTCGACCCCGCCGCCCAGGACCTCCTCTTCCGCGAGGCCCGCACCGCCAACACGTTCACCGACGAGCCGGTGACCGAGGAGCAGGTTCAGGCGATCTACGACCTGGTCAAGTACGGGCCGACCGCCTTCAACCAGACGCCGCTGCGCATCGTCCTCGTGCGCTCCGCCGAGGCCCGCGAGCGGCTCGTCCCGCTGATGGCCGAGGGCAACCGGGCCAAGACGGCCACGGCGCCGCTCGTCGCGATCCTCGCGGCGGACAACGAGTTCCACGAGGAGCTCCCCACGCTGTTCCCGGCCTTCCCGCAGGCGAAGGACGTCTTCTTCGCCGAGCGCCCGGCCCGCGAGTCGGCCGCCGGCATGAACGCCGCGCTCCAGGCCGCGTACTTCATCGTGGGCGTCCGCGCCGCCGGCCTCGCCGCCGGCCCGATGACCGGCTTCGACTTCGCGGGCGTCCAGAAGGAGTTCCTGGACGGCGACCACACCCCGCTGATGATCGTCAACATCGGCAGGCCGGGCGCCGACGCCTGGTACCCGCGGTCGCCGCGCCTGGCGTACGAGGACGTCGTCACGACCGTCTGACGCGCCCCGCGCCCCGCGCCCCGCGCCGCCGTCCCACGGACCGGCAGCCGCTCCGGCCCCCGGCACCGCCCCCTGCGGTGCCGGGGGCCGTCGGCGTTCAGCGGCGGGCCCGCCACAGGCCGTACAGGCCGGTCACCGACGCGATGATCAGCGTGAAATTCGAGGCTCCCGTGACCAGGTAGACCCCTGTGACCAGAGCGAGCAGCAGGACCAGCCCCAGGAGTTCGGTGCGGCCCGGCGGGCGGCTGGAGGGCTCTTCGGGGCGAGGGGCTCGGGTGCCGGGAGTCATGTCGTCACCGTTCATGCCGTCCAGCACAACGAACCCGCCGCCGGACACACCCACCCAGCAGACGAACCCGACCGTTCCGGATCGGACGGACCCTTTCACATGCGCAGTGTGATAGTCCCGTCACTTGGCGTTTACGATGCTCTCCCACTTTCGTATCCGCATGAAGGACGAAGCACATGAGCGATGCGGAGGCGTACGCCGTCGCGCTCAAACAGTTCGCCACGGACCTGAACGAGCTGCACAGCAGGCGCGGCGCGCCCTCGCTGCAGAGCATGGTGAACCGGTCGAAGGTACCGCCGGGGCGCATGCTGTCGAAGTCGACGATCAGCGAGGCCCTGAACGGCAAGCGCCTGCCGTCGGTGGACGTCACGCTGAGGATCGTCCAGCTCCTGACGGCCGACGATCCACCCCCGCAGCAGAGGCGGATCCGCGGTGAGTGGCGTATGCGTTGGCCACAGCTGAAACAGCTGCAGAAACAGGCGCGAATCCCGCGTCAGCAGCGCGTTCCGCTGCCGCCGCCCCGGACGTCCACGAACGCCATCGAACACGCCGGATCGATCTCGAACGTTCTGGATCGTTCCGACACAGGTCTTCCGCACCCGTTGCCGTTCTTCTTCCACCTTCGGGTGTACGCCGTGGTCTGGTCGGTGCACGACCGCACCGACCCCAACTGCTTCCAGCTCCCCGAGCGGGCCTGGTACCAGGTCATCGGGCTCGGTCCGCACAACGGCTGGATCGTCGCCACCGCTCCCCCGGCGCCCTTCCAGATCCTGGGTCTGCTGCTGCGCGGCACCGTCCCGCCGGAGGACACCCGGCCGTATCTGCCCGGCCAACCCTGAACCGAACGGCCGAAGGGCCGAAGAGCCGAACGGCCGAAGAGCCCGACGGCCGAGGAGCCGAACAGCCGAATAGCTCAACGGCCGAGCAGCCGAGCGGCCGAGCGGCCGAGCGGCCGAGCGGGGCACCGACCGCGGCGGTGCCGACGGCGCCCGGAAGGTCAGGCCTTCTTCGGGGCCTTCGACGTCAGCGCGGCCGCCATCTCGGTGAGCTGCTTCTCGGGCGCGGTGCCCGTGACCACGGTCGTGACGCCCGCCTCCTTGAGGACGAGCGCGTCGTACTTCGGACCCTCCCAGCGCTGCCAGGTCCGGCCGTCGATCTTCCGGGTCTCACCCGTGTCCGCGGCACCGTGGCTGACCTTGCCGATGTACTTGTCGGCCTCCGGCGCCGTCGACTGCTCCACCGCCACGTACTCGCGGTCCGGCGTGAGGAAGCCGAGGTGCCAGGCATCGGCCTCATGGCGCTTGTACGAGACCGACGTCGCCTTCCACTCCCCGGCGAGGTTCTCCGGCGCCAGCACCGGGTACGGCGCCGCGCGCTGCGCCGTGACCAGCTCCACGCCGTAGTCGACGGCCTGGATCGGGTCCGCCTTGTCGTCGTGCGGGACGAAGAAATAGATCACGCCGGCGGCGGCGCAGATGACCGCCATCGACTGGAACATCCCGCGTACCGTCTGCTTGCCTCGCATACCTGCCACGCCCCTATGGTCGCATCAGGGCATCCCGCTCATACGTGGGCCCCTCTGCTCAATTTGTCGACGTACCGATAGAGTCCAGGCACCCTCTTCACCACCGGCCGTCGCCGTACAGAAAGGTGCGCTCCGATGACCGAGCATCATCTGCCGTCCGAGCTCGAAGTCTCTCCCGAGGCCCCCGACCGCAACCTCGCCCTGGAACTCGTCCGGGTCACCGAGGCCGCCGCCATGGCGGCCGGCCGCTGGGTGGGCCGCGGCGACAAGAACGGCGCGGACGGCGCGGCCGTACGGGCCATGCGCACCCTCGTCTCCACCGTG
Organism: Streptomyces sp. NPDC047886; assembly: GCF_043204435.1. Classification (NCBI taxonomy): domain Bacteria; kingdom Bacillati; phylum Actinomycetota; class Actinomycetes; order Kitasatosporales; family Streptomycetaceae; genus Streptomyces; species Streptomyces sp. NPDC047886. Next base: position 731,239 of record NZ_JBIDCF010000002.1, read on the forward strand.
TCGATGAACGGCGTCGTCGTCATCGGCGAAGGGGAGAAGGACGAGGCCCCCATGCTGTTCAACGGCGAGCGCGTCGGTGACGGCACCGGCGCCGAGTGCGACATCGCCGTGGACCCGATCGACGGTACGACGCTGACCGCGAAGGGCATGCCCAACGCGATCGCCGTACTCGCCGCCGCCGACCGGGGCTCCATGTTCGACCCGTCCGCCGTGTTCTACATGGACAAGCTGGTCACCGGCCCCGAGGCCGCGGACTTCGTCGACATCGACGCGCCCGTGTCCGTGAACATCCGCCGGGTCGCCAAGGCGAAGAACTCCGCACCCGAGGACGTCACCGTCGTCATCCTGGACCGCCCCCGTCACGAGGGCATCGTCAAGGAGATCCGCGAGACCGGCGCCCGGATCAAGTTCATCTCGGACGGCGACGTCGCCGGTTCGATCATGGCCGTCCGCGAAGGCACCGGCGTGGACCTGCTGATGGGCATCGGCGGCACGCCCGAGGGCATCATCAGTGCCTGCGCGATCAAGTGCCTGGGCGGCGTCATCCAGGGCAAGCTGTGGCCGAAGGACGCCGAGGAGCGGCAGCGCGCCCTCGACGCGGGCCACGACCTGGACCGGGTGCTCTCCACGGACGACCTGGTCCGCGGCGACAACGTGTTCTTCGTCGCGACCGGCATCACGGACGGCGAGCTGCTGCGCGGTGTGCGCTACCGCTCGGAGACGGCGACGACGTCGTCGCTCGTCATGCGCTCGAAGTCCGGCACGATCCGGCAGATCGACTCCACGCACCGGCTGTCCAAGCTGCGCGCGTACAGCCAGATCGACTTCGACCGCGCGAAGTGACCGCGCGGTAGGCCGCGACCACGGTCGCGGGACGGCATACGAAAAGGGGCGCCCCCATGTGCGGATGGGGGCGCCCCTTCCCGTACGGGCCGTGCGGCCGGTGCGCGGGGTCAGCCCGCGGCGGCGATCCGGGGGCCCGTCGAGGCCGCCTTCTTGAGCTCGACCTCGCGCCGCCGGCGACGGGCCAGCACGACACGGCGCTCGGCCGCGGTGAGGCCGCCCCACACGCCGTACGGCTCGGGCTGGAGCAGCGCGTGCTCGCGGCACTCGACCATCACGGGGCACCGGGCGCAGACGCGCTTGGCCGCTTCCTCGCGTGCCAGCCGCGCGGCCGTCGGCTCCTTGGAGGGGGCGAAGAACAGTCCGGCTTCGTCGCGGCGGCACACCGCCTCCGTGTGCCAGGGGCCGGCCTCGTCCTCGCGCGGGGGAATGCGCTGAGAGGGTACGGCGGCGACCGGGAGGGGCTGATGCGGCAGTTGCAGCACGGTCTACTCCTGACGACGGCTTACGCGAGCGAGAGAGGCGATGCAGCAAGCCCTACCCGCTGTGCGCACGCCTATGCACTGCGTGGCACGGGGCCGCTACGGCGGGGCCCGGCGCGCGGCCGAAAATCGACGCCCGACGGCGACGGCTGACACCGCCCACGGGGGCCTCGGCACCCGGGTACGCCGACGGCCGCCGGGCGCCGACGCGCGAAGAGCCCGGCGAGTCAGCCGCCGAGGTGCTTGCGGAACCTGTCGTGGAGGTCGGCGATGCGCTTGCCCCGCTTCGGCTTGGCCTCGACGTTGCCGAAGACCGCGTAGCCGTTGACCACGACGACGGGCGCCTCGGGGTCGCTCGCCTCCAGGGTCACCACCTCGAAGTTGCCGAAGACCCCGGTGCCGCTGCCGCGCAGCGTGATGTTCTCCGGGACGCGCACCTCGACGTTGCCGAAGATCGACGCGGCGTTGATGGTGGTCAGGCGCTGGGCGAAGACCGCCTCGGTGAGGTCGATCTCGACGCTGCCGAACAGGGAGAACGCGCTGGTCCTGCGGCCGATGCGCCAGCGGCCGCGGCGGGTCGAGCTGGAGAAGACGGCCACCAGGTTCTCGGTGGGGCCCGTCGGCTCGTCGGGCCCGTAGGCGTACGACCGCGCCGGCTCCCCGCTCCCCGTCCGGGCGGCGGGCAGGTCCTGGACGAGCGGTTCGAGTTCGCCGACGGTCTTGGCGCGGTACACGGCGTCGATCCGCTCCGCGTGCTCGTCGGCGTCGATCCGCCCTTCGGCCAGGGCGTCGCGCAGGATGTCCGCGATCCGGTCGCGGTCGGCGTCCGAGGCCCGAAGGGATGCGCCGGGCGCCTGCGGCCGTACCGCGGGGCGCTTCTCGGGCTGTGCGTCGTCGGGCTGCTTTTCGAGGTCCACGCCCCTCAGCGTAGCGAAACGCGATAGATCGCGACTAGAGGCTCACATGACGTGGCGGTGGCCGCTTCCCGAGCCTGGCCGCGGCCCTGAGCGCGACCGCACGGCAGGCGCGGACACGCGGCGGAGGCCGGGGGCCGCGCGGCGGAGGCGGGGGTCGCGCGGCGGTGGGCGGGGGTCGCGCGGCGGTGGGCGGGGGCCGCGCGGGAACTGAGCCTTACCTCACAGGGTCGGGCCCCGCCGCGCGCTCTACGCTTGTGGACGCGTCGCCAATGGAGGCCGCGCCGCTGTCTGCCGAGTGAGGAATGGCCGTAATGCCAGAGTTTGCGTACTCCGATCTTCTGCCGCTGGGAGAGGACACCACGCCCTACCGCCTGGTGACCTCGGAGGGTGTGTCCACCTTCGAGGCCGACGGCCGTACGTTCCTCAAGGTCGAGCCGGAGGCGCTGCGCAAGCTCGCCGAAGAGGCGATCCACGACATCCAGCACTACCTGCGGCCCGCGCACCTGGCCCAGCTCCGGAAGATCATCGACGACCCGGAGGCGTCGTCGAACGACAAGTTCGTGGCGCTGGACCTGCTGAAGAACGCCAACATCGCGGCTGCGGGCGTGCTGCCGATGTGCCAGGACACGGGCACCGCCATCGTGATGGGCAAGCGCGGGCAGAACGTCCTCACCCAGGGCGGGGACGAGAAGGCCCTCTCGCGCGGCATCTACGACGCGTACACCAGGCTGAACCTGCGCTACTCGCAGATGGCTCCGCTCACCATGTGGGAGGAGAAGAACACCGGCTCGAACCTCCCCGCCCAGATCGAGCTGTACGCGACCGACGGCGGCGCGTACAAGTTCCTGTTCATGGCGAAGGGCGGCGGCTCCGCGAACAAGTCGTTCCTCTACCAGGAGACGAAGGCCGTCCTGAACGAGACCTCCATGATGAGGTTCCTCGAGGAGAAGATCCGTTCGCTCGGTACGGCCGCGTGCCCGCCGTACCACCTGGCCATCGTCGTCGGCGGTACGAGCGCCGAGTTCGCGCTGAAGACGGCGAAGTACGCCTCCGCGCACTACCTGGACGAGCTGCCGTCCGAGGGCTCGGAGCTGGGGCACGGCTTCCGGGACGAGGAGCTGGAGAAGAAGGTCTTCGAGCTGACGCAGAAGATCGGCATCGGCGCGCAGTTCGGCGGCAAGTACTTCTGCCACGACGTCCGTGTGGTGCGGCTGCCGCGGCACGGCGCGTCGCTGCCGGTCGCGATCGCCGTCTCCTGCTCGGCCGACCGCCAGGCCGTCGCGAAGATCACCGCCGACGGCGTCTTCCTGGAGCAGTTGGAGACCGACCCGGCGCGCTTCCTGCCGGACACGACGGACGAGCACCTGGAACAGGACGGGGACGTCGTCAGGATCGACCTGAACCAGCCGATGGACGAGATCCTCGCGGAGTTGACCAGGTACCCGGTCAAGACCCGGCTGTCCCTGACGGGTCCGCTGGTCGTGGCGCGCGACATCGCGCACGCCAAGATCAAGGAGCGGCTCGACGCGGGCGAGGACATGCCGCAGTACCTGAAGGACCACCCGGTGTACTACGCGGGCCCCGCGAAGACGCCCGAGGGGTACGCCTCCGGTTCGTTCGGACCGACGACGGCCGGGCGCATGGACTCGTACGTCGAGCAGTTCCAGGCGGCGGGCGGCTCGAAGGTCATGCTCGCCAAGGGCAACCGCTCGCAGCAGGTGACGGACGCGTGCGGCACGCACGGCGGCTTCTACCTCGGCTCGATCGGCGGTCCTGCGGCCCGCCTCGCGCAGGACTGCATCAAGAAGGTCGAGGTCGTCGAGTACGAGGAGCTCGGCATGGAGGCCGTCTGGAAGATCGAGGTCGAGGACTTCCCGGCGTTCATCGTCGTGGACGACAAGGGCAACGACTTCTTCAAGGACCCGGCGCCCGCGCCGACGTTCACGTCGATCCCGGTACGCGGTCCCGGCCTCGGCTGACCCGGGCGGGGCGGGTCGCGGGCCGAACGGGCCGGTCCGCCGAAGGCCCGGTCCGGTGAGCGCCCGGTCCGGGGACGCCGGGGCCCGGGACACCGACGGGTCACGGCCCGTGAGACGCCCGGCCCGGGACACCGACGAACCCCGGCCCGCCGAGGGTCCGGCCCGCCGAAGGTGCGGCCCTGCGAGGGCCGGGGCCCCGGGACACCGACGGGTCACGGCCCGCGTGGGCCGGGCCCATGCCCGTGCTCCGCTAGTCGGTGAGGTGGAAGTCCAGCCGCTGGTAGTCCCCCTCGCCGGCACCCCGGACGTAGCCGCGCGCGTCCGCGAAGTCGCCGGTTCCGCCGGTGATGGCGACGTCGAACGCGGACGGCCCCTCGTCCGTCAGGCTGTACGACGTCAGTGTCTGCACGCTGAGCTGCCCGGCCGGGTCACCGGTCAGGACGAACGTGCCCACGCACAGGACGTCACCGCCCTGCTCGCCCTGGCGCACCACAGTGCAGGTCACGCCGGACCGGCCGGCCTTCTCCCCGCCCTTGGCGCGGTAGAGGTCCTCGGCGAAGGAGAAGGTCTCGCCGACGGCGGGTGGCGCGGTGGGCTCCTCCTCGCCGGGGATCTCCTTGGCGTAGAGGGTGAAGTCGGGGTCGGCGGGCTGGGCGGCGGCGGTGGAGGCCGGGGCGGCGCCGAGGGCGACGGCGGCGGCCGCGGCGACGCCGAGCGCACCCATCCTCCTGAAGTCGCGGGACATGTCCTGCCTCCTGTGGAGTGGGGACCCCCCTCCGCCTACTCATTATCCGACGGTCGCCCCGTGTCCGCCCGCCCGCGCGCGGACACGGCGAAGGCCCCGGTCACCCCCTCGGTGACCGGGGCCTTCCCGCTCTACGGCGTTCTCACGCGAAGCGCTGCTTCGCCGAGCCGTCGCAGGGCTGGAGCCGCAGCGGATCCCTGGCGGCCGCGAGCGTCACGCACAGGTCCGTCGCCGAGGCCGGGCGGAGCGTGCCGGACTGGCGGACGAACTTCTGGTTGGCGGCGCCCGAGCAGTTCCAGAGGATCAGCGCGGTGCCCGGTGTGTAGCGGGCCGCCTGGACGTCCAGGCAGCGGTCGTGGGTGAGCGCGGTGTGGAGCGAGCCGCGCTGGGTGTCGTACCACCAGTCCTGGTTGCGGCCGCCGTGGCAGTCCCAGCCGCCGACGGCGGTGCCGTTGCGGGTGACGGCGGCGGTGACGTCGACGCAGGTGCCGGTGGCCGCGCTCTTCAGTGGCGTGAACTTGTCGTTCCACGCGCCGGGCACCAGTACGGGCTTGCCGGTGGACGCGGGGTCGACGCAGCCGGCTTCCCGCAGTCCGGAGGCGTACAGCTGGGTCAGGCAGGAGGCGAAGGCGGCGTGGCCGGCCTTGTTGGGGTGGAAGGACTGCCGTACGGAGTTCTCGTCCCAGGGGAACTTGGACACGTCGACGAACAGGCCCCTGGCCCAGGTCTCGTCCATGCACACCTCGTGGCCGTGGAAGAGACGTGAGTTGTCCAGGTAGGTCGCGCCGGTGTTCGCGGCGGCCCTGCGGACGCCGCGTTCGAACGCGGGTACGGCGGTGTTGCGGCCCCAGACGGTGTCGGAGTCGTAGCCGAGGCCGCCGCAGGCCAGTTTGCCGGGGAAGGCGGGGTTGTCGCGGAAGTCCGGGCCGATCGGGCTGGGGTAGCTCATCACGACGAGCTTGTAGTCGCCGTCGGCGTATCCGGCGTCGCGCATCACGGTCCGCAGGTCGCGGACGGTCTGCTCGACCTTGGGGACGAGGCCGTCGACGCGGTTCTGCCAGCCGGGCGCGTACTTCGGCTCGCACGGGCCCTGGAGGAGGACGTAGCGGGTGACGCAGTCGGTCATCACGGGGCCGAACTGGAGGTCGTCGTTGGCTCCGGCGACCAGGAGCACCATCTTGACGCGGGTGTTGCGGGCCTTGATGGCGAGGCTGTCGCTCTGGACGAGTTCGTCCGCGTACTGCTTCGACCCGCCGATGCGGATGTTGCCGGTGGATCCGCCGGAGCAGGAGACGTTGTAGGTGACGTCGGCGGGGATGCCGGTACGGTGGATGGCCGCGTCGGGCGAGCGGTGGCACCAGTTGTCGGGGCCGTCCGTGCCGGGTTCGTAGGTGCCGACGCCCTCGCCGGAGATCTCGCTGTCGCCGAGCGAGATCAGGCCGGTCTTGCGTTCGGCGAGCGGGCGTTCGGCGGGGCTGCCGTACAGGGCGGTGGCCTCGGCGGCGCGGATCCGCTCCAGTTCGGCGGGCAGCGGTACGGACTGGACGGTACGGGGCGCCTCGGCGGCGGTGGCGGTGGCGGTGACGGCGGGGACGCCACCGAGGGTGGCGGCGAGCACGGCGGCGGCGGTGGCGACCGTACAGGCGAGTCGCCGTCCGGTGCGCGGGGGGTTCGGGGGGTGCCCGCCCGTCAGATGCAGCATTGCGCCTCCTGGAAGTGGGGTTACCCACGGTTTTTACTGGCCGGTAGCGCACTTGGGAATAGACCGAACAAGACAAGTGCTCATCTTTTCCAGGAGGTTGGACACCATGAGCGACGCGAGCGGCACGCCCGACAGCACCCCCGGGGCCGGGACCGAGGGCTTCCGGATCGAGCACGACTCCATGGGCGAGGTGCGGGTCCCCGCGCACGCCAAGTGGCGGGCCCAGACCCAGCGGGCGGTGGAGAACTTCCCCGTCTCCGGCCAGCGGCTGGAGCGCGCCCACATCGAGGCGCTGGCCCGCGTCAAGGCCGCGGCCGCGAAGGTCAACGCCGACCTGGGCGTCCTCGACCCGGACATCGCGGCGGCCATCCAGGAGGCGGCCGCCGAGGTCGCCGACGGCCGCTGGGACGACCACTTCCCGGTCGACGTCTTCCAGACCGGGTCCGGCACCTCGTCCAACATGAACACCAACGAGGTGCTGGCCACCCTGGCGACCGAGCGGCTCGGCCGGGACGTCCACCCCAACGACCACGTCAACGCGTCCCAGTCGTCCAACGACGTCTTCCCGTCCTCCATCCACATCGCGGCGACCGCCGCCGTCACCGGCGACCTGATCCCCGCACTGGCTCATCTGGCCTCCTCCCTGGAGCGGAAATCGGCCGAATTCTCGGAGGTCGTCAAGTCGGGGCGTACGCATCTCATGGACGCCACACCGGTGACGCTGGGTCAGGAGTTCGGCGGGTACGCCGCGCAGATCAGGTACGGCGTCGAACGGCTGCGGGCTTCGCTGCCGCGTCTGGCGGAACTGCCGCTGGGCGGTACGGCGGTCGGTACCGGCATCAACACCCCGGCCGGTTTCTCCGCCGCCGTCATCGCCGAGGTCGCCGACGCCACCGGCCTGCCGCTGACGGAGGCGCGCGATCACTTCGAGGCGCAGGGCGCGCGGGACGGGCTCGTGGAGACGTCCGGACAACTCCGGACGATCGCGGTCGGCCTCACGAAGATCTCGAACGATCTGCGCTGGATGGCGTCGGGGCCGCGCACCGGACTGGCCGAGATCAACCTGCCCGACCTCCAGCCGGGCTCGTCGATCATGCCGGGCAAGGTCAACCCGGTCGTCCCGGAGGCCGTCCTGATGGTCGCCGCCCAGGTCACGGGGAACGACGCCGCGGTCGCGGCCGCCGGCGCCGCGGGGAACTTCGAGCTGAACGTGATGCTCCCGGTGATGGCCAGGAACCTGCTGGAGTCGGTGCGGCTGCTCGCGAACGCGTCCCGGCTGCTCGCCGACCGCACCGTCGACGGCATCACCGCGAACGTGGAGCGGGCCCGCGAGTACGCCGAGTCGTCACCGTCCGTGGTGACACCGCTGAACCGGTACATCGGGTACGAGGAGGCGGCGAAGGTCGCCAAGAGGTCGCTCGCCGAGCGGAAGACGATCCGTGAGGTCGTTCTGGAGTCCGGGTACGTCGAACGGGGCGACCTGACCGTGGAGGAGCTTGACCGCGCCCTCGACGTCCTGCGGATGACCCGGCCCTGACCTGCCACGTCGCCGGTAGCGGCGCCCCGGAGGCGTGATCCGGGTCGCGGCGGCCGCCCCGGCACCCCCCTAAGATCTGCGCATGACAGCGGAGACGACAGGCGCGGAGGCGGCGTCAGGAGGCAGGGCCGACGGCCGCGAGGCCCGTACGGGCGGGCGGGGGGACGCCCGGACGGGCGGGCGTGAGGACACCCGGGCGCGCGGGCGCGAGGACACCCGGACGGATGGTGGAGGCGAGGGCGGCACCACCGGTGCGCGGTGGGCGCCCGGAGACCCGATCCTGTGGCGGTACCGGGACAACGGCGGCGGCCACGTCCACATCTGCCGGCCCGTGACCGTCGTCCAGGACACCGCCGACCTGCTCGCCGTGTGGATGGCCCCGGGCACGGAGTGCGTCAAGCCCGTGCTCGCGGACGGCACCCCCGTGCACGAGGAGCCGCTCGCCACCCGCTACACGGCGCCCCGCACCACCGTCCGCACCCGCTGGACCGGTACGGGCGTGCTGAAGCTCGCACGGCCGGACGAACCGTGGTCGGTATGGCTGTTCTGGGAGCGGGGCTGGGCGTTCCGCAGCTGGTACGTCAACCTGGAGGAGCCGCGCACCCGATGGGCGGGCGGTGTCGACTCCGAGGACCACTTCCTCGACATCTCCGTCTACCCCGACCGCAGTTGGCTGTGGCGGGACGAGGACGAGTTCGCCCAGGCGCAGCGGAACGGCCTCATGGACCCCGCGCAGGCCCTGCGGGTACGGGAGGCCGGGCGGGCGGCCGTGGAGGTCGTCCGGGCCTGGGGAGCGCCGTTCGCGGACGGCTGGGAGAACTGGCGGCCCGACCCCCGGTGGGCGGTGCCGGAGCTGCCGGCCGACTGGGATCGCACCCCGGCGCACACGGCTCCGTGAGACCCTTGATGCGCCCCTGGGGTCCAAACGTAGGATCGTCCTCCGCGAGTCACCGCGAGACGACAACGACTGAGCAGTGTGCACAAACTGACCGTAAGTCATCAACGAGGGGGTGCAGCCGTGCGCAATATGTGCGCGGATCCGTCATCCCTTGTCGACGCCGCCCCCAGAGCGGGTATAGCGCCTGACAGAGCGATTGCATCGCCCTACCGGCCCGGACGGACGGAATCCCACGCGTGACGGAGCATCCCACCTCCCACGAAGGCCGGCAGCCTGTCGCTGCCCGGCCGCAGGAACGCACCCGGCCGCGGCAGCAGGCGCCCGAGGCGCCCGCCGCGCCGCCCGCTCCCGTGCCCGCAGCCTCCGCGTCCGGACACGGCTGCGCCGCGGGGGCCGCGACCCCTGCGGCCGGCAACGGCGGCGGTCCGGCGGTACCGGGAGCAGCGCCGCGGGCGGTACCGGGTGCCGGGGGTGCGCCCCGGGCCGGAGCGGTACCGGGCGGCGGCGCGCCGGTGCCGGGTGCCGGAGCGGGCGCGGCGGGTCCCGGAGCCGGAGGCGCGGCGGGAACCGCCGGGTCCGGGTCGATGGTGTCCGCCGTCGCCGCCGTGCCGTCGCAGGCGGGGCCGGGCCCCCAGGACCCGGTCGGCACCGCGCGGCGCGAGGGCGACCGGCTGCGGTTCGTCGGCGCCGCGACGCGACGGATCGCCCGCGGCATAGACCTGGACGAGATCGTGCTGGGCCTGTGCCGGGCGACCGTGCCGACGTTCTCGGACGCGATCCTGGTCTATCTGCGCGATCCGCTCCCGGTCGGCGACGAGCGGCCCGTGGACCCGTTCGTGCTGCGGCTGCGCCGTACGGACCGGCTGCGTTTAACGGAGGACGACACCGACATCGGTCTGGTGACCGGTCCCGTGGTGGCCCCCGACGTGGAGGCGGGCCCCGCGGCCGAGCTGTGCGAGGTGCGGGCCGGGAGCGCCCTCGCCGAGGTGCTGCGCGGCGTACGGCCGGTGTTCGGCGACTCGGCGGCGGCCCGTGCGGCGCTGCCCGAACTCCTCGGCGACGGCCGTTCCGTACCGTCCGGGCACCGGGCGATCCTGGCGCCGCTGCGCGGCCGGCGCCGGGTCATCGGCGCCGCCGTGTTCCTGCGCCGCCCCGACCGGCCGGCGTTCGAGCCGAACGACCTGCTGGTGGCGGCGCAGCTGGCGACGCACACCGCCCTCGGTATCGACAAGGCGGTCCTGTACGGCCGTGAGGCGTACATCGCCGACGAGCTGCAGCGCACGATGCTGCCGGAGAACCTGCCGCAGCCGACCGGGGTGAAGCTCGCGTCCCGCTATCTGCCGGCCGCCGAGACGGCCCGGGTCGGCGGCGACTGGTACGACGCGATCCCGCTGCCCGGCAGCCGGGTCGCCCTGGTCGTGGGCGACGTCATGGGCCACTCCATGACGTCCGCCGCGATCATGGGCCAGCTCCGGACGACCGCGCAGACCCTCGCGGGGCTCGACCTGCCGCCGCAGGAGGTGCTGCACCACCTGGACGAGCAGGCGCAGCGGCTCGGCGAGAACCGCATGGCGACCTGCATGTACGCGGTGTACGACCCGGTCGCGCACCGGATCACCATCGCCAACGCCGGTCACCCGCCGCCGATACTGCTGCATCTCGGCGGCCGCGCCGAGGTGCTGCGGGTGCCGCCCGGCGCGCCGATCGGTGTCGGAGGCGTGGACTTCGAGGCGGTCGAGCTGGACGCACCGGCGGGCGCCACCCTGCTGCTGTACACCGACGGTCTGGTGGAGTCGCGGCTGCGGGACGTGTGGACCGGGATAGAGCAGCTGCGGGAACGGCTCGCCGCGACGGCCCAGTTGACGGGCCCCGACCACTCGCCGCCGCTGGAGGCGCTCTGCGACGACGTGCTCGACATGCTCGGCCCCGGCGACCGGGACGACGACATCGCCCTGCTCGCCGCCCGCTTCGACGGGATCGCGCCGAGCGATGTCGCGTACTGGTTCCTGGAGCCGGAGGACGCGGCGCCCGGCCGGGCCCGCAGGCTGGCCCGGCGGGCGCTGGCCCGCTGGGACCTGGAGGAGCTCACGGACTCGGTGGAGCTGCTGATCAGCGAGGTCGTCACCAACGCCGTGCGGTACGCGGAGCGTCCCGTGACGCTGCGGCTGCTCCGTACGGACGTGCTGCGGTGCGAGGTGGGCGACGACTCGCCGCAGCTGCCCCGGCAGCGCCGTGCGCGGGACACCGACGAGGGCGGGCGCGGCCTGTTCCTGGTGAACCGGCTGGCCCGCCGCTGGGGCGCGACTCGGCTGTCCACCGGCAAGGTGGTCTGGTTCGAGCTGCCCACCCGGGTCTGAGCGACCGCCTCCGGGTCGCCGCGAAAAGGCGCGGGTCCGGGCCGGCCACATGGGCCGGCCCCATGGGCCGGGCCCGGTCGGCCGGGGTCACCGTCGGCCCGGTGGGCGGGGTCACCGTCGGCCCGGTGGGCCCGGTCACCGTCGGCCCGTTGCCGCGAGAGGGCCCGGGTCACCGCCGGCCGGGTCCGGTCGGGCCGGTCACCGTCGGGCCGGGGTCGGCCCGGTCACCGTCGGCCGTGCGGGGGCCCGGTACGCGTCGGCGCGCGGAGGGGGGCCGGGCCCGGCTCGGGCCCGGCCCCCCTCGGCTCACCCCGTCACGTTCTGGAGGGGTTTCTGGTCGCCGGTGGCGCCGTCGCCGGTGCCTGTGCCGCCCGGGTCGCCGTCGACCGGCCCTGTCGGGGTTCCGGTCGGCGTCGGGGTGGGCGTGGGCGTGGTGACGGGCGGGGGCGTCCTGGTGGGCGTCCGCGTGGGCGGCGTCGTCGTCGGGGTGGTCGACGTGCCGTCCGGTGTGCCGCTGGGCGTACCGCTCGGCGTACCGCTGGGGCTCTGGCTGGTCGACGGCGACGGATCCGGTTCGGGGCCCGCCGTCTCGGTGACCTCCAGGTCGAAGTCGGCGTCGGAGCCGCCGCCGAGGGCGTCCAGGGTGTAGTCGGCCCAGATGCGGGCGGGGAAGCCGCCGCCGTTGGCACGGCCCGAGTTGGCGGTGCCGGTGAGCGTGACCTGGGTGCCCTTGTCGGTGTCCTCGCCGAAGAGGGCGACGACGGTGACCAGTTCGGGGGTGTAGCCGGCGAACCACGCCGACTTGTTGTTCTCCGACGTTCCCGTCTTGCCGGCGGCCGCGTAGGCGGACGTGTCGGCCTCGTGGCCGGAGCCGTTCCTGACGACGCCGGTCAGGACCGAGGTGACGGTGTCGGCGGTCTCCCGGGTGAGGACCTGCCCCCCGACGGGGTCTTCGAGCTCGGGCGTGCGCGCCTTGTGCTCGGCCGACTTCACGATCGACGGGGTGACCTTCTTGCCGTGGTTGTCGAGCGTCGCGTACACGCCGGCCATGTCCCAGGTCGACGCGCCCATGGTGCCGAGCGACATCGCGGGGCGCTCCACGAACGCCTCGCTGTCCCGCATGCCGAGGTCCAGGGCGGTCTTCTTCACCTTGCCGGGGCCGACGTCCACGATCATCTGGGCGAAGACCGAGTTGATGGACTTGTTCATGGCGCGCTGGACGGTGACGGGGCCGTAGCTCCGGTCGTCCTCGTTCTCCGGGGCGAACGGGGTGTCGCTGCCCTTGACGGGCCGCTTGCTGGTGCCGTCGTAGACGGTGTTGACGCCGATCGACCGGCCGTCCTGGGTCTCCGAGCGGTTCTCCAGGGCGGAGGCGAAGACGAGCGGCTTGAACGTGGAGGCGGGCTGGTAGTCGCGGCGGGTGGCGTTGGACATCCAGTGCTCGGTGGCGCCGACACCGCCGTACAGGGCGACGACATGGCCGGTCCTGGGGTCGACGGAGGTGGCGCCGGCCTGGACGGTCGCGTCCACCGTGTCGCCCTTGCGGTCGAGCTGGTCCTCAAGCTGCTCGTCGACCGCCTCGACGAGCTCCTTCTGCCGCTTCTCGTCGATGTTGAGGGTGATCGTCCAGCCGCCGGCCTTGATGTCCTCCTCGCTGACGCCCTGGCGCATCAGCTCCTGGTTGGCGGCTTCCACGAGGTATCCGGTCTGGCCCTCCATGCCGGGTGCCGCCTTGGGCTCCTGCGGTACGGGGAAGGTGAGCTTCGCGCGCGCGGCGGGGTCGAGCCACTTCTCCTCGGCCATGTTGTCCAGGACGTAGTCCCAGCGCTCCCGCACCAGCTTGCGGCCGGTGGCCGTGGCCGACGTCCAGTCGTACTGGTTGGGCGCCTGGAGGAGAGCGGCGAGGTAGGCGCCCTGGGCGACGGTCAGCTTGGGCGCGTCGACACCGTAGTACGCCTGGGCGGCGGCCTGGATGCCGTACGCGCCCCGGCCGTAGTAGCTGGTGTTGAGGTAGCCCGCGAGGATCTCGTCCTTCGACTTGCGCTGGTCCACCTTGAGCGCGATCACCAGCTCCTTGAGCTTGCGGGTGGCGGTCTGACTCTGGTCCAGGTAGTAGTTCTTGACGTACTGCTGGGTGATGGTCGAGCCGCCCTGCCTGCCCTTGCCCGTGACGGTGTTCCAGGCGCCGCGGGCGGTGCCCTTGAAGTCGACGCCGACGTCCTCGTAGAAGGTCTTGTTCTCCGCGGCGACGAACGCGTACCGGACGTCCTCGGGGATCTTCTCCAGGCCGACGATCGACCGGTTGATCTCGCCGGTGCGGGTGAGGATCTTGCCGTTGGCGTAGCGGTAGATGTTGCTCTGCATCGTCGCTTCGGCGTTGGCGTCGGGGACGGGCACCATCAGATACAGGACGTACAGCCCGCCCATGGCGAGCAGGCAGGTCACGAAGAACGTGCCCAGCAGCTTCCTCCAGGTGAAGAAGCGGCGTATGCCCGTGCCTCCGCCCTTCCCCCGGCGCTCTCCGCGCTGCGGGGTCCGTCGCGCTTCCGCTCGGCCCATCGCTTCGTTGCTCCGCTCTTCGCTTCTTCGCTCGATGCTCGATGCTCGCTGCTCGATGACGGCCGGGTCCTGACGCGCTGTCCGGGCCTGACCAGCTCAGCAAACTAACCCGCTGGAACCGACATAGACCAACGGATCCTGTCTTTTCCGGACGTGACAATGAGCACCTGTTCCAAAGGAACCGACTCACGAGGGGTGCGCAGGGTTGCCGCGACCTATAAAGTGATATCACTTTGCTAGAGCGCCGCCGATCGGCGGCGTGACCATGGAGCGGGGGACCCTCATGTCCGTGACCAGCGAGAAGAACCCCGGCCACACGGCCGGAACACCCGAGATGCCGCGCCCGACCGTGCGCGAGTTCACCGCCAACAGCATCGGCGGCGGACTCGCCCTGCTGCTCGGCCTGGTGGGCGTCGCCCTCGGCGTCTGCCTGGTGGTGGCGGGCGCGGCCGCCGGCACCACCGGCGTGAAGGTGACCCTCATCGTCTCCGGCGTCCTCTGCGCGTTCGCCGCGCTCCTCGCGATGAGCGGCCTCAACATGGTGGCGCCCGGCGAGGCCCGGGTGGTCCAGCTCTTCGGCCGCTACCGGGGCACGATCCGCACGGACGGGCTGCGCTGGGTCAACCCGTTCACCTCGCGGGAGAAGATATCGACGCGGGTGCGCAACCACGAGACGGCCGTCCTGAAGGTCAACGACGCGTACGGCAACCCGATCGAGCTCGCCGCCGTCGTCGTGTGGAAGGTCGAGGACACCGCCCAGGCGCTGTTCGAGGTGGACGACTTCCTGGAGTTCGTCTCCACGCAGACCGAGGCCGCGGTGCGGCACATCGCGATCGAGTACCCGTACGACGCGCACGACGAGGGCGGGCTCTCGCTGCGCGGCGACGCCGAGGAGATCACCGAGAAGCTCGCGGCCGAACTGCACGCGCGCGTGGAGGCCGCCGGGGTCCACATCATCGAGTCGCGCTTCACCCATCTCGCGTACGCCCCGGAGATCGCCTCCGCGATGCTCCAGCGCCAGCAGGCGGGCGCCGTCGTGGCGGCGCGCCGCCAGATCGTGGACGGCGCGGTCGGTATGGTCGAGGCGGCCCTCGCCCGTATCGCGGAGCAGGACATCGTGGAACTCGACCCGGAGCGCAAGGCGGCGATGGTCTCGAACCTGATGGTGGTGCTGTGCGGCGACCGCTCGGCCCAACCGGTCCTGAACACGGGCACGCTGTACCAGTGAGTGAACGCCGCGAGCGCAAGCAGGTGCTGCTGCGCCTCGACCCGTCGGTCTACGAGGCGCTGGCGCGCTGGGCCTCCGACGAGTTGCGCAGCGCCAACTCCCAGATCGAGTTCCTGCTGCGCAAGGCGCTCGCGGAGGCGGGCCGACTGCCGTCCGGGCCGGGCCCGCTGCCGCGACGCGGACGACCACCGAAGAACCCGCCGAAGAACCCGTCGGCGGGCCCGTCGAAGAACCCGCCGGCAGGCCCGCCGCCCGGATGACGCGCGCGCACCCGGGGGACGGTGAGGAACCGGGACCCGGGCCCCGCGCGTCGACCTTTCATATGAACAGCAGTACGACACCGCGGCCCGGTGCTACGGAGGCGCAGGACCCACCGGCGCCACCGGGCGCGGAGGATCCGGCAGCCGCGCGGGCGGCGGGCGGGGCGGGCCCCGCGGGTGGGCGGCGGTGGCCGCGCCGGTTGCGGGACTGGGGCCCCGACGGGCGCGGCCGGTCGGCCTGGGGGCGCGGCCACGTCCTGGCCGCGCTCGCCGTGCTGGTCGCCTGGCTCGTGGTGTTCCACGGCACCGTGCCAGATCTGCCCGGTCGGCCCGGCAGCCTCATCGAAACGTTTCTGCCCTGGCTGGGGCTCGCCGTCCCCGTCCTCCTGGCGGCCGCGTTGCTGCGCCGTTCGGCGACGGCGCTGCTCGCCCTGGTCCTGCCCGTCGTCGCCTGGCTCGGCCACTTCGGCGCCGCCCTGCCGCCGGGGGACGCGCCCGGCCCGTACGACCTGGTCGCCGTGCAGCACAACGTCAGCGACGAGAACCCCGACCCGGCGGGCACCGTCCGGGCCCTGACCCGGGCGCGCCCCGACCTCATCGCCCTGGAGGAGCTGACCCCCGCCGCCCTGCCCGCCTACGCGGCCGCGCTCGCGGCGGACTACCCGCACCACGCGGTGCACGGCACGGTCGGGCTCTGGTCCAGGCACCCGCTGTCCGACGTACGGGAGCTGGACATCCGCCCGGACGGCGTCGGCGCGGGCTGGAACCGGGGGATGCGGGCGACCGCCGCGACCCCGCACGGCGAGGTCGCCGTCCTGGTCGCCCACCTGCCGTCCGTGCGCCTCGGGCTCGGGGGCGGGTTCGGCACCGGACGGCGGGACCAGAGCGCCGCACTGCTCGGTGCGGCGATCGGGGCGGAGAAGCTGGACCGGCTGCTGCTGCTCGGCGACCTCAACGGCACGGTGGACGACCGGGGGCTGGGCCCGGTCGGCTCGCGCATGGACCCCGTTCCGGCCGACTTCGCCTTCAGCTGGCCCGCGTCGGCGCCGGTGGCCCGGATCGACCACGTCATGGCCCGGGGTGCGACGATCACCCGGATCCGGTCCCTGCCGCGCACCGGGAGCGACCATCTGCCGGTCGTTGCGTACGTGAGGTTCTGACCGCTCAGACCGATGCCCGATGGCCGATGACCGATGGCCGATGACCGATGACCGATGACCGATGACCGATGCCGGGGAGCTTTCGCAGGCACTTTCACGCCAGCTATACATGCGGTGTATACACAGCGGGTAGAGTGGTCGTCATGTCAATCGGTCACACCCTCCTCGGGCTGCTGGAGTCCGGACCGCGCCACGGCTACGACCTCAAGCGCGCCTTCGACGAGAAGTTCGGCCAGGACCGGCCGCTGCACTACGGCCAGGTCTACTCGACCATGTCCCGGCTCCTGCGGAACGGGCTCGTCGAGGTCGAGGGCATCGAGCCGGGCGAAGGCCCCGAACGCAAGCGGTACGCCATCACGGACGCCGGGATCACCGATGTCGCACAGTGGCTGGCCCGCCCCGAGAAGCCGGAGCCCTACCTCCAGTCGACCCTGTACACGAAGGTCGTCCTGGCCCTGCTCACCGGGCGCGGCGCCGCCGACCTGCTGGACACCCAGCGCGCCGAGCACCTGCGCCTCATGCGCGAGCTGACCCGACGCAAGACGGGCGGCGATCTCGCCGACCAACTCATCTGCGATCACGCGCTGTTCCATCTGGAAGCCGATCTGCGCTGGCTGGAACTGACCGCCGCACGCCTCGATCAGCTCGCCGAGGCGGTCGGCGCGACACGAGGAGGCAGGACCGGCGGCGGGACACCCGGAAGCACCGGCGGGACACCCGGAGGCACCGGCGGGACACCCGGGGGGACCGGCGGGGCGACCGGGGGGGACGGGCCGGTGACCGGGGGGACGGGCCGGTGACCACACCCTCCTCCATACCCCTGCTCCAGGCGCGGGAGCTCCACAAGGCGTACGGGCCGACGCCCGCGCTCACCGGGGTCGACTTCGCCGTCCGGGCCGGCGAGGTCGTCGCCGTCATGGGCCCGTCCGGCTCCGGCAAGTCCACCCTCCTGCACTGCCTGGCCGGGATCGTCCGACCGGACGACGGAACCATCACCTACGACGGGCGCGAGCTGACCTCGATGTCCGACGCCGGGCGCAGCACACTGCGCCGCACGGACTTCGGGTTCGTGTTCCAGTTCGGGCACCTCGTACCCGAGTTGACGTGCGTGGAGAACGTGGCCCTGCCGCTGCGGCTGGGCGGTGCGCGCCGCGGGGCGGCCGAGGCCACGGCGCTGGAGTGGCTCGACCGGCTGGAGGCGCGGGACATCGCGGGCAAGCGGCCCGGTGAGGTCTCGGGCGGACAGGGCCAGCAGGTGGCGGTGGCCCGCGCGCTGGTCACGGCCCCGCGCGTGGTCTTCGCCGACGAGCCGACCGGCGCCCTGGACTCCCTCAACGGCGAGCTGGTCATGCGGCTGCTCACGGACGCGGCCCGGGACACCGGCGCGGCGGTCGTCCTGGTCACCCACGAGGCCCGGGTGGCCGCGTACTCGGACCG
This sequence comes from Streptomyces sp. NPDC047886, assembly GCF_043204435.1. Lineage (NCBI taxonomy): Bacteria > Bacillati > Actinomycetota > Actinomycetes > Kitasatosporales > Streptomycetaceae > Streptomyces > Streptomyces sp. NPDC047886. The sequence continues at coordinate 749,343 of NZ_JBIDCF010000002.1, forward strand.
GGAGATCACCGTCCGGGACGGCAGGGTGCGCGATCTGGCGGGTGCCGTGTGACCGGGCCCCGCACGGTCGGCCGCGACCTCGCGCTCGGTGCCCGGTTCGCGTTCGCCGGAGGCCGCCGCACCTGGTTCCGTACGGCCCTCACCGCGGTGGGCATCGGTCTGGGCGTGGCACTGCTGCTCGTCGCCGCCTCGGTGCCCGGCATGATGTCGGCCCGTGAGGGGCGCGCCGACGCCCGGCAGGTGTCGCTGGACGACGCGCCGCGCTCCGACCGCTCGTTCCTCTGGACGGAGACGGACACGCTGTTCCACGGGGTCACGGTCCATGGCCTCGTCCTGCACCCGGAAGGCCCCGACACCCCCGTACCGCCGGGCCTGGCGAAGCTGCCGGGACCCGGGGAGATGGTCGTGTCCCCCGCGCTGGCCCGGCTCCTGGCCTCGCCCGGCGGCGCCCTGCTGAAGGACCGTTTCCCGTACGAGACGGTGGGCACCATCGGCGACACGGGACTGCTCGGGCCCGGCGAGCTCTTCGCCTACGCCGGCGACCCGTCCGTGGACGGCGCGTTCGCCGCCTCGCGCGGCGACGCGTTCGGTGCCGCGGCGGACCCGCGTCCGCTGGACGCGGTGCTGCTGCTGGTCGTCGTGGTGGCGTGCGTGGTGCTGCTGCTGCCGGTGCTCGTGTTCGTGGCGACCGCCGTACGGTTCGGTGGCGAGCAGCGCGACCAGCGGCTCGCCGCGCTGCGGCTGGCCGGCGCCGACACCGCGACGACCCGGCGGATCGCGGCCGGCGAGTCGCTGGCCGGCGCGCTGCTCGGCCTGCTGGCCGGCGCCGGGTTCTTCCTGGCGGGGCGGCCGTTCGCGGGCCGGGTCACGGTGTGGAACCTCAACGCCTTCACCTCGGACGTGGTGCCCGACCCGCTGCTCGTCGCCTTCGTGGCGGTGGCGGTGCCGCTGTGCGCGGTCGTGGTGACCCTGGTCGCGCTGCGCGGGCTGACCGTGGAGCCGCTGGGTGTCGTGCGCGGCGCGGCGCCGCGCCGCCGCCGGGTGTGGTGGCGGCTGCTGCCGGTGGCGGCGGGCCTGGCGCTGCTCCTGCCTGCCGCGCGGATCGCTCCGGCGGACACCTCGGTGGACACGTACCGGATCGCGGTCGGTGCCGTCCTGGTGCTGACCGGGGTCTGCACGCTGCTGCCCTGGCTGGTGGAGGCGGCGGTGCGGCGACTGCGCGGGGGGCCCGTCGCCTGGCAACTGGCGACCCGCAGGCTCCAGTTGAGCAGCGGTACGGCGGCGCGCGCGGTCAGCGGGATCGTGGCGGCGGCGACCGGGGCCATCGCCCTGCAGATGCTGTTCGGAGCCGTACAGGCCGACTTCATGCGGCCGACGCACATGGACGAGTCGCGGGCGCAACTGGAGATGTGGGGCACGCCCCGCGACAACGGCGCGGCGGCCCGCGAGCTGCTCGACCGGCTGGCGGCCGCTGACGGCGTCGAGGGCGTGATCGGCACCGTCGAGGGGAGCGCCAGGCGGCCGGGCGGGCAGCGGGCGGGCGAGAGCTTCGTCCCGACGACCGCGCTGACGGTCGGGGACTGCGCGTCGCTGCGCGAGCTGGGCCGGCTGCCGTCGTGCCGGGACGGCGATGTCTTCATCGCCCTGACCCATGGCGGGGAGGGTCCGCCCGACGACTATCTCGCCGAGACGGCCCGCCCGGGCGCCGTGGTGGACCTGCGGTCCGAGGGCCGAAAGCCCGTGCTGTGGCGTATCCCGGCCCAAGCCCGCACGGTGGAGGCGCGGCGCGATCCGATCGGGCGGATGCCGTTCGGGATCTACGCGACACCGGCCGCGATCGACGCGGCCACGCTGGAGGACCCGGTGGTGAAGGCCATGGTGCGGCTGGACCCGGCCGTACCGGACGCCGCCGAGCACGCGCGGAACGCGGCCGCGCGGTTCGATCCGCTGATGCGGGTCGGGACGATCCAGAACATCGAGCGGGACCAGCAGTACAGCAGCGTCCGTACGGGGGTGTTCGCCGCGGCGGCCGCGACGATGACGCTGATCGCGGCGTCGCTGCTGGTGTCGACGCTGGAGCAGCTGCGGGAGCGCAGGCGGCTGCTGTCCGCGCTGGTCGCCTTCGGCACCCGCCGTTCGACGCTGGGCTGGTCGGTGCTGTGGCAGAGCGCGGTGCCGATCACCGTGGGACTTGCCCTCGCCGTCGCGGGCGGCCTCGGTCTCGGCGCGGCGCTGCTGCGGCTGATCGGCAAACGGGTCGAGGACTGGTGGGTGTTCCTGCCCGTGGTCGGCGTCGGGGCGGGGCTGATCGCCGCCGTGACGGTGCTGAGCCTGCCGCTGCTGTGGCGCGTGATGCGCCCGGAGGGGCTGCGTACGGAGTAGCCCGGTGCCGTGGCCGTCTCCCGCCCCGCCGGTAGGGCCGCCGGCGGGGCCGCCCCGCCGGTCAGACCGCCGGCGGGGGCAGGACGCGCACGGGGAGGGTGGCGAGGGCGCCGCGCAGGGCCTGTGCGAACTCCTCGAACTCGGCGTGCCGCGCCGCGCCCGTCCGCATCGCCAGCGCGATACGCCGCGAGGGGGCGGGGTCGGCGAACCAGCCGGTCGTCAGCCGGTCGTTGCGCGCGGTCTCGACCGTGACGGCGGTGCGGGGCAGCAGGGTGACGCCGAGCCCGCCCGCCACGAGCTGGACGAGCGTGGAGAGCCCGGCCGCCGTGGTGGTGACGTCGGCGCCGTCGGTGCGGCCGGCCTCCCGGCAGATGTCGAGGGCCTGGTCGCGCAGGCAGTGGCCCTCGTCCAGCAGCAGCAGGTGCAGTTCGCGCAGGGCGTCACGGGGGATGTCGGCGCGGCCGCCGAGCCAGTGGTCCCCCGGCGTGACCAGGACGAAGTCCTCGTCGAACAGGGGCAGTTCGGTGACGCCCGGCACACCCAGCGGAACGGCGAGCAGCAGCAGGTCGAGCCGTCCGGCGGCGAGCCCTTCGAGCAGGGACGAGGTCTGCTCCTCGTGGACCTGGAGGTCGAGGTCCGGGTAGCGGTCGTGGACCAGGCGCAGCACCGTCGGCAGCAGATACGGCGCGACGGTGGGGATGACCCCGAGGCGGAGCACCCCGGTGAAGGGCGCCTGCGCGGCCTCGGCCTCCTCCATCAGCTCGCCCACCGCGTCCAGGACGGCCCTGGCCCGCACCGCGAGGCGCTCCCCCGCCGGTGAGAGGAGCACCTTGCGCGTCGTACGCTCCAGGAGTTGGACACCGAGTGCCTCTTCGAGCGCCGAAACCGCGCCCGAGAGAGCGGGCTGGCTCATACCGAGCGCGGCGGCCGCGTCCCGGAAGTGCAGGTGCTCGGCGACGGCCGCGAACGCCCGGAGCTGGGCCAGACTGGGCTGCTTACCCTTATATACGGACACACTGATAACCACCTTCGATCAACGCGACCCAGTCTAGCTATTTCACTGATCAATGCACTCCGTGCCATGCTGGCGACCGTCCAACCCCCGGAAGACCCCAAAAGGGACTTCCCAGCTCGAAGGAGAGCGCGTGCTCACTGTCGGTGACCAGTTCCCCACGTATGACCTGACCGCCTGTGTGTCGCTGGAGAGCGGCAAGGAGTTCGAGCAGATCGACCACAAGTCCTACGAGGGCAAGTGGCGCGTGGTGTTCTTCTGGCCGAAGGACTTCACCTTCGTCTGCCCCACCGAGATCGCCGCCTTCGGCAAGCTGAACGACGAGTTCGCCGACCGCGACGCCCAGATCCTCGGTGTCTCCGGTGACTCGGAGTTCGTCCACCACGCCTGGCGCAAGGACCACGCCGACCTGCGTGACCTGCCCTTCCCGATGCTCGCCGACTCCAAGCACGAGCTCATGCGGGACTGCGGCGTCGAGGGCGCGGACGGCTTCGCGCAGCGCGCCGTCTTCATCGTGGACCCGAACAACGAGATCCAGTTCGCCATGGTGACCGCCGGTTCCGTCGGCCGTAACCCCAAGGAAGTCCTGCGTGTGCTGGACGCCCTGCAGACCGACGAGCTGTGCCCGTGCAACTGGACCAAGGGCGAGGACACCCTCGACCCGGTCAAGCTCCTGTCGGGCGAGTGATCGACATGTCCCTCGACGCACTGAAGTCCGCCATACCGGACTACGCCAAGGACCTGAAGCTGAACCTCGGCTCGGTCATCGGCAACAGCGAGCTGCCGCAGCAGCAGCTGTGGGGCACCGTCCTCGCCTGCGCGATCGCCTCGCGCTCGCCGAGGGTGCTCAAGGAGCTGGAACCGGAGGCCAGGGAGAACCTGAAGCCCGAGGCGTACACGGCGGCCAAGTCCGCTGCCGCGATCATGGCGATGAACAACGTGTTCTACCGCACGCGCCACCTGCTCTCCGACCCGGAGTACGGCACGATCCGCGCCGGTCTGCGGATGAACGTCATCGGCAACCCGGGCGTGGAGAAGGTCGACTTCGAGCTGTGGTCGCTCGCGGTCTCCGCGATCAACGGCTGCGGCCAGTGCCTCGACTCGCACGAGCAGGTGCTCCGCAAGGCGGGTGTGGACCGCGAGACGATCCAGGAGGCGTTCAAGATCGCCTCGGTGATCCAGGCGGTCGGCACGACCCTGGACGCGGAAGCGGTGCTCGCGGAGTGAGCGCGTAGGCGCCGCCGTTCGTACGGTAAGGAAGGGCCCACCGGCACGCTGCCGGTGGGCCCTTCCGCGCTGCGCGTCCGGTGGTTCCCCGCCGTGGTCCGCGGCGGGTCACACGGTCACTTCTTGAGGTCGGCCATCAGCGTCCTGACGTCCTCGACCATGAACTCCTTGATGCCGGCCATGGTGGCGACGGCCTTCGGGTCGAGCTCGCCCTCCCACTCGCCGTTCGACTCGTCGACCTCGGCGCTCACATTGACGGCGAGCGCCACGACGGCCTGCCCGTCGAGCACCGTCAGGGTCGCGTAACCGTGGCCGTCCATGACGAAGTACGCCTGTTCGCCCACTCCGGCCAGCACCTCGGCCGACGGCCCCTCCGAGCTCTTCTCCAGCGCCTCGAACTCCGGGCCGGGATCCGTCACCTTGTGCAGGCTGTAGCGGACACCGACCTCGAACAGCGGCTCGGGCTCCCCGAAGGCGAGCCCGCAGTGGGTCGTGTCCAGCGCCGCGTGCCGGGACCCGTACCGGGAGGGGTCCGTACCGCGCTTGCCCAGGGCCGTCTGCAGCGCGGGCAGCCGCGCGTCCTCGCACAGGTCCTCGCTCGTGCGGTAGCCGCCGAGGTCGGTGCCGCGTCCCTGGTACGCGTAGAGTCCGCCCGCCCACAGGGCCGACGCGACCAGCGCGCCACCGAGCGCCCACAGCCACGCGCCCCCGGGTCGCGGGGCGCGCTCCCGGTTCCGCCCGCTGTCCAGGACGTCGTCCGGGCCGCCGGCTCCGTCCCGGTCGCGGTCCCGCGCCTGGGGCGAGGCGGGGCGCACGGGTTCGCCGTCGTCGCCCATGAGCTCCGGTTCGGATATCACTCGCCGTCCTCCGGGCGCGGTCCCGGCGCCGGTGTCGGCGCGACCTGGTACGCCGTGGCGCCGTGCGGCGGCGGCATCTGGCGCATGGCCTGCTCCTGGCTGTACGCGTGCAGGTAGCCGACGACCGTGTTGGTCACCGCCACCAGCGGTACGGCCACGACGGCGCCGCCGATCCCGGCGACCAGCCCGCCCCCCGCGACCGCGAGGACCACGGCCAGCGGGTGCACCCGGACGGCTCGGCCCAGGATGAAGGGCTGCAGCACATGGCCCTCGATCTGCTGCACGGCCAGGACGACCGCCAGCACCATCAGGGCGGTGAACACATCGTTGGTGACCAGCGCGACGACCACCGCCAGCGCGCCGGAGATCACGGCTCCGACGAGCGGGATGAAGGCGAACAGGAAGATGAACACGGCGAGCGGGACGGCCAGCGGCACATCGAGGAAGTAGATGCCGAGACCGATGAAGATCGCGTCGATCAGGGCCACGATCACCGTGCCGCGCACATAGGCGGTCAGGGTGCGCCAGGCGCGCGGCCCGGCGCCCGCGACTCCCGGACGGGCCTGCGCGGGCACCAGCTTCAGCCACCATTCCCACACCTTCTTCCCGTCGTACAGGAGGAAGAGCGTGGAGAACATCGCGAGCAGTATCCCGGTCAGGACCTCCACCATCACGGTCACGCCGGTCAGTCCGGCGGAGGTGATCTGCTCGGTGTTGGTGCCGATGGTGTCGCTGAGGTTCTTGGCGATGTCGTTGATCTGCTGCTCGGTCACATGGAACGGGCTGTCCAGCAGCCAGCGCTTGAGCTCCTCGATACCGTCCCTGACCCGGGCGGAGAGGTTGTCGAGGTTGTCCATGACCTGCCAGACCACGAACCAGCCGACCAGCCCCATGATGACGAAGCCGAGGACGGCGGTGACGGCGGTGGCGAAACCGCGGGGCAGCCCCAGGTTCTTGAGCCGGGCCACCGTCGGCTGGAGCAGCGCGGTGATGAGCAGGGCGGCCACGAAGGCGAGCACCACGAGCTGCACCGCGCTGATGATCCTCATCAGCACCCAGACGGTCCCGGCGAGGACCAGCAGCCGCCAGCCCGCCTCCGCCGCGACCCGCATGCCCCAGGGGATCGCGGCGACCGGGTCGGGGCGCGCGGCGACGGCCGGGGCGTACGCGGGCGGGGCCGGCACACTGTCCGGTTCCGGCGGGGTCACGGCCGCGGGCGGGCCACCGGGCCCAGGGAGCGCGGCGGCGGATTCGTTCTGCGCTCTGGCCTCCGCCTCGGCCTTGGCCCTGGCCTCGTCCAGCTTCCGCTCCACCTGGCTGAGACCGGCCCGCAGCCGGCCGAGCCACCCTGGCACTCTCGACATGATCTTCTCTCTTCCCCCGCCACTCCCCCCGGAGCTCCGGAACCCGACGGTACACGCACGGAGCCCCTCACCCTAGGACGGTGAGGGGCTCCGCGGAGTTGAGCGCTGCTCAGTACCAGTTGTTGGCCTGCCAGAACGACCAGGCACCGCACGGGCTGCCGTAGCGGTCGTTCATGTAGTTCAGGCCCCACTTGATCTGGGTGGCGGGGTTGGTCTGCCAGTCGGCACCCGCGGACTGCATCTTGTAGCCGGGCAGCGCCTGCATGAGGCCGTACGCGCCCGACGACGGGTTCGTCGCCCGGTAGTTCCAGCTGGACTCGTGGTCCACGATGTTGCTGAAGCACTGGAACTGGTCGCCGGGGACCATCTGGCGGGCCATCGCCTGGACCTCGGCGACGGTGTACGAGGACTGCGCGGCGAAGCTGGACGCGTCACGGACCGCGTTGCGGCTGGCGCGCTCGCGCTCCTCGCGTTCCTTGCGCTCCTGCTCGGCCTTCTCCTCGGCGGCTTCCTTCTTGGCCTGCGCGTCCTTGGCGGCCTGGAGGCGGGCGGCCTCCTCGGCCGACTTCTGGGCGGCCGCGTCCGCCGCTGCGGCCTGCGTCTCGGCCTGCTGCGTGAGGGAGGCGACCTGTACCTGGGCCTGCTGGCCCATGGGGATGTCCGCCAGGAGTGTCGCGTCTGCGGCGGTCGTCTCGAACGCGTCCTGCGACTGGGTGTTGCCCGAGGCAACGCCCACGACGGCGCCGACAGTGGTGACCGCGGTGGCGGACGCCACCGCGAATCCCCGGACCGAGATCCGGCTCACACGGTTTCCTTCCAGCATCGCCCGCACGGGTGACCTCGCGGGCGCGATCGTGCCCCTGACGCTGGTCCCCCCACTTACTGGGTCACGAGGGACACGGGCCCGGTGCTGCGACTCCCCTGCGGGAGCGCCGCGTGGTTCTTCGGGCGGCATACGGCGAACGCGTGTTGAGTTGTGTGGTGCCGCGGATCGCTGAGGATGCGGCTGTGCCGTATGCGGGGCCTGACGGAAGCAAGACTCTGCCCGAAGCCGACACCGCAAGGCAATTAATCGTTGCGTGTGAAAGCTCACACCCCGTACACCACAGGAGTTTTGCCGAAAGGGGCGCGCATGCCGACGCCGCCCGGCTAAGCTCTCGGGCTTTGCCGGGCGGCGCCAACTCCCTGCCGGAATTCACCCGTTATTTCCGGTCAGTTCGGGCCGTCCTCCAGCATTTCGGTCACCAGGGCCGCGATCTGCGAACGCTCCGAGCGGGTGAGCGTGACATGCGCGAACAGCGGATGCCCCTTCAACTTCTCGACCACCGCCACGACTCCGTCGTACCGGCCGACGCGCAGATTGTCCCGCTGTGCCACGTCATGGGTGAGAACAACCCGGGAATTCGCCCCGATCCGGGACAACACGGTCAGCAGGACATTGCGTTCCAGGGACTGCGCCTCATCCACGATGACGAAGGCGTCATGGAGCGAGCGGCCCCGGATGTGCGTCAGCGGCAGCACCTCCAGCATGCCCCGCCCCAGCACCTCCTCGATGACCTCCCGGCCCGCCACCGCCGACAGCGTGTCGAACACCGCCTGCGCCCACGGGCTCATCTTCTCGGCCTCGGTGCCCGGCAGATAGCCGAGCTCCTGCCCACCGACCGCGTACAGCGGCCGGAAGACCATCACCTTCTGGTGCTGGCGCCGCTCCAGGACCGCCTCGAGCCCCGCGCACAGCGCGAGCGCCGACTTGCCCGTGCCGGCCCGGCCGCCCATCGACACGATGCCGACGTCCGGGTCGAGGAGCAGATCCAGCGCGATGCGCTGCTCGGCGCTGCGCCCCCGGATGCCGAACGCCTCCCGGTCGCCGCGCACCAGCCGTACGGTGCCCTCCGCGGTGATCCGGCCGAGCGCCTTGCCCCGCTCGGACTGCAGGACGAGACCCGTGTGCACCGGCAGCCCCGCGGCCTCCGGCACGTACAGCGTCTCCTCCCCGTACAACAGGTCCACCTGCTCGGCGGAGAGCGGCACCTCCGCCATGCCCGTCCAGCCCGAGTCGGTGATGGCGAGCTCGGCGCGGTACTCCTCGGCCAGCAGGCCGACGGACGACGCCTTGATGCGGAGCGGCAGGTCCTTGGAGACGACGGTGACGTCGTACCCCTCCGCCTGGAGGTTGCGCGCCACCGCCAGGATCCGCGAGTCGTTGTCGCCGACGCGGTAGCCGGCCGGGAGCACTCCGGGGTCCGAGTGGTTGAGCTCCACACGCAGGGTCCCGCCGAGCTCCCCGACGGGTAGCGGGGCGTCGAGGCGGCCGTACCGCACCCGGAGGTCGTCCAGCAGGCGCAGGGCCTGCCGGGCGAAGTAGCCGAGTTCGGGGTGGTGCCTCTTGGCCTCCAGCTCCGTGACCACGACGATCGGCAGCACGACCTCGTGCTCGTCGAAGCGGGACATGGCGCCTGGGTCGGCCAGCAGGACGCTGGTGTCGAGAACATAGGTGCGCCGGTCGGACAGACGGCGCTTAGTGCTGGTCACCACGGTAAGGACAGACCCCCTCTAGTAGAGGCGCATGAGCTCGGGGTGCGACTGCGACGGCGTCGCGGGGGGATGGGCCGGGGTCTGGCCACGATGCGCGGGCCGGACACCGGCCCTCCGCGTCGCCCGTACACGTCCGGCACGGTCGTCCTGGTGCAAAGGGCCTCCCGGGCGAGCGGGCTCCGTGCCGCTCACTCTGAGAGGGGTATTCCCGCGAAGACCCGCGCCCATGCCATGGCATATGACGGGGCGTCGGGGTGCGCGCTGGAGGGAGCTGCGGGATGCGCGCTGAAGGAGGGGCGGTGGGATGCGCGCCGAAGGGGGCGGGCGGCTCGCGCCCGGGGCGGTCTGTCTCGCTCGACGGGGAGGGCGGGGCGCGGCGGGTCAGGTGCCGTAGCGCCGGTGGCGCGCCGCGTAGTCGCGCAGTGCGCGCAGGAAGTCGACCTTGCGGAAGGCCGGCCAGTGGACCTCGCAGAAGTAGTACTCCGAGTGGGCGCTCTGCCACAGCATGAAGCCCGACAGGCGCTGTTCGCCGCTGGTGCGGATCACCAGGTCCGGGTCCGGCTGGCCGCGCGTGTACAGGTGCTCGGCGATGACGTCGATGTCGACGATCTCGGCGAGCTCCTCGAAGCTCGTGCCCTTCTCGGCGTGGTCCAGGAGCAGCGAGCGCACCGCGTCGGCGATCTCCTGGCGGCCGCCGTAGCCGACGGCGACGTTGACGAGTATGCCGTCGTTGTGGCGCGTCGACTCCTCGGCCTCCTTGAGGACCGACTGCGTACGGGCCGGCAGGAGGTCGAGCGTGCCGACGTGGTGGACGCGCCAGCGGCCGTCGGCGGCCAGGGTCCGTACGGCGTCCTCGATGATGCCGAGCAGCGGGACGAGCTGCTCCTCGGGGCGGTTGAGGTTGTCCGTGGACAGCATCCACAGCGTGACGACCTCGACGTCCGTCTCGCTGCACCAGCCGAGCATCTCCATGATCTTGCTCGCGCCGGCCTTGTGGCCCTGCTCGGGCGTACCGCCGGACGCCTTGGCCCAGCGCCGGTTCCCGTCGAGGATGACGCCGATGTGCTTGGGCACCTGGGCGTGGTCGAGGCGGCCCTCCACCCGGCGTGCGTAGAGCCTGTACACCAGGTCGCGCAAGTTCACCGATCTCACCTCTCGATTCGTGCGGGCCTGTCCGCCCCGACAGGGGCGCCGGACGCCGGCCCCGGGGGATGCGGCACAGCTCGACCTCATGAGCGCCGCGGCCTTCCCCGAAGCCGCCACATTACTGCGCGGGGGTCACGGCGGCCCAACCTGGTCTGTCACAAGTCCGTGATAGGGAGAGAGACGTGACTGAATCCCCCATGCACTACCGCGCGGCCGACGATCGGTACGACTCCATGGAGTACCGCCGCACCGGCCGCAGCGGGCTCAAGCTCCCCGCCATCTCGCTCGGCCTGTGGCACAACTTCGGCGACGACAGGGCGCTGGAATCGCAGCGCGCGATCCTGCGGCGGGCGTTCGACCTCGGTGTGACGCACTTCGACCTGGCGAACAACTACGGTCCGCCGCCCGGTTCCGCCGAGCTGAACTTCGGCAAGATCTTCGCGCAGGACTTCACACCCTACCGTGACGAACTGGTCATTTCGACCAAGGCTGGATATCTGATGCACCCCGGGCCCTACGGCGAGTGGGGCTCCCGGAAGTACCTGCTGTCGTCGCTCGACGCCTCGCTGAAGCGGATGGGCGTCGACTACGTCGACATCTTCTACTCGCACCGCTTCGACCAGAACACCCCACTCGAGGAGACCATGGGTGCGCTGGCCTCCGCCGTGCGGCAGGGCAAGGCGCTGTACGCGGGGGTCTCCTCGTACAGCAGTGAGCAGACCGCCGAGGCGGCGGGCCTGCTGCGGGAGATGGGGGTCCCCGCCCTCATCCACCAGCCGTCCTACTCGATGATCAACCGCTGGACGGAGGAGGACGGTCTCCTCGACACGCTGGAGGCGGCCGGCATGGGCTGCATCTCCTTCGCGCCGCTCGCCCAGGGGCTGCTGACGGACAAGTACCTGAAGGGCATCCCTGAGGGCTCGCGTGCCTCCCAGGGCAAGTCCCTGGACCCGAACCTGCTGTCCGAGGACGTCGTACGGCGCCTGCACGGCCTCGACGAGATCGCCCGGCGCCGCGGCCAGTCGCTGGCCCAGCTGGCGCTGACGTGGGTGCTGCGGGACGAGCGGATGACCTCGGCGCTGATCGGCGCGTCGAGCGTGCGCCAGCTGGAGGAGAACATCGCCGCGCTGGCCGGCCCCCGGCTCACCGAGGACGAGCTGAAGGAGATCGACTCCTTCGCCGTCGACACCGCCGGCACCAACATCTGGGCCGCCCGGAGCTGAGCCGGCACCGAGCCCGACCGGCGAAACCCGCGGCCGCTCCGGCCCCGGGAGGGCGGGGCCGGTGGGAGTCGGGCCCCGGTCGTCGGGGCCGGGTTCGGCACGGGTTCCGGCGGGAAAGGAAAACGGGCCGGTCCGTGGGGGGGATACGGACCGGCCCGAGGGGGGGTTTCCACCATAACCCTTCGTAAGTGGTGCTGTGTGCCACGACAGGCCGTCGCGACGCTCCGAATACGGAGTACCTCGTCGCGGCACGGCCGGAAGGGCTGGTTCCGGGCCGGTTCCCGCCCCGTTCCCGCCCGTGGCCGTACTCCCGAAGGGGGACCCGGGCGCCGAGGCGCACGGTTGACGCCGGACGGGCCCGTCACTCAGGGGTGCGCCGCAGCAGGGTGACCCCGTCACGGTGAGCGACGCGCTCATAGCCGTACTTCTTCTGCGCGGCGACCAGCTCGGCCTCCTGCCGCTCGATGGGGTAGGGCCAGTGCCCGCTCGGGTAGGGCCACGCCTCGGGCGCCCGCCGGTCGTGGACGATCCAGTCGGCGGTGGGGCGCGGCAGGCGCTTCTCGCCGTACTCGTACAGCCGCCCGTCGACGGGGAAGGTCGGGAAGACGACGACCGTGCAGCGGGAGGTCAGCTGCGGGGCGAGGCGGTTCGACGCGGCGACCGTGGCGCCGTCCGGGATCCTGGCCAGCAGGGCGCGGGCCGCCTCGATGTGCGGGGTGGTGCGCCAGGTGGCCCGTTGGGCCAGCTGGGCGAGGGGGAAGGACGGCAGCATCACCACCGTCACCGCGAGCACGGTCGCGAGCGACGCGCGGATGTGGCGGGCGGCGAGTCCGTCGCGCGGACGGCCGCCCTCGTACCAGCGCCCCAGGGCGTCGATCAGGCCCGCGGCGACGACGGGCATGAGGACGGCGCTGTAGTGGAACGCCGTTCCCCAGTGGAAGCCGTTGTCCGACAGCATCCGCCAGGCCAGGGTCGGCACCGCGATCAGCGAGAGGGGCGAGCGCAGGGCGAGCAGCGCGGACGGCGCGAAGACCAGGACGAGCGTCATGGCCTTGATGTCTGGGCGCAGCGCGTCGAGCGGCGCGAAGGCGAGCGTCGCGAGCAGGGAGCCGTGGCCGTCGGAGAGGTTGCCGCCGTGCGCGTACCCGCCGCCCGGGTGGAACGCCGGCAGGAGGAGCTTGATCTCGACGAGGGAGCCGGCCAGTCCGACGGCGGCCGTGACCAGGCCGAGCCGGCGCGGCCCTTTCAGGGCGATGTACACCCCGACGGCTGCCAGGGTCAGCCCCAGGTCCTCCTTGACCAGGAGGAGCGGCGCCGCCCAGCCGACCGCACGGCGCCACCTCCCGTGCCCGAGCGCCTCCAGGGCGAACGCGAGCAGCGGTACGGCGAGGGCCACCTCGTGGAAGTCGAACGCGGCCGCCGACGCGATGCCCCAGCTCAGCCCGTATCCGACGGCGACCACATGGGCGGCCCCCCGGCCGAGCGTCCGGGCGGCCCAGCGGGCGAGCGGGACGACCGCGAGGGCGAGCAGCGCGGACTGGGCGACCAGGAGGCAGAGCGGCGAGGGCCAGACGCGGTAGAGCGGCGCCAGCGCCGCGAGCAGCGGGTGGAAGTGGTCGCCCAGGAGGTTGAAGCCCTCGCCGCGCAACGGGACGACGGGCGCGCGCAGTTCGGCGTAGGCGCGTACGGCCTGCTCGAAGATGCCGAGGTCGTACCCGGTGGTGCGCAGGAGGAGGTGGCGGCGTACCGCCACGGTCGCGTACAGCGCGCAGAGCCCGGCCGCCCACACCCACGGAACGGCCGCTTCGGGGAGCCGGGGCGGGGAGTGGGGGGCTCGGAAGCGGATACGGGGCGGGCGGGTGAGCCGGGAGGAGACGGCGGGGTGGGGAGAGTGGGGTGGGTGGGGAGGGTGGGGAGGGTGGGGTGCGTGAGGGGGATGGGGTGGGGTTCTGGAGGTGGTCGGGGGTGCACTCGCCATGGATGGTTCGTCCGGGGACGTTCGCATATGCCCGAATCGTAGAGCCATGCCCGGCGGTCGGCGGTCAGGCCGTCCCGGCCAGTGCGCCGAGCAGCAGACCGAGCAGTGCGCCGCCGATCATGAACGGTCCGAACGGGATCGCGCTCCGGCGGCTCGCGCGTCGCAGCGCCACCAGCCCGAACCCGTACACCGCGCCGAACAGGAACCCGGCGAAGGCGCCCACGAACAGGACATCCCAGCCGTACCAGCCGAGCGCGACACCCAGCGGCACGGCGAGTTTGACGTCGCCGAAGCCCATGCCGTTCGGGTTGATCAGGAACAGGACGAAGTAGGCGCCGCCCAGTACGAGTCCGCCGAGCAGCGCGAGGGGCCACGACCCGGCGTGGCCCGGCAGCAGCGCGGCCGCGCCGAGGAGCACCGGCGCCGCGACGGCGAGCGGCAGGGTCAGCCGGTCGGGCAGCCGGTGCACGCGGCGGTCCACCACCGCGAGCAGTACGGCGAACGGGGCCAGCAGCAGCCACACGGCCAGTTCGGGCCGGGCGCCCGTCGCCCCGGCGAGCGCGGCGCTCGCGAGGGCGGTGACCAGGGCCGTGCCGAGGCGCGCCGTCCACGCGGGACCCGGCGCCGGGGCGCAGGCGGTGCAGTGGGCAGGGCCGAGCCAGCCGCGCGGCCCCGCCACGAAGGCGTGGCCCGCCGGGCAGGTGTCGCGCCACGGCTCCTCCGGCTCGACGGACAGCCGGTGGGCGGCGCGCGGGACCAGCAGCCCGGTGGCGGCGCCCCACAGGGCGGCGGCGATCAGCACGGCGTACACGCGGCAGACCCTAGAAGAGCGCGGCCCGCCGGTCATGGGCCCGGGGACCCAACGGCTCCCACGGGCCGGGCCCAAACCCTAGAGTGCGGGGCCATGGGGAGTCAGGAGCCGGGGCGGACATGGCGGAACGGCACGGGCACGCTGGTCGTGCACGCACCGGCGCAAGGGCCGAGGACGGTCGCCCTGGAAGAGCACGCGGCGGTCGCTGCGGAAGGGCACGCGGCGGTGGCTGCGGGACGGCGGGCGACGGTGGCTGTGGAGATCGCCGCCTCCTACCGGACCCGGGCGCGCGGCCTGCTCGGACGGGACGGGATCGACGGGGCGCTGCTGCTGACACCGTGCGGGAGCGTGCACACCTTCGGCATGCGCTTCGCCATCGACGTGGCCTATCTGGACCGTGAGTTGAACGTCCTGGCGGTACGGACGATGAAGCCGGGGCGCCTGGGCATGCCACGCCTCCGCGCCCGCCATGTGCTGGAGTCGGCGGCCGGGGCGATGCGGGAGTGGGGCGTAGAGCCGGGCGTACGGCTCGTCATCAACGCCTGATGCGGGGCCCTGGAGGCCCGCCGGGGCGGGCGGATGCGCGGGGTGTGACGAGGGAGGGGCGCGGATGCGCGGGGCAAGGGGACGCGCCGGGGCGGTGGTCCGCTCCGGCGCGTCCGGTGAGCCGCCCCGGGCCGGGGCCCTACGGGCGGGCGTTCAGCACTTGGCGCTCTTCGGCAGGTTCGCGTACTTGTCGCCCTTGAAGTAGATCGCGCTGGCGTAGCCCCACTTGCCGCTGGCCTTGTTCTTGACGTAGATCCACACGTTGTTCGTGTAGCCCTCGGCCTTCACGGTCTGCCCGACCTTCCAGCACCGCACCGCGTGCGCCGTGGGGCCGAGCGTGCCCATGAGGCGGGACTTGTTGGTGGCCGCCGCCCGCTGGTTGACCCGCTTCCAGATGGTGCGCGTGTAGGTCGCCCGCGCCTGCGCCCGCTCGGCCTTCGCCCCCTCCGCCTGCACCACACCGGCGCGCGCGGCGGCCGCGGTGTCGCCCGCGGCGGCCGGAGCCGCCGTGCCCGCGCTCGCGGCGCCCGCCGTTCCCAGCACACCCGCCACGGCGAGGATGCCGGCGGCGACGGCCTTTCCCTGACGTCGATTCAGAGCAGTCACGTCTGATTCCCCCATGATCGATTCCGGTCCCGGCCGCCGGGGCTGCCGGGTGTCGTGGTCGACGCTCTGAGCATGTCCTGCTCAAGACCGTCGGTGCCACGCATTCGCCGGCCACCGAATGGTTGCGGCTCCTTTCGGCAGTCGCCGAAAGGTGTTCCCGCCCGGACGGAAACGGGTACGCGCGTGATGGGATCCGGCTGCGTCACCGCCGGGTCGGCCCTACGACCAAGGGCCCGTCTCATCCGTTCACCGGGATGAGACCGCATACGACTGATCGGGGGAACAGTCTTGTTGCGCATCGTCTTCACGGCCGAGGACCTGACGAAGATCACCTTCCGGCGCTTCTCGTTATGGCCCGAGACCGTTCTGAGCCTGGGGCGCCTCCAGGGCTCCCAGCCCACGCTGCCCGCGCTGCACCGCTGGCGGCGCAAGGTGCTGGCGTCGCTGGGGGAACACCGGCTGATGGACGAGATCAGGCAGCTCGGGGGCCTGCTGTCGCTGAACGACCCGCTCGACACGCCCCGTACGGGCGGGGGCGGCGGCCGTGGCGGAAACGGGGACGGGAGCGGGAGCGGGGGCGGGGACGGGAGCGGGAGCGGTGGCATCGGGCGGCGCGGGCGCGCGGCCCGTCTCCTGCGCCAGTACCAGCGGATCGCCATCCACCCGTACCGGGACCACATCGACGCCGCGATCGCCGACGACCTGCGCCGCCGCGGGCAGCTGATCCTGCACGGCGGCTACGCCGCGTCCCTCACCGAACTGGGGGGCCGCGCCTACTGGTCCGGCACCGTCCTGACCGCACCGCACCCGACACCCGTCACGCTGCGGCTGACCGGGCAGGGCCTGGTGCTCCAGCCCTCGTACTTCTGCCCCCAGGACCACACGATGCTGCTGGGGCGGCCCGATCGGCCCGTCCTGCTGTACCCCGTCGAGGAGCGGCGCGGCCGGCCTGCGGGCAAGCCATGCCCGGCTGCCGCGCCGCTGTTCGGTTCGCTGCTCGGGCGGACACGGGCGCAAGTGCTGCCGCTGCTCCTCGACGGCGGGTGCAGTACGACGCACCTCGCCGAGCGCCTGGACGTGTCGCCCGCGACGGCCAGTCAGCACGCGTCGGCCCTGAGGGACCTGGGGCTGGTGTCGACGGAGCGCAAGGGGCGGGCGGTGGAGCACCGGCTGACCCCGTTCGCGCTACGGCTGCTGGACACCTGCGGGTGACGTCCGGAACGGGGGATACGGAGGTCACGGAGGCGCCGAGGTCACGGAGGACCCGGACCGAGCAGGGTGAACGCCCCGTACGCGGCGGAGGCGAGCGCGAGCACCCCGAGGACGACGGCCGCGTTCCGGTCGCGCAGCCGCCCGAGCGCCACCGCCGCCGGGAGCAGCAGCGGGAACGCGGGCATGATCAGACGGGGCCGGGAGCCGAAGTACGCGGCGCCGACGAGCGAGACGACCACGATCCCGAGGGCGTACGCCAGCACCGGCAGCGGCTGGCGCTGCCGTACGCACAGCCACACCACCCAGCCGAGCAGCGCCAGCACGGCGAGCAGCCCGACCCCGGCGAGCGGATGGGGACCGGTCAGCTGCTCCCCCACGAACCGGGCGAGCGCCACCCCGCCGTCGATGCTGTTGCCCCAGGCCGCCTGCACCTCGAAGTAGGCGGTGGGGCTGCCCTCCCGTACGGCGACGAACACGACGTACGCCAGCCAGCCCAGCGGCGCGAGCAGCACCCCTGCGACCATCGGCAGCGGCGCCCGGCGCTCCTTCACCACCGTCACGACGGCCGCGAGACCGAGCGCCGCGACCAGCGCGGCCGCCGACGGCCGGGTCAGCCCTGCCACGGCGCACAGGGCACCGGCCCACACCCACCGGTCGCGCAGCACCGCGTACAGGGACCATGCGGCGAGCGCGGTGAACAGCGTCTCCGTGTACGCCATCGACTGTACGAACGCCGTCGGGTACACGCCCCACAGCACGGCCAGCAGCACCCCGGCGCGCCGTCCCGCGCACCGCTCCCCCACCGCGTAGACGCCCCAGGCGGCGGCGAGCGAGGCCGCCCAGGAGACGAGCAGCCCGGCGGTGTCGACCCCGACCGGCAGGACCGTCGCCAGGCCCCGCTCCAGCAGCGGGAGCAGCGGGAAGAACGCCAGGTCGGCGTGGACGCCGCCGTCCGGCAGCCGGACCTCGTAGCCATACCCGTGCTCGGCGATCCGCGCGTACCAGACGGCGTCCCAGCGGCCCCGCAGCCGGTGCCACGCGTCCTCGCCGGCCACGGCGGCCGCGACCAGGAACACGCCCAGGCCCACGAGCCGTACCGCCGCGTACCCCCAGAGCGCCGGCGCGGCGCCCGCCCCGGCGAACCGCAGCGGTAAGGCGGGAGCGAAGCGTGCCGAGGGTGATGAGGGCCGGGGTGAGGGCCGCCGGGGCCGGGATGAGGGCCGGGACGAGGGCTGGGACGAGGGCTGGGATGAGGGCTGGGACGAGGGCTGGGATGAGGGCTGGGACGAGGGCTGGGACGACGGGGATGACGGGGATGACGGGGATGACGAGGACCGTGGTGGGGGCTGTGGTGATGACGGGATTTCCGGGCCGGGTGCGGACATACGCCCGATTATGTCGATCAGTCGTCGTCGGCCGACGTCAGCGGTAGGGCACTGACCGCGCCCACCATCAGGTGCGGGGCGTCCTCATCGCACTGGGCGACGCTCACCCCGACCCAGCGCGGCCCGTGCGGTGTGTCCAGCGGGCCCCACACGCGCAGGTCGCCGTAGAGGTCGAAGGCGGCCAGTTCGGCGAAGAGCGGCGGCATGGGGTCGCCGTTGACCTTGCCGAAGAGGTACGGCCGCATGCTCACCACGCGGTGGGGGCCCCAGCGCTTCCCCAACACGGCCACGAGCTCGGCGAGATACGCCTCCGCCTCGTCCTGCGCGGCGTCCCACTCGGGCCCCGGCACCCCGAAGTAGTGGCGGCTCCGCCAGAGCAGTGCCAGCCGGAAGCCCGCGCCGACGCTGCCGGTCCACTCGTCGGAGCCGGGCTCCCACTCCGTGCCGCCGCCGTCGGGCACCGGGCGGGCCAGCAGGTCCCGCACCGCCCGCGCGCCGTCGTCGGCGTCGAACGGCGTGCCCGTCGCCGTCACAGCTTGGCCCGCCGCATCGGGCGCGGCAGCGGCTCCAGGGCGCCGGTGGCGCGCAGCCACCGGTTGAACGCCACGAGGTCGTCCACCTCCGCCCCGGCTCCCGCGTCGAGCAGCAGCCCGCCGTGGGCCGTCCGTGCGGTGGTGAGGCCGGGGACGAGGGCGGTGGGGTCGGGGGCCGTGGGATCGGGGGCCGTGGGATCCGCGTCGGTGCTTTCCAGGGCGGCGGTGGCTGCGGCGAGCGCGGCGGCACGGCGCTCCGACAGATAGCCCGCCCAGCCGACGCACGGCTCGCCCGGGGCGCGTCCGGCGTCCTCCAGCGCCAGTTGCAGGGCCGTGCCGGTCACCTCGCCCCAGTCGACGTCCCAGGTCTCGGCGAGGGCGCGGAGCGCTTCGGCGTACGGCGGAGCGGCATCGCTGCCGTCCGGGGTGGTGACGGTGATCACCACGCTCATGGCGAGATGGTCCGACTCCCCGCCTCCGGTGCCGGTGACACTGACCCGCGCGGGGTTCCCCGGCGACGTGGACAGGGACATCGCGTGGCCGGTGCGGTCCGCCCAGTCGCCGTCCGGGGCGGTACCGGCCTGACGGCGCAGGTACGCCTCGATCGCCCCCTGCTCCACCGGTACGGTGCCGCCCTGTCCTCCGTGTCCGCCCCGTCCTCCCCGTCCTCCCTGTCCGCCCCGTCCGCCCCGTCCGCCCCGTCCGCCTTGTGCGTCGCCCGGGGCCGGCAGTCCTTGCCAGGGGCCGAAGACCGTGCCGTCGAGCGCCCCCAGCCGTGTCAGCAGCTCCGTCCACCGGACGGCGAGCTCGGCCACCGTCTCCTTCCGCGGCCCCCAGAAGCCCCGTACGACCCGCTTCATTGCCTCTCCTCCCGTTCCGCCTTCCCATCATCTAGGAAGTCGGCTTCATGGGGCCGGAGATCGGGCGTTTCTGCGGTGTGTGAATCACCTTGACCGGCAGGTCCGCGTCCAGGAACGCGATCCTGGCGGCCTGCGCGACGAGCGGGTCCGAGAAGTGCCACTCGATCGCCCGGCCACCGGACGCGGCGACCTGTCCGCGTGCCTCCGCGAGGAACTTCGCCTTGCCGGACTCGGTGAGCTGGGCCGTCGGCTTGCCGTCCTGTTTGACGAGGTAGCTCTCATAGCCGAGCTTCGCCTCCAGGAACGTCTGCCGCCGACTGTCCCAGCCGTCGAACTCGACGGGCCGCCGTCCGGGCTCCGGGTGCGGTACGACGTACTCCTTGCCGCGTACGCTGCCGCTGATCTGCTCCTGGTAGCGCAGCCATGCCTCGTTGGCCCAGGTCGGCTCGGGGTTGCGATTGCGGCTGCGCCAGGTGCCGTCGCCACCGTCGGCGTCGCCGAGCCGGGGGTCGTTCAGGTCGTCGGCCCAGTCGGGCGGCGTGTAGTTGCGGGGGTCGTTCTTGTCGCCCGGCGTGGGCGGCGGCCACTCCTTGGGCCCGTTCTTGTCCTGCTGCCGGCGCTCGGCGTCCGCCGCCGCCCGCTCGGCGGCGTCGGCATCGCGGTCGGCCTGCCGGGCGGCCTCCGTCTTGTCCGGGTCGTCGCCGTCGCACGGGTCGGCGAGGAACCGGACGGGTACGGCGGCGGGCGCGGCGCCCGCGACCACCCCGGTGCCGGCGCCCGGGACGCCGCGCAGACGGGGCGCGGGCGGGGCGCTGAACGTGCAGCCGCCCACGCCCGCCTTCTCGGCGGCCTCGTCCGCGTGGCGGCGCGCCTCGCGGGCGGCGGCCTCGGCGGCCTCGACGTCGCCCGCGTCGGCGGCCTTGCGGGCCCGGGCGGCGGCTTCGGACGCCTTCTGGGCGAGTTCACCGAGCTCGCCGAGTTTCCCGAGCTTGCCCAGTGTGCCGAGCTTCCCGACGAGCTTGGCCTCGCCGTACCCCGGGATGAACAGGGAGCCGACGTTCCACAGGACCGTGCCGATCGCCTGGCCCTGGTCGCCCCGGTTCCACATGTCGCGGACGTCGTCGCCGACGAAGACGTCGTCCAGGACCGTGATGCCGGTGCCGAGCGAGGCGCCGCCCCAGTCCACCAGGGCTCCGAACCAGTCGCCGTCCGCCCACTTGCGGGCGGCGCCGGCGGTGTCCTCCAGCCACTGCCGGCCGAGGCTCTCGCCGTACTCCTTGATGCCCTCCCACGCCTTGACGGGGTGCAGGATCGTCTCGAAGGTGCCGGTGATGTCGCCCCAGAGACCGTCCACGACGACGCCCTCGAAGAAGCCGCCGACCTGGCGGGCGCCGCAGGAGAGGAAGGCGCCGATGCCGGACGTGCAGCTCTCGTCGTCCTTGTCACCGTTGCCGCCGTGGTCGGGGTCGTCCCCGCCGCCGTTGTCGCCGTCGGTCGTGCCTTCGCCGTCGCCGTCGGTGCGCTGGTCCTGGGGTTCGTCCTGATCCTGCGGTCCTTCCTGGTCCTGCGGTCCGTCTCCCCGCTGAACGTCCCCGTCCGCCTGGACACCGCCCGAATCGACGCTCCCCGGATCGACGCTCCCTGGATCCCCGCCGCCCGGACCTGAGCCGCAGGCGGCGCCGGTGACCGCGCACACCGCCGCCCGGAGCCCGCCCACCACCTGGCCGCCCACGCCGGACACGACGAGCGCGCCGATGATCGCCGCGACGATCAGGACGAGACCCACGTACTCGGTGGTCGTCTGACCGCCCTCCGTACGCCACTTGATCATTCGGGCGACCCGGAACGGCCGGGGCGGGACGCGACGCTCCCACGACAGCCGGAACCAGGCGCGCGACGCGGGCCGGCACAGCAGGACGACGACCACGACGGGGATCAGCAGCTGGGTCACGCCGCGCCCGTCGCCACCGCCCAGGGTCGCCAGGGCCCCGGCGATGAACCAGCCCTGCACGGCCAGCAGGCCCCGCAGGATCCAGACACCTCCGGTCCCCGCCCTCCGGCCGAGCAGGAGCCCCGCTGTACCGGGCAGTGCCCCGTACAGCACCCAGCCGAGGAGTTCCCCGTCCACTCCGCCCAGCGACGCGGCCAGCAGCAGCACCCCGAAGGCGCCGACCAGCGTGACGGCGAACACCGCCCGCACCAGCACGAGCACGGCCCGGAGCGCCGACGGCATCTCAACTCGCCCGCGCGGAGACCTAGTTGTGGACATGCTCCCGAAGCTAGGGCGGGTTCGCACCCGAGGTCATGGGCCCCAGGGCCCAAGGACCGCCCAAGGCCCGCCCAAAAGGAGGGCGGGCCCGGGAACGGCGTCACACCGTCAAGTCACCGAGTCACCGAGTCACCGGGTCACGGCGTCACCGCGTCAGCCTTGCGTGCTGCCGCCGCCCTCGCCGCGCGGGAAGGAGACCTCCACCCGGCGGTTCTTCTTGCGGCCTTCCTCGGTGCTGTTGTCCGCGATCGGGAACTGTTCGCCGTACCCGCGGATCTCGTACGTGATCCCGTCCGACGCCAGCAGCGGCGCCAGCACCCGGTGCACGGCGTCGGCCCGCTGCTTCGACAGCACGTCACCGTGCGCGGAGGAGCCCAGGTTGTCGGTGAAGCCGAAGATGCGCACCTTGCTGGCGTTCTGCTTCTTGATCTCCTCGGCGATCGTGGCGATACGGCTGTTGGCATCGGGCGTCAGCTTCGCGCTGTCCTTGCCGAAGAGGACCTCTGCCTGCAGCGCGAACTTCAGGTTCGAGCTGGTCTCCTCACGCCGCTCCTCGCCGCCCTCGGACTCCACGATCGAGATGATCGGCAGCACCTTCGCGGGCGCGAGGGTGGCACCGTCACGCATCTTGAGGCCGGGCGCTTCAGCGTCGATCTCGGGTGGTGGCAGCGTCGACTCGGTACCCGGCGGGGTGCTCGGCGTCTCATCGGCACGCGCCCCGGCGGCCCCGGTGACCTGGGCGCCTGCCAGCAGCACCAGGGCCGCGACGACGGTGGCGGCGGGGCGGCGGGCGGGGGTCCTGCGGGCGCAGGGTGAGAGGGCGCGCATCACGAGATCTCGATCGTCGCGACCGGCATCTGCGGAATCTGGATGTCCACCTGTGTCGTCGCGGCGGGCGGCGCCGGGAACTGGGCGAACATGGCGATGCTCTCACCGGCCTTCACGGAGGTGATCCCGGTCGTCGTCAACGGGTAGCCATCGGTGTCGCGGAGGACGTAGTAGCGCTTCTTCTCGGTCTTGTCCAAGAGCGTGATGCCGGCGAACGACGGTCCGGTCTTCTTCACATTGATCTCCTGGCCGCTCCATTGGGGCGGGGCGATCAGCATCTTGTCAGAGGTGTTCTTCAGGCTTCCCGTGACGGTCAGGAAGCCGCCCTGGTCCCTGACGGCCGTGTGAATGACGATCTGGAAACCGGTGCTGCCGTTGATCGTGGTCAGGGTGCTGCTGGTATCGGGCACCGAAGGACCGTCCTGCGTCGGCCGGCTCGGATCCGCCGACGCCGAGGAAGCGCTGCCGGCCTTCTCCGGTGGCTTCGCGCCCTCGTCGGTGCCCCCGCCGTCGGCGCCGCAGGCCGTGAGCAGAGTAGCCAGCGCGGCGGCCGTCACACCCGCGGCCGCGGTGCGCGCGGCCGATCCGTATCGCTTCCGCATGAGTGCCATTCCCTTTGCGTTCCTTCGCGGTCAGTCCTCGGCCAGCCGGACCTTGAACAGGTCGGACATGTCCGGGAGGTCGTTCGGGTCCAGGTCCAGGTCCACGCCGTCACAGTCCAGCGAGCCCGGCGACGGTGAGTTCTTCTTGTCGGCGGGCTCGAAGGTGCAGGCCGGAACGACGACGGCGGTGGCCGTGGCGTCGGCGTGCAGTGCGTCGGTTCCGGGGAGGACCGTGTCCCCCACCGCGTTCCGTGAGACGACATCGACCCTGAAGCCCCAGCGCCCGTCGCCGAGCGGGAAGCAGTCGACGACATCGGCCTTGTTCTGGCCGGCGTACGAGTGGCTCGCCTGGCATCCGTTGAAGTCGCCGATGAGCCCGCCGTCGAAGAGGTCGGTCAGGCTGTCGAGATCAAGACCGTCGAGCGTGAACTGGTCCCTGGATTCCCTGGCTGCGGCCAGTGCGGCGGCGTCCGCCGCCGATTGCGCACCGTTACGGGTGGCGCCCGCCTGGCCGACCGCGAAGAACGCGAGCGCGAGAAAGAGCAGGCCCGCCACCATCACGACATAGATGGGGGAAGCCTGCCCTGACTCGCGCTGCGGGTGTGTGGAGGCGCTCAGCCACCGCCGACGATCGCGGTCACCCGCGCAAGGAGGCCAGCGGCGATCGTGTCGCCCACGCCCGACCCCACCACCGCGGCGATGATCACGCCCACCAGGATGATGATGCCCACGTACTCGACGGCTCCCTGGCCCCTGTCCCCGCGGCGCTTGAGCGCGCCGGCCGTTGTCTTCGCCCAGGTGCTCACGTACACCTTGGCCTTCGTCGTGGCCTTGAGTGCGTTGTCCGACATGGCGGTCCCCTCCGGGATCGTACGAGTCTTCGGTGCCGTGCGTGGTGCCGGCTTCGGTCCGGCCGGTCTCGCTGACGACATCGGGAACGTACGCCGGGGAAGCCGTGCCCATCATGGGCCTCAGGACCCAAGCGCGGGCCCAATTCGACGGGTGGGTCCGGCTGTTCGACCGGATTCGGTGGTCAGCCATGGCTCGCGGGTCCCCCTTTGCCCAGGCTGTGCCAGAGCGCGATGGCCTGGCCCCGGCTCTCGGCGTTCAGCTTGGCGAAGATCCGGTTGATGTGGTTCTTCACGGTCTTCTGGCTGATGAAGCAGGTGGCGGCGATCTGCTGATTGGTCATTCCCGACGCGATCAGGTCCATCACCTCCACCTCTCGTTGACTCAGCAACGAATGTCCCACATCTGCTTGCGTAAGCGAAGGGCTTTCCACAAATTGCTCCGGACGGGCAACAGTCGGGGGCCCGGTCGGCGTTGCAGAAGCAATCGACTGTTCCCTTACGGATGCCAGGAGCGCGTTCGACGCCGTGTGGGTGAAGTGGGCGCGGCCCTGGCGCACGTCCCGTACGGCCGCGACGAGCTGGTCCGCCGTGAACTCGCCGTGGACCAGATAGCCGCCCGCGCCCCGGCGGAGCGCCTCGTGGACGATGTCGGACTCCTGGCTGTACGTGGTCATCAGCACCGGGGCCAGCCCCACCAGGTGCGGCAGCGCGGAGAGGCCGTCGAGTCCGGGCATCCTGACGTCCAGCAGGACGACGTCCGGGCGGTGGCGCACCGCCGCCTCGTATGCCTCGCGCCCGTCGGACGCCTCCGCGACGACCTCGATGTCCTCGCGTCCGGACAGCAGTACGGTCAGCCCCGCCCGTACGACGGGGTTGTCGTCCGCGACGATCACGCGCAGGGGCGGGGCCGGTGGCGCGGCGGGTGGCAGGGGCGGCGGTTCGGCGGACGGCGGCGGCGTGGAACGGGGGGCCGAACTGAGCGGTGTGGGGTGCGCCGATGTGTGCTGAGAGACATGGTGCGGGAGGTGCTGCGGGACGTGTTGCGGGAGGTGCTGCGGGTCGGGCCAGGTGTCGCCGGGCATGTGCGGCCTCCTCTCGGGTCGTCGGTGCTCGTGCGTGGTCGGTGGCTGGGGCTCAGGACGTGCGCGTGGTGGTTCTCAGGGGCTGGCGGGGGATTCCCGGCAGTGCCCCGGTGTCGGGCGGGTGGAGTGCCCTGACCGGGAGTTCGAGCCTGACCTCGGTGCCCCGTGTCGCCCGGCCGCGGCCGACGCGGATGCGCGCGCCGATCGCCGCCGCGCGCTCCACCATGCCGACCAGCCCGAAGTGCCCTGCGCGGCGCAGGTCGTCGAGGGTGGTGCCGGCGGGCAGGCCGCGCCCGTCGTCGTACACGCTCAGCCGCAGGACGTCGCCGACGACGCCCGAGGAGACGTCCACATAGGCGGCGCCGGCATGGCGGTGGGCGTTCTCCATCGCCTCCGACGCGATGGTCAGCAGCTGGCGGGCCACGGCGTGCGGGACCGGGGGCGGCGCGGTGTCGCCCAGCGGGCGGTAGCGGGCGCGCAGGCCGTTGCGGCGTTCGAAGTCGGCGGTGCGGGCGGCCAGTTCGGCGGTGATGTCCACCCCGCCCTCGTACCCGGACTCCCGGCGCAGGTCCGACAGCAGCTCGCGGGACTCCGCCGCCGCCCGCCGCGCGGACCGGGCCACCAGCTCCGCCTGGTGCTTGACGGTCATCGGGTCCATCCGGTCGGCGCCCGCCGCGAGGCCGTCGGCGGCGAGGGCGAGCCCGTGAAGGGTCTTGGCCACGGAGTCGTGCATCTCGCGGGCGAGCCTGGCCCGTTCGGCCTCCACAGCGCCGTTCACGGCGAGCCGGGCACGCGCCTCGGTCAGGGCCTGGCTGGCCGCGCCGAACCCGAGGATGAGGTTGCGCAGGGTCGAACCGACCGCCCCGGCGATGACACACAGTCCGGGGAAGAGCAGCGACGCCGGCTCCACCTGGACCTTCGTGCTCACCCCGTAGGCGAGGAGGAGCAGCAGCGACTGGAGCACGGCGAAGAAGGCGGCGCCGCGCCAGCCGTACAGCAGCCCGGCCAGCAGCGGTGTGCAGATGGTGACGTAGGCGAGGACCGACTCGGGTGACGCCGTGGCCAGCAGCAGGGCGCCGAACAGCATGTCGCCGGTGAGCACCGCCGGGTGGCGCAGCAGGATGCGGCCGAAGCGCTCCCAGTCGCGCAGCAGGACGTACGACACCATGAAGGTGACCAGGACCGCCGCGCCGACCAGCCAGGTGCCGACGCCGGGGGCCGCGCCGTCCAGGGCGAACGGCGCCGCCAGCACGATCATCGCCAGCCGGAAGCCGAACACCTGGCGGCACAGCGCCTGGAGGGCGTTGACCTGGAGCGGGAGCGAGGGCACACGGCCGGGCCGCCCGTCGGTGGGGACGGCGGCGGTGGGCGCGGGCTCGCCGCCCGTCAGGGTGGGCCGCGCGTACGGCGCACGCGGGAGGCGGAGCGGGCGCGGGAGGCGGGGCGGGCGCGGGAGGCGGGGCGGGCGCGGCAGGCGGCGGAGGCGCGGCGCGCGCGGAACGCCACCGCCGCGCGGTCGCATCGGTCCTGGTGTCACGGCTCCTCCCCTACCCGCCGAGGATGTCCGCGAAGTCGACACCGGACCCGTAGTAGAAGCTCAGCGTGATGAGGATCATCGTGGCCGGGAGCATCACCATCGTGACCACGAGCGTGGTCTTCGGTACGGCCTTGGCGGCGCTGCGCCGGGCGTTCTGCGCGTCCGTGCGGCGCATGTCGTTGGCGATCTGGATCAGCGTGTCCACGATCGGCGCGCCGAGTTCCTCGCCCTGCTGGAGGGCGGTGACGAACATCGACACCTGCTCGGACGCGTTGCGCTTGCGGAGCTGGTCGAAGGCGTCGCGGCGGCTGACGCCCATGTCCAGCTGGCGCAGGGTGATGCGCAGTTCGTCGGACCAGGGGCCGGAGTACTTCTCCGCGACCCGCTCCAGGGCCTGGCGGAAGCCGAGGCCGGCGGAGACGACCACGGCGAGGACGTCGAGGAAGTCGGGCAGGGTGCGCTCGATGTCGTCCTTGCGGCGGCGGATGGCGATGCGCAGGAGGACGTCGGTCCAGGTGAGGCCGTAGAGGAGGACGACGGCGGCGGCGACGGCCTGGCCACGGGCCAGCATGGCCAGCGCGGCCAGCACGCCGAGGACTCCGTAGACGGCGCGCCGGGCGGCGTACCGGTCGACGGTGAGACCGCCGGGGTTGCCCGCCATGTCGAGCCGGCGGCGCAGGGCGTCGACGCGCTTGGGGCCCATCAGCCGGAGCACGGCGGGCGCCCACCGCATACCGAGCCGGTCGACGCCGGACCCGACGGCGGTGGTGCGGGTGGCGCCGACCTCCAGGGCGAGCGCGAGGTCGCCGGGCAGACGGGCGTCCGCGCGGTACAGCCGGACGCCGTGGAAGACCCCGTACACGGAGAGGCCGATCACGGCGGCGTACAGCAGACCCATGGTGGTGAACTCCCCTGTCTCGTCTCTCCTGGCGGTGTGGTGCGGTGCGGTCCTGCGTCCGCGCGCCGTGCGGCTCGGTCCGCGCCGCTCAGACCCTGATGCGGGACAGCCGGCGGATGAGGAAGAACCCGACGGCGTACAGGGCGAAGGCGATCACCGAGCCGATCTGGCCGACGGCCGAGCCCGTCATCTTGTCCAGGGCGCCCGGACTCATGGCGTTGATCAGCAGCAGGAAGCCGAGGCCGAGGAGCGGGAGCGCGAAGGCGGTCACCTTCACCTGGGAGAGCAGGGTGGTGACCTCACGCCGGGTCTCCTTGCGTTCGTCGAGGGTGCCGGTGAGGTTGCGCAGGGAGGTGACGACCTGGCCGCCGGCCCTATTGGAGAGGACCAGGGTGGAGACGAGGACGACGAGTTCCCGGCTGGGCAGCCGTTCGGCGAGGTCGCCGAGGGCGTCGTCCAGGCTGTGGCCGACGGCGAGCTGGTCGGCGACCTTGCGGAGCTCCTGTCCCGCCGGGTCGTCCAGCTCGTCGGCGGCCATGGCGATGGCGGTACGGAGGGAGAGTCCGGCCTGCGTGGCGTTGGCGAGGACGCGGGTGAGCTCCGGGAGCTGGTTGATGAACGCCTCGGTACGCTTCTGGCGCTGCCAGTTGAGGAAGGCGTCGGCGCCCCACAGGCTCACCAGGGCGGCGAGGACCCCGAAGAACGGGGCGAAGACGGCGCCGACGGTGAAGTAGACGCCGAGGAGTGCGAGGAGCGCGTAGACCGCGTACTCGCCGGGGCTGATGTCGAGGCCCGTGACGGCGAGCTTGCGGTCGATCCTGCGGCCGAGGCGGGTGGCGCGCAGGGCCCGGTCGACACGGACGAACCGGCGCTGCCGACCGGTGAGGGCGAGCTGCCTGGTCTGCGCGATGCGCGCCTCGATGGCCTGGCGCTGGGCCCTGCCCGCGGCGTAGCTGTGCACGCCGACGATGCCGAGGAGGCAGGCGAGCAGGGTGACCCCGAGGGTCAGCAGCGGGAGATTGTCCATGGCGTTGTCCGTGTCGGTCGGGGGCGGGGGCGATGTCTTCCAGCGGGCGGGCGGTTCGGTCGTCGGTGCGGCGGCGATTCAGCGAAGCGGCGATGCGGTGGTGCGGTGGTGCGGTGGTGCGGTGGTGCGGTGGTGCGGGGCTTGGGCGGTCTGTCGGTTCGGTCGTTGGGGCGGTCCGGTGGTGCGGTCGTTGGGGCGGTCCGGTGGTCAGAGCGTGG
Source organism: Streptomyces sp. NPDC047886 (assembly GCF_043204435.1). NCBI lineage: Bacteria > Bacillati > Actinomycetota > Actinomycetes > Kitasatosporales > Streptomycetaceae > Streptomyces > Streptomyces sp. NPDC047886. The sequence continues at coordinate 778,332 of NZ_JBIDCF010000002.1, forward strand.
TGCCTCGCAGGGCGAGCTGTTCCTCGGATCGGGCGACGCCGAACGCGGGCGGTACGGGTTCGTTCTTCATGTGGAGCCGCTCGGCGACCCGGCGCGGCACCGGGTGGTGTTCGAACTCGCCGTGGACCTGGCCGTCGGCCGTCATAGGGCGGGCCCGGAAGCGGCAGACCGTGACGATCCGGTACTCCTCACGGCCGTGCGAGTCCACCAGCGCGATCTCGGTGATCTTGCGGGCGCCGTCGGCGTGCCGGGTGAGCTGGACGATGACGTCGACCGCGCTGTTGATCTGGTCCTTGATCGCCGCGAACGGCACCTCCACCTCCGACATGGAGCCGAGGGTCTGCAGGCGCATCAGGGCGTCCTCGGCGCTGTTGGCGTGCACCGTGGCGAGCGACCCGTCGTGGCCGGTGGACATGGCCTGCAGCATGTCGAGGGTCTCGCCGCCGCGGACCTCGCCGACGATGATGCGGTCGGGCCGCATGCGCAGGGAGTTGCGGACGAGGTCGCGAATGGTGACGCGACCCTTTCCCTCGACGTTGGCGGGACGGGCCTCCAGGGTGATCACGTGCGACTGCTGGAGCTGGAGTTCGGCGGAGTCCTCGATGGTGACGATGCGTTCGCCGTCGGGGATCAGGCCCGACAGGGCGTTGAGGAGCGTGGTCTTGCCGGTGCCGGTGGCGCCGGACACGATCACGTTGAACTTGGCGCGGACGAGCCCGGCCAGCAGCATCACCATGTGCTCGTCCAGCGAGCCGAGGGCGACCATCTCCTGGAGCGTGAACGCGCGCGGGAACCGGCGGATGGTGAGAACGGGGCCGCTGAGCGAGAGCGGCGGGATGATGACGTTGACGCGTTCGCCGGACGGGAGCCGCGCGTCGACCATCGGATTCGACTCGTCCACACGGCGGTTGACGGTGGAGACGATCCGTTCGATGGTCTGCATCAGCTGCTCGGTGGAGGAGAACCGCATGGGCAGCTTCTCCAGCCGGCCCCGGCGCTCCACGAACACCTGCTCGGGGCCGTTCACCATGATCTCGCTGATGGAGGCGTCCTCCAGGAGTGGTTCGAGGATGCCGAGGCCGAGCGCCTCGTCCACGACACGGCGGATGAGCTGGGAGCGCTCGGTGGAGGACAGTACGGGGCCCTCGCGGCTGATGATGTGGCCCAGTACGCGTTCCAGGCGGGCGCGGCGCTCGGCGGCGGCCAGCGCGGACATCTCGGCGAGGTCGATCTCCTCCAGGAGCTTGACCCGGTATGTCCCGACGAGGTGGTTCTCCTCACCCTTGCCGTTCACCGGCTCGGGGCTGGTGATGCGTGCCCGCAGGCTCATCGGTTCCTCTCCACGGTTCTCCTCACGCCGCTCCCCTCAGCTGCGTGGAACGGTCAGTCGGCGGATGTGGTCACGGGCATGGTGGTGGTCCGGTGTGCCGTACCGAAGTCCAGTACGGGCAGGAGGCTCGGGATCCTTATGCTCGCGCTGCCCCGTGCCCGCTCCCCGTCGGCGACGGCGCTGATGTCCGCGTCGTCGGCGAGCCAGCCGCTGACGGCGCTCCGGCCGGCCGCGCCGCCGTCGCCGCCCTGCGAGGCGACCCGGGCGGCCGCCCGTGACGCGGTGCCCGCCTGCTGCACCGCGTACGCGACGATGCCGAGCTGGATCGCGGCGAGGGCGACGAAGAGGAGCACGGTGATCCAGCCGACGTACTCGACGGCGGACTGACCGCCCTCCCGGCGGCCGGGACCGGCGAGCGCGGTGCGGGTGCGGTGCGGCAGGCCAGCCGCGCGGGCGGTACGGACGCGGGCGCGGGCGCGGTGCGCACGCGCGGCCGCACGGGCGGTAGCGGGGGCGGGGTGCGTGGGCATCGTCAGCCCCTCTCGTTCGCGGCGGACGCGTGGCCGGTGACGGGGACCGGGACGGTGAACCCGGGGAACAGTACGGGTACGTCGAGCCGGACCCTGGCCGTGTACACGTCGCCCGCCTCGCCGCACGCGGTCGTGGCGGTCCATGCCGAGCCCACGTTCCGCTGGGCCGCCGCCGCGCACGCCCCGGCGCCGGAGACCGTACCGGCCCGCGCGCCCTCGTCGGCGGCGTTGCCCGCGAGCGCGTACGTGTAGCCGACGAGCGCGGCCTGCCAGAGCAGGACCAGCGTGCCGAGGATGATCGGCACCATTCCGGTGAACTCGACCGCCGCCTGCCCTCGGTCGTCACGTAGGCGATGCTGTCTCATGGTTCAACGCGCCCCCTCGGTACGCATGTCTCTCGCCGTCTACGGCATGTCACCTCGGTACGGGATGCCACGTCGGTACAGGTGTGGCCGGTACCGCGGCGTCCTACCTGGTACGTGTGCGGCGCGGCCCGACCGCTCCGCGGTCACCGCCGCGGAGCCGGCCCTGCCGGTCGCCCTTGCCTCCCCTGTCCCCTCCTTCGGGCGTCCTCACCAGACCCAGTTCCCCCGCGAGGCCCCACAGAGCCTGTTTGACGGTCGACTTGGCCTCCAGGTCCTGCAACCGGCCCGCGTCCACCACGGGCTGGAGTTCTTTGAAGTTCGCCGGTACGGCGACGCGTGAAACCCGTGTGCCGGTGATCTTCTCGACCAGGGACGGCTGGATCTCCGTGTTGCGCGTGTGCCGGTTGACGACGGTGACGGTCTCCTCGGCCTTACGGATCTGCAGCCGGTCCCAGAGCCTGACCATGCGTTTCGCGGCCCGCACGGCCACCACGTCGGGTGTCACCACGAGCAGGGTGGTGTCGGCCATCTCGATGGCGGCGGCGTTCGCGGCGTTCATCTGCGTGCCGCAGTCCACGACGACGACCTCGTAGCGGTTGCGCAGGGCGCTGACGATCTGGCGCACCGACCGGTCGGTGACCTCCTCGCCGCGTTCGCCGTCCCCGGGGGCGAGCAGCAGGCCGATACCGGTGGCGTGCGCGTACAGGGCGTCCTGGAGCACCCGCGGCGAGATGTCCTGGATCGCGGCGAGGTCCACCACGGACCGCCGGAACTGCACGTCCAGGTAGGAGGCGACGTCGCCGGACTGGAGGTCGAGGTCGGCGAGCGCCACGGTCCTGCCGGACGCCCGCGCCGCGAGGGCCAGCTGGACGGCGGTGACCGTGGTGCCGACGCCGCCCTTCGCGCCGCTGACCGTGACGACCGTGCCGCCGGGTCCCGTGAAGACGTCGCCGCCCTGGCCGAGGTGGCGCCGGACCCCGACGGACCAGGCGGCCGCCGACTGGACGCGCTGGGCGAGTTCCTCGTACGACAGGGGCAGCCCGACCAGGCCCCGGGCGCCGGAGTCCATCGCCGCCGAGTACAGGCCGGGCGTCATGTCGGCGGTGACGAGGACGACCCCGACGGCAGGGAAGCGGAGGGCGACCTCCCGGATGAGTTCGAGTGCGGGCACCGGACCGATCCGCTCATGGACCAGGACGACCTCCGGGAGCTCGTCCAGCGATTCGCCGGCGAGCCGCGCGAGGGTGTCGAGCAGTGAGGTGGAGTCACCGACGGGGCCGGCGGGTTCGGCGTCGGGGAGCTGGCTGAGCAGCGTGGTGACGGAACGGGCGGCGTCGGCGTCCCCGACGGCCGGGAGGATGCGTGTGGTCATCCGGCCCTCACTTGTTCTTGTCTTCGTCGAGCGTGTAGCTGCCCTCGCCGGGCCGGAGCACCGTGGGGCTGTCCTTGGGCAGCAGGGCCAGCCGTACGTGCTTGGCGAACGATTCCGCGTAGGCGACGCGCTGGGCGTCGGCCGTGCTGAGCGCGAAGGTGATGGGCACGGCCTCACGGATGCCGATGCCCCGGTTCTCGTTCCGCTTCTGGTCGAACGGGGTGAGCTTGCCGACGTCGAGTACCCGGGCGTTGGCGACGATGATCCGGGACTCGGCGACGGCGTCCTTGCCGCGCCCCTCGTCGTCGAAGGTGGCGAAGATGTTCACCAGGGCCCCGGTGGTGATCTTCCCGGCGACGCCGGTGGCGGCGTCGATCATGATGGCGATCTCCTGCTGGCCGCTCTCCAGGGCGGGCCGTCTGGCGATCATGTCGTTCTGGAGCAGCGAGCCCTTCTTGAGGTCGGTGACCGCGATCTTCTCCTTGACGACGGCGAGGTCGGTGACCGCGTTCGGCGAGAGCCACCGCTCGGGCATCCGGATCTTCTCGAACTGGGTCGGCTGGAGGGAGGTGTACGCGGCCACGTCGGCTTTCACGCGGTAGGCGTCCACCTCGGGGCCGACCTTCGCCTGGACGTCGCTGATCACCGTGACCACGCCGGCGAACGCGGCGAGCGCGCAGAGGACGGACAGGACAAGGAGAATGACACCGCGGCGCTGACGTGAATTCATGGGCGGCACGACCTCGTGGGACGACTCGGACGACGTGGACTGCTCTGACGACGTGGGCTGCTCTGACGACGTGGACTGCTCTGACGGCTCTGACGACGTGAACGGATCGGACGACGACACGGGCCGGGACGGCTCGGGCGGGCGGCCGGCGCGGGAGGCCGGGGCTGCGGCGGCTTCGCGGCGTGTGCGGCGTGGCGTGCGACGGCGGCGTTCACCGGTTCGGTACGCCGGGTCCGTGCGCGCCGTGCCGCTGCTGCTGCTCGGGTGGTACGAGCGGGGCCGCGCAGAAGCCGCAGCGGTCGCCGATCAGGTCGATGCCGCACCAGGAGCAGACCTCCCGGCGCACCGAGGCGACCAGTTGGTAGAGCACCGAGATGTCCGGCAGGTAGGCGGCGAACTCGACCAGCTTGGACGTCCCCCACCAGGCGGGCGAGTCGGCCGGCAGGGCGCTCTCGTCGACGCCCTGCACCCGCCAGGCGGGCGCCAGCGTCTCGGTCACCCACGGGGACTGCAACTGCCCCCTGGCGGTGATCAGCCGCGTACCGAACCCGGGTCCTTCGAGTGCGTCGCCCTGGCCGATCCGGATGAGCTGGGGCGCCGGGTTGGCGAGGACGCCGAACTGCGAGCCCGGCACCCAGGACTTGGCGTGCGCCTTGAGGCTCACCGGCACCCTGTCCAGCCGGGCGACGGTGTTGAGCAGCGCGCCCGCGTAGATGTAGTGGGACAGCAGCCGGGCGGCGGAGGCGACGGTTCCGGGCCCGAAGTCGCAGATCGACAGCTGGCGGAGCTGGCGGACGAGGACGGCGACGCCGAGTGGCGGCAGGTCGAGGGCGACGAGGGCGATGCGGTCGCTCTCCAGGACCGCCCGTACGGTGTGGAGGCGGCGCACATGGGCGGCCGGGACGGACGCCGGGTACAGGACGACGACATGGCCGTGCTGCTCGACGAGGATCTGCATGTCGGCGAGCGCGGCGTCGAGGGGCTGGGCGTCGGGGTGCGGCAGCAGGGCGGCGGTGGGTGTCTGGTGGTCGGTCGGTGGTAGCACCAGATCGGCACTGGTGACGGCAATCGCGGTCGGCACGCTGGTTCCCCGTTCGGCTCCGGCCACCGGTGGTCCCGGCGAACCGCAGATACCTGCTGCTCCGTGCACTCACTCGTGTCCCCGCACTTTATCGGCGACTTAGGTGCCGGAGAACAGCTTTCGGACTTCCCGATGGGGCGCACGCGGGAGCTCTCCGCGCCGCCAAACAGGGCGAATGCGGCAGGAGTTGACTTCCGTTCACTTCTGTACCGGTCCGTACGCCGCCAGAGGTCTTGACAACTCGATTGGTCTGGACCAGCTTACGGGGCAGACACGGCAGCGCGGTGGCCACCGCTCCCTGAAGCACCTCCTCCCACCCCCCTCCTTCCCCCCTTCTCCCCACCCCCTTCTCCCCATTCCCTTCTCCCCATTCCTTCCTCCCCATCCCCTCCTCCCCACCCCTCACCCCCACCCCTCACGGAGGCAGCAAGTGGACGTCACCACATCCGCGGGTGTCCGCCGCGGCCGCAGATGGCTGGGCGCGGCCCTGGCCCTCGCCGTCGGCTCCGGGCTCGCCCTGACCGGCGGCTCGGGCAGCGCCCTGGCCGCCGAGGACATCAACGTCGCCAAGAACGCCGGCTTCGAGGCCGGGCTCACCGGCTGGACCTGCTCCGCCGGCAGCGGCGCCACCGTCTCCTCGCCCGTCCGCAGCGGCACCGCCGCGCTGAAGGCCACGCCCGCCGGGCTCGACAACGCCAAGTGCTCCCAGACCGTGGCCGTGAAGCCGGGCTCCACCTACCGGCTGAGCGCCTGGGTCCAGGGCGGCTACGCCTACCTGGGCGCGAGCGGCACGGGCACCACCGACGTCTCGACCTGGACGCCGGACTCGGCGGGCTGGAAGCAGCTGACCACCACGTTCACCACGGGCGCCAACACCAGGTCGGTGACGGTCTACACGCACGGCTGGTACGGAACGGCCGCCTACCACGTGGACGACGTCTCCGTCTTCGGACCGGACGGCGGCGGTGGCGGCGACCCCGATCCCGTGGTGCCCCCGACGCCCGCGGGCCTCACCACCGGCGCGGTCACCGCGTCGTCGGTGGCGCTCACCTGGAACGCGGTGTCCGGCGCGACCGGCTACCACGTCTACCGGGACGGTACGAAGGTCCAGTCGGTGAGCGGCACGTCGGCGACCGTGAGCGGGCTGGCGGCGAACACCTCGTACAGCTTCCAGGTCTCGGCCGGCAACGCGGCCGGCGAGTCCGCGAGGTCCGCCGCCGTGACCGGCAGGACAGCGCCGGGCGGTACCGACCCCGACCCGTCGGTGCCGAAGCACGCGGTGACCGGCTACTGGCAGAACTTCGACAACGGCGCCAAAGTGCAGAAGCTGCGGGACGTCCAGGCGCAGTACGACATCATCGCCGTCTCCTTCGCGGACTCGACGGCCACCCCCGGGCAGATCGTCTTCAACCTCGACCCGGCCGTCGGCTACGCGTCGGTCGCGGACTTCAAGGCCGACATCGCCGCGAAGAAGGCGGCCGGCAAGTCCGTGATCATCTCCGTGGGCGGCGAGAAGGGCAACGTCGTCATCAACAGCGACGCCTCGGCCACCGCGTTCGCGAACAGCGCGTACGCCCTGATGCGGGAGTACGGCTTCAGCGGGGTCGACATCGACCTGGAGCACGGCATCAACTCCACGTACCTGACCAAGGCGCTGCGCCAGCTGTCGGCGCAGGCGGGCCCCAAGATGGTGCTGACGATGGCGCCGCAGACCATCGACATGCAGAACACGGGCACCGAGTACTTCAAGACGGCGCTCGCCGTGAAGGACATCCTCACGGTGGTCAACATGCAGTACTACAACAGCGGCTCCATGCTGGGCTGCGACGGCAGGGTGTACGCGCAGGGGTCGGTGGACTTCCTCACCGCGCTCGCCTGCATCCAGCTGGAGAACGGGCTCGCGCCCTCCCAGGTCGGTCTCGGTGTCCCCGCGTCGCCGCGCGGCGCCGGCAGCGGCTATGTCGACCCGTCCGTCGTGAAGAACGCGCTGGACTGCCTGACGCGGGGCACCGGCTGCGGCTCCTTCAAGCCCGCCAAGACCTACCCGTCCCTGCGTGGCGCGATGACCTGGTCCACCAACTGGGACGCCACCGCGGGCAACGCCTGGTCGAACGCGGTCGGACCGCACGTCCACGGCCTGCCGTAGCCACTGGCCCGCTGCCCTGGTGGGTGCCCGTGACCGGGCCCTACCAGGGCAGTTCGCGTACCTGCTGCACGCACAGCACGAGGAACAGCAGCCCCGCCGCGCCGAGCATGCCGTTGCTCAGCCAGCCGTTGCGCCACTCGCGCGGCGTACGGGAGGAGTTGAGGAGCCACACCAGGGTCAGCGCCAGGAACGGCATGAAGAAGGCGCCGATCAGGCCGTACACGATCACCAGCCCGAACGGCTGGTCCAGGAAGAGCAGCGCCATCGGCGGGAAGGTCAGCCAGAGCAGGTACGCGCGGAACGGCAGCGACTTCTCGCGGGCCACGACCGTCGTCGCGTCGCCCCCGCCGCTCCCCCGGAATCGGCTGACGAAGTCCGCGAACATCAGGCTCACGCCGTGCCAGACGCCGATGAGGGAGGTGAAGGACGCCGCGAAGAAGCCGATGAGGAACAGCTTGGCGGTGGCGGCCCCGTACTCCTTCTCCAGCACGCCGCCGAGGCCCAGGAGGCCCTTGCCGCTCTCGGCGAGGGCGACGCCCGACGAGTGCAGCAGCTCGGCGCCGACGAAGAGCATCGCGACGACGAAGACACCGGTGGTGAGGTAGGCGACGCGGTTGTCGAGCCGCATGACCTTCATCCAGCCCGCGTCCGTCCACCCCTTGGCGTTGACCCAGTAGCCGTACGCGGCGAGCGTGATCGTCCCGCCGACGCCGCCGATCAGACCGAGGGTGTAGATCAGCGAGCCGTCCGGCAGGACCGGCGCCAGACCGGCGACGGCCTCGCCGATGTTGGGCGAGACCCGGACCGCGAGGTAGAGGGTGACCACGAACATCACGCCGACGAGGACGGTCATGACCTTCTCGAAGACGGCGTACCGGTTGAACCAGACGAAGACCAGCCCCACGAGGCCGCACGCGATGGCCCACCACTTCAGGTCCATGGAGCCCGGGAACAGCGCGGCGAGCGGCAGCGCGCTGGACGACATGGCGGCGGCGCCGTAGACGAAGCCCCAGACGACGACGTATCCGGCGAAGTAGACGGTCGTCCAGGGGCCGAGGCTGCGCCAGCCGTCGAAGAGGGTGCGTCCGGTGGCCAGGTGCCAGCGGCCGGCGGCCTCGGCGAGGGAGATCTTGACGAGGCAGCCGATGACGGCGGCCCAGAGGAGGGTGTATCCGAACTTGCTGCCCGCGATGAGCGTCGCGACGAGGTCGCCCGCCCCGACGCCGGTGGCCGCGACGACGATGCCGGGCCCGATGTGCCGCCAACTCGCCTTGCGGAGCACGGGGGTCTCCCCCGCTCTGCCCGAACCCGTGCCGCTCCGGGTGGTGTCCGCGGTGTCTGCCATGCGTGGCCGCCTTCCCCTCGTCCCACGATCAACAGATGTGACCCGGGTCACGAAAGCGGCTGCGCGGTGATCGCGCAAGGGGGCGCTCCGCCGGGATGGACCGCGCCGTGGCCAAAGCCCGACTCTTGACGCGCTCATGCCAGAGCCGCATCCTGCGTCGCACGGGGACGCCCCCCGTACCCCCCACTCAGGAGACAGCATGCGACTTCGCATACGCGGCAGAAGGTCCGCCACCCTCACGGCCTTACTGGCGCTCGCCGTCGCGGCACCGCTCACCGCCACCGCGACCACCCCGAGCGCACCCGCCGCACCCTCGACCGCCCCGGCCGCCACCACCGACGAGGTCATCCGGCAGTACGAGATCCACGGTCCGGCCACCGCCGCCGACCGGACGGCCCTCGCCGCCACCGGCGTCGCCATCGACGAGGCCGACGGCCACTCGGTCGTCGTCAGCGCCGACACCGCGCAGGCCAAACGGCTGCGCGCCCTCGGCTACCGGCTGGAAGCCCTGCCCACACCTCCGGCGCGGACGAACGGGATGGCCGTCGAACCGCTCGACTTCCCGCCAGCCGACTCGCGCTACCACAACTACGCCGAGATGAACGCGGAGATCAACCAGCGCCTCCAGCAGTACCCGAACATCATGAGCAAGCGCGTCATCGGCAAGTCGTACCAGGGCCGCGACATCATCGCCATCAAGATCAGCGACAACGTGGCGACGGACGAGAACGAGCCCGAGGTCCTCTTCACCCACCACCAGCACGCCCGCGAACACCTCACCGTGGAGATGGCCCTCTACCTGCTGCGCGAGCTCGGCGCGGGCTACGGCTCCGACTCCCGCGTCACCAACGCCGTCAACAGCCGCGAGCTGTGGATCGTGCCGGACCTCAACCCGGACGGCGGCGAATACGACATCGCCTCCGGCTCGTACCGCAACTGGCGCAAGAACCGGCAGCCCAACCCGGGCTCCTCGTACGTCGGTACGGACATGAACCGCAACTGGGACTACAAGTGGGGCTGCTGCGGCGGCTCATCGGGCTCCTTCGGCTCCGACACCTACCGGGGCTCCGCCCCCGAGTCCGCGCCCGAGGTGAAGGTCGTCGCCGACTTCGTCCGCTCCCGGGTCATCGGCGGCAAGCAGCAGATCAAGGCGGGCGTCGACTTCCACACGTACAGCGAGCTGATCCTCTGGCCGTTCGGCTACACCTACGCCGACACGGCGCCGGGCATGACGCAGGACGACCGCAACGCCTTCGCGGCGGTGGGCCAGAAGATGGCCGCGAGCAACGGCTACAAGCCGGAGCAGTCGAGCGACCTGTACATCACGGACGGGTCGATCGACGACTACCTGTGGGGCGCGCACAAGATCTTCGGCTACACCTTCGAGATGTACCCGCGCAGCTCCTCGGGAGGCGGCTTCTACCCGCCCGACGAGGTGATCGAGCGCGAGACGAGCCGCAACCGCGACGCGGTACTCCAGCTGATCGAGAACGCGGACTGCATGTACCGGTCGATCGGCAAGGAGCAGCAGTACTGCGCCTGATCCCGACGACGCGCCGACCGGCGCGGTACGGGCTTCCCCGCCGTACCGCGCCGGTCAGCGCGGGTCACGGCCCGCCGCACGCCCTGCGTTACGGCCCGCCTCACGGCCTGACTTACGGCCCGCCGCACGGCCTGCCTTACGGCCCGCCTCACAGGGGGCCGAGCCACTCCACGGCGAACCGCGCCACGGCGGTCGTCCAGGAGCCGAGGCTCGCGGGCAGGATGAGGGCGTACAGGAGGGCGGAGACACCGAAGACGAGGTGGAACGCCATCTTGACGCCGATCTCGTGCTCCCCGTCCCAGGTGCTCATGGTGAGGACGAGGAACTTGACGAACAGCCCGGCGAACCAGGCCAGTGGCACCGACACCACGACGTAGACCAGGGTCCACACCACCGCGGGGCCCGGCCCCTCGCCGCCGAACAGCACCCGGATGCTGACGCCGCAGAGGAGGAGCGGGACGAGCGAGAGGACCGTGCCGAGCAGCGTCGCCCGCAGCCCGGCGGCCTTGACCTGGGGGGCCCTGCCGGCACGCTGCCCGGCGGGGGCGGCCGACGCGTGCGCCGCGGCCGGCGCTCCGGCGGCGGTCTGGTCCTGCGGGACATCCCGCACGGCCCCGGCGACCGGGGCCTGTCCCGGCACCACGACCGCACGCGGCGGGCGCGGGGCGGAACGCGGGGTCGCGGCCGTCGGCGGGGGCGCTGCGGGCGGGGTCGCGGCCGTCGACGGGGTGGCGGCGGGCGGGGTCGCGGCCGCGCCGTCCAGCACCTCCCCGGCGACGACTCCGCCGCCCGTCACCGTGTCGAGACGGTGCGCCATCTCGCCCGTGAGGCGTCGCAGCGACTCGCGCAGGTCCGCCAGTTCGGCGTCGGCCGTCGCCATCAGCCGGTCGTAGTCCTCCAGCACGGGCGCGGCCACGCGGCCCGGCCGCTCCTCAGCGGCCGCCGGTTCCTGACGGCGGCGCAGTTCCTCGGCCTCCCTGCGGAACTCCTCGGCCTCCCGGCGGGCCTCGATCAGCAGCAGCTCGGCGGTGTCCCGGTCCTGCTGGGCCTCCTGCAGCCGGCGCTGCACCTGCATGAGTCTGAGCTCCGACGCCTGGAGGTCGGCGTGGATCTCGGACAGCGCCTGGGCGCGCCCCTCCGAGCGGGCGCGCTCGGCCTGCTCCTCCAGCGCGGTGCAGCGGTCCTGCAGCGACCCGACGGTGTGCAGGAGCACGGTGATGATCTGCTCCGCCCGGCCCCGGTACGCCTCGGCGTCCGCACCGCGCTCCATGTGGACGTTGACGATGTACTGCCGCTGATGGGTGATCTGCTGATCGCGCCGGGCCTGGTAGACCCTGCCGTCGTCGGATGCCTCTCCCCGCATCCCAGCACTCTAGCTCCGGGGGGTGACAACGGGCTCGCCCGGCAACAGGCTTGTTCCGCACTGGACTTGTCCCGCGCCGGGCGGTACCTCGACGGGCTTGTCCAGCGCCGGGCTGGTACGTCGCCGGGCTGGTACGTCACCGGGCCGGCTGCTCGGCGGGCCGGTACCTCGACGGGCTCAGTCGAGGACCGCCAGCGCGTCGATCTCGACGAGCAGACCGGCGGGCAGGCCGACGTAGACGGTCGTCCGGGCGGCGGGCGGCGCGGTCAGGTCCTTGAACCACTCGTCGTAGATCTCGTTCAGCTCGGCGAAGTGGTCCGTGTCGGTGAGGTAGACGCGGATCATCACCACGTCGTCCCAGCCGGCGCCGCCCTCGGTGAGGACCGCCCCGACGTTGGCGAGGGTCTGGAGGGCCTGCTCGCGCAGGGTGGGGCCCGCGACGGTCGGCGGTTCGCCCTCGACGGCGGGCAGGAAGCCGACCTGTCCCGCGACCTGGAGGATGCTGCCCTTGCGGACGCCGTGTGAGAAGCGGGCGGGCGGCGCGGTGTGGGTGGGCGGGACGATCGCCGTCTTCCCGGTCCCGCCGGCCTTCACAGTCCCGGCGGGCTTCCCGGTCCCGCCGGCCTTCCCCGTCTCGTCGTTGCTGCTGTCGCTCTTCGTTGTCATGGCGCTTCCTTCGGGGGTGTGGTGCCGGAGTAGTCGTCGCTGACGGCGTCGGCGGTGCGGCGCACCAGCGGCAGCAGGGCGAGGAGTTCGTCGGCGGTGACGACGACGTTCGGCGCCGACACGGACATGGCGGCGACCACGCGGCCGTCGGCGCCCCGGATCGGTGCGGCGACGCAGTTGATGGACTCCTCGTGGCCGCCGAGGTCGGTGGCCCAGCCCTGTTGGCGTACGGTCGCGAGCTCCTGCAGGAAGGCGGCGGCGTTCGGGGTCGAACGGGCCGTGTACAGGGGGTAGTCCAGCTTCGCGGCGAGTGCGCGGCGCTCGGCTTCCGGGAGGTCGGCGAGGAGGAGCTTCGCGACGGCGGCGACGGTGATCGCGACGGGTTTGCCGATCCGCGAGTACATCCGCACCGGGTAGCGGCTCTCGACCTTGTCGATGTAGAGGACCTCGCCCTCCTCGTGGACGGCGAGGTGCACGGTGTGCCCGGTCTCCTCGTTGAGCCGGACGAGATGGGGGTGGGCGATCTCGCGGACGTCGAGGTTCTCGACGGCCTCCTGGGCGAGGGCGAACAGCCGGGCGCCGAGCCGGTAGCGCTGGTCCTGCTGGCGGTGGACGAGGCCGTGCTCGTGGAGGGTGCGGAGCAGCCGCAGCGCGGTCGACTTGTGGACGCCGAGCCGATCGGCGACCTGCCCGAGGTCGGCGGGCCCCTGCGCGAGCAGCGGCAGGATGCTCAGCGCGCGGTCGACGGTCTGGCTCATGGGGTGCGTACCTCCTCGTCGTCCCGGCCTTCGGCCCGGCCCCCGGCCCGGGGGGCGGCCCAACCGGGGCCGAGACGCAGTCTCCCCCACGCGGCGTCGTCCAGCGCGACCAGCCGGTCGGCGTGTACGGCGGAGGGGAGGGCTCCGGCGTCGCCCAGGTCGCCGGGGGCGGTGAGGGCGGCGGCTGCCATGAGGTGGCCGTGCCGCAGCCGGTCCCGTACGGGCAGGCCCCGCAGGGTGGCGGAGAGGAACCCGGCGGCGAAGGCGTCCCCCGCGCCCGAGGCGGCGACGACGTCGACGCGCGGCGCGGGGACGAACGTCGCGGTGTCCGTGACGTCCTCGCAGAGGCCCCCGGTGTCCCGGTCGAAGGCGACCGCCCCGCCCCGGCCGTACTTGACGACCAGGACCTCCGGCTCGGGCAGCGCGTCACGGACGGCGCGGGCCCCGTGCAGGCCCCACACCTGGCGCGCCTCGTCGTCGCCGACGAACACGAGGTCGGCGCCGCGCGCCAGGTCCAGGAGCACGGGCGCGGCGGTGGCGTCACGCCACAGGGCGGGCCGGTGGTTGACGTCGAAGGAGACGAGCGGCCTGCCGGGACGGCGGGTGGTGAGGTCCCGCATCAGGGCGAGGCAGCCGGCCGACAGGGCGGCGGTGATGCCGGACAGGTGGAGGACGCGGGCCCGGTTCACCGCGGCGTACGGGACGGTCTCCGGGGACATCGCGGAGGCGGCCGAGCCCGTGCGGTAGTAGACGGCCTCGTGACCGGGGGCCGCCCGGTCGGCGCCGGTGCGGAAGTAGACGCCCGTCGGGCGGTGCGGGTCGCGGCCGACCGCCGACACGTCGACCCCGTACGCGGCGACGGCCCGCACGAGGTGGTCGCCGAAGCCGTCGGCGCCGACACGGCTGACCCAGCGGGTGCGGTGGCCGCAGGCCGCGAGGGCGCAGGCGACATTGGACTCGGCGCCGCCGATGGCGCGGGTGAAGGACGGGACGTCGGCGAGGGGGCCGGGGGCCGACGGCAGGAAGGTGACCATGGACTCGCCGAGACAGACCACGTCGACGGCTTCGGTTCCGGTCACACTGGGGCTCCTCCCCGCTCGACGGGGTCCATTGACCCGGTGTCGTCCCGGATGTTAGACAGCCCGGAGCGATATACGCAATGACCGTTGCACAGAGCGCAACAGTGGATGAGGAGCCGCCCATGGCCGCCGACCCGCGCACCGCCGCAGCCGTAGCCGCAGGCGCAGCCGACCCGCGCACCGCCGCAGACACAGCCGCAGGCGCAGCCGCAGGCGCAGCCGCAGGCGCAGCCGCCGGACCCGCGGGCGACGCCGCCGCCGAAGCCGCACGGTTCGCCGCCCGCCTCGAGGACGAGCGGATCGACCACCGCTTCAAGGGGCTGCCGCCGGACGCGGACGGGCTGACGGTCGGCGAGCTGGCGGCCCGGCGCCGGAACCTCTTCACCGGCGGTTTCACCACGCCCGTGCTCGCCCTGTCCGCCGAGTCGCTGGAGCACAACCTCGCGGTCCTGGAGGGCTACTCCGAGCGGCACGGCCTCGCGTTCGCGCCGCACGGCAAGACGACGATGGCGCCGCAGCTGTTCGCCCGCCAACTGGAGTACGGCGCCTGGGGCATCACCGCCGCCGTCCCCCACCAGCTGCGGGTCTACCGGGCGTTCGGCATCCGGCGGATCTTCCTCGCGAACGAGCTCGTGGACGCGGCGGCCCTGCGGTGGATCGCCGACGAGCTCGCCGCCGACCCGGACTTCCGCCTCGTCTGCTACGTCGACTCCGTACGCGGTGCCGAACTGATGGACCTGGCCCTGAGCGACGCGGGCGCGTCCCGGCGGCTCGACGTCGTCATCGAGCTCGGCGCGGGCGAGGGGGCGCGCACCGGGGTCCGCGCGGACGCCGGCGTCATGGCGGTGGCCGAGGCCGTCGCCCGGACCGGCACCCTGCGCCTGGTCGGCATCGCCGGGTACGAGGCGCAGGTGCCGGACGCGTCCCCGGACACCGTGCGGACCTGGCTGCGGCGGCTGACCGGGCTCGCCGCCGAGCTCGACAGGGCGGGGCGCTTCGCGGACACCGACGAGATCATCGTCAGCGCGGGCGGCAGCGAGTGGTTCGACCTGGTCGCCGAGGTGTTCGCGGAGATCCCCCAACTGTCGGCGCCGGTCCTGAAGCTGCTCCGCTCGGGCGCGTACGTGTCGCACGACCACGGGCACTACGAGAGGCTGACGCCGTTCAACCGCGTCCCCGACGAGGGCGCCCTGCAGCCCGCGTTCCGCCTGTGGGCGCAGGTCGTCTCGCGGCCGTCGCCGGGGGAGGCGTTCCTCAACGCGGGCAAGCGGGACGTCTCCTACGACCTGCGGCTGCCGGAGGCGCGGGCCGTGCGCTCGTACCGGGACGGCACGGTCAGGGCCGCGACCGGCGTCACGGTCACGGCGCTCTCCGACCAGCACGCCTGGCTGCGCCTGGACGAGGACGCCGAGCTGGAGGTCGGCGACTGGGTGGGCCTCGGCCTGGCGCACCCCTGCACGGTGTTCGAGAAGTGGCCGCTGATCCCGCTGGTGGAGGCGGACGGCACGGTCGTCGACTACATCCGTACGTTCTTCTAGGCGCGGGGCCCGCCATGGACCTCGTCATCCGGGGCGCCCGCGTGGTCGACGGCACCGGGGGCCCCTCGTACCGCGCCGACGTGGGGGTGACCGGCGGCCGTGTCGCCGCGATCCGGCGGGCGGGCGAGCCCGCGCTCTCCGGCAGGCGCGTGCTGGACGCGCACGGGCTCGTCCTCTGCCCCGGGTTCATCGACATGCACGCGCACAGCGACCTCGCCCTGCTGCGCGACCCGGCGCACGAGGCGAAGGCGGCGCAGGGCGTGACGCTGGAGGTGCTGGGCCAGGACGGTCTCTCGTACGCGCCGGTGGACGACCGCACGCTCGCCGACGTGCGGACGGCGATCAGCGGCTGGAACGGCGACGGCGCGGACATCGCCTTCGACTGGCGGAGCGTCGGCGCCTACCTGGACCGGCTCGACCGGGGGTTCGGCGGGGAGGGCATCGCGGTCAACGCCGCCTATCTGGTGCCGCAGGGCACGGTGCGGGCCTACGCGGTCGGCTGGGACGACCGGCCGGCCACGGACGGCGAGCTGCGGCACATGCGCGGGCTCGTCGCCGAGGGGCTGGAGCAGGGTGCCGTCGGCATGTCGTCGGGGCTGACGTACACGCCCGGCATGTACGCGAGCGACGCCGAACTCACCGAGCTGTGCCGGGTGGTCGCCGCGTACGGCGGCTACTACTGCCCGCACCACCGCTCGTACGGGGCGGGCGCCCTGGCCGCGTACGAGGAGATGGTCGCCGTCGCGCGCGAGGCGGGCTGCGCCCTGCACCTGGCCCACGCCACGCTGAACTTCGGCGTCAACGAGGGCCGGGCGGCGGAGCTGCTGGCCGTCGTCGACCGGGCGCTCGGCCAGGGCGCCGACATCACCCTGGACACCTATCCGTACACGCCGGGCTGCACGACGCTGGCCGCCCTGCTGCCGAGCTGGGCGAGCGAGGGAGGGCCCGAGGCGGTCCTGGCCCGGCTGCGGGACGACGCGACGGCCGAGCGGATCCGCCACGACCTGGAGGTGACCGGTTCGGACGGCTGCCACGGCGTGCCCGTCGCATGGGACACCGTCGAGGTCTCCGGGGTCGGCGACCCGGCGCTCGCCGCCTTCGTCGGCCGCCGTGTGCCGGACTGGCCGACGGCGCGCCGGCTGCTGCTCGCCGACCGGCTCGGCCCGACGGTCCTCCAGCACGTCGGCCACGAGGAGAACGTCCGGGCGATCATGCGGCACCCGGTCCACACGGGCGGCTCCGACGGCATCCTGCACGGCGACAAGCCGCACCCCCGGGCCTACGGCACGTTCCCGCACTACCTCGGGCGGTACGTGCGCGAGCTCGGCACGCTGTCGCTGGAGGAGGCCGTCGCGCACCTCACCGG
The DNA here is from genome assembly GCF_043204435.1 of Streptomyces sp. NPDC047886. Taxonomy (NCBI): domain Bacteria; kingdom Bacillati; phylum Actinomycetota; class Actinomycetes; order Kitasatosporales; family Streptomycetaceae; genus Streptomyces; species Streptomyces sp. NPDC047886. Next base: position 795,544 of record NZ_JBIDCF010000002.1, read on the forward strand.
CCGCCCTGCCGCCCGGCTGCGGCTGCCGGACCGGGGCCTGGTGACGGTGGGCCACCGCGCGGACCTGGTGCTGTTCGACCCGGACACGGTCGCCGCCGGCGCCACCTTCGCGTCGCCGCGCACCCTGCCGACGGGCATCCCGTACGTCCTGATCGACGGGAGATTCGTGATGGCCGACGGCCGGCGCACCGATGTCCTGGCGGGACGCGCGGTACGCCGTACGCCGGTGGCGGGGGGCGTGTCCCGGGTCGTGTCCCGCTAGGAGTGTGCGGCTAGCCGCGCGAGGGCTCCGGGGTGCCCGTCGTCGCCAGCGGCGTACGGCCGGGGCGCGACAGGGCGTACGCGCCGGCCGCGCACACCGCGCCCGCCAGGACGAAGCCGTAGGCGGGCGTGGCCCCCGTGGGCGCCGTCTCGTACACGAGGGCGGCCGACAGCACGGCGACGACCCGCCCGGCACGGCCGTCCCACGCGGTCGCGGCGACCACGACCGCTCCCCACAGCGGGTACCAGGGCTGCACCATCGGCGACAGGGCGACCAGCGCGAGCAGGGCGAGGCCCAGCGCGTGCGCCGGGTCGAGGCGTCCGCGCCCCGCCCGTACGGCGAGGTGGGCGACCAGCGCGAGCGCGGCCATCAGGCCGAGGGACTGGACCGCCCGCTTCACCGGGCCCGGGTCGACGCCCGCCAGCAGGTGGAGCAGTTCGCCGAGCCCGAGGCCGAGGTCGCTGGTGGCGGAGAGCGCGGTGTGGATGGCTCCGGCGACGCTCTGCGTGCCGAGCCAGCCGAACCCGGTCCCGGCGAGCAGGCTCGCACCGGCCGCGACGGCGACGGCGGCCGCCCCGGGCACCAGGGCCTTCGCCACGCGGGCCGGAAGGGGCCCGCTCGCGGCCCTGCCGACCGCCACGGCGATGAACAGCAGGGCGAGCCCGGCCGGTGTCTTGACCATCATGGCGAGGCCGACGAGCGCGCCTCCGGCGACCGGGCGGCCGCGCAGCGCGAGGACGACCCCGGCCAGCATGAGGCCGGCCATCAGCCCGTCGTTGTGGAGGCCGCCGACGACGTGGATCAACAGCAGCGGGTTGAGGGCACCCAGCCACAGCGCCCCGCTCCCGTCCCCGTCCCTGTCCCCGTTCCCGTTCCTGTCCCCGTTCCCCCGGCTCCCCCGGGGCGACCGGGCCGGCCGGGGCAGCCGGGGCAGGGCCCAGACGATGAGGGCGAGCGCACCGAGGGCGATCAGCCGCATGCCCAGCACGGCCGGCACGATCGTCCCGTCCGTCACCCGGGTGACGGTCTGCGCCAGGAGCAGGAACACCGGTCCGTACGGGGCCGGGGTGTCGGTCCAGTTGCCGCCGACGCTCGCGGCGGCGTCCCCGCCGATGCCGTGCGGGTCCAGCACGGAGGGGCCGGCCCGGTAGACGTCGTGGCCTTCGACGACCATGGCGCCCTGCGCGATGTAGCTGTACACGTCGGCGCTGTACAGCGGCGGGGCGAGCAGCAGCGGCGCGGTCCACCAGAGGAGCGTGCCGAGCACCTCCCGTACGCCGCCCGGGGCCGGGTCCCGGCGGGCGAGCAGCCGCCCGTACCGCCACCAGGCGGCGACGAGCAGCGTCAGGCCGGCGTAGGCGACGACGGTCGCCACGAGCGTCACACCGGACCCGCGCGGCACCCACAGGCCCCACGGGTCGCGGGCGGGCAGGGCGCCGGCGCCCCAGCCCGCGGCGGCGACCGCGAGCGAACCGGCCGCCCCGAGGCGGCGGCATCCGACAGCGCTCAAGGACCACATGACGAGCCACCCTAAGGCCCCGGCACAGGCGCCCCGCCGGGCTCCCGGCACGGATGACGTGGCACAAAACACGAGGCGCCCCGTCCGGCACGGCCGTAAGCTCGCGGACATGCAGGTCATCCAGTCCACGAAGCTCGCCAACGTCTGCTACGAAATCCGTGGCCCGGTGCTCGATGAGGCGATGCGGCTGGAGGCGGCGGGCCACCGCATCCTCAAGCTGAACACCGGCAACCCGGCCGCGTTCGGGTTCGAGTGCCCGCCCGCCATCCTCGAGGACATGCTGCGCAACCTCGGCGAGTCGCACGGCTACGGGGACGCGAAGGGGCTGCTGTCGGCGCGGCGGGCGGTGATGAGCCACTACGAGACGAAGGGCATTCCGCTCTCCGTCGAGGACATCTACCTCGGCAACGGCGTCTCGGAGCTGATCCAGATGGCCATGCAGGCGCTGCTGGACGACGGCGACGAGGTCCTCGTGCCGGCGCCGGACTATCCGCTGTGGACGGCCTCCGTGGCCCTCGCCGGCGGTACGGCCGTGCACTACCGGTGCGACGAGCAGGCCGACTGGATGCCGGACCTGGCCGACATCGAGCGCAGGATCACCGATCGGACCAAGGCGCTCGTGATCATCAACCCGAACAATCCGACGGGTGCGGTGTACGACGACGAGATGCTGCGCGGTCTCACGGAGATCGCCCGCCGGCACAATCTGGTGGTCTGCTCGGACGAGATCTACGACAAGATCCTCTACGACGGCACGACGCACACGCCGACCTCGGCGATCGCTCCGGACCTGCTGTGCCTCACCTTCAACGGCATGTCGAAGAACTACCGGGTCGCGGGCTACCGCAGCGGCTGGCTGGCGGTCTGCGGCCCGAAGGCGCACGCCTCGTCGTACGTCGAGGGTCTGACGATCCTGGCGAACATGCGGCTGTGCGCCAACATGCCCGCCCAGCACGCCATCGCCGCCGCCCTGCAGGGCCGGCAATCGATCGAGGCGCTGGTGGCGCCGGGCGGCCGGCTGCTGGAGCAGCGGGACACGGCGTACGAGCTGCTGACCCGGATCCCGGGTGTGACCTGCGTGAAGCCGAAGGGCGCGCTGTACCTGTTCCCGAGGCTCGACCCCTCCGTCTACAAGATCAAGGACGACCGGCAGATGGTCCTTGACCTGCTGCGGGCCGAGAAGATCATGGTCGTGCACGGTACGGGCTTCAACTGGCACGAGCCGGACCACTTCCGCATCGTGACGCTGCCGAACGCCAAGGACCTGGCGGACGCGGTGACCCGGATCGGGAACTTCCTCGACGGCTACGGCCAGCACTGACGCCCGGCCACCCTTTTTGGGATCGACTCAACTTTAGACAGAATCCAAGGTAGGATGGTCTCCTGTCGTAGAGCAGGAGGCCATCCCCCATGTACGAACCGATCCGCACCAAGTCGGTCCACCGGATGGCCGACGACGACCAGACCCGGTTCCCGCACCGCTCCCGTGAGGAGGAGCTGGACATCCAGCTCGCCGGGTACCTGTCCGCGCTCCTCGCCGTCACCGACGAGCTCGGCGACGACACCGCGGCCGAGCGCATCGCCCACCAGGTGGCGCGACTGCGCGGCGCCCCGCCGGCCCGGCACGCGGGCCTGAGCGGCGCGGACACCCCCGCCCTGCACCGCCGGGCCCACGCCCTCGCCGGGCGCGCCCTGGTCGTCGCGGCCTCCAGGGCCGACACGGCCGCCGCGATCCTGGCCGCCGAGCGCATGGACGCCCACACCGCCGCCCTCGGCGACAGCCGCCTCGTCGGCGCCCCCTGACGGCCCCGGTCCGCGCCCGCCACCAGCGCGCGGACCGGGTTGCCACCCACCACGCACGCCCACCACGCACCACCCGGCACGCACCACCACGCACCACCCGCGTCCCTGGTGCGCGGCGCCCCGCAGCGCGTACGCGTGTGCGCGAAGGCCCCCGGATACGCAAAGGCCCCCGGAGCGACGGCGTTGTCGCTCCGGGGGCCGTTCACCGCGGCCGGCCCGGGATGACTCCACAGGTCAGGGCGATGTCGTGCGGACCGGCCACGGGGTCCGGGTGGCCCGGTCAGCCCAGGCGGGAGACCAGCGCGCGGTACTCGTCCCACAGCTCCTTCGGCGTGTGGTCACCGAACGTGTTGAGGTGCTCGGGGATCAGCGCGGCCTCCTCGCGCCACACCTCGGTGTCGACCTTGAGCAGCAACTCCAGGTCCTCCTCCGGCAGCTCCAGACCGTCGGTGTCCAGGGCTTCCCGGGTCGGCAGGACGCCGATCGGGGTCTCGACGCCCTCGGCCCTGCCCTCCAGGCGCTCCACGATCCACTTCAGGACGCGGCTGTTCTCGCCGAAGCCCGGCCAGACGAACGAGCCCGCCTCGTTCTTGCGGAACCAGTTCACGTAGTAGATCTTCGGCAGCTTGGACGGGTCGGCGTCCTTGCCGACCTTGATCCAGTGCGCCATGTAGTCGCCCATGTTGTAGCCGCAGAACGGCAGCATGGCGAACGGGTCGCGGCGCAGCTCGCCGACCTTGCCCTCGGCGGCGGCGGTCTTCTCGCTGGCCACGTTGGCGCCGAGGAAGACCCCGTGCTGCCAGTCGAACGACTCGGTCACCAGCGGGACCGCCGTGGCGCGGCGGCCGCCGAACAGGATCGCCGAGATCGGCACGCCCTTCGGGTCCTCCCACTCGGGCGCCACGATCGGGCACTGCGACGCGGGCACCGTGAAGCGGGCGTTGGGGTGGGCGGCGGGCGTCTCGGACGCGGGCGTCCAGTCGTTGCCCTTCCAGTCCGTCAGGTGGTCGGGCGCCTTCTCGGTCATGCCCTCCCACCAGACGTCGCCGTCGTCGGTGAGCGCGACGTTGGTGAAGACGGCGTTGCCCCAGAGGGTCTTCATGGCGTTGGCGTTGGTGTGCTCGCCGGTGCCCGGCGCGACACCGAAGAAGCCGGCCTCCGGGTTGATCGCGTACAGCCGACCGTCCTCGCCGAACCGCATCCACGCGATGTCGTCGCCGATCGTCTCGACGGTCCAGCCCGAGATGGTCGGCTCCAGCATCGCGAGGTTGGTCTTGCCGCACGCGGACGGGAAGGCGGCGGCCACGTACTTCGCCTCGCCCTGCGGCGGGGTCAGCTTGAGGATGAGCATGTGCTCGGCGAGCCAGCCCTCGTCGCGCGCCATGACGGACGCGATGCGCAGGGCGTAGCACTTCTTGCCGAGCAGGGCGTTGCCGCCGTAGCCGGAGCCGTACGACCAGATCTCGCGCGACTCGGGGAAGTGCGAGATGTACTTGGTGGTGTTGCAGGGCCACGGCACGTCGGCCTGGCCCTCGGCGAGCGGGGCGCCGAGCGTGTGGACGGCCTTGACGAAGAAGCCGTCGGAGCCGAGTTCGTCCAGGACGTCCCGGCCCATGCGGGTCATGGTGCGCATGGAGACCGCGACGTACGCGGAGTCGGTGATCTCGACGCCGATCGCGGAGAGCGGCGAGCCGACGGGGCCCATGCAGAAGGGGACGACGTACATCGTCCGGCCCTTCATGGAGCCGCGGAAGACGCCGTTCTCCCCGGTGAAGATCTCCCGCATCTCGGCGGGGGCCTTCCAGTGGTTCGTGGGGCCCGCGTCCTCCTCCTTCTCGGAGCAGATGAAGGTGCGGTCCTCGACACGTGCCACGTCGGACGGGTCGGAGGCCGCGTAGTAGGAGTTCGGGCGCAGGGTCGGGTCCAGCTTCTTGAACGTGCCCTTGGCCACGAGCTCCTCGCACAGGCGCTCGTACTCGGCCTCGGAACCGTCACACCAGACGACGTTGTCCGGCTGCGTGATCGCTGCGATCTCGTCGACCCAGGTGATCAGGGCCTGGTGCTCGGTGGGGGCAGTGGTGCTGGGAGCCGCGTTGTCGCGCGCCACGGTTGCTCCTTTTTGAGGGGTTTTGTGGTTGTTGCCCCGTGGGGGCTGCGACCCGGACGCTGCCTGTGTGCTCATCCGGTGCCGACCGCACTCATTTGATCATCCGACGGGATTGCGCATATGTCCAGAGGGCTTCTCACGTGAGCATGGCCACTCGTATCCCGTGACTTACGGGTGCGTAGGTAGCATTCCGTCATGACTGTGCCCGCGTCCGAAGCGACCGAGACCGTGACCGAGATAGCTCCGCAACCGCTCAAGCCACGGCTGCGCGGGTGGCTCCACGCGGGCATGTTCCCCGCCGCGCTGATCGCGGGCATCGTGCTGACCGTGCTCGCGGACTCCACCCGCGGCCGGATCGCGTGCGGCATCTACGCGCTCACCGCCTGCCTGCTCTTCGGCGTGAGCGCCCTGTACCACCGGGGCGCCTGGGGCCCGCGCGCCACGGCGGTCCTCCGGAGGCTCGACCACGCGAACATCTTCCTCATCATCGCGGGTACCTATACCCCTCTGACGCTGCTCCTCCTCCCCGACTCCACCGGGCGGGTGCTGCTGTGGGCGGTCTGGGCGGCCGCGGCGGCCGGGATCGCGTTCCGGGTGTTCTGGGTCGGCGCGCCCCGCTGGCTGTACACCCCGTGCTACATCGCGATGGGCTGGGCGGCCGTCTTCTTCCTGCCGGACTTCCTGCGCACGGGCGGTATCGCGGTCCTCGTCCTGGTGATCGTCGGCGGCCTGCTCTACAGCGTGGGCGGGGTCGTGTACGGCCTCAAGCGGCCCAACCCGTCACCGCGCTGGTTCGGCTTCCACGAGGTGTTCCACTCGCTGACGCTCGCCGCGTTCGTCGTCCACTACATCGGCATCTCGCTCGTCGCGTACCAGCACTCATGAGCCGCTCATGAGCCCCCGAACCGAGCCGAGCCGCTGAACACCATGGGCCTGCGCGGACGCAAGAAGCTCAAGACCCGTGTCGCCATCCGCCGCGCCACCTACCGGCTCGTCGAGGAGCAGGGGTACGAGGCGACCACCATCGAGCAGATCGCGCAGGCCGCCGAGGTCTCGCCCAGCACGGTCGTGCGGTACTTCCCCACGAAGGAGGACATCGTCCTCACCGACGAGTACGACGCGCTGATGGAGTCGGCCCTGCGCGCCCGGCCCCCGGGGGAGGAACCGCTGGAGTCCCTGCGGATCGTCGTCACGGAGGCCGTACGCGGGCTCCTCGCCACCGAGCCCGAGGAGCTGGCGCAGCGGGCCCGGCTCGTGGCGGAGGTCCCGGCCGTGCGCGCCCGGATGACCGAGACGATGTCGGAGACCTCGGTGCTGCTGGCCCGCGTCCTCGCCGACCGTACCGGGCGGGCCCAGGACGACCTGGCCGTACGGGTCTTCACGGCGGCCGTCACGGGCGCGATGCGCGAGGTGACCCTGTACTGGGCCGAACGCGGCCGGCGCGACGACGTCGTCGCGCTCATGAACACCGCGCTGGACACCCTCAGGGGCGGCCTGCGGATCTGAGGGCCGGCGGGTCAGCCCCCGAAGCGGAGCTTGTACCGCGCCTTGCCCTCGGGGAACTCGTCCAGCGTCCCGCCACCCCAGTCGAGGTTGAAGTACGCCTGGTACCTCGCGTCCCGGACCAGCTCTGCCATCCGGTCGATGAAGTAGGGCGAGTCGCCTCCGCCCGCGTAGGAGTCGCCCTTCCGGTAGAGGCCCCACTCCGGGTACGACACCGGCTTGTCGTGCGCGGCGGCGAACGCCTTGAAGTCGTTCACGCCCATCCTGGTGGTGAGGGTGTGGTTCCACCGCTCGGCGGGCGTGGCGCCCGGGTGCTGCCACCACACGTCGTAGATGTTCAGCCCCACGATGTCGACGTACGCGTCGCCGGGGTACAGCGTCTCGAACGACGTGACCTTGCCGGCGGCTCCGACGGCCATGTTGTAGTCGAACTGGAAGGCCGCGCCGGCACGCGCGCGCATGAGGGTGACGACGCGACGGAACATCGCCCGATAGGCGGCCGGGTCGTCGGTCCCCTGCCAGGGCCCGATGATCCTGTTGTTGCCCTCGTATCCGAGGCGGACGACGGAATCGCCCAGACCGTTCTCGATCATCATGTCGGCCAGGTCCTGGAACTGCCGGTCGTACCTGCCGCTGAGCCCGTCCGCGAAGTTTCCGCCCTTGGGCAGCAGCGGCAGTCCGAGCACGAACCGCCGACCGGCTTCCGCCCGCTTCCAGTCACCCCAGTACGTCATCGCGTACTGATTCCACTGGGTGTTCTCGGACGGGTCCACATAATCGGTCGCGGCGACCGGCGACCGGCCGAGCCAGGTCTGGAAGTCGTTCACCACGGCCGTCTTCCCCGGGCCCACGTAGACGCCCAGGGGAGGGGAGGTGACGGCACCCGCGGACGGTGCGGCCATGAATCCGAGGATAACGGCCGCCATCGCCGGGATCGTCGCCAGCTTTCGTCTCATGCTCACCCCTCTTGACCGGTCGCCGCGGTCCTGTGCGGCGCGGCCATTCTTCGAGGGACCCGCGCCTGCTGGCAATGAGAGATCGCTACTAGCCTTCCGCGTAGCGCCCAGAGATCTCGGGGCCTCCCCGGCGATCGCATCCGGTTCGCGGCCACTATCCGGCCTCGTGGAGGCCCTCGGCCGCATGGCGCATCTCACAGGACGACGGAAGGGCCGGCCCCGTGAACCGGGCCGGCCCTTCCGCGCGCGCTACCCGGCGGCTAGGGGCGCTGGGCGGGCTTGCCCGCCTTGACGTCGCCCTTGCCGCAGGCGGTGCCGTCCCTGTCCGGGTCGAGGCGCAGCGGGTCGTCCTCGCCGTTGACCTTGAGCGGCCCGTAGCCGTGGGCGGCCAGCCAGTCGCAGCGGGCACGCGTGGTGGGCTTCACCGGCTCGGGGAACGCGGTCGGCACGCACACGTCGGCCGTGCCGTAGTGCCGGTCGCACCCGGAGATCGTCGTGCTCACCGGCGCGGACGTCCGCTGGGGCCGCGGCTTCTTCGGGGCCTGGGCGAGCTCCCCGGCGAAGTCGTGGACGTGCGGGGCGGGCGCGTCGAGAGCGGTGGGGCCGCTCACATGGACCCACTCCGCGACCGACGGCACCCCGCCCGCGTCGACGCCGAACAGCATGTACCAGCCGGGCGGCGCGATGTTCGGGTTGCTGGTCACGTTCAGGTCGATGGTCCGGTCGTCGATCACGGTCATCGGCAGGTCCACGAACCGCTGGTTGGGGTCCGAGGAGTGGGTGACCGCAGCCGGACGGATCAGTTCGGCCTTCACGAGGGGCCGGTCCACCGTGATCCGCTGGGTGTCGCCGTACTTCCAGCGGTTGTCGATCACCGAGGTGATCTGCGGACGCGCCCCCTTGAACAGGTACGGCGGCGTGTACACGGACACCTTGTCGGTGAACGAGCCGTCGCCCGGGTTGTCGCCGACCGACATCACCCGGCCGTCGGGCAGCAGGAACGACGCCGAGTGGTAGCCGCGGTCGGCCGGGTCGGTGGCCATGCCCGGCTGCCAGCTGTCGGTGGCCGGGTCGAACATGGACGCCTCGTAGACGGGATCGGCCCGGTTGTGCAGGGCGCCGCCCGTCTCGAAGACCTTCCCGTCGGGCAGCAGCACCGCGGAGACGTACATCTTGCCCTGCGCGCCGGTCTGCGGCGCCCGGGGCGCCCCGCCCACGGACTGGGTGCCCTGCGGCAGCAGCGGCCCCGGCTTGTAGGACGGGTCGGGCTGCTTGAGGTCGATGATGTCGGTGAGCCGGTTGGCGTCCGGGTTGGTCTCGTTGTTGCCGCCTCCGATGGTCAGGACGCGCTGGTCCTGGGCCGGCGGCAGCAGCACGCTCGCCGACTGGTCCCGCTCGTCCTTGTTCTGGAGACCGGGGACGTCGGTGACGGTGTTGGCCCCGTAGTCGTAGATCGAGGCGCCGGTGCCGGGGGTGCCGTTGCCGAAGACATGGCTGCCGGAGTAGAACAGCCGGCCGTCCTGCATGAGGATCATCGACGGGTACAGGCCCCAGTACGACCAGGTCTGGTTGACCTCGCCGAGCGGCAGCCACTTGTTCTGCGCGGCCGACCACCTCTCGGCGGTGACCGAGCCGGTGGAGTCCTCCCGGAGCCCGCCGAACGAGATCACGTCACCGTTGCCGAGGACGGTCGCCGACGGGTACCAGTGGCCGTCGTTCATGTCGTTGGTGCGGGTGTAGGTCTCGGTCTCCGGGTCGAACAGGTACGAGTCCTTGTAGCCCTGGTAGCCGATCTTCCCGTCGTCGGACGGGTAGCCCTTGTTGCCGCCCATGATCAGCACCTTGCCGTCGGCGAGCTGCACATGGCCGGAGCAGAACAGGTCGATGGGCGTACGGATCCGCTTGAACGAACCGTCGGCGGGGTTGTACACGGCGGTCTCGAACGTACCCGCGGCGAACTGCTCGGGGTCGTTGCCCGAGCCGGCCACCAGCAGCACTTTCCCGGTCCTGAGGACGACCGCGTGCATGGACCGGACCGGGTTCTGGAACGGCAGCACCTCCCAGGCGCCCTCCGTGCACGCCTTGCCGGCCGTGCACGCCTCCCCCGCCGCCGGCAGCGTCGCGTCCTCCATCGTGTAGTCGTCGGTGGTGAGCGTGCCCGTGCCGTACAGGGAGACACCCCAGCTGATCTGGTCGGTGCCCGGTGGTACGGGCGGGGTGCGCACCTCGGCCCGCCGGTAGCCGGCGCTCATCGGCGGCGTCATCACATCGGTCCAGTACACCCAGCCCTGCCGGGCGTCCCGGCGGAACAGCGTCACCGCGATGTCGGGGCTGGTCGACTTGTACCAGACGGACAGGTCGTACTGATGACCCGGCGTCACGTTGGGGGCGCAGGACGGCGTCTCGTACATCATGGCCTTGTGGTCGCCGTCCGCCCTGCGGGTCAGCGTCAGCTCCATGGCCTTCCCACCGCTGTGCGCGTCATCGGTGAGACGGAAGGCGTGGTCGTTGTCGCCCCAGCCGTAGATGTCCCAGCAGCGCGGCGTGCCCTCCGGCTTGAGGGTTTCGAACCCCGGGTTGACCAGCAGGTTCACCCCGGCCTCGGCCCGTTCGGCGGTGGTGAGCGACAGGCCGCCGCTTATCAGCGCGAGGAGGGCGGTGCCGGCGATCGCTCGCCGCCACCGGGTGCGTACGCGCCGGTGTCGTGGTTGTGGTGTCACGGTGCGGGCCTCCTCTTGCGTGGACGTGGTACGTAGATCAGGGCCTGCGTCGCGGCGAAGCGCAGGACGAACGTCGCGACGAGTGCGAGGGCGGTGGCGGGCACGGCGGTCATGCCGAGGTACGCCACGAGCAGCGCGATCAGCGGTATGCGCAGCAGCAGATCGGCGTTGGCGAGCAGCGCGAACCGGGTCCAGCGGTCCGCCCAGTGGCGGTGCCCGCGTTCGCGGTGGAAGAGCAGCGCCTCGGTGAGCAGCAGGTTCCAGGTGACGCCGAACTGGTTGGCGATGATCTCCGCAGGCAGGTAGTGCAGCCCGGCGCCGGTCAGCAGGTACAGGGCGGCCAGGTTGGGCAGGAACCCGGTCAGTCCGATCAGCCCGAAGACGACCATCCGGGACATGGCGGAGCCGGTGCGCAGGCCCGCGAGGTGCTGCAGGAACCTGAGCCCTTCGCGGGGTGAGGACTTCGACAGGCCGGTGAACCGCTCCTGGAACGCGAACGGGACCTCGGCGACGCCCGTGATGGACTCCGGGCGGCGGCGGACCGCCAGTTCCAGCAGGATCTTGTAGCCGAGGGGCCGCAGCCCGTCCGCCTCGACGGCCGCCCTGCGGACGGCGAAGAAGCCGCTCATCGGGTCGCTGACCCCGCCCAGGCGGCGCGGGAACAGGGCCTTGGTGAGCAGCGTCGACACGCGGGACACGAGGACGCGGTAGCCGCCCGCGAGTCCGGCGCGGCTGCCGCCCCTGGCGTAGCGGCTGGCGACGACCAGGTCGGCGCCGGTGCCCTCGCCCCGGGCGATCAGCTCGGGGATCAGCTCGGGCGGGTGCTGGAGGTCGCCGTCCATGACGACGACCCAGTCGGCCGCGGCGGCCCGCAGGCCCTCCACGACGGCGCCGCCGAGCCCGCCGACGGGTTCGTCGCGGTGGATGAGCGTGACGGGAAACGGGAAGTCGGGGGCGGCCTCGCGGACGATGTCGGGGGTGTCGTCGGTGGAGTCGTCCACGAAGACCACCTCGTACGGCAGGTGGCCGACGGTGGACGCGGCGAGCCGGCCCAGCAGCTCGCGTACGTTGCCGGCCTCGTTGAAGGTCGGCACGACGACGGTGACGGCGGCCGGCGCGGCGACATGGAGGTCGCTCTCCCGGATGAGGGGGCTGGTCACCGGGCGTCACCGCCGGTCCGGTCGGGGACCGTGCGGCGGATCTCGACGCGCTGCTCGCCCTCGCCGAACGTGGCGACGGGTTCGGAGTGCTCCAGCACGTCGGCCACGGTGGGCAGGTCCTTCGCGTCACGGCGGACGGTGGGGGTGGAGACGATGTAGTCGATGTCGCGCCAGCCGTCGTCCAGGACCCTGGACACGGCCGGGTCGAGGTCGGCCTTGTAGAACCAGATGGCGCCGGTGCCGGGCCGGTAGCCCTGGTGGACGAGGTCCATCCAGAGGGAGTCGTCGACGAGGACGCGCTTGCTCGCCGGGTCGGTGACGTTCCCCGCGGCCGGGTCGAGCCAGGCGGCGGCCGCGCGGAACCGGGCGTTGGGGTCGTCGGTCATGGCGGCGCGCGTGCCCTCGTACCAGTGCGGCACGGTGTACGCGGCGCCCGCGAGCAGCAGGGCGCCGAACAGGGGCACGGCCACGCCCCGGTGCAGCCGCCGCTGGAGCAGGCCCCAGACGGACGCGGCGACGGCGGCCAGGCACAGGGCCAGGAACGGCAGCGCCTGGATGATGTACATGTCGGGCAGATAGCCGGAGGTGCGGAACGCGGCGACGGAGCCGAGCAGCACGACGACGAACGCGGGCCCGGCCGTCGCCCGTGCCGTCACCGACCAGCGGTAGGTGGCCGCGAGGAGCAGCGCGGCGGCCAGTCCGGCGAGCGGCAGCACCCGGTCGTAGTACAGCCAGGAGTCGAGGACCTTGTTGGCGCCGCTGCCGTCGGTGAAGATCGACCCGGAGCCGGGCCGCGACAGCTGGTAGACGACGCCGTCCCAGAGCGACACATGCCCCCTGCCGGGCAGGAGTTCATTGTTGAGCAGCGCGAACAGCGGGTACAGCAGGCCGATCAGTACGCAGGAGGTCAGCGCCCCGGTCACGGCGAACTTACGGGTGGCGCGGTGGCTGTGCCGCCACATCGTGAACAGCAGCGCGGGCAGCGCCAGCAGCATCGTCTCCTTCGACAGCACGGCGACGGCCGCGCAGATACCGGCCGCGAAGTGGTGCCACAGATGACGGCTGGGCGAGGCGGCGAGCACGAACGCACCGATGATCCAGGCGACGGCGATGTTGTCGAGGAAGATCTGCCGGTGCAGTTCGACGGCGAGCGGCGACAGCCCGAACAGGACGACGGCGAGGGCGGCGGTCCAGCGCGGCAGCGCGAGGCGGCGCGCCAGGACGTACAGCAGGGCGGCGGTGACGAGCGTGATGCTCAGCATCACCGAGCGCACGGCGCCCACGGTCATCGCCTCGGGTGCGAGGAGAGCGGGCAGCCAGCTCAGCAGGGCTATCTGTATCCAGCCGAGCGGCGGATGGTCGTACCAGTACTCGTAGTGGGCGAGGCCCTCGCCCTGCTGCACGGCCCACGCCTGGGCGAGGTAGGTGCCCTCGTCGTCGCTGAACGACGGGAAGCCAGAGATGTTGACCGCCTGGACGACGGCGATGACCAGGAGGAGCGCCAGGCACAGGAGCTGGTCGGGGTGGGAGGAGCGGAACCGGAACGGCGCGGGTGCGGCGCCCACGACGATGGTGGGCCGCCCGGCCGCGGCGACCGTGGCGGTGCCGCGGGGCGGGGTGAGGGTGGACGTCATGGGGTGGCTTCCTCCCGTACGAGGTGGGCGCCGACATGGCTGGTGAGCTCCCAGTCGCTGCGGCCGCGCTGCTCCCGCCACACCGCGCGGACGGCGGCGCCCGCCAGCAGCAGCTGGTAGAACGGCCCGCCCACGATGAGCTTCACGTAGTGGCCGAACCGGACCCGCAGCCCGTACTGCGTGCCGAAGTCGTGCAGCCCGACCACCTCGAAGACGAAGGTGACCAGGGCGGTGAGCATCGGCAGGAAGGTGACGACGGCGATCCCGATCGGTACGTCGAGGAACAGCGCGACCGCCACGTTGAGCGGGATGACGACGCCGGTGAACGCCTGCATGAACGGGGTCATCAGGGTGTAGCGGGCCAGCATCCGCTGCCCCAGCGTGGGCAGCCGCCGCCAGTCTCCCTTCCGGTAGACCTGCAGGAAGCCCTGGTTCCAGCGGGTGCGCTGCTTGAGGAGGGCCATCAGGGAGCCGGGCGTCTCCTCGCGGGTGACCATGTCGGCGTCGTAGGCGACGACGACCCGCTTGCCGGCCGACGACAGCCGGACGCCGAGGTCGCAGTCCTCGGCGAGGCAGTTCGGGTCCCAGCCGCCCGCGTCGCGCAGCACGTCCGTGCGGACGAAGACGGTGTTGCCGCCGAGCGGGATGAAGCCCTTGGCGGCGTGCAGGTGGAGGCGGCTGCGGAACCAGAAGAAGTACTCCAGGCAGTTGCGCAGCGCGTACCAGTTGGAGTGGAAGTTGATGAGCTGCACGCCGCCCTGGACGACGTCGGCGCCGGTGGAGGTGAAGGCGTGGTCGACATGGGCGAGCAGCTCGGGGTGGACCTGGTCCTCGGCGTCGAAGACGCCCACGATGTCGCCGCGGCAGTACGGCAGGGCCGTGTTCAGCGCCTTGGGCTTGTTCTTCGTCTCATGGGTGTCGACGACGACCCGCACCCGGTCGGGGTCGCGGGCCGCGGCCCGTTCGGCGACCTCGGCGGTCTCCGGATCGTCGTGCCCGACGATCACGATGATCTCGTAGTCGCGGTGGCCGGACTCCCTGAGCCGCTCGATCGTGTGCTCCAGGACGAGTTGCTCATGGCGGGCCGGCAGCAGGAGCGAGAACGACAGCCCCTGGGCGCCGCGCGGGCTCTCGAAACGGGTGGCGGCGAGCGTCTCCGGCGTCCGCCAGGCATGCATCTGCCACCAGAGCGTGAACGCGGCCATCCAGAACAGAGCCAGCGATATGGCAGCGATGAGCAGCGATAACAGCACGAAGTCCCCCCTCGGACCTGTCGCCGCGGCGGCGCCCGCACCCGGTCGAGCGCGTGGTCGTGCCCAGCCGCGGCACGGATCATTCCCCTGAGGCGGGGTCCGGGTCGTTCGCGGCAGGACCCCCCTGGCCGGTGACGCCTTCGAACGGCCTCCGCGCCCGCCTCCCCATGGCGGCCGGAAGTCCCCTCCTCGATCGATGAGAATAGAGGGAGATCGTGACAGTCAGGAGCTGTCCCGATAAAAACCTTGTTTCCGGGGTCAGTTGGACAGTTTCCCGGCAAGATCCTCCGCGTCCGTGGTAGGAGCGTCGCACACGAAGTGGCGGCAGACATAGGCCGCAGGGCGCCCGTCGATCAACGACCGGTCCCTGAGCAGCGGAAACTCGTCGCCGTCCGGCTCCCCGAACGCGACGACCGCTCCCGGCGCCGTCCCGAGCAGCGCCGTCCGGTGCAGCTCACGGGCCGCCGCGTCCTCGCGCGCCCCCACGACGGCGACCTCCCGGGGCCCGTCGAGCAGCGCCTCGGCGGTGGCGAGACCCCAGCCGATGAACCGGGGGGCGCGCGGCCCGAGCGCCTTCACCACCCCGAGGGCACGCTCGGCCGCGGTGCGGTGGGCCTCGGAGCCGGTGTGGGCGGCGTACGACAGCAGGGCCCCGGCGGCGGCGGTCCAGCCGGAGGGCGCGGCGTTGTCCGTGGGGTCCTGCGGGCGGCGGATCAGCGGCTCGGCGTCATGGGCCGTGTCGTACAGGGCACCGTCGGCCCCGGCGAACTGGTCCAGCACGATGTCGAGCAGGAACCCGGCGAACTCCAGCCAGGCACCCTCGCCCGTGACAGCGGCCAGCGCGAGGAACCCCTCGGCGACATCGCCGTAGTCCTCCAGGACCCCCGCGTTGGCGCCCGCCCGGCCGTCCTTGGAGGTCCGCGTCAGCCGCGCGCCCTCGTCCATGTGGAGCCGTACGAGCAGGTCGGCGGCGTCCGTGGCCCGTTCGACGAGGTCCGGACGGTCGAAGTAGGCGCCGGTCTCGGCCAGCGCGGCGATCGCGAGCCCGTTCCAGGCGGCGACGATCTTGTCATCGCGGCCCGGCCTCGGCCGGAGGTCGCGCGCGGCGAGCAGCCGCTCCCGAATGCGCCCGACGCGCTCCGCGTCCACGACGCCCGCGCCCTGCGGGAGTTGCAGCACGGAGGCGCCTTCCTCGAAAGTGCCCTCGTCGGTGACCCCGAAGTACTGCGCGGCGTACGAGGCGTCGTCGTCCCCGAGGACGAGGCGCAGTTGCTCCGGCGTCCACACGTAGTACGCGCCCTCGACGTGCCTGCCCGTACCGTCGTCGGAGTCGGCGTCCAGCGCCGAGGCGAACCCGCCCTCGGGAGTACGCAGTTCACGCACCATGAAGTCGGCCGTCTCCAGGGCGACGCGCCGCGCGAGCCCACTGCCGGTGGCCCGCCACAGACGGGCGTACACCCGGCACAGCAGCGCGTTGTCGTACAGCATCTTCTCGAAGTGGGGTACCACCCACTCGCGGTCCACCGAGTAGCGCGCGAAACCGCCGCCGAGCTGGTCGTAGATGCCGCCGCGGGCCATCGCCTCACAGGTGTCGGCGGCCATCTGGAGGGCGCCGTCGGCGCCGGTGCGGGCGTGGTGGCGCAGCAGGAACTCGACCGCCATGGACGGCGGGAACTTCGGCGCCCCGCCGAAGCCGCCGTGCCGCTCGTCGTACTCGCGGGTCAGGCCGAGCAGCGCCTGCGCGAGCTCCTGTTCGCCAGGGGTCCCGGCGGCCGGCCCGATGGCGTCCAGTGTGAGGGACCGTCCCGACAGCTCCCGCACGATGTTCCCGGCGACCTGTCCGACCTCGTCGCGCCGGTCGGACCAGGCGGCGGCGACGCCTTCGAGCACCTGGCGGAACGACGGCATCCCATGGCGGGGCTCCGGCGGGAAGTACGTGCCGAAGTAGAACGGCTCCCCGTCCGGCGTCATGAAGACGGACATCGGCCAGCCGCCCTGCCCCGTGGCGGCCTGCACGGCCTCCATGTAGACCGCGTCCACGTCGGGCCGCTCCTCGCGGTCCACCTTGACGGACACGAAGTGCTCGTTCATGTAGGCGGCGGTGTCGTCGTCCTCGAAGGACTCATGTGCCATGACGTGGCACCAGTGGCACGCGCTGTAGCCGACGCTCAGGAACACGGGGACATCGCGCCGCCGGGCTTCTTCGAACGCGCCGGCCTCCCATGGCCACCAGTCGACGGGGTTGTCCGCGTGCTGGGCGAGGTACGGGGACGTGGCCTGAGCGAGTCGGTTCGGCATGGTGCCCATCCTGCCGCAGTACCCCTGGCGCGCCGGACAGCACACAGCGGTACCGCCCGGCGGTCCGGTGACCGGGTGGGTCACCGGGCCGCCGGTGGGTCACCGACGCGGGAGTCGGCCGGTCACCGGCGCGGCCGCGTCATCGGCCGTCACTCCTTGGCGGGGGCCGCCGGTGCGGCGGCCGCGGCGGACGGCTCCGGGGCCTCCTCGAAGTCGACCTTGTTCATATGCCGGTTCATCGACTTCATCAGCAGCCAGACGGCCCCGGCCATGACCGCGAAGACGATGAAACCGAGGACGCCGGGGGTCACCTTGTTCTCGTCCAGCTCCTTGGCCAGCGGGACGAGGTGGGTCAGTGCCAGGTGTGCGCTCATGTCAGGCATTGTCGCGGATGCCCGCGAAGAGGTCGTTCTCGGGGAGGGAGGTATCGACCAGGGACTTGGCGAGCTCGTAGTCCTCGGTCGGCCAGACCTCCTGCTGGATCTCCATCGGCACGCGGAACCAGCCACCGTCCGGATCGATCTGCGTACGGTGCGCGATCAGCGCCTTGTCACGGGTCTCGAAGAAGTCGGCGCACGGAACGTGCGTGGTCAGCGTGCGCGGGGCGCGCTCGAACTCCTTCCAGCGCTCCAGCCACTCCCCGTACGGGGACTCCAGGCCCCGCGCCAGCAGCGCCTCGTGCAGGGCGACGGTGCGCGGACGGTTGAAGCCCTGGTTGTAGTAGACCTTCAGGGGCTGCCAGACCGGGCCGAACTCGGACTCCGGGTACTTCTCGGCGTCGGCCGCGCCATCGAAGGCCACCATCGTGATCTTGTGGGTCATGATGTGGTCCGGGTGCGGGTAGCCGCCGTTCTCGTCGTAGGTCGTGATGACCTGGGGACGGAACTCGCGGATCGCCTTCACCAGGCGCCCGGCGGCCTTGTCGACGTCCTCCAGGGCGAAGCAGCCCTGGGGAAGCGGCGGCAGCGGGTCGCCCTCCGGCAGGCCGGAGTCCACGAACCCGAGCCACTCCTGGCGCACGCCGAGGATCTCGCGGGCCTCGTCCATCTCCTTGCGCCGTACCTCGTGGATGTTCTCCTCGATGTACGCGTCGCCCTGGAGCTTGGGGTTCAGGATGGAGCCGCGCTCGCCTCCCGTGCACGTCACGACCAGCACGTCCACCCCCTCGGACACATACTTGGCCATCGTCGCCGCGCCCTTGCTCGACTCGTCGTCGGGGTGGGCGTGCACGGCCATCAGTCGCAGCTGCTCAGTCAAGACTCGGTCCTCATTGATTGGTCGATGTATCCGGGCCGTCCCGAAGGACGTAGATCTGGGGGCTGGAGGGCTGGGGGCTGGAGGGCGGCTTCTATAGTGACGGAATCGGCGCGCGGAAAATTCCGTCGTCCGGCGTACGAGAGGAACGGGCATGAGCGGGGCAGGCGGCCGCGGCATCGACGGCTCCGACGCGCGGCTCCCGGAGGGCGACGCGCCGCTTCCCGAGGGCGGCATGCGGGCCCCCGAGGGCGGCGTGCGGCTGCCCGAGGGCCGTTACGGCCGGCCGGCGGAGGAGCGCACCGACCGCGGGCTCAAGGTCGTCGGCGCGGTGCTGGGTACCGGGCTGATCGCCCTCGTCGGCTGGTTCGGCTACGACTACATCGCCGGGCAGCGGATCAGCGCCGAGATGATCAAGTTCGATGTGTCGGCCGCCGATCATGTGCAGGTGCATCTGGAGGTCCGCAAGGAGACCGCCGCCACCGGGTACTGCACCCTGCGCGCTCTCGCGGAGAGCGGTGCCGAGGTGGGCCGCAAGGACGTCAGGTTCGACCAGCGGCAGGACCGTATCGACCAGGTCGTCACGGTCCGTACGACCGAGAAGGCGACCGCCGCCGAGCTGCTCGGCTGCACCGCCGACTGACGCGTCCGGCGCCGCCGGGACCGCGCACCGGACCGCGCGCCGGGACCGCGCCCCCGGCACCCGGACGGCCGACACGTCCGGTGCGCGGCCCTACCGGTAACGGCTGACCTGCGGAGTCGTAAGTTCCGTGACATTCGTCCTCCCCCTTCCCGCCCGGAATTGTTAGGCTCGTGGTTTCGCCCTTCCAGTAAGGCAGCATCCTTCTGGATAGGGCGATGCTTTGTATTCCCAGCACCGACGAGGAGCACCTGTGACCCAGACCAGCGACAACGTCACCTGGCTCACCCAGGAGGCGTACAACCAGCTCAAGGCCGAGCTGGAGTACCTGTCTGGTCCCGCGCGAACCGAGATCGCTGCCAAGATCGCGGCGGCGCGCGAGGAGGGCGACCTGCGCGAGAACGGCGGGTACCACGCGGCCAAGGAGGAGCAGGGCAAGCAGGAGCTGCGCGTCCGCCAGCTCACCCAGCTCCTGGAACACGCGAAGGTGGGCGAGGCGCCCGCGGCGAGCGGTGTGGTGGCCCCCGGCATGGTCGTCACGATCGCCTTCGACGGCGACGAGGACGACACCCTGACGTTCCTGCTCGCCTCCCGCGAGTACGCGAGCTCGGCGATCGAGACCTATTCGCCGCAGTCGCCGCTCGGCTCCGGTGTGAACGGCAAGAAGGTCGGCGAGGACGCCGCGTACGAGCTGCCGAACGGCAAGACGGCCTCGGTCAAGATCCTCGACGCCAAGCCGTACCAGGGCTGAGCCCCGCGACGTACGCATGCGGAGGGCCGGGCCGCGGTGAACGCGGACCCGGCCCTTCGTGTGCCTCCTGCCGGTGCTCCGGGGTCTCGTGCCGGCGGTTCTCCTGCCGGAGCGGTCGCCCTGGTGGCGGTCGGTTGGCGGTCGGGTGACGGCTCAGGCGGCGGCCGAGCGGTACTTGCGCACGGCCAGCGTGCGGAACACCGCGATGATCACCAGGGACCAGATGATCGAGGCCAGCACCGGGTGCTGCATGGGCCAGGCGTCGGACTGCGAGACGCCCGGGTTCCCGAAGAGCTCGCGGCACGCCTGCACGGTGGCGCTGAACGGGTTCCATTCGGCGATGTGCCGCAGCCAGGGCGTCATCCGTCCGGAGTCGACGAACGCGTTCGAGATGAACGTCACCGGGAAGAGCCAGATCAGCCCGCCGGACGTGGCGGCCTCCGGCGTCCGCACGGACAGGCCGATCAGCGCGCCGATCCAGGAGAACGCGTACCCGAGGAGGAGCAGCAGCGCGAACGCGCCGAGCGCCTTGGGGATGCCCTCGTGGATACGCCAGCCGACGAGCAGGGCGACGACCGTGAGGACGACGACCGTCAGCGCGGTCTGTACGAGGTCGGCCAGCGTACGGCCGGTGAGGACCGCGCCCCGGGCCATGGGCAGCGACCGGAACCGGTCGATGAGGCCCTTGTGCATGTCGTCGGCGATGCCCGCGCCCGCGCCTGCCGTGGCGAAGGTGACGGTCTGGGCGAAGATGCCCGCCATGAGGAAGTTCCGGTAGACGGACGGGTCCGTGGTCCCGCCGATGTTCATGGAGCCGCCGAAGACGTAGCTGAACAGCACCACGAACATGATCGGCTGGATCAGTCCGAAGATCACCATTTCGGGGATCCGGCTCATCCGGATCAGGTTGCGCCGGGCGACGACGAGCGAGTCGGCGATCGACTGGGTGACACCGCCGCGCGGTCTGGGCCCGGCGATCCGGGCGGCCTCGCTGACGGTGGTGCTCGTGGAACTCACTTCGCGGCCTCCTTGCGCGGCGTACGGCCGGTCTCCCCGTCCTCTTCATCGGCGATCTCGGCGGCGTGGCCGGTGAGCGAGATGAAGACGTCGTCCAGGGTCGGGCGGCGCAGGCCGATGTCGTCGATCTCGACGCCCCTGGCGTCCAGTTCGCGGATCACCTCGGCGAGCAGCTTGGCGCCGCCGGTGACCGGCACGGTCAGCTTGCGCATGTGCTCTTCGACGGTGACCTCGCCCTTGCCGAACCCGGCGAGGACCTCGCGCCCGTGGGCGATCTCGTCGGGGGCGTGGACCACGACCTCGACGCGCTCGCCGCCGGTGCGGGCCTTGAGCTCGTCGGACGTGCCGCGGGCGATGACCTTGCCGTGGTCGACGACGCAGATGTCGTGGGCCAGGTGGTCGGCCTCCTCCAGGTACTGCGTGGTCAGCAGCAGCGTCGTGCCGCCGGCGACGAGTTCCTGGATGACGTCCCACAGCTGCTGCCGGTTGCGCGGGTCGAGGCCGGTGGTCGGCTCGTCCATGAACATCACGGGCGGGGAGACGACGAGGGCGGCCGCCAGGTCGAGACGGCGGCGCATGCCGCCGGAGTACGTCTTGGCGGTGCGGTCGGCGGCGTCGGCGAGGTTGAACCGGTCGAGCAGTTCGCCCGCGCGTATCTTCGCGGCCTTGCCGGACATCTGGTACAGCTGGCCGACCATCTGGAGGTTCTCGCGGCCGGTGAGGTACTCGTCGACGGCGGCGAACTGGCCGGACAGGCCGATGGACCTGCGGACCTCGTTGGGGTGCTTGAGTACGTCGATGCCCGCGACGAACGCCCTGCCGCTGTCGGGCTGGAGCAGCGTGGTGAGGACGCGGACGGTGGTGGTCTTGCCGGCGCCGTTCGGGCCGAGCAGTCCCAGGACCGTGCCCTCGGGAACATCGAGGTCCACGCCGTCCAGAGCTCTTACTTTGCCGAAGGTCTTCACCAGACCTTCGGCGTGAATGGCGCCTGGCATATGGGGTCTCCCAGGTTGACAGTGCGACTTGGGGTCACTTTGCGTGTTTCGCTCCCCGAAGCTCGCTGTCCACAGCTTAGGGACGCCGCTGTCGAGGGGCTCGGCGAGCGTGACAACGCACGTGACACACCGCACAGACTAACGCGATACATCGCGACTCTCAAGGGAATTACGCACGACCAGACGCCCAGACGACCAGACGCCCCGTCGGCCCGACGGCCCGACGGCCCGACGGCCAGACGGCCAGACGGCCAGACGGCCAGACGGCCAGACGGCCAGTCTGGCAGCCCGCAAGCCCCGCGCCGGGCGGCCCTCCACGTCCCGGACGCGGCCGCCCACCCCCTCCCCCCGGTGCCTCACCGGCCGTCAGGGGGCCGCCGGCATCACCATGTAGCCGGCCTCGCGCAGGGCCGCCCGGACCTCGTCGCAGTGTTCCGGGCCCTTGGTCTCCAGCTGGAGGTCCACCTCCACCTCCGTGAGCCCCAGCCTCGGGTCGGTACGGACGTGACCCACGTCCAGGACGTTCGCGTCCACCACGGTCAGCACGCCCAGCAGATCGGCGAGCGCCCCCGGCCGGTCGGCCAGCCGCAGCCGCAGGCTCAGGTACCGGCCCGCCGCGGCCATGCCGTGCCGCAGGATGCGCTGGAGCAGCAGCGGGTCGACGTTGCCGCCGGACAGTACGGCGACGACGGGCCCCTGGAACCGCTCGGGTGCGCTGAGCAGCGCGGCGACGGGGCTGGCGCCCGCCGGTTCCACGACCAGCTTGGCCCGCTCCAGGCACAGCAGCAGCGCCGACGACAGGGCGTCTTCCGAGACGGTGTGGACCTCGTCCACCACCTCCGCGACGATCCGGAACGGCACGTCCCCCGGGCGGCCCACCTTGATGCCGTCCGCCATGGTGGGCGCGCACTCCACGGACATGGGGCGGCCGTTGGCCAGCGACGGCGGGTACGCGGCGGCGCCTTCCGCCTGCACCCCGACCACCTTGACGTCCGGGCGAAGGGCCTTCACCGCGAGCCCGATGCCCGCGGCCAGCCCGCCGCCGCCCATGCCGACGACGATCGTCCGCACCTCCGGGCACTGTTCGAGGATCTCCAGACCGACCGTGCCCTGGCCCGCGATGACGTCCGGGTGGTCGAAGGGGTGGATGAACACCGCGCCGGTCTCGCGGGCGTAGCTCTGCGCCGCGGCGAGCGCCTCGTCCACCACCTGCCCGTGCAGCCGCACCTCGGCGCCGTACTCGCGCGTCGCCGCCACCTTCGGCAGCGGGGCGCCGACCGGCATGAACACCGTGGAGCGCACCCCGAGCAGCGACGAGGCGAGCGCGACGCCCTGCGCGTGGTTGCCCGCGGACGCGGCGACGACCCCGGCGGCCCGCTCCTCGGGCCGCAGCCCGGCGATCCGCACGTACGCGCCGCGCAGCTTGAAGGACCCGGTGCGCTGCAGGTTCTCGCACTTGAACAGCACGGGCGCCCCCACCAGCCGCGACAGGAACCTGCTGCCCTCCATCGGCGTCGCGCGGGCGACACCGGACAGCATCTTCTGCGCGCCCTTGACGTCGTCCAGCATGAGGGGGTGCAAGGGGTCATGCCTGGGGAAGCTCATGACACCCAGTCTCGCAGCTCATGATGTGTGCCATCCGGTTCCCGCAGCGCCGGTACGGACCCGGGACAGTCCGCGTACTCTGTCCCCCACCAACCGACCGCCGCACGAGAGAGCCCCGCAGCCATGCCCACTTCCCAGGACATGACGACCACTGCGTCTGTCTCCATGGGGGCGACCCCCGAGCCCCCGGGTGACACCGGTCTCCTCGACGCCCTCCAGCACGAGGTGGCCGTCTTCGCGCGGCGCGCCGAACAGACCCGCCTCGGGGGTACCGGCCAGCTCCGCAACTCCATGGACCGGGCCGCCTACCTGCTGCTCAACCGGCTCGACCAGGAAGGCCCGATGGGCGTGAAGGCACTGGCGGCCGGGATGGGCATCGACTCGTCCACGGTCACACGCCAGGTCGCGCCGCTCGTCGACACCGGCCTCGTGAAGCGCACGTCGCATCCGGAGGACGGCCGGGCGGTCGTGCTCCAGCTGTCGCCGCGCGGCCTTGCCCGGCTTGAGGAGGTCCGCCTGTCGCGGCGCCACCTGATGGCCGAGGTGACCGAGGGCTGGACCCCGCAGGAGCGCGAGTCGTTCTGCACGCTGCTGACCCGTTTCAACTCGGCGCTGTCCGCCCGGCAGGGCCTGCTGCCGCCCGCGCACCCGGAGCCGGCGCCCGGTTCCTGACCGCGTGAGCGTGGCCGGTGTCACGACCCTTGACCCGGTCGCGGGCCCTGGCCTCATATGAGGACGTGGCCTCACACGGGGAAGGTGGACGAGCGGCCGGCAGCGACCGCGCGTACCAGGGCGACCGCACGCCCCACCGGGAACACGCCCGCGCGTACCAGGGCGACCGCACGCCCCACCGGGAACACGCCCGCGCGTCCGGCCGCGCCCACGTCCGCGAGTTCGAGGCGTTCGTCGCGGGCACCGGCGGCCGCCTGCTGCATGCCGCGACGCTGCTGACGACCGAGCCGGCCAGGCCGCCCGGCGCCAACCCGCGGGCCCAGCGGCTCCTGGTCGCCGCCCTCGCCGCGACATACGCCCACTGGTACGCGAGGAACGCCGACGACCCGTACGCCATGGCCCGCCGGGAGCTGGCCGCCCGGTTCGCCCGGTCCGCCTGGCGCCACCACCGGGGCCGGGGCGGCCCGCTGTCCCGGCTGCCGCCGCGGGAACGGCTGATCGTCGTGCTCCGGCTGTACGAGGGACTGCCCGACGAGCACGTCGGGGCGCTGCTCGGGCTGCCGCCCGACCGGGTCCGCGCCCTGTGCACCCGGGCGGTCAGCACCCTGCGCAGCGCCCCCGCGCGGCCGGCCCCGCCGACGGCGCCCGCCGCCCGGACGGTGACGCCGTGAACGGCGAGGACCGCAAGGCGGCCGAGGTCCGGCGGCTGCTGGCGGACGCCCCGCGTCCACGGGTGCCGCCGGACCTGCTGCCCCGGGCGGTCGCCGACGGCGTGCGCGCCCTGCGCCGGGCCAGGCTCCGGCACCTGGTGCTGTGGGCGCTGCTGACCGTGTCGATGGTGGCGTTCGTGGTGTGGGCGGCGCTCACCGACCCGTGGCCGGAGCCCGCACCACCCACGACGCCGCGCTTCGAGGAGTTCTGAGGGACCCGCCGCCGTGCGGTACCGGCCGACCGGTACGGCCCGACCGGCCCCGCCGGCTCCGACCGGCCCGTACCGGCCCGTACCGGCCCGAGCGGTGTCAGCCGAGTGCCTCGCGCAGGTCCGTCAGCAGGTCCTCGACGTTCTCGATGCCGACCGACAGCCGCACCAGGTCCGCCGGGACCTCCAGCAGCGAACCCGCCACGCTGGCGTGCGTCATCCGGCCCGGGTGCTCGATGAGCGACTCGACGCCGCCGAGGGACTCGCCCAGCGTGAACAGCTTGGCGCGGTTGCACACCTCGACCGCCGCCTCCTCGCCGCCCGCGACCCGGAAGGAGATCATGCCGCCGAAACCGCGCATCTGCTTCGCGGCGATCTCGTGGCCCGGGTGGTCGGGGAGGCCCGGGTACAGGACGTGGGTGACCTTCGGGTGCGAGGTGAGCATCTCGGCCACCCGGGAGGCGTTCTCGCTGTGCCGGTCCATGCGGACGGCGAGCGTCTTGATGCCCCGCAGCACGATCCACGAGTCGAAGGGACCGGCCACCGCGCCCATCGCGTTCTGGTGGTACGCCAGTTCCTCGCCGAGCGCCTCGTCGGCCGTGACCAGCGCGCCGCCGACGACATCGGAGTGGCCGCCCATGTACTTGGTCAGCGAGTGCACGACCACGTCCGCGCCCAGCGCCAGCGGCTGCTGGAGGTACGGCGACGCGAAGGTGTTGTCGACGACCAGCTTCGCGCCCGCCGTCCGCGCCACATCGGCGACCGCCGCGATGTCGGTGATGCCGAGGAGCGGGTTCGACGGCGTCTCGACCCAGATCACCTTCGTACGGTCGGTGAGGGCCGCCCGGACCGCCGCCGGGTCGGAGGTGTCGGCGACCGACCACTCCACACCCCAGCGGGCGACGACCTTCGCGAACAGCCGGAACGTGCCTCCGTAGGCGTCGTTCGGGATGACGACGTGGTCGCCGGGCGCGAGAAGCGCCCGCAGCAGGCAGTCCTCGGCCGCGAGGCCGGAGGCGAAGGCGAGGCCGCGCCGGCCGCCCTCCAGCGCCGCGAGGTTCTCCTCCAGCGCGGTACGCGTCGGGTTGGCGCTGCGGCTGTACTCGTAACCGCCGCGCAGGCCGCCCACACCGTCCTGCTTGTACGTGGACACCTGGTAGATGGGCGGGACGACCGCGCCGGTCAGCGGGTCGGCGGTGTTGCCCGCGTGGATGGCGCGGGTCTCGAAATTCTGGTGGCTGTGCTGGTCGCTCATGAGGGCGAGCGTAGTCCGGCCGACGGGTTCCCCGGGCCGTCCGGAACAATGGCGGTATGGAGATTCTCGTGTTCCTGTTCGCGGTGGGTCTGATCGCCATGGCCCTGTCGCCCTGGATGCGGCGCCGCCGCTCGGGCATCCGGCTGGCCCAGCCGGGTGCCCCGGACGCCGCCGACCCGCTGGCGTACGGATTCGTACGGCAGGAACAGCTCGACGTCCGGATGCCCGGCCCCGACCAGGACCTGATGGACGTCCTGGACGTGGTGCAGCGCACCCAGGACTGGCGGGCCGCCTCGCAGCTGCTGGCCGGAACGCCCAAGGACGGCGAGGTCCGCTGGCAGCGGGTGCAGGCGTTCGCGGGCGCGGCGTCGCTGGAGCTCCAGCAGCGGGGCGCGCCCGCGGAGGACGGGTCCGGGGGCGGGCGGCCGGCGGGCGCGTGGCTGCGGGCCTGGCGGGCGGAGGCCCCGAAGGACGCGGGCGGCGCGGCCGTGCACGCCGAGTTCCTGGTGCAGCAGGCGTGGCGCTCGTCGGCGGCCGGCGCCGACGACTTCCGGATCATCCTGGAGGAGGCCCGTACGGTGTGCGGCGAGGCGGCGCTGCTCGCCCCCGGCGACCCCGTGCCGTACATCGTGGAGCTGGCCGTCGCCCGGGGACTGGGCTACAGCCCCGAGCAGTTCGACCAGGTCTGGGCGAAGATCATCGACCGGGCGCCGCAGCACATGGGCGCGCACCTGGCGGCGCTGCACTACTGGTGCGAGAAGTGGCACGGTTCGCGGGCGGACGCCGACCGGTTCGCGACGTCGGCCGCGGCGCGGGCGCCGCAGGGCTCGCTGCTCGCCGCGCTGCCGCTGTTCGCGGTCTGGGAGCACCTGCCGGACATGGCGCTGGTTCGGGACTTCTTCGGCACCGAGGTGGTGTCCAAGGCGATGGAGGGCGCCCTGTTCGCGGTGCACGCCGCGCGCCCGGACGACCCGATGCTGGCGCACGTGCGGCACCTGCTGCTGCACTTCCTGGTGGGCGCCCAGCGCTGGTCCGAGGCGATGGACCAGATCGTGCACGTCGACGGCCACGTCGGCGCGCTGCCCTGGACGATGAGCGAGGACCCGGCGGCCGAGTACGCGGTGTTCCGTGCGCTGGCCGTCGCCGGGTACGAGGCGAACGGCGGGAACCCGGCGACGCTGCCGAGGTGACGCCGCCGAGGTGACCCGGAATGCGCGGGGGCGCCGGGACGTTGTTCCCGGTGCCGCCACGTCGAAGGAGACCGGATCATGCTGTTCGGCCGTACGCCCGTGCTGCCCACCCCCGAGCAGGCGCTGAAGGGCCGCCCGGAGCCCGGATTCACCGTGCCCGACCGCCACACGGTCCTCGGCACCCCGCTCACCGGCCCGTACCCGGACGGCATGGAGGTCGCCGACTTCGGCCTCGGCTGCTTCTGGGGCGCCGAGCGGAAGTTCTGGCAGACCGACGGTGTCTGGACGACCCTGGTCGGCTACCAGGGCGGCCACACCGAGAACCCGTCGTACGAGGAGGTCTGCTCGGGCCTGACGGGTCACACGGAGGTCGTCCGGGTGGTCTTCGACCCGGCGGCCGTCTCGTACGAGAAGCTCCTCAAGCTCTTCTGGGAGTCCCACGACCCTACGCAGGGCTTCCGCCAGGGCAACGACGTGGGCACCCAGTACCGCTCGGCGGTCTACACCCACTCCCCCGCCCAGGCCGCCACCGCCGAGGACTCCCGCGGCGCCTACCAGCAGGTCCTGACGGGCTCCGGGTACGGGACGATCACCACCGAGATCCTCCCCGCGGACGGCCGCCCGTTCTACCCGGCCGAGGCGTACCACCAGCAGTACCTGGACAAGAACCCGGCCGGCTACTGCGGCATCGGCGGCACGGGCGTGGCCTGCCCGATCGGCGTCGCGAAGGCCGATGGCTGAGCCCTCTCGCCGGACGCGAGGCCGGCGCTGAGCGCGCTGCTCGCCGGCCCCGATCCGGTGAGCAGCGCCCTCCGCGCCCAGATCCCGCCTGCGCGAGTGACGGACCGCAGCGGCTGCGGCTGCGGCTGCGGCTGCGGTCGCGCGACGGTCGACGTGACGGTGGACCGCACGGCGGTGCCACCGGCCCCGGCGCACGGCGTCCAGCCTGTCCGCCTCGTCATGCGTGCGGATCGACCGCGTATACCCGTACCGCGTCGAGATGCAGTTCGTACGGGCCGTAGCAGTCCGCGGCGAGCGTCGCGACGCGTGCTCCGCAAGGGCAGGCCCGGTTGGGGCCGCGGTCACCGGAAGGACCGCAGCAGCCGTCGCTGTTCTCCCAGCCGGGCAGCGGTTCGAGGCCGGACGCGTCCTCGGGGTCGATGACGATGTTGTCGCGCGGTCCCGCCGAGATCATGAGAACCCCCTCATCAGACCTCCACGGGCCACGCGACTGGGCGGGCCCGCCGTCCTCCTGATCCGGATGGGGCACGTAGGGCGCTCCCCACGGGTCGGGCTCGATCGCGTAACGCCCTCGCGGCACGGTGGACGGCGCCCTGCGTGTCTCCTGGTCCCGTTCCACGGCGTCCGGCAGGTCGGGAACAGTGGGCAGCGGCGTCAGGTCCGGCGTCAGTTCGCCGCCGCACTCGCGGCAGAAGAAGACGGTCATGCCTGCCGTTGTAGCCGTCACCCGCCTGCCGGCGCATCCTCGTTTCCGGCGGCCGCTCCGGGAGAGCCTTCCCGGCATGCTCGTGGGGTCCGGCCGATTGTCCCAAGAGCCCCGGCGTGCCCGCGTTTCTCCCACCGGACGGGGTGCTTCCGCCTCAATTGATCCTCAATTGCCTAGCACACCCGGCTACCTGACTGACAGTCTTCCGCTCGACCGGTCAGCCGAACGGCTGTCCAACAACGAGGGGAAACCGATTCATGAGACGCGCTCTCAGTGCTGGGCTCGCGACTGTCGTGGTCAGTGGTGGCATCGTCGTCGGCACGGCGGCGCCCGCGTTCGCCGCCTGCGACCAGACGGGGACGTACTACTCGATCACCAACAAGAAGACGGTGTGGAAGAACACCAACGTCCACAGCGACTGGGCCAAGCCGGGCGTCACCATCAGCTATTCGAAGAACAAGACCGGTACGTGGACCGCCACCGGCACCGCCACCGTGGGAGCCGACGCCGGGGTCATTTTCGCCAAGGCGTCCGCGTCGTTCAGCGTCGCGGTCGGCAAGAGCTGGTCGAAGTCCGACACCTGGACGTACTCGGCCACCGTGAAGAACAAGTCGGGCAAGACCCGTGGCCGGCTGATGATGCAGCACGAGGCCAAGAGCTTCACGGCCCACAAGTACCGCGTCTTCACGGGTGCGGGCGGCAGCTGCAAGAGCGAGACGATCTACAAGGCCAACATCGTCGCCCCGGTCAAGAAGAGCAGCAACCTGTGGGGCATCGAGTACAAGTGACGGACGCCCGTCCGCGGGCGCACGGCGCCCGGTGTACAGCGACGCGGTGAACCAGCGACGCGGTGAAGCAGCCGGCCCCCGAGCGGTTTCGCTCGGGGGCCGGCTGTTCCCGTCCAGGGCGTACGGGCGGAGCGGTGCGGGTCAGACCGCGGATCCGGCCTTCCACTCCGACCAGTTCATGTTCCAGCCGTTGAGGCCGTTGTCCGGCTTGATGGTCTTGTCCTTGGAGTTCTTGACGATGACCACGTCGCCGATCAGCGAGTTGTTGTAGAACCAGGCCGCGGCCTGGTTCGGGTCGCCGGCGCCCTTGACGTCGTTGAGGCCCACGCAGCCGTGGCTGGTGTTGACGTTGCCGAAGACGGAGTCGGCGCCCCAGTAGTTGCCGTGGATGAAGGTGCCCGACGTGGACAGCCGCATGGCGTGCGGCACGTCCTTGATGTCGTACTCGCCCTTGCCGTCGTCGTCGGTGAAGCCGACGGTCGCCCCGTTCATCCGGGTCTCCTTGAACTTCTCGGAGATCACCATCTGACCGTTGTAGGTCGGGTTCTCCGGGGAGCCGGCGGAGATCGGGATCGTCTTGACCGTCTTGCCGTCCTGGGTCACCGTCATCATCTTGGTGGCGACGTCGACGGTGGAGACCTGGTTACGGCCGATCTTGAAGGTGACGGTCTTCTGCTGGACGCCGAAGACGCCCTTCGTGCCCTCCACGCCGTCGAGCGCCAGCTTCAGCGTGACCGTGGAGCCCTCGGTCCAGTACTGGTCGGGCCGGAAGTCGAGGCGCTGCGAGTTGAACCAGTGGCCGACGACCTCCTGGCCGCTGCTCGACGACACCGTGATGCCGGACTGGACGGCCTTGCGGTCGGTGATCGGCTTGTTGAAGTTGATCGAGACCGGCATGCCGACGCCGACGGTGGAGCCGTCCTCGGGCGTGAAGTTGCCGATGAAGCTGTTGGCCGGGGAGACGGTCGTGAAGGACGCGTTCTCGTGCGCCTCGCGGCCCTGGGAGTCCTTGGCCGACGCGGCGATCTTGTACGTGGTCGCGCGCTTCAGCTGCTCGGTCGGCTGCCAGCTCTTGCCGTCGGCGGCCAGCTCGCCCTTGACGGCCGCGCCGTCCGCCGACGCCATGGTGACCTGCGTGAGGGTGCCCTCGCTGACGGTGACCTTGGCGTCGTTGTTGATGCTGGCGTTGATGGCGCCGTTCTTCGGCGAGATCTCTATTCGGGCCTCCGAGGCGTCCTTCGCCGCCGCCTCGTCGACCTGGGCCTGTGACTGCTTCGAGCTGTCGGCGCTGCTGTCGCCGGCGCCCTTGGCCTCGCCGTCGTTGCAGGCTGTGAGCACCAGCACGCCGCCGAGCAGTGCGGACGCGGCCATCAGACCTCTGCGCCGCTTGCTGTCCGTCATCACACGCTTCTCCATGGTCGCGGATTCCCTGCCAACTCTCTCAACAACACCCATGACACCCCGTCCGGTTCCATAACGGACCCGGATGTGGGGAACACCACTGATCGACGCTTGGGACGCTTCGCCGGTTCCCGTCGGGCGGCGGGCACAGGGGTGACCCCGGAGCGCTCGCGCGCGCGGGCGCGCGGGCGCTCCTGGGTCTGGTCTGCAGGGTGTCACACTCCGGCCGGGCGCGGTGCGCCCGGCCCTGCCGCCGTACCTCAGTCCTCCGCTTCCGCCGCCTCCTCCTCCAGGTCCTCGTCCTCCTCCAGGTCCCAGCCGTCGACGCCGGGGCGGTAGTCCCCGCGCTCGCTGGTCCAGGAGGCCTGGACCAGCTCGACGCCGGGCAGCTCGCCGAGCAGGTCGACGGGCTCCACGAGGTACGCCAGCGCTTCCGCTTCGTCCTCGCGCACGGCGGACCTGGCGTGCGCGCGCTCCTCGTCGGGCATGAACTCGTCGTCGTCGATCCGTCGCAGAGCGGCGTCGGCCAGCTCGTCCCTGTCGCTCACCTCCACGACCACGTCCACGCGAAGCCGTACATACCGTGATGTCTCAGAAGGGCTCATATGACGGAGCGTAAGCTCCTCGCCCGCGCGACTTTCCCACGACCCGCTGTGTTCATTAGCATCGGCGCAGCCACCAATTCTCGGTTCCGCAAGGGGATCTGAATCTGTGTCCGTCGCCCGTCGCCCTCTGCTGACCGCCACCGCCGCCGGGACGCTCCTGTGTGCGCTGTGGTTCGTCCCATCGGCGAACGCCACCGGTGATCAGCCGGCCGTACCTCAGGAAGCGCGGGAGGGGTCGGCGAGCGCGTCGACCGTGACTCCGGCGAACGACACCCGGAGCCATGGCGGCCGGGGTGGGAGCCAGGGCGGCCTGGTCCTCGCCGACACCGGCAGCATGGACACCACCCCGTATCTCGTCGGCGGGACGGCGCTCCTGGGCCTCGGTGCGGGCCTGGTGACGTTCGCGGTACGCCGCGGGGCGCGCGCCGCGCTCTGACGGCACGCGCCCCGGTCGTCGGCGCCCGGGAGGTGGCCTAGGCCAGCGGGCCGGTGACCCGCTCGACCGCCGCGACGAGCCCGCCCTCGCGGACGAAGGCGTCCGCTGCCTCCAGGTCGGGTGCGAGGAAGCGGTCCGGCCCGGGGCCCTGGACGCCGGCGGCGCGCAGGGCGTCGACGGCGGCGCGGGACGCGGGCGCCGGCGTGAGGCCGTGGCGCAGTTCGATCGCGCGGGTCGCGGCGTACAGCTCGACCGCGATGATCCGGTTCAGGTTGCCGACGGCGGTGCGCAGCTTGCGCGCGGCCGACCAGCCCATGGAGACATGGTCCTCCTGCATGGCGGAGGACGGGATGGAGTCGACGGACGCGGGGACGGCCAGTCGCTTCAGCTCGCTGACCAGGGCGGCCTGCGTGTACTGGGCGATCATCAGGCCGGAGTCGACGCCCGGGTCGTCGGCGAGGAACGCCGGCAGGCCGTGGGAGCGGTGCTTGTCGAGGAGCCGGTCGGTGCGGCGCTCGGCGATGGAGCCCAGGTCGGCGGCGGCGATGGCGAGGAAGTCCAGCGCGTACGCGACGGGCGCGCCGTGGAAGTTGCCGTTGGACTCGACCCGGCCTCCCGCGCTCCCGGCTTCGCCCGGGTGGGAGGTGCCGCCGGGAAGGACCACCGGGTTGTCCACGGCGGCGGCGAGTTCGCGCTCCGCGACCAGCCGGGCGTGGGCGAGCGTGTCACGGCCCGCGCCCGCGACCTGCGGGGCGCAGCGCACCGAGTAGGCGTCCTGGACGCGCGGCGCCGCCTCCTCCTGGTAGTGGCCGGTCAGCTCGGAGCCCTTCAGCACGGCGAGCATGTTCGCGGCCGCCGCCGCCTGGCCGGGGTGCGGGCGGATGGCGTGGAGTTCGGGGGCGAGGACCTTCTCGGTGCCGAGGAGGGCCTCCAGGGAGAGGGCGGCGGTGATGTCGGCCGACTTGTACAGCTGCTCCAGGTCGTCCAGGGCCATGATCAGCATGCCGAGCATGCCGTCGGTGCCGTTGAGGAGGGCGAGGCCCTCCTTCTCGCGGAGCTCGACGGGGGCGATGCCGTGCTCGGCGAGCAGTTCGGCGGCGGGCCGGACGGTGCCGTCGGGGCCCTCGGCGTCGCCCTCGCCCATGAGGGCGAGCGCGCAGTGCGAGAGCGGCGCCAGGTCGCCGGAGCAGCCGAGCGACCCGTACTCGTGGACGACGGGCGTGATGCCCGCGTTGAGTACGTCGGCCATGGTCTGCGCGACTTGGGGGCGTACGCCGGTGTGGCCGGACGCGACGGTCTTGAGCCGCAGGAACATCAGCGCGCGGACGACCTCGCGCTCGACGCGCGGGCCCATGCCGGCGGCGTGCGACCGCACGATGTTGCGCTGAAGCTGGGCGCGCAGGTCGTGGCCGATGTGCCGGGTGGCGAGCGCCCCGAATCCGGTGGAGACGCCGTACACCGGCTCGGGCTTGGCGGCGAGGGCGTCGACGATCTCGCGGGCGCGGGTGAGGGCGTCGACGGCGTCCTGGGACAGCTCGACGCGGGCGTTGCCGCGGGCGACGGCGATGACGTCCTGGGCGGAGGTGCCGGACGTCCCCACCACGACAGTGTGCATATCCATATTCAGCACCCTACGGACTGAATCCCAACGTGTCACTACCCCGCCGGACAAGCGCCCCTTACCGACCGGTCACCCTGTGACCCCGTCCCACGCCCCACGCCTCACACCCCCGGGTGGGCGTCCCGGAACCGGCGGCGGTCCCTCGACGCCGTCGGCGGGGCGTCGGCCAGCCGGATCACCGCCCCGTCCCGCCCCGCCACCACGGGCTTCGCCGACCGCGCCGCCTTCGCCCGGTACTGCGCCGCGTCCGCGAGCCGGAACAGCCGCCTGGCCGACCGCACCGGCCCGATCGGGTCGCCGGTCGACGCGACCCCGCAGGCCACGCCCGCGCCCAGCTCCAGCTCTCCCGCCCGTACGCACAGTTCGTCGGCGACCGCCACCACCTCGTCCGCGACCGGGCCGACCGACACGAGACAGAACTCGTCGCCGCCGAGCCGCGCCGCGAGCGCGCCCGGCAGCCGCGCGCCGCAGCAGGAGAGCACCGAGCCGAACCGTTCGAGGAGCCGGTCGCCGACGGCGTGGCCGTGCGTGTCGTTGACCTCCTTGAGGCCGTTCAGGTCGCAGACGACGAGGCTGACGACGGACCCGTCCGCCAGGAACCGTTCGACGGCCTCGTCCAGCCGGGTGTCGACGGCCCTGCGGTTGGCGAGGCCGGTCAGCGGATCGGTGAAGGCGAGCTTGCGCACCTCCTCCAGCCGTTCCGTCTGGGCGATCCCGGCGGCGACGACCGAGGCGAGCACGGTCGCGAAGTCCGCGTCGCCCCGGTCGAAGACGGGCGCCCCGGCGGCGCGCGCGACGTACAGCTCGCCCCACGCCCGCCCGTGCAGCACGATCGGCGCGACGACACAGCAGCCGCGCCCGCGCCGGCGCAGCGCGGCGGCGCGGCGGTGGCTGTAGCCGTGGTCGCCAGGGCCCGGCCCCTCGGCGGTCTCGACCCAGGCGTTGGGCTCGCCGCCACCGGCCCACCGCTCGTGCAGGAACTCGGTGATCTCGGAGAACTGGTGGACGGGGTACGTCTCGGAGTCCGGGAACTCCTCCTCGTCCGGCGCCCGCGCGCCCGCGTTCACGAGGACCTTGAGCCGGCCGTGATCCCGCTGCCAGACCGACAGCGCCGCGAACGTGCCGCCGAGCGCCTCGCACGCACCCAGCGCGGCGGCGCGCCAGCACTCACGCGGCGTGTGCGCGGCGGCCATCGCCTGCGCCAACGCCACTACGGTCCGCAGTCGGACATCCTCACCCATTCCTCAAGCTTAGGGATGCCCCTGGACTTTTCACCCTCCGGACCGCTCCGGTCACCCAGGGCCACTCCGGTGACTCTGAGCCACGCCAGTGACGCTCCGTAAGGGAGCCTCACTCACCCGGCCACACCGGCGGCCGCTTCTCGTTGAACGCCGCGACACCCTCCGCCCGGTCGCCGGAGAAGGCGACGGAACGCCACGCCGCGTCCTCGACCTCCAGGCCGGCCCGCAGGTCGAGGCCGTGCCCCAGCCGCAGCGCCCGCTTGGCCGCGCGCAGCCCGACCGGCGAGTTGGCGGCGATCCGCCCGGCCAGCTCCAGGGCGGCGCCCCGGGCGTCGTCCTCCACCAGTTCGTCGACCAGGCCGAGCCCCGCGGCCTCGGCTGCCGCCACCCGCCGGGCGGTGAACACCAGCTCCGCGGCGCGCGCCGCCCCGACCCGGCGCGGCAGCAGCTGCGTACCGCCGCCGCCGGGGATGACCCCGACGGACACCTCGGGCAGCCCGACGACCGCCGTGGCGTCCGCGACGATAAGGTCGCAGGCCAGCGCCAGCTCGAACCCGCCGCCGAGCGCGAAGCCGTGCACGGCGGCGACGGTCGGCATCGGCAGCTCCAGGACACCGGTGTACGCGGCGCGCGCGGTCGGCCGCTGCCGCACCAGCTCGGCGTCCGTGAAGGAGTTCCGCTCCTTCAGATCGGCGCCCACGCAGAACGCCCGGTCGTGGGACGAGGTCAGCACGGTCACCCGTACGGAACGGTCGGCACCCAGCGCGTCGCACGCGGCACCGATCGAGCGGGCCATCTCCGTCGACACCGCGTTCATGGCCTTGGGCCGGTCGAGCACCAGCTCGGCGACGTACGGCAGCCCCTCGTGACGGCGTACGGCGACGAACTCCCCGAAGCGCCGCTCCGGCGCGGACGCGGCCCCTGGCGCGACATCCGGCGCGGACGCGGACCCCGGCGCGACATCCGGCGCGGATGCGAACGCGGACTCGGACTCGGACTGAGACATCCTGTGACCCTCCCGGTTAACGACCGTTATCTCGTTACCCGGGGATCCTAGGCTCCCGTCGCGACAGCAGCCAGGGTTCGATGACGCCGAGGCCGCGGACCGGCCGCTGCCACATCGGCTGGAGCGCGAACCGGTACGGGGGCGGGGCCTCGCCCTCCTTCTCCGCGCGGGCCGCCTCCTCCGCCGCCTGGGTCTCCGACACGGGCGCCTCCCCCGTACGGGACAGCTCCTCCGCGAACGCCCCGTCCACCAGGACGGCGTCCTTCGGCGCTATCGAGGTGAGCCTGCTCGCCAGGTTCACCGTCGTACCGAACACATCGCCCATGCGCGTGGTGACCGTGCCGAACGCGATACCGACCCGCAGCGCCGGCATCGTCTCGTCGTGGCCGAGGGTCTCGATGAGCCGCAGCGCGATCTCCGCCGCCGTGCCCGCGTCGTCCGCGGCGAACAGCACCTCGTCGCCGAGCGTCTTGATCAGCCGGCCGCCGTGCGCCGCGACCAGGTCGGCGCAGGTCGTCTCGAACGCCTCGACCAGCTCGCCCAGCTCCTCCTCTTCCAGGCGCCGCGTCAGCCGGGTGAAGCCGACCAGGTCGGCGAAGCCGACGGCGAGCCGCCGGTCGACCATCTCGTCGTCGTCGGCGGCCTGCACGACCCTGCCGGTCGCGGCGGCGAGCTGGCGCCGCCACACGTACACCAGGAACTCCTGGAGCTCCGGCAGCAGCAGCTCGACCAGCGGGTAGGTGACCTCGGTGCGGGTCATACCCGGCTCGGGCGGCTCGGTCAGACCCTCCAGGAACGAGTCGATCTGCCACTCGGCGAGCCGCGCCGTGGTCTGGCCGGTGGACCGCGCGACCTGCACGGCCATCGGCTCGCTCAGCAGGCCCGCCTCCACCAGACCGGCCAGCCGGCGCAGCGCCAGCACGTCGGCCTCGGTGAGCGCCTTGGCCTGGCCGATGTCGGCGAAGCCCATGGCCCGCCAGAAGCGGGACGCCAGCTCCATGGACACCCCGGCGGTGCGGGCCGCCTGAAAGGGGGTGTAGCGCCGCTCGGCGCCCAGGATCAGATGCTCCAGACGGATGGCGAGGGGGTTGTCGGTGGGCTCCGCCGTATGGTCGACGACATGGTGGGGGGTGGGGTGTTCCGTTCCGCCCGCGTTCGCGTCGTCGACGGTCACCGGCCGCCTCCTGCCCGTTCCCTGCGCACTGCCCTGCCGATCTGCCGGTCTCCCGCCGGACGGGCCCGGGGGCCCGCACCGGCGAATCGCCTCAACGATACGGCAGGTGTGCCCTGGCTCACGTCCCCGCTGCGCAGCGCGTTCAGCCGGCCGGGCGCAGATGGACGATGTCGCCCGCCCCCACGGACTCCCGGCCGCCGTCCGGGGTGCCCACGACGAGCCGCCCGTCACCGTCGACCGCGACCGCCTCGCCGGTGAGGGCGCGGTCGCCGGGCAGCTCCGCGCGGACGGTGCGGCCGAGAGTGGCGCAGCCCGCCGCGTACGCCTCCTGGAGGCCGCAGGCGGCGGGGTCGCCGTCGACGGCGGTCCACTTGCCGTACCACTCCTCCAGCGACCGCAGGACGGCGCGGAGCAGCGGGTCCCGGTCGGCGCAGACGGCGTTCGCGAGGGCGAGCGACCCGGCGGTCGGCACGGGCAGCTCATCGTCCCGGAGGGTGACGTTGAGACCGAGCCCGACGACGATGCCGTCGGCCCCGGCGCGCTCGGCCAGGATGCCGCCGGTCTTGCGCTCCTCCCCGCCGACCTTCACCAGCAGGTCGTTCGGCCATTTCAGGAACATGTCGACACCGGCCGCCCTGGCGAGTCCGGTGGCGGCGGCGACCCCGGTGAGCAGCGGCAGCCAGGCGAGCCGGTGCGCGGGCACGTCGGGCTTGAGGAGTACGGAGAGGAACAGGCCCGAGCGGGCGGGCGCGGACCAGACGCGGTCGAGCCGCCCACGCCCGCTGGTCTGCTCCTCGGCGACGAGGACGGCGCCCTCGGGGAGCTCGGCGGCCCTGGCGGCGAGATCCGAGTTGGTGGAGCCCGTCGCCGTCACGATGTCCAGGGACGTCCACAGGGAGCCGGGCCGCAGCAGGGCCCGGCGCAGGGCGGTGGCGTTCAGCGGGGGCCGTTCGAGGTCGGTCCAGCGGCTCGCCGGACCGGTCTCCCCGCGTGCCTCCCGACGGGTTCCCCGCCCGTTTCCCGTACCGCTTCCTGGACCATGTGAGGGCGTCATGCAACCCAGCCTAGGTGTGGCAAACACCGCACTGCCGAACGGCATCCCCGCCGATACGCTACGGGCCAGTAGCCAACGAACCCGTGACCACCCGTGACCAGGCAGGGAGCCGCATCCCGATGTCCGAGCGTCAAGAGACCGACATTCACACGACCGCGGGGAAGCTCGCGGATCTGCAGCGCCGTATCGAGGAGGCGACGCACGCGGGCTCCGAGCGTGCCGTCGAGAAGCAGCACGCGAAAGGCAAGCTGACGGCCCGCGAACGGATCGGCCTGCTCCTCGACGAGGGGTCGTTCGTCGAGCTGGACGAGTTCGCGCGGCACCGCTCCACCAACTTCGGCCTGGACAGGAACCGCCCGTACGGCGACGGCGTCGTCACCGGGTACGGCACGGTCGACGGCCGGCCGGTCGCCGTGTTCTCGCAGGACTTCACGGTCTTCGGCGGGGCGCTCGGCGAGACGTTCGGGCAGAAGATCATCAAGGTGATGGACTTCGCCCTGAAGACGGGCTGCCCCGTCATCGGCATCAACGACTCCGGCGGCGCCCGCATCCAGGAGGGCGTCATGGCCCTCGGCATGTACGGCGAGATCTTCCGCCGCAACACCCACGCCTCGGGCGTGATCCCGCAGATCAGCCTGGTCGTCGGGCCGTGCGCGGGCGGTGCGGTCTACTCCCCCGCGATCACCGACTTCACGGTGATGGTCGACCAGACGTCGCACATGTTCATCACGGGCCCCGACGTCATCAAGACGGTGACGGGCGAGGACGTCGGCTTCGAGGAGCTGGGCGGCGCCCGTACGCACAACACCACGTCCGGCGTGGCACACCACATGGCGGGCGACGAGAAGGACGCCATCGAGTACGTCAAGTCGCTGCTGTCGTACCTGCCGTCGAACAACCTGTCCGAGCCGCCGGCCTTCCCGGAGGAGGCGGACCTGGAGGCGACGGACGAGGACCGGGAGCTGGACGTCCTCATCCCGGACTCGGCGAACCAGCCGTACGACATGCACACGGTCATCGAACACGTGCTGGACGACGGCGAGTTCCTGGAGACCCAGGGCATGTTCGCGCCGAACATCCTCACCGGCTTCGGCCGCGTCGAGGGCTTCCCGGTCGGTGTCGTCGCCAACCAGCCGATGCAGTTCGCCGGCTGCCTCGACATCAACGCCAGCGAGAAGGCGGCCCGCTTCGTCCGCACCTGCGACGCCTTCAACATCCCGGTGCTGACCTTCGTCGACGTACCGGGCTTCCTGCCCGGCGTCGACCAGGAGTACGGCGGCATCATCCGGCGCGGCGCCAAGCTCATCTACGCGTACGCCGAGGCCACGGTGCCGCTGATCACGGTGATCACCCGGAAGGCGTTCGGCGGCGCGTACGACGTCATGGGCTCCAAGCACCTCGGCGCCGACCTGAACCTGGCGTGGCCGACCGCGCAGATCGCCGTCATGGGCGCGCAGGGCGCCGTCAACATCCTGCACCGCCGGACGATCGCCGAGGCCGAGGACACCGAGGCCACCCGCGCGCGGCTGATCCAGGAGTACGAGGACGCCCTGCTCAACCCGTACACGGCGGCCGAGCGCGGCTACGTCGACGCCGTGGTCATGCCGTCGGAGACGCGCACGCAGATCGTGAAGGGCCTGCGTCAGCTGCGGACGAAGCGGGAAAGCCTGCCTCCGAAGAAGCACGGCAACATCCCCCTCTAAGGAGCCCCTCATGATCAAGGTCGTACGGGGCAACCCGACCCCGGAGGAGCTGGCCGCCGCACTGGCGGTGGTCCAGGCGCGCGCCGCGGCGACGGCCTCGGCCGGCGCCGAAGGCGCGCCGCCCGTCCCCGAGGGCTGGTCGGACCCGGCGCGCATCGCCCGAGCCCGCCGCCCCCAGCCGGGCCCCCGCTCATGGGCCAGGTCCTACTGGCCGACCTGACCCCGCCGGGTCCGCCCGGGTCCGGCCGGGTCACATCGGTCCCGCCGGGTCCGGCCGGGTCCGCGCCGGCCGGGTCCGTCCCGGTCGGGTCCGGTCGGGTCCGGTCCGGTCCGGTCGGGTCGGGTCGGGTCCGGTCCGGTCCGGTCGGGTCGGGTCGGGTCGGGCCGGGTCCACCTCGGCCGGGTCCGCCCCGGTCCAGTCGGGCCGGGTCCACCTCGGCCGGGTCCGCCCCGGTCCGGTCGTGGAGTGGATCCGGCGCGGACGCGGCCCGCGCCGAGTGCGGGTCCGTCCTGCGGATTAGTCCATTCCTACCGTGGCGCCTGAGTACGGATACTCAGGCGCCACGCCGCTCCGGGCCAGCAGGATCGACCGCATGCTGTGGTCCGATCCGGAGAACGAGCCGCCCAAGGAGATGCGGGACATGCAGGCCATGCTCCGCCGCGCGGGCACGCTCCTGGCGCTCGCCATGGTGATCGCGATGTTCGTCGCGGGCCTGCGCTGACGGCCGCCCCGGCCGCCGCTCCTTCCGTACGATGGCGCCATGACTGCTCAGCGCCGACTCGTGCTCGCCTCCGCGTCCCCCGCCCGCCTCGGACTGCTGCGTCAGGCGGGGCTCGACCCCGAGGTCATCGTCAGCGGCTTCGACGAGGACAAGGTCACCGCCCCCACGCCGGCCGAGCTCGCCCTCGCGCTGGCCGAGGCGAAGGCGTCCCTGGTGGCCGCACGCCCCGAGGTGTCCGGCGCCCTGGTGATCGGCTGCGACTCCGTCCTGGAGCTGGACGGCCAGGCGCTCGGCAAGCCCGCCGACGCGGAGGAGGCCATCGCCCGCTGGAAGGCCATGCGCGGCCGGGTCGGCGTCCTCCAGACCGGCCACTGCGTCCACGACACGGCCAGCAAGCGGTACGCCTCCGGGACCGGGTCCACGCTCGTGCGCTTCGGCGAGCCGACGGACGCCGAGATCGCCGCGTACGTCGCCAGCGGCGAACCCCTCCAGGTGGCGGGCGCGTTCACGCTGGACGGGCGCTCGGCGCCGTTCATCGAGGGCATCGACGGCGACCCCGGCAACGTCATCGGTCTGTCGCTCCCGCTGCTGCGGAGGCTGCTCGGACAGCTCGGCGTGTCGGTCACGGACCTGTGGGTGTGACGGCTCCGTCCGCGTCGCCCGGAGGGCGCGTGGGGGCCGTGCCGGTCGTGTCCGGGGCGGCTCGGTGCCCGGCCTCCGGCGCGTACGCGACGAGGGACAACACCACCAGTGCCAGCATCACCATCATGAAGACGAAGGCCGACCACCCCACCAGCCCCACCGTCACCGCACCCAGCACGCCATGGGTGATCGCGCACGAGATCAGCAGGATCCGCGCCGCCCGGCCCGGCCTGCGGTCCCGCACCCCGGTGATCAGCAGCACCGTGCCGCACACGGCCAGGTAGAGCCCGAACGCACCGCCCATCGCCCAGGTACCCGCGATCATGGCGTCCGGGTCCAGCCCGGCCAGCGACATGCGCTGCCCCGACAGGACGGTCGCGAGGACACCGTGCAGGAGCACCACCCCCACCGCCTCGACGAGCAGGGCGGCACCGGACACGAGGGCGATCGGTCTGCGGGCCACGACGGGTCCCCCTTGGCAGTTACCTGCGGTACGGACGACGCGCAGGCTACTAACGAGTAAACCCTGGGGCAAGGGTCACGACACCGCCGCAAAGAATCACTCGCCCATTCGTAGGGATTCCACAAAGAAACCTGATCGTCCGCTGACCGCGCGGACAGAGACCTTGGCCACACCACAGCGATACTGTGCCGTGAAGAACACCCGCGTACCGTGGCGGGACAAGGGTTTTCGCCGTCCGGACAGACACCGGATCACGCTCCGTGTGGGGAAGCTCACCTGTGGGGCCGGGTCGAAACGCCGTGTCGGCAGTCCCTAAACTCAGCGTGTTTTGGGAAGTCTTCGGCGCGGTGGCCCGTCGAGCACTCCGGGCCGGGATCCGCCGGCCGGGGGTCCGGCCCGCGGCGCAGCCACAACCGGGGGCACTGCCTTCCGGGAAATACAGCAAGGAGGGAGCCATCGTGCGCAAGGTGCTCATCGCCAACCGTGGCGAAATCGCTGTCCGTGTCGCCCGTGCCTGCCGGGACGCCGGGATCGCCAGCGTGGCCGTCTACGCCGACCCGGACCGGGACGCCCTGCACGTCCGTGCCGCGGACGAGGCGTTCGCCCTGGGCGGTGACACCCCGGCCGCCAGCTATCTCGACATGGCCAAGGTGCTCCAGGCGGCCAAGGACTCCGGCGCGGACGCCATCCACCCGGGTTACGGCTTCCTCTCCGAGAACGCGGAGTTCGCGCAGGCCGTACTCGACGCCGGACTGATCTGGATCGGTCCGCCGCCGCAGGCCATCCGCGACCTCGGTGACAAGGTCGCCGCCCGGCACATCGCCCAGCGCGCCGGCGCCCCCCTGGTCGCCGGCACCCCCGACCCGGTGTCCGGCGCCGACGAGGTCGTCGCCTTCGCCGAGGAGAACGGCCTCCCCATCGCGATCAAGGCCGCGTTCGGTGGCGGCGGCCGCGGCCTGAAGGTCGCCCGCACCCTCGAAGAGGTCCCCGAGCTGTACGACTCGGCGGTCCGCGAGGCGGTCGCCGCCTTCGGCCGCGGCGAGTGCTTCGTGGAGCGCTACCTCGACAAGCCGCGCCACGTCGAGACCCAGTGCCTCGCCGACCAGCACGGCAACGTGGTCGTCGTGTCGACGCGTGACTGCTCCCTGCAGCGCCGCCACCAGAAGCTGGTCGAGGAGGCCCCGGCGCCGTTCCTCTCCCCCGAGCAGAACGCGGAGCTCTACCGCGCCTCCAAGGCCATCCTCAAGGAGGCCGGCTACGTCGGCGCCGGCACCGTCGAGTTCCTCGTCGGCATGGACGGCACGATCTCCTTCCTGGAGGTCAACACCCGCCTCCAGGTCGAGCACCCGGTGACCGAGGAGGTCACCGGCATCGACCTCGTCCGCGAGATGTTCCGCATCGCCGACGGCGAGGAGCTCGGCTACGACGACCCGGCCGTGCGGGGCCACTCCTTCGAGTTCCGCATCAACGGCGAGGACCCCGGCCGCAACTTCCTGCCGGCCCCCGGCACCGTCACCACCTTCGCGCCCCCGACCGGCCCCGGCGTCCGGCTCGACGCCGGCGTGGAGTCCGGCAGCGTCATCGGCCCCGCCTGGGACTCCCTCCTCGCCAAGCTGATCGTCAGCGGCGCGACGCGGCAGCAGGCCCTGGAGCGGGCCCGCCGCGCCCTGGCCGAGTTCCAGGTCGAGGGCATGGCGACCGCCATCCCGTTCCACCGTGCCGTCGTCGCCGACCCGGCGTTCACCAGCGATCCGTTCCGGGTCCACACGCGCTGGATCGAGACCGAGTTCGTCAACGAGATCAAGCCGTTCGCCGCGCCGGCCGACGCCGAGGCGGACGAGGAGCCGGGCCGTGAGACCGTCGTCGTCGAGGTCGGCGGCAAGCGCCTGGAGGTCTCCCTGCCGTCGTCGCTGGGCATGAGCCTCGCCCGTACCGGGCTGGCCGCCGGCGCCAAGCCCAAGCGCCGCGCCGCGAAGAAGTCCGGCCCGGCCGCCTCCGGCGACACCCTCGCCTCGCCCATGCAGGGCACCATCGTCAAGGTGGCCGTCGAGGAGGGCCAGGAGGTCAAGGAAGGCGACCTGATCGTCGTCCTGGAGGCCATGAAGATGGAGCAGCCGCTCAACGCCCACCGGGCGGGCACCGTCAAGGGCCTCCTGGCGGAGGTGGGCGCGTCGGTGACGTCCGGCGCGGCGATCTGCGAGATCAAGGACTGACCGGGTTCCGCACCGACCCAGCGAGGGGCCCCCGGGCATACTGCCCGGCGGGCCCCTCGGCCTGTGCCGCCCGATGGCATGCTGGACGTACGGAGCAAGGAGGACAGGCGATGGCGATCACCGGCACCGGTACCGGTACGGCGCCGGGCGGTGCGCCGCGTCCCATGCGGGCCGACGCCCGCCGCAACTACGAACGGCTGCTGAGCGTGGCCCGCGCGGCGTTCGCCGAGCACGGCACGGACGCGTCGCTGGAGGACATCGCGCGCCGCGCGGGGGTCGGCATCGGCACGCTGTACCGGCACTTCCCGAACCGGCACGCGCTGTTGAGCGCGGTGTTCCAGGAGGCGCTCGGGGCGCTGCTGCTGCGCTCGCGGGAACTGGCCGACGCGGACGAGCCGTGCACGGCGCTGGTGGAGTGGCTGCGGGCCATCGTGACGCACGCGGGCGAGTACCGGGGGCTGGCGCGGGCGCTCCTGTCGGCGTCGCACGACACGACGTCGGCCCTGTCGCAGTGCAACGTCCCGCTGCGGGAGGCCGGCGAACGGCTCCTGGTACGGGCGCAGCAGGCGGGGACGGTACGGGCGGACGTGTCGATCGGCGACCTCA
Source organism: Streptomyces sp. NPDC047886 (assembly GCF_043204435.1). Lineage (NCBI taxonomy): Bacteria > Bacillati > Actinomycetota > Actinomycetes > Kitasatosporales > Streptomycetaceae > Streptomyces > Streptomyces sp. NPDC047886. The sequence continues at coordinate 840,179 of NZ_JBIDCF010000002.1, forward strand.
TGCAGCTGACCAACGCGATCGCCCTCGCCGCCGAACAGGACCCGGCGGACGGGGAGCTGGCGGACCGGCTGCTGAAGCTGACCCTGCGCGGTCTGAAGCCGTAGCGTCGGCGCGGGCCTTGGTTCGGGCGTGATGTCGGGGCCCGTGGGGGGTCGGGGGCCGTGGAGGGCGGGCGTTGGGCCGTCGTACTTCCGCCCGTCGGTGGGTGGGTCGGGGGCCGTGGAGGGTGTGATGTCGGGGCCCGTGGGGGGTCGGGGGCCGTGGGGGGCGGGGGCCGTGGGGGGTCGGGGGCCGTGGGAGGTCGGGTGCCGTGGGGGCGGGCGTTGGGCCGTCGTACTTCCGCCCGTGGGTGGGTGGGTCGGGGGCGTTCCGGGCTCACCTCCTCGGCGTCGGCGGCCTTGGGTGCCGGCTATGGGAGCCGTCGCGTCGCCGCCGACCCCTGCGGGGGCGACCCTCCACGCCCCCTCCCGCCCGGCGGGCGGTCTGGTGGTCCGGCGGACCCGGCCTAGCGGCGGCGGAGGTCGGCGACTCGGGCGCGCTCGGTCGGCTGGGCGTCGGCGCCCGCCAGGGCGCTGCGCAGCTGGGAGCCCGGGTGGCGGCCGCGCTGGCCCGGCAGGGGAACGTCCCTGCGGGGCTGCCGTCCTGGTGGGGCACCGTCGCCGGACGTGGCACCCGGCCCTGATCCGGCCACCGTGACCTGGACTCCCTGGTCGGCGAGGGCCTGGAGCTCCGTGGCCGCCCGGTCGTCGTGCGTGGGCGGCTCGTCGGTGACGAGACGGGTGATCACATCCGTGGGCACCGTCTGGAACATGGTGTCGGTGCCGAGCTTGGTGTGGTCGGCCAGGACGACGACCTCCGCTGCGGCCTGGACCAGTGCCCGGTCCACGCTCGCCGACAGCATGTTGGACGTGGACAGGCCCCGCTCGGCGGTCAGGCCGCTGCCGGACAGGAAGGCCCGGGAGACTCTCAGTCCCTGGAGGGACTGTTCGGCCCCGCTGCCGACCAGCGCGTAGTTGGAGCCGCGCAGGGTGCCACCGGTCATGACGACTTCCACCCGGTTGGCGTGCGCGAGGGCCTGGGCCACCAGCAGCGAATTGGTGACGACGGTCAGGCCGGGTACGCGGGCCAGCCGGCGGGCCAGTTCCTGGGTGGTGGTCCCCGCGCCGACCACGATGGCCTCACCCTCTTCGACGAGGCTCGCGGCGACATCGGCGATGGCCGTCTTCTCGGCGGTCGCGAGATGGGATTTCTGCGGGAAGCCGGACTCTCGCGTGAAACCACCCGGCAGTACCGCACCGCCGTGCCGGCGGTCGAGGAGTCCTTCTGCCTCCAGTGCGCGCACGTCACGCCGTACGGTCACTTCGGAGGTCTGGACGACGCGGGCGAGCTCCCGGAGCGATACCGCCCCGTTGGCGCGCACCATTTCAAGGATCAACTGACGACGTTCTGCAGCGAACACGAAACTGACAGTAACCCCAGCGGCCGATTGTTTGCAGCTGTGCGGGCCGAATCAGAGAAATTGCGAACGAACGGGGCCGCCAAGTGGTATGGGCGGCCCCGTACGTGTGCGCCGGCGATCGCGGGATGACCGGCCGCTGACCGGACCGGGACGATGGATGTCCCGACTTGCCGGGGGTTGCCGGGTGTTGTCCCGGTCTCGGCGGCGGACTAGGACTCGGCTGTCGTCTTCCGGGTGTGCAACTGTCGTGCCACCTCGGCGATCGACCCCGACAGCGAGGGGTACACGGTGAAGGCGTTCGCGATCTGTTCGACCGTCAGGTTGTTGTCGACCGCGATCGAGATGGGGTGGATCAGCTCGCTGGCCCGCGGGGCGACGACACAGCCGCCGACCACGATGCCGGTGCCGGGGCGGCAGAAGATCTTGACGAAGCCATCCCTGATGCCCTGCATCTTGGCGCGCGGGTTGCGCAGCAGCGGCAGCTTGACCATCCGGGCGTCGATCTTGCCCGCGTCGACGTCGGCCTGCGTGTAACCGACCGTGGCGATCTCGGGGTCGGTGAAGACGTTCGACGACACCGTCTTGAGGTTCAGCGGGGCGACCGTCTCGCCGAGGAAGTGGTACATCGCGATCCGGCCCTGCATGGCCGCCACCGAGGCGAGGGCGAACACGCCCGTGACGTCACCGGCCGCGTAGACGCCGGGCGCCGACGTGCGCGAGACCTTGTCGGTCCAGACGTGGCCGGACTCCTTGAGCCGTACGCCGGCCTCCTCCAGGCCCATCCCGGCGGTGTTCGGGATGGCGCCGACCGCCATCAGGCAGTGCGAGCCGGAGATGACCCGGCCGTCGGCGAGGGTCACCTCGACCCGGTCGCCCACCCGCTTGGCGGACTGTGCGCGGGAGCGGGCCATGACGTTCATGCCCCGGCGCCGGAACACGTCCTCCAGGACGGCGGCGGCGTCCGGGTCCTCACCCGGAAGCACCCGGTCGCGGGACGACACGAGGGTGACGCGGGAGCCCAGCGCCTGGTACGCGCCGGCGAACTCCGCTCCCGTGACACCGGAGCCGACCACGATGAGCTCGTCGGGGAGCTCGTCCAGGTCGTACACCTGGGTCCAGTTGAGGATGCGCTCACCGTCCGGCAGGGCGTCCGGGATCTCGCGCGGGTGGCCGCCGGTCGCGATGAGCACGGCGTCGGCGGTGAGGGTCTCCTCGGTGCCGTCGGCGGCGGTGACGACGACCCTCCGGGAGCCGTCCATGGCCTGCTGGCCGTCGAGCCGGCCCCGCCCGCGCATCACGCGGGCGCCCGCCCGGGTGACGGAGGCGGTGATGTCGTGGGACTGGGCCAGCGCCAGGCGCTTCACCCGGCGGTTGACCTTGCCGAGGTCGACACCGACGACCCGGGCGGCCTGCTCCACGTGCGGGGTGTCGTCCGCGACGATGATGCCCAGTTCCTCGTACGAGGAGTCGAAGGTCGTCATCACCTCGGCGGTCGCGATGAGGGTCTTCGAAGGGACGCAGTCCGTCAGGACGGAAGCCCCGCCGAGGCCGTCGCAGTCGACGACGGTCACCTCCGCGCCGAGCTGGGCGCCCACCAGGGCCGCCTCGTATCCGCCGGGTCCGCCACCGATGATCACGATCCGGGTCACTGGGGTTACGCCTCGCGCTCTCGTCACGGCAACCCCGCGAGCCGGTTTCGCCGGGGGTTGAGCTGTCCTCGATGGATGGGAGTACGTACTTCATTGTCCCGCACTGTTCCGTGAGCTTCGCCCCGGGGCCCTCCTACGGGAAACCGGGAGAACAGCGCCCACCCCCGCCCCTCCCGTACCCTCGATCCCATGTCGCTCTACGCCGCGTACGCCGGCAACCTCGACGCGCGGCTGATGACCCGCCGCGCCCCGCACTCCCCGCTGCGCGGTACGGGCTGGCTGAACGGCTGGCGGCTGACGTTCGGGGGCGAGCAGATGGGCTGGGAGGGCGCGCTCGCCACCATCGTGGAGGCGCCGCGTTCCCAGGTCTTCGTCGCGCTGTACGACATCGCCCCGATGGACGAGGACTCGATGGACCGCTGGGAGGGTGTCGGCCTCGACATCTACCGGCGCATGCGGGTACGGGTCGACACCCTGGACGGCGAGGAAGCCGCCTGGGTGTACGTCCTGAACGGCTACGAGGGCGGCCTGCCCTCCGCCCGGTACCTGGGCGAGATCGCCGACGCCGCCGAGTCCGCGGGCGCTCCGCACGACTACGTCATGGAGCTGCGCAAGCGGCCCTGCTAGGGAGCATCCGGCGGAGCGGGGTGGCATCGGCGGCACCGGCGGCGTCCGTGGCACTGGCGGCGTCGGTGGCATCACGGCATCGGTGGCATCGGAGCCGGGTGCGGTCTCCCTCTGGTGAGTCGGCTGGTGCGTGCGCGCGGACGGCGGGGGAACACGACCTGGGCCGGTCGGCCCCGTGGCGTGCCCTGGCGACGCCTTCGGTCGGTCCGCGTCGTCGCTCCGGGCCGTCTCGCCGCCGTGTCACCACCCGTCCGCGCCGCCGCGCGTCGCGTGTCGCCGATCTCGGGACCACCGGCCCCCACAGGGGCCTGTAGGGCGTGACCCGCAGGTCGGAAGGGGTGTTCGTCGGAAACGACAAGACAACGATCGCATGTCCGTCCGCATCGTCATCTACGCGCGTAGGAATTCTCGGGCTACGCTCTTGCGCGTACCGAAAAACTTCCGGGGCGACCCCCGGACCCCCGGCCGGAGCACCGCCGCACCGGGGGCGACGTTCCTTCGCGAGGCGAGACTCTGTGAACGCAACTGCCACCCCGGACCACCTCCAGGGCGACCCCTACGCCGCCGCCGACGCCGCCGCCGCGCGCCTGCGCGAGCTGACCGGCGCCGAGACCCATGACGTCGTCCTCGTGATGGGCTCCGGCTGGGCGCCCGCCGTCGACGCCCTCGGCGCCCCCGAGGTCGAGCTGCCGGTCACCGAGCTGCCCGGCTTCCCGCCGCCGGCCGTCGCCGGCCACGGCGGCAAGATCCGCTCGTACCGGATCGGCGACAAGCGCGCGCTGGTCTTCCTCGGCCGCACGCACTACTACGAGGGCCGGGGCGTCGCCGCCGTCGCCCACGGCGTCCGCACCGCCGTCGCTGCGGGCTGCAAGACCGTCGTGCTCACCAACGGCTGCGGCGGTCTGCGCGAGGGCATGCGCCCCGGCCAGCCGGTCCTGATCAGCGACCACCTGAACCTCACGGCCGCGTCCCCGATCGTCGGCGCGAACTTCGTCGACCTGACCGACCTGTACTCGCCGCGGCTGCGCGCGCTGTGCAAGGAGGTCGACGCGACGCTGGAGGAGGGCGTGTACGTCCAGTTCCCCGGCCCGCACTACGAGACCCCGGCCGAGATCAACATGGTCCGCGTGCTCGGCGGCGACCTCGTCGGCATGTCGACCGTCCTGGAGGCCATCGCGGCCCGCGAGGCCGGCGCCGAGGTCCTGGGCATCTCGCTCGTCACCAATCTGGCCGCGGGCCTCTCGGGTGAGCCGCTGAACCACGAGGAGGTCCTCCAGGCCGGCCGCGACTCGGCCGCGCGCATGGGCCAGCTGCTGGCCCGGGTGCTGGAGCGGATCTGACCCATCCGGCCCACCGCGGCGCGGCGCCCCGGGACGGGGCCGCCCGCACCGCCCCCGGGGCACCGGTGCTTCGGCGCCGGTGCCGAAGCCGGTAACGGTGCCGGTGCCGTACCGCCGGTGCCGTGCCGCCGGATTCCGGGTACACGTGACCGGACGTTCGTGATCGGCGGTCCTTGATCGGTCGATCGGTCGATCGGTCGTTGGTGATCCGTCGGTGGTGATCGGCCGTTCGTGATCGTTCGATGGTGATCCGTCGATGGTGATCGGCCGTTCGTGACCGGCGGTTCGTGACCGGCGGTACGTGACCGGCGGTACGTGACCGGCCGTTCGTGACCGGGCGTCCGCACGATCCCGCCACCGGACCCGGCGGGGACCCGGCGGTCCCCGCCGACCAGAGACTCGTACGACTTCCAGAGAGGCAGACCACCGTGCAGCAGAATCCGCAGGCCCTCGTCGCACAGGCGGAGGCGTGGCTGGCCGAGGACCCGGACGCCGAGACCCGCGACGAACTCGCGCGGCTCCTCGCGGCCGAGGACCTCGACGAACTCGCCGCGCGGTTCAGCGGAACGCTCCAGTTCGGTACGGCAGGACTCCGCGGCGAACTGGGCGCGGGGCCCATGCGGATGAACCGTTCGGTGGTCATCCGGGCGGCGGCCGGCCTCGCGGGCTACCTGCGGGCGAAGGGGCAGACCGGCGGACTCGTCGTCATCGGCTACGACGCCCGCTACAAGTCGGCCGACTTCGCCCGTGACACCGCCGCCGTGATGGTCGGCGCCGGGCTGCGCGCCGCCGTGCTGCCCCACCCGCTGCCGACGCCCGTCCTGGCGTACGCCATAAGGCACCTGGGCGCCGTCGCCGGTGTCGAGGTGACCGCCAGCCACAACCCGCCGCGCGACAACGGCTACAAGGTCTACCTGGGCGACGGCTCGCAGATCGTGCCGCCCGCCGACGCCGAGATCGCCGCGGAGATCGCCGCCGTGCGCTCGCTGCGCGACGTGCCGCGTGCCGAGAGCGGCTGGGAGACGCTCGGCGACGAGGTCCTGGACGCCTATCTGGCGCGTACGGACGCGGTGCTGACCAGCGGCTCCCCCCGGACCGCGAACGTCGTCTACACGGCCATGCACGGCGTCGGCAAGGACGTCGTCCTCGCGGCGTTCGCGCGGGCCGGATTCCCGGCGCCCGTCCTCGTCGAGGAGCAGGCCGAGCCCGACCCGGCGTTCCCGACCGTCGCGTTCCCCAACCCGGAGGAGCCCGGCGCCATGGACCTGGCGTTCGCCCGGGCGCGCGAGGTCCAGCCGGACATCGTCATCGCCAACGACCCGGACGCCGACCGCTGCGCCGTCGCCGTCCCGGACGACACGGCGGACGGCGGCTGGCGGATGCTGCGCGGCGACGAGGTCGGCGCGCTGCTCGCCGAGCACCTCGTCCACAAGGGCGCCACGGGCGTCTTCGCGGAGTCGATCGTGTCGTCGTCGCTGCTGGGGCGGATCGCCGAGGCGGCCGGACTCGGGTACGAGGAGACGCTCACCGGGTTCAAGTGGATCGCCCGCGTGGACGGCCTGCGGTACGGGTACGAGGAGGCCCTCGGCTACTGCGTCGACCCCGAGGGCGTACGCGACAAGGACGGCATCACCGCCGCGCTGCTCGTCACCGAACTCGCCTCGGAGCTGAAGGAGCAGGGCCGCAGCCTCTCCGACCTGCTGGACGACCTGGCCGTCTCCCACGGGCTGCACGCCACCGACCAGCTGTCCGTCCGGGTGGAGGACCTCGGCGTCATCGCCGACGCCATGCGCCGGCTGCGCGAGGTCCCGCCGGCGAAGCTCGCCGGGCTGACCGTCGTGTCCGCCGAGGACCTCACGCGCGGCGCGGGACAGCTGCCGCCCACGGACGGTCTGCGGTACCACCTCGACGGCGAGTTCAAGGCCCGCGTCATCGTGCGGCCGAGCGGCACGGAGCCGAAGCTCAAGTGCTACCTGGAGGTCGTCGTCCCGGTCGCCGACGCGACCGAGCTCGCGGGGGCACGCGGGCGCGCCGCGCAGGTACTCGCCGGGATCAAGCGGGACCTGGCGGCGTCGGCCGGCATCTGAGGCGCCGCCCCGCGCACTGTCGAAGCCCGTACGGAACAACGCGCTGTTCCGTACGGGCTAATCTGCGCCCGGACCTCACGCCGCCTCCTTCGCCGACGGCGGCCGGTGCGCGAGGCTGTCAGCGCATGCCGAGCCACGCCCTCCGGCGCCCGGGGCCGGAACCGGGACCCGGTCCGGGCCGGGTCCCGGTTCCGGCCGTTCGGGCCACAAGCCCGTGCCCCGCCGTCGGTCCCCGCCCGGACCGGACCACGCGCCCAAGGCCCCGGACGGACGGTGCCGTGCCCCTGCCCGGACCGGGACCGGGCAGAGTCACGGCCCGACCCGACGAGGCCCGCGTCTGGTCCCGGCCTGGGCACGGTCCAGGTAGACCAGGTCCGGTCGGCCGGACCGGATCGGATCGGTCCGGCTGGGTTGGGCCGGTCCGGTCGGTCGTATCGGTCCGGTCGGGTTGGGGCGGTCCGATCGGTCGAGTCGGTGCGGTTCGGTCGGGTCGGTGCGGTTCGGTCGGGTCGGTCGCGTCGGGTTGGTCGGCTCGGATCAGGTCGAGTTGCGTCGGGCCTGGTCGATCCGGTCCGGGTCGGTCCAGTCGGGGTGGTCGGGTCCGATCAGGTCGAGTTGCGTCAGGTCGATCCGGTTCGGGTCGGTCGGTCTGGTCTGGGTCGGCCCGGACGGGCGGTCGGCTCGGATCAGGCCGGTCTGGTCGGGTGTGTCGAGCCGGTCGGGTCCGGTCGGTCCAGGCGGATCAGGTGGATCCGGTTGGGGTCGGTCTGGTCTGGGTCGGTCCAGTCGGTCCGTCCGGGAAGGGCGGTCGGGTCGGATCAGGGGCCGGTCGTATCGGGATCGGTCGGATCAGGTCGGCCGGGTTTCTGGCCCGGAGTTCACGCCCCGGGCCTTCGCGACGCCACGAGCCTCTGGGAGCCGCCCCGTGCCGCCGGTGATCACCGAACGCCCTACCGTCCCCGCCTCACGGCGCCCGCCGCCGGCGAGGACCCGTACGGCCGGGGCGCGGACCGTGACGTCGCTGCGGCATGCGGCTCCCGCGTTGCTCGGCTATCTGGCGGTACGGCTCTGCGGGCTGTTCGTGCTGGCCCGCTGGGCCCACCTGAAGCACCACGGTGTCTGGCCGGCGCTCGCCACCTCCTGGGACTCCAACTGGTATCTGGGCATCGCCGACCACGGGTACCAGGACAGCCTCGGCACCGAGATGGACTCCAACAACCTGGCGTTCTTCCCGCTCTACCCGCTGCTGATCAAGGTGGTGGCGGGCGTCACGCCCGGGTCGCGGGCCTCGGTGGGCCTCGTTCTCGCCGTGCTGTGCTCGCTGGTCGCCGCGTGGGGCGTCTTCGCGGTCGGCGACCGTCTGTACGGGCGGCGCACCGGCACGGTGCTGGCCGTGCTGTGGGGGGCGCTGCCGGTGGGGGTCGTGCAGTGGATGGGGTACACCGAGTCGCTGTTCACGGCGCTCGCCGCGTGGGCGCTGTACGCGGTGCTCACCGGCCGCTGGGCGTGGGCCGCGGGGCTGGCGGTGGCGGCGGGCCTGACCCGGCCGACGGGCGTCGCCCTCGCGGCGGCGGTGACGGTGGCGGGCCTGGTCGCGGCGGTCCGGCGGGGCGACAGGGCGGCGCTGGCGGCCGCGGTGGCGGCGCCGCTCGGCTGGCTGGGGTACGTGGCGTGGGTCGGGGTCCGGGTCGGCCGTTGGGACGGGTACTTCGCGGTGCAGCGGCTGTGGCGCAACGAGTGGGACGGCGGTGCGGACACCCTGCGCGAGATGCGGGAGCTTCTGGCGTACGACCGGACGCCGCAGCTGTTCCTGGTGCTCGTGTCGGTGACGCTCGTGGTGTCGGCGGGGCTGTACGTGCTGTGCGTCGCCGACCGGCAGCCGGTCGCGCTGCTGGTGTTCTCGGGTGTGCTGCTGGTGGTGGCGCTGGGCAGCGGCGGCGTGTACTTCCCGCGCGCCCGCTTCCTGCTGCCGGGGTTCCCCCTGCTGTTGCCGTTGGCGCTGGGGGTGGCCCGCGCGACGCCGAGGGTGGCCGCGCTCGCGTTGGTCGCCGCGACGCTGATGTCGGCCTGGGCGGGCGGCTACATGCTGCTGACCTGGGCCGGGCCCCCGTAGGCCCGTGGTGGGTCGGTGCCGCTCCGGGCTCACCTCCTCGGCGTCGGCGGGCTCGGGCCCCGGTCTTCGCGCCGTCACGGACCCGCCGACGCCTGCGGGGGCGACCCTGCACGGCCCCTCCCGCCGTACGACGAATCACGCCGGGCGTGCCTCGGCGGGGGTGGGTGGCCGAGGGCCGTTCGGGTTGCGGGTCGGTGGGTGGGTGCGGAGCCCGTATGCCACTGGTTGGGGTGGGGTGGGGTGGGAGGGGTGGTCCGTGTGGGGGTGCCGGGCCCGTATGCCACTGGGTGGGGTGGAGGGGTGGTGCGTGTGGGGGGGTGCCGGGCCCGTATGCCACTCGGTGGGGGTGGGCCGAGGCGGGGTCAGCCGGTGGCGAGGAGCGTTGCCAGGGCGATCGCGCCCACGACCGCCGGGGCGATGATCTCGTACGCCCACGTCACCGTCGGCTCGCCCTTCGCCGTCGGGCGGGTGGCGCCGGTCTCGGCGAGTTCACGGAGTTCCTGGACGGTTCGGTCCGCGTCCGCCGGGGTGGTCTTCTTGCCGCGGGCGGCGAGCTTGCGTTCGCGCAGGGACACCGGGACCGACCAGAGCTGGTACTTCGTGCCGTCCTCGATGACGGCCTCGGTCGAGTACTGCGCCCGCAGCGTCACGACGCTGGACCAGGGCAGCACGATCGTGCGGAACGGGTTGCGCACCCGCATCCGGTCGTCGTTCGCGAACACCGCGGGACGGAAGGTGAACGCGACGACGAGCGGCACCACCAGCAGCAGCGTGGCGACGGCCAGCAGCTTCGTACGGCCCTCGCCCCGGATCAGCGCGTCGCCACCCATCCACAGCGCGAGGGCGAGCAGCAGGGCGCCGCCCACCATCGCGAGCGGGGACCGGTAGACGCGGTCCGCGTACGTGGGCTCCGAGGGCTTGTCCGGCTGCTCAGGGGATGTCATGCGGCCGATTGTGCCTCACGCCCCGACGGCACCGGGGGCCCGCCCCGGCAGGTCGGGGGCGGGCGTTTCGCAACCGTTGTCGTTGAGGGCTGTACAGGCAGCTACGCGCGTAGATATGCTGATCTGGTGACCATGCCCTCCCCCAAGCTCTCGACTCCGCTCGAGCAGGGCGGTGCCCGCACCGCTCCCGCATTCGCTGACGTGACCGCGTCCGACAGCACACTGCGCCGGTTCCTCCACGGGCTGCCCGGTGTGGATGCCGTCGGCCTGGAAGCGCGCGCCGCGTCCCTCGCAACCCGTTCGATCAAGACGACGGCCAAGGCGTACGCCATCGACCTGGCCATCTCGATGATCGACCTGACGACCCTCGAAGGGGCGGACACCCCGGGCAAGGTCCGGGCGCTCGCCGCCAAGGCCGTCCACCCCGACCCGATCGACCGCACCACTCCGCGCACCGCGGCCGTGTGCGTCTATCCCGACATGGTGGCCACCGCGAAGGCGGCCCTGGCGGGCACGGACGTGAAGGTCGCCTCCGTCGCCACCGCCTTCCCGGCGGGCCGCGCGGCGCTCGCCGTGAAGCTCGCGGACGTCCATGACGCCGTCGAGGCGGGCGCGGACGAGATCGACATGGTGATCGACCGGGGCGCGTTCCTCACGGGCGGCTACCTGAAGGTCTACGAGGAGATCCGCGCCGTGAAGGAGGCGTGCGGCGCCGCCCGGCTGAAGGTCATCTTCGAGACCGGCGAGCTCTCGACGTACGACAACATCCGCCGCGCCTCCTGGCTCGGCATGATGGCCGGCGCCGACTTCATCAAGACCTCGACCGGCAAGGTCGCGGTCAACGCCACTCCCGCCAACACGCTGCTCATGCTGGAGGCCGTGCGCGACTTCCGGGCGCAGACGGGTATCCAGGTGGGTGTGAAGCCCGCGGGCGGGATTCGTACGACCAAGGACGCGATCAAGTTCCTCGTCCTGGTCAACGAGACCGTCGGCGAGGACTGGCTGGACAACCACTGGTTCCGGTTCGGCGCGTCGAGCCTGCTGAACGACCTGCTGATGCAGCGTCAGAAGCTGGCCACCGGACGTTACTCCGGTCCCGACTACGTGACGGTGGACTGATTCAACATGGCATCTGCATTCGAGTACGCACCCGCTCCCGAGTCCCGCTCGGTCGTCGACATCGCGCCGTCGTACGGCCTGTTCATCGACGGCGAGTTCACCGACTCCGCCGACGGCAAGGTCTTCAAGACCGTGAGCCCCTCCACGGAGGAGGTCCTGTCGGAGGTCGCCCAGGCCGGCGCCGAGGACGTGGACCGGGCCGTGAAGGCCGCCCGCAAGGCGTTCGAAAAGTGGTCGGCGCTGCCCGGCGCCGAGCGCGCCAAGTACCTGTTCCGCATCGCGCGGATCATCCAGGAGCGCTCCCGTGAGCTGGCCGTCCTGGAGACCCTGGACAACGGCAAGCCGATCAAGGAGACCCGCGACGCGGACCTTCCGCTCGTCGCGGCGCACTTCTTCTACTACGCGGGCTGGGCCGACAAGCTGGACCACGCCGGCTACGGCCCGAACCCGAAGCCGCTCGGTGTGGCCGGCCAGGTCGTCCCGTGGAACTTCCCGCTGCTGATGCTGGCGTGGAAGATCGCCCCGGCGCTGGCGACGGGCAACACCGTCGTCCTCAAGCCCGCCGAGACGACCCCGCTGTCGGCCCTGTTCTTCGCGGACATCTGCCGCCAGGCCGGGCTGCCCAAGGGCGTCGTGAACATCGTTCCCGGGTACGGGGACGCGGGCGCCGCGCTCGTCCAGCACCCCGACGTGAACAAGGTCGCCTTCACCGGCTCGACGGCCACCGGCAAGGCCATCGCCCGCCAGCTCGCGGGCACCGGCAAGAGCCTCATCCTGGAGCTGGGCGGCAAGGGCGCCAACATCGTCTTCGACGACGCCCCCATCGACCAGGCCGTCGAGGGCATCGTCAACGGCATCTTCTTCAACCAGGGCCAGGTCTGCTGCGCGGGCTCCCGCCTCCTGGTGCAGGAGTCGATCCAGGACGAGCTGCTGGACTCGCTGAAGCGCCGTCTGTCGACGCTGCGCCTGGGCGACCCGCTGGACAAGAACACCGACATCGGCGCGATCAACTCGGCCGAGCAGCTGGCCCGGATCAAGGCCATCGCCGACACGGGCGAGGCGGAGGGCGCCGAGCGCTGGTCGCCCGCCTGCGAGCTGCCGTCCAGCGGCTACTGGTTCGCGCCGACCCTCTTCACGGGTGTCACACAGGCGCACACGGTCGCCCGCGACGAGATCTTCGGCCCGGTGCTGTCGGTGCTGTCGTTCCGTACACCGGACGAGGCCGTCGCGAAGGCCAACAACAGCCAGTACGGCCTGTCGGCCGGCATCTGGACGGAGAAGGGCTCCCGCATCCTCGCGGTGGCGAACAAGCTCCGGGCCGGTGTCGTCTGGGCCAACACGTTCAACAAGTTCGACCCGACCTCGCCGTTCGGCGGCTACAAGGAGTCGGGCTTCGGCCGCGAGGGCGGCCGCCACGGCCTGGAGGCGTACCTCGATGTCTGATCGGCTCAGTGTCCTCAAGACCTACAAGCTGTACGTCGGGGGCAAGTTCCCCCGTTCCGAGAGCGGCCGGGTGTACGAAGTGACGGACTCGAAGGGCAAGTGGCTGGCCAACGCGCCGCTCTCCTCCCGCAAGGACGCGCGTGACGCGGTCGTGGCCGCCCGCAAGGCGTTCGGCGGCTGGTCGGGGGCGACGGCGTACCTGCGCGGCCAGATCCTCTACCGCGTCGCGGAGATGCTGGAGGGCCGCAAGGGCCAGTTCGTGCGCGAGGTGGCCGCGGCCGAGGGTCTGTCGAAGTCCGAGGCGGCGGGCGTCGTCGACGCGGCCATCGACCGCTGGGTCTGGTACGCGGGCTGGACCGACAAGATCGGCCAGGTCGTGGGCGGGGCGAACCCGGTCGCCGGCCCGTACTTCAACCTCTCCACGCCGGAGCCGACCGGTGTCGTCGCCGTCCTGGCGCCGCAGGAGTCGTCGTTCCTGGGTCTGGTGTCGGTGATCGCCCCGGTCATCGCCACCGGTAACACCGCCGTCGTCGTGGCCAGCGAGAAGGCCCCGCTGCCCGCGCTGTCCCTGGCCGAGGTGCTGGCGACGTCGGACCTGCCGGGCGGTGTCGTCAACATCCTGTCGGGCAAGGCCGCCGAGATCGGCACGCCGCTCGCCGCGCACCAGGACGTCAACGCGATCGACCTGACGGGCGCGGGCGCCGAGCTGGCCCGCGACCTGGAGATCGCGGCGGCCGACAACCTGAAGCGCGTACTGCGTCCACAGGCTGTGGACGGCGCCGACTTCTCCGCGGACCCGGGCACGGGCCGTCTGACGGCGTTCCTGGAGACCAAGACGGTCTGGCACCCCACTGGTTCGCTGGGCGCGTCCGGCTCGTCGTACTGAGCCGTCCCCCGGTTCCACCCCCCACACCGCGGCCCCGCCTCCCCTCCGTCCGGGGGAGGCGGGGCCGCCTCGTGTCCTGGCGTGCGCAGGCGGCTCCTCAGCCGGGGACGACCCCGCCGAGCAGCGGTCCGGCGACCGGCAGGTTGGGGGCGCTGGTCAGCGAGCCGGTGGCCATCGTCGTGTCGACGGGCTGGAAGTCGGACACCTGCGTGCCGACCCCGTTGTTCAGCGGGTCGACGCCGGTCTCCGCCAGCGGGTTGATCTTCAGGTGCTTGACGGGCGCCGCCGCGTGCGGCAGCGCGCCCGTCACCGCCTGCATGGCCGCCGCCGGGTCGATCTCGTGCAGTTGGGCCGCCTGGGCCGTGCCCCCGGCGGCACCGAGCGCGGCGCCCAGCGCCGAAACGGTCAGTCCGGCCTTCAGCAAGGGGTTCATGGGACATCCTGCCTGGAGGGTGATCGGTCGGGCACACACCGTAGGGGAGGTGTGATGCTCGATACCAACGGGTCCCCGGCGGCGTCCCCCGACCGGCCCAATGGTTCACACTGGTGTCCCGTGAGCTCCCAATCGATTCCCACCCGCGTCGTGCTGCTCGCGGGCCCCTCCGGCTCCGGGAAGTCGTCCCTCGCCGCCCGCGCGGGCCTGCCCGTGCTCCGGCTCGACGACTTCTACAAGGAGGGTCACGACCCCACGCTGCCGCTCGTCCCCGGCAGCGCGGACATCGACTGGGACTCCCCCCTGTCCTGGGACGCGGACGCGGCGGTCGCCGCGATCGTGGAGCTGTGCGGTACGGGCCGGACGACCGTCCCCGTGTACGACATCGCCACCAGCTCGCGGGTCTCCCGGGAGACGCTCGACATCGAGCGGACGCCCCTGTTCATCGCGGAGGGCATCTTCGCGGCCGACATCGTGGCCCGCTGCCGGGAGCTCGGTGTGCTCGCGGACGCCCTGTGCCTGCGCGGACGCCCCTCGACCACGTTCCGCCGCCGGCTGCTGCGGGATCTCCGCGAGGGCCGCAAGTCGGTGCCGTTCCTGCTCCGCAGGGGCTGGCGCCTGATGCGCGCCGAACGCTCCATCGTCGCCCGGCAGACCGCGCTCGGCGCCCACCCGTGCGCCAAGGCCGAGGCCCTGGGCCGCCTCGCCGCCGCGGCGGCCGGCCGCTGCCGTACCCCCGCCACCCCGGAACCCGCCTGACGCGCGCCGCGTCCCGCCGGGGCCGGACATGGCGCAGGGCCGGACAAGACCCCCCGGCTTGTCCGGCCCTGCGCGTTCCCCCGGTACCCCCGTACCCGGTTCCCCCGTCGTCCCCCGTGCCCGGCACCCCCGTACCGGTCGTCCCTGCGGGCCCGCGGCCCGCGCCCTCAGGCCACCAGCTGGCCGAAGGACTCCTCTTCGTCACGGCCGAAGCTGAGGACCTCGTCCTCGCGCAGCCGGCGCAGCGAACGCCAGATGCTCGACTTCACCGTGCCGACGCTGATGTCCAGGATCTCCGCGATCTCCGGGTCCGTGCGGCCCTCGTAGTAGCGCAGGACCAGCATGGTGCGCTGGAGTTCGGGCAGCCGGGCGAGCGCCTGCCAGAGGACCGCGCGGAGTTCCGTGCCGCGCATCGCGTCGGAGTCGCCCGCCGTCTCCGGCAGCTCTTCCGTCGGGTACTCGTTGAGCTTGCGGCGCCGCCAGGCGCTGATGTGCAGATTCGTCATGGTGCGGCGCAGATAACCGCCGACGGCCGCCTTGTCGCTGATGCGGTCCCAGGCGCGGTACGTGGAGAACAGCGCGCTCTGCAGCAGGTCCTCGGCCTCGAACCGGTCACCGGTCAGGTGGTAGGCGGTGGCGTACAGGGAGGCGCGGCGCTCCTGGACGTAGGCGGTGAACGCGGCTTCCGCGTCCGTGGCCTCCGGCCGGGCTGTGCGCTCCCCCGATGCCTCCCTGTACCCCGCTCCCCCGTCAGCCACGGACACCATGTACGGCGTCCTGTGCTGACGCCCGGCGCTGCGAACGCACCCCCGCCCGTTCACCGCGCCGGACTTCTCGGTGCTCCTCTTGACGTCGTGGAGACGCGTGACAACTGCGCTGGAGGTGGTGCTGTGCAGTGCGTTCATCTCGCGCCCCCCGTCGTGTGGAGTGTCTTCGGTCCGTGTGCCCAAAAGCCTGCCCGGGGGACTTCATGACGGTGTCCGCCGACTGTCACAGATGTGTCACAGGGGACGATGAGCCGTGGGAGCGCTCCAACAGTCGAACTCCTCCTTCACCATGGGACAGAATGACGTCCGTGCCTTTCCTGTTGCTGATCGAGGACGACGACGCCATCCGCACGGCCCTCGAACTCTCCCTGTCACGCCAGGGCCACCGTGTGGCCACCGCGGCGACGGGTGAGGACGGCCTGAAACTGCTGCGGGAGCAACGGCCCGATCTGATCGTGCTCGATGTGATGCTGCCCGGCATCGACGGTTTCGAGGTGTGCCGGCGTATTCGGCGTACCGATCAATTGCCGATCATTCTGCTGACCGCGCGGAGCGACGACATCGACGTCGTCGTCGGACTGGAGTCCGGCGCCGACGACTATGTGGTCAAGCCCGTCCAGGGCCGGGTGCTGGACGCCCGGATCCGGGCCGTGCTGCGCCGGGGTGAGCGGGAGGCCACGGACTCGGCCACGTTCGGGGCGCTGGTCATCGACCGGGCCGCGATGACCGTGACGAAGAACGGCGAGGACCTCCAGCTGACGCCGACGGAGCTGCGGCTGCTGCTGGAGCTGAGCCGCAGGCCCGGTCAGGCCCTGTCGCGCCAGCAGCTGCTGCGGCTGGTGTGGGAGCACGACTACCTGGGCGACTCGCGTCTGGTGGACGCGTGTGTGCAGCGCCTGCGGGCGAAGGTGGAGGACGTGCCGTCCTCGCCGACGCTGATCCGTACGGTCCGCGGTGTCGGCTACCGGCTGGACGTCCCTTCGTGAGCGCGGCCGCCGGGCTGCGGTGGACCAGTCTGAGGCTGCGTCTCATCGTCGTGTTCGCGCTGGTCGCGCTGACGGCCGCGGTCGCCGCGTCGGGCATCGCGTACTGGCTGAACCGGGAGGCCGTGCTCACGCGTACGCAGGACGCGGCGCTGGGCGATTTCCGGCAGGAGATGCAGAACCGGGCGGCGACGCTGCCGCTGCGTCCCACGCAGGACGAACTGCGGCGGACCGCCGAGCAGATGGGCGGCGGCGGTTCGGGGTACAGCGTGCTGCTGCTGGGCGAGCGCGCCGAGGGCAAGCCGATCGTGGGGGCGTCCGACCCGGACCGGTTCACGCTGGACGACGTACCGGAGTCGCTGCGGGCGGCCGTCGACAAGCAGCAGCAGATCACCTCGGGCAACGAGTACCCGTACCACCTGTTCTGGCTGCGGACGACGCGCGGCGGGACGCCGTACCTGGTCGGCGGGACGCGGATCATCGGCGGCGGGCCGACCGGCTACATGTTCAAGTCGCTGGAGCCGGAGCGGCAGGACCTGAACTCGCTGGCCTGGTCGCTGGCGGTGGCGACGCTGGTCGCGCTGCTGGCCGCCGCGCTGCTCGCGCAGGCCGCGGCGACGACGGTGCTCAAGCCGGTGCACCGGCTCGGGGAGGCGGCGCGGCGGCTGGGCGAGGGGCGGCTCGACACCCGGCTGCGGGTGTCGGGCACGGACGAACTGGCCGAACTGTCCCGGACGTTCAACAGCGCCGCGGAGAACCTGCAGAAGAAGGTCGCCGACATGAGCGCCCGGGAGGAGTCGAGCCGCCGGTTCGTCGCCGACATGTCGCACGAGCTGCGGACGCCGCTGACGGCGCTGACCGCGGTGACGGAGGTCCTGGAGGAGGAGCAGGACGGCCTCGATCCGATGATCGCACCGGCGGTGGCGCTGGTGGTCAGCGAGACCCGGCGGCTGAACACGCTCGTCGAGAACCTGATGGAGGTCACCCGCTTCGACGCGGGTACGGCGAAGCTGGTCCTGGACGACGTCGACGTCGCCGACCAGGTGACGGCGTGCATCGACGCGCGGGCCTGGCTGGACGCCGTGGACCTGGACGCCGAGCGGGGCATCATGGCGCGGCTCGATCCGCGGCGGCTCGATGTGATCCTGGCGAATCTGATCGGCAACGCGCTCAAGCACGGTGGTTCGCCGGTGCGGGTGTCGGTGCGGACGGTGGGCGACGACCTGATCATCGAGGTGCGCGACCACGGTCCCGGTATCCCCGATGACGTACTGCCGCATGTCTTCGACCGCTTCTACAAGGCGAGCGCGTCCCGTCCGCGCTCGGAGGGCAGTGGGCTCGGCCTGTCGATCGCGATGGAGAACGCCCTGATCCACGGCGGTGGCATCACGGCGGCCAACTCGCCCGACGGGGACGGCGCGGTGTTCACGCTGCGGCTGCCGCGCGACGGTTCGGGGATCGCCGGACAGCACGGTTCCGGCGGTGAGCGGGCCGCACGCGGCGGCGACGGCACGGACGGTGGAGAGGACCGGGGGCAGAGGGGTGCCGGGCATGAGGATGCGTGAGCGGCCGCACCGCCGGTGGCGGCGGACGGTCGCGCTCGCGGGGATCGCCGTGGTCGCCGCCGTCGCGGCCGGGTGCGGGATCAGGACGACGTCGGTACCGGTCGACGCGGGCGGTGCGCCGTCCCGGCTGCCGTGCAGCGTCTCCGGTACGCCGGTGGCCACGCAGGCGCAGGGGGGTGTCCCGGTCCGGGTGTACCTGGTGTGCGCGTCGGGCCTGGAGGCGGTGGAGCGTTCGGCGGTGCTGCCGGGCCCCGGGGTGCGGGACGCCCGGGTGGCGACCGCGCGGGCGCTGCTGGAGCAGTTGCGGGAGCGGCCGTCGGAGGCGGAGCGGGACGCCGGTTTCACCACGTACGTGCAGGAGGCGCTGACCGTGGCGGGCGGCCGCGCGGGCGACCCGGCGGGGGCGCTGCGGCTGAGCCGCCAGCCCGAGGACCTGTCGCCTTCGGCGCTGTCGCAGATCGTGTGCACGTACGCGGAGAGCGAGGCGACGGCCGTGTCGGGCGAGGCGCTGCTCGGCGGTCCCGGCGACTATCCGGTACGCCGCTACCAGTGTCCGGCGTCGCTGAAGGAGCGTCCCGAGTCGGCCGTGCCGTCGCACGTCTTCTGATCCTCGCGGGGCCGCCGGAGTCTGTGGGGGCGCGACGGAACCGATCCTGACGTTCCTCGCGTCTTGGGGGGCGTGCAGCGTCAAGGTTCGGGCGGCAGTGCCGCCATCCGCTTCCGCGTGGCGGGGCTCGTCCTCCTCCTCGTCCATCTGGTGCTCGTGGGGTGGCTGACGCTGCGGCCGCTGGACGTGCCCTGGGTGACGGCGGCCAATCTGGAGCCGCTCGCCGGGATCAAGGCGGATCTGGCGCTGGGCCCGGTCGAGGCGGCGCGGCGGATCGGTGAGGCCCTGTTGCTGCTGGCGCCGCTCGGGGTGCTGCTGCCGATGGTGGACGGCCGGCTGGATGTGTCGCCGTGGGCTTCGCTGGCCAGGACGGTGGCGGCCGGGGCGCTGGTGTCGCTGGGTATCGAGCTGTTGCAGACGGCGGTGCCGGGGCGGGTCGTGGATGTGGACGCGATGCTGCTGAACGCGGCCGGTGTGGCGCTGGCCCACCTGGCCGTGGTGCCCGCCTGGCGGGCGCGGCTGCGCCGTAGGCGGCCGGGGGCGGGTGAGTGCCGGGGGTCGGCTTCCGGGCGGCGCGGCCGCGGTGGAGCGGTGGCCTCCGCCGAGGGCAGGAGGCGGCGGGGCGCGACCCTGCTGCGGGATGACGCGGGTCAGGGTGCGACCCCGACGATTCCCAGGGTCGGGATCGCCCCGTAGTCCGACGCTTCGCCCCTTCCGTCCGGGAATGATGGAGTCATCGGAAGCCCGACGGAGCGGCTTCCGCGAAGCTCGCGAAGGAGCCCACCATGGCCGCACTTGCCCGCCCCCGTGACGGACGCATGATCGGCGGAGTGTGCGCTGCGCTGGCCAGGCGCTTCGGCACCTCTGCGACGACGATGCGTGTGATCTTCCTGGTGTCCTGCCTGCTGCCGGGCCCGCAGTTCCTGCTGTACCTGGCGCTGTGGGTGCTGCTGCCGGAGGAGAAGTCCGGCAACCCGGCCTGGTAGGAGAGTTCGAGAGACGCGTGGACAGCGGTGGGCGCGCACCCTTGCCAAGGTGCGCGCCCACCGTCGCGTCGTGTGTGCGGCGCGTCCGCGCCGGTTCCGCTCGGCCGGTCGGTTCAGCCGAGGCCGGCGACGGGGAGGGCGCCGCCGACGGGCAGGTTGCCGAGGGGCAGTCCGCCGAGGAGGCCGACGACCGGGTCGGCGGGGGTGCCGATCGGGGTCTCCGGCATGCCCTGGGTGACGGCGCCGAGGGCCTCCTGACCGGTGGCCACGAGCTCGGTGGCGCCCGCGGGGAGCTGGGCGGCGGCCTGCTCGATCGGCAGCGTCTTGGTGGCCGTGTCCAGGGCGGCGCCGGTCGGCACGGCGCCGATAGCGGCGGCGCTGCCGGCGGCGGTCGCGGCGAAAGCGGCACCGAGCGCGGCGACACCGATGGTCTTGGCGGCAGACTGCTTCATCGAAATTCGTCCTTGGGGGAACTCGGGGGAGATGAGCGGCTCTGCAACTTAGCCAGCCGCCGATGC
Organism: Streptomyces sp. NPDC047886; assembly: GCF_043204435.1. NCBI lineage: Bacteria > Bacillati > Actinomycetota > Actinomycetes > Kitasatosporales > Streptomycetaceae > Streptomyces > Streptomyces sp. NPDC047886. The sequence goes on from NZ_JBIDCF010000002.1 coordinate 860,464, forward strand.
GCCCCGCAAACACCGAAAACGGCCGGGTCATGGAATTCCCGGCCGTTTTCTTCTGTTCACATATGCCCGCCTCAGTCGGATCCGGGCGCATCACTGCTGGTCGCAGCGGTCTGCGTGAACAGCCATTCGGACTTCAGCTCGGCATATCCGGGCTTGACGACATCGTTGATCATGGCCAGTCGTTCATCGAAAGGAATGAATGCTGATTTCATCGCATTGACCGTCAGCCACTGCATGTCATCGAGCGTCCAGCCGAACGCCTCGGTCAGCAGCTCGAATTCACGGCTCATACTCGTGCCCGACATGAGCCTATTGTCGGTATTGACCGTTACGCGGAAGTGCAGGCGGCGCAGCAGCCCGATGGGGTGTTCGGCGTACGAGGAGGCGGCGCCCGTCTGGAGGTTGGACGTCGGGCACATCTCCAGCGGGACGCGCTTGTCGCGTACGTACGCGGCGAGCCGGCCGAGAGTGACACCGCCGTCGTCGGCGACCTCGATGTCGTCGATGATGCGGACGCCGTGGCCGAGCCGGTCGGCACCGCACCACTGGAGCGCCTGCCAGATCGACGGCAGCCCGAACGCCTCACCGGCGTGGATGGTGAAGTGGTTGTTCTCACGCTTCAGGTACTCGAACGCGTCGAGGTGCCGGGTGGGCGGGAAACCCGCCTCGGCGCCCGCGATGTCGAAGCCGACGACGCCCTGGTCGCGGTGGGCGTTGGCGAGTTCGGCGATCTCCAGGGCGCGGGCCGCGTGCCGCATCGCCGTGAGCAGCGCGCCGACGCGGATGCGGTGACCGTTCTCGCGGGCGCGGCGCTCGCCTTCGCGGAAGCCCTGGTTGACGGCGGCGACGACCTCTTCGAGGGTGAGGCCCTTCTCCAGGTGCTGTTCGGGGGCGTAGCGGACCTCCGCGTACACGACGCCGTCCTCGGCGAGGTCCTCCGCGCACTCGGCGGCGACCCGCACGAGGGCCTCGCGGGTCTGCATGACGGCGCAGGTGTGCGCGAAGGTCTCCAGATAGCGCTCCAGCGAACCGGAGTCGGCCGCCTCGCGGAACCACAGGCCGAGCTTGTCGGGCTCGTTCTCCGGGAGGGCGTCGTACCCGGCCTCGGCGGCGAGATCGATGACCGTGCCGGGCCGGAGCCCGCCGTCGAGGTGGTCGTGGAGCAGCACCTTCGGGGCGCGGCGGATCTGGTCCGCGGTGGGGATGGTGAGGGTGTGGCTCGTCATTTTCGAACTGTAGCCCCTACGCGCGTAGAGAGTGACGGTGTCGACACATGTGTGCGGACGTGCCGCCGATACGTAACAGTGACCGCCCATACGGCTGGCGTACACCCGTGCTTCTGAGACTGTTCTGCCATGGCACTCCCTGCACTCGTAGGTACGGGCGGCACGCGGGCACCCCGGCTCGGCCGGGCGGTCACCGCCTCGGGAACCGCTTCGGCGGTCGGCGGCGTGGTGCTGCTCCTGCCGGAGGGCGAGCCCCTGTCGACGCGCCGGGCCTCGCCGTTGGCGCACGCCGCGGCCCTCCCGCCGGCCCGTCTGCTGGTACGGGCCGGGCGCGCCGAGGGCCTCGTCGCCCATGTGGTGCGCTACCGGGGGCGCGGCTGGAACGGCACCGACGCGCAGCTCGCGGCGGACGCGCAGTGGGCCGCGTCCGAGGTGGTACGCCGGTACGGCGACGTGCCGGTCTGCCTCCTCGGGCACGGCATGGGCGGCCGGGCGGCGCTCCGCGCGGCGGGCCACACGGCGGTCAACTCCGTGCTGGCGCTGGCCCCCTGGCTGCCCGAGGACGACATGGCGGCCAAGCCGGAGCCGGTGAAGCAGCTGGTGGGCCGTCAGGTGATGATCGTGCACGGCACGAACGACGCCAGGACCGACCCCGAACTGTCGTACCGGCTGGCCGAGCGCGCCAAGAAGGCCAACCGGGACACCTGCCGGTTCGAGGTGCACTCGGACGGTCACGCGCTGCGCCAGCACCAGGGCGAAGTACGGGCGCTGATGGTGGACTTCGTGATGGGCGCGCTGTTCTCCCGCCCGTTCTCGCGCCCGGTCGCCGACGCGCTGGCGGCACCTCCGCCGCTGGGCCTGCGGATGCCGCTGGCGGCGGGCTTCGGGCGGGCGCTGCGGCTCTAGCCGCGGATCCAGGGGTTCGTCCAGGGGCGCGGCGGGTCGCGGCGGGAGATCGCCGGGCCGTGGCGGGGCGCGGGGCGCGGCGGGTCGCGGCGGGAGATCGCCGGGCCGTGGGCGTGTGGGTCGTGGGCGCCTGGGCCGTTGGGGGCTGGTGGGCCCGGGTGGACCCGTGGATTCGGGTGGCTGGTGGGGACGGTGGGCCGGCTGGGGCCGATGGATCGGTGGGCCGGTGGGTCGGGACGCGCGGGTGGCTGCGGGTCAGCGCTCGTCAGGTTCCGACAGGAGCTTGCCCCGCCGGGACAGCAGGAACTTCTTGAACGCCGCGACCGGGGGCGTGTCCGGGGTGCCCGCCTGCCAGGCGACACCGATCTCACGGGCCGCGCGCGGCGCCGTGACCGTCAGCTCCACCACGCCGGGGCGTGCGACGGCGGGCGGGGGCAGCAGGGCGACCCCGAGACCGGCGGCGACCAGGCCGCGCAGCGTCTCGGCCTCCTCGCCCTCGAACGCGACGCGCGGCTTGAAGCCCGCGTCCGCGCACAGGTCGTCGGTGATGCGGCGCAGCCCGTAGCCGGGTTCCAGGGTGACGAACGTTTCGTCGGCGGCCTCCGCGAGGCGGACGCGCTTGCGGCCCGCGAGACGGTGGTCGTCGGGCACGACCAGCCGGAGCCGCTGCTCGTCGAGGCGGCGGGCGACCAGGTCGGGGGCGTCGGGGATCGGCGAGGTCAGGCAGAGGTCGAGTTCGCCGGCGCGGAGCCGTTCGATCATGGCCTCGCCGTAGTTCTGGACGAGGGTGAAGCGGACCTTGGGATGCGTGACGCGGAACGCGCGGATGAGGCCGGGTACGGTCTCCGACCCCATCGTGTGCAGGAAGCCGAACGCGACGCGCCCCGCCGAGGGGTCGGCGTCGGCGCGCACCGAGTCGGCGGCCCGCTCGACCTCCGCGAGGGCCCGCTCGGCCGAAGTGAGGAAGGTGCGCCCGGCCGGGGTGAGCGTGACCGTACGGCCCTTGCGGGCGAACAGCGCGACCCCCAGGTCCTGTTCGAGCCGTACGACGGCCCGCGACAGCGTCGACTGCGGGACGCCCATCTCCTGCGCGGCCCGGGTCACATGCTCGTGCCGGGCGACCGCCACGAAGTACGCGAGGCGCGGCGCGAGCAGCGGTCCCATGTCTTCTTCGTTACTGTTCAGTGACAGCCGAGGCTGTGAGCTGTACTCATGCACCATGGGAACGATTAAAGCCTTTTCGTGCATTGGACGCATGAAATGGCGACGCATACGGTCGTGACATGCCTTCCGCCAGTACCAAGGCGTCCACCGTTCCCGTGGGCGCCGACTCCCGCCTTGCCCCCGGCCGTCCCGGCTACCGCCGAATGAGCTTCGCCCTCTTCGCCGCCGGGGTCGCGACCTTCGCCCTCCTCTACTCGACGCAGGCCCTGCTGCCGGCGATCTCCGCCGAGTTCGCGGTGACCGCGTCGGCGGCGAGCTGGACCGTGTCCGCCGCGACCGGCGCGCTCGCCCTCTGCGTCCTGCCGCTGAGCGCCCTGTCGGAGCGGTTCGGGCGGCGCGCGCTGATGACGGCCTCCCTCGCGGTCGCCGTCGCGGTCGGACTGCTGGTGCCGTTCGCGCCGACCCTGGAGTGGCTGGTGGTCCTGCGGGCCGTGCAGGGCGCCGCGCTCGCCGGTGTGCCGGCGTCGGCGATGGCGTACCTGGCGGAGGAGGTCAGGCCGAAGGCCCTGATCGCCGCGATCGGGCTGTTCGTGGCGGGCAACAGCATCGGCGGGATGAGCGGCCGCATCGTCACCGGGTGGGCCGCGCAGCTGTGGGGCTGGCGGGCCGGGCTCGCCGCCGTCGGGGTGCTCGCGGTGGTGTGCGCGGTCGCGTACCGGGTGCTGCTGCCCCGGGCGTGCCACTTCACGCCGGGCTCCCTGGACCCGCGCGCGCTGGCGCGGACGGTGCGTACCCATCTGTCGGACCCGCTGCTGATGCGGCTGTACGCGATCGGCGCGCTGTTCATGACGGTGTTCGGCGCCGTGTACACGGTGATCGGCTACCGGCTGGTCGAGGCCCCGTTCTCGCTGCCGCAGGGCGTCGTGGGCTCCGTCTTCCTGGTGTACCTGGTCGGTACGGTGTCGTCGGCGGCGGCCGGGAGGCTGGTCGGCCGGATGGGGCGGCGCGGCGCGCTGTACCTGGCGGTGACGACGACGGCGGCCGGACTGCTGCTGTCGCTCGCGGCCTCCCTCGGGGCCGTGCTGCTGGGACTGGTGCTGATCACGGCCGGTTTCTTCGCGGGGCATGCGGTGGCCTCGTCCGCGGTGAGCCGTACGGCGAAGACCGGGCGGGCGCAGGCGTCGGCGCTGTACCAGTCCGCGTACTACCTGGGCAGCAGCGTCGGCGGCACGCTCGGCGCGGTCGCGTTCCACGCGGGCGGCTGGGCGGGGACGGTGCTCCTCGGGCTCGTCGCGGTGCTCGGCGTCGTGTCGATCACGCTGTACGGGACGCACAGCGCCCGCGCGGAGCGGCGGCGGCTCGCCCCCTCCGCCGCTGTCGCCCGGTCCGCCTCCCGGGCCACGGCGGCGGCCACGGCCGGGCGCTGAGACGGGAGCGCCGAGACCGGCGGCCAGAGAACGGGCGGGCGCGCAGGGCCCGGCGGGCGCGCAGGCCCGGCGGGCGTCGAAATACGTACCCGCTCCCCTACAACCGCGCCGCTTCGCCGAGCGTCCTACGGGTACGACAACCGCACGGACTCAAGGGGAGTGGGTGTCATGGGTGGGGCAGTGAAACGTGCCGGAGCGGCGCTCGGCGTGGCCGGCATGGTGGTTCCGCTGACGATGGCGCTGGGCGCCGGTACCGCACAGGCCGCGTCCTGCACGACGCAGACCGGCCCGTACCAGAAGCAGGTGGAGCAGTTCCTCGGACGGCCGGTTGACGGCCGCCAGTCGCCCGGGGACTGCCAGGCGATCCAGTCCTTCCAGCGGGCCCACGGCATCACCCCGACCGCGGGGTACGCCGGTCCGATCACCTGGCGGACGATGAGCACGATGCTGGCCCAGCGGGCGGCCGGCAAGAACCCGAACAAGGCGGGCAAGTGCCCGACCGACAAGGGCCGGATCGCCTGTGTCGACCTCACGAGACAGCTCAGCTGGATCCAGGACGGCGCGAAGCTGAAGTACGGGCCGGTACCGGTCCGCACCGGCCGGGACGGGGCCGAGACCCGTACCGGCGCCAAGAAGATCTACTGGCGGAGCATCGATCACTGGTCGACGATCTACAAGGTCAGGATGCCGTACTCGCAGTTCTTCGACGGCGGGCAGGCGTTCCACTCCACCACCAAGTCCATGTACAACCCGCCCGGCTCGGGCGGCTGCGTCAACATGCGGCCGGCGGACGCGAAGGCGTACTGGAACCTGCTGAAGAACGGCGACGACGTGTACGTCTACGGGCGCAAGCCCGGCACGTGATCGGACCCCCTGTTCCGCCGGTGTTCCGCCCCTGTTGTCAGTGCCCTGAGGTAGCTTCCGAAGGGTAGGCACGAACAGCGCGACAGGGGTGGACGCGATGGGTGATGTGGCAGCGCCTGAGGACCAGGAAGCCCGGCTGGAGCAGTACCGCACCGAGCTGACCGGTTACTGCTACCGGATGCTGGGCTCCGCGTTCGAGGCGGAGGACGCCGTGCAGGACACGATGGTCCGTGCCTGGCGGAGCCTGGACAAGTTCGAGGGCCGCTCCTCGCTGCGCTCCTGGCTGTACCGCATCGCCACGAACGTGTGCGTGGACGCGCTGAACGCCGGCAACCGGCGGGCCCGCCCCATGGACCTGACGGAGTCGACGCCGGTGGCGCAGGCGCGGCTCACCGCCCACTCGGAGGCCACCTGGCTGGAGCCGGTGCCGGACGGGCGGGTGCTGCCGCAGACCGCCGACCCGGCGGAGACGGCGCTGTCCCGGGAGTCGGTGCGCCTGGCGTTCGTGGCGGCGCTCCAGCACCTGCCGCCCAAGCAGCGGGCGGTGCTGATCCTCCGGGAGGTGCTGGCCTGGAAGGCTGGTGAGGTGGCGGAGCTGCTGGACACCACGGTCGCGTCGGTGAACAGCGCCCTCCAGCGGGCACGGGCGACGCTCGCCGCGTCGGACCCGGCCAGGACGGACACCGCGGATCCCCTGGACGAGGAGCAGCGCGGCCTCCTGGACCGCTACGTGGCGGCGTTCGAGGCGTACGACATGGCGGCGCTGACCGCGCTGCTCCACGAGGACGCGACGCTGTCCATGCCGCCGTACGACCTGTGGCTGCGGGGCCACGACGACATCGTGGGCTGGATGCTGGGCGTCGGCGAGGTGTGCCGGGGCTCGCGGCTGGTGGCCACGGTGGCGAACGGCACACCGGCGTTCGCCCACTACCATCCGGACCCGGAAGGCGGGTTCAGCCCGTGGGCGCTCATGGTCATCGAGATCGTGGACGGCAAGGTCTCCGGGATCACGTCGTTCCTGGACGTGAAGCGCTGGTTCCCCCTGTTCGACCTTCCGGACCGGCTGGAGGCGTGAGCGGGAGGAGCCGGTCGGCGAGCCCGACCAGGTCCAGCAGCGCGCGGAGGTCGGCGTCGGCGCCCCGTACGGTCAGCCGGTGGCCGAGGCGCCGGGCGGTGAGATGCAGCCGGGCGAGCGCGTCCACGGCGGCGAGGCCGGGGCCTGCCAGGTCGGTGACGTCCACGACCACGGTCTGTTCCGGCGAGGCCCGCGCGCCGAGCTGCTCGGCGAGCCGGGCGCGGAGGCGGGGGACGTCGGCGGGCTCGACGGGGCCGGCGAGCCTCAGAACGATGGGATCCCTGTTCTTCACATGAACAGGGACCCCGCCGGCGCCCGGAACTCATCGGAGCGGGGGTCGGGAGCGCACAGGACCGCCACGCACCGGACCCGCCGCGCGACGGCCCCACCGTTTCCGTCGGTCCTCCCGGCATCCGGTCGTCGGTCCTCCCGGCACCCGGTCGTCGGTTCGTCCGGCGCCCGGTCGTCGGTTCTCCCGGCGCCCGGTACGCCGAACGGGACCGGTAAGGGCTACCGGTCCCGTTCACGCCGAAGGGCGTACGCCTTCGGATGGTCAGGCGATGCGGTCCAGGACGATCGGGTTCGGGGTGAACGCCGTGCCCGCCGGGGCGATGTCCCAGACGCCCTCAAGGGACTTCAGGGCGTAGTCGAACTTCTCCGGGGTGTCCGTGTGCAGCGTCAGCAGCGGCTGGCCCGCCGTGACCGTGTCACCCGGCTTGGCGTGCAGCTCGATGCCGGCGCCCGCCTGCACCGGGTCCTCCTTGCGGGCGCGGCCCGCACCGAGGCGCCAGGCGGCGACACCGACGCCGTACGCGTCGAGGCGGGTGAGGACGCCGGACTCCGGGGCCGTCACCACGTGCTGCTCGCGGGCGACCGGGAGGGTGGCGTCCGGGTCACCGCCCTGGGCGGCGATCATGCGGCGCCACACGTCCATGGCGGAACCGTCCGCGAGGGCCTTCGCCGGGTCGGCGTCCCTGACGCCCGCCGCGTCCAGCATCTCCCGGGCCAGGGCGATGGTGAGCTCCACGACATCGGCGGGGCCACCGCCGGCGAGGACCTCGACGGACTCGCGGACCTCCAGGGCGTTGCCCGCGGTGAGGCCGAGCGGGGTGGACATGTCGGTGAGCAGGGCGACCGTCTTCACGCCGTGGTCGGTGCCGAGGCCGACCATGGTGGAGGCGAGCTCGCGGGCGTCCTCGAGGTTCTTCATGAAGGCGCCGGAGCCGACCTTCACGTCGAGGACCAGCGAGCCGGTGCCCTCGGCGATCTTCTTCGACATGATCGAGGAGGCGATGAGCGGGATGGCCTCGACCGTGCCGGTGACGTCGCGCAGCGCGTACAGCTTCTTGTCGGCGGGGGCCAGGCCGTCGCCCGCCGCGCAGATCACCGCGCCGGTGGTGTCCAGGACGTGCAGCATCTCCTCGTTGGAGAGCAGCGCCCGCCAGCCGGGGATCGACTCCAGCTTGTCCAGGGTGCCGCCGGTGTGGCCGAGGCCCCGGCCGCTGAGCTGCGGCACGGCCGCGCCGCAGGCGGCGACGAGCGGGGCGAGCGGCAGAGTGATCTTGTCGCCGACGCCGCCGGTGGAGTGCTTGTCGGCGGTCGGGCGGGACAGCGAGGAGAAGTCCATGCGCTCGCCGGAGGCGATCATCGCGGCGGTCCAGCGGGCGATCTCGGCCCGGTTCATGCCGTTGAGGAGGATCGCCATGGCGAGCGACGACATCTGCTCGTCGGCGACCTCGCCGCGCGTGTACGCGTCGATGACCCAGTCGATCTGCTCCGGGCTGAGCTCGCCCCGGTCCCGCTTGGTGCGGATGACGGAAATCGCGTCCATGGCCTAAGTGTTCCTTCCAGCGGGGTACCGACGACGTACCAGCGCGACTCTACGCGCATAGAGAGGGGAAGTGCCGCGACCCTCCGCCCCGGGGTCCCCTGGCCGTGTGAAGCGGGACCTTGGGGCGGAGGGTCGCGGGTCGATCAGGTGAGGTGCTTCGGACCGAACGCCTGCGGCAGCATGGCGTCCAGGGTCAGCACCCCTTCGGGGGTGTCCACCAGCAGTTCACCGCCGCCGAACTCGAACAGCAGCTGCCGGCAGCGGCCGCACGGGACCAGGACGTCGCCCCGGCCGTCCACGCACACGAAGTGCGTGAGCCGCCCGCCGCCGGTGGCCTGGAGCTGCGAGACCAGCCCGCACTCGGCGCAGAGGCCGATGCCGTACGAGGCGTTCTCCACGTTGCATCCGGTGACCATGCGGCCGTCCTCGACGGTGGCCGCCGCCCCGACCGGGTAGCCCGAGTACGGCGCGTACGCGTGGGACATGGCGTCCCGGGCCGCGTCGCGCAGGGCCTCCCAGTCGAAGGGCGGGTCGGTGGACGTCACTTGCCCTGGCCCTTCTTGTAGGGCATGCCGTCGGCCTTGGGCATGCGGAGCCGTTGCGCGGACAGGGCGAGGACCAGCAGCGTGGCCACGTACGGGGCCGCGTCCACGAACTGGCTCGGCAGCTGGTCGGTCATCGCGTACCACAGGAAGAGCAGGGCCGACACGGCGGCCGAGACCACCGCGTGCACGTACTTCTTCTTGTACAGCTGCCACAGGGCAGCCGCGATCAGCAGGATGGCCAGCAGCAGGAGCATGGCGTGGACGTTGTCGGCGCCGCCGCGCAGCTTGAGGCTGTCGGTGAAGCCGAACAGTCCGGCACCGAGCGCGAGGCCGCCCGGCATCCAGTTACCGAAGATCATCGCGGCGAGACCGATGTAGCCGCGGCCGCCGGTCTGGCCCTCCTGGTAGATGCCGGTGGAGACGATGGCGAGGAAGGCGCCGCCGAGGCCCGCGAGGCCGCCGGAGACGATGACCGCGATGTACTTGTACTTGTAGACGTTGACGCCGAGGGACTCGGCCGCGATCGGGTTCTCACCGCAGGAGCGCAGGCGCAGACCGAACCCCGTACGCCACAGGATCCACCAGGTGGCGGGGATGAGCAGCAGCGCGACGACGGTCAGCAGCGACAGGTTGGTGACCAGGCCGCCGAGGAGACCGGCCAGGTCGGAGACGAAGAACCAGTGTTTCGCCTGGAGATCGGCCAACCCGTCGGAGAGTCCCGGGATCGTGATGTCGGCGACCCGGTCGATGCGCGGGGACTGCTTGGAGGAACCGCCCGGCGCCTCGGCGAACGTGAAGTTCGACAGGTAGCGGGTGGCGCCGACGGCCAGGATGTTGATGGCCACACCGGACACGATGTGGTTCACGTTGAAGGTGACCGTGATGATCGCGTGCAGCAGACCGCCGAGGGCGCCGCCGACGATGCCGAGGAGGACGCCGACCCAGGGGCCCCACTGGTAGCCGGCCCAGGCACCGAACCAGGTGCCGAGGATCATCATGCCTTCGAGACCGATGTTGACCACACCGGCCCGCTCGGCCCACAGACCGCCGAGACCGGCGAGACCGATCGGCACGGCGAGCTGGAGGGCGCCGGAGACCTGGCCGATGGAGGTGAGGTCGTTGGCTCCGCTGATCACCCGGACCAGCGAGAACAGCAGCAGGCCGCCCGCGATGATCAGCAGGATGACGGGCAGGGACAGCTTGCGGCGTCCTCCGCCCTTCTTCGGGGCGGTGCCGACCGCCGAGACGGTGCTCGTGGACTCGCTCATGCCGCCACTTCCTCCTTGTTCTTGCGGGCCTGGGCGGCCAGCTCCTCGCCGACCTTCTGCTGCTGGCGGCGGAGGCCGTACTGGCGGACGAGCTCGTAGGAGACGACCACCGAGATCACGATCAGGCCCTGCATGATCGTGGCGATCTCCTTCTCGTACCCGTACTGGTCGAGGGAGCCGGACGTCTTCTCCAGGAAGGAGATGAGCAGCGCGGCGAAGAAGATGCCGATCGGGTTGTTGCGGCCGAGCAGGGCGATGGTGATGCCGACGAAGCCGACACCGGCCGGGAAGCTCAGGCTGTAGGTGTGGGTCTGGCCGAGCAGCATGGGCATACCGGCGAGACCGGCGACAGCGCCGGAGATCAGCATCGCCGTAATGATCATCTTCTTGGCGTCGACACCGCTCGCCTGGGCGGCGGACTCGCTGGCGCCGGTGGCGCGCAGGTCGAAGCCGAAGCGGGTGCGGTTGAGGATGAACCAGTAGACGATGCCGAGCGCGAAGGCGACGAAGGTGAAGCCGTAGATCACACCGCCGTCGATGTCCAGGCCGGGCATCCAGCCGGACTCGGCGATCTCACCGGTGGTGAGGTCGTTGGAGCCGGGCGGCTGCACTCCGAGGTTGGCGGGCAGGATCATCCAGGCGATGAGGCTGGTCGCGATGGCGTTCAGCATGATCGTCGCGACGACCTCGCTGACCCCTCGGGTGGTCTTCAGGAAGCCCGCGATACCGGCCCAGAACGCGCCGACGAGCATCGCGACGAGCACGATCAGCAGGACGTGCAGGGGGCCGGGCAGCTCGACCGAGGCACCGACGACGGCGGCGAGCATCGCCGCGAGGCGGTACTGGCCGTCGACACCGATGTTGAACAGGTTCATCCGGAAACCGACGGCCACGGCCAGGGCGGCCAGGTAGTACGTGCCGGTCTGGTTGAGGATGAGCACCTGAACGTCGGTGTACTCGGCGTTCTCGACCATGATCTGGTACGGCTCGATCGGATTGCGGTTCGAGACGATCAGCACCACGGAGGTGAGCAGGAAGGCCACGACCAGGGCGAGTGCCGGGCCCGCGAGGCCCAGCAGCACCTTGTCCTTGTCGAATTTCTTCATCGGCCCTCACCGTCCGCGTTCTCGTTGTGCTCAAGGTGGCCGGTGGCGGCGCCGGTCATGGCCGAGCCCAGCTCCTCCGGGGTGATCGTGGCGGGGTCGGCGTCCGCGACCAGCCGGCCCCGGAACATCACCCGCAGGGTGTCGGAGAGCCCGATGAGCTCGTCCAGGTCGGCGGAGATCAGCAGCACGGCCAGGCCCTCACGGCGGGCCTCCCGGATCTGGTCCCAGATCTGCGCCTGCGCGCCGACGTCCACACCGCGGGTGGGGTGGGCGGCGATCAGCAGCTTGGGGCTGTGGCTCATCTCGCGGCCGACGATCAGCTTCTGCTGGTTGCCGCCGGACAGGGACGCCGCGGTGACCTCGATGCCGGGGGTCCGGACGTCGTACTCGCGCACGATCCGCTCGGTGTCCTGGCGGGCCGCCTTCGGGTCGAGCAGGCCCCGCTTGCTGTTGGGGCTCTCGGTGACGTGGCCGAGGATACGGTTCTCCCAGAGCGGCGACTCCAGCAGCAGGCCGTGCCGGTGGCGGTCCTCGGGGATGTAGCCGATGCCGCCCTCGCGGCGCTTGCGCGTCGCGGCGCGCGAGATGTCCGTGCCGTCGAGCGTGATCACGCCGCCGTCGAGCTGGCGCAGACCCATGAGGGCCTCGATCAGCTCGGTCTGGCCGTTGCCCTCGACACCGGCGATGCCCAGGACCTCGCCCTTGTGGATGGTGAAGGTGATGCCACCGAGGACGTCACGGACGACACCGTCCGGGTCCGTCTGGGACAGCCGGAGGTCGTTCACGTCCAGCATCGGCACGGTGGTGACGGTCGACTCGCGGGTCTCCGGCGAGGGCAGCTCGGTGCCCACCATCAGCTCGGCGAGCTGCTTGGTGGTCGTGGTGCGCGGATCGGCGGTGCCGACCGTCGTACCGCGGCGGATCACCGTGATGTCGTCGGCGACCGACAGGACCTCGCCCAGCTTGTGCGAGATGAAGATGACGGTCAGGCCCTCGGCCTTGAGCTCCCGCAGGTTGTCGAAGAGCGCGTCGACCTCCTGCGGGACGAGCACGGCCGTCGGCTCGTCGAGGATGAGGGTGCGAGCGCCTCGGTAGAGGACCTTGAGGATCTCGACGCGCTGGCGGTCGGCGACACCGAGGTGCTCGACCAGGACGTCCGGCCGGACGTTCAGGCTGTACGCGTCGGAGATCTCCCTGATCTTCTTACGCGCGCCGGCGCCGATGCCGTACAGCTTCTCGCTGCCGAGGACGACGTTCTCCAGCACGGTCAGGTTGTCGGCCAGCATGAAGTGCTGGTGGACCATGCCGATGCCGGTGGCGATGGCGTCGGCGGGGCTGGAGAAGGAGACCTGCTTGCCGTCGACCGTGATGGTGCCCTCGTCCGGCTTCTGCATGCCGTAGAGGATCTTCATCAGGGTGGACTTGCCGGCGCCGTTCTCACCGACGAGGGCGTGGACGGTGCCCTTGCCGATGGTGATGTCGATGTCGTAGTTGGCGACGACGCCGGGGAAACGCTTGGTAATGCCGCGCAGTTCTACCGCGGCAGGAGGAGGGCTGGACGCGTTGATGACGCACTCTCCTTGGCGAGAAAGGAGTCGAGGAGCAAGGGAAGGCAGGCGGGGCGAGCTGTCGCGAGCAGGGGAATGGGCCGAAGTTATCGCGCCGGAGAGCGTTCTACGCGCGTAGCAATGCCAAAGACGAAAAACCTGGGGCCGGATTCCGGCCGGGGCCCGGAGGAGGCGACTGCTCGCGCCGCCCTCCGGGCCCGCGGACCCTGGCCGCCCCCGTGACACGGGGACGGCCAGGCCGACTCCGTGTTACGGGGCGGTCTTGACGGTGACCTTGCCGGCGGCGATGTCCGCCTTGGCCTTGTCGACCGCGGCGATCACATCGGTCATCTCGGTGAAGGCCGGGTTCGAGGTCGACAGGCCGACACCGTTGGCGTCGAGGCCGTAGCGGACCTCACCGGACTGCGGCTTGCCGTCCTTCACCGACTTGATGAGGTTGTAGACGGCGCCCGAGACGTCCTTCGTCACCGAGGTGAGGATGCGCTCCTTGTACGCCTTCAGCCCCGACTGGTTGTACTGGTCGGAGTCGACGCCGATGGCCCACTTGCCGGCCTTGGCGGCGGCCTCGATCGAACCCGAACCGGCGAGACCGGCGGCGGCGTAGACCACGTCGGCGCCCGCGTCGATCTGGCCCTGCGCGGCGGCCTTGCCCAGGTCGGGCTTGGAGAAGCCACCGAAGTCCGGCGGCTGCGTCAGGTACTGGACCTTGACGTTGACGTTCTTGTTGGTGTCCTTGACGCCCTGGACGAAGCCCGCCTCGAACTTCTTGATCAGCGGGGTCTCGACGCCGCCGATGAAGCCGACGGTGTTGGACTTGGTCACCTTGGCGGCGGCGACACCGGCCAGGTAGGAGCCCTGCTCCTCGTTGAAGACCAGGTTGGCGATGTTCTTGCCGGTCTTCGAGGTGTCGTCGATGAGACCGAACGTGGTGTCCGGGAACTTCGGCGCGACCTCGGCGATGGCGGGGGCGTAGGCGAAGCCGACACCGATCACCGGGTTGTTGCCGGCGCGGGCCAGCTCGGTGAGGCGCTGGACCTTGTCGGGGTCACCCTCACCCTCGGAGGGCTCGGCCTCCGTACCCTTGACACCGAGGTCCTTCTCGGCCTTCTCGAGACCGGCGAACGCGGCGTCGTTGAACGACTGGTCGCCGCGGCCACCGATGTCATACGCGATGGCTGCCTTGACTTCACCGTCGGACGCGGCGTCCGACGACTTCTTTCCGCCACAGGCGGTTGCGCTGAGCGCGAGAGCCGCAGACGCGACGCCCACGGTGGCGATCCTGGTGATCCGGCGCAAGGGGGGCTCCTTCGACCTGACCGAAGCGCCTCTTCCGGCGCTGGTTTCGCGGCGATCGTAACGCGCGTAGATGTCAGTTAAAGACCCGTTCATCAGTCGTTATCGGATCGTCGCGTAGACGACCCGGCGACCGGACGCAAGCCACAACTGCCGCATGAGTCATATACGGGCCATCGTGGCATAACTCGGACCATACAGCGACACGAACGGTGCCGACCCGTGACCTACGGTGACGGACGGGCGGGTCGCGTGACCACCGCGCCCGATGGCCGATTCCCGCCGTTTCCGCAGGCGGGGAGCGGGTGTTGAGGTGCCGAAGTGGCGCGCGGGGCGCCTGCGGGGCGCCCCGGCCACGCGCGACGCGCACGGCGACACGGCTCGGAGGGCCGAACGGCCGCGCGGAGGGCCGAAGGGCCCGGCAGGGCAGGCCGACCGGCGCGACGCGCAGGGCCACCCGGCGGACACCTGGGGGCCGAAGGGCCCGGGGTGGGGGTGTGGGTGGGTGAGGGGGTGTGGGTGGGGGGTGTGGGTAGGGGTTGCGGGCGCGGGTGCGGCTGGGCATGTCGGGCGCGGTGTGCGGCGCGGGCGGGCGCGGGGCGCCGGGGGGCGCTGGTTGCGGGGCGCGGGGCGCGCTGGTTGCGGGCCCGGCGGGGGCGGGCGCGGGGGCGCGCCGGGGGCGTGGCGCCCGGGGGCTGGAGGGTGCGGCCCGGGCGGGCGCGGGGCGCCGGGGGTGGGATTCCGGGGCTGGAGGGTGCGGGGGTGGGCGCGTCCGGCGGGTGGGCTCCCCGGCGGCAGGCTCCTGGGGGCTGCCGCCGGGTCTGGGCGTCAGGGGGTGGGGCCGGCGTCGATCAGGGCGGCGGCGGTGAAGAGTTCGACGCCCACCTTGATCGCCGCCTCGTCCACGTCGAAGTCGCCCCGGTGGAGGTCACGGCGGGTCGTGTCGCCCGGGGGGCGGACGCCGAGGCGGGCCATCGCGCCCGGGACGTGCTCCAGGTACCAGGAGAAGTCCTCGCCGCCGAGGCTCTGCTCGGTGTCCTCGATCGCGTACGGCCCGCGGCGCGCCGTCATCGCCTCCCGCAGCAGCTCCGTGACCACCGGGTCGTTGACGACCGGGGGGACGCCCCGCACATAGGTGATCTGCGACTTCGCGCCGTGCAGCGCCGCCACCTCGTCGATGGCCGCGTGCACGTGGTCGGGGGCGTCGCGCCACGCCTCCAGGTCCAGGCAGCGGACGGTGCCGCCGAGCTCGGCGGTCTGCGGGATGACGTTGGGCGCGTGCCCGGAGGAGATGTGGCCCCAGGTGAGGACGAGCCCGAAACGGGCGTCGATCCGGCGGGCCAGCAGCGCCGGCACGTCGGTGGCGACGCGTGCGGCTGCCGTGACGAGGTCCGTGGTCAGGTGCGGGCGGGCGGTGTGTCCGCCGGGCCCGTCGAGCGTGACCTCAAGGCGGTCGCAGGCGGAGGTGATGGCGCCGACGCGGAGCCCGATGCGGCCCGCGTCCACCCGGGGGTCGCAGTGCACCGCGATGATCTTGCCGACGCCGTCCAGGACGCCCGCCTCCACGGCGTCGACGGCGCCGCCTGGCAGCACCTCCTCGGCGGGCTGGAAGATCAGCCGCACCGGGCGGGGCAGCAGACCCTGCCGGTGGAGGTCCGCCATGACGAGACCGGCCCCGAGGACGGTGGTGGTGTGAACGTCGTGCCCGCAGGCGTGCGCCCGGTCGGGGACGGTGGAGCGGTAGGCGCAGTCCACCTTGGTGTCGGGGATGGGCAGCGCGTCGATGTCGGCACGGATCGCGAGCATGGGGCGGTGGCCGTCCCAGGTGCCGATGTCACACGTGAGCCCCGTGCCGCCGGGCAGAACGCGGGGGCGCAGGCCCGCCGCCTCCAGCCGTGCCTTGAGCGCCGCGGTGGTGCGAAACTCCTGGTTGCCCAGCTCCGGGTGCATGTGCAAATCCCGGCGGAAGGCGATCAGCTCGGTACGCAGGGACTCCGGCAGCGTACCGAGGAGGGGCGTTTCGCCGGGAACGTCGGCTTCGGGCTCGCGGGACATCAACTTGTTCACCCATCAAAGGGTAGGCGTCTTTACCCCTCAACTGACGTGTGATCTACAAAACTTCAGCCCGATAGGGGAAAGAAACCTGGCCGGAGGCGCTTGAGTGCCGGTGGAAGTGGGTAAGCTCACGCACTTTTGGACCGTAATGGATCTCTGATTGATCATGGAGCGGCCGGTGTTGGCAGTCGTTCACGCCCGGTCTCCCGCCCCGCGCCACCCTCGCGTCAGCCGCGCGTCATCCTCGCCTCACCGTCCGCGTCACACTCCGGTCGCGCCGTAGAGCGACAGACCGTGCGCCGTACGTGCCGACTCGGCGACGCCCGCCAGGAAGCCGCGCGCCCGGGGCGAGGCGCTCTCGCGCAGCCACTCCGGCGCGATGTCGCACACCGCGATCCTGATGCCCGTGCCGGCCAGGGCCAGCGGGAGCGTGTGCGCCACCGTGGACGGAAAACTCACGACCGTACGGCCGATCGGGCCACGGCGGGCGATCAGCTCCAGCGGGAGGTCGGGGCGCACGATCTCCAGGCCCGTCCCCACCGCGATGCGGTGCAGCTTCTCCACGCTCTCACGGCGGTGGGCGAAATAGCGAGTGGCGCCGTGCGCGGCCGCGAGTGCGGCGACGGCGTCGGCGTACCGGTCGGCGTCCACCACACCGGTCTCGACCAGGGACGTGCCGACGAGGTCCGCTCCCCCGGTGAGGCGCGGCGGGCCGAAGCGGGCGCGGGTCCAGGCGAACCGGTTCGCGGTGACCGTGGTGCCGGGCGGAGGCTCGACCGGCAGTGCGGTGAAGATCTCCACCGTACGGTCGCGGCCCGGGGCGAGCCGGCGGCGGGCGAGCGCCGTGACCGGGGCGAGTGCCAGCTCGCGCGGGCCCCGGGTGCCCCGGCGGTGCCAGCGGACCAGGCGCTCGCCGCGCGCGAGCTGGGCCGCGAACTCCATGGTGGCCGTGCCGTCGTCCACGACGGTGAGGTGGCGGGGGCCGAAGAGGGTCAGCAGGAGCTGCACGTACCGCGAGAACGGGTCGCCGACGACGACCCGCTCGGCGCCCCTCAGCAGCGGCGCGAGCGCCCGCAGGGTCCGCGTCAGGGCACCGCGTCCGCCGCGCGCCTCCTGCCACCGGACGGTGAGGCCCTCGTCCCGGGCGAGCTGGACCATCCGGCGCAGCTGGCCCCGGGACATCGGATCGGTCGGCGACAGGACGACCACGGTGAGGCCGTCCGCCGCCGGGGGGACCGCCGGGTCGTCTCCCGCCCCGGCGCGCCCGGTCCGGCGGCCCTCGGCCGGCTCGTCATCGGCAGGGTCGAGGGCGGGGGTGTGGGTGGGGGTGGGGGTGGCTGCGTGGGTGGGGGTGCGGGTGCGGGTGGGGGTGCGGGTGTGGGTGGGGACGGGCGCGGGGGCGGGGGTGCGGACGGTGGGGTCGGCGGGGGCGTGGGCCCATTCCAGGACGTTCAGGAGCTGGACCGGGCTCTCGACGAAGGCGAGGGTGGCGGTCGCGGGCCTCATGCGGCGGCCGGGACCCTGCGGAGCTTCTTCATCGGGCCGAGCTCCGACTCGTACACCTTCTTCACGCCGTCGCCGAGTGCCGTCTCGATCGTGCGGATGTCCCGTACGAGCCGTGCGAGGCCCTGCGGCTCGACGGACGCGGCCTGGTCGGAGCCCCACATCGCGCGGTCCAGGGTGATGTGCCGCTCCACGAACACCGCGCCCAGCGCGACCGCCGCGAGCGTGGTCTGCAGGCCGGTCTCGTGGCCGCTGTAGCCGATCGGGATGTTGGGGTAGTCCTGCTGGAGCGACTCGATCACCCGCAGGTTGAGCTCCTCCGCCTTCGCCGGGTACGTGGACGTGGCGTGGCAGAGGAGGATGTTGTCGCTGCCCAGGACCTCGACGGCGTGCCGGATCTGCTTCGGTGTCGACATCCCGGTGGAGAGGACGACCGTGCGGCCCGTCGCCCGCACGGTACGCAGCAGTTCGTCGTCCGTGAGCGAGGCCGAGGCGATCTTGTGGGCGGGCGGGTCGAACTTCTCCAGGAACACGACCGCCTCCGTGTCCCACGGCGACGCGAACCAGTCGATGCCGCGCTCCCGGCAGTGGTCGTCGATGGCCCGGTACTCGGTCTCCCCGAACTCGACGCGGTGGCGGTAGTCGATGTACGTCATCCGGCCCCAGGGCGTGTCGCGCTCGATGTCCCACTGGTCGCGCGGGGTGCAGATCTCCGGGGTGCGCTTCTGGAACTTCACCGCGTCGCAGCCCGCCGCGGCGGCGGCGTCGATCAGCTCGATCGCCTTGTCGAGGTCGCCGTTGTGGTTGATGCCGATCTCACCGGTGACGTACACGGGCCGGCCGGGTCCGGCGGTCTTGCGGCCGAGGGTGCGCAGACGGGTGGTCATGGGTCGGTTCTCTCTCCTGTCGGCGTGCGTGCCTGGCGGCGTGCGTGCCTGGCGGTGTGCGTGGCTGGCGGTGCGGGTGGCTAGCGGCGTACGGGGTGGTGCGCGCGGGGGTCGAGGGCGGGGCCCAGCAGCCAGGAGGCGATCTCGCGGATGGCGCCGGAGCCGCCGGGGGTGGTGGTGACGGCACGGGCGGCGGCCCGAACCGCGTCATGGGCGTCGGCCACGGCGACGGGCCAGCCGACCATGCCGAAGCAGGGCAGGTCGTTGACGTCGTTGCCGGCGTAGAGCACCCGCTGCGGGTCGATGCCGTACTCGTCGCACCAGTGCTTCAGGGCGGCGTCCTTGCGGTCGACGCCGTGGAGTACGGGGATGTGGAGCTTGCGCGCGCGGGCGGCGACGACCGGGTTCTGCTCGGTGGAGAGGATGAGCAGGTGGAGTCCCGCGCGGCGCAGCGCGGCGACACCGAGGCCGTCGCCCCGGTGGACGGCCACGAGTTCGCGGCCGTCGGCGTCGATGAGTACGCGGTCGTCGGTCTGCGTGCCGTCGAAGTCGAGGACGACGGCGTCGATGTCGTCCAGGACCGGGGTGTCGGCCGCGTCCAGGAGCGGTGCGAGCGCCCGTGCGCGGGCGAGGTCGTGCGGGTCGTCGATCTCCAGGGCGCGGGCGGGATCCGTGACCACGAGGGCGGTACGGCCGAAGAAGCGGTGCCCGTGGACGCGGAGGCCGGCCGCGTCCATGGCGTAGGCGGCGCCCGTCTCCAGGAGGTCCCGGGGCCGGTCCTGGCGCCGTGGGCGGTGGGCCTTGTCGTGGTTGACACCCACGGCCCCGCCCACGCCGCCGCCGGTGTCTGCGTCGGTGCCGGTGTCTGCGTCGGTGCCGCCGTCCGCTGTGTCGCCCTCGCCCTCGCCCTCGCCCTCGCCCTCGCGCCAGAGGAAGCCGTGGAAGGGGGCCACCGTCACGGCCGTGTCGGCGCCGTTCTCCAGGACCTCGGCCGCCACGGCGTCCACGTCGGCGCCGGTCAGGAACGGGCTCGTGCACTGGACGAGCAGCACCACGTCCGCCCGGCGGCCGTGCACCGCCTCGTGCGCGTCGAGGGCGTGCAGCACGGCGGACTCGCTCGTGGCCGTGTCGCCCGACAGGGCCTCGGGGCGCCGGACGGCCTCGGCGCCGGCCGCGCGGGCTGCTTCCGCGATCGCGGGGTCGTCCGTCGAGACGACGACGTCCGTGACGAGCCGGGCGCCCAGGCAGGCGCGGGCGGCACGTGTGACGAGCGGGACGCCGCCCACGGGGGCGAGGTTCTTGGCGGGTACGCCCTTGGATCCGCCCCGGGCGGGGATCACCGCCAGCACGGTGCGCCCGGCGGAGGCGGGGTCGCGGTCGGGGGATGCGGGTCGGGGAGTGCGCATGGGCCGGCCTTCCTTCACAGCTCGCCCAGCCGGCGGATCACCGGGGCCACGCGTTGCACGCCATGGCGGTACGCGCCGCGCGCCGCCCCGCGCACCGCGTCGCGCAACACGCGCCGTACGCGGGGTACGCCCCCGGGGCCGAAACCGTCGGTGGCGGCGGCGGGGATGGTGGCGTCCAGGCGGTGGCGGGCGAGCACGCCGGGCAGATAGCCGGGGGCTGTGGTCGGGGTGTAGTAGGGGGTGACGGGGGGCAGCGCGTCGAGCGCCAGGAGTTCCGCGACCCGGGCCCGCGCCGTGTCGAAGGCGGTGGCGTACGAGCCGTCCGACGCGACGCCCTGGCCGGTCAGCCAGGTCTCGTCGGGCTGCGGGCGGTGCCCGGCGTCGAGCCGGTCCCAGGAGGTGAGCAGGCCCGACCCGATGAAATGGTGGTTGCCCAGTGCCTCGCGTACGCCCAGGTCGGTGAGCACGGCGGTCGGGACGCGCCGGTGCAGCGCCTCCAGGGCGGCCGTTGACGAGACGGTGACCAGCAGGTCGGTACGGTCGAGGACCTCACCCATGTTGCCGTGCACGAGGCGGAGGTTGGGCGGGGCGGCGAGGTTCCGCGCCAGCTTCTGGTACGGCAGCTCCTCGATGTGCGTGGTGTGTTCGCCCGGCCGTGAGCGGAGCTTGAGCAGCACCTCGCGGTCCGGGTGGAGACGCGCGTGGCCGACGAGCCGCCGCAGCAGGTACGTACGGTCGGCGCGGGTCGCCGGTACGGACGGCTGCGCGGCGAACACGACGGTGTCGCGGCCCGCGTGGGGGCGGTACGGCGCCCCGCCGAGGAACGGCAGCGCCGCCTCGACCACGGACGACGCGTCGGCGCCGACTCCCTCGTACACAGCCCGGAAACGCGCCGCGTCGACGCGCGAGTTGGCGAGGACGACGTCCGCGCCGTGCCTCAGGAGCAGCCCGTCGGCGAGCTTCTCGTAGACGATCCCGACGTAGCCGGTGACGATCACCGGCCTGCGGCGGAGGGCCATCCCGGCGAGGCCGTGCAGCATGGCCTGGACGGTGCCGCCGACGAGGGCGAGGACGAGGACGTCGTACTCCTCGTCCCGTACCGCCCGCAGGAACTCCGCGCCGGTGACCTCGCGGGGCGTCCCGGCGCCGACCTCGGCCAGTTGCCTGGGCGTCGGCGTGGCCCGGCCGCGCAGCGCGTAGCCGGTGATGTCCGTGTCGGGCGGGGCGATGCGGCGCGCGGTCAGCGCACCCCATTTCCATCGGGTGTCGGAGTCGGCGAGCACGGCGACCCGTACCTCGGCTCGGTTGCTTGAGGGCACGGCCAGGACGTTAGGAAGGCATTCCGCTTCGCGGCCCAACTCGGCCGCAACAAAGGATGAACAGCGGCTGGCGGCAATTCGGTGGCAATCGGGTTAAGGAGTACGCCGCCCGATGTTCACCGCGTATCCCTCCGCCTGTCGGAGCGAATGACGGGCCGACTCCTAGCGTCTCGCGCGTGGTCAATCCTTCGGCGAATCCCCCGGTGAATCCCCCGGGAAATGCTTCGGTGAACAGTTCGATGAGTGCTGCGATGAACGCCGCGACGGACACGTCGGCGAACATGTCGGCGGACACGTCGGCGGACACGTCGGCGAACATGTCGGCGGACACGTCGGCGGGCACATCGGTGAACGCGTCGGTGAGCGCTTTCGTCCGCCTCCCGGCCGACCGCCCGGTCAGACTCTCGGTCGTCGTGCCGTTCTTCAACGTGCGCGCGTTCGCCTCCGACACCCTGCGGAGCCTGCGCGCGAACGCCCGCGACGACTTCGAGTTCGTCCTCGTCGACGACTGCTCGACGGACGGGACGACGGAGCTGCTGCAGCGCGCGGAGCGTGAGGTTCCGGGGGTGGTGCTGATCCGGCACGAGGAGAACGGCGGGCTGGCCACCGCCCGCAACACGGGCATCGACGCAGCCCGCGGCGAGTACCTCGCCTTCCTCGACGGCGACGACTGGACGGCCCCCGGGCACTTCGCCCAACTTCTCTCATCCATCGAGGAGTTGGGGTGCGACTTCATCCGCACGGACCATGTGCGGTGCACGGGCAGGGAGCGGGTCGTGCAGCGGGCCCCGGTCGGCCGGCGCGGCGAGGTGCTGCGGCCCCGTGACGCGATCCTGCCGGCCGACCGCTCCACATCGGTGGACTACCCGTACGCCTGGGCCGGCATGTACCACCGGCGGCTGGCCGACCGGGGGCTGCTCCGCTTCACGGACGGCCTGCGGACGGCGGAGGACCGGCCGTGGATCTGGCGGCTGCACCGCGAGGCGGACTCCTTCGCGGCGGTCAGCACCCTGGGGATCTTCTACCGGCGCGGCGTCTCCTCATCGCTCACACAAATCGGCGACATTCGTCAGCTCGATTTCATTCGGGCATTCGACCAGGTACTCGAAGAGACGGCACGGGATCCGGACGCGGAACGACTGCTGCCGAAAGCGGTCCGCACCTACTGCGCGATCATCGCCCACCATCTGTCGTCGGCGGACCGATTCGAACGCGCTGTCGCCAGGAAATTGCGGACATGGAGCGCGGCGGCGCTCAAGCGGATGCCGCAGGACATTCTCAAGGACGCGTTCGCATCGATGGACGCCGAACGCGCGTCCCGGCTGCGCAGGCTGCGCCGCCGTCCGTTTCCGGTGGAGGCCACGGTATGAGCACCCCGCGCACCACCACCCAGATCTTCTTCGCCTCCAGCCTGTACGGTGCCGCGACGCTCGCCGCCGCCCTGGACAGCGGCTGCTTCGCGCCCGCCGGGCGGCGGCTCCTCCTGGTCGCCAACAACGCGGCGACGCCCGAGACGACCCCGCCGCTCGACCGGATGCCGGGTTTCGAGCGGCTGCGCGACCGCTTCGACGGGGTGCTGTCGTGGAACGAGGCCGTCGCGCCGTTCCACCCGGGCGGCTGGACCCCGCGACCGGACGACGTGCCGCTGTGGGAGCGGTACCTGCGGCTGCTGTGGGGCCTCGGCCGCGACCGGGTCGAACTGGTCGTGGAGTCCCTCCACGTGGTGCCCGCGCTGGCGGTCGCGCAGCTGTTCCCCGACGCGCCGATCGATGTGTACGCGGACGGGCTGATGAGCTACGGACCCACCCGCGACAGGCTCGACCCGCTGGTCGGCGAGCGGGTGCGGCGGCTGCTCCACCTGGACCTGGTGCCGGGCCTCCGGCCGCTGCTGCTGGCCGAGTTCGGGGCGGAGCCCGTCCTGGTACCGGCCGAGGCGTTCACGAAGGTCGTCGATGAGCTGGCGGCCGACGAGCCGGCCGCCGGGGACGGCGAGTCCGGCCGCGCGCTGCTCCTGGGGCAGTACCTGGCCGCGCTCGGCATCCTCTCCCCCGACGAGGAGGAGGCGCTGCACGTACGGATGGTGCGCGGCGCGGTCGCCGTCGGCCACCGGAGGCTGGTGTTCAAGCCGCACCCCGTGGCCCCGGCGTCCTGGGCGCGGACGCTGGAGCGGGAGGCCGCGGGGCTGGGCGCCGAGCTGACGGTGCTGGAACGGCCGCTCCTCGCCGAGGTGGTGTTCCTGCGGATGCGCCCGGCCCTGGTGGCGGGGTGCTTCTCGACGGCGCTGTTCACGGCGGGCGCCTTCTACGGCCTCCCCGTCGCCCGGCTCGGCACCGGACCGCTGCTGGACCGTCTCGCGCCGTACCAGAACAGCAACCGGGTGCCGGTGACGCTCGCGGACGCGCTGCTCCCCGACCTGGACGCCGGCGAGTCCGGCGCCCCGCGCGCCGCCGACGCGGACCTGACGGGCCTGGTGAACGCCGTGGGCTTCGCGATGCAGCCGCGGGTACGCGCCGATCTGCGGCCGGCGGCGGAACGCTACCTGGCGGGCGTCGGGCGTACGGGGCAGGAGCTCACGCGCTACTTCAAGCGCCGCCGGCTGACCGTGCTGGGCCTCCCCGGTGGCCTGCCGGTGCCCCGGGGCGCGCTGGCGCGCCGGGTGGTGCGCCGGGCCCGCCGTCTGAGGCGCGCGGCGCCCCGCTGACCGCGCGGGCGCCACCGCGAGGCCGGCGGGGCGAGCCCCGGCGGCGGCCCGGCGGCGACCACCGGCGGCAACCCGGCGGCGGCCCCGGCGACGCTCGTGGCGCTGCAGCTCCGGGGTCGCCGGGGCGCTTCTGCTCCGGGGTCGCCGGGGCGGTGTCAGGCGCGCGTGACCGGTTCCTGGAGTTCGGTGACCCACTTCGCCCGGTCCTCCGGGACCTCCAGGTACAGCTCGCGCGAGTAGCCCGTGGAGCGGTAGCCGTTGGTGTCGATCCAGGTGGCCAGCGTCTGGATGGTGGGCAGCAGGTCCTCCATCGGGCCGCGGTGGACGACGGTCGCGGCCTCCTCGATGGCGGGCAGCTCGGTGAACTCCACGTCGGGCACGTCGGCGCCCGTGACGCCCGGCGGCACGGTCATTCCCGCGTGGACGACGATCGACCCGTCGCCCGCCGGAGCGTCCTCGTAGTACGAGACGCCCGGGCCGAAGGCCGTGACGCCCGCAGCCGTCAGCCGGGCGCACAGCTCCTCGTAGAGGGGGCCGATGACCGGGCCGATCTCACCGGGGCCGAAGCCCGCGGCGACCCCGCTCAGCTCGGCCAGCCGGACCGCCGGCACACTTTTGATCACTACGTCCTGCGTGGACATGTGTCCCTCGCTCTCGATGGCGCGGAGCCTCGCCTCGACCCGGCCGAGGCGTGTGGCCGCCTCGGTCAGCGCCGTCTCCAGCTCGGCCCGCCGCAACCGCAGCATGCCGCGCAGCTCCTCGGCACCCACCTGGTCGTCCACGATGGAACGCACCTGGTCGAGGGTGAAGCCGAGGTCCTTGAGGGCGATGACCCGGTTGAGCCGGGCCAGCTGACCGGCCTCGTAGAAGCGGTAGCCGCTGTGCGGGTCGACGTGGGCGGGGCGCAGCAGTCCGACGGCGTCGTAGTGACGCAGCATGCGGACGGACACGCGGCCGTGCCGGGCGAAGTCTCCGATGGTGAACATGACGACTCCTACGACACGGCCTCACACGGTGTGAGGGTCAAGGGGGTCAGACGCTGCTCGCGAGCGAGAGCTTCGCCGCGAAGCCGAGGAACAGCGCGCCCGCCGCCGACGTGGCGGCGGCGGAGAGCCGCTTGCGGCGGCGGAAAGCGGACGCCAGACGCGTACCCGAGAAGATCAGCAGCGTCAGGTAGAGGACGCTGGCCGCCTGGGCGAGCGACCCGAGCACCACGAAGGAGAGCGCGGGGTACGCGTACGCCGGGTCCACGAACTGGACGAAGAACGCCACGAAGAACAGGATCGCCTTCGGGTTCAGCAGACTGATGACGAGCGCCCGCCGGAACGGCCGCTCGGCCGCCGGGGACGCGGCGTTCTCGTCCGCCCCGTCGGCCGCCCGCTCGCGGCGGGTCCGCCACACCGCCCACGCGGCCCGCAGCATGCCGATGGCGAGCCAGGTCAGGTAGCCGGCGCCCGCGAACTTGACGATGCCGAAGAGCAGAGCGTTGGCCTGGAGCAGTGAGGCCACACCGGCCGCTGAGAGGGTCATCAGCACCGTGTCGCCGCACCACACGCCGGCCGCGGCGGCATAGCCGGTCCGTATGCCGCGACGGGCGGCGACGGACAGCACATACAGCGAGTTCGGGCCCGGCAGCAGAATGATCAGGAGGAGCCCGGCGACATAGGTCGGCAGATCGGTGACACCCAGCATGAGGCGGAGTGTCGCACGCGGGTACGACACTCCGCCCGGGTGTTTCACCACACGGAACGCACCGGAACGGACCGGAACGGGAGGGACCGGACCGGAACGGCCTGGAACGGGACGGACCAGCCGAACGGACCGGACCGGACCGGAACGTTCTGGACCGGGACGGACCGGCCGAACGGACCGGACCGGACCGGACCGGAGCTGAGCGGGACGGCTCAGAACGCGTCCGTCGGGACGTACGTCCCCCAGACCTCCCGGAGCGCGTTGCAGACCTCGCCCACCGTCGCGCGGGCCTTGAGGGCGTCCTTCATCGGGTACAGGACGTTGTCCGTGCCCTCGGCCGCCTTCTTCAGCTCCTCCAGCGCCGCGTCCACCGCCGTCTGGTCGCGTTCGGCACGCAGCTTCGCCAGGCGTTCGGCCTGCTGGGCCTCGATGGCCGGGTCGACGCGCAGCGGCTCGTACGGCTCCTCCGCGTCGAGCGTGTACCGGTTGACGCCGACGACGACGCGCTCGCCGCTGTCGGTCTGCTGCGCGATCCGGTACGCGGAGCGCTCGATCTCGTTCTTCTGGAAGCCGTGCTCGATGGCGTTGACCGCGCCGCCGAGGTCCTCGACCTTCGTCATCAGTTCGAGGGCGGCGGCCTCCACGTCGTCGGTCATCTTCTCGATGACGTACGACCCGGCGAACGGGTCCACCGTGGCGGTGACGTCCGTCTCGTACGCCAGGACCTGCTGGGTCCGCAGGGCGAGGCGGGCCGACTTGTCGGTCGGCAGCGCGATCGCCTCGTCGAACGAGTTGGTGTGCAGCGACTGGGTGCCGCCGAGGACGGCCGCGAGGCCCTGGACGGCGACGCGCACCAGGTTCACCTCGGGCTGCTGCGCGGTCAGCTGCACACCGGCCGTCTGCGTGTGGAACCGCAGCATCAGCGACTTCGGGTTCTTCGCCCCGAACTCGTCCCGCATGACCCGGGCCCAGATGCGGCGCGCGGCGCGGAACTTGGCGACCTCTTCGAGGATCGTGGTGCGGGCCACGAAGAAGAACGAGAGCCTCGGCGCGAAGTCGTCGACGTCCATGCCCGCGGCCACGGCGGTACGGACGTACTCGATGCCGTCGGCGAGGGTGAAGGCGATCTCCTGCGCGGGCGACGCCCCCGCCTCGGCCATGTGGTAGCCGGAGATGGAGATCGTGTTCCACTTCGGGATCTCGGCCTTGCAGTACTTGAAGATGTCGGCGATCAGCCGCAGCGACGGCTTCGGCGGGAAGATGTACGTGCCGCGCGCGATGTACTCCTTGAGCACGTCGTTCTGGATCGTGCCGGTCAGCTTCCCGGCCGGGACGCCCTGCTCCTCCGCGACGAGCTGGTAGAGCAGGAGCAGCAGCGCGGCCGGGGCGTTGATGGTCATCGAGGTCGAGACCTGGTCCAGCGGGATCCCGCCGAACAGCACCCGCATGTCGTCGATCGAGTCGATGGCGACGCCGACCTTGCCGACCTCGCCGTGCGCGATGGAGGCGTCCGAGTCGTGGCCCATCTGGGTGGGCAGGTCGAACGCGACGGACAGGCCCATCGTGCCGTTGGCGATGAGCTGCTTGTAGCGGGCGTTGGACTCCACGGCCGTGCCGAACCCGGCGTACTGCCGCATCGTCCACGGCCGGCCGGTGTACATCGACGGGTAGACACCGCGTGTGAAGGGGTACGCGCCCGGTTCGCCCAGTTTCTCGTCGGGGTCCCACCCGTCGAGTGCGGCCGGCCCGTACACCGGCTCGATGGGCAGACCCGACTCCGACTCGCGCGCCATGTGCTGTGCCTTCCGAATAGACCTACTCGCAGGTATCGACCCTCGCGACGGACTGTAGCGGCGGGCGTGCGGCCGGTGGAGGCCCGCACGCTGGGACCTTCCTCACAGCAAGTGTCACAACTGCGTCATCATGCGCAACCATGCTCCGGGGCGAGGCATCCCTACGTACACACATCCATTCGGGGGGCTCCGATGCACCGCACCACCAACCGCACCCACACCCGCACCCGCACCCGCGCATCCGTCATACGCCGAGCAGCGCTCGCCGCCGCGGCCGTGGCGATGGCCACCGGCTGCACGGCCCAGGCCGTCGGCGCGTCCGGCCCGGCGCGCACCGGCTCTCCGGCCGCGTCCGCCACGACGTCGATCGCGCCGTCCGCCGATCCCTCCCAGGCGCCCTCCGCGTCGCCGTCGGGGACGCCCGGGGACGACAAGCCGTCGTCCTCGCCGTCGACGGCGGCTCCCAGCCCGACGGCCAAGGCGCTGATGACGAAGGGTTCGGAGAGCGAGCAGGTCCGCGAGCTGCAGGCGCGGCTGCGCCAGATCGGCTACTTCCACCGCGGCCCGACGGCGTTCTACGGCTCGATCACGGCCGACGCGGTCTCCGCCTTCCAGAAGAAGCGCGAGCTGCCCGCCACCGGCTCGGTGGACGAGACGACCTGGCAGAAGCTGGTCGCGATGACGCGCGAGCCGACCGCCGACGAGCTGCGGCCCGCGACGTCCAACCCGCTGGACACGCCGGACGCGCGGTGCATGACGGGCCGGGTGCTGTGCATCAGCAAGGAGAGCCGGACCCTCGCCTGGATGGTCGACGGCAAGGTCGTCTCGGCGATGGACGTGCGCTTCGGTTCGGAGAACACCCCGACCCGGGAGGGCACGTTCAAGGTCGACCGCAAGGAGCGCGAGTGGACGTCGACGCTCTACCACACGGCGATGCCGTACTCGATGTTCTTCAGCGGCGGCCAGGCGGTGCACTACTCGGCCGACTTCGCGGCTCGCGGCTACAACGGCGCGTCGCACGGCTGCGTGAACGTCCGGGACAAGGCCAAGCTGGCCAGCGTCTTCGACCAGGTGAAGACCGGCGACAAGGTCGTCGTCCACTGGTAGGCAGGTGGACTGGTAGGCCGCTCGACCGGTGGCCGGTCGGCCGGTGAGCCGGGTCGGCCGGTGAGCTGGGTCGGCCGGTGGGCTGGTGGCCGCTCGGGGAGTCTCGGGCGGTCTGCCGGCGAGAGCTGGGCGATCCCGGGGCCGTCCAGGGATCCGGGCCATCCGGGAATCCGGGGAATCCGAGGGAGTTCCGGCGAGGGCCGGGAGGAGAGAGTGGCGCGGGCGGGACCGGGGGAACATGCCCCGCCCGCGCCAGATGCGCTGAGCCGTAGGTACGGGGGGAACCCCGGCTCCTTAGCGCTGCCGATGACCAGTCGGCTCACTTATTACTGCGCCACGGGACGAAAAAACGTCACACCCCTGTGGGAGCGCGGAGAAAAACGCAGGTCCTGGGCGGGTCAGGAGGCCATGGCCGGCTGCGCGGCCGCGGTGGACCCGGTCTGCGCCGGGGCCGTCCAGGAGACGCTGGGCACGGAACCGCCGTCACCGGAGCGGGTCCCGGCGGTACGGCCCGAGTCGCCGTCGCGCTCGCCGTCGCCGCTCTCCGTGCCGGGGCGGCCGGAGCCGCCGTCGGCGCCGCCGCCGGAGTCGCCGTCGCGCGTGCCGGAGCCGTCCTGGTCGCCGTCCAGCACGTCGTCGCAGAACCCCTTGAGGCTGCCGCCCCGGGCCTCGGCCTCCAGGCTCCGCTTGGCGGCACTGTCGATACGGCCCGCGCGGTAGTCACGGCACGCCTGAGCAAGGCGCGCGGAGGAACCGGACGACGTTCCGTCGTCGGGGGTACGCGCAGGGTCACCGCCGGGCTCACGCCCGGGGCCCGTCGTGGCGCCATCGTTGTCATCACCACGGCCCGAGCCGGGCGGCAGCGACCAGGGGCCGGAGCCCGGCGCCGGTGACGAGGGCAGCGCACCGGGGTCGGCGGGCGCCGTGGGCGTACCGGAGTCGTGCCCGCCCGCCGCGTGACCGGAGTCGCGGGGGTCGGCCGTGGCGGCCGCGGACACCGAGGCGGAGGGCACCGGCGTCCGGTCGTCGCCGAACGGCGTCAGCACGCCCGTACCGGCGGCGACGGCCACGCCGCCGACCGCGAGGCCGGCGACCGACGCCGCGAGGCCCCAGCGCGCGGGCCTCGCCCAGCGGAAGGGGCGCGGCGCGCCGCCGATGCGTACGGCGCCGAGGTCGGAGCCGGTCACGGACGTGGGGGCCGACGCGGCCACGGACGTCGTGGTCGCCGAGGCCGCGGACGACGTGGCGGACGTCGCGCGGGCTTCGCGGAATGCCGCGAGTGCCGCTTCCTCACCGGGCAGCGCGGCGGACGGCGCACCGCCCGCGCAGTACGCGAGGCGGGCGGCCCGGAGGGCCTCGGCGAGGCGATCGGCCTGCGTGCGGGCGCGATCGTCGGCAGCGTCGACCGGCTCGCCGCGCAGCAGTCGCTCCGCCGCGGCCTGGTCGAGCCACTCATACCGCTCGTCGGCCATCACATGTCCTTCTGCGTCCGCGAGCGCCAATGCGTCACACCGGAGCGCGTTCCCGAACCCACGCGGGGGCCGGGCTGCGGCGGTACGGCGCCCAGCGACACACCGGGGCTCTCGGTGCCGAGCAGCTCGGCCAGACGTTTGAGTCCGCGGTGCGCGGCGGTGCGTACGGCGCCGGGCCGCTTGCCGAGCGTCTCGGCGGCGGTCTTGGCGTCGAGCCCGACGACGACACGCAGGATGACGGCCTCCGCCTGGTCCTGCGGCAGCTGGGCGATCAAGCTCATCGTGTGGCCGGTGGCCAGGGCCTCCATGGCCTCGTCCGCGGTGTCGCTCGCGGCCGGCTTGTCGGTCAGCTCGCTCTCGTCGCCGCCGGTCGCGGGGCGCCGACCGCGCATGCGCAGATGGTCCAGGGCGCGGTTGCGCGCGATGCGCGCCGCCCAGCCCCGGAAGCGGTCGGCGTCGCCGGAGAACCGGTCCAGGTCGCGGGCGATCTGCAGCCACGACTCGGACGCGACGTCCTCCGCCTCGGCGTCACCGACCAGCGTGCGTATGTAACCGAGCAACCGCGGATGTACGGCGCGGTACACAGTCCGGAACGCGTTCTCGTCACCGGTCTGTGCCGCGAGCACTGCGGCGGTCAGCTCCGCGTCGTCCCCCAGCACTCCCACAACCTGTTCGTCATCGCGGCTGGTCACCACCGCCGCTCCGCTCAGCGCGGAGCAGCACGCTACGTGCTCCTGCCGCGTCTCGTCCATGTTTGTACAACACGCAACATCTTGGGGCCGCCGAGTGGTGTGACACAAAACGCATGCGTGGCGCTGATAGGAGTACGGGGCCGTCCTGCGGACCCGCGGACGGCGACCGGGGCCTCTCCTGTGGGGGGTGGCGGCCCCGGTCGTCCTCCGGTTCCGGCCCCGTGTCGCCCTCCGGTTCCGGCTCCGTTTCCGGTCACTTACCGCCGTCGGCCGCCGCGCCGGGCTTCTCCCGGCTCTTCGACCCGAGGTCCTCCCCTGCCTTCCCCGCCTTCCCCGCTCGGTCACCGGCCTGCTCTCGTGCACCCTGGGACCGCGCCTCAGGCTGCGACGGCGGCTGCGGCCGGCCGCTCTGTCCGTTCTCTCCCTTATGGCCCTGCTTGTCGTGCCGGCCCTGCTGTCCGTCCCGACCCTGCTTGTCGTTACGGCCCTGCTTTCCGTCCTGCTTGTCGTTACGGCCCTGCTTTCCGTCCTGCTTTCCGTTCTGCTTCCGGTCCGCGTCCCGGTCCCGCTCCTTCGCGTTTCCGTTCCCGTTCCCCTTCCCGTTCCCCTGCCCCTCCGCCGGTGGCGTCGGTCCCCCAGGGGTGCGGCCCGGGTCGTGCGGGTGCGTGGACTCCGCCGGGGTCGCGGGCACGGTCGGCGACGCGGGCACCGACGCCCGGTGCGGCTCGGGCGCCCGGCCGCCGCTGTCCCCGCCGAGCGTGCCGGCCGCCACCGCGACCCCGCCCAGCGTGACCACCGCCGCCAGACCCAGGGCCGCCGCCCGCGCGGATCCGCGCCCGCGCCGCCGCCGTGCCGGCCGCCAGTCGTCGCGCCGCCGGGTTCCGCGCCCGGCGTGCGCTCCCGCCTCGCGCGCCGCCCGGAAGGCCGCGACCGCCCGTTCCTCGCCCACCGGGTCGACCTCTCCGCTCGGCAGGGCGGCGGCTCTGAGCAGCTCGGCCACCTTCCGCAGCTCCTCGGGTCCGGGCCCCTGCTCGTGTTGCCGTCTCATCCGCTCGCTCCGCCCTGGTCCAGTCGCCCGGCAAGTCTCTTCAGCCCCCGGTAGGTCGCGGTGCGTACCGCTCCTGGGCGTTTACCCAGGACCCGGGCGGCGGCCGGCCCGTCGAGGCCGACCACCACCCGCAGCAGCACCGCCTCCGCCTGGTCACGCGGCAGGCCGGCGATCAGTGCGACGACCTGTTCGGTGGAGAGCGTCTCCAGCGCGGCCGCGGCGGTGTCCTGACCGTCCGCCAGGTCCAGGGCGTGCTGTTCCAGGGCGGACGTACGGGGTCTCCGGCTCTGCCGACGCACATGGTCGAGTGCGCGGTTCCGGGCGATGGCCGCCGTCCAGCCGCGGAACCCGGCCGCGTCGCCGCGGAACCTCCCGAGGTCGCGCGCTATCTCCAGCCACGCCTCGGCGGCCACGTCCTCCGCGTCGGTCCCCACCATGCCCCGTAGATATCCGAGCAGTTGCGGCTGCACCAGCCGGTAGGCGACCGCGAAGGCCTCCTCGTCACCGCGCTGCGCCCGCTCGACGGCAACGCCGAGCTCCGTTTCGTACGCCCCGTTCGCCCCGAACGCCCCCACGTTTCCTTCTGCGTGCGACCGACCGGAAATGTCACTGAGCCGTCGTGTCACGAATCACCTGTCACACCAGTCCCATACAACCATTCGCATCGGTCGTGAGTCATCGATCGGATACCGAACGCGGAGGGGTAGGACATGAGTCCGAGAACAACGCGAGGCCACCGGGCATCGCGCACACGACGGAACGTGTGGCTGGCGACGGGGGCACTCGTCGTCGGTGGCATAGGAGTCACCACCGCCGCCGTCGCGGGCGCACCCGGAGGAGACGCCACGCGGAGCGACGGCCCGCAGCCGACGGCCGTACGCGCCGCGGAGGCGCACACCCTCGCGCTGACCGGTGAGGACCCGAAGAAGCGGACGCTGCCCAGGACCGAGACGAAGACGTTCTCGCTGGTCGGCGTGAGCTGGAAGGACAGTGCCGACCTGTTCGACGGCACGGCCCAGATCCGTACCCGCAGCGCGTCGACCGGCGCCTGGTCGGCGTGGCGGGACCTCGACTTCGACGTCCGCGCGCCCGAGACGGCCGAAGGCGGGGAGTCCGGCGTCCGCGGCGCGTCCGAGCCGCTCTGGGTCGGCATGTCCAACGGCGTGGAGGCCAGGGTCGTGGCCGGCTCCGGCGAGGTGTCCGTGCCGGACTCGCTGCGGCTGGAGATGATCGACCCGGGCGATGTGCTGCGGTCGGGCGGCCACCTCAACAAGACGGGCAGGCCCGCCCCGCAGCCGAGCACCCCGCCGGCGTCCCCGACGCCGACCCCGACGCCCACGCCGTCGGCCTCCGTGACCCCGGCACCCACCCCCACCCCCACCCCGACACCGACGCCGACGCCGACCGTCACCGAGGACCCCGAACCGACCCCCACTCCGACCGAGTCGGCCGGCCCGTCGGCGACGCCCACGGAGCAGGAGCCGACACCGACGCCGTCCACGAGCCCGACGGACAAGCCGACCGCCTCCCCGACGCCGACCCCCACTCCGACGCCCACGCCGACTCCGACGCCGACACCCACGCCGAAGCCGACCGTGACCACGTCGCCGACCACGCCCGCCGTGCCGCCGATCGTGAAGCGCGCGCAGTGGGGCGCCGACGAGTCCCTCGTCGCGGACCCGCCCACCTACATCTCCAAGGTCCAGGCGATGTTCGTGCACCACACCGCCGGTACGAACAACTACACCTGCGCCGAATCCCCGGCGATCATCCGCTCGATCCTCACCTACCACGTGAAGACGAACGGCTGGAACGACATCGGCTACAACTTCTTCGTCGACAAGTGCGGCACCATCTTCGAGGGCCGCGCGGGCGGCGTCGACCGCCCGGTGCAGGGCGCCCACACCTACGGCTTCAACACCTACTCGTCCGGCATCAGCCTGATCGGTGACTACGAGAACGGCGGCACCCCGACGGCGGCGGCGAAGAAGGCCATCGCCGACATCGCCGGCTGGAAGCTCGGTCTGCACGGCGGCGACCCGCAGGGCAAGGTGACGCTCGTCGCCGGAGCCGACACGGGTGTGTGGAAGAAGGGCCAGGCGGCCACGCTCTACACGATCTCGGGCCACCGGGACGGCTACGCCACGCTGTGCCCCGGCGCCACGCTCTACAGCGCGCTGCCCGGCATCCGCACGGCCGCCGCGAGCTCCGTCTACGCCAAGCGGTGATCCGGCGACGAGGGAGACCACGACCGTGGTGAACTGAACCGAACTCATCTGACGGCGGCGGCCGTCGTGGGGCGTCCGGCCCCGTGCCGGCCGCCGCCGTCTCTCGTGCCGGGCGCCGCCGTTCCCCGTGCCGGCCGCCGCCGTCTCTCGTGCCGGGCGCCGCCGTTCCCCGTGCCGGCCGCCGCCGTTCCCCGTGCCGGGCGCCGCCGTCTCTCGTGCCGGGCGCCGCCGTTCCCTGTACCGGCCGCCGCCGTCTCCGTACCGGCCGCCGCCGTCTCCGTGCCGGGCGCCGCCGTTCTCCGTGCCGGGCGGGCCGTCGGCGGGGTCCTGGCGCCGGTGAATAATGCGCGGGTGACCTCGCTTCCCGTGTCTCTCCCCGCCGAGCACATACCTCCCGGCACGCCCGAGTGGCGGTCGGCTGACACGCGGGCCTGGCTCGCGTCCGTTCCGGGGCGGTGGGCGCACCCGCTGTGGGCGCTGCTCGCACTGCTCGGCACCGGGGTGTGGTCGCTGGAGACCGGGCCCGTCCCGCCGTGCACCGCGGCCGACCCCTGTGGCACGGACTGGATCGGACTGCTGTTCGCCGTGCTGACGCTCCTCGGTTTCCTCTGGGTATGGCGGCAGCCCCGGCTCGCGCTGGCCGGCCTCGCCGTGGTGCTCGTCGGCAACGCCTTCGACGGCGGGTTCTCCGCCGTGCTGGAGGAGCCGGCCGCGCTCGGGTTCGTCGGGGCGGTCGGGTTCACCGCGGTCACGCTCGTCCACCGGCTGGCGATGGCGGGGCGGCAGCAGGCGCTGGCCCTCGCGGCGGCGGGCACGGTCACGCACCCGCTGCCCGCGGCGGCCCGGACGTTCCGGCGCGGGCGGTGGTCGTTCGCGCTGGCGGCGCCGCTGCTCGCGGTGGCGGCGTTCGCGTTCTGGCAGGCGCAGGAGGTCGTCGACGCGTACGAGGAGCGGGCCGCCGTGCTCACACCGGTGAGCGGCGAGGTCACCAAGGTCAGGGACGACGACGAGGCGACGTCCCTCACGGTGGCGGTCGCGGGGCGCGGCTCGTACACGATCGAGACCGGGTACCCGGAGGACTTCCCCGTCGGCAGCACCGTCGACGTGCTCGTGGACGGCGACTGGGCGCGGCTGGTGGCGGAGCCCTACGACGTCTTCGGCTGGGAACTGCTGGTGCTCGCGTCCTCGGTCGTGGGCCTGGCGTTCCTGGCCAACGGCGTCGACGGCCGTACGCGCGCGGAGCGGCTGCGCCGTGGGCCGCTGCCGGTGCTGCGGGTCCTGGTCCGCGAGGGCCATCAGGACGGGCGGACGTGGGTGTACGCGGCGGACGATCCGGGCGGCGAGCGGCCCGTCCTCCACTTCCACTCCCTGTACGCCTCCGACCCGGAGAGGGAGGCCGAGGAGAGGGAGGAGCGCGGGACGGCGGACGGGGGCGAGGAGGGCGCCGGGCGGGACGCGGCGGGCCTCGCCGATGAGCTCGCCGGGATGGCCGCCATCCTCAGGGGTGACGACCCGGCGCCGGTGATGCGTGAGGCGGTGCTCTACGGGGTTCCGTACGCCGGTGCCGAACTCGCCTTCGTGTCACGCGACGACGAGGACGCGGACGAGGTCTCCCTGGAGTGCAGCGTCACCGTGGTGAAGCCGGCCGTGCCGGGACTGTTCGGGTCCGGCGAGGAGTTCGAGCGCGCCCACGGCCAGGACCGGGCCGGCGTCCAGGGGCGGCACCGGCCGCAGGGCGGGGAGCGGCGCGAGCGGCACCACCGCCGTCCGGTGGACGAGGTCGCCGCCGCGATGGAGGTGTCGGGCGAGGCCCGCAGCTGGTCGGCGAACGGCGCCTCGCGCATGGTCGGGGTGTTCCTGCTGCTGGTGCAGGGCGGCGGTATGTGGGCCGCGCTGGACGAGGGCTTCTCGTGGTCCTGGCTGTGGCTCGGCCTCGGTCTGCCCTGGCTGGTGGCGTCCGTGGCGACCGCGCTCAACTGGCGGATCACCGCGGACCGCGACGGGCTGTGGGTCGCGCGGGCGTGGCGGGTGCGGCGTATCGAGTGGAGCCGGATCACGGGGGTACGGCACACGAACGACGCCATCCGCATCGAACTGTCCCCGGCCGGGGAGGGCGACGGGGACGGGCACAGGGGCGGCGACACCGTTCAGGTGTCCCCCTCCGGCTGGGCGTGGCTCGAACGGCGGCTGGGCCGTGACCCGTACGCGGTCCGCGCGGCCGACGAGCTCCGCGCGCTGCTGCACCGCCCGGACCTGCGGCCCCTCGGGGAGGCGCCGCCGAGCAGGCAGGGCATGCCCCTGGGGCCGCTGCTCGTCGTCGTGTCGGTGGTGTGGGGCGCGGCGGTCCTGCTGCTGCTCTGACCGGACGCGCCGGGCGGCGCACCGGCCGGTGCGGCGAAAAGCGCGCCGGGGCGGCGGCACCTTCGGGCGCCGCCGCCCCACGCTCGGCCAGACCACGCTCGGCCGGACCACGGCCGACCGGACCCGGTCCACGGCCGCTCTGACCACGGTCCACGGTCGGGCCGGACCACGCTCGGCCGGACCACCGCGGGCCGGGTCATCCAGGCTTGATGCGGCCGCGCCAGGCGCCGGTCTCACCACTGCGGTGCTCGATGAAGTCCTTGAAGCGCCGCATGTCGCCCTTCACCCGACGGTCGATCAGACCGACCGCGTCGGCCGTCTTCTCGGCCGCGCCGCTCGGCTCGACGTCCATCACGAGCTCCACGCGGGTGTGCGTGTCGTCCAGGCGCTGGAAGCTCACGACGCCCTTCTGCTGGGTGTCGCCGCTGACGGTGCGCCAGGCGATCCGCTCGTCCGGGAACTGGTCGACGATCTCCGTGTCGAACTCCCGCCGAACTCCGCCGATCTTGGTGGTCCAGTGGTTGTGCCGGTCGTCGAGCTGCCGGACCTCCTCGACGCCCTCCATGAAGTTCGGGAACGACTCGAACTGGGTCCACTGGTTGTACGCGGTGTGGACGGGGACCTCGACCTCGACGGCCTCCTTCACCTTGCCCATTTGCCTCTGCCTCCTCGTTCTCGGGTTCGACAGCGCGGCGAGTACCCGGGAACGCGGACGTCACGCCCCGCGTGCCCGGCGGGAGACCACGGCCCGTACGACGCGCTGGCCCTCGGCGGAGATGTCGAGCGCGCGGCGCAGTCCGCCGATCGCCCCGTCGGCGAAGATCTCCAGGACCTGGACCTGGCGGCGCAGTTCCCCGGCGGCCAGCGGGCCCATGCCGTCCGCACCGCCCGAGCGCCATCCCTCCAGCTCATCGGGCGACGCGGTCTCGGTGGCGCACAGGCGCTGGTGGAGGTCGAGCGCGATGAGCGAGCACTCGTCGGCCCAGACGCGCAGCGGCGCCGCCGCCCATTCGGTGGGCGCGGCGCCGAGCATGCGCCGTACGAGGGCGGCGGACTCGTCCTCCGTACCGGTCGCGGCGGGGATGTCGTCGCGTGCCTCGTCGAGGCGGCCGGCCCAGCCCTGGCCGCCACGCGCGACTCCGGCCCACGCGGGGCGGAGCGCTTCACCGGACACCGCCGGGTCGAGCAGCGGCAGACATCGTTCCAGGCAGGCGAGGGCGGTGGCGGCGAGGCCGCGCTCGTCGGCATCGGCGATCAGCCGCGCCGGATTCGCGGGCGGGCCGGCGCTGGCGCTCTGGCTCGCGCTCTGGCCGGTGGTCGCGCTCTGGCTGGTGCTCGTGCTCGGGCTCATGGAGGTCTCCCGTCGCGGACGCGGTACTTCCCTTACTGCGCCGCGTGGCGAAAAATCGTCACTGCGGGTGGCGTGAAGTATCACCTCAGCGATACCTGCACAGTTCCGCCATGGCTCTGTTACATTCTGCGCACATCGTGGCGCGGTGCGGGCCGCACTACCCCCGGGCAGCCCGCACCGCACCGCGTCAGGACCCCAGCCTGTCGGCGAGCGCGCGGAACGCCTCCCAGGTCAGCGGTGGCTTCCCCGGGTCCCACAGTTTCTGCGCCGTCGCCCGCAGCGGCATCCGGATGCCGCTCGCCACCTGCGCCTGCGTCTGCGCGTTCGCCAGGTCGCACCAGACGGCGAACCGGCCGCCGAGGATCTGGCCCGAGTAGCGGGCGGGCACCGCCGCGCTGCCGCGCAGCACCAGCGGCGTCCACTCCTGGTAGATGCGGCGCCCGGTCGGGTACGTGAACTGGTTCGGCTCACCGAGCACGTAATAGAGGTACTCGTCGTTGACGTTGACGACCTTGCGGCCCTCGCTCAGATACTCCGCGGGCTGCCGCGCACCGAACTCCTTGCCCGTCCAGTACTCGACCTCGACGCTCTTGTCGGCCCGCACGACGCCGCCCCGGAAGAACCCGTCGTTCCACGCCTTGGGCTGCTTGCCGGCCGCCCGCACCACCGCCGCGCGGTCGTTCAGCCAGTCGGTCGCGAGGTCCTTCACGCGCGCGTTCGGGCCGAACACCCGCCGCGCCTCGGCCGCCAGGCCCGGGTAGGTCGCCTCGGGGTCGCGCGCCATCAGCGCCCGGTACTCGTCGGCGCCGATGTGGAAGTACCGGCCGGGGAACAGCGCGGCGTACTCCCGCAGCAGTTCGTCCACGAGCCGCGCCGACGCGGGTTTCGCGATGTCGATCGCGCCGCGCGCCACCGTGCCGCTCGCGTTGCGCAGCCGCAGGTCCTGATGGGCGTCGAGGACGGCGCCGAGGTGCCCGGGCGAGTCGATCTCCGGTATCACCTCGATGTGCAGGCTCGCGGCGAGCGCCACAATCCGCCGCACCTCGGCCTTGGTCAGCCGCTGCGCCGCCACCACCTCGGGGTGGGACGAGGACTCGATGCGGAACGCCTGGTCGTCGGAGAAGTGCAGCCCGAGCTGGTTCAGCTTCAGGTCGGCCATCTCGCGTACCCGCGCCTCCAGCCAGTCGGCGGTGAAGTGCTTCCGGGCGATGTCGACCATGAGTCCGCGCTGCGGCCGGCCGGGCCGGTCCCGTACGACGCCCTCGGGCACGGCTCCGCCCGAGCGCACCGCCTGCTTCACGGTCCTGGTCCCGTAGAACACGCCCGCCTCGTCGGGGCCGGTGATCCGCACCCGGCCGCCGCGCGTGGTCAGCGTGTACGACTCGGGGCCCCCTGCCTGCGCGGTGTCGAGGGCCAGCTCGATGTCACCGGGCCTGGCCGGCGACTCGCCCCGGTCGGCGATCTTCAGCTCCCGGGCCAGGAGGCGGGCCTCGTCGGCGAGGACGCTGCTGCCCCTGGCGACCACGACCGCACTGCCCGCGCCCGGCCGCCAGCCGGGGCCCCGGGCGGGCTCGTGGTCGCGGACGGAGGGGATGGTGCGCGGCTCGGTGGACAGGGGGTACGTCCGCGTGGGCGTCGGGCTCGGGGAGGGCGACCGGGGCGGGGTGCTCGTACCGGCCGGGTCGCCGGCGCGCGAGGTGACGCCCGGGCTCGCCGTGACGGGCCCGGTGCCGTAGCCGCCCCGACCGCCGTCGCCGCAGCCGGCCGCCGTGCCGACGAGCAGGGCCGCGCCGACCGCGAGCGCCGCGCCGCGTATGCGTGCCTTCACTCGGTTTCCTCCTCCGACACCGTCACCGACACGGACACCGGTACCGACACGGACACGGCCACCGGTACCGACACGGTCCGCCGCCCCGGCGCCGCCGCCTCCCGGCCCGACGCCGACACCGGCACGTACCGACACCGACACCGGTACGGCCCGGTACCGACACCGACACGACCCGGTACTGACACCGGCACCGGCACCGGCACCGACACGACCCGACACCGACACCGGCACGGGCCCGGCGCCCCGGCCGTACCTCGCCGTACCTCGCCGTGTCTCCTGCCCCGAGTGTCCCGCTTCTCCCGGCCGCCTCTCACCGACCGCGATGTCCAGCCGACCCCGAGTGCGTCCATCAACCGTGTCGAAACTCTCCCTTCCGGGTGAAATTCCGAAAGGCTTCGGACAGCACCCGCTCACCCTCGGTAACGTTGTGCCCCTTCCCTCACATCTTTTCCACATATTCCGCTGACTTGTTCGAGGAGCCCCCGCTGTCCAGCGAATCCGCCGCAGGCACCCCGAAATCCTTCAGCGCCACCGCCGCCATACCGGCCCAGAGCCGGGGCCCGCACATCCCCGCGGGGCTGGGCGGCTTCAACACGGCTCCCACCGAGTGGGCGGAAACCTCTCTGCTGGCCTGCTGCGGCAGCCGCCGCTGGGCCAGGCGGCTGGCCGCGCACCGCCCGTACCCCACCCTCGACTCCCTGCTCGCGGCGGCCGACGAGGCCAGCTACGACCTGTCGGCCCGCGATCTGGACGAGGCGCTCGCCGACGAGGCACGGCCCGTGCTGCCCGCCTCCGCACCGGCCGCCGCGCACATGGCCCTGGACGCCGCGCATGAGGCGTACCGCGCCAGATTCGGACACGCGTTCGTCATCTGTCTGCACGGGCACCGCTCCGACGAGCACCTGGACCAGGTCCTGGCGGGCATCCGCTCACGGCTCGGTAACGAACCGGACGAGGAGCGCGCCATCGCCGCCGATGAGCTGCGACGACTCGCCCGCGCCCGGCTTTTCCGGCTTGTGGCGGATATGGACCCCCGGGGATAGCCCGTCCGTGGCCCATTGGCTGCCTGTTTGATCACACCTGGCCACCCGGCGCGAGCGGACCGACAAGTCGTCGCTACGATGACCGGGGCCGGTGGACCGTACCCGGCCGGGTCAGACCGACAGAGAAGCCGGTATCGACCCCAATCCCCGCTCCCGGAGGGTTATTCCGTGCCGGCTGGAACGCTGTACCGCGGCCGGGAAGGCATGTGGTCGTGGGTGGCTCATCGAGTCACCGGCGTCCTCATCTTCTTCTTCCTGTTCGTACACGTATTGGACACCGCTCTCGTCCGCGTCTCGCCCGAGGCCTACGACGATGTCGTCGCCACCTACAAGACGCCCCTCGTCGCGCTGCTGGAGTACGGCCTCGTCGCGGCCATCCTCTTCCACGCGCTGAACGGCCTCCGTGTCATCGCCGTGGACTTCTGGTCCAAGGGCCCGCGCTACCAGAAGCAGATGCTCTGGTCCGTGATGGCCATCTGGTTCGTGCTGATGGTGGGTGCGCTGTACCCGGTACTCGGCCACGCCGCACGTGAAGTGTTCGGGAGCTGACGCCAGACATGTCTTCGAACAACACCGCCGCCGACACCACGTCCGCCGTGGGTCCCGTCGAGGGCGTCAGCCTGTACGACGTCGACAACCCCGCCCCGGTCATCGAGCCGCCGCGCAAGCGCACCGGGAAGACCCCGCGGTCGGCCCGCGGCAACTTCGAGATGGCCGCGTGGCTCTTCATGCGCCTGTCCGGCGTCGTGCTGGTCGTCCTGGTCATCGGCCACCTGCTCATCCAGCTCGTGCTGGACGGCGGCGTCTCCAAGATCGGCTTCGCCTTCGTGGCCGGCCGCTGGGCGTCCCCGTTCTGGCAGGTCTGGGACCTGCTGATGCTGTGGCTCGCCATGCTGCACGGCGCCAACGGCCTGCGTACCGTCATCAACGACTACGCCGAGCGCCCGAACACGCGCCTGTGGCTCAAGGGCCTGCTGTACACCGCCACGGTGTTCACCATCCTTCTGGGCACGCTGGTGATCTTCACCTTCGACCCGAACATCCGCTAGGCACGGGGCTGAGGTAATCCACGTCATGAAGATCCACAAGTACGACACCGTCATCGTCGGCGCCGGCGGCGCGGGCATGCGCGCCGCCATCGAGGCGACGAAGCGCAGCCGTACCGCCGTGCTGACGAAGCTCTACCCGACCCGCTCCCACACGGGCGCCGCGCAGGGCGGCATGGCCGCCGCGCTGGCCAACGTGGAGGAGGACAACTGGGAGTGGCACACCTTCGACACGGTCAAGGGCGGTGACTACCTGGTCGACCAGGACGCCGCCGAGATCCTGGCGAAGGAGGCCATCGACGCCGTCCTCGACCTGGAGAAGATGGGCCTGCCGTTCAACCGGACCCCGGGCGGCACCATCGACCAGCGCCGCTTCGGCGGCCACAGCCGCAACCACGGCGAGGCCCCGGTCCGCCGGTCCTGCTACGCCGCGGACCGCACCGGCCACATGATCCTCCAGACGCTGTACCAGAACTGCGTCAAGGAGGGCGTGGAGTTCTTCAACGAGTTCTACGTCCTGGACCAGCTGATCACCGAGGTCGACGGCGTCAGGAAGTCGGCCGGTGTGGTCGCCTTCGAGCTCGCCACCGGTGAGATCCACATCTTCCAGGCCAAGGCCGTGATCTACGCGTCCGGCGGCACCGGCAAGTTCTTCAAGGTGACGTCGAACGCTCACACCCTGACCGGTGACGGCCAGGCCGCCTGCTACCGGCGCGGTCTGCCGC
The DNA here is from genome assembly GCF_043204435.1 of Streptomyces sp. NPDC047886. Classification (NCBI taxonomy): domain Bacteria; kingdom Bacillati; phylum Actinomycetota; class Actinomycetes; order Kitasatosporales; family Streptomycetaceae; genus Streptomyces; species Streptomyces sp. NPDC047886. The sequence goes on from NZ_JBIDCF010000002.1 coordinate 902,994, forward strand.
TGGAGGACATGGAGTTCTTCCAGTTCCACCCGACGGGCATCTGGCGCATGGGCATCCTGCTGACGGAGGGCGCCCGCGGTGAGGGCGGCATCCTCCGCAACAAGGACGGCGAGCGCTTCATGGAGAAGTACGCGCCGGTCATGAAGGACCTCGCGTCCCGTGACGTCGTCTCGCGCTCCATCTACACGGAGATCCGCGAGGGCCGCGGCTGCGGGCCCGAGGGCGACCACGTCTTCCTGGACCTGACGCACCTGCCGCCGGAGCAGCTGGACGCCAAGCTCCCCGACATCACCGAGTTCGCCCGTACGTACCTCGGCATCGAGCCGTACACGGACCCGATCCCGATCCAGCCGACCGCGCACTACGCCATGGGCGGTATCCCGACCAACGTCGAGGGTGAGGTCCTGGCGGACAACACCACCGTCGTCCCCGGTCTGTACGCCGCCGGCGAGGTCGCCTGCGTGTCGGTGCACGGCGCCAACCGGCTGGGCACCAACTCGCTGCTCGACATCAACGTCTTCGGCAAGCGGGCCGGTATCGCCGCCGCCGAGTACTCGGCGAAGTCCGACTACGTCGAGCTGCCGGAGAACCCGGCCGCGTTCGTCGAGGAGCAGGTCGAGCGGCTGCGCAACTCCACGGGCAGCGAGCGGGTCGCGGAGCTCCGCCGTGAGCTCCAGGAGACGATGGACGCCAACGTGATGGTGTTCCGCACCGAGCAGACGATCAAGACCGCGGTCGAGAAGATCGCGGAGCTGCGCGAGCGGTACAGGAACGTGGCGATCCAGGACAAGGGCAAGCGGTTCAACACCGACCTGCTGGAGGCCATCGAGCTGGGCAACCTGCTCGACCTGGCCGAGGTCATGGCCGTGTCCGCGCTCGCCCGCAAGGAGTCCCGCGGCGGTCACTACCGCGAGGACTACCCGAACCGCGACGACGTCAACTTCATGCGCCACACCATGGCGTACCGCGAGGTCGGCGACGACGGCTCCGAGACCGTGCGTCTCGACTACAAGCCCGTCGTCCAGACCCGCTACCAGCCGATGGAGCGTAAGTACTGATGGCCACCCCGACCCTGGAGAAGGCGGCCGACACCGCTGCCGCCTCGCCCTACATCACGGTCACCTTCCGGATCCGCCGCTTCAACCCCGAGGTCTCCGACGAGGCCCAGTGGCAGGACTTCCAGATCGAGATCGACCCGAAGGAGCGCGTGCTCGACGGTCTCCACAAGATCAAGTGGGACGTCGACGGCTCGCTCACCTTCCGGCGCTCCTGCGCGCACGGCATCTGCGGCTCCGACGCGATGCGGATCAACGGCAAGAACAGGCTCGCCTGCAAGACGCTGATCAAGGACATCAACCCGGAGAAGCCCATCACGGTCGAGGCCATCAAGGGCCTGACGGTCCTCAAGGACCTGGTCGTGGACATGGAGCCGTTCTTCCAGGCGTACCGGGACGTCATGCCGTTCCTCGTCACGACCGGGAACGAGCCGACGCGTGAGCGGCTGCAGTCCGCCGAGGACCGCGAGCGGTTCGACGACACCACCAAGTGCATCCTGTGCGCCGCGTGCACGTCGTCCTGCCCGGTCTTCTGGAACGACGGCCAGTACTTCGGTCCCGCCGCCATCGTCAACGCGCACCGGTTCATCTTCGACTCGCGCGACGAGGCCGGCGAGCAGCGTCTGGAGATCCTCAACGACAAGGACGGCGTGTGGCGTTGCCGCACCACGTTCAACTGCACGGACGCCTGCCCGCGCGGTATCGAGGTCACCAAGGCGATCCAGGAGGTCAAGCGCGCCCTGATCACGCGCCGCTACTGACACCACGCCTCCGGCGAAGGCCCGCTTCTGTACGCTCACCGTACAGAAGCGGGCCTTCGCCATGAGCGGACGAGTCGGGCCACACGAGAGGGACGGGGATCGATCGATGAGCGAGCCGAATCCGTACGCCAACGACGGCGATTACACCTGGGGTCCGACCCAGCCCCCGGGCTACGGCTACCCCCATACGGCGCCCGGTTACGGCTACCCGCAGCAGCCGTCCGCACCGGGCGCGTACCCGGGCACCGGCGCGTACCCCGCGCCCGCCGCCGGAGCGGGCACGCCCCTGGTCGCGATCGGCGACATCACCGTCCTGGCGGACTCGATCGTCACGCCCGCCGGGACGATGCCGCTCAAGGGCGCGGTGTGGAACGCCACCGACATGTCGCGCACCGAGGAGAAGATGCCGACGCACGCCATCGTGCTCGCCGTTGTCTTCTTCGTGTTCTGCTTCCTGGGACTGCTGTTCCTGCTGATGAAGGAGAAGACGACGACCGGCTTCGTTCAGGTCACGGTCACCAGCGGGGGGCGCCACCACTCGACCATGATCCCGGCGACGAGTCCGCAGACGTTCGCCATGGTCATGGGGCAGCTCAACTACGCGCGGTCGCTGAGCTTCTGAGGCGCTGAGGGCGCCGGGCCGGTCCCGCGGGGCCTGGCGCGGTGTCCGGAAGCGTACGGCGGGTGGTTTTGGCCGGTCCGTGCGTTGACCCGTTACGTGTGGGGAGCATGTAGTGGAGCCATGACGGAAACGGAAGCCGTTGCGTTCCCGCAGGACCGCACCTGCCCCTACCACCCGCCGACCGCCTACGATCCGCTCCGCGAGGAACGGCCGCTCTCGCGCGTCTCGCTCTACGACGGGCGTGCCGTGTGGCTGGTCACCGGCCACGCCGCCGCCCGTGACCTCCTCGCCGACCAGCGGCTGTCCACCGACACCACCCATGAGGCGTTCCCCATCCCCACCGAACGCTTCACCGCCGTGCGCAACCGCCGCAGATCCGCGTTGCTCGGCCAGGACGACCCCAAGCACAACGTCCAGCGGCGGATGCTGATCCCCAGCTTCAGCGTCCGGCGGATCGCCGACCTCCGGCCCCGGATCCAGCGGACCGTGGACGAGCTGCTCGACGCGATGGTCGAACAGGGGCCGCCCGCCGAGCTGGTGAGCGCCTTCGCGCTGCCCGTGCCGTCGATCGTGATCTGCGATCTGCTCGGGGTGCCGTACGCCGACCACGACTTCTTCGAGGAGCAGTCGCGCCGGCTGCTGCGCGGCCCGACGGCGGCCGACACCGAGGACGCCCTCGAACAACTGGAGGGCTACCTCGGCGACCTCGCCGAACGCAAGCGCGACAAGCCGGGTGACGGGCTGCTGGACGAGCTCGTCATGGAGCAGTACGTGCCGGGGCACATCGACCGGCAGGAGCTGCTGGACCTGGCGATGATCCTGCTGATCGCCGGTCACGAGACCACCGCCAACATGATCTCGCTGGGCACCTTCACGCTGCTGCGGCACCCGGAGCGGCTCGCCGAACTGCGGGCCGACCCCTCGCTGCTGCCGGGTGCCGTGGAGGAGCTGCTGCGGTTCCTGTCGATCGCGGACGGCATGCTGCGGTTCGCCACCGAGGACATCGAGGTGGCGGGCGGCACCCGGATCCGGGCCGGCGAGGGCGTCGTGTTCTCGACGTCCGTCATCAACCGGGACCCGGTGATGTACGCCGAGCCGGACTCCCTGGACTGGGGGCGCTCGGCCCGTCACCATGTCGCGTTCGGCTTCGGCATCCACCAGTGCCTGGGCCAGAACCTCGCGCGCGCCGAGATGGAGATCGCGCTCGGCGGTCTGCTGCGGCGGCTGCCGGGGCTGCGGCTGGCCGCCGACCCGGACACCATCCCGTTCAAGCCGGGCGACACGCTGCAGGGCATGGTGGAGCTGCCCGTGGCGTGGTGAGGATGGTGAGATCGGGTATGCGCATCTCGATCGACAAGGACCTCTGCATCGGGGCGGGCCAGTGCGCCCTGACGGCACCGGAGGTGTTCACCCAGGACGACGACGGATTCAGCGCCCTGCTCCCGGGCCGGGAGGACGGCGCCGGGAGTCCGCTCGTACGGGAGGCGGGCCGGGCCTGCCCGGTGCGGGCCATCACGGTGACCGACGCCGGCTGAACGATCGGCCGTTCACCGCCCGTTAGGCTCGGACGCGTGAACGGTCCCAAGGGTCCCAAGGGGCCCAAGAGCGAGCAGACCCGCACCGTCATCCTCGAAACGGCGCTCCGGCTCTTCCAGGAGCGCGGTTACGACCGGACGACGATGCGGGCCATCGCGCAGGAGGCCGGCGTCTCCGTCGGCAACGCGTACTACTACTTCGCCTCCAAGGAACACCTGGTCCAGGGCTTCTACGACCGGATCGCCGCCGAACACCAGACGGCGGTCCGGCCGGTCCTGGACGGCGACGTGGACCTCGCGGCGCGTATCCGGGGCACCCTGCTCGCCTGGCTGGACGTCGCGGCCCCGTACCACCGGTTCGCGGCCCAGTTCTTCAAGAACGCCGCCGACCCCGAGAGCCCGCTCAGCCCCTTCTCCGCCGAGTCGGCGCCCGCCCGCGAGGCGGCCATCGCCATCCACGAGCGGGTACTCGGCGGCTCCGGCACCCGGACGCCGCCGGAACTGGTCCCCCTGCTCCCCCGGCTGATGTGGCTGATGCAGATGGGCCTGGTGCTCTTCTGGGTGTACGACAGGTCCCCCGGCACCGAGCGCAGCCGCCGCCTCGTCGAGCGCACCGCCCCGCTCGCCGCCCGTGCGATCGCCCTGTCCCGGTTCCGGGTGCTGCGCCCGCTGGTACGGCAGGTGCACGAGGTGCTGGAGGAGTTCCTGCCGGGCGCGGGTGAACGGCCCGGACGGGCAGGCGCGGGCAGGACGACGACCGGGCCGCAGGAGCCCGCTCAGGCCTGACGCGAGGCCAGCTCCACGACCGTGATGTCCGACGGCGCCCCGACACGGACGGGCGGGCCCCAGGCGCCCGCGCCCCGGGTGACGTACAGCTGGGTGTCGCCGTAGCGCTCCAGGCCCTCGACGGTCGGGTTGGCGAGGTCGGCGAGGTACTCGCCGGGCCACATCTGACCGCCGTGGGTGTGGCCGGACAGCTGGAGGTCGACGCCGTGCCGTACCGCGTCGTGGATGACGACCGGCTGGTGCGCCAGCAACACGGCGGCCCGGGTGCGGTCCCGGTCGCCGAGTGCCCGGCCGAAGTCGGGGCCCTCGCCGTGGTTCTCGCCCGCCGGGTCGTTGACGCCCGCCAGGTCGAAGCCCGGGATCTCGACGCGCTCGTTCGTCAGCGGACGCAGGCCGAGCTCCCGGACGTGGTCCACCCATTCGGCGGCACCGGAGAAGTACTCGTGGTTGCCGGTCACGAAGAACGAGCCGTGCCGGGCGCGCAGCCCCGCGAGCGGCTCGGCGGCCGGGCCCAGATCCGCCACGGTGCCGTCGACCAGGTCGCCGACCACGGCGATCAGGTCGGGCTGGGTGCCGTTGATCGCGTCGACGATGCGCCGGGTGTGGGCGCGGCCCAGGGTCGGGCCGAGGTGGATGTCGCTGACGACCGCGATACGGAAGCCGTGCGCGCCCCGCGCGAGCTTGGCGAGCGGCACGGTGACGCGCTTGACGCGCGGCCCGCGCAGGACGCCGTACGTGCCGTACCCGACGGTGCCGACGGCGGCGGCCGCCGCCGCGCCGCCCACGACACGGGAGACGAACAGCCGCCGGGAGACGCCCTGGGCGGCGGCCTCACCGGCCGCGCCCGGGCCGGCCGCCGACAGGGCCGGGGCAGCCGGGGCGGGGGCTTCGAGCGTGTCCACCGCTTCCCGGGTCCCGGTGTCCTGGACGGCTGCGGCGGACGCGGCCCCGGCAGGCGCGGCACCGGCGGACGCGGCGACCGCCGACGCGGCGACCGGTATGGCGGTCGGCACGGCGGCCGCCGCCGGGTGGGCCGGTGCTCCGGCCGCCGCGCGGGCGGCGTCGCGGCGCGCCAGGACCCGCAGCAGCACCGGCCGTACCGCCTCGCCCGCGACCAGCGCCAGCACCACGTACAGCAGCACCGCCAGCCACAGGAACCCCGGCCACGCCAGTGCCTGCTGCACCGGGAACGGGAGCCCGGCGCGGCCCGACATCAGGGCGCCGAGCGACAGCAGCGGCAGCACCACGGCGGCGACGGTCCCGATGCGGCGTGCCACGCCGCCCGTTAGCGTCACATCGCGCACCAGGCGGCGCCACACGTACCAGTGGACCCCGCCGAGCAGGGCGACGACCACGACGAGCACCAGCAGGACGACCAGCACGATCCCTACCCCCTACGCCTCGTCGCCGCTGCCCCGGCGCGCGGCGCGCACCCCGCGCAACCCGAGCACACCGATCCCCGTCCCCAGAAGAAAGGACGTGACAGCGAGCAGCAGGTGGACCCAGAAGTACGCGGTCGGGTCACCCAGGTCGTCGAAGGCGAGACCGCTCGCGTCGTTCCACAGGTTCTTGACGAAAGTGATCCAGATGAACCAGCTCCACACCCCGAACGCGAGCAGGAACCAGGAGGCGGAGCGGCTGAGTCTCATGGAGCCAGTATCACCGCAACGGGTGTCACGGCTCCGGCCGGGTGGTGGACCGGTGTGGGGCCGCCGAAAGGTTGCCTGTACGTTCTCGAACGTGTCCGCTCCGAAGAACAAGGCCTTGACGGCCGCCGTCGTCGCCGCCGCGCTGCTGCCCCTGCTCGTCGCCTCCCCCGCCCTGGCCGAGCCCAGTCCCCGGGCGGACAAGAAGAAGGACGCGGCCGCGCAGCCGAAGCCGCCCGCCGTCATGTCCACGGTCGGCGGGGAGCTGCTGGGGAAGCCCGGCACCCAGGTCAGGCTGCGGGCGGGGGCGCCCGTGCTGCCGAAGGACCTGACGGGCCGGTCCTGGATCGTCGCGGACGCGGAGAACGGTGACGTGCTGGCGGCGCACAACGCCCACTGGCGGCTGGCGCCGGCCTCCACCATCAAGATGCTCTTCGCGGACACGCTGCTGCCCAAGTTCCCGAGGACGGCCACCCATCTGGTCGCACCGGGCGAACTGGCGAGGATAGGTGAGGGCTCCAGCCTCGTCGGCATAAAGGAGAAGCACGCCTACACCGTGCGGGACCTGTGGCTCGGCGTCTTCCTGCGCTCCGGCAACGACGCCGTGTACGCGCTGTCCGAGATGAACGGCGGCGTCCCCCAGACCGTCCGGGACATGAACGCCCGCGCCGACGAACTCCAGGCGCTGGACACCGAGGTCGTCTCGCCCGACGGCTACGACGCCGAGGGCCAGGTCTCGTCCGCGTACGACCTCACGCTGATCGCGCGCAGCGGCATGCAGAACAAGGACTTCCGGGAGTACGCGTCGACCGTGCGGGCACAGTTCCCCGGCGAGCAGAAGCCCGGCAAGAAGCGTGAGACGTTCGAGATCCAGAACACCAACCGGCTGCTGACCGGCGCGTACGGCGTCGCCCCCTACAAGGGCATCGCGGGCGTCAAGAACGGCAACACCACGCACGCGGGCTCCACGTTCACCGGGGTGGCCGAGCGGAACGGCCGGGTCCTGCTGGTCACGGTCATGAACCCGTCGTCCAAGGAGAGCGGCGCCGTCTATAAGGAGACGGCGAAGCTCCTCGACTGGGGGTTCGCGGCGGCCGGGAAGGTCGAGCCGGTCGGCGAGCTGGTGCCGCCGAGGTCCGCGAAGACCGGTACGGGCCGCCCCAGCCCGTCCGCGACCCCGGGCGGCGCCGCCGAGGCGGCGATCGCCGGGCAGGCCAGGCACACCGGTTCCGGCGGTGTCGGGACGGCGCTGGCGGTCGTCGGCGGGGTGCTGGTGGTGCTGGCCGGTGTGGTGTTCCTGATCAACCGTCGCTGGCCGGTGCCGGAGCTGGTCCGCCGCCGGGGCGATCACTGACGGGCTGTCCCGCGCCGGGCGTGGCCGTCCAGGCGGCGCAGAACAGCAGCAGCTTGGCGGTGAAGTTGATCCACAGCAGCAGGGCGACGGGCACGCCGAACGCCCCGTACATGGAGCGCCCGGCTACCCCGGACACATAGCCGCCGAGCAGCAGCTTCAGCAGTTCGAAGCCGACGGCCCCGATCACCGCGGCGACGACGAGCCGGCGGCGCGGCGGGTCGACCCCGGGCAGCAGGGTCAGCAGGTACAGCAGGAGGACGAAGCCGGCGAACGCCGCCGCGGCGAGCGCGACGATCCTGAGCAGCAGGTCCCAGCCGCCGCCGGCCAGGCCCAGCCGGTCGGCGGTCCAGCCGACGGCGGTGGACCCGAGCATGGACGCGGCGAGAGAGACGAGCGCGGTCGCGCCGAGGCCGAGCAGGACCACGGCGTCCTTGCCCTTGCGGACGATCGGGTTGCCCTCGTCGATGTCGTCCAGGTCCCAGACGGCGCGCAGGCAGTCCCGCATCAAACCGACCCAGCCGATACCGATGAAGAGCAGCACGGCGCCCGCGACGAGTCCGACGGTGCCCGCGTTGTCGACGAGCGCGCCGATGTCGAGCTGGTCGGAGATGCCGGGGACCTGTTCGCCGAGCTTCTCCTCGATGCCGTCCAGCCGCTCTTCGCTGAGCAGCGCGGCGCCGATCGCGGCGGCGACCGTGATGAGCGGGAACAGCGACAGGAAACTGATGAAAGTGATCGCGGCGGCGAGGCGCGTCCAGTGGACCCGGTCGAGGGTCTCGTACGAGCGCCAGGCGTGGGTCCGTGTGAGCCGCGCCGCCACGGGGCCGATGACGGGGAGCTTGGTCAGCCAGTCCATCGTGGGTGCCTACCCCGTTTCCGCCCCGGCGCCCGCCGGTTCACCGGCTCCGCCGGCGGGTTCACAGGTCCGCCACCGCCAGGCCGTACATCGCCGTCCAGACGAGGCCGATGACGGCGAGCGGCCGGTCGCGCAGGACGACGTCCTCGGGCGCTCCGGCGGTGCCCCGGTCGGCGAAGACGGCGTAGCGGAGGACGGCCAGGATGAAGGCGATCACGGAGAGCTGGCGCCAGGGCAGCAGCGAGCCGTTGGCCGTGCCGCCGCTCTCCAGCGCCCACAGGCAGTAGCCGAGCACGGCGACACCGGCCGCGAGCTGCCACACGAACCGCAGGTAGCCGGTGGTGTACTCGGTGAGCAGCGCCCGGGTGGCGCCCCGGCTGCCCGTCCCGCCGAGCTGCACGGCCTCGGAGTACCGCTTGGCCGAGACCATGAACAGGGCGCCGAACCCGGTGGTGATCAGGAACCAGCGGGACAGCGGGATGCCGAGCGCGACGCCGCCGATCATGGCGCGCAGCAGGAACCCGGTGGTGACGACGGCGAGGTCCACGACGAGGACGTGCTTGAGGCGCAGGCAGTACGCGAGCTGCATGGCCAGGTACGCGGCGAGCAGCGCGGCCGTCAGGGCGTTGCAGAGCCACGCGGCCCCCGCGAGCGCGCCTCCCGCGAGCACCCCGGCGGCCGTGTACGCCACGGGCACCGGCACGTCCCCCGCGGCCACCGGGCGGCGGCACTTGACGGGGTGGGCGCGGTCGGCGGCCGCGTCGCAGGCGTCGTTGACCAGGTAGACGGCGGCCGCGGCGGCGGTGAACAGCCAGAACACCAGGGCGAGCTGGACGGCGGTGTGCCGGGAGGCCAGCTCGCCCGCCGCGGCCGGCGCGGCGACGACGAGCACGTTCTTGACCCACTGGCGCGGGCGCGCGGTGCGCAGCAGTCCCCGGGCCAGGCCGCGTCCGGTCGGGTGCGGCGGCCGCGCGTCGGGCGCCCCGGCCCGCGCCCGGTCCAGTACGGCGGCGGTGTGTTCACCCACGGCCGGCGGCCCCCGGACGGAACACCCGCCGACGGCCGCCGACAGCGGTGGTGGCGGCGCGGCGGCTGCCGAGGGCAGCGGTGGCGGCGCGGCGGCTGCCGAGGGCGGCGGTGGCGGCGCGGCGGCTGCCGAGGGCGGCGGTGGCGGCGCCCAGGAGCACTCCGGCCGCCACGTCCGTCGGGTGGTGGACGCCCACCACCAGGCGGGAGAGGCACATCGCGGCGGCCACCGGCGGGACCAGCCGGCGGGCGGCGGGCCGCAGCGCCCCGAACGCGACGGCCGCAGCCGCCGCCGACGTGGCGTGCGAGCTCGGGAACCCGTGCCGGCCTGCGGTGCGCACCAGCGCCGGGCCTTCGGGGCGCGGGCGCTGGACCACCCGCTTGACGCCCATGCTCGCCAGATGCGCCCCCGCGACCAGGGCCGTTCCCCGCAGCCACGCCCCGCGCCGCTCACGGTCGGCGGCCGCGCCCATGAGCCCGGCGGCGAGCCACAGCGCGCCGTGCTCGCCGCTGAGCGACAGCGCCTTGGCGGCGGACGCCACACCGGGCCTGCGGCGCCCGCAGTCGCGCAGGGCGTCGAGCAGCCGCCGGTCGAGGCCGCGACGGTCGAGGCCGTGCCGATCGGGGCCGCGTCCTTCGATGCCGTGCCGATCGAGCCCGCGTCGGTCGATGTGTCGCATGCGGGCGACTCTCGCGCGCGAGGCCGCGCGCGGCACGGCAATCTTTCATGACACTCGTTTAATCACCCATTCGGCGAGTTCGGCGCGTTCGGCGAAGAAAGCCGGGAAACCAGCCATATGCGGCGTTACGGTCATTGGCATGCTCGCCGCGCACAGCTCCCCCGCCGGTCCCGTCGCGGTGACCGGCTGGGGCCGCACCGCCCCCACCGCCGCCGCCCGTGTCCTGCGGCCCCGCAGCCCCGAGGAGGCCGCCGACGCCGTCCGCGCCTGCGCCGAGCCCGGGGGCCGGGGCGGCATCGCCCGGGGCCTGGGGCGCTCGTACGGGGACGCGGCGCAGAACGCCGGGGGCGCCCTGCTGGACATGACCGGGCTGGCCCGGATCCGCTCGGTCGACGCGGAGGCGGGCGTCGTCGTGTGCGACGCCGGGGTGAGCCTGCACCGGCTGATGGAGGTGCTGCTGCCGCTCGGCTGGTTCGTGCCGGTGACCCCCGGCACCCGTCATGTCACCGTCGGCGGGGCCATCGGCGCCGACATCCACGGCAAGAACCACCATGTCTCCGGCTCCTTCAGCCGCCACGTACGCGGTTTCGAGCTGCTCACGGCCGACGGGGAGATCCGTACGGTGCTGCCGGGCACCGATCTGTTCGACGCGACGACCGGCGGCATGGGCCTGACCGGGGTGGTCCTCTCCGCCGCCCTGCGCCTGCTGCCGGTGGAGACGTCGCTGATGTCCGTCGACACCGAGCGGGCCCGCGACCTGGACGACCTGATGGCCCGGCTCACCGCCACCGACCACCGCTACCGCTACTCCGTCGCCTGGATCGACCTGCTCGCGCGCGGCGCCGCCACCGGCCGCTCGGTCCTCACCCGCGGCGACCACGCCCCGTACGACGCGCTGCCGGTCGGGGCGCGCCGACGGCGACGCGACCCGCTGGCGTTCCGGCCGGGGAGGCTCCCGGCGGCGCCCTCGTACGTTCCGCGAGGGCTGCTCGGCCGTACCTCGGTCGGGCTGTTCAACGAGCTCTGGTACCGCAGGGCGCCGCGCCGCCGCACCGGTGAGCTCCAGCCGATCCCGTCGTTCTTCCACCCCCTGGACGGGGTGCCGCACTGGAACCGGATCTACGGCCGGGGCGGCTTCGTCCAGTACCAGTTCGCCGTCGGCGACGGACAGGAGGAGACACTGCGCCGGGTGGTGCGCCGGATCGCGCGGCGTGGCTGCCCCTCGTTCCTGGCCGTACTGAAACGGTTCGGCGACGCCGACCCCGGCTGGCTGTCGTTCCCGATGCCCGGCTGGACCCTGGCGCTCGACATCCCGGCGTCCCTGTCCGGCCTCGGCGCGTTCCTGGACGAGCTGGACGAGGACGTGGCGGCCGCCGGCGGGCGGGTCTACCTCGCCAAGGACGCCCGGCTGCGGCCGGAGCTGCTGCCCGCCATGTACCCGAGGCTGCCCGACTTCCTCGCCCTGCGGGCCCGGCTCGACCCCGGCTCCGTGTTCACCTCCGACCTCGCCCGCCGTCTGGCCCTGGGAGCGAACCCGTCATGAAGGACGCCTTCGGCACCCCGCAGTCCCTGCTCGTCCTCGGCGGTACGTCGGACATCGCGCTGGCCACCGCCCGCCGGCTCGTCGCCCGCCGCCGCACCCGCACGGTCCTGCTGGCCGGGCGGCCGTCCCCCGCCCTGGAGGCGGCCGCACGGTCGCTGCGGTCGCTGCCCGGGGGCGGCGCGGAGGACGTCCGTACCGTCCCGTTCGACGCGCTGGACCCGGCCTCGCACGAGGAGACCCTCGGCAAGCTGTTCACGGACGGCGACATCGACATGGTGCTGCTGGCGTTCGGCGTCCTCGGGGACCAGGCGCACGACGAGGGTGATCCGCTCGCCGCCGTGCGGGTGGCGCAGACCAACTACACGGGGGCCGTGTCGGCCGGGCTCGTCTGCGCGAAGGCGCTGCAGAGCCAGGGCCACGGCTCGCTGGTGGTGCTGTCGTCCGTGGCCGCCGAACGCGCCCGCCGCGCCAACTTCATCTACGGCTCCAGCAAGGCCGGCCTGGACGCGTTCGCGCAGGGGCTCGGTGACGCGCTGCACGGCACGGGCGTGCACGTGATGGTCGTACGGCCCGGTTTCGTCCGGACGAAGATGACGGCCGGGCTGGCCAGGGCGCCGCTGGCGACGACCCCGGTGGCCGTGGCCGAGGCGATCGAGCACGGCCTGCGGCGCCGCGCGGAGACGGTGTGGGTGCCGGGCGGTCTGCGGGTGGTGATGTCGGTCCTGCGGCATCTGCCGCGCCCGCTGTTCCGGCGGCTGTCCGTGTGAGCCCCGTGGCCGCGTGGGCCGGTGGGTTCTGCGGGCCCCGTGGCCGCGTGGGCTCCGTCAGCCGCGCGGACTCCGTGGGCCCCGTCAAACCGCGTGGACTCCGTGGGCCCCGTCAAGCCGCGTGGACTCCGTGGGCCCCGTCAAGCCGCGTGGACTCCGTGGCCCCGGCTCAGAGGAACGTCGTGGTGGCCGGCTCGTCCACGGGAGAGCCCTGCGCGGGGACGCCCTTCGCGGGGCGGCCGCTGCCGAACTCGTACTCGTGGAGCTTGCGCCACACCGCGTCCGCGCCCTGCTCGTACAGGGCGAAGGAGGCGACGGTCCACTCCGCCTCGAAGTCGGCGAGCTCCTCGTACGCCCGGTCCATCGCGTCGTCGGGGATGCCGTGCGCCACGGTGACATGCGGGTGGTACGGGAACTGCAGCTCCCGCACCAGCGGCCCGGACGCGTCCCTGACCTGCTGCTGGAGCCGGGAGCACGCCGAGGCGCCCTCCGCCAGCCGCACGTACACGACCGGCGAGAGCGGCCGGAACGTGCCCGTGCCGCTCAGCCGCATCGGGAACGGCCGGCCGGCTGCGGCGACCCGCGCGAGATGCGCCCGGACCGCCGGCAGTTCCGCCTCGTCGACCTCGGTCGGCGGGAGGAGGGTGACATGGGTGGGGATGCCGTGGGCCGCGGGATCCCCGAAGCCCGCGCGCCGCTCCTGGAGCAGGCTGCCGTAGGGCTCCGGGACCGCGATCGAAACGCCGAGCGTTACGGTCCCCACATCGTTCTCCTCAGTGTCGGTGCGGCGGGCGGGCGTCGGGTGAGTGGGTGGGTCGCCAGTGTGGCGCCTGGACCCACCACGTGGCCAGGGCCCCCGGGCCCTGGCCCGGGGTCAGTGCTTGGCCGGCAGGAAGCCGACCTTCTCGTACGTCTGCGCGAGCGTCTCGGCGGCGACGGCGCGGGCCTTCTCCGCGCCCTTGGCCAGGATCGAGTCCAGCGTCTCCGGGTCGTCCAGGTATTCCTGCGTGCGGGTCCTGAACGGGGTGACGAAGTCCACGACGACCTCGGCGAGGTCGGTCTTCAGCGCGCCGTACAGCTTGCCCTCGTAGCCGCTCACCAGGTCGTCAACGGACCGGCCGGTGAGCGTGGACATGATCGTCAGCAGGTTGCTGACGCCCGGCTTGTTCTCCGGGTCGAAGCGGATGACGGTGTCGGTGTCCGTGACCGCGCTCTTCACCTTCTTCGCCGTCGCCTTCGGCTCGTCCAGCAGGTTGATCAGGCCCTTCGGCGTCGACGCCGACTTGCTCATCTTGGCGGTCGGGTCCTGCAGGTCGTAGATCTTCGCCGTCTCCTTCAGGATGTACGGCGCGGGGACCGTGAACGTCTCACCGAAGCGGGCGTTGAACCGCTCGGCGAGGTCACGGGTCAGCTCGATGTGCTGGCGCTGGTCCTCACCGACCGGGACCTGGTTCGCCTGGTACAGCAGGATGTCCGCGACCTGGAGGATCGGGTACGTGAACAGGCCGACCGTGGCACGCTCGGCGCCCTGCTTGGCGGACTTGTCCTTGAACTGCGTCATCCGGGAGGCCTCGCCGAACCCGGTGAAGCAGTTCATGACCCAGCCGAGCTGGGCGTGCTCGGGCACATGGCTCTGCACGAAGAGCGTGCACCGCTCCGGGTCGAGACCGGCGGCGAGCAGCTGCGCGGCCGCGAGGCGGGTGTTGGCGCGCAGCTCGGCGGGGTCCTGCGGAACGGTGATCGCGTGCAGGTCGACGACCATGTAGAACGCGTCGTGGGTCTCCTGGAGGGCGACCCACTGGCGGACCGCACCCAGGTAGTTGCCGAGGTGGAACGAACCTGCGGTGGGCTGGATTCCGGAGAGCACGCGAGGACGCTGCATGGGGCGATCAGAGGCCATGTTCCACATTCTCTCAGGTGCGGCCGACCACTCGGCACGCCCTGTGGACAACCGCCCGCACAGTCCCTGGCGGCGGCGCCGGAGTGAGACGAGAACCACACTCCGGCGCCCCGCCGGGCCGCCCGCCGAGCCCGTACGAGCCCGTCCGGCTGCGCGGGGAGCCCCGAGCCCGACCGGGTACGCGGGGGCCCCAGCCGTCTGGCTGACGCGGGAAGCCCCTAGCCCGTCCGGCTGACGCGGGGAGCCCGAGCGCGTTCGGCTACGCGGGGATGCCGGGCGCCGGGTACTGCGCCATCAGGTCGGCGACCTCCGCGCGGATCGCGGCGACGGCCTCCTCGTCGCCCTTGTGCGCCGCCGTGACGCCCCGGTCGATCCAGTCGGCGACGGTCGCCATGTGCTCCGTACCGAGCCCCCGGGAGGTGAGGGACGGGGTGCCGATGCGGATGCCCGAGGGGTCGAAGGGCTTCCTCGGGTCGTAGGGGACGGTGTTGTAGTTGACGACGATGCCCGCCCGGTCCAGGGCCTTCGCCGCGACCTTGCCCGGCACGTCCTTGGGGGTGAGGTCCATCAGGATCAGGTGGTTGTCGGTGCCGCCCGACACCAGGTCGAAGCCCCGGGCGAGGAGCTCGTCGGCGAGGGCGCGGGCGTTGGCGACGACCGCGTGGGCGTACTCCCGGAACGACGGCTGGGCCGCCTCGCGCAGCGCGACCGCGATCGCGGCGGTGGTCTGGTTGTGCGGTCCCCCCTGCAGGCCGGGGAAGACGGCCTTGTCGATGGCCTTGGCGTGCTCCTCGCGCGACATGAGCATCGCGCCGCGCGGACCGCGCAGGGTCTTGTGGGTGGTCGTGGAGACCACGTCCGCGTGGGGCACCGGCGAGGGGTGGGCGCCGCCCGCGATCAGGCCGGCGATGTGCGCGATGTCGGCGACGAGGACGGCGCCGCACTCGCGGGCGATCTCGGCGAACGCGGCGAAGTCGATGGTGCGGGGCAGCGCCGTACCGCCACAGAAGATGATCTTCGGGCGTTCGGCGAGTGCCAGATCGCGCACCTGGTCGAAGTCGATCAGGCCGCCCCCCTCGGAGACCGGGCCCGGGCGTACGCCGTACTGCACGCCCCGGAACCACTTGCCGGTCGCGGAGACGCCCCAGCCGTGCGTGAGGTGGCCGCCCATCGGCAGGGCCATGCCCATCACGGTGTCGCCCGGCTCGGCGAACGCGAGGTAGACGGCGAGGTTGGCCGGGGAGCCCGAGTAGGGCTGGACGTTCGCGTGGTCGACGCCGAACAGGTCCTTGGCCCGGCCGACGGCGAGCCGCTCGACCTGGTCGATGTTCTGCTGGCCCTCGTAGTAGCGGCGGCCGGCGTAGCCCTCGCTGTACTTGTTCTGCAGGACGGTCCCCGACGCCTCGAGGACGGCCCGCGAGACGTAGTTCTCGCTGGGGATGAGCCGCAGCGTCTCGGCCTGCAGACGCTCCTCGGCGGCGACGAGCTCGGCGAGCTCGGGGTCGGCGGCGGCGAGCGCGGGATGCGGGGTGGCGCCCGACGGCGTGTGCGGGACGTGCGCCGAGCGCGAGGAGTGCGGGGTGCTGGACGGGGTGCTCATGGCGTCCTCCGGATGGGCAGCGCGTGACACAAGGGCCGAGGCGCCCAGGCGGGCGGCGCCTCACGGGACGTTCTGCCTCGCGCGGCTTCCCCGAGGTCCCTTCCCCGTACGCCAGTCGCCGTGCGTAGCTTCATGCTAGTCGCCGCGCCGGACACGATGTTTCCTCGTCCACATGCCGAGCGACGATAGAAAGGGGCGCCACCCCCGCCCCGGTCCCGCAGGACGAACGGAGATCCCGTGTCGAGAACCCAAGACGCGATCGCAGCCGCGGAGGCGCACAGCGCGCACAACTACCACCCCCTGCCCGTCGTCGTCGCGACGGCGGACGGCGCGTGGATGACCGATATCGAGGGCCGCCGCTATCTCGACATGCTCGCCGGCTACTCGGCGCTCAACTTCGGCCACGGCAACCGCCGGCTGATCGACGCCGCGAAGGCCCAGCTGGAGCGGGTGACGCTGACGTCGCGCGCCTTCTACCACGACCGGTTCGCGGCCTTCTGCGACGAGCTCGCCGAGTTCTGCGGCATGGAGATGGTGCTGCCGATGAACACGGGCGCCGAGGCGGTGGAGACCGCCGTGAAGACCGCCCGGAAGTGGGGCTACCGCGTCAAGGGCGTGCCGGACGGCACCGCCAAGATCATTGTCGCGGCGAACAACTTCCACGGGCGGACGACGACGATCGTCAGCTTCTCCACGGACCCCGAGGCGCGGGCGGACTACGGCCCGTACACGCCGGGCTTCGAGATCGTGCCGTACGGGGATCTGACCGCGCTCGCCGACGCGATGACCGACAACACCGTGGCCGTGCTGCTGGAGCCGATCCAGGGCGAGGCCGGCGTGCTGGTGCCGCCGCCCGGGTACCTGCCGGCGGTCCGGGAGCTGACCCGGGAGCGGAACGTCCTGTTCATCGCGGACGAGATCCAGTCGGGCCTGGGCCGCACGGGCAAGACGTTCGCCTGCGAACACGAGGGCGTCGTCCCCGACATGTACCTGCTCGGCAAGGCGCTCGGCGGCGGCGTCGTACCGGTGTCGGCCGTCGTGTCGAGCGAGGCCGTGCTCGGGGTGCACCGGCCGGGCGAGCACGGCTCGACGTTCGGCGGCAACCCGCTCGCCTGCGCGGTGGCCCTGGAGGTGCTGGCGATGCTGCGCACGGGCGAGTACCAGCAGCGGGCGGCCGAACTCGGCGACCACCTCCACCGTGAGCTGGGGCTCCTCGTCGGCGGCGGCGCGGTCGAGGCGGTGCGCGGGCGCGGCCTGTGGGCGGGCGTCGACATCGCGCCCCGCCTGGGCACGGGCCGGCAGATCTCGGAGCGGCTGATGGAGCGCGGCGTGCTGGTGAAGGACACCCACGGCTCCACGATCCGGATCGCCCCGCCGCTGGTGATCGGCAAGGAGGACCTCGACTGGGGCCTGGAGCAGCTGCGGGAGGTCCTGGCGGGCTGACGGGCCCGTACGCCGGTGCCGGGGCGGCCCGTCAGTGCGCCCCGGCACGACTCGTCAGGACTCCGCCCCCCTCGCTGCTCGTCGCGGCTGCTCCTTCGCGGCTGCTTCTTCGCGGCTGCTTCTTCGCGGTGCTCCTTCGCGGCTGCTTCCTCGCTGCCGCTTCTTCGCGGCTGCTTCTTCGGTCCGGCCCCGGGAGCCGACCGCTACAGGATCACGTGCGGCAGGAACCGGGCGTACCCGTCCGTGACCAGCCCCGAGGACTCCCGGATGCCGAGGCCCGCCGCCTCGTCCTCGACCATCCACGCACCGAGCACCACCCGGTTGCCGTCGAAGTCCGGCAGCGGCGCGAGCGCCTGGTAGCAGCA
This sequence comes from Streptomyces sp. NPDC047886, assembly GCF_043204435.1. Lineage (NCBI taxonomy): Bacteria > Bacillati > Actinomycetota > Actinomycetes > Kitasatosporales > Streptomycetaceae > Streptomyces > Streptomyces sp. NPDC047886. The sequence continues at coordinate 920,933 of NZ_JBIDCF010000002.1, forward strand.
GGGCTCGTCCCGTACGGCGGGCCGCTCGCCCGCCTCGTGGACGGTGACGCCCGCGCCCTCACGGCCCAGCAGCGGCTTGGCGACCCAGCCGCCCTCGTCCGCCAGTTCCCGCGGACCGTCCAGATAGGCGGGCAGCAGGTTGGGGTGCCCGGGGTAGAGCTCCCAGAGGACCGCGAGCAGCGCCTTGTTGGACAGCAGCATCTTCCAGGCGGGCTCGATCCAGCAGGTCGTACCGGTGCCGCCGCCGTTGTCGAGCGTGTCGAGGACATGCGGCCCGAACCGGTCGGTGACCAGCCACTCCCACGGGTACAGCTTGAAGCAGCTGCGGATGAAGCGGAGCCGGTCGTCCACGAAGCGGCCCGTCAGCCGGTCCCAGCCGATCTCCTCCACCGACAGCGCCTCGGTGGCGAGTCCGGCCTGTTCGGCGGTCTCCCGCAGGTACGCGACCGTCATCAGGTCCTCGCCGATCTCGTCGCCCTCCGAGTGGACGAAGTGCACCGGACCCGGCGGCAGCAGCCGCGCCTGCCGTTTCCAGGCGTCGACCAGCCGCTCGTGCAGGGAGTTCCACTGGTCGGCCCCGGGGAACCGCTCCTCCATCCAGAACCACTGCGGACTGGCCGCCTCCACCAGCGAGGTGGGCGTGTCCGCGTTGTACTCCAGCAGCTTGGCCGGGCCCGTACCGTCGTACCGCAGGTCGAACCTGCCGTACACGGACGGCAGTTCGTCCCGCCGCCGCCAGGACTCGGCGACGAGGGAGGCCAGTCGGCGGTCGGTGATGCCGAGGTCGGCGAACCGGTCCCGCTCGACGATGTGCGCGGCGGCGGCCAGGCACATGGCGTGCAGCTCCTCGACGACCTCCTCCAGCGCCTCGACCTCGGGCAGCGAGAAGGAGTAGTAGGCGCTCTCGTCCCAGTAGGGGCGAAGCGACCCGTCGGGGAAGCGGGTCAGCGGATAGACGCAGCCCTGCTCCTCGACGGTCCGCTGCCAGCCGGGACGCGGCTCGATCGTGTGACGCTTCATCGACGCGTATGCCCCGCCCGCTCAGCCGCCGCCGCTCGTGGAGCAGCCGAAGCCGCCCCGGTCGACGGCCGCCTTGTCGAAGCTCCCGCCGCTGACCTTGCCGTCCCGGGTGCTTCCGCCGTAGTAGTACGACCCGCCGCCGGTGCTCGAGCTGGAGCCGCTCCCGCTGCTCCCGCCGCTCCCGCTGCCGCACTCGTAGCTGGGCAGCAGCTCCCGCGTGTACCGGTCCACGCACCGCTTGTCGGGCTCGGCGCCACAGGACGTGATCGTCGCCGCGAGCACCCCCATACCGCCGAGCACGACCGTGCTCGACCTCAACCTGCGCATCTCGATCCCCCGTCATGAACTCTTCGAACGAACAACGCCGAACACCATAAAGGGACCGTGGACATGACCGTAAGTCCGGTCGTCCACGAAGCCTGTGCGTGCGGCGGCGACGGGGTGGTCAGGGTCGGGTCGGGGTCGGGTCGGGGTCGGGTCGGGGACGGAGTCGCAGGCAGGGGCAGGGCCTGGGCAAGGTCAGGGCAGGGAGCGGCAGAGGATGTCGAGGGCGCTCGGCCAGGCGCTGTCGGTGGGGGTGGCGTAGCCGACGACGAGGCCGTCGCGGGTGTGGGGCACGTCGGGGTGACGGAAGCGGCTGAGGCCCTGGAGGGCGAGGCCCTGGCGGGCGGCCGCCTGGACGGCCGGCTGTTCCGTGCCCGGCGGCAGGTCCAGGACCGCGTGCAGCCCGGCGGCGATACCGCTCACGCGGATGTCGGGCGCCCGTTCGGCGAGGGCCGCCACGAGCTGGTCGCGCCGTCTGCGGTAGCGCAGGCGCATGTTCCGTACGTGCCGGTCGTAGGCGCCTGACGCGATGAACTCGGCCAGCGTCAGCTGGTCCAGGGCGCTCGACACCCAGTCCACGTCGCCCTTCGCCAGCAGGACGTCCGGTACCAGCTCATCGGGCAGCACCATCCAGGCCAGGCGCAGCCCCGGGGCGAGCGACTTGCTGGCCGTGCCGAGGTAGACGACCCGCTCGGGGTCCAGGCCCTGCAGCGCGCCCACGGGCTGGCGGTCATAGCGGAACTCGCCGTCGTAGTCGTCCTCCAAGATCAGCCCTCCGGCGGCGCGCGCCCAGTCGACGGCCGCCGCGCGCCGGTCCGGCGGCAGCGCCCCGCCGGTCGGGAACTGGTGGGCGGGTGTGATGAGGAGCGCGCCCTCCCTGCCGTGCGCCAGGTCCTCGGTCCGGGTGCCGCGCTCGTCGATCGACAGCGCCGGAGTGCCCAGGCCCGCCTCCGTCAGCAGGTTCCAGTGCACATCGAGCCCGTACGACTCGACGGCCACCTGCCGGACGCGGCGCTCGCGCAGCACCTTGCCCATCAGCATCAGCCCATGGACGAAGCCGGAGCAGATGACGATCCGGTCGGGATCGGCGTGCACCCCGCGGGCCCGTGCCAGGTACTCGGCGAGGACGGTGCGCAGTTCGGCGCGGCCGCGCGGGTCGTTGTAGCCGAACGCCTCGTGCGGCGCCTCGGTCAGCGCCCGGCGGGCCGCCTTGAGCCACTCGGCGCGCGGGAACGACCCGAGGTCGGGGGTGCCCGGGTGCAGGGTGTGCAGCGGCCTGCCGCGCCGTGCCGGGGTCGTCCCCTGCCAGGGCAGTGGCATCGGGACGTGCCTGCCCCCGCGCCGCTCGGCCCGGCGCGGATCCCCCCGGCGTGGCTCGGACCTGCGCGGCTCTGCCCGGCGGGCCACCCGTGTGCCCGAGCCCTGGCGCGCGGTGAGCCAGCCCTCCGCGACCAGCTCGGCGTACGCGTCGGCGACCGTGTTCCGGGCGATGCCCAGATCGGCGGCGAGCGACCGGGAGGACGGCAGCCGCACACCGGGCGCGAGCCGCCCGCTCCTGACGGCCTCCCGCAGGGCGTCCATCAGACCGGCGCGCAGCCCGGGGCCTCGTATCTCCAGATGCAGATCGGTGCCGAAGCTCGCCGAAGTGGCCCGGGAATCCGTCATGTAAATGGACCATACCCGTGCGCCAACCTCCGCGTACGGTCGTCCACATGACGACGAACACGACGACCACGACGAAGACCCACGACGCCGAGTACGCCCCCGAGCACACCCCCCGGCTCAATCTGGCCGCGCACGTCCCCGACGTCTACCGGGCGATGGTCCGGCTGGACGCGGCCGCCCACCAGGGCCTCGACCCCGTTCTCGTGGAGCTGGTCAAGATCCGGGCCTCGCAGCTCAACCACTGCGCGTACTGCCTCGACATGCACACCAAGGACGCGCTCGCCGCCGGCGAGACGGTTGAGCGGATCATCCAGCTCAGCGCCTGGGAGGAGTCGCGGCACTTCTACACCGAGAAGGAACTCGCGGCGATCGAGCTCACCGAGGCCGTCACCGTCCTGACCGACGGCTTCGTCCCGGACGAGGTGTACGAGCGGGCCGCCAAGCAGTTCGACGAGAAGGAGCTGTCCCAGCTCATCTCCGCGATCATCGTGATCAACGCCTGGAACCGGATCGCCGTCACCACCCGCGCGGTGCCGGGCCACTACACCCCCGGCCAGTTCAAGTAGCCGCTCGTGGAGCGGCGTTCCGGCACCCCGCGCCACGGCCGGGCCCGCGCACGGCCGGGCCCGCGCCACGGCCGGGCCCCGGGGGCCCCGCCCCTGCGGCCTTGAAGGCATCAGGGGCAACCCCGGGTCCTGCCGGGGCATGGGCGGCGGCGAGCGCCGCGCCTTCTCGGGGGCGACTTCCCGCCCTGGCGACGCCCTCCGCGGGGGTGGCGGCGTCGCCCGGGTGTGATATCCACAGTCGTCGCACCCAACAGCCCCGAGTGGAGGGGAACCGCTCGTGAGCGCCGATCCGCGTACGCCTCTCCGACGAGGAGCCGCCACCCCGCCAGTGGAACGCGTCCGATGAGCGTGCGGCGCGTCGCGGACCGCTGGTGGACCGCCCTCGCCCTGTTCCTGTGCGGCACCGTCCTCACCTGGCTCCTGGCCTGGCTGTGGACGGGCGTCTCGGAGCTTGACGAACGCTGCGGCCACGGGCTGGTGGGACCGGGCGGGCCGTTCCGTATCGAGCGGAGCGGCTTCCCACCGAACCTAAGCTGCGTGTACGAGGACGGCACTACGATCTCCGCCGCCGACGGCCTGGGCTGGGCGGTGTGGGCCTGCGTGGCGGGCGTGGCGATCTGCGCCGTCGTCGCGTTCGCGCTGGAGTTCACGTGGCACCTGGCGGGCCCGGCACGCGCGGTGTCGGCCACGCGCCTGCGCACCCTCTCCTTCGTCTGCGCCGCCGCCCTCGCCGCGCACTACGCGGCGGTGGTGCTGGTCACGGGCCCGCCTGGCCGCGAACCGCTCTCCATCTGCTCGGCGTTCACCACGGGCGTCTACCGGCGGGCCGACGAGGTCCGCCGCGCCGTGTTCCCCCCGCAGACGACCTGCGTGTACCCGGACGGCGGTACGTACGACCTCGTGGCAGGCTGGGTGGGCGCCCTGGCCTGGCTGCTGCTCGCCGCGCTGGCGGCCTCGGTCACGGCGACGCTCCTGACCGCGCGGCGCCGCCGCCGCGCGGAGGCCGGCTGAGGGCGTCTCAGTCGAGGGCCTCGATCGCCCTGACGATCAGCGCACGGGCCTCGGCGCCGTACACGGCCATGCTGCGGAGGTTCTCGAACGCCTTGAGGTAGAGGGCGATCTCACTGGGCTGGGTGATGCGCACCCTCGCGGACAGCAGCTCCACCGAGACGAGACTGTCGTCGTACACGTGAAAAGTCTCCACAGGCCAGTGCCTGCGTCCTCGGGTCTTCATGGGAATGATCCCGAAGGATACGGACGGCAGGGCGCCTGCGGTCAGTAGATGACCCAGCTGCGCGGCCATCGCGTCCGCGTCGCCCAGCCGGTAGTACAGCGCGGCCTCTTCGACCAGCAGGACGCACCGGTGCCCGGGCTCGTGAATGATCTTCGATCGCTCGACGCGGGCGGCAGCGGCCTCGGGGCCGTCGTCGGGGATCTCCTGAAAGTCGGCGATGGTGCTCAACAGTGCCGCCGCATAGCCTTCCGTCTGGAGTAGCCCCGGCACGAGAGTCGCGGAGTAGACGCGGAACAACCGTGTGTCGCGGAAGAACTGTGTCTGGCTCTCCTGGAGCCGCTTCAGTCCGCTGCGCATCTGATGGCGCCACTCGCTGTACATCGACTCGGCGTTGAGGGACTGGGCTATCAGGTCGGGCACCTGGTCACCGACACCGCACGCCTCGCACCAGAGGCCGATGTCCTTCGCGGAGGGTGCGGTGCGGGCGTTCTCGATGCGGGAGGTCTTGGCGTGGTGCCAGCCGCACCGATCGGCCAGTTCGGCGACGGTCAGCCCAGCGGTCTTGCGGAGGTCACGCAGCCGCCGCGCGACGGCTTCGCGGGCGGCTTGCGCGGACGATGAGGGAGAAGCGGGCATGCAAGGAGTGTGTCAGGCCCCTGCTAGCGGATCTCGTACTGGTCGTGCGGGATGGCACGCTCCCACACGGCTTCGAACGCCTCGGCGCAGAGCTTCGCGGCAGCCGGGTCGTCACTGATCTCCGGACCTGCTGAAGCGCCCTCGCCGGTGAAGTGGTTCCACCAGATCCAGGCTCCGTCGAACAGCCAGAAGTCGTTCCCAGGAAGGGCGATGTCGGATGCCTGACGTCGAGGCAGCCACCGCACCAGTTCTCCGGCCGCGACGTTGGTGAAGGTACCCGAGTGCTCGAACTGGATGTACTCGCTCACGGGCTCGGAGACGATACGGGCGCGCCGCACGACAACGCCACGGGAAACCGTCTCGGAGATCAAGTCGTGCCACGGCCGCCACCAGGACGCCCGGTCGGCCGGATCGTGGCGGAATCCCGCCTTCCAGGCGGCGAACGGTCCCTTCTCGTAGTCCACGCCGTACGAGTCGCGCATCTCCAGGTGCACGGCAGAGTGCTTACAGCGCGCGATCAGCTTGTCGAAGTCAGGAACGCTCGACGACATCACATGCCTCCCTGATCATCTGCACCATCCTGGCCGGAATCCGGACCACTGATTCGTTCTCCGGGATGCCCTGGGCGTGCCCGGGAATCTCTGTGGCGGCGCACTCCGCCATGAGGGCGGGCCCCGGCTTCCATCCCTGGAAGACCAGCTCCCGATTCTCCTTGTCGACCCAGACAGTCGGGCTTTCATGCTGCCCGGTGTTGGGGTCGATCCCGATGAACTGTAACGACACGTCAGCTCCATTGGTCGGGCTGTGCAGTTCCGTGCAAGAGAATCTCGACAAGCGCCCGCCCCGTCAAGGGCGAGATGCAGCCACCAGCTGAGGCTGAGCCGCCTTATGCACACTTCTGCACAACGCTGGAGCGTCGGCATGCAGGCTCCGTAACGTCGAGTCGCCACTACCGAACGCACCCAACAGGGGACATTCCGTGATGACGATCAAGGTGTACCAAGTGCGCCCGGACGAGACGAAGCGCCGCCGCTGTCGGCTGCGGGTGACGCCGGGGTGACCACCGGGGACATGACGCGGCGCGGTGAACTGGCGCGGCACGCCGAGCGGTTCCCCGACCTGTCGCCGGAGTGCTGCCTGGACGAGTGCGCCCTGTGCCCCGGGCCCATCGACGTATGGCTGCCCGGCCGGCCGAGGCGCGTCGGGGATCGGCCGGTACTGACCGTGCCCTGTGCGCACGCCTGCCACCGGAAGGCCCGTACCTGACCGCCGTTCTCCCCGCCCCGGCCGCTCATTCCCTGGCGGACCGCGACCGGGGCAGGGCCGTGCACCACCCCTCCGAGGAAGGGACCGGCACATGACCCGTATCCACCCACAGCGCTGGGCTCGTGTCCAGGGCGACCCCGACAACACCGACATCGAGGACGGTGACGGAGGCGGCTCCAACCCGTCGTCCGGCTGCGGCGACAACTGCATCCCCTAGACCGACCGACGGCGGCCCTGTCCGGAACAGGTTCCGGACAGGGGCGCCCGCCTTCCGAGGAGTACACGTGCCCTCCATCGTGACCGGCACCAGCAGGGTCACCGTGGTGTCCCTGCTGCACACCTGGCCCGACCGCTACTGCCTGCTCGCGTACGCCGGTACGGGTCATTACGGCGACACGGCCGTCATCGGGCACATCCCCGAACCCGGGGTCGCCGAGGTCTCGCTCATGGACGTCGCCGCTCGCCACGAGCCCCAGCGGCTGTACGGGAATCCCGTGGGCCGCCCGGACTTCGCCGCCGCCTGCTGGCTCATCTGCACCGGCTGGAGCGGACGCGGCACCCCCGGGCCCGGCACCGTCGACATTCCCTCGGCGGCATGGACGCTCCAGGTGGAGAGGACCGTCGAACTGGGCCAGTCCATGTACGGGCACGAGCGGCTCCATGTCGGACGCCTCCGGTTCGATGACCCCGCGCTCTTGGCCTCGCGGCGGCCGGTCTCACCTGCGTGAGCTCCACGCCCGCCCACGCCGACGCGGTGCGGCCGTTCCGCGACCTCCGCGTCGCCGGGTGGTTCGGCGCCTACGAGGCCAGGGCAAGCAAGGGGGAAGTCCGCTTCGAGAAGGACTCGTACGTCGTCAGCGCACGGATCCACGTGGACTGCCAGGCCGCAGGCCAGTTCCACGCCTTCCTGCGGCACTACTCGCGCGAGCTGTACGGCGGCGCGAGCCCGTCGAAGGACACCAACGAAGTGACCTGCACGGACACGGCCACCGCTGCGGGCTGGGTGGCGGGACGCAATTTCCTGCACCCCCGGTACGGCAAGAGCGTGGTGATCCAACTGTGCGTCACCCACCGGCTCGGCACGGGATGCGGCGACAGGGTCGAAGTCATCGACCCCGCCTTCGACCCGGTCGGCGGCCGTGACGCCGGCCAGGCCCTGCCCGCTCGGGGCTGACCGGGCGACAGCCGCCGACGGGCCGCCCCGGGGCGGTGCCGCCGCGCCGACCGCCGTGGGACACCGCCTCGGGTGGTCGTGGGGTCGGTGCCGCTCCGGGCTCGCGTCCTCGGGTCGGCGGCCTCGGGTCCCGGTCATGCCGGACGTGCCGTAGCCGCCAACCCTGCGGGTCGACCCTGCGCGTCCCCGTTCCGCCGGGAAGGCGTCCGCACGCCGGTGGGGGCGGGCGGGAGAAAGGGGTTACGCGCTCCCGGTCGCGACGCAGATGCCCGTGAACGCGCGTCCGGTGTCCATGAGGTGGCCCATGTACGTACCGACCTCCTCCCGGTCCGCCCCGAGTCTCAGCGGGTCGAGACCGACGGTGACGCGTACGGCCCCCAGCGCGGCCGCGCGGGACAGCCACACGGGTCCGGGGGTGGGCACGTGGAGGAGGCAGGAGTCGTGGCCGTAGTCGAGGGCGATGACGTCACCCCGCCTGAGCAGGCGCCCGCGCCCGACCGGGACGCGGCGGGCGACAACGGGCGCGAGCCAGAGGCCGAGCGCCATGCCGCGCAGGCCGAGCGCGCTGTCCCGGGTCCGGCCCGTGACGAGCAGGCAGGGCAGGCTACCGGTACGTCTGTCGACCCAGGACGCGACACCGACGCCGACGAGGAACTCCGGCCCGGGTGGCGCCACCCGGGCGAGGGAGCGGTTCATACGGTCACCGCCTCGGCGTGCAGTTCCGCCCAGACGACCTTGCCGGGGCCACGGCGGTCGGAGACGCCCCACCGGTCCGCCAGGGCGTCGACGATCACGAGCCCCCGGCCCCCGGACAGGTCCGCGCGGGGCGGCACCCGTTCCGGCCGTACGCCGGAGGCGTCGTGCACCTCGATACGTACGCCGTGCGTCGCCAGGCGCAGAAACCGTGTCTCGATGTCCCGGCCCCGCACAGGGGCGTGCCGGACGGCGTTGGTCACGAGTTCGGACAGGACGAGTACAGCCGATTCCGCGATGGCGTTCAGATCCCAGTCGTCCAGTACGTCGGCGAGCAGCGCCCGCGCGTGCCCCACACACCGGGGGCCCCGGTGCCACCGCCGCACCACGGTGAGCCGGTTCATCAGCCCACCGCCCGCTCGTAGGCGGTGAGGTACGGGCGGACGAGCGGGCTCGGGGAGTCGAGCACGAGGTCGCCGAGGACGACCCGGCGCGGCGGGAGAGGGCAATATCCGCCGCGACGGTGACGGCCCCGGGGCTCGCGCCCGACGGTGGTCACGGCTCGGCAGAACAAGGCGAGAAGAGTGAAGGCGGCTGTCCGTTGGACGGCATGCCAGATACGGTGGGCCATGCTGACGCTCCACATAACGTTGGCCATGCCCCGGGGTGCTGGTGACACCGCCGGGGCACGCTTGTCTGCGCGCCGCGACAAGGCCGTCACAGCACGTAGCAATGACGCTACCGGTCCGGCCAATAGCTCATCAACATTGATGAGCTATAAACGTTGAATGGCATATGCCCACGGCGGTCGGCTCACACCAGGTCGTCGAACTCCCCCGCCTTGGCTCCGGCAAGGAACGCCCGCAGCTTCTGCGGACTCGTCGTCACTATCACGTCGGGTTCATCGCTCTCGCGGACGAGGATGTGCCCGTCCCGCGCAGCGAGTTCGATGCAGTTCCCCGCCGCGTCGGAGAACGACGACTTACGCCACTGAATGTCCACGTCCACTCCCTCACAGTTCCTGCAGTACTTCCCGGATGAAGTCCCGCGAGCGATCCGGGTCGAGGGAGCGATCCTGCATACGGGCCAGAAGCACGCGGTAGTTGACCAGGTCGGTCTCCGCGTACAGGAACGTCATCCCGTTGGAGACGTCGATCTGCACCGTGTCGAGCATGGCCACCGGCCCACAGGCGTAGAGCGTGGAGCCCGCCACGCTCGTGAAACCGCCGGCTTCGAACGGGATGACGCGGATCGTCACCTGCTCCCGGTCGGCCTGCTTCAGCATGTGGGCCAGCTGCGTCCGGATGACGGCCCGGCCACCGAAGTGCATACGGAGAGCGGCCTCGTGCACGAGGAAGGAGCACTCGGGCGCCTCCGGCCGGTCAAGGATCCCCTGACGTCTCACGCGGAAGGCGATCCGCTGCTCGATCTCCTCGTCCTTCAACGGAGGCAAAGCCTCCAGGAACGACGCGCGGGCGTAGTCGGGGTGCTGCAGAAGCCCCGGCAGATGCGTGATCTGAACGTGCCGCAACGCGGTGGCGTGGTGCTCCAGTTCCGCCAGGTCCAGCATCGCGGGAGCGACCGCGTCGCGGCACTCGTCCCACCAGTTGCCGCCCGGACGTTCCCGGGCCATGGCGGCGAGAGCGTCCACGTACGGGGCGTCGGAGCAGGCGTAGTTGGAAGCCCAGACGCGGACCCGGTCGGGGCTGACGCCGAAACGGGCCGACTCGGTGTTGCTGATCGTCGTCTTGTCCACGCCGTGAAGCGCGGCCGCTTCGGCCAACGGGAGCCCGGCCCGCTCGCGCATCCTGCGCAGTTCCACGCCGAGCCGCCGTTGCCGCTCGGTCGGCGGCTTCCTGGCTGCCATGCCGCCCCTCCGCTCGACTCCCTGCCTCCACGACCTTAGCGGTGATCCAGGTTACGGACCTCCGTCCCGAGGGAAGCAGGCACATGCAATCCACATGGCTCGGGGAGGATTCATGGAGCTCGCGTTCATCGGGATCGACCCCAACACCGGTGGCGAGGGCTCGCCAACGGTATGGGTGGACAACGAGACGGCCGACCTGGTCCTCCAGGGCGAGGAGGCCGACGCGTTACTGAAGGCCCGGCTGAGCGAGAAGGCATGGGTCGCTGGACACGCGGCGGGCATCCCCGCACATGAGACGATCATCCGCATCCCCGCTCGCATGGTGCCGATTCTGAGGGAGGCATGCGATGTCGCAGAGCGGCGTGCCGAGCTTCGCTGAGTTGCTGTCTTCCACGCGGTACAGCGCCGTGCATTTGGAGATGCGGGACAGCTACGGCGTGGGGGACGAGATCGAGGAGTTCGAGCAGTTCAAGCGCACGGGCTCGATCGATCTCGACCCTACCGCCCGTTGGTGGCCCGAGTGGCTGGGTATGGTGCGCAAGGCTGTAGGCAGGGGCGTTGTGATGCGCCGCGCCCGGATCGTCTCCGAGCCGGTGACGGACTACATCCGCTGGGAACACGCCGCCACCCCACTGAACATCGGTGCGGGCGAACTGGTCCGATGGCTGCCTCGCCGTCAGGCGTCGGACATCGCGTTGCCGGGAAACGACTTCTGGCTGTTCGACGACCGGGTGGTGCAGTTCAACATCTTCACGGGTGCAGGAGACTGGGCCGCTCCTGCCAAGCAACTGACCGAGGAACCGTCAGTCGTGAGTCTTTGCTCACGGGCCTTCGAGGCCGTCTGGGGACGGGCCGTAGACCACGAGAAGTTCACCGTCTGAACCGCCGCCGGATCCCATGCCCCCCTCCCCCTCGTCCAGCGTTCGGGCGGCACGTAAAGCCCTGGCTGTCCGCCTGTCCCACCTCCGCCAGGATGCCGGCCTCACAGGCAGGGAACTCTCCGCCAGGTGCGGCTGGCACCCGGCGAAGACGACACGTATTCAGAAGGGTGAAGTCACCCCCACCGACGCGGACATTCGCGCGTGGTGCGTGGCATGCGGCGCCGAGGACCAAGCCGAGGATCTGATCGCTACCTCCCGTGCGGTCTACTCCATGTATCTGGAGTGGCGCAGGCTGCACAAGAACGGTATGCGCAAGGTACAACTCGACTTCTACGCACTGCACGAGCAGACCGGCATGTGCCATGCGTACGTCTCCAACGTCGTTCCCGGCTTTCTGCAGACTCCCGCGTACGCCACAGCCCTGTTGAAGTCCATCACGGGCTTTCAGGGAACTCCGGACGACGTCACTGAGGCCGTATCCGCTCGTATCGCTCGCTCCCGCTTCCTCTACGAAGGCGAGCACCGCTTCGCCATCGTCATGGAGGAGTGCGTGCTACGGCACCGCATCGGCACCGTGGATGCGATGGCCGCACAGCTTCGGCATCTGCTCACGGTCATGCCTTTGCCTTCCGTCTCGCTCGGGGTCATCCCCTTCGGTGTGGAGCGCACCATCTGGCCGCTGGAGGCGTTCTACGTCTACGACGGCGAGCGCGGCCTCGTCGAGACCTTGACCGCCGAGATCAACGTGGTGCAGCCCGGCGAAATCGCCGACTATCGCCGGGCGTTCACCACGCTGTCCGACATGGCCGTCTACGGCGATCGTGCGCGGTCCCTCATCGATGCCGCCATCGGCTCCCTCGGGTGAATCTCCGCAATAACGCGCAACTTCGTTGAGACCTCCCGTGGCGCTTCCTACCGTCGAGGGGACCACCGGTGTGCGCATCCGGTCTTCCGTTCACAGCACCCTCGAGAGATTCGAGAGGAGCACGCCCATGGGCGTTTTCGCCGCAGCGGCCAAGTCCGCGACCGGCTACCTGGACGTGGCTGCCAACAGCCACGGCAAGGAGAAGGGGGAATTCGTCTACCGGGCACTGCGACGGACGCGGAGTGAAAGCCCGCACGTGGTGGAGGTCGGGCCTGGAGGGGGCGCGGCGGTACGGTTTCTGGCCTCGCGCCTCGCGGCGGACCCAGTGGACCGCGGAGATGTGACGGTGACGCTGATCGAGGCACCGGGCATCACATCGCGGTCTCTGACATCGGCGATCGAGGAGTTCAACAAGGTAGGGGTCTGCACCCTGAAGCGGGGGCTCGCGCAGGACATCGGCGATCTGCTCGGCGAGCCGGTCGACGTGATCAGTGCCTCCGCGCTGCTGCACGAGGTGTACTCATACGGTGGTGGGTACAGCGGACTTCACAGTGTGATGCAGACCCTGCCCGGCGTCATCAAACCAGGTGGGTTCTTCGTGTACCGCGACGTGTACGCGGTCCACGGCGCATCCCTCCACGAACGGGTGACGCAGACCTACGCGGCCCGGTCCTGGTTACAGTTCATCCGCGTATTCACCCCCCTGTACCTGAGCGAGGGTACCCACCCCTACCACCGCTCCAGCGACGACCCGGTGATCCGACAGGACGGCCGAACCATCGCGTTGAGCGAGGTGAACCCCAAGACGTGCGCCGTCATCACGGCCCCCGTGGGACTGTTCCGGGAGTTGCAACGCCGCTACATCACCTTCCGCGACTACGCGTGGAGGTCCGGTGTCCTCGGATTCCGGCCGGAGCTGGACGGGCTCCTGGCTGCCGACTGGATCGACGCGGGTTCCGGGCACAAGCGTGTCCACTACAGCCTGACCGAAGCTAACCGGCTCTCCCGTCAGCAGTCCGCGATGCTCACCGCCGTCAGCGAACCGTACGCGGATCACTACGTGGTCGACGGTGACATCTTCGACGAATGCACCGACGCCGCTCTGGTGGGCTTCCTGACCGCTGCCGAGGCCGGGGACTCCCAGTGCGCGTCGGTCTGGAAAGACTGGAGCACCCGGGAGGGCCGTGAGACGTATGCCTACCTCACAGTGGAGGAACTGCTGACGGAGTTCGTCATCTCGTCGGCCGAGGCCGGCGGCACGGTGATGATTCCGCGACTCGCCCACGACGTCACGACCGCGACGAGGAACTACTACAACCGCTATCTGCGGCATCGGTTGGCGAACCCGCTGACCGACTCGAAACAGCTCGTGCTCTTCAGCAATGTTCCGGCATCCGACGTTGACGCGATCATGGAGGCCATGACCACCGTACGGACTCGGTGCAGCAAGAAGAGCCTGGCGCGAATGCACTCAGCGATCATGCAAAGGACGTGACACGCGTGACCAATGCCCCTGTGGAGACCGAGCGCAAGAGGGACGCGGAAGACTGCGCCGGACTACTCCCCGGTCGGCTCTCAGCGCTCGGCTACCGGCGGTCAGGCAGCTACACCGAGACTGACGACTACTACGGCCGCCCCGACGTCGACTACCTCAGGACGGTCGAATGCCTGCGCGTCCGGGAGCGGGACGACTTCTGTGAGATCACCTACAAGCCGGCGACTACCGAGGCGGCTACGGATGGGATCGTGTCGAAGCGAGAGACGAACGTTCGGCTCGACGGTGCCGGGCAGGGAGAGGAGGCCCGCCGCCTGCTGGAGGCGATCGGCATGGTCTTTCTCGCGCGCGTCACCAAGCACCGCAGTGCCTACACTCACCCGGTCCTGGACGAAGTGACCGTCACCCTCGACACCGTCGAGGACGTGGGCGTCTTCGTGGAGACCGAGGTCAACACCAGCGGTCCAGCGGGCGCCGCCGAGGTCCTCACACGGGTGGAGGAGGAGCTCGGGCTCCACCACTGTCCCCCGGTGCTGCTGCCGTACCGCGACCTCGTGCTCGCCCGGCTCCACGCCTGACACTCCACAGGTGTCGGCCCCCGCCCGGGGACTTCCGGGTGGGGGCCGAGGGGCGTCGGGGGTTACCGGGTCACTTGGGGAGCCAGGCCTTCCATGTGGACTCGTTGGCCTTGACCCACTTCTCGGCCGCGGCCTCCGGGGACATCTTGTCGCCGGCGATCATCTGGGCCACCTCGTTCTGCTGCTCGGTGGACCAGTTGAAGTTCTTCAGGAACTCGGCCGCCTTGCCGCCGTCCTTGGCGAAGTCCGCGTTCAGGAACTTCTGCAGCGGGGTGTTCGGGTAGGCGCAGGCGACCGCCTTCGGGTCGGCGTCGCAGCCTTCCTTGTACTCGGGCAGCTTGACCTCGACCATCTCGACCTGGGCGTTCAGCCACTGCGGGGTCCACCAGTACGTCAGGAAGGGCGTCTTCGCCTTGGCGTACTTCTGGATCGCGGTGATCTGCGCGGCCTCGGAGCCCGCGTAGGTGGTCTTCAGGTCGAGCTTCAGGTTCTTGATGATCGCGTCGTCGTGGGTGACGTAGTCCGGGGAACCCTCCAGGAGTTCGCCCTTGTCGCCGCTCTCGGCGGTCCGGAAGTCCTTGGCGTACTTGTTGAGGTTCTTCCAGTCCGTGACGTCCGGGTGCGCGTCCGCGAAGTACTTCGGGACGAACCAGCCGATGTGCCCGGTGACGCCGAGGTCGCCGCCTCTGACGACGGTCTTCTTGGTCTCGACGTACTGCTTCTCCTCCTTGGGATGGCCCCAGTCCTCGAGTATCGCGTCGATGTCGCCCTTGGAGAGGGCGTCCCAGGCGAGGACCTCGCCCATCTGCTGGGTCTTCACCTTGTAGCCCAGTTCGTTCTTCAGGATGTGGGCGGCGACGGCCGTGTTGGCCTGGGCGCCGACCCAGGACGGGACGGTCAGCGTCACGGTGCCCCCGCTGCCGGCGGCCTGGCTCTTGCCGGTGTCGGCGGCGCCGCACGCGCTGAGGGTGAGGACGCCGAGGGCGCCGGCGACGGCCGTGGCGGTACGAATGCTGGTACGCATGGTGGTGCTCCTGTACGTGAGGGGGAGGGGTCAGTGCCGGGGCTTGCGGGACGTCGGCTGGGTGATCCGGTCGAGGACGAGTCCCAGGCAGACGATCGCCACGCCGGCGGTCATGCCGAGGCCCATCTCGCCCCGGGAGAGGCCCTTGACGACGTCGTAGCCGAGGGCTCCGCCGCCGACGAGTCCGCCGACCACGACCACCGCGAGGACCAGTACGACGCCCTGGTTGACGGCGAGCTGGAGCGCCGGGCGGGCGAGCGGCAGCTGGACCTGGCGGAGTTGCTGCCAGGCGGAGGAGCCGAGGGAGCGGGATGCCTCCAGCGCGGCCGGGTCGACCTCGCGCATGCCCTGGGTGGTGATGCGGACGACGGCGGGCAGCGCGTACACGACGGCCGCGATGATCGCCGAGGCGCGGGTGACGCCGAACAGGGCGACCACCGGGATGAGGTAGACGAACTGCGGCATCGTCTGCATGGCGTCGAGGACCGGCCGCAGCCAGCGTTCGAGCCGCCCCGCGCGGGCGCACAGGACACCGGCGAGCACCCCGAGGAAGAGGGTGACGACGAGCGCGGCGAGCACCTGGGACAGGGTGTCGAGGGACTTGCTCCAGACGCCGAGGACGCCGATCGCGGCCATCGCGGACGTGGCCGTCAGCGCGGTGATCCAGCTGCCGACGAGCCAGGCGAGCGCCGCGACGAGGAGCAGCAGCGCCCACCAGGGCAGCCACTGCAGGCCGTCACGGAGCGGGTTGAGGACCCAGAGGGTGAAGTTCTCCGACCAGACGTCTGTGCCGCCGAGTACGGGGACACCGGAGGACAGGTGCGCGGTGACCCAGTCCTGGGCCCTGTTCACGGAGGTGGAGAAGTCGACGGTCCAGTCGGCCGGCCACGTCTTGCCGAGGGCGAGTCCGGCCACGACGGCGGCCATGACTCCGGCCGTGACCAGGGCCCACGCGGACCGGCCGTGCAGGAGCCCGCCGCCGGACGTGCCGGCGCCGATCCGGTCGCCGGCCGCGGCGGTCGTACGGTCCAGCCAGACGGCGATCAGCACGATGGGGATACCGGCGGTGAGCGCCTTGCCGACGTCGACCGTGGAGAGCGCCGAGTAGACCTCCTCGCCGAGGCCGCCGGCCCCGACGAGCGCCGCGATGACGACCATCGACAGGGCCATCATGATCGTCTGGTTGAGGCCGAGGAGCATCTGCCGGCGGGCCAGCGGCA
The DNA here is from genome assembly GCF_043204435.1 of Streptomyces sp. NPDC047886. Classification (NCBI taxonomy): domain Bacteria; kingdom Bacillati; phylum Actinomycetota; class Actinomycetes; order Kitasatosporales; family Streptomycetaceae; genus Streptomyces; species Streptomyces sp. NPDC047886. The sequence goes on from NZ_JBIDCF010000002.1 coordinate 937,441, forward strand.
GCCGTGCGGTCCGCAGCCGCTGCCAGCCGCTCGCGCCGAGCGAGACGGACGCCTCCAGGACGGAGCGGTCGGCCCCGCGCAGGCCGAGCGCCGTGAGCCGGGCCATGGGCGGGGCCGCGTAGATCACCGTGCAGAACAGCGCTGCGGGCGTGCCCGTGCCGAAGACCAGCACGAACGGGAGGAGGTACGCGAAGGCGGGCAGCACCTGCATGGTGTCGAGCACCGGCCGCAGCGCGCGGTCCACCCGGTCGGAGAGTCCGGCGGCGAGACCGATCAGAGCGCCGAGCAGGGCGGCGACGGCCACGGCGACCACCATCAGCGCGATGGTGAGCAGGGTGGCGTCCCACATGCCGAGCAGCCCGCACACGGCGAAGGCGCCGAGGGCGATCGCGGCGACCCTGGCGCCGCGGCGGCCGAGCCCCGCCGCCCGCCAGGCGAACAGCACCCCGGCGGTGAGGACGCCCAGCCAGCCCATGGCGTCCAGGAAGCGGTAGACGCCGTCCACCGCGTCCGTGGCGGTGTTGGAGAGGTGGAGGAGGAAGTAGAGGAACAGGGGGTGCGAGTCGCGGTTGTCGATGACCCACTGGTTGGCGTCGTCCAGTGGAGCCGAGACGTCGACGGTCAGCGCGGCGGGCCAGCTTCCGGTGCCCCACAGGGCGGCGCCCAGCGGGACGAGCACCACCGCGGCGACGGCGAGCGGCAGGAGCCTGCGGCCGACGCGGTGCTGCAGCAGCCGCCGTACGGGATGGACGGGTTCCGTCTCCGGTCGCGCGGCGGGCTCGCGTACGGGGGCGGGGGGTACGGGGGAGGGGGTGACGGCCGCGGTCATGCCGCCGCCTTCCCGAGGGGGACACCGGCGACGACCGAGAGCAGGCTCCCGTGGTCGACGACGCCGACGCAGCGGCCGTTCTCGACGACCCGGACGGGGCCGCCGGTGCGGGCGGCGGCCTCGATGGCCTCGAAGACGGTCGCGTCGGGCGCGAGGGCGGGGCCGGAGTGGCCGTCGCCTTCGGCGTCGTGCGGCGGGCGCATCGCCGTCCGTACCGTCATGACCTGCTCGCGCGGCACATCACGGACGAAGTCCCGTACGTAGTCGTCGGCGGGGGCGCCGACGATCTCCTCGGCCGTGCCGAGCTGCACGATCCGGCCGTCCCGCATCAGCGCGATCCGGTCGCCGAGGCGGAGCGCCTCGTTCAGGTCGTGGGTGATGAACACCATCGTGCGGCCCTCCTCGCGGTGCAGCCGCACGACCTCGTCCTGCATGTCGCGGCGGATCAGCGGGTCGAGGGCGCTGAACGGTTCGTCGAACAGCAGCACTTCGGGGTCCACGGCGAGCGCCCTGGCGAGGCCGACGCGCTGCTGCTGGCCGCCGGAGAGCTGGCCGGGCCTGCGGTCCTCCAGGCCCTCAAGGCCGACCTTGGCGACGAGTTCGGCGGCCTTCGCCCGCCGCTCGGCACGCCCCATGCCCTGGATCTCCAGGCCGTAGGCGACGTTGTCGAGCACCGAGCGGTGCGGGAGCAGCCCGAAGTGCTGGAAGACCATGGCGGCGCGGTGGCGGCGCAGCTCGCGCAGCCGGGCGCGGTCCATGGAGAGCACGTCCTCGCCGTCGATCCGGACGGCCCCCGCGGTCGGCTCGATGAGCCGGGTGAGGCAGCGGACGAGGGTGGACTTGCCGGAGCCGGACAGGCCCATGACGACGAAGACCTCGCCCTTGCGCACGTCGAAGGAGACGTCGCGGACGGCGGCGGTGCAGCCGGTGCGCTCGCGGAGCTCGGCGGGGGGCAGCTCGGCGAGGGCGGAGCCGGGGACCTTGTCCGCGCGCGGGCCGAAGACCTTCCACAGCCCGTCGACGGAGAAGACGGGCGGGGTGCCGGTCTCCTGTGCGGACCCGGTGGCGGGGATCGTGGCGGCGGTGGAGGTGTGGTCGGGCGTGGTGGGGGTACTGGCGGGGTTGGTGTTCATCGGGTTCGTGCTCCCAGCAGGTCGGCGCACTTCTCGCCGACCATCAGGACGGCGATCATCGGGTTGACGGCCGTCATGGTCGGGAACACGGACGCGTCGGCGATCCGGATCCCGTCGAGGCCCCGTACGGTCAGGTCGGGGGCGACGACGGCCTGTTCGTCGTCGGAGGCGCCCATCCGGCAGGTGCCCGCCGGGTGGTAGACGGTGTGGGCGACCTTGCGGGCGTACTCGCTGAGTTCCTCGTCGCCGGTGACCTCGGGCCCCGGGCACACCTCACGCTTGAGCCAGCCGGCCAGGGGCTCGGAGCGGGCGATCTCGCGGGCGATCCGGATGCCGTCGACCAGCGTCCGGGCGTCGTAGTCGTCCTCGTCGGTGAAGTAGCGGAAGTCCAGCGCGGGCTTGACCGACGGGTCGGCGCTGGTCAGGTAGAGGCGGCCGCGGCTGCGCGGCTTGGGTATGTTCGGCGTCATCGACACGCCGTACGCGGGGCGCTGGTAGCCGAGGCGCTCGGGGTTGTCGGTGAAGGGTATCTGGTAGAAGTGGAACATCAGGTCCGGGCCCTTGGACTCGGGGTCACGGCGCACGAAGAGGCCCGCGTCGCTGTCCATGGCGGAGTTCTCGGGGATGGGCCCGTTCGTCTCCCAGACGATGACCGACTCCGGGTGGTCGAGGAGGTTCTCGCCGACGCCCGGCAGGTCGTGGACGACGGGAATGCCGAGCTCTTCGAGGTCCTTCCTGGGGCCGATGCCGGAGTGCAGCAGCAGCCGGGGCGTGTCCACGGCACCCGCGCAGACGAGGACTTCGCGGCGGGCGGTGACGAGCTGTTCGGTGCCGTCCTTGGCACGGACGTGGACGCCGGTCGCCGTCGTACCGTCCAGCTCCAGCTTGTACGCCCAGGTCTCCAGCATCAGGTGGAGGTTGGGGCGCTCGTCCATGACCGGGTGGAGGTACGCGACCGAGGCGGAGGAGCGCTTGTTGTCCTCCGGGTGGTAGGCGAGGTCGAAGAAGCCGACGCCCTCGTGGAACGGCTCCCGGTTGAAGCCCTCGACACCCGGGACGCCGAGCGCGGACCGCGCGGCGGCCACGAAGTCGCGGGCGATGGCGTTCCGGTCCTTCTCGTCCACGGGGACGATGTTGTTGAGGAGCTTGCCGAAGTAGGGGTCCATGGCGGCGGCGTCCCAGCCGTCGGCCCCGGCGTCGGCCCACTCGTCCCAGTCGGACGGCAGCGGCTTGAACGCGATGAGCGTGTTGTGCGAGGAGCAGCCGCCGAGCACGCGGGCGCGGCTGTGCCGGATGTGGGAGTTGCCGCGCGGCTGTTCGGTGGTGGGGTAGTCGTAGTCGAGTTCGCCGCCGAGGAGGCCCATCCAGCGGCGCAGGGTCAGGACGTCGGGGCGGTCGACGTCGGACGGGCCGCCCTCGATCACGGCGACGGTGACGCCGGGGTCGGCGGACAGCCGGTTCGCGATGACGGATCCGGCGGTGCCGCCGCCGACGACGACGTAGTCGTACGTGCCGCTGTCGTCGCCGGTGGTGGTCATACGGGTGTGGTCGCTGGTGGTGCTCATGGTGCTGCTTTCTCCCCCGGTCAGCCCGCGAACCAGCGCACGGGGCGCGGGGCGAGGTTCTGGTACACGTGCTTGCTCTCGCGGTACTCGGCGAGTCCGGCGGGACCCAGCTCGCGGCCGATACCGCTCTTGCCGAAGCCGCCCCACTCCGCCTGCGGCAGGTAGGGGTGGAAGTCGTTGATCCAGACGGTGCCGTGGCGCAGCCGTCCCGCGACGCGCCGCGCGCGGCCCGCGTCGGCGGACCAGACGGCCCCGGCGAGGCCGTACTCGGTGTCGTTGGCGAGGGCGACGGCCTCGTCCTCCGTACGGAACGTCTCGACGGTGAGGACCGGGCCGAAGACCTCCTCGCGGACCACGCGCATGCCGCGGTGGCAGCGGTCGAGGACGGTCGGGCGGTAGAAGTACCCGTCGGCGAGGCCGGCTTCGCGGGGGCGTTCGCCGCCCGCGCGCAGCACGGCGCCCTCGGCGAGGGCGGAGGCGACGTACTCCTCGGTACGGGCCAGCTGCGCGGCCGACACGAGGGGGCCGCACTCGACGCCCTGGTCGGTGCCCCGGCCGATGCGGATCCTCTCGGCGCGGCGGGCGAGTTCGGCGACGAACCGGTCGCGCAGCGACGCCTCCACAATGAGCCGCGAGCCGGCCGAGCAGACCTGGCCGCTGTGGATGAACGCGGCGTTGAGCGCCTGGTCGACGGCGGTGTCGAAGCCCTCGTCGGTGGCGCAGGCGTCGGCGAAGACGACGTTGGGGTTCTTGCCGCCCAGTTCGAGGGCGACCTTCTTGACGCTGTCGGCGGCGGCGCGCATCACCTTCGTACCGCTGACGAGGCCGCCGGTGAACGACACCAGGTCGACGTCGGGGTGTGCGGACAGCCGGGCGCCGACGGGGTCCCCGGCGCCGGTGACGAGGTTGGCGACACCGGTCGGCAGACCGGCCTCCGCCAGCAGCTCGATCAGCGCGACGGTGGTGAGCGGGGTGATCTCGCTCGGCTTGACGACGAAGGTGTTGCCCGCGGCGAGCGCCGGGGCGATCTTCCAACTGGCCTGGAGGAGCGGGTAGTTCCAGGGCGTGATCAGGGCGCAGACGCCGACGGGCTCATGGACGACGACGCTGTGGACGTCGGGTGATCCGGCGTCGACGACCCGGCCGCCGCTCTCGTTCATGACGAGGTCGGCGAAGTAGCGGAAGGCGTCGCTCACGCAGTCGACGTCGACGCGCCCTTCTTCGAGGGTCTTTCCCGCGTCGCGGCTCTCCAGCAGCCCGATCGTCTCACGATCGCGCTGCAGCAGGTCCGCGACCCGGCGCAGCAGCGCCGCCCGCTCGGCGACGGGCGTGCGCGGCCACTCCCCCCGGCCGCCGTCGAACGCCGTGCGTGCGGCGGCGACAGCGGCGTCGGTGTCCTCGGCTCCGCCTTCGGCGACGACCGCGAGGGTCGTGGCGTCGGCGGGGTCGAGGATGTCGCGTGTGGCTCCGGAGGCGGCTGCGCGCCACTCTCCGGCCACATGGATGGTCTGTTGTTCCGACACTGCGCGTGTTGCCTTCCGTTCCCGGTGTGGTCATGACCGGTGGTGACCGGCGACCGGGGCCCCTGCCCTGGGCGGTGGAAAGCATGCGCGAAAGTGGTGCGGCTCACTCCTCGCCGGGTTCGTCCTGTACGCGAAGGCAGGCGATCCAGCGGGGCATCATCCGGTGCACGACCAGCGCGGTGAGCAGGACCGGGAAGAGGAGGTCGGGGAACCGGACGCCGCCGAGCCAGTTCGCCAGACCGGCCGCCGCGGCGGCGGCGAGGAGGGTGCCGGAGGTGATCCGGTGGGCGAGGGCCAGCGACCGGTCCCGCTCGGCGAGCTGGCGCTCGTCCAGCATCCGGCCGCGCAGCTCGAACAGCCCGCGCGTGGCGCCGTTGATCACGCCCATGGCCACGCACCACGGGACGAGCACCGCGAGCAGGGCGACGGCGGTCCAGACCGGGCCGCCGGGCTCCGCGCCCAGCACGGTGCCGAGCCAGGCGGCGACGAAGGCCGCCGTCAGCACGGTGTGGGCGACCACCCAGGCGCGCCTGCGTCCGGCCGTGGCGTGGAGCGACGCGGCCTCACCCCGGTTCATGATCGCGTACATGCGCCGGTCGTAGCGCGTCGCGGTCCCGGCCCCGGTCGTGGGCGTGGGCGTGGTCATGGTTTCCTCCCGTGGTCCCCGTAGATCTCGTTCGTGAGCGGCTGGAACGGCTCCAGGGAGAACAGCGCCTCCACCGGGAGACCGAAGTGGGCGGCCAGCTTCAACGCCAGGTCGAGGCTGGGGTTGTACTGCCCCCGTTCGATGTAGCCGATGGTCTGGTAGTGGACGCCGACGGCCTCGGCCAGTGCCTGCCGTGACACCTTCCGCTCGGCCCGGACCACCGCCAGCCTGTTGTGCACCCGCTCGCTCATGCATAAGAAGTACTACATTCGATCGTACTTACGCAATGATCCGTATGGATGATGTGCTGCGCCCGCATCGCCCGGTCGGACGGGTGGCGCGAAGCCGCCGACCTAGGGTTCCGACCATGCGCAGCAGCGACCGCGACCGCGTCTACCTGGCCCCCGTCGACCACCTGCGGGCCGTGGCCGCCGTCCTGGTCGTCGTCTACCACGGGTGCCAACTGCTCGGCGCGCGCATCGAGGGCCACGCCTTCACCCCGGTCGCGGACTGGCTGTACTCCCCCAACCCCGCCGCCACCCTGGTCTTCGAAGGACACACGGCGGTCGCCCTCTTCATGGTCCTGTCGGGCTTCATCTTCACCGTCGGCGCGTACGGCAGGCCGATCCGGTACGGACGGTTCATCACCAACCGGCTGCTGCGCGTCTATCCGCTCTACCTGGTGATCGCCGTCCTGGGCCTCGCCACCCACGTCACGCTGCCCGGCTACGAGGACCTCGTGCGGATCCTGACCTTCACGACGCCGAGCCGGCCGTACGGCGGAGTCTTCTGGACCCTCGGCGTCGAGCTCCAGTTCTACCTGCTCTTCCCGCTGCTCCACCGGCTCCTCGGCGACCGCGGGCCCGCGGCCCTGCTGCGGCTCCTCGCCGCCGTCGCGCTGCTGCGCGCCCTGGTGTGGTTCAGCGGCCCGGCACCCGCGCCCCACACGGAGGCCCTCTACCTGGGCCTCGCCGGGCGCATCGACCAGTTCCTGCTCGGCATGCTCGCCGCCTGGTGCTACCTCCACCACCGCGACCTGCTGCGCGCCCGGTGGCTCACACCGACGGCCCTGGCGCTGGCCGTGACGGTGCTCTGGTCCTTCAACCAGGTGCACGGCTTCGTCTCCGACAGCCCGCTCAAGCTGCTGTGGAGCACGGTGGAGGGCGCGGTGTGGGCGCTGGTCGTGGCCGCGTACGTGGCGGGCGCCCGCACCGCCGGAGGGGCGCTCTCCCGGGCCCTGGCCCGCCTCGGCGAGGTCAGCTTCTCCGTCTACCTCATCCACTTCATGGTGCTGACGGTGCTGTGCCGGTACGCCGGGCTCGCGGACCTCCTGCCGTCACTGCCGCCCGTCTGGGCGGCGTTCACACTGACGCTGCTGGTGGCGCTGCCGCTGACCGTGGCGCTGTCGTTCCTCACGTACCACGCCATCGAGCTGCCCTTCCTGCGCCTGCGCCGCACCTACCTCGGCACCCCGGCCGCGGAAACACCACGCCCCCGGCTGCGGGAGAGCAGCCGGGGGCGGTGAGAACAGCCGGGGCCGGTGAGAACAAGCCGGGCCGGTGAGAACAAGCCGGGCCGGTGAGGACGGTCGGCTCAGAGGAGGCCGAGACCCCGCACGGCGTCGCGCTCCTCCGCGAGCTCCTGGACCGACGCGTCGATGCGCGTGCGGGAGAACTCGTTGACGTCCAGGCCCTGGACGATCTCGTACACGCCGTCCTTGCAGGTCACCGGGAAGGAGGAGATGAGGCCCTCGGGGACACCGTAGGAGCCGTCCGACGGGATGCCCATGGAGGTCCAGTCGCCCTCGGCGGTGCCGTTCACCCACGTGTGGACGTGGTCGATGGCGGCGTTCGCGGCGGAGGCGGCGGACGAGGCGCCACGGGCCTCGATGATCGCGGCGCCGCGCTTCGCGACGGTCGGGATGAAGGTGTCGGCCAGCCACTTCTCGTCGTCGACGACCTCGGCGGCGTTCTTGCCGCCGATGGTGGCGTGGAAGATGTCCGGGTACTGCGTCGCCGAGTGGTTGCCCCAGATGGTGAGGCGCTTGATGTCGGAGACGGCGGCACCGGTCTTGGCGGCCAGCTGCGAGATCGCGCGGTTGTGGTCGAGGCGGGTCATCGCGGTGAAGCGCTCGGCCGGTACGTCCGGCGCCGCGGCCTGCGCGATGAGCGCGTTGGTGTTGGCCGGGTTGCCGACGACGAGGACCTTGATGTCGTCCGCGGCGTGGTCGTTGATGGCCTTGCCCTGCGGCTTGAAGATGCCGCCGTTGGCCTCCAGCAGGTCACCGCGCTCCATGCCCTTGGTACGGGGGCGGGCGCCGACGAGGAGGGCGACGTTGGCACCGTCGAACGCGACGTTCGGGTCGTCGGTGATCTCGATGCCGCGCAGCAGCGGGAACGCGCAGTCGTCGAGCTCCATCGCCGTGCCCTCAGCGGCCTTCAGGCCCTGCGGGATCTCCAGGAGGCGGAGCTTGACCGGCACGTCCGCGCCGAGCAGATGGCCGGAGGCGATGCGGAAGAGCAGCGCGTAACCGATCTGGCCGGCCGCGCCGGTCACGGTGACATTCACGGGAGTGCGGGTCATGGCGATCTCCGTAAGACAGCTGGCGGTGGGGGTCCCTGCCCCTGGTGCTGGACGTCTTCGGCGCCGATGGACGACGGATCGTGTCCGGCGGTCTCTCGACGTGAAGAGAATCCAGCGGTCAGGCTATCCGACCCCGGCCGCCCGCACCCGCCGCCCCCTTGTGTCACCGCTCACGAAACACCCAGCCGTCCATCCCGGCGTCCATCCGGGGCATCGATCCGGGCGTCCATCCCGGCGTCCATCCGGGGCGTCCATCCGGGCGTCCATCCCGGCGTCCACACCGCCGTACGGTTCCGCACGCTCAGGAGGCCCCGGCGCAGCCCGCCTTGCCCGTGTGCAGCGTGGCGCACGCCCGTGCCCTCGTACCGTCCGCGACCGCCACCATCGGGGTGTACGCGTCCATGTCCGCGCGCACCACGCCGCTCCTGGTCGTACCGCCCGCCGTCACGCTGACCGTGTCGCCGGGCAGCGCCCGGCTGATACGCGCCCAGGCCGCGCCGCACACCTCGCTGTGGCGGACCTCGACCACGGCCGTACCGACGGTCGCCGAGACGACGGTCCTGGCGTACGGGCCGCCGCACCCCATGGCCTGAGGATCCTGGCCCGCGCAGTCGGCTCCGGCGCACTTCACACCGGCGGGCAGCGCGCTCGGGGCGCCGGTGGCGGGCGTGGGCACCGGGGACGTCGCGGGACCGCCGGGGCCGCCGGACGTGGCCGAAGGGGAGCGTCCGGTGCCCGGCGCGCCGACGGCGCCCTTGCCGGGGTCCTCCCCCAGGTCGGTGAGGAGCACGGCGGCCGCCACGACCAGCAGGGCGCCGACGAGTCCGGCCAGGAACATGGTCGCCTTGCGCGCGGGCGGGGTACGGCCGGGAGCGCCCACGGCGGTGCCGGCGCGGGTGCCGGCGGGGGTGGTGAGCGCGGCGCGGGCCTCGGCGATGCGCGCCCCGTCCAGGGGCGGTTCACGGCGGGGCCGCGGGTGCGGGTACGGATCGCGGGCGGTGGCGTCCGGGGTGGAGCGGTTGGCGGTCGTACCGGCGGCGCCCGAGCGGTTCCAGGCGCGTTCCGCGAGCTCCCACAGGGTGAGGAGGTGCACCGGGCTGGTGCCGGTCGCCTCCGCGAGGGCGAGGATCGCCGGCCGGGGCGCGAGCAGCCGCCCGTCCAGACACCGTTCCCACGACGTCTTGCTGTAGCCGGTGCGGTCCGCGATGCCCGCGAGGCTCAGCCCGCTGCGGTCGACCAGCCGTCGCAGTTGGTCCGCGAACTCCCTGACCTGTGGGTCGAGTTCATCCGGCAGCGCCTTCCAGCGTGGCATTGCTCCCCCTTGTTCCCCGGCATGCATGAGGACGCGCGAGCCCAGGATGGCAGTTCCCCGGGCGGGTCGCACGCTCCGTCGCCGCGCGATCACACGATGCCGGAATGGTCACCTCCGTGCCACAGGGCCAGGACATACCTTGATCGAGCTTGGCGGGTGCATGACTCTCGTAACGCGGGCCGGCGGCGCCCGTCCTTACCTCGGGGGAGGGGATGGCCGCCGCCGGCCTCGCACCGGCCCGTACGCGCCGAGAGCCGCCCGTACGTCCGAGAGACGCTCGGACGACCGACCTTCACGCGATGCCGCACCGTGCAGCGCCGTGCGGTGCAGTGCCGCACCGTGCAGTGCCGCACCGTGCCGTGCCGTGCGGTGCGGTGCGGTGCCGTGTGTACGGGAGTCAGACCGTGACGAGCGTCTTACGGAGGTTCTCGTCCACGGCCGCCAGGAACTGTTCGGTCGTCAACCACGGCTGCTCGGAACCGATCAGAAGGGCCAGGTCTTTGGTCATCTGGCCGCCTTCGACCGTCCGGACGCAGACCTGCTCCAGCGTCCGGGCGAACCGGGCCACCTCCGGCGTGCCGTCCAGCTCCGCGCGGTGGGCGAGCCCCCGGGTCCAGGCGAAGACCGAGGCGACCGGGTTGGTCGAGGTCGCCTTGCCCTGCTGGTGCTCGCGGTAGTGGCGGGTGACGGTGCCATGGGCGGCCTCCGCCAGGACCGTCCTGCCGTCGGGGGACATCAGCACCGATGTCATCAGACCGAGTGAACCGAAGCCCTGCGCGACGACGTCCGACTGGACGTCCCCGTCGTAGTTCTTGCACGCCCAGACGTAGCCGCCCCGGCTGACGAGGGCCGACGCGGCCATGTCGTCGACGAGCCGGTGCTCGTAGTCGAGCCCCCGCGCCTCGAACTCGGCCCGGAACTCGGCGTCGAACACCTCCTGGAAGATGTCCTTGAACCGGCCGTCGTACTTCTTCAGGACCGTGTTCTTGGTGGCCAGGTAGACCGGGTAGTCGCGGGCCAGGCCGTACCGGAACGACGCGCGCGCGAAGTCGCGGATGGAGTCGTCCAGGTTGTACATGGCCAGCGCGACCCCGGGTCCAGGGAAGTCGCAGACCTCCAGCTCGACCGGGTCCGTGCCGTCCTTCGGGGTGAACGTCATGGTGAGGGTGCCCGCGCCCGGGACCTTGAGGTCGGTGGCTCGGTACTGGTCGCCGAAGGCGTGCCGGCCCACGACGACGGGCTCGGTCCAGCCGGGCACCGGGCGCGGGACGTTGCCGACGACGATCGGCTCCCGGAAGAGCACACCGCCGATGAGGTCGCGGATCGTGGCGTTCGGGGAGCGGTACATCGCCTTGAGGTTGAACTCCTCGACACGCGCCTCGTCCGGCGTGAGGGTGGCGCACTTGACGCCGGCGCCGTACGCCTTGACGGCGTGCGCGGCGTCGGCGGTGACCTGGTCGCCGGTGGCATCGCGGTGCTGGATGCCGAGGTCGAAGTAGATCAGCTCGACGTCGAGGTAGGGCAGGATCAGCTTCTCCCTGATGGACCGCCAGATGATGCGGGTCATCTCGTCACCGTCGAGCTCGACGACGGGGCTGGCTACCTTGATCTTGGCCATTGGGTGGACCGTCCCTCTCACTTCACCGAAGCGTCACCCCGCACACACGGGCGCTAACGCACAGTGAAGCGAACGATGTCCTCCAGGAACGGGATCTCCAGCCATGGTTTGGGCTGCGTCATGAGGGCGAGCAGCACGATCAGCGTCCCGAGCAGCCCGTACGTGATCATGTCGGTGAACCGGGACCGCACGGCCAGCATGCCGACGGACGGCAGTACCCGCCGCAGGGCCGCGCCGGTCAGCAGGGCGACCCCGATCAGGATGGCGCCCATCCGGGACGCCTGCCAGAACGGATCGAACCCGACCACCAGCAGCCCCAGCGCGGCCAGCCCCACCACGAGCAGCAACGGCCACTGCCGCGCGGGCGCGGGCGCGTCACCGGGCGCGGCACGCCCGCCGCCCTCGGGGCGCGCGGTGTCCCGGGTCATGGTCGGCGGCCGCCGCGTGGCGCCCCCGCGGCGGATCCCGCCCCGTGCCCGAGCCCGCGAAGGCCCACCGCCACCGGGCGCGGCACCGTCCGCGGAAGCGGCGTCGCCGGGCGCGGCGCCGTTCGCGGGCGCGGCGCCGTTCGCGGGCGCGGCGCCGTTCGCGGGCGCGGCGCCGTTCGCGGGCGCGGCGCCGTTCGCGGGCGCGGCGCCGTTCGCGGGTGCCGCGCCGTTCACGGGCGCGGCACCGTCCGCCGACGCGGCCGTCGCGGCAGCCGGTGCGGCACCGTCCGCCGACGCGGCGGCACCGGCACGGTCACCGGCGTCGGCACGGTCACCGGCGCCGTCGCCGCCACCCCCGGTGGGCGCGGCGCCCGCCGGGTCGTCGTTCGTCGCCGCCGGGGCCTGCTCGGCCGGGGGCTCGTCGTTGGCCCGTACGCCCATGGGGTCGCCCTCTCCGGCTCAGCTCGCGGCCGCGGCCGCGGCGCGCTCGGCCGCCTCGACGACGTTGACCAGCAGCTGGGCCCTGGTCATCGGACCGACACCGCCGGGGTTGGGGGCGACCCAGCCGGCCACGTCGGCCACGCCGGGGTGCACATCGCCGACGATCTTCCCGTTCTCGTCCCGGCTGACGCCCACGTCCAGGATCGCCGCGCCCGGCTTGATGTCCTCGGGCTTGATCAGGTGCGGGACACCGGCGGCGGCGACCACGATGTCGGCGCGGCGCAGATGCGCGGCGAGGTCGCGCGTACCGGTGTGGCACTGCGTGACCGTGGCGTTCTCCGACCGGCGGGTCAGCAGCAGCGGCATCGGGCGGCCGATGGTGACGCCGCGTCCGACCACCACGACATGGGCACCGGCGATCTCCACGCCGTGGCGGCGCAGCAGCGCCACGATGCCGGCGGGCGTGCACGGCAGCGGCGCGGGCTCGCCGAGCACCAGGCGTCCGAGGTTCATGGGGTGCAGCCCGTCCGCGTCCTTGGCGGGATCCATCAGCTCCAGCACCCGGTTGGTGTCGATGCCCCGGGGAAGCGGGAGTTGCACGATGTAACCGGTGCAGGCGGGGTCGTCGTTGAGCTCGCGCACGACCGCCTCGATGTCCTCCTGCGTGGCGGTCGCGGGCAGCGTGTGCTGGATGGAGGCGATGCCCACCTGGGCACAGTCGCGGTGCTTGCCGGCGACGTACTTCTGGCTGCCGACGTCCTCACCGACCAGCAGCGTCCCAAGCCCTGGAGTGATGCCCCCGGCCTTGAGATCCGCCACACGGGCGGTCAGATCGGTTTTGATCGCGGCCGCGGCGGCCTTGCCATCGAGAATCTGGGCGGTCATGGGCCCATCCTCGCGGATGACCCCCGGACTGTTCCAATTCGCGTACGCCCGGCGGGATGCGACGTTGCACTTGCACAACTATTGACGTTTCGGACTGGACAAAATATCGAGGTTACTACCACGATGAACCGCGCAGTGCCGCGGGCAGTGCCGGGGGGCAAAACGGCTCATACATGTGCAGTTCTCCGCGCGGGCCGCGTCGTCCCCGCACAACCCACGGAGGAATCCCGCCATGAGCTTCGGCGACCCGAACAACCCTTACGGCCAGCAGCAGGGTCAGCCCGGATACGGCTACCCGCAGGGGCAGCAGCCCGCACAGCCCGGCTACGGCTACCCCCAGGCCCCGCCGGTCTCCCCGTACGGCGGCGGCTACGCCCCCGCGCCCCAGGAGATGCCGGGCGGCGTCAAGGCGGCCCGCGTGATGCTGTTCGTCATCGGCGGCCTCCAGGTGATCGGAGCGATCCTGGCCGCGCTCACCGCCATGGCGATCAGCGCGGCGAAGGACGACCCGACACTGAAGGACGACATCCAGTTCCAGCAGCTCGCCGACATGTCGGTCGGCGCTGTCTGGGTCGTCACGCTCCTCATTCTGGGCTGGGGCGTGTTCGCGATCGTGCTCGGCGCCAAGTTCGGCAACGGCGGCAACGGCATCCGGATCACCACGATGGTCTTCGGCATCATCACGGCGATCCTCGGCATCTACCCGTTCGTCGTCATCGGCCTGGCGCACACCGTCCTGGCGATTCTGATCGCCGTCTTCGTCGGCAAGTCCGACGGCGCCGCGTGGTTCAGCCGTCCGCGCCACTGACGCACACGCTTCTCCGCTCCACCGGCGCAAGGGCCGTGGTGTTCGCTCGACCGGCGATCACCACGGCCCTTGCGCGTCCGCGCGACCGGCTTCGACCTGCCGGAAGACGACGCCGGGGGGGGGGGGGGGGGGGGGGGGGGGGGGCGCGCCCGCGGGGGGGGGGGGGGGGGGCGGGGGGGCCGGGGGGGGGGGGGGCGGGGGGCGGGGCCCCCGCCCGCCCCCCCCCCACGCCCCCCCCGCCCCCCGGGGCTACCCGCGCGCGCCCCCCCGGGGGGGGGGGGGGGGGCGGGGCCCCCCCCCGCCCCGGTCGTGTCTGTGACGGGAACCGTCAGTGGAAGAAGTGGCGCGTGCCCGTGAAGTACATCGTCACGCCCGCCTTCTCCGCGGCCTCCACGACCTGCTCGTCGCGGACCGAGCCGCCCGGCTGGACCACGGCCTTGACGCCTGCGGCCGTGAGGATCTCCAGGCCGTCGGGGAACGGGAAGAACGCGTCCGACGCGGCGTAGGCGCCCTGGGCGCGCTCGGCGCCGGCGCGTTCGACCGCGAGCTTCGCCGAGTCGACGCGGTTGACCTGGCCCATGCCGACGCCGACGCTCGCGCCGTCCTTGGCGAGCAGGATCGCGTTGGACTTGACGGCCCGGCAGGCCTTCCAGGCGAAGGACAGCTCGGCCAGCTCGGCGGCGGAGAGCGCCTCGCCGGTCGCCAGGGTCCAGTTGGCCGGGTCGTCGCCGTCGGCCTGGAGGCGGTCGGTGACCTGGAGGAGCGCGCCGCCGTCGATCGGCTTCACCTCGACCGGGTTGGCGGGGGCGCCCTCCGCGCGCAGCACACGGATGTTCTTCTTACGGGCGAGCACCTCGACGGCGCCGTCCTCGTAGTCCGGGGCCACGATGACCTCGGTGAAGATCTCGGCGACCTGCTCCGCCATCGCGACGGATACCGGGCGGTTGACCGCGATGACGCCGCCGAAGGCCGAGAGCGGGTCGCAGGCGTGCGCCTTGCGGTGCGCCTCGGCGACGTCCGCTCCGATGGCGATGCCGCACGGGTTGGCGTGCTTGATGATCGCGACGCAGGGCTCGGTGTGGTCGTACGCGGCCCGGCGCGCGGCGTCGGTGTCCGTGTAGTTGTTGTACGACATCTCCTTGCCGTGCAGCTGCTCCGCCTCGGCGAGGCCGCCCTCGCCGTCGACGTACAGTGCGGCGCCCTGGTGCGGGTTCTCGCCGTACCGCAGGACGTTCTGGCGCGCGTAGGTGGCACCGATGAAGTCGGGGAACGCCGAATCGTCGGCCGGCGCGTACGAGGACGCGAACCAGGAAGCGACGGCGACGTCGTACGCGGCGGTGTGCTGGAACGCCTCGGCGGCGAGCCGCTTGCGCGCGGTCAGGTCGAAGCCGCCGGACTTCACGGCGTCGAGGACGTCGCCGTACCGGGCCGGGGACGTCACGACCGCCACGGAGGGGTGGTTCTTCGCGGCGGCGCGGACCATGGACGGGCCGCCGATGTCGATCTGCTCGACGCACTCGTCGGGCCCGGCACCCGACGCGACGGTCGCCTTGAACGGGTACAGGTTCACGACCACCAGGTCGAACGGCTCCACGCCCAGCTCCGCGAGCTGCTCACGGTGCGCGTCCAGGCGCAGGTCGGCGAGGATTCCGGCGTGCACGCGCGGGTGCAGCGTCTTGACGCGGCCGTCCAGGCACTCGGGGAAGCCGGTCAGCTCCTCGACCTTGGTGACCGGCACGCCCGCTGCGGCGATCCTCCCGGCCGTGGAGCCCGTGGAGACCAGCTCGACACCCGCCTCGTGCAGGCCCCGGGCCAGCTCCTCAAGACCCGTCTTGTCGTAGACACTGATCAACGCGCGACGGATGGGCTTATTCACCGACATGAACCTTTCGTCCCTCAATGCGGTAGCCGTGCCGGGCCAGACGCCCCACGACATCGACGAGCAGCGTGCGCTCGACTTCCTTGATGCGCTCATGGAGAGCGGCTTCGTCGTCCGTGTCCCGCACCTCGACCACGCCCTGCGCGATGATCGGGCCGGTGTCGACGCCGTCGTCGACGAAGTGGACGGTGCACCCGGTGACCTTCGCCCCGTACGCGAGCGCGTCCCGCACTCCGTGGGCACCGGGAAAACTGGGCAGCAGGGCCGGATGCGTGTTGACGGTCCGCCCGCCGAACCGCGCCAGGAACTCCTTGCCGACGATCTTCATGAACCCGGCCGACACGACGAGGTCGGGCGCGTACGCGGCGGTGGCATCGGCGAGCGCCCGGTCCCACGCGTCACGGGTCTCGAAGTCCCTGACCTTGCACACGAACGTCGGCACCCCGGCGCGCTCGGCCCGCTCCAGCCCGGCGATCCCGTCGCGGTCGGCGCCCACGGCGACGACCCGCACGTCAGAGCCGTACCCGTCGGGGTCGGCGGTGATGGCGTCGAGCAGCGCTTGCAGGTTCGTCCCTGACCCGGAGACCAGGACGACGAGGCGGGCGGGGGCGGCGGCCACAGGGGGACTCTTTTCGCGTTGCGGTGCGGTGCGGCTGTGTGCGGGGCGGCTGTGTGTGGTCGGCTGAGTGTGGTCCGTTCCGGGCGGTCGGCTCCGCGCCGTCGGCCCGTGCGATCGACTTTGTATGGTCGTACAAACGCGTCGTACTCCCGGATACGGGGAACTCTACGAACGAGCCGACCGTCAGCAACGATACCGGCACACCGCACCGCCCCCACGGGACGGGGGCGGGGCCGGGCGGTAGCGTCAGGGGCAGAGCCGTCCCCGACGGACGGACACGACGACACAAGACCCGCTGGGCGCGCGTTGCCCGGGGTCTGAGGGGAAGACGTTCACCACATGCCGGACCGACGCCGCCGCACGGCCATCCACCTCCTGCCGCGGGAACGCCAGTCCACGGACGACAACAACCCGTTCGCGCCGCCGCCCGAGGGCAGGCCGGACCAGCCCTGGCAGCCGCGCCGCCCCGACAACGGCGGGAGCGACGGCGGCGGCGGAACCGGCGACGGGCGCGGTGGGAACGGGCGCGGAGGCGACGATCACGGGTCCGGCGCCTCCGGTCAGGACCGTGACCGCCCTTCCTGGGGCAGCCAGTGGAGCCCCCGGCAGCCCGGCCGCTCCTCCGGCGGCTTCGGCGGCCGGCCGCAGGGCGACCAGCAGGGCGGGCCCGGCGGTGGCCAGAGCGGCCCGCAGCCGCGCTGGGACCCGACCGACCCGGCCCAGCGGCGCGCGCGTTACGCGCTGCTCTCCGGAATGTGGGCCTTCTTCTTCGCGGTCTTCGACCTGCCGGAGATCGCCCTGCTCCTCGGCTCGCTCGCGCTCTACTGGGGCATCAGCTCCCTCCGCGCCAAGTCCCGCACCGCGCAGCAGGCCGCCGTCACCGGGACGACACCTCCCGGCGGCGGACCCGCCGGCGCCTCCCCCGGCCGCCCGCAGACGACGGCGGCGGTGAGCGGACTGGTCACGGCGGGGCTGGCGCTGATGATCGTGGCGACGACGTTCACGATCCAGCTCGTGTACCGCGACTTCTACACCTGCGTGGACGACGCCCTGACCAAGGACGGCCAGCTGTCCTGCAACGAGTTGCTCCCCGACCCGCTGCGCGACGTCTTCGGCGTCAAGGAGTAGCGGAAGGACCGGCAGGACCGGCAGGCGGCCGAGTGGCCGTCGGGGACGGCGCAGGAGCCGTCGGCGGGGGCGGCGCGGAAGCCGTCGGCGGGGGCGGTACAGGCGTGGTCGCCGGGGGCTGAGTGGCGGGCGGGGGCGCGGGGACGGGCGCTTCCTGCGCTTCTCGCGGCCCTGACGCTCCGGGCCCTTCTCGCGACGCGTACTGTTCCTGACCCTCCCACCGCTCTGGCGCTTCGGTCGCCGTCGGCGGCTCGGGCGGCCGCGGCGGCCATGGCGGCGGCATCCGCTCCGGGAGTTCGGTGCTCGCCATCAGGCCGCCCGACGCCTCCTTCAGCGCCGCCCAGCGCGCCTCGCGGGCGCCCGGCCCCTCCCACGCGGCGGGCAGGAAGCCGTACGACTCCGCGCCGGGATCCCCGCCGGGATCCGCGCCGGGATCCGCGCCGGGACTGTGGGGTACGCCGTCCGCCTCGTCCGTCCCGTACCCGTCGAACCCCTCGTACGGGGGGACGGGCGGCGGCACCGGCGGGGGCACGGGCAGCCGTACCGGAGGCTCCGGCACCGCGCGCGGCCTCCGCTCCCGTACCCGCCAGGCCCGCAGCGCCAGGGCGACCGGTACGGCCACGGCGGCCATCCACGCGAACGCCGCCCCGCCGGCGCGCCACCACACCGGACCGAACTCCGCGAGGGCGCCGCTCCCCAGCGGGCCGCCCGCGACCGCCGCCAGCGCCGCCGTGGCGAGGCCGCACAGGGCCGCCGCCAGCAGCACCGTGAACGTCGTCTCGCGTACGGTCCACGCCTCGTCGCGGCGGGCGAACGGCGGCGCCGCCACCCGGGCCGTGCGCCGCGCCGCCACCGCGCCGGCCACCACCGGGACGGCCAGGCACGACCAGGTGAGCCAGCCGCCACCGGCGCTCACCGGAACCGCCGCCAGCAGCGGGAACTCCGGCGTCGCGGGGGCGCCGCCGACCACCGCGAGCGGGGTGACCGTCGCCCCCGTCCCCAGCGCGAACCCCGGCCCGAGTCCGTACGCCGCTCCCCACACGGCCGCGTTCGGCAGCAGCGCCAGCGCCAGCAGGACGACCGCCACACGGCCGGACCAGTCCCCCGCCAGGACCAGGAAAGAGTCCCGCGCCGCGCCGCCGTGCCAGGCCAGGGACGCCGCGACCAGCACCGCACCGCCCGCGAGCAGCACCCCGAGGGCGGCGGCCGCCGCACGTGACGCGACCGCGACCCGCGTCCGGGCCAGCTCGACCCGCAACCGGCGCGGCACCCGGTCCGGCAGCGGACCGAACGGGCGGCCGTGCGCCGTCCACACCCCCGCCACCGCCGCGGCCGCCACCACGAGCGGCAGGCGCGACGCCGCGACGGACGGTTCGACGGACAGCGGTCCGCCCGTCGCGTAGCCGACAGCACCTGCCGCGACCAGCAGGTATCCGGCCGTGACGGCACACACGGCGCCGGCCGCCGAGGGACGGGGGCGGCCGTCACCGGGGTCGCGGGCGTCCCGGGCGGCACGGTGCGCGAGCCACACCGGCAGGGCGGCCAGCAGCAGGGGGACGACGCCGACTGGCGCGGGGGTGCCGGAGAGGGTGCCGGGCCGCACCAGCTCCACACCGTGCGCCAGCAGCCACAGGGCGGCGGCGACGTGCAGCGCGCCGGTCGGCCCGCTGTCGGGGTACGGGGAGCTGATCCATGCCACGGTCGCCAGGACGGCCAGTGAACCGAGACCGAGGCCCGCGGCGACGGCACCGCGTACGAAGGACGTGGCGACCGCGGCACGCCGCCCGCCGTAGAGGACGCCCGGCCCCTCGGCCGGCGCCGGTACGGCATCGAGGTCGGGGGCCGGGCCGCCGGGCGTCTCGGTCGCGCTGCCGCTCACGATGTCGGTCACGCGAACATGCTGCCAACGACACGCGCTGTATTCGCGTAACAGGCGAATGACCGCTGTGTCGCTCAATATACGGTTATGTACTTTTCCGTTGAGTGCAGCGCTTCTGGAGGGCTCCCATGACCCGGAGCACCACCACCCGCCCCGCGCCGCCCCTGCCCTCCCCCAAGGAGCGGCGCCGCCGACGGGAGGCACGTTCGCTGAGCGAGGACCAGGTCGCCGAGGCGCTGGGGGTCACCTGCGCGACGGTACGGGCCTGGGAGACGGGACGGACGTCACCGCGCGGACGGAAGCGCGAGGCGTACGCGAGACTGCTCGGCACCCTGGCCGACGCCGCCTCCGGTCCGTCCGGCAGCACGAGACCCACCCAGCCGTCCCGCACCACGCGCCCCTCCGGCCCACCCCCGCCGGACGGAGGGCGGCGCGAAGGCCGGCACCAGGGACAGGGACAGGGACAGGACCATGGCCAGGACCTGGACCACGAACAGGCCCGGGGTCCGTCGGAGCCGGTGAGCGGTCCCGAACCCGTACCGGTCATCCCCGTCGTGTCGGCCGCACAGCTCGACCGCCGCACGGCGGCGGCCAACGCCGCGTCCGCCGCGGGGGCAGGGAGACGACCCCGGGCCTCCGCCCCGGCCGACGGCGCCCCCGACGGCGCCCCGGGTGACGCACCGGGCGACGCACCGGGCGACGCCATGTCCACCCGGCCCGCGTACCGCCGTATGCCGCGGCCTGTCGCGACGACCCCCGGCGAGGCGTTCGACGCGCTGTACGCCTACGCCGCGCCCGGCCTCGTACAGCAGGCATTCCTGCTCACCGGACGGCGGCGGCTGTCGCGGGAGGCCGTCGAGCAGGCATTCCACCGCGCCTGGGAGCGCTGGCCGGAGGTCGCCGTCGACCGCGATCCCGCCGGATGGGTCCGTGCCGCGACGCACGACCACGCGCTGTCGCCCTGGCACCGGCTGCGCCGCGCGCACCGACAGCCCGACGTCCCCGTGGGCGGACGCGGCGACCAGGCGCTGCGGGCCGCACTGCTGGACCTGCCACCCTCGTACCGCCGCACGCTCCTGCTGTACGACGGGCTCGGCCTGGACCTGCCGGACACGGCCGCCGAGACGGAGGCGAGCACCCCGGCCGCCGCCAACCGGCTCCTGCACGCGCGCGAGGCGCTCGCCGAACGGTTCCCCGAGCTCGGCGACCCCGCCGCGCTGCACCGGCGGCTAGCCGAACTGCTCACGACCGGGCCGACCATGGTCCTGTCGACGGCCCGTACCGTACGCGTCGGCAGCGAGCGCCGCGCCCGGCTCTGGACCAGGAGCACCCTCGGGCTCAGCACGCTCATCGTCGGGGCGACCGCCGTCACGCTGGCCACCGCCCCCACCCGCTACGAGCCACCGCTGGCCCCCGGCCGCGCGGTCGGCGGGGTGCCCATGCTGAGCGGCCCGCAGCGGCTGACCCAGCTGAACGAGGAGCTCCGCGACCGGCTGAGCGACCAGCCGGTGAAGGGGCCGCCACGCCTCGTACCGGACGTCCGCTGAGCCGACGGGAAGCAGGACGCGGGAGCGAGACGCGAGGACGAGCACGGAGCAAGACGCGGAGCGAGACGTGAGGCGAGACGCGGAGGGGCCCGCCCCGGGATGTTCCCCGGAGCGGGCCCCTCCGCAGTGCCTGACGGCGACGGCGGTGTCAGCCGGCCAGGATGGCGCGCGCCAGCTTGGCCGTCTCGGTCGGCGTCTTGCCGACCTTGACGCCCGCGGCCTCGAGGGCCTCCTTCTTCGCCTGCGCGGTGCCGGACGAACCGGACACGATCGCACCGGCGTGGCCCATCGTCTTGCCCTCGGGGGCGGTGAAGCCCGCGACGTAGCCGACGACCGGCTTGGTGACGTTGGCCTTGATGAAGTCGGCCGCACGCTCCTCGGCGTCGCCGCCGATCTCGCCGATCATGACGATCAGCTCGGTCTCCGGGTCGGCCTCGAAGGCCTCCAGGGCGTCGATGTGCGTGGTGCCGATGACCGGGTCGCCACCGATGCCGACGGCGGAGGTGAAGCCGATGTCACGGAGCTCGTACATCATCTGGTAGGTCAGCGTGCCGGACTTCGACACGAGACCGATCTTGCCGGGCTTGGTGATGTCGCCCGGGATGATGCCGGCGTTGGACTGGCCCGGCGTGATCAGGCCGGGGCAGTTCGGGCCGATGATGCGGGTCTTGTTGCCCTTGGACTTCGCGTACGCCCAGAAGGCGGCGGAGTCGTGGACCGCGATGCCCTCGGTGATGACGACGGCCAGCGGGATCTCGGCGTCGATCGCCTCGACGACGGCGGCCTTCGCGAAGGCCGGCGGCACGAAGAGGACGGACACGTCGGCGCCGGTCTTCTCCATCGCCTCGGCGACCGAGCCGAAGACGGGAACCTCGGTGCCGTCGAAGTCGACGGTCGTACCGGCCTTGCGCGGGTTCACACCACCGACGATGTTGGTGCCGTCACCGAGCATGAGCTTGGTGTGCTTCATGCCGGTGGCGCCGGTCATGCCCTGGACGATGACCTTGCTGTCCTTGGTGAGGAAGATAGCCATGGCTTTGGTGAACCTCGTCCCTTACTTCGCAGCCGCGAGCTCGGCGGCCTTGTCGGCCGCGCCGTCCATGGTGTCCACGCGCTGCACGAGCGGGTGGTTGGCGTCCGACAGGATCTTGCGACCCAGCTCCGCGTTGTTGCCGTCGAGGCGCACGACCAGGGGCTTGGTGACATCCTCGCCCTTGGACTTGAGCAGCTCAAGCGCCTGGACGATGCCGTTGGCGACCTCGTCGCAGGCGGTGATGCCACCGAAGACGTTGACGAAGACGGACTTGACGTCCGGGTCGCCGAGGATGATCTCCAGGCCGTTCGCCATGACCTCGGCGGAGGCGCCGCCACCGATGTCGAGGAAGTTGGCGGGCTTCACGCCGCCGTGCGCCTCACCGGCGTAGGCGACGACGTCGAGGGTCGACATGACCAGACCCGCGCCGTTGCCGATGATGCCGACCTCGCCGTCGAGCTTGACGTAGTTGAGGTTCTTGGCCTTGGCGGCAGCCTCGAGCGGGTTGGCTGCCGCCTTGTCCTCGAGCGCCTCGTGCTCCGGCTGGCGGAAGTCGGCGTTGGCGTCCAGGGACACCTTGCCGTCGAGGGCCAGGATGTCACCGGAGGCGACCTTGGCCAGCGGGTTGACCTCGACGAGGAGCGCATCCTCGGCGATGAAGGTCTGCCACAGGGTCACCAGGACCTCGGCGACCTTCTCCGCGACCTCGGCCGGGAACTTCGCCTGCGCGACGATCTCGCGGGCCTTCTCGATGGTGACGCCCTCGTTGGCGTTGACCGGGACCTTCGCGAGGGCCTCGGGCTTGGTGGCCGCGACCTCCTCGATGTCCATGCCGCCCTCGACGGAGGCCATCGCCAGGAAGGTGCGGTTGGTGCGGTCGAGGAGGTACGAGACGTAGTACTCCTCGAGGATCTCCGGCGCCGTCTCGGCGATCATGACCTTGTGGACCGTGTGGCCCTTGATGTCCATGCCGAGGATGTCCGTCGCGCGAGCGACGGCCTCGTCCGGAGTGGCGGCCAGCTTCACGCCACCGGCCTTGCCGCGGCCGCCGACCTTCACCTGCGCCTTGACGACCGACTTGCCGCCCAGCCGCTCGGTGGCCTCGCGCGCCGCCTCAGGCGTGTCGATGACTTCACCGGCCAGCACCGGTACACCGTGCTTGGCGAAGAGGTCCCTCGCCTGGTACTCGAACAGGTCCACGCGCGTCCGTCCCTTTTCCGATGATCGCGGTTCCGTTGTCTGCGTGGGCGTGCCGCGCGCCCGGCAGGCGGGCGGAGGGCAACGTGACTGCGCTGTCACAGGGGAGGCGTACACGGTGTCCGTGGACGCGGCATGTCCGTCTCGCAGGTTATCCCTGAGGGCCGTAGGTCCCTAAATCGCAGATCACACCGGCGCGGTGATACCTGTCACAGACACGCGCCTCAAACGGGCGGTCCCACCGGCTGTGAGACCGCCCGTCACTACGGATTTCGTACCGGATCAGGCACCGTAGGGGAGGTAGTCCGGGGTGATCGCCGTGACCGTGTCCTGGGCGCCCGCGACGGCGTTGCCGGTGAGCGGGTCGGCGTCGGACATCATCGTGGTCGTCACACCCTGCGCGAACGGCTGGGTGTGCGAGGCCACGCCGCCCGCGAGGGTCGTGGTGGACCCGGCGACGCCCTGGGCGACCGGCTGCACCTGGTCGGTGATCGGCTGCACCTGGTCGGTGACGGCCGTCACCAGAGAATGCGCCGAGCCGACGACACCCTCGGCCAGCGGCTGCACCGAACCGACGACACCCTGGCCGAACGGCTGGACCTCGGCGGCCACACCCGCCGCGAGCGGCTGCGCACCCGCCACGACACCGTTCGCCGTGCCGTCGGCGAAGACGACCGCGTCACCGGCGGTCTGCTCCGCGAACGGGAGCAGCGCGTCCAGGGCACGGGCCGCGTAGGGCGGCAGGAAGTCGGCGGCGACACCGTCGGCGATGGGGGACGCGGTCGCGAAGGCGTCGGCGGCGGTGGGGGCGGCAGGGGCGTCGGGAGCCTGCGGCTGCTCCAGCTCCGGCGCGAAGGCGGCGAGGGGGCCGAAGAGGTAGTCGATGCCGGCGTCGGGCCCGGTGACATCGGGCACGGTGACATCGGGCACGGAGGGGGCGGAGGGCGTGCCCGGCGCCTGGACGGCGGGCGCGTCGACGGCCGGGGTCTGCAGGCCCGGGGTCTGCAGGTCCGGAGTCTGCAGGTCCGGAGTCTGGACGGTGGGGGCCTGGACGGTCGGGGCCTGGACGTCATCGGTGCCGACCGTGGTGCCCTGAACGCGGACCTCGGCATCCGGCGTGTCCTGCGTGAGGTCGACGGACACGCCGACCACGACGTCGTCGGACGCGTCGACGGCCGTGTCCGGCGTCGACAGCGGGATGGAGACGGGCAGCTCGTCCGCGTTGGCGGCGGCGGTGCCCAGCGCCCACATACCGGTGGCCGTGGCGGCGACGGCTATGGAGCGGCGAATGTTCTTGTGCATGGGTGCGTCGATTCCTTCGAATTCCGAGCCGACCTGAAGAAGGGGCTCTTGGAGACGGCGGGCAGACCTGTCCCGCCCCCGCGCGGCAGGTCTTGAGCGGGGGAAGGGCTGCCCTAGCCGGGGAATTCGAGAACGTCGCCGGGCCGGTCGACGGTGGTCGCGGCGGTGGCCGGGAGTCCGGCGCCGTGTACCGGGCCGCGTGGCGCGGCCGTACGGTCCGCCACGGCGTGCTGGTCGCCCGCGCCGCGCGACGAGCCGCCGTCTCCCGCGAGGTGCCGTGCCGCGCCACCGCAGGGGTCGCCGGGCGCGGGCACGGGGCTGGGAGAGGCGGGCGCGAACGCCTTCACGTGAAGGCTGTCGGCGTCGGCATCGGACGTGGCCGGGTGCGCGTACGTGTACGGGGACGCGGTCCGTTCGGCGGCGGTGCCGGTACGCGGCGGGGCGGTGTCCGCCCGGTCCGTGCCGGTACGGATGGCCGCGCCGTCCGCGCCGTCCGCGTCGACGGTGCCGGACGTGGACGGCGCGGAGTGCCGCGGCTGGTCCGCTCCGGGTGCCGTGGGCGGCAGCGGCAGCACGGGCGCCGTCTCGGGTGGCGCGTCCGGGACCGGCAGCGCCGCCGTGACGTCGCGCACGGCGCTCGACGCATCCCGCGCGGTCGACAGGACGGGCTCGACCGCCGCCCGTACCGTGCCGGAAGCCGTCGCGGGCGGTGCCGTCACAGCCTCGACGCCGTCGGCGACCTCCGTGGCCGCGCCGATGGTTGCGGCGCTCGCGGTGGCGGTTCCGGCGGTGGCGGTTCCGGCGGTTTCGGTGGCGGTTCCGGCGGTCGCGGTGGCGGTTCCGGCGGTTTCGGTGGCGTCTTCGGCGGCCTGGCGGGTGGTTTCACGCATGGGTGCGGCGACCGCCTCGGAGCGCTGGCGCGACTCCGCCGCGCCCTCCGCCGCGTGGGCGCTGCCGCCGCAGAGGAGTCCGAGCCCGAACAGCCCGCCGAGGAACAGCAGGACAGCCGTCGCCCGCCCGGTCGCCGTACGGCGCGCGAGGCGCGTAACGGCGGCGGGCGCAACGGCTGCGGCTGCTGCGGCGACGGTCACGGTGTGCGGATTCCTCCCCGGCGCGGACGATCGGAATCCGCGTACGACGGCCGATGCTTGCACGAGCCTCGGGGGTGCACGCAAGTCCCGTGTTACCGATGGGTCACCATGTCCGGAATGGGTGCTACCGGCCTCCTCACCGGATAAAGCGTCACATCTGCTCCGCCGGGACGGGGAGCGGCCGTTTCTCGATCGCCGCGGCCATCACCTCCGGGAAGAGGTCGGGAGTGCAGGCGAACGCGGGTGCGCCGAGGGCGGCGAGCGCGGCGGCGTGTTCCCGGTCGTAGGCGGGGGCCCCTTCGTCGGAGAGCGCCAGCAGGGCGACGAACTGCACACCCGACGCCTTCATCGCCGCCACGCGCTTGAGCATCTCGTCCCGTATGCCGCCCTCGTAGAGGTCGCTGATGAGGACGACGACGGTGTCGGCGGGGCGGGTGATCTGCGACTGGCAGTACGCCAGGGCACGGTTGATGTCGGTGCCGCCGCCGAGCCGGGTGCCGAACAGCACGTCGACGGGGTCGTCCAGTTGGTCGGTGAGGTCCACCACGGCGGTGTCGAAGACCACCAGGCGCGTGGAGATGGACCGCATGGACGCCAGGACGGCTCCGAACACCGAGGCGTACACCACCGACGCGGCCATCGATCCGGACTGGTCGATGCAGAGCACGACCTCCTTCTTCACGGACTGCGCGGCGCGCCCGTAGCCGATGAGCCGCTCGGGCACGACGGTGCGGTACTCGGGGAGGTAGTTCTTCAGGTTCGCCCGGATCGTGCGGTCCCAGTCGACGTCCCGGTGGCGCGGCCGGCTGATCCGGGCGCTGCGGTCGAGGGCGCCGGTGAGGGTGGCCCGCGTGCGGGTGGCGAGCCGCTTCTCCAGGTCGTCGACGACCTTGCGGACGACGGCTCGTGCCGTTTCCCTGGTGGTCTCCGGCATCGCCTTGTTCAGCGACAGGAGGGTGCCGACGAGGTGGACGTCGGCCTCGACGGCCTCCAGCACCTCGGGTTCCAGCAGGAGCGCCGACAGGCCGAGCCGGTCGATCGCGTCGCGCTGCATGACCTGGACGACGGAGCTGGGGAAGTACGTACGGATGTCGCCGAGCCAGCGGGCGACGGACGGCGCCGACCCTCCTAGTCCGGCCGAGCGGCCGCCGCCGCCCTGCCGCCGGCCGCCGCTGCCGCCCGCACCCGGGCCCTGTGGGCCGTCGTCCCCGTACAGCGCGGCGAGGGTGCCGTCCATCGCCGCGTCGGTGCCGGTGAGCGGGTGTCCGGTGCCGTCGGCGGCGCCTCCGCCGAGCACCATGCGCCAGCGCCGCAGTCGCTCGTCCGTACTCATCGGCCCACCTCCACCAGGTCGTTGTCGTCGGTCGTTCCGGCGCCGAGCAGCAGCCTCACCAGGGGCACGACGGCGTCCGCGCGGGCCGTGTCCAGCCCTGCGCCGAAGCCGGGCGTGCCAGCGTCGGGCGCCGCCGTGCCCGCGCTGCCCGGGCCTCGCCTGACAAGCTCGCCCAGCGTCCGGCGGACGCCCGGTTCGTACGCCGAGAAGGTGCGGCGAAGGAGCGGCAGGACATCGGTGAACGCCTCGGCGGACACCCCGGACAGCCAGGCGTCGACCAGGCCGAGGAGCCGCTCGTCGTGGACCAGGAGCAGTCCGCCGGCGGGGTCGCGGGCGCCCCCGGGAGCGCCGCCGACGAACCCCTCGATCCAGGCGGCGGCGTCGGCGGGTACCGTGCCGGGCGACAGGGCGAGGCCCATGAGCCGGGCGGCGTCGTCCGTGGCGAGCCGCCCGTCGTCCAGGAGGAGCCGGGCGGACCGCCCGCGCAGGACGCCGGGTATGCCGTCCCGCGCGGTGAGCCGGTCGAGCACGGCGCCCCAGCGTCCGGTGAGTTCCTCGTGGTCGGGTAGGAGCCGCAGCGCGGTGTGGACGCCGTCGAGGTGGCGGCGCATCGCGGCGGCACCGTCCGCGTCGAGTCCGGCGCAGGCGGGCGGCAGGCCGACGAAGACGCGCAGCGCCAGCCCGGTGGCGACGTCGGCGAGGGCGGCTGTGTCGGTGGCGCGCACGTCGCCGTAGCGCAGGGAGCGGGCGAGGGCCGGCAGGGCTTCGGCGAGGTGGCCGACGTCCGCGTCCAGGGCGGCACGGTCGGCGAGGGCCTTCATCACGACGGGCAGCGCCTCGGGCAGGTCGGCCAGCAGGCACCGTTCGGCGAGTGCGGTGATGTCGGACAGGGTGGCGGCGGCGGCGGCGAGATCCTGGGCGCGGGCGGTGGCGGCGGTGAGGACCGTGGTGCCCCAGGCGCCGGCTTCGGCGATCCCGACGTGCAACTCCGGCTCCCAGCGCAGCCGCCAGCTCTCGCGGAACGTGCCGGTGCTGCCGCCGCGCGCCGTGACGGGCTCGCCCCAGTCGACGCCCAGCAGGCGCAGCCGGTGGAGGAGTCTGCTGCGGGCGGCGTCGGTGTCCTTGCGCAGGTCGAGGTCGAGTTCGCGGGTGTGGGCCTCGGGTTTGAGGCGCAGGGTGCGCTGGGTGCGGTCCAGGTCGCGCTGGAGCGGTACGGCCGGGGCGTCAGGCGGCACCTCGCCGATGACGTCGCCGATGACGAGCCGGTCGTGGATGAGCGCGAGCGGCACGTCGGAGCCGTCGCACATCACGGCCCGTACGGCGTCGGTCGTCTCGCCCAGCCCGGGGAGCGGGCGGCCGCGCATCGCGGCGAGCGTCCCGGCGAGCCGTACGGCCTCGATGACATGGGCGGAGGAGACCATCCGGTCCTCGTCGCGGAGGAGCCCCGCGACCTTGGTCATCCAGCGTTCGACGGGCCGGTCGGGGGCGGTGAACAGGTGTCCGTACCAGCCGGGTGAGGTGATGCCGGCGCCGTAGCCGCTGCGCCGTGCCAGTCTGCGGTGCGTCCATGGCACCCAGGTCGTCTCCGCCTTGACCTTGGGCAGGCCCTTGAGGAGGGCACGGTCGGCGGCGACGGTCGGGGTGGCGCGCAGGGCGGGCACGTGCCAGGCGCCGCAGACGACGGCCACCGCGTCGCCGTGCTCCTTCCTGGCCGCGCGGAGCTGGAGGCGCATATAAGCCTCGCGGATCAGGTCACGGTCGTGACCGCCGTGGCCGTACGCCTCGCGGAGGGCGGTCATGGCCTCGGCGAGCGCGGTGAACGGCGCGACGGGGTCGGTTCCCCCGCCCCCGGACGCACCGGCGGAGGAACCGGCCGAGGGGTCGGTGGCGGAAGAGGCCGAGGCGTCGGTGGTGGAACCGGTGGAGGTGTCGGTGGTGGAACCGGCGCAGGTGTGGGGGGCGGGACCGGCGGAGGCGGGTGCGCCGTCAGCGTGGGCGTCGGCGTCGTGACGGTCGGTGGCATCGGCGCCGGCGTCGGAACGGTCGGTGGCGTCAGCGTCGTGACGGTCGGTGGCGCCGGGGGCGGCGTCGGAACGGTCGGTGGCGCCGGCGTCGTGACGGTCGGTGGCGCCGAGGGCGGCGTCGGAACGGTCGGTGGCGTCTGCGGAGGAGCGCCCGGGGGCGGAGGCGCGGCCGGCGGCGCGGTGTTCGACCACGTCCTCCCACCAGCGCTCCGGGTCGTCGTAGCCCGCGGTCTGGGCGAGGACCGCGAGGGGGTCGAGGCGCAGTCCGTGCTCCGTGCCCGCGCCCGTGTCCCCGGTGATCCCGTCCGCCTCGCCCTCGTCCTCGTCGCCCCAGGTGGGGTCGGCGGCCATGGCGAGGGAGTGGGCGGCGGGCAGGTCGATGAAGCGCACGGCCGCGCCGTGGTCGAGCGCCCAGCGGATCGCGACCCACTCCGGCGAGAACTCGGCCAGCGGCCAGAACGCGGCCCTGCCGGGGTCGCCCGTGGCGTGGGCGAGCAGCGCGACCGGGGGCCGCATGCCCTCGTCGGCGGCGAGCGGCAGCAGCGCGTCGCCCTCGGGCGGGCCCTCGACGAGGACGGCACGTGGCCGTGTCGCGTCGAGTGCGGCACGCACCGCGCGTGCGGAGCCCGGCCCGTGGTGCCGTACGCCCAGGAGCAGCGGTCCCGTCATACCGTCACCTCGCGGCAGGCGCGGTAGAAGTCCTTCCAGCCGTCCCGCTCCCGGACGACGGTCTCCAGGTACTCCTGCCAGACGACCCGGTCGGCGGCCGGGTCGCGGACGACCGCGCCCAGGATGCCGGCGGCGACGTCGCCGGGGCGAAGGACCCCGTCGCCGAAGTGCGCGGCGAGAGCGAGGCCGTTGGTGACCACCGAGATGGCCTCGGCCGTGGAGAGTGTGCCGGAGGGCGACTTGAGCTTGGTGCGGCCGTCGGTGGTGACGCCGTCGCGCAGCTCGCGGAAGACGGTGACGACACGGCGGATCTCGTCCATGCCCTCGGGGACGGCCGGCAGGTCGAGGGAGCGGCCGGTCTGCTCGACGCGCCGGGAGACGATGTCGACCTCGGCCTCGGGTGTCGCGGGCAGCGGCAGCACGACGGTGTTGAAGCGCCGGCGCAGGGCGCTGGACAGGTCGTTGACGCCCCGGTCGCGGTCGTTGGCGGTGGCGATCAGGTTGAAGCCCCGTACGGCCTGGACCTCCTGGCCGAGTTCCGGGATGGGCAGGGTCTTCTCCGACAGGATCGTGATCAGGGTGTCCTGCACGTCGGCGGGGATACGGGTCAGCTCTTCGACGCGGGCGGTCATGCCGTCGGCCATGGCGCGCATGACGGGGCTGGGCACCAGGGCGTCCCGGCTGGGGCCGTCTGCCAGGAGCCGGGCGTAGTTCCAGCCGTACCGGATCGCTTCCTCGGGTGTGCCCGCGGTGCCCTGTACGAGCAGCGTGGAGTCGCCGCTGACGGCGGCGGCGAGGTGCTCGGACACCCAGGTCTTGGCGGTGCCGGGAACGCCGAGGAGCAGCAGGGCGCGGTCGGTGGCGAGCGTGGTGACGGCGACCTCGACGATGCGGCGCGGTCCCACGTACTTCGGTGTGATCACGGTGCCGTCGGGCAGGGTGCCGCCGAGCAGGTAGGTGGCGACGGCCCACGGCGACAGCCGCCAGCGCTCGGGGCGGGGCCGGTCGTCGGCCGCGGCGAGTGCCCTCAGCTCGTCGGCGAAGGCGTCCTCGGCATGCGGTCGCAGCGCTTCGGCGGGCCGGGTCGCGGTGGTTTCGGGCACGGTCATGGATCCCCCTCCAGATCGATCGACTCGTTCGACCGGGTGTGGGATCAACCGTGCACCACGCCACTGACAATCGGTCGTCTCCGCAGGTCAGATGGCAGAAACGGCCGATTGTCGGGGCGGGTTGGCGGTGGGTCAGCCGGCCAGCGGGGAGACCGCGACGCAGCCGCCGGCCGCGGCGACGCCCTGGCCGGACGCCTCCTTGATCACCTTGCCCTCGTGCGTGATCTTGCAGGTGACGTCGGCACCGCCGGCGTCGAGGGCGATGGGCGTGACGGCGGGCGCCTCGATACCGCGCAGCGTGACGGTCTTCGTCCACGGCAGTGTCGGCTTCTCGACCGTTTCGAGCTTCGGGTTCATGGCGTCGCCCTGGCCGCCGTTGTAGGTGATCGAGTCCACGCTCTTCCCGGTCACCTCGTACGTCACCTGGTACGTCTCGTTCATGGCCTTGTCGACCCCCTTGGCCGCCTCCTCGGTGACCGAGCAGGCGCCGAGGCCGAGGGCGAGACCTCCGGCGGCGAGTGCGGAGACGACGGATCGGGTCATGCGGTTCATGCGGGTTCCCCCCGGTGCTTCGGATGTGTCAGGCGCAGACAACCGCACGGGGTGGGGGAGGTCAACAGCGTTGTCCGGCTGCCGATCCGCAGGTCGGGGTGGATTGTCAGTGGTGGGTCGTACGGTCGTTCCCATGCTGCGATCTGATGGGGGAGCGCCCCGGATCTCCTCGAACCGAGGGGTGCGCTGGACGGCGGAGCAGGTGCTGGCACTGGCGCCTGACGACGCCTCACGCAGGGCGGGAGGCAAGCTGGGCACGGCGGGACCGTGGTCCGAGACGGGAAGCGGTGCCGGGGACGGCACCGTATGGGGCTTGTGCAAGGGCAGCGGCAGGACGCCCTACCGGACGGTGGTCGACACCACGGGACCCGCGTACCAGTGCAGTTGTCCCAGCCGGAAGTTCCCGTGCAAGCACGCGCTCGGCCTGCTGCTGCTCTGGGCCGCCGGTGCGGACGCCGTGCCGGAGGACGCCGGCGCGCCGCCGGAGTGGGCGGAGAAGTGGCTCGCGGGCCGGCGGAGCCGCGCGGAGAAGCGGAGAGAGGACGCGGCGGCCGGAGCGGGAGGCGGGTCCGCCGACCCGGAGGCCGCGCGCCGCAGGGCGGAGCGGCGTGCCGCGAGGATCACCTCGGGAGCCGCGGAGCTGGAGCAGCGCCTCGCGGATCTGCTGCGCGACGGCCTCGCCTCCGCCGGACAGGCGGGGTACGGATGGTGGGAGGAGACCGCGCGGCGCATGGTCGACGCGCAGGCGCCCGGGCTCGCGGGACGGGTCCGGGAGCTGGGCGCGATACCGGGGTCGGGTCCCGGCTGGCCGGTACGGCTGCTGGAGGAGAGCGCGCTGACCCATCTGCTCGGCACGGCGTGGCTGGGCGTCGAGCGGCTGCCGGAGCCACTGGCGGCGACGGTAAGGACCCGGGTGGGGCTGCCCTCGTCGGCCGCCGGTCCGGCGATACGGGATCAGTGGCTCGTCCTCGCGCAGTACGACACGTCCGACGGCAAGCTGACCACGCGCCGCGTCTGGCTGTACGGGCGGGCGAGTGGCCGCACGGCCCTGCTGCTGTCCTTCGGGGCCGGCGGCCGCGCGCCCGAACTGGCCCTCCCCGTGGGCGCCGCCATCGACGCGGAGGTCACCCCGCACCCGGGTGGGGGCCGGTTGCGGGCCGAGCTCGGGGACCGGTTCTCGCAGCCGGTGCCGATCGACGCGCCGCCACCCGGCGGGACGGTCGGGGACGCGCTCACGGCGTACGGACTGGCGCTCCGCGACGACCCCTGGCTGGACTCCTGGCCGGTGACACTGACCGGCGTCGTCCCCGTGCCCGCGCAGACCGGCTGGCAGCTGGCGGACGCGGACGGCGACGCGGCGCTGCCGGTCACGCACACCGCGCTGAACCGACCGGGCCTGTGGCGGCTGGCCTCGGTGTCCGGCGGCGCCCCCGTCACCGTCTTCGGCGAGTGCGGGCACCGCGGGTTCACCCCGCTCGCCGTGTGGTCACCGGACACGTCCGAGACGGTCCCGCTGACCTGACGGTCCCCGACCCGACGGTCCCGCCGACCCGACGGTTCCTTACCCGACGGTCCGACCCGACGGTCCCGCCGACCCGACGGTTCCTTACCCGACGGTCCAGACCCGAACGTACGGAGGCCCCGATGACCACCACGGCATGGGAAGAACTCGTCACCTCGGCGCTGCTCGGCACCGACCGGCGCCCCCCGGCACGACACGTGACGGCTCTGACCCCGCTCGGCACAGCCGACACCCGGGACACGCCGACCATCCCGCACTCCCAGGGCCCGCTCCGCACCCGCGCGACCGCCGCCACGCCCGGAACCTCCGGCGACCCGGGCGGCGCCGCAGTGCCGGTCGGCCCGACCGCACCTGACGCTCCGGGCGGCCTGGACAGCCTTGACGCTCCGGGCGACCAGAGCGGCCCGGGTGGCGTGAGCGACCCCGGCGACCCGCGCAAACCGGGCGGCCTGGGCGCTCCGGGCGACCCGGGCGACCCGGGCAAGGACGCTCCCGTCGCGCTGCTCGACGCGGCCGCGCTGCACACCGTGCGGCGCCGTGCGGGCCTGCTGCCCGCGCGGGCCGCCACCCGGCCCGAGCCCGCGCCGCACGACCCCAGGCCGCCGCTCCCGGAGCCGGCCGCGCGGCGGCTCACCCAGCTGCTCGCCGGCCGTTCGGGTCCGGCACAGGGCGGCGGCAGGCGCGGTGCGGCACCCGACCTCACGGAGCTGCTGCCGCAGTGGCTGGCCGCGGCCAACGAGCACGGCTACCGGGCCCCGGCGGCGGCCGTGCCCGCGCTGCTGGACGCCGCTCGGGCCCGCACCGACCTGCGGCCGCAGGCGCTGGCCTTCGCCGGGCCGCGCGCCCTGTGGCTGGCCGGGCTCAACCCGGAGTGGCGGTTCGCCCTGCGCGGGGCGCCCGGCGGTACGGCGCTGCCCTCGCCCGACGACCCGGCGGCGGTGCGGCGTCTGTGGGAGGAGGGCCTGTTCGCGGAGCGGGTCGCGCTGCTCGGCGCCGTACGCGCGCACGATCCGGGCGCCGCGCGGGAGCTGCTGGCGTCGACCTGGTCCACCGAGCGGGCCGAGGACCGGCTGATGTTCCTGGACTCGCTGCGGGCCGGGCTCTCCGACCACGACGAGCCCTTCCTGGAACAGGCCCTGTCCGACCGCAGCCGTAACGTCCGCTCGACCGCCGCAGAGCTCCTCTCCGCACTCCCCCGGTCGGCGTTCGCGGGCCGTATGGCGGACCGGGCGGCGTCTTGCGTGAGCCTGGACCGTACGGGGGACGGCCCCGCCGTCGTCGTGGAGGCGCCGCACGAGTGCGACACCGGCATGCAGCGCGACGGAGTCGTGCCGCAGCCGCCGTCGGGTCGCGGCGAACGGTCCTGGTGGCTCGCCCAGCTCGTGGAGTCGGCCCCGCTCTCCCTGTGGCCTGAGCGCCTCGGCGGACGCGGCCCGGCGGAGATCGTCGCGCTGCAGGTCGCCGACGACTGGCAGGGCGAGCTGCACGCCGCCTGGTGCCGGGCCTCGGTGCGTCAGCGGGACGCCGCGTGGTCCCGCGCCCTGCTCGGCCCCGCCGCGGCGCCCCCGGCGAGCGGCCCCGGCACGTCGTCACCGGCCGAGCGGTCACAGCTGCTGTCGGTGCTGCCCGCCGACGAGCGCGCCGACTGGGTGGCCGCGTTCATCGCCGCGCACGGACTGTCGGAGGCGTTCCAGCTGCTGGGAGTCTGCGCGGTGCCCTGGGCCGGCCCGCTCGGACGCGCGGTGGTCGACGCGCTCGACATCGCCCGCGACGCGGGCAGCTATCCGTGGAGTTTCAGCGGGGTGATGGGGCTGGCGGAGCGGTGCCTGGATCCCGGCGAGGCGGACCGGCTGGAGGTCCTCACGGCGGTGACCGACGAGCCCGAAGGCGCGTCGCCGGGAGCGGGAGGGTACTGGTCGGAGGCGTTCCGGCGACTTGTCGCCACGCTCCGTCTCCGCGCGGCGATACGCCAGGAGCTGGCGGGCGGGGCGGGCGGGGCGGGCGGGGCGGGCGGGGCGGCCGAGGATGCCTGACACGCCCGCCGCCGCTCGGCAGCCCGTGGCGTACGGGCGGCGGCGCCCGCCGGACGCGCGCGCCGGCACACGCGCGCGCCGGCAGCACGCGCGCGGGGACGCACCGGTGCGGGCGCGCCGGAGGCACGCGGGGCGCCCCCCGGTGCGTCGACGCTCCGGGGGTGGCCTGCGGGCAGCGGGCGTCAGGCGCCGGCGGCCTCGCGGACGTTCGCGTTGACCCAGTCCACGATGGACGCGGTCGTCGCGCCCGGCGTGAAGATCTCCGCGACGCCCTTCTCCTTCAGCGGCGCGATGTCCGCCTCGGGGATGATGCCGCCGCCGAAGACCTTGATGTCCTCCGCGTCGCGCTCCTTGAGCAGTTCCAGCACCTTCACGAAGAGCGTGTTGTGCGCGCCCGACAGGATCGACAGGCCGATCGCGTCCGCGTCCTCCTGGATCGCGGTGTCCACGATCTGCTCCGGTGTCTGGTGCAGCCCGGTGTAGATGACCTCCATGCCGGCGTCGCGCAGCGCTCGCGCGATCACCTTCGCGCCGCGATCGTGGCCGTCGAGACCCGGCTTGGCCACCACCACGCGGATCGGACCGGTCACACCCATCACTGCCTCCACATGCGTCCCCCGCGCCTGATGGCCGGGGAGGTGAACGAACGTTATCGCCAGCATCCCGCAACCGGCCGTTTCACGGTGGGCAGGGAGGGGGAAATCACACGTGGGACATGTTCACCAGAGGCGTCGTACCCGCATCAAGGGGCCCAATGGCCGCAGGCGGTACGACAGCGACAGGAGCCGCGAAGAGGTCGCCGTACCACCGTGCCGCCAGCCGCGCGGCACGGCGGTGCATCCCCACGCCACCCCTCCGACCGGCATCCATGAGGGCACACGGGGGACAGAGCTGCCCTCCGTGTGCCGTTCCATTCGGGAGGTCGGCCATGGAGATCCTGCGATGAAGGGCCCGGCGTCCCGGATCATCCCCTCGCGGATCAGCGCGTCCCGGATCATCCCCTCGCGGATCAGCCCGTCGGGGATCCTTGAGTCCCTGGTCGGGAGGTCGGGAGTCGCACGGGCGCTCCCCCTCCTCCCGCTGCTCTCCTTACCGTCGGTCGTGCTGCGGTCGATCGCGCTGCCGTCCATCGCGCTGCCATCGGTCGCGCTGCCGTCGCTCGGGCTGCCGTCGGCCGCCCTGCTCAAGGCCGGTGTCCTGGAGCTCGCGATCCTCACCGGCCACGTCTTCCTGTACCCCACGGGCCTGGTCCCCGAG
Organism: Streptomyces sp. NPDC047886; assembly: GCF_043204435.1. Lineage (NCBI taxonomy): Bacteria > Bacillati > Actinomycetota > Actinomycetes > Kitasatosporales > Streptomycetaceae > Streptomyces > Streptomyces sp. NPDC047886. The sequence continues at coordinate 973,386 of NZ_JBIDCF010000002.1, forward strand.
CGCAGGACGGCGCCCGCGCCCGGCCCCACCGCACACCGCACCTCCACCCCCGCCCCCGCCCCCGCCGTGTCCGTCGGGCGTACCGAGCCGCCGGTCGTGCTGCTGCACGGGTTCATCGACAACCGTTCCGTCTTCGTCCTGCTGCGCCGATCACTCGCCCGCCAGGGCCGACGCCGCCTGGAGGCGCTCAACTACTCGCCCCTGACCTGCGACATACGCGCCGCCGCCGAGCTGCTGGGCCGCCGTGTCGAGGAGCTGTGCGCCCGCACGGGTCACGCGGAGGTCGACATCGTGGGCCACAGTCTGGGCGGGCTGATCGCCCGCTACTACGTACAGCGACTGGGCGGCGACCGGCGCGTGCGCGTCCTGGTCACGCTCGGCACACCGCATTCCGGTACGGCCGTGGCGCCGCCGGCCGGGATCCATCCGCTCGTACGGCAGATGCGGCCGGGGTCGTCGGTACTGCGCGAGCTGAGCGAACCGGCACCGGGATGCAGGACCCGCTTCGTGGGCTTCTGGAGCGAACTCGACCAGATCATGGTCCCGGTCGAGACGGCCCGCGTGTCGCATCCCGACCTGATCGCCAGGAACGTACGGGTGAGCGGGATCGGCCATCTCGCCCTCCCCGTCCATCCGGCGGTCGTCGCCGCGATCCGGGAGGCCCTCGAGTCCGGCGGGGAGGCCGAGGGAGCGGGCGGTTCCGCGTCGGTCGCCTGAGCAACTCCCGACTGAGCCCGGCCTGCGGGCGCCTCCACACCCGCCATTTCTCGAACAGGTTTCGAACGTACCGCCAAGGCTCTGTGTGCGCTCCGCCGAAAGGCGGCCGAATGCCCCTTTCACCGGGGTCCAAAACCCGGGGAAGATTGTCGCTCGCGCATACCGCCGGGTACAGTCGCGCCCACTGCTTTCCCTCTGGGATTCCCGTTCGCGGGGCTCCTCAGAACTGGTCCTGCTGCCGAGGCGAGAGAGAAGTTGGTGAACGACCAGCACCCCCACGCCGGGTACGTCGGAGGCGACGCGTACACCACGGGCAGCTTCGAGACCTCCGGTTTCGAGACGGGCGCCTACGACACCGGCAGCTTCACCACCAGCGCCACGACCAGCGGTTACGCCACGAGCACCGGCGGTTACGACACCGGTCACTTCGCGACCGACCCCCTCTTCGGCACCCTGCCGGACGGCTACGACGCGGGCCATACCGGGCAGTACAGCGGTACGCAGCAGTGGGACACCACCGGCCACGTCGAGTACTCCGAGTACACCGGGCAGTGGGACGCCTCCGCCTGGAACCAGGCCCACGAGGCCAACGCGGCGCAGCCGACCGCCCAGTTCACCCCGACCTCGTACGACACGACCGCGACCACGACCACGACCACGACCGGGCAGTGGAACACGGCCGGTTATGACAGCGGCGCGTACGACGCCACGGCCTGGAACTACACGGGCACGACGGAGACGTACGTCCCCCAGCAGTACGACTACGCGGCCGCGGAGGCAGCACACGCCACCCAGACCCCGCACACCGCGGACGCCACCTCGGCCGCCCAGCCGGAATACGCTCCCGCGCCGGAGGAGTTCGCGCCCGACGCCACGCAGGAGTTCGACCCCGGCTTCGACCCGGGCTTCGACGCGCACTTCGCGTCCGACGCCGCAGCGGAGACCGAGCACGGGACCCCCGTGGAGGGCCACGCCGAGGGCGACCTCCACACCGGCGACGACACCGACGCACCCGACTCCGAACCGCTCGTACAGACCGCGCAGAGCGCCCCGGCCCCCGTCACACCCCGCCCGGTCCGCCGCGCCGGTGGCAGCCGGGGCCGTCGCCGTACCCCGGCGAAGCGTTCCGCCCTGCTGACCGTCGCCGTGCCGTCCGCCTGCGTGATGGGCGTCGCCGGTATCGCCGCCGCCTCCGTGAGCGGTCTGACCGACGGCGAGCAGAAGGACGACGGCAAGGCGGTGACCGCCGCGGACCCGTCCTCCGTGAAGCCGATCGCGGCCAACAGCGCGCTGGACACCCAGCTCGCCGCGCTCAGCGCCGACGCCCGCGACTTCGGCGACCGCGCGAGCCGCACGCAGGAACGCCTGGACCTCAAGGCGCGCCAGGAGGCCGAGCGGAAGAAGCGCGAGGCGGAGGCCGCCCGCAAGGAGGCGCTGCGCCCCAAGTTCGCCCTGCCGGTGAAGCTGCAGCAGCTGAGCGCCTACTACGGCCAGGCAGGCGTCAACTGGATGTCGCTGCACACCGGCATCGACTTCCCCGTCCAGTACGGGACTCCGGTGATGGCGGCGACCGACGGCACCGTCCGCACCCAGTGGAACAGCGCCTACGGCAACATGGCCATCGTGACCGCCAAGGACGGCACCGAGACCTGGTACTGCCATCTGAGCAGCACGAAGATCCGCTCCGGTGAGGTCAAGGCCGGCGATGTGATCGCCTACTCGGGCAACTCCGGCAATTCCACCGGCCCGCATCTGCACTTCGAGGTACGTCCCGGCGGCGGTGCGGCGATCGACCCGCTGCCGTGGCTGCGCAGCCACGACCTCGACCCCACGAAGTAACCCGGCCCGCCGCCCGAGCAACCGGTCACGCGACCGCCCGAGCACCGGTCACGCGACCGCCCGCCAACACCGGTCACGCGACCGCCCGCCAACACCGGTCACGCGACCGCCCGAGCGACCGGCCGCCACCACCGGCCGGGTGACCGGGCCGGCCACCGAGCGCCCGTGCCCGGCGGCCGCACGGCACCGTACGGCACGGCTACAGCTTCTCCACCGGCGCGTACCGCAGCAGCAGTCGCTTCGGCTTCTCGTCCCCGAAGTCGATCGTCGCCTGGGCGTCCGCACCGGCCCCGGTCACGGCCATGACGGTTCCCAGACCGAACTGGTCGTGCGTCACGCGGTCCCCGACGGCCAGCGAGATCACCGGCTTGTCCGTCGTACGCCGGGTCGCGAAGCCCGCGGGGCCTCCCTGGCCGGAGCGCGACCGGGAGCGGGACGACAGCGACGAGGACAGCGACGACGCGATGCCGGACGTAGGACCGGCCGGGGCGGCCATCGGACCCGTACGCTTCCACTCCAGATGCCGGCCGGGGATCTCCTCCAGGAACCGCGACGGCGGATTGTAGGCGGGCTGGCCCCATGCGCTGCGCATCGCCGAGCGGGTCAGGTAGAGCCGCTCGCGGGCGCGCGTGATACCCACGTACGCCAGGCGCCGCTCCTCCTCCAGCTCCTTGGTCTGCCCCAGGGCGCGCATGTGCGGGAAGACACCGTCCTCCATGCCCGTGAGGAACACCACCGGGAACTCCAGCCCCTTGGCGGTGTGCAGGGTCATCAGCGTGATGACGCCGGAGCCCTCTTCGTCCTCGTCGGGGATCTGGTCGGAGTCGGCGACCAGGGCGACCTGCTCCAGGAACTCCGCGAGCGTCCCGGCGCCCTCGCCCTCGCCCCGCTCCTGCTCGAACTCGAGGGCGACGGCGGCGAGTTCCTGGAGGTTCTCGATCCGGGTCTCGTCCTGGGGGTCGGTCGACGCCTGGAGCTCCGCCAGGTATCCGGTCCGCTCCAGGACGGCTTCCAGGACGACCGCCGGACCCGCGCCGGACTCGGCGATGGTGCGCAGCTCCTCCATCAGCGTGTTGAACCGCTTCACCGCGTTGGCGGACCTGGCCGCCATGCCGTACGCCTCGTCGACGCGGCGCAGGGCCTGCGGGAAGGTGATCTTCTCGCGCTGTGCCAGGGCGTCGAGCATCGCCTCGGCGCGGTCGCCGATGCCGCGCTTGGGGACGTTGAGGATGCGGCGCAGCGGGACGTTGTCCTCGGGGTTGGCCAGCACGCGCAGGTACGCGAGCACGTCGCGCACCTCCTTGCGCTCGTAGAACCGGACACCGCCGACGACCTTGTAGGGCAGTCCGACCCGGATGAAGATCTCTTCGAAGACGCGGGACTGGGCGTTCGTGCGGTAGAAGACGGCGACGTCTCCGGCCTTCGCCTCGCCCGCGTCGGTCAGCCGGTCGATCTCGTCCGCGACGAACTGGGCCTCGTCGTGCTCCGTGTCGGCGACGTACCCGGTGATCTGCGCGCCGGCCCCCGCCTTGGTCCACAAGTTCTTGGGGCGGCGGCTCTCGTTGCGCTCGATGACGGCGTTGGCCGCGGACAGGATGGTCTGGGTGGAGCGGTAGTTCTGCTCCAGCAGGATCGTCGTCGCGTCCGGGTAGTCCTCCTCGAACTGGAGGATGTTGCGGATGGTCGCGCCGCGGAAGGCGTAGATCGACTGGTCCGCGTCGCCGACGACACACAGCTCGGCCGGGTCCAGGTCCTCGTAGCCGGTGCCGACCAGCTCCCGTACGAGGGTGTACTGCGCGTGGTTGGTGTCCTGGTACTCGTCCACCAGGACGTGCCGGAAGCGGCGGCGGTAGTGCTCGGCGACGTCCGGGAACGCCTGGAGCAGGTGCACCGTCGTCATGATGATGTCGTCGAAGTCCAGGGCGTTGGCCTCGCGCAGCCGCGCCTGGTACATCCGGTACGCCTCGGCCAGCGTCTTCTCGAAACCGTCGACGGCCTGGTCGGCGAAGGTCTCCTCGTCGATCAGCTCGTTCTTCAGGTTGGAGATCTTGGCGCTGAAGGACTTCGGCGGATACCGCTTCGGGTCGAGGTCCAGGTCACGGCAGACCAGCGCCATCAGACGCTTGGAGTCGGCTGCGTCGTAGATCGAGAACGACGAGGTGAAGCCGAGCTTCTTGGACTCGCGGCGCAGGATGCGGACGCAGGCGCTGTGGAACGTCATGACCCACATCGCGTTGGCGCGCGGGCCGACGAGCTGCTCGACGCGCTCCTTCATCTCGCCGGCGGCCTTGTTGGTGAAGGTGATCGCCAGTATCTGGCCGGGGTGGACGTGCCGGGTGCCCAGCAGGTGGGCGATGCGGTGCGTCAGGACCCGGGTCTTGCCCGAACCGGCGCCGGCCACGATGAGCAGGGGTGTGCCGGTGTGCACGACGGCGGCCCGCTGCTGTTCGTTGAGCCCCTCCAGCAGCGCGGCGGGGTCCACGGCGGGCCGTGCGGCGCCGTCGCGGTAGTACCCGTCCCTGGCCGGAGGCACGTCGAACTTCCCGCCGAAGAGGTCGTCCGGGATCTCGTCCACGGCCGGGCCCTCGTCCTCGGGTGGCGGCGGGTGCTCCTCCGAAGCGTGGTTCGAGAGGTCCGCCAGGAAGCTGTCGTCAAAGAGGCTGCTCATCGCTTAACGAGTCTAGGCGGCCCCACCGACAGCCCGGGCCGGAACCGGACGCCTCACGCTGCGCCACCCGACGGCGACCCGGCGCTAAGGTCACGGAAATGTATCGGGCATATCGAACATCATCCTTCACAGCACCGCCACAGGTTGGCTAGCGTGCTCGCCCAAGCGGCCCGTTCCCTCAGCGGCGACCCACGCCGGTCGGGCTGCCCACGCCGAATCCGGCCTGCCCTCAGGCTGTCCGGAACCGGGGAACCACCCGAGCACCACCGGGGTGAATCGGCCCGCGCCGCCGGAGCAGGCGCGGCGCGGCCGTAGGGCACCTTCCGTATCGCCCGAACCCGACAGCTAACCCGGTAGGCGTCGACGGAAGGAGATGCCGGCCTTGGCGTCGCATCGCAAGCCGCGCAGCCGCACGACCCGTACGATCCGCTCGCACTCCCCCGCCGTCGGGTTCACGACGGCGGCGCTCGCCTCGGTGACCCTGCTGTCCACGCAGAGCGCCGGTGCCGCCCCCACGGACCCGGGTGCCGACGCCAAGCCGTCGGTCGAGGAGGTCCAGCGCAAGGTCGACGACCTGTACCGGCAGGCCGGTACGGCGACCCAGCAGTACAACAAGGCCAAGGAGGCCACCGACCGCCAGCGGCGCGAGGTCGACGGCCTGCTGGACGGCGTCGCCCGGCGCGCCGACGCCCTGAACGATTCGCGGCGCGCCCTGGGCGGGTACGCGGCCGCGCAGTACCGCTCCGGCACGCTCAGCCCCACGGCGGCGCTGATCTTCGCGGACAGCCCCCAGTCGTACGTGGACCAGACGCAGCTGATGGAGCGGCTGACCGACCGGCAGCGCCAGGCGGTCACGGACTTCGAGCGGCAGCAGGCCGAGGCGTCGAAGAAGCGCGCCGAGGCCACCCGGAGCCTGGAGTCGCTCACCGCCTCGCAGGCCGCCCTGCGGAAGAGCAAGGAGACCGTGCAGCGGAAGCTGGGCGAGGCCCGCACGCTGCTGTCCCGGCTGACGGCCGAGGAGAAGGCCCGGCTGGCCGAGCTGGAGCGGCGCCGCGAGGCCGAGGCCCGCCGCCGGGCGGAGGAGAAGGCCGCCGCCGAGGCGGAGGCCGAGCGCCTGCGTCAGGAGGAGCAGCGGCGGCAGGCGGCGGACGCGGCGGCCCAGGAGCAGGCGCCGGAGCAGACCGGGGACGGGGACGCGCAGGAGCGGCAGCCGGTCGCGCCGGACGGCGACTACGCCGCCAAGGCCGAGAAGGTGCTCGCCTTCGCCCGGGCGCAGATCGGCAAGCCGTACGTGTGGGGGGCGACCGGCCCGAGCTCGTACGACTGCTCGGGGCTGACCCAGGCGGCGTGGCGGGCGGCGGGCGTCGAGCTGCCGCGTACGACGTGGGAGCAGGTGAAGGTGGGCCAGCGGGTCGCGACGGAGGATCTGCTCCCCGGTGACCTGGTCTTCTTCTACGACGACATCAGCCACGTCGGCATCTACATCGGCGGCGGCCGGATGATCCACGCCCCGAAGCCGGGCACGAACGTCCGCGAGGAGTCGATCTACTACATGCCGATCTACGGCAGCGTCCGCCCGGCCTGACCACCGGGCGCGGGGGCGGGTTGACCACCGGGCTCGGGGCGGGTTGACCGCCGGGCTCGGGGCGGGTTGACCGCCGGGCCGATCGCCGACCTGACCGCCGGGCCCGAGCCGGGCCGATGGCCGACCCGACCGCCGGGCCCGAGCCGGCCTGACGTCGGCCTGACGTCAGCCTGACCGCCGGGCTCGGGCCGGGCTCGGGCCGGGCTGACCGCCGGCCTGACCACCGAGCCGACTTCCGGCCCGACCACCCGGGGCTCGGGCTTATGCACCGGGCACGGCCTGGCCAGCGGGCGCGGCCTGGCCGCCCGGGCCGGCCTGGCCAGCGGGCTCGGGCCTGGCCACCGGGTGGATCAGGTCCAGAGCGTGGCGATGAAGATGTTGGCCATCGTGAGGCCGCCCACCGCGCCGAAGACGGCCTTGTCGACGTGCTCGTCGTCCCGCTTCACATAGACCAGGCCGAGGATCACCACGAGCACGGCGAGCTTGACGCCGATCTTGATGTTGTTCACGGTCGCGCCCTCGGCCTGGTTGAGGCCGACCAGGACCACGCCGGTGACCAGCATCGTCAGGGCGCCGTGCAGCATCGCCGGGACCATGCGCGCCGTGCCCGCGCCCATCGCCTTCATCTGGGTCAGGAAGCCGCCCAGGAGGGAGGCGATGCCGATGATGTGCAGCGCGACGAAGACATTGATGAGTACGTCCATGGGGCGGAGCCTAACCGGGGCCATAGCACCGGCCGTCGGCCAGGTCCGCCTCTTTCGCCACATCGGTCACAGCTGATCCGGAATGCAAGATTCCAGCGTTCCCGTCCGCAGAGGAACGCGATCCCGATCCCTCACCTGCGGCCAATTGCGGTCACCGGCCCGCTCCGCCGCGACCGCCGGGCCTAGCGTCCTCCCCCAGGCGTCCCCGCACTCCCACCACACACCCCCACACGCTCAGCGACTCCGCTCAGCAGCCCCGCTCAGCAGCCAGCTCAGCAGTTTCGCTCAGCACCCCGGCAGGCGCCGCACCGATCGCCCCGTACGAAGGGAAGTGACCGCCGTCGTGGCAGCGCACCGCAAGCCCAGGCAGCGCCCGCTCAGCGGCCAGGCCGGCCGCACCGCCGCCACACTCGCGCTCGCCGGGGCGGCGACCGCCACCGCCTTCGAAGGCTCCGGACACGCCGAACCCCGACTCACCCCGGCCCAGGTCAAGGCCAAGGTGGACCAGCTGTACCACGACGCCGAGGTGGCGACCGAGAAGTACAACGGCGCCAAGGAGAAGGCCGACCAGGCCCGCGCCTCCCTGGACGCCCTGCGCGACGAGGCCGCCCGCAGGACCGACCGGCTCAACACCACGCGCAACGCGCTCGGCGCGATGGCCACCGCCCAGTACCGGGCAGGCGGCCTCGACCCGGCCCTCCAGCTGGCCTTCTCCTCCGACCCGGACACCTACCTGAGCGGCGCGGCGCTCGCCGAACGGATCGGCGACCGGCAGGCCGACACCATCGCCGGCATCACCGGCCAGCTCGCGGAGATCAACAGGCTGCGCACCGAGTCGGGCGACCGCGTCCGCGAACTGCGCGGCCACCAGGCCGAGCTGAGCCGGCAGAAGTCCACCATCCAGGGCAACCTGGCCGCCGCCGAGAAACTGCTCGCGCGGCTCACGGCCGCCGAGCGCGCCCGGTACCAGGAGAGTGCGCACAGCCACGGCGAGGACACCACCGGGCGCACGGGCTCCGACACCCGCGCCGATCGGGCCTCCGAGCCGCGCGGCTCCGTCCAGGCCCCGAACCCGCGCGCCGCACAGGCCGTCGCGTACGCGTACGGAGCCATCGGCAAGCCGTACGTCTGGGGCGCCACCGGCCCGTCGTCCTTCGACTGCTCGGGGCTCACGCAGGCCGCCTGGCGCTCCGCCGGAGTGGCGCTGCCCCGTACGACCTACACGCAGATCAACGCCGGGCGGCGCGTGTCACGCTCCGAACTCGCCCCCGGCGACCTGGTCTTCTTCTACTCGGGTCTCAGCCATGTCGGGATCTACATCGGCGGTGGCCAGATGATCCACGCACCGCGCACCGGCTCGACGGTACGGATCGCGCCCCTCGACGAGATGCCCTGGGCGGGCGCCACCCGCGTCGCCTGACGGGTGTCGGGCGATGCGCATGGTGTTCTCGGGGTGCCGCCAGGGGGTCTCCCGGGCGTGCGGCCCGGGGGTCGCCAGGGGCCCCTCGGGGGTGCGGCCAGGGGTCTCCCGGGGGGTGCGGCCCGGGGGGCTCGGGGTGCGGCCGGGGGTGCCCGCCGGGATGCCGCTGGGTGCGGTGCTTGTCAGGGGGCGCCGAAGAGGGTGCCCTGCCCCGGGGCGGAGCTCTGGCCCTGTGACGGGTTCCGGCCCTCCGGAAGGTTCTCGCCCCCCGGCCACTTCTCGCCCTCCGGCCGGTTCTCGCCCCCCGGCCGGTTCTCGCCCTGTGGCGGGTTCTCGCCCTGTGGGGATCCCGCGCCCGGGTTCCCGCCCTGCGTGCCGTCGGCGACGCCCTGGGTCTGCCGGGTCAGCCAGCCGAAGACGGACGGGACCTCCCGCAGCCAGGTGGTGATGCGGTGCCCGCCCTCGACCCGCTGTACATCGATCCGTGTCGGTGCCTTCGCCGCCCGCCGCAGGTCGATGCCCTGCTGGTAACCGTCGTTCACGTCCCCGGTGAACAGCATCGTGACCCGCGGCGGGGTCGCGGCCTCCTTCAGGATGTTCAGCGGGTTGTTGGCGTGCCGAAGCGCCGGATCCTGCGCGGTGAGCGAGGTCCGCTCGCTCGCCGGGTCGTTGTAACCGGACATGCTGACCGCGTACCGGTACCGGTCGGGGTGCGCGAGCGCCAGCTTGGCGGCGCAGTGCGCGCCCGCCGAGTAGCCGACGACCGACCAGCCGTCCGCCTTGTCGGAGACCCGGAAGTTGTCGATGACCATCCGCCGTACGTCGATGCTCAGCCATGTCTCGGCGTTGACCCGGCCGGGCACGTTGGCGCAGCCGGTGTCGGCGTCTCCGAGCAGGGTGGTGCGGGGAGCGACCAGGATGAACGGCGCGACCTTGCCGCTGCGCATCAGCGGCTCCAGCTGCTGGTTCGCGTGGAGGCTGCCGAACCAGGACTTCGGAGAGCCGGGGTAGCCCGACAGCACCTGGACGACGGGAAACGTGTGGGTCCGGTAGGCGGGGTCGTCGTACTGCGGCGGCAGCCATACGTACACCTCCGCGTTCACGCCGGAGACGCGGCCCTTCAGATCGGTGCGACGCACGCCGCTGCCCATGCCGGGCTCGTCCACGGGCGTGAACGTCTGCCGGACCTTCGGCAGGTCGGAGACCCGCTTGCCGCCCGTGCCGTCCGGGCCGAGGTCGATCGCGGTGTCCACATGGTCGCTGGTACCCAGGAGATCGCCCCAGCTGTCGTACAGGTTGTTCGCGTTGTTCACGGCGACGAAAACCACCAGAAGCGCCGTGATCTGCGCGAAGGCCACCATGCCCAGCCGCACGGCGCCCCGGACGAGGGCAGGTCCGCGCAGTCTGCTCCACAGCGCGAGCGGCAGCACGACCGCCATCACGGCCAGCGCCACCGCGGTCACGAGGAAGGGAGTACCCGTCAGGCTCATCACGGAAGGTAGGAGGGGCCGTTAGCCGTCCGGGTTGCCACGGTTATGTACCGGTTGCCTCACACATACCCGTCGATCCCGTGTCCGCCGACGGCCACCCGGCCCGCCGAGGGCGCCGAACGGGGGTCAGACGAGGCGGCGGGCCGTCGCCCAGCGGGTGAGTTCGTGCCGGTTGGAGAGCTGGAGCTTGCGCAGCACCGCCGAGACGTGCGACTCGACCGTCTTCACCGAGATGAACAGCTGCTTGGCGATCTCCTTGTACGCGTACCCGCGCGCGATCAGCCGCAGCACCTCCCGCTCGCGCTGGGTGAGCCGGTCCATGTCCTCGTCGACGGGCGGCGCGTCCGTCGACGCGAACGCGTCCAGCACGAACCCGGCGAGCCGGGGCGAGAACACGGCGTCGCCGTCCTGCACCCGGAAGATCGAGTCCACCAGGTCGGTGCCCGTGATCGTCTTGGTGACATAGCCCCTGGCGCCGCCCCGGATGACCCCGATGACGTCCTCGGCGGCGTCGGAGACCGACAACGCGAGGAAGCGCACCGGCTCGTCGCCGGTCATCAGCGGAGCGCAGCGGCGCAGCACCTCGACCCCGCCGCCGCCCGGCAGATGCACATCGAGGAGCACCACTTCGGGGCGGGTCGCGTGGATCACGGTGACCGCCTGGTCCACGTCGGCGGCCTCCCCCACGACCTCCACGCCCGTGGTCTCGGTGCGGCCGATCTCGGCCTGGACTCCGGTGCGGAACATACGGTGGTCGTCGACGAGCACCACCCGTACGCGCCGTCCGCTCGTCGTCTCCTCGGTCATCCGTCCGCCCTCTCCATTTCGAGCTCCACCTCGGTGCCCTCGCCCGGCGCCGACCGCACCCGCGCCGTACCGCCGTTGCGCTGCATCCGACCGATGATCGATTCTCGTACGCCCATCCGGTCGGCGGGGACCGCGTCCGGGTCGAAGCCCGGCCCCCGGTCCCGTACGGACACGAAGACCGTACGCCCCTCGACCTCCGCGTACACCTGTACCGGTCCGCCCCCGCCACCGTACTTGGCGGCGTTGACCATCGCCTCGCGCGCGGCCTGGAGCTGCGCGGCCAGCTTCTCGTCCAGCGGGCAGTCGCCGACGACCACGACCTCCAGGGGCACGCCGTGCTTGTCCTCGACCTCGGCGGCGGCCTTCCTGACCGCGTCGCCGAGGCTCTCCGGCCCCTCGTCCTCGCCCTCTCCCTCGGCCCTGCCCATGCCGTCCGGCCGGTACAGCCAGTTGCGCAGCTCCCGCTCCTGGGCGCGGGCGAGGCGGCGGACCTCGCCGGCGTCGTCCGCGTTCCGCTGGATCAGGGTCAGCGTGTGCAGGACGGAGTCGTGGACATGGGCGGCGACCTCGGCACGCTCCTGGGCGCGGATCCGCATGGTCCGCTCCTCCGACAGGTCCTGCGACATGCGGACCAGCCACGGCCCGGCGAGCAGGGCGATCCCGGCCAGGACGGCCATCGACGCGGTGAGCGCCGTGCCGAGCTGCGCGACCGAGCCGCGCACGACCAGGAAGACCGTGAGCCCCATGCCGACGAGGGCGGCGCCGGCCACTCCTCGGGCGATCTGGAAGAGGCGTTTGCGGCGGCCGGACTCGGTCCAGCGGGCGCGGCGGGCGTTGTCGACCTGCCGCCACACAAGGACGACACCGACGCCGATGAGGAGGGTCGGCCAGATGTAGCGGCCCGCCTCACCGCCCAGTTCGACGTTGCTGACGAAGACGGCCCCGCCGGCCAGCAGCGCGACCAGGGCGACGGTCTGCCCCTTGTCGGGCTTGCGCAGCCGGCGCCGGCCGTCGGCTGTGGTCTCGAACAGGGAGCGCGGCTCGGTGGTGCGGCCGCCGACCCCGAGCGGCACGGCGAGCCAGAACGCCGCGTAGAGCAGCATGCCGAGCCGGCCGTCGGCCAGGAGCAGCGCGACGAACGCGCAGCGCACCCATATGACGGGCAGTCCGAGGTGTCCGGCGAGGCCCCGTGCGACACCGCCGAGCATCCGCCCGTCGGCGCTGCGGTAGAGCTTGCGCACGGGTGGGTCGTCGGTGTCGGGCAGCAGGGCGGCGGCGGACGGCATGAAGAGATCGTCACATGCGCGGCGCGCCGGGACATCAGGGTCCGTCCCCCAACCGACCCTGAGACGGCCGCGGGGACACCGGGGGTCGGCGGCCGGGTCGGGGCTTGTGGTCGGCGGTCCGCGTCTCAGGGGCGCGCCGGGCAATATCAGGGATCGGCCAGGGTCGCCGCGGGTGCCGCGGCGGCGCACAGACCGTCACCATGGACGCATGACCAGCACGACGCCCGCTCCGCCGGGGGCTCCCGCCTCCCCGCCCCACCCGCCGCTGCGGCGCACGCAGCGGCAGAAGGTGGTCGCGGGGGTGTGCGGCGGTCTCGGCCGGCACTTCGACCTCGACCCGGCGATCTTCCGGGTGGCCACGGGTGTGCTCGCCGTGGCGGGTGGCATAGGTCTGATCTTCTACGGCTTCGCCTGGCTGCTGATCACGGCCGACGGCGAGGAGGAGAACGAGGGTCGGCGGCTGCTGTCGGGGCGGGTGGACGGCGCCTCGCTGATCGCCGTGCTGATGGCCCTGGTCGGCTGCGGCCTGTTCCTGTCGATGCTGGGGGGCAACCCCGGCACGATCACGTTCTCGGTGCTGCTGCTCCTCGCCGTGAGCGGTGCGGCGGTGTGGTCGCAGCGCCGCCGGCTCGCCGCGGGGCCGGAGACACCGCTGGAACGGGCGGCCGCGCAGGCGGTGGCGCAGGCCGTGGCCGAGGCGCCGCCCGAGACCAAGGCCCCGCCGCCGCCGGGCGCGCCGTCCTGGTGGCGGGATCCCATCGTCAAGGACGGTACGACCGGGCCTGTGGCCATCGGCTATCTGTGGGGCCCGGACGACGCGGAGGAGGGAGCGGCGCTGCCGCCGCACGCCGCATGGGGGCAGCCGCCCCGGCCCGCCCGGCCCGCGGCCGCCCCGGCGCCGGGCCCGAAGTCCATCGGCGGGCTCGTCCTGCTGCTCGCGCTGATCGCGGGCGGGGTCGGCACGGCCGCAGCCTGGGAGTCGCACCCCCTGGGTGTCTGCCTGCAGATCGGGCTGGCGTGCGCGCTCGGGGTGTTCGGGCTGGGCCTGGTGGTCGCCTCGTTCCTGGGCAGGACCAGGTTCGGCACGATCTTCATGACGGTGGTCACGGCGCTGCTGCTGGGCCTCGCGTCGCTGGTGCCGCCGCAGATCGGTACGGACTTCCGGCACGCCGAGTGGATACCCGCGTCCGTCGCGGACGTCCGGCCCCGGTACGAGCTGGGCACCGGCGACGCCACGCTGAACCTGCGTCGGCTGAGCGTGCCGGAGGGCGAGACGGTGCGGACGTCCGCCGAGGTCGGCGCCGGCCGTCTGAGGGTCGTCGTACCCGCAGGCGTCACGGTGAGGGTGACCGCCCGCGTGGGCCTGGGCGACCTTCTGCTGCCGAACGACCCGCCTCCGAAGCAGGGAGACGTGGACGTCTCGCCGGCCCGCGAGGCCACCCGTACGATCGCGCCCCCGAAGGGCGTGACCCCGGCGGGCACGCTGGAACTCGACCTGCAGATGGCGGTCGGGGTACTGGAGGTGACCCGTGCTGCTCCATGAGTTCCGGCCGGGCCGGCTGATCGCGGGCCTCACGGGTCTCGGCATCGCCGTGCTCTACGGAGGTGACGCCCTCGGCACCTGGCACGCCCCCTGGTACCTGATGCCGCCGTTGCTCTTCGGCGGGCTGAGCCTCGCGGCTCTGACCACCTGGTCGGTCTACCGAATACGGCGCCGCCGAGCGGCGAGGGCCGCGTCGACGGACAGCACCGACGCCCCGGCCAGTACCAACGGCAGCCAGGCCATGAGATAGGCGAGGTCGTTGCCGTAGTAGTACGGGTCGGTCTGCCAGCTCACGGTGAGCCACAGGCTCAGCGAGATCAGTGCGCCGCCGGCCGCGGCGAGCCGGGCGAGCAGGCCGAGGAGCGTGCCGATGCCGACGGCCAGCTCGCCGACAGCGATCGCGTACCCGAACCCCTCCGGGTTGCGCAGCGCCAGGTCGACGAGCCACGGCACGGCGGAACCGTCCCGTACGGCCCGCATGAGCTCGCCCACGGAACCTGTGCCGGACCCGGCCAGGAAGCGGGCGTCGGTCAGCTTGTCGAGCCCGGCGTACACGAAGGTGACTCCGAGGAAGACACGCAGCGGCAGCAGTGCGTACCGGGCGGCGCGCTCCCGCCGTCCGCCTCGCCGCGCGCCGTCTTCACCGGCCCTGTCGCCTTCGCCGTACGCCACCGCCGACCGGTACGTGTGCCCCATGGCCTCCGCCTCTCCACGCGCCGCCCCCTGGATCCGATTGTCCCCGGCGGCCCCGCCCTGGGATACGGGCGGGACACGACCCGGGTTCAGCCCGTGTCCGTGCGGGTTCGCGCTCGTCAGCTGCCGGGTGCGGGCGCGCCGAACCGGCGCCACAGGGGCTGGTAGTTGAGCCACGCGGCGAGGTCGCCGCCGAGCCGGGCGCGGGTGGCGAGGGCCTCGCGGTGGCCGATCGGCACCGGTTTCCCGGCCGCGCGGGCGGTCAGCTGCACCTGGCTGCACCGTTCCAGCTGGATGAGCCACCAGGTCGCGGCGTCGACGGATGTGCCGACGGTCAGCAGGCCGTGGTTCCGCAGGACCAGCGCCTTGCGGCCGCCGAGCGCGACCGCGATGCGCCGGGCCTCGGCCGCGTCGACCGAGACGCCGGTGTACGCGTCGAGTACGGCATGGTCCTCGTAGAACGCGCAGGCCTCCTGGGTGAGCGGTTCGATCGGTTCACCGAGGGCGGCCAGGGCCCTGCCGTACAGGGTGTGGGCGTGCGCGACGGCGACGACGTCGGGGCGTGCCCGGTGCACGGCGGCGTGCACGGCGAACGCCGCCTGGTTGACGGGCGCGCCGCCGTCGGCCACCCGGCCGTCGCCGTCGACCAGGACGAGGTCCCCCGGGGCCGTCCCGGCGAGCGGCGCTCCGAAGGGGTTGGCCCAGCAGTGGTCGGGCCGCTCCGGGTCCCGTGCGGTGACCAGGGCGGAGACCCCGTCCTCGTATCCGAGGCGGGCGAGGAGGCGCAGGGCGCCCGCGAGCCGTTCCCTGCGGTGCGCCCGTTCGTCGCCGGCCGAGCCGAAGGCGGGCGGCATGGCGAGGTGCGGTCCTTCGTCGCTCATGGCGCGGAAGGTAGCGCCGGTCGTCGCAAGTGGCCAGGAGCACGGCGCGAGTACGAAGGAGCCGCCGCCCACCAGGGGTGGACGGCGGCTCTTCGTCAGGCTGGAGTCACGCCGGGCTCACGCGGGCGACGGACGCCCGGCGATCACTCGCCATCTGCGGGGATCGCCTGGGCATCGCGCCGGCGGGGGGTCACTCCCACTCGATGGTGCCCGGCGGCTTGCTCGTGACGTCGAGGACGACACGGTTGACGTCCTTCACCTCGTTGGTGATCCGCGTCGAGATCCGCGCCAGCACCTCGTACGGCATCCGCGTCCAGTCCGCGGTCATCGCGTCCTCGGACGAGACCGGGCGCAGCACGATCGGGTGGCCGTAGGTCCGGCCGTCGCCCTGCACGCCCACCGAGCGGACGTCGGCGAGGAGGACCACCGGGCACTGCCAGATCTCGCGGTCGAGGCCGGCCGCGGTGAGTTCCTCACGGGCGATGGCGTCGGCGTCGCGCAGCAGGTCGAGGCGGTCCTGGGTGACCTCGCCGACGATACGGATGCCGAGGCCGGGGCCCGGGAACGGCTGCCGCTGGACGATCTCGTCCGGCAGGCCGAGCTCCTGGCCGACCATCCGGACCTCGTCCTTGAACAGCTTGCGCAGCGGCTCGATGAGCTTGAACTCGAGGTCCTCGGGCAGGCCGCCCACGTTGTGGTGGGACTTGATGTTGGCCGTGCCGGTACCGCCGCCGGACTCGACCACGTCCGGGTAGAGGGTGCCCTGGACGAGGAACTCGACGGGCTGGTCGCCCGGCGCCTCGGCGATGATCTCGGCCTGCGCCTGCTCGAAGACGCGGATGAACTCACGCCCGATGATCTTGCGCTTCTCCTCCGGGTCGCTGACCCCGGCGAGCGCCTTCAGGAAGCGATCCTGCGCGTCGACCACCTTGAGCTGGACCCCGGTCGCGGCGACGAAGTCCTTCTCGACCTGCTCGGTCTCGCCCTTCCGCATCAGACCGTGATCCACGTACACACAGGTCAGCTGGGAGCCGATGGCCTTCTGGACGAGCGCGGCGGCCACGGCGGAGTCGACGCCGCCGGACAGGCCGCAGATGGCCCGCCTGCTGCCGACCTGCTCGCGGATCGCCGCGACCTGCTCGTCGATGACGTTGCCCGTCGTCCAGGACGGCTCGATACCGGCGCCCCGGTAGAGGAAGTGCTCCAGGATCTGCTGGCCGTGCGTGGAGTGCATCACCTCGGGGTGGTACTGCACGCCGTACAGCTTCTTCTCGTCGTTCTCGAACGCGGCGACCGGTACGACGTCCGTGGACGCGCTGACGGCGAAGCCCTCCGGCGCGGCGGAACAGGCGTCGCCGTGGGACATCCACACCGACTGCTCGACGGGGGTGCCCTCGAACAGGGTGGAGCCCGGCCTGCTGACGTGCAGCGGCGTACGCCCGTACTCCCGGGCGCCGGTGTTGTCGACGGTGCCGCCCAGGGTCACGGCCATCAGCTGGAAGCCGTAGCACATGCCGAAGACGGGGACGCCGGCCTCGAAGATCTCACGGTCGAGACGCGGAGCGCCCTCCTCGTACACGGAGGACGGACCGCCGGACAGGATGATCGCCCTGGGGTTCTTGGCCAGCATCTCGGCCACCGGCATGGTGGACGGGACGATCTCGCTGTAGACCCGGGCCTCACGGACGCGGCGGGCGATGAGCTGGGCGTACTGCGCGCCGAAGTCGACGACGAGGACGACGTCGGGCGACGCGGCAGCGGGGGGCGCTGATGACACTACGGCGGCCTTCCGGCGGTGGGAGGGGGTCGGTATTTGTCGATTCTACCGGCGCGGCCGACTGTCGGTTCGTCTCACCATCCGAACCCATGACGGTCGCGCTGGCTCTTTCACCGCACGGGAGGCCATACTGCTCGCATGCGCAAGCACCTGACCTTCTTCTTTACCTATGGCACCGGCCCGTCCGGCTGCCATGGTCGTGCTGCTTGAGCTACTGACAAGCGACTTCCCAGGCGCCCCGGGCCGACAAGGCCCGGGGCGCCTGTGCCGTTTCCGGGACCATGTCGTCGCGGGGTGTCAGCGGATCATCCGAACAGGAGCCCCCATGGCCATGACCGCCACCCGGCCGACCCAGCAGACCCAGCAGACCCAGCCGACCGACCCGACGAAGCAGCCCCAGCAGACCGAGAAGACCGAGCAGATCGAGAAGACCGGCGCGCGCACCGGTGACGCGGCGCACGTGATCACCGGCGCGCGTGAGCGGATCGACGCGCTCGACGACCGGATCATCGGCCTCATCCAGGAACGCATGGCCGTCTCGGCCGTCATCCAGGACGCCCGGATCACGTCCGGGGGCCGCCGGGTGAACCTGGCGCGTGAGATGGAGGTCCTCGCCCACTACAGGGACGCGCTCGGCAAGCCGGGCACCGCGCTGGCGATGACGGTGCTGGAGCTGTGCCGGGGCCGCATCTGAGTTCGGGGACGGTCTCACCCGTACGGCGCGTGACCGCTTCCGGCCGCGCTTCGTTGGTCCCGTTGTCCGTGTCAGCCAGGCGCGGGCCCGAAGAAACCACGCGTGGCTCCGCCGGGGCGTGTGGCGCACCGCAGGTGCGCCGTGGGACCTCGTCCCGGCGTGCGTGACCGGACGGCAGGGGACAGCAGCCCGGTCACCCAAGGCGGTCGGTTCCGGGGACGCCCGGAACCGACCGCATCAGGTCCGGTCCCCATCAGGTCCGGTCCCCATCAGGTCGGTCCCCATCGGTCGCGGGCACGTGACCGTCCAGCACGACGCGACCCCACTCGCTCGCGGCGCGACCCCCGGCGCCGCACCCCGGCACCGCCGCCCTGACTCCCGGTGCCGACGCCCAAGGGCCCTGCGGACACGCCGCGGGGCCCTTGGCCATGTCAACGGTCGGCCTGCCCCGTTTCTCCGCCCCGCCCCCCGCCCCGTTCCCCGTGCCATCCCTCCGCCGCCCCACACCGCCGCCTCGGGGCCGCGCATATGACCACCGGCATGTGACACAGGCCACATAAATTCTGTGTGAGTTTCCGTGCAACCAATCGCTCTCGCCGCAGGTCATGCATGCGGAACTACGGCCACGCCTGTGACTCGTCACGGCTATCGGCCGAACCCCACTCCGTACACGTGCCACCCGACCGGTGGCACCCATGACCACGAGGTCTTGCATGAAGCTTCGCCGTGCCATGGCCGTCGCCGCCGCGACCGCCGTCATCGCCCCCGCCGCCTTCCTCGCGGCTCCGGCCGCGTACGCGACGGACGGCACCACCGCCGCGACGTCCTCCGGGACCACCGGCGAGTCGGGCGACACGACCGACCCGAACGCGCCCACCGGGCCGGGCGACGACACCGACACGTCCACCGGCGAGACGCCGAAGACGGACGACACGAACACGTCGACCGGCGAGACGCCGAAGACCGACGACACCACCACGTCGACCGGCGAGACGCCGAAGACCGACGACACCAAGCCCGCCGAGGGCGACACCCCGAAGCCGGGCGGCGACACCACGCCCGCCACCGGTGGAACGGGCAAGGACGAGGGCAAGGACGAGCTCCCGTACTGCGAGGACCTCGACGAGAAGTTCGAGGAGAAGGCCCTCGACGTCAAGCTCACCGGCCTGCCCGGCAAGATCGTCGCCGGCAGTGGCTGGAAGAACTTCAACCTCACCATCACCAACAAGTCGAAGACCGACCTCAAGGAGGTCGCCTTCTACGCCGAGGTCGAGAACGACGAGATCGACGAGTCCAAGTGGCTCAGCCAGTACGTCAAGCTCGAGTTCAAGGTGCCCGGCACCAACGAGTGGGCGCCGATCGGCGACGAGGAGTGGGCCGGCGACTACTTCTGGGGCGTCGACACCATGAAGTCCCAGGACTTCGTGAAGATCGACCTGCGCCTGAACGTCGCCAAGAACGCTCCGGCCGGTGACAGCTACTCGTTCGGCAGCGGCGGCTACATCGGTGACGTCGACGGCAAGGAGTGCATCGCGGAGAACGCGGGCGCCTACGTCGACTTCGTCGTCCTCAAGCCGGGCAGCTCGAACGACAACCCGGGCGAGGCGAAGCCGGGCGACGAGAAGCCGGGCAAGTCGGGCCCCGGCACCAAGCCGCAGGGCGGTGTGAAGGAGCTCCCGGTCACCGGCAACCTCGCTGAGACCGGTTCGTCCTCCATGCTGCCGACCATCGGTATCGCGGGTGGCATCGCCATCGTCGCGGGTGCCGGTGTGGTCTTCGCGCTGAAGCGCCGCAGCGGCGGTGCCGTCGCGTAACGGCCGCTCCCAAGCCGGGGAGGCGCTGCACTCGGAGGGGGGTGCAGCGCCTCTCTTGTCATTTCTCCCTCTTCTTCCCCACCTGGTGAATCCCCCGGGTGCTTCCCACCGGGTGACTCCCCCGGGTGGCTTCCCCGCCGGGTGACTCCCCCGGGTGGCTTCCCCACCAGGGGCCTTCCCCGCTTCAGCTCTTCGGTGGCATCGCGGGCATGCCCAGGAACGGCAGCCTCAGCGCGCCGAACGCGTCCGCCGGGACGGTCGGCGACTTCGGCTCGACCGGGGCGAGACGGGCGTACGGCTCGCCCTGCGCGGGGCGCGGGTCCCGTTCGCCCTTGTTCGGCCAGAACGACATGGCCCGCTCCGCCTGGGCGGTGATGGTGAGGGACGGGTTCACGCCGAGGTTCGCGGAGACGGCGGCGCCGTCCACGACCGAGATGCCCGGGTGGCCGTAGAGCCGGTGGTACGGGTCGATGACCCCGTCGTCGGCGCTGGCGCCGATCACGCAGCCGCCCAGGAAGTGGGCGGTGAGCGGGGTGCCCATGAGTTCGCCGACGTTGGAGCCCGCGAAACCGTTGATCTCCTCGGCCATGAGGGTCGCGGCCCGGGTGGCCTCCGCGATCTGCTTCGGGTTCGGGGCGCCGTGCCCCTGCCGGGCGGTCAGCAGGCCTTTTCCGATACCGGCTCGCTTGCGGTAGGTCGTCAGCGAGTTGTCCAGGGACTGCATGACCAGGCCGATGATGGTCCGCTCCGACCAGCGGCGGTTGGACAGCGACCGCAGAGCGAGGACCGGGTGGCGGGCGACGTTGCCGAGCCAGGCCGCGACGCGCCGCTCGCCGTACGGCACCTGGAGGATCGACAGCGAGCCCATCGCGTTGGAACCCTTGCCGTAGCGGACGGGTTCGATGTGGGTGTTCGCGTCGGGGTGGATGGACGAGGTGATGGCCACGCCCCGAGTGAAGTCGGCCCGGTCGGCACCGTGGCGCTTGCGGTAGCGGCGGTCGGTGGTCTGGGAGCCGACCAGGGCCTCGGAGTTGGTACGGGTGAGCTCGCCGAGCCGGGCCGAGACACGCGGGAGGCTTCCCTCGTCCTTCATCCGGTGCAGCAGGGTCTGGGTGCCGTACGTACCGGCCGCGACGACGACGTACCGGGCGCGCAGCGGGCGCGGGGTGGCCTTGCGGCGACGGTGCGTGGGCACGGTCGTGACGACGTGGCCGCCGTCCGGGTCGTCGGTGATGCCCGTGACCGTCGTCATGGGGTGGATGACGGCGCCGGCCTTCTCGGCGAGGTGCAGGTAGTTCTCGGTGAGGGTGTTCTTCGCGCCGTGGCGGCAGCCCGTCATGCACTCGCCGCACTCGGTGCAGGCGCGCCGGGACGGGCCGGCACCGCCGAAGTACGGGTCGGGGACCTGGTCGCCGGGGGGCGCCTTCGACGCTCCGTCCGCGTCCTTGCCGTCGCCGAAGAAGACACCCACGGGGGCGAGGTGGAAGGTGTCGCCGACGCCCATGGCCTGCGCGGTCGCCTTGAGGTGGACGTCCGACGGGGTCATGGTCGGGTTGAGGCGTACGCCCAGCATGCGCTTGGCCTGGTCGTAGTACGGGGCGAGTTCGGCCTGCCAGTCGGTGATGGACGCCCACTGCTTGTCCTGGAAGAACGGCGCGGGCGGTACGTACAGGGTGTTGGCGTAGTTGAGGGAGCCGCCGCCGACACCCGCGCCCGCCAGCACCATCACGTTGCCGAGCAGATGGACGCGCTGCAGGCCGTACAGGCCGAGGGCCGGGGCCCACAGGTAGTTGCGCAGGTCCCAGGAGTTCTTCGGCAGCGTGGCGCGGGTGAAGCGGCGGCCCGCCTCCAGCACGCCGACGCGGTACCCCTTCTCGGTGAGGCGGAGGGCCGAGACGGAGCCGCCGAAGCCGGAGCCGACGACGATGACGTCGTAGTCGAAGGCCGTGTCGTCGAGGACCGCGTCATCGGAGACCGCGTCGGTCGAGCCGACCGAGTCGGCCGGGGCCGAGTCGTCGTGCGCGGTGCCGTCCTGCGCGGTGTCGTCGTGCGCGGTGCCGGACGCGGCGGCTTCCTGGTTTTGGGCAGGGGGTACCTGGGACATGGCTCTCCTCGTACCGAAACGGTGGGAAACGGGCGCGCTCAGCGCAGACGCAGCACCTTCATCGCCTTCAGGCTGGCGCTCATGAACGCCGCGTACTTCTCGTCGTCCATCCCGAACGACGGGGCCAGTGGCATCAGCCGCTGATGGGCGACCGTCTGGGCCTCGGTGTACTTGAGGATGCCCTCGGAGCCGTGCCGGCGGCCGAGGCCCGAGTCCTTCATACCGCCCATCGGGGACTGGACACTGCCGTACGCCGAGGCATAGCCCTCGTTGATGTTCACCGTGCCGCTGCGCAGCCGCGCGGCGACGGCGTGGCCCCGGCGGCCGTCCTTGGTCCAGACGCTGGCGTTGAGCCCGTACGCGGTGGCGTTGGCGCGCTCGACCGCCTCGTCCTCGTCGGTGAAGCGGTAGACGGAGACGACCGGCCCGAAGGTCTCCTCGGCGCACACGGCCATCGGCTCCTCGACGCCGTCGAGGATGGTCGGCTCGTAGAAGAGCGGGCCGATGTCGGGGCGCGCGACGCCACCCGCGACGAGCCGGGCGCCCTTGGCGACCGCGTCCTCCACGTGCCGGGTGACCGTCTCCAGCTGCCGTTCGCCGACGAGGGAGCCCATGTCGGCCCCGTAGGCGAGCGCGTTGCCGAGCCGCATCGCCTTCGTACGGGCCGCGAAGCGCTCCAGGAACGCGTCGGCGATCGACTCGTGCACGTACAGCCGCTCGATGGAGATGCAGAGCTGTCCGGCGGAGGAGAAGCAGGCGCGTACGGCACCGGCCGCGGCCTTCTCCACGTCGGCGTCGCGCAGGACCAGCATGGCGTTCTTGCCGCCCAGTTCGAGGGAGACGCCGACGAGCCGGTCCGCCGCGCCCCGGGCGACCTCACGGCCGGTCCGGGTGGAGCCGGTGAAGGAGACGTAGTCGGCGTGCCTGACGACCTCGGGGCCGACCACCGGACCGTCGCCCAGCACCACCTGGAAGACGGCGGCGGGCAGTCCCGCCTCGATGAGCAGGTCGCGGGCCCACAGGGCGGTCAGCGCGGTCTCCGTGTCGGGCTTCATGACGACCGCGTTGCCCGCGACGAAGGCGGGCAGGGCATCCCCGACGGACAGTTCGAGGGGGTAGTTCCAGGGGGCGATCTGTCCGACGACACCACGCGGCTGACGCAGTTCGGTCACCTTGGTGAGGGTCGGTACGGCACCGGTGTGCCGCTTCGGCCTCAGGTACGCGGCGGCGCGCCGCCCGTAGTGGCGGGCGGCGATGGCGACGGCCTGGACCTCCTCGTGGGCGTGCAGCCGCGCCTTGCCGGTCTCCAACTGGATCAGGTCGAGGACCTCGGCCTGGCGCTCCAGTACGAGGTCGTGGAAGCGCAGCAGTACGGCGGCGCGCTGACGGACGGGCAGCGCGGCCCACGCGGGCTGGACGGCACGGGCCCGGGCGAACGCCTCGGCGACGTCATCGGGCGTGGCCTCGGGCAGCTCCGCGAGCCGGTCCCCGGTGAAGGGCGTGTGGTTCGCGGTCCGGCCGGAGCCCACGACACCCCGGGTCAGCTGGGCGACCACTTCGGGCGTCACGACATCCGCCGCGGTGCGCACACCGGCGGGGCTGGGGGCGACCGGATTCGTCCCGGTATGCGAGGGGGAGGACGACGACGAGGATGCGGTGGCGGTGGCGGTGGCCTGCGAGTCCGTCATGGGGGCGAGGGTATGCGGGCGCGGACGCTTTGGGTACCCGTCGGTAACAGCTTTTCACCGGGCGCTCACATCACGCCAGCGTTCACTGGCAAATAAGCCCTGATCAGCGCGTTGTCGCGGTGTGACGGAGCCGGGACTCCGGCTGGGCCGGGTTCTGCGGCGAGCGCGGAGGGCTGTGGGTGGCTGTGGGGGACCGTGGGGGACCGTGGGGGGCTGTGGGGGGCTGTGGGGGCGGAGAGGGTTTGGGGGCTTGGGGGCTGAGGGGCTACATGGGGGGCTGAGGGGCCATGGGGGGCTGAGGGGCCATAGGGGGCGGGGAGAGTGCCGGGGACTGTGCGGTGGGGGCGTCGAGGGCGTTCAGCGTGGCGGTGTGGTCGTCACCGTGGCGGTCGCCGTGGTGGTGGCGGTCTCGGTCGCCGTGGCCGTGGCCGTGGCTGTCGCCGTGGCGGTCGCCGTGGCCGTGGCCGTGGCCGTGGCCGTGGCTGTCGCCGTGGCCGTGGCCGTGGCTGTCGCCGTCGGCGCCGAGGGGCGGCCGTCGTCGTCTCCGCCACCGCGCAGGAGCAGTACGGCCGCCAGGCCCGCCGCCGCGAGGACCACGACGAGCGCGGCGGCGAGCAGGCAGCCGCGCCCCCGGTGCCGCGGCGCCACCGTCCCCGCGCCCGTGCCCGCGCCGATGGCCATGCCCCGGCCGCCCCGAGCGCCGCCCACGAGTGGGACGGCGTCCTCCGGTGCGGCAGCCGCCACGCCGCCCGGCCCGCCGACGACCACCGCACCGGCCGCCGCGTCTGCCCCGGCCGGTACGCCGCCGGGCGGTGCCCACCCGTCGGGCACCGCGTCGGCGGGAGCGGCGTTCTTCGCGCGGCCCTTGCCGAGGCGTCCGGGCCCCGCCCGCCCGGTCTGGGGACGTCCGGCCCGGCCTGTGCGGCCCGTCGCGGGGTGCGCGGCGCCGGGTGGGGCGTCCGCCGTGGCGTACGCGTGCGTCGTGGGTGCCGCCACCGCCGCCCGCAGCAGCCGCTCCGCCTCCACCGCGTCGATCCGGCGCGCCGGGTCGCGCTGCAACAGCCCGCGTACGACCGGGAGCAGTGGCCCGGCCTCCACGGGCGGTCTGATCTCGCCCTCCACGACGGCGTGCAGGACGCCGCCGAGCGAGTCCCGGTGGAACGGCGACCGCCCGGTCAGCACCGTGCACAGCAGCGCGCCCAGCGACCACAGGTCGGACTTGGGTCCGGCGTTGGCGCCCTGCATCCGCTCGGGAGCGGTGTACTCGGGAGAGCCCACGAACATGCCCGTCTCGGTGATCGTCGTGGACCCGGCCAGCTGGGCGATCCCGAAGTCGGTGAGGACGACACGCCCCGTGCCGTCCTCGACGAGGACGTTGGCGGGCTTCAGATCCCGGTGCAGCACGCCGAGTTCGTGCGCGGCCCGCAGCGCGCGGAGCAGCGCGAGCCCGATGCGCGCGGCATCGGCGGGGGCGAAGGGTCCGCCGACGGCGAGGCGTTCCGCGAGCGAGGCGCCCTCGACCAGCTCCATGACGATGTACGGGACGCCGTCCTCCTCGACGACGTCATGGACGCAGACCACGTGCGGGTTGTGCACCTGGGCGATGGCCCGCGCCTCGCGCAGGGTCGATCCGATGGCCGCTCCGGCGTCGCCGGTGTCGACATGGAGCTCCTTGACCGCGACCCGGCGGCCGAGGAGTTCGTCGTACGCCCGCCACACCGTCCCCATGCCGCCCCGGCCGAGCCGGGACTCCAGCCGGTAACGGCCGATGATCCGCCGCTGTTCCCCCGGTCTGTCCGCTCCGACCGACACGGCCATCTCCTCTGCTCGCGCCGAGGAGGTCATTCCCCGGCGGGACGCCAGCTGCGCAGCATGATGTCGAACTGCTCCCGTGTGGTCGGCCAGTCTTCCGCGGGAGACGACATGTACAGCGCGTACTCCGTTCCGTCGTCCGTGAAGTACACCTGGTCGATCGCGCGCCGCTTGCCCGGATGATCCTTTCTCTCCGTCCAGGTGAACTCCCAGAGACAGGATTCCAGTTGATCACGGAACGTATTCGGGTGCAGCTGCTTCCGTTGATAGTCCGGGAGCCGCTTCTTAAGTCCCCTTTCCACATTCAGCATGTGCATGTAGGGGTTCTCGAAGTCCGGTGACGAGTCGATGCTGATGCGAATGCGGTGACGGCCGTTGTCGGGTGTGTAGTCGATCTGATCGCCGTCCATCTGCCGCTTCCACCCCTTGGGCACGAGCAGGCTGAAACCCTCCGGATCCTTGACCCGTTCCCAGCCCTCCGGCACTCCGCCGGGTGTTCTGGTGGGCGTGGCCGAGGCACCGGGCGTGGGGTCGGCCGCCTGCGTGGTCCGCCTGTCGTCGCCGTCACCCGCGTACCGCATGACCGCGAAGCCCGCGGCGCCGCCGACGACGCCGGCGAGGACGACGACGAGGACGGCCCTCCGCCAACGCCCGCGCCCACCGCCAATACCGCCACCGCTGCCGCCATCACCCGTGCCGATGCCGCTGACGGCGCCGCCGGCCCTGCGACCGGTCCGGTTGGCCGTCCCGTGCTCGGACGCGGGACCGAATCCGGGTACGGGTACGGGGTGCCGGGGTGTCGCCCCGGACTGCCCGCCGCCCGCGTGCCCGCCGGACGACTGCCCGGGGGCCGTGGCAGCCCCAGAGGTCCCGAAGGACGCGAAGCCCTCGCGAGTACCGGCGGCCCCGCCGACACCGCTGGCCCCGCCGACACCGCCGGCCCCGGCGGCCCCTGACGCCCCGGATTCCTCGGCGTGCCGGGACGCCGCCTCACGCAGTTGCTCCTCCCGCACCGCCTGGGTCGGCACGAAGGCCTGCGCGGCCGTCGGCGTCCGGCCCTCCATCGCCTCCAGCAGCATCCGTTCGGTCTCGGCGGCGCCTGGCCGGTCCGCCGGGTCCTTGCGCAGCAGTGCGGTGATGACCGGTCCGAGCGGCCCGGCGTGCACGGCCGGTGACGGCTCCTCGGTCACCACGGCCTGCATGGTGCTGATCGGCGACGTACGGCGGAACGGCGACGAGCCCTCGACGGCCGTGTACAGCGTGGCCCCCAGGGACCACAGGTCGGAGGCCGGGCCGGGATCGGCACCGCGTACCCGTTCCGGTGCCAGATAGTCGATCGAGCCGACGAGTTCACCGGTGCGGGTGATGGTCGAGTCGCCCTCGATCGCGGCGATGCCGAAGTCGGTGAGCAGTACCCGACCGTCGCGGGCGAGCAGGACGTTCCCGGGCTTGACGTCCCTGTGCAGAACCCCGGCGGCATGCGCGGCGCGCAGCGCGCCCAGCACGTGCACGCCGATACGGGCGGCCTCCCGGGGGGCGATGCGCGCGTCCGCGGCCTCCTTGGTGGCGTCGGCGAGCGAGGGCCCGTCGACGTACTGCATGACGATCCAGGGCCGGTCGTCGTGTTCGAGCACGTCATGGACGGTGACGACGCCGGGGTGGCTGATCCTGGCGGCCGCCCGCGCCTCCTTCTGCGTACGGGCGTGCAGCACGATCCGGTCGGCTTCGGACACGTACTGTCCTGCCGTCAACTCCTTCACCGCCACCGTCCGGTGCAGCAATTCGTCGTGGGCACGCCACACCTTGCCCATGCCGCCGCGGCCGATGGTCTCGCCCAGCCGGTAACGCCCGGCGAGCACCAGACCCACGCCCATGCCTTGACTGTCTTCCACGTGTCCCCGCTCGGCCCCGCCCGCTGCTTCGGAGCAAGGTTACGGAGGGTGTGCGCCCAGCGGAACCTCGGGGCCGCCACGGAGACCGCACCGTGATGAGCGGGTCCTCAGAGAGGCCCCGAAGGCCACTCTCCGTAATGTTCTGGGGCTCATGGGCCCTTGTTCTCGGCGTACTTCACCCTTCCGCGACGGACGTCGGCCGTGCCGTCTCAGCGGGTGGAACGGTAGGCGGCGATGGCCTGCCGGTAGATCTCGGACACCTCGTCGCGCTGGCTGTCGGGGCCGATGACCTGGATGACGTGGTACCGGTCCCCGACGACGAGCGCCAGGTTCCGGACGTACACGTCACGGCCGTTGACATCCCGCCAGGTGAACTGGCCCTCGGCCATGACCTGTCGGCCGACGTCTATGCGGCGCAGCCCGGTCGCGGACGCCCACGTGGAGTCCCGCCACGGCTGCAGCTCGCGCTCCCTGGTTCGCTGGTATTCGAGCGGGTCCTCGCCGTTCGCCGCGACCGCGTCCCGGCCGGGCACGACGATCAGCGTGTAGTCGCCGCCGTTGTAGCGGATCTGGCCGATGTCGTTGATGGGGCTGCGCCGCCACTCCTCGCGCACCCCGATCCTGAACCCCTCCGGGTCGTCCCTGACGACGTACCCGGCCGCCAGTGCGGGCGAGCTCGGGGTGACCGCGTTGGTCGACGGTGCCTGCCCCGGAGCGGTGGTCCGGCCCCCGCCGGAGGTCGCGCCCGGCCGGGGCCCGGCGCTCCCGTCGGACGCGGTGGCCGTGGGCGCGGCCTGCCCCGACGGGCGGCGCGACTGGTCCTGCGACTCCGCCCGGGGCATGAACAGCGCGGCGTACGCCACGGCCGCCGCGAGCACGAGCAGTATCGCCACCAGCAGGGTGCGGCCCAGGGCGCGCGGGCCACGTGCCCGCTCCTTGGCCTTCTTGTGCCGGTGCCGGCCGTGGGGCGGCGCGGCCGCGCCCGTGCGGCGCTTGCGGACGAGCTCCCCCTTGCGGCGCACCATCGGCAGCTTCGCCGTGTCGGCGGACGGCATCGGTACGACGCTGCTGCCCGCGTCCGGTTCCGGCGCCGACCGGATCAGCGAGCGCAGCCAGCCGCGCAACTCCTCGAAGTCCGGTCGTTCCGTCGGGTCCTGACGCAGCAGCGACTCCACGACAGGGCGGAGCGGACCGCAGTCCTCCGCATAGGCGGGCGGCTCGGCGCAGACCATCTGCACGAGTTCGGCCGCGCTCTCCTCCGGGTAGGGGGCGTGCCCCTGGACGGCCCGGAAGAGCAGGGCGCCCAGTGCCCACAGGTCCGTTGCGGGGCCGATGGGCGGCGCCAGCTGCCAGGTGTCGTGCACGGGGCCGGCCTGTTCGGGCGCCCACCGCTCGGTAACGGCGCCGACGACGGCGATCCTGGCCTGGCGGGCGCGCTCGGCCGCGAGCGGGGTCGCCGGGCCCCGGTACACGGGGACGCCGCCGTCCTCGGCGGCCATGTCCCAGCGCCCGGCCGGGCCGCCCGCCCGCTCGGCCCCCGGTGCGGCGTCGGGTGCGCGCTGGGCGCCGACCCGCCGCGCCGCGTCTGCCCGCTGGGCCTCGGCCCGCAGCGCCGCCTTGGGGCCGCCGTACGGGGAGACGTCGCCGTACGGGGAGCTGCCCCCGCCCGCGGACACGGGCCGCGGGCCGTCACGCCACGTCCCGGCCAGCAGGGCACGTGGCGCCGCCGCCCCACCGCCGTCCTCGCCCCGCCCGTCGCCGTGGTCGCCGACGTCTCCGTCGTCGTGCTCGTCGTCGTGTTCGTCGTCGTGTTCGTCGTCGTCGCCCCGGTCGGCGGCCTGGGACCACCACTGCGGTGTGTAGCCGCTGGGCAGGGCGGGAGGGCCCGGCGGGAGGGGAACCGGGCCGGTCGCGGGCGCCGGCAGCCGTACGCCGTGGACGTCGTCATAGGTGTCGTACAAGGCGTACGACCCGGAGCCCTCGTCCTGCCCGGAGCCCGCGTCCTGTGGGGAGAACCCGCCGCCCTCGTCGATCGCGCCGACCTCGTCGATCACGTCGCCCCGGTCGCCCGCGCCGAGCACGTCGGGTTCCGGGACCGGGGCGTAGCCGCAGAGGGCCTCTTCCGCCGCGCCGGCCGCGAGCCCGGTCAGGACGACCCGCCCGTCGTCGCAGATCAGCACCGTGCGGGCGGTGATGTTCCGGTGGGTCCAGCCGTGCGCGTGCAGGGCGCGCAACGCCGTCAGCAGGTCCGAGGCGATCTCGGCCGCGCGGTACGGATTGAGCGGCTCCTCGGCGAGGAGGGCGGCGAGCGGCCGGGCGTCGACCAGTTCACTCACTATCCACAGCGAGCCGCCTTCCGCGAAGACGTCGAAGACCTGGTCCAGGCGCGGATGGTCCGGGATCTGCGCGGCGGTCTGAGCGGCCTCGACGGCCCGCCGCACCGCCGGGTCCGCGGGCCGGCGCGTGGCGGTCCGGGGCGCCTGGCGGGGCTGCGCGGTCCGCCGGCCGTACCCGCCCGCCTGGCCGTACGCCGGGTCGGCGTCGACCACCTCGGCGTCCACGACCTCGGGCAGCGGCAGCTGGCGGATCAGGACTTCCTGCCCACTGTAGGTGTCGAACGCCCGGGTCTCGACCACGTCGAACGCGTCCGAGGGCGGCAGCGGCAGGCGGTAGCGGTCGGCGAGTACCCGTCCCGCGTAGTCGTCCACGACGCCTCCCCGTGAGCGCGCTGTCCCCCCGGCCTCGCCGTCCGTACGAAACCGTCAATACCGCCAATTCCGGTCGGTTCGTGTGCAGTTACGCGCGCGATTCAGCCGCGCGCGGTCCCCCAGGTCTCACGATACGTCCCCGTGGTCAGTCCTTGGGGCTGAATGTCGCGAACGCCGTCTCCCGCAAGGTCTTGCACTCGGCGCCGTTCCACTCCGCGGACCTGCACGTGATCATGATCGCGTAGCCGTGCTTGGCGTCGACCTTGAACCCCCTGTTGAGCACCCATACCCGTTCGCCGCCCTGATTGCGCTCGAACTGCCAATCGGCCACGGTCGGATAGCCGTTGTAGGCCACGGGCTTGATGCCGTGGTGCTTGTAGCCGTTGCTGCTCGCGGCGACGGCGCCCATGGCGGCGGTCCACGCGGCGGCCGCGTCCTGGCCGGGGCTGCCGGTGAAGTCGACCTGTATGCGCGGGAATCCGCCGTCGGCGCTGAATATCCCGCCGGAGTTGTTGCCCGCTATGCCGGTCATACGGAAATCCGACGGCATGGCCATGGAGAAGCGGAACTGCTTGTTGGTGATCATCTTGTACCCGGCGGGCAGCATCGGCCCGCCGCTGGGCGTCACGGAGGGGGTCGCACCGGCGCCGCCCTGCTGTCCGCCCTGCTGACCCTCGGTGCTGGTGCCGGGCTTGGTGCCGTCCTGCTCCGTGCCCTTGTCGCCGTCCGGTCGGCCGTCGTTGCCACCGGTCTTCCCCGCGGTGCCGCCGTCGCCGTCGGAACCGGCGGTCGCCCCGGTCGAGGCCGCCTGGTCGCCGGTGCCCGCGCCCTTGGCTCCCGGGTCGTCGTCCCCGCCGAGCGCGAACGCGAGCACGGTGGCCAGCACCGCGAGTACGGCGACGACCGCGATGGTCACCAGCGTGCGGCGCGGCACCACGTCCGTGAGCGGCGCCCGCACGGGCGCGGGCGGGCCGGGACGCTCCGGTCGCGTGGCGGTCGCCGCGGCCGCGTTCCGTACGGAGCGCAGCGCACCGCGCATCCGGTCGGCGGCCACGTCACGCTCCGGCGGCCGGGGCGGGAGCGGCACGACCCGCGTGGCCTCGGGAGACGGCTCCGGCGCCGGAGGGACGACCGGCTTGTCCGGCGCGTCGATGACGGCGGTGAGCAGCGCGCGTGCGCCCGCGTCGTCGAGCCGCTGCGCCGGGTCCTTGGCGAGCAGGCCGTAGATGACCTCCTCCAGCGGTCCCGCGTTCTTCGGCGGGTCGAGCTGCTCGGTCATCACCGCGGTCAGTGTCGCGATCGCGGAACCCTTGTCGTAGGGCGGGACGCCCTCCACGCACGCGTAGAGCAGGCCGCCCAGCGACCACATGTCGGCCGCCGGGCCGGGCTTGTGGCCCCGGGCCCGCTCGGGCGAGATGTAGGAGGGCGCGCCGACGAGCATGCCGGTGGAGGTGATGGACGGGTCGCCCTCGACCTGCGCGATGCCGAAGTCGGTGAGGACGACCCGGCCGTCCTCGGCGATCAGTACGTTGGACGGCTTCACATCGCGGTGCAGGATGCCCTCGCGGTGGGCCGAGCGGAGGACGTCCAGGATCGCGAGCCCCACCTCGGCGGCGCGCCGGGGTGTGAGGGTGCCGTCCTCGCGCACGGCGTCCGCGAGGGACTTGCCCTCGATGAGCTCCATGACGATCCAGGGCCGGTCGTCCTCGTGCACGACGTCGTAGACGGTCACCGCGCCGTTGTTGCGGATCCGGGCGATCGCCTTGGCCTCGCGCAGGGTTCGCGTGACCAGCCGGCGCTTCTCGTCCTCGTCGATGCTGCCGGGGAAGCGCAGCTCCTTGACGGCGACGGTACGGCCGAGCGTCTCGTCCACAGCACGCCAGACGGTTCCCATTCCGCCGCGTCCGAGCACGCCGCCGAGCCGGTACCGCCCGGCGAGCAGCCGCCCCTCCGCCGTCGGCGCGGCACCGGCGCCAGCCCTGCGCCCCGACGGTCCCGCCGCCTGCGCGGCCGCCGCCTGCGGCGCCCTGTCCGGCGGGGTCTTGTCCTGAGGCGTCTTGTCCTGAGGCGTTTTGGCCAGGGATGCTTTGGCCTGGGGGGCGTTGGCTCGGGGGGCCTCCTGAGCGGCCTCCGCCTGGGCAGCGTCCCGCGCGGGCACGCCCTGAGCGGCCTTGGTCAGCGGCGCCCGGCCCTGCGGGGTATCGACCTCGGCGGCCTCGGCCTCGGGGACGCCGGCGTCGGAAGCCTTGTTCTCGCCGGCTCCGCCCTCGGGGGTCTTGTCTCGAGGTGCCTTGTCGGGGGTCCCGTCCCGGGGGGAATCCTGCGACGGCGTGCCCTGACCGGCAGTCGCCCGAGGCGTCTTGTCCCCGGGCGCAGCCGCCTCGGGTGTCCGGTCCCCGGCCTTCCCGGCCCCGGGCTTCCCGTCCTGGGCCTTCCCGGCCCCGGGCTTGTCGTCCCCGGGCTCCGTGGGACGCTCGGGCTCCGCCTGCTCCGTGGGCTTCCTGTCCTCGGGCACGTCGGTCGCGGCGGTCTCGCCGCCGTCCTCGCCCGCGTCCACACCCGACCGGGCGGCCGGAACCGTGTTCCGTGCGGCCGCCTCGTCACCGGACTCCATGGCCACGCCGTCATCGGTCGCCGCACCCGGCTCGACGCCCGGCCCGGCTTCCGACTCGGCGGCGCCGCGCCGAGGTTCCCGCGCCGCGTTCCGCGCCTGCTCCGCTCCCGACATGCGTCCCCTCTGCGATCCTGTTCCTCGCCCGCGCCTGCCGCTTCCGCGCGATGCGGTAACCCGCCCTGGAAGAGCCTTCATTGTCCCTCACTCCAGGACCAGCGGTACTCCCGGGTCCGCACTGGTGCGCCGAAGGGCCCCCGCGGCTCAGAGCGGAACGATGTCAGGCGCGCCCAGACGGGCCGCGTCGGCCGTCAGGTCGTCGGGCTGGCGCTGCGACTCCCGCTCCGCCTCCACACGCTTCTCGTAGTGCTCCACCTCCCGTTCGATCTGCCTGTTGTCCCAGCCCAGCACCGGTGCCATGAGTTCCGCGCACTCACGGGCGCTGCGGGTGCCGCGGTCGAACGTCTCGATGGAGATACGGGTCCGCCGGGTCAGGACGTCGTCCAGATGCCGCGCGCCCTCGTGCGACGCGGCGTACACGATTTCGGCTCGAAGGTAGTCCTCGGCACCGCCCAGGGGTTCACCGAGGCCCGGCTCGGCGGCGATCAGCTCCAGCACCTCCTCCACCAGCGACCCGTACCGGTTCAACAGGTGCTCCACGCGTACCACGTGAAGCCCCGTCCGCGCCGCGATGCGGGCCCTGGCGTTCCACAGCGCCCGGTATCCCTCGGCGCCGACCAGCGGCACCTCCTCCGTGACACACGCCGCCACGCGCGTGTCGAGGCCGTGCACCGCCTCGTCGACGGCGTCCTTGGCCATCACCCGGTACGTCGTGTACTTGCCGCCCGCGACGACGACCAGGCCGGGGACCGGGTGGGCGACCGTGTGCTCCCGTGACAGCTTGCTGGTCGCGTCGGACTCACCGGCCAGCAGGGGGCGCAGCCCGGCGTAGACGCCCTGCACGTCGTCCCGGGTGAGCGGGGTCGCGAGGACGCTGTTCACATGTTCCAGGAGGTAGTCGATGTCGGCGCTCGACGCCGCCGGATGGGCCTTGTCGAGGTCCCAGTCCGTGTCCGTGGTGCCGACGATCCAGTGGCGGCCCCACGGGATGACGAACAGCACGGACTTCTCGGTGCGCAGGATCAGCCCGGTGCTCGAATGGATCCGGTCCTTGGGTACGACCAGATGGATGCCCTTCGAGGCGCGGACGTGGAACTGGCCGCGCTCGCCGATGAGCGCCTGGGTGTCGTCCGTCCACACACCGGTCGCGTTGACGACCTGTTTGGCCCGGACCTCGTACTCGCCGCCGGCTTCCACGTCCCGCACGCGCGCGCCGACGACGCGTTCGCCCTCGCGGAGGAAGCCGATGACGCGCGCCCGGCTGGCGGCGTGGGCGCCGTACGCGGCGGCTGTCCGTACGAGCGTCGTCACATAGCGGGCGTCGTCCATCTTCGCGTCGTAGTACTGCAACGCGCCGACCAGCGCCTCCTTCCGCAGCGCGGGCGCCACCCGCAGCGCCTGCCGCCGTGTCAGATGCCGGTGCAGGGGGAGGCCGCGGCCGTGCCCGGACGACACGGACATCGCGTCGTACAGCGCGACGCCCGAGCCCGCGTAGAACCTCTCCCAGCCCTTGTGCCGCAGTGGATAGAGGAAGGGCACCGGCTTGACGAGGTGCGGCGCCAGCCGCTCCAGCAGCAGTCCGCGCTCCTTCAGTGCCTCCCGTACGAGCGCGAAGTCCAGCATCTCCAGGTACCGCAGGCCGCCGTGGATCAGCTTGCTCGACCGGCTGGACGTGCCCGACGCCCAGTCACGCGCCTCCACCAGTCCGGTGGCCAGGCCGCGGGTCGCCGCGTCGAGTGCGGTGCCCGCGCCCACGACGCCGGCGCCGACCACCAGTACGTCGAGCTCGCGCTCGGCCATGGCGGCCAGCGCCTCCGCGCGCTCCGTGGGTCCCAGTGTCGCTGTCCTCACCGCTGCCTCCCGTCGTCCCCCCGTGTGGTCGGGCTCACAGCTTCGATTCTGTCCCGGCACTCCGACTTCAGCCACCGCCTGTGGACAACACTCGGACGCCCATCGCCGCGCAATGCAACATAACGGTCATATTTACGCCTAGTCTGACATTGCACCCGCTTGTTCCGTCCACAGGACTTGCGGCCCTCGTCCGCTCCGGCTACTGGGAAGGACGGCCCACCCATGCCCGCAGACCTCGCCGTCATCGGCCTCGGCCACCACGGACTGCCCCTCGCCCAGGCCGCCACAGCCGCCGGCATCGCCACCATCGGCTACGACATCGACCCCCGCCCCGTAGCGGAGCTCGCCGCAGGACGCACCCCCGTCGACGGCTCCCTCACCGCGTCGGAGATCCGCCGGATGCTCTCGGGGGGCTTCCGGCCCACCACCGACCCGGCCGAACTCGGGCGCGTCCGCACCGCCGTCATCTGCGTACCGACCCCACTCGGGGTGGATCGCGGCATCGACCTCGGCGCCGTCTCCGACGCGGCCCGCGCCCTGGCCGCGCGGCTGCGCCCGCACACCACCGTGCTGCTGGAATCACCGGTACGGCCCGGCACCACCGAGGAGTTCCTGCGCCCGATCCTCGAAGAGGGCTCGGGGCTGCGGGCCGGCCGCGACTTCCACCTGGCCTACTCCCCCGGGCGTCTCGACCCCGGCAACCGCGTCCACGGCTACACCCACATCCCCAAGGTCATCGGCGGCCTCACCCCGGCCTGCACCGAATCCGCCGCCGCCTTCTACAGCCGCCTCACCGAGAAGGTGGTACGCGCGCGCGGCCCCCGCGAGGCGGAGACGGTGAAGCTGCTGGAGACCAACTTCCGGCACGTCAACATCGCCCTGGTCAACGAGATGGCGGTGCTCTGCCATGAGCTCGGCGTCGACCTCTGGGACGTCATCCGGTGCGCCGAGACCAAACCGTTCGGGTTCCAGGCGTTCCGCCCCGGCCCCGGCGTCGGCGGCCACGGCACGCCCGTCGACACCATCGGCGCCCACCACCCGCTCCGGCTGGTCGAACTGGCGAGCCAGGTCAACGAACGCATGCCCCGCTATGTCGTCCAGCGCTGCGCCACCCTCCTCAACGAGCACGGCAAGTCCGCGCGCGGCGCCCGCGTCCTGCTGCTCGGCGTCACCTACAAGCCGGACCTCGCCGACCAGGAAGGGTCTCCCGCGCCGGAGATCGCCCGCCATCTGATGGACCTGGGCGCCGCGGTCAGCTATCACGACCCGTACGTGCCCGACTGGCGCGTACGCGACGTCCCCGTGCCCCGCGCGGACTCCCTCTACGAGGCGGCCGCCGGGGCCGACCTGACGATCCTTCTCCAGCACCACCGCACGTACGACCTCCAAGGGCTCTCCGTGAAGGCGCAGCTGCTGCTGGACACGCGCGGAGCCACCCCGGCGGGGGCCGCCCAACGCCTTTGACCGGTTCCGCCCTTGCGGCCCCTGGAATCACGGGGCCTGTTGTCGGACCCTCCTGCTAGTGTCCGGGGCTGATTCGCACAGCAGTGCGTCAACGCACAGCTGTGCGTGGGGCGCGCCCAGGCATCCAGGGGGAATCCCAGCATGAGCCAGTCCGTTCCGCCGCCCTCCGGCAACCCGTTCGCCGGCGGCCCCGGCGTCGAGCCCACCGCGCCGTACCCCGCGCAGCCGGCCGCCCCGGCGCGGAGCAACGTCACGCTCGGCATCGTGGTCGGTGTCGTCGCGATGGTCGTCGGCGCCCTCGTCTACGGCGGCATCATGCGCGCCTTCGGCAAGGAGAACGGCGAGTACACCGAGATCGGCTACGCCGCTCTGGGCGTCGGCGCCCTCGTCGGCTTCGCCGTCGGCAAGGTCGGCGGCGCCAATCCGCTGCTGCCGGTCATCAGCGCGCCGCTCGCGCTCGCCGGTGTCTTCGCCGGTCAGCTGTTCGGCTTCGCGCTGCTGATCAGCTGGTGGTCCGGCGGCGAGCTCTCCGCCGTCACGATCCTCACGGAGAACCTGGGCGACCTGATCGACGGCTGGAAGGAAGAGGCCGACGTGATGACGTGGCTCTTCCTGGCGATCGGCGGCATCACCGCCTTCTCGGCCGCGAAGAAGTCCGCGCGCTGACGGAAGCACCACACCTACGTACGTACGAAGCACACGGGCAGTGCAGGCCGCCACCCGTACACGGGGCGGCCACCGGCCCCTGTGCCGCGCGCACGCGCGCGTACGTCCGCCACAGGGCCGAACACGCCGGACACGCCGGACACGCCGCATGGCCGGATAGCCGGATAGCCGGATACACCGAGGGCCCGCACCGAATCCGGTACGGGCCCTCGCCGCTGTCGGCCGCGCGTCAGGCGGCTCCGCCGGTGTACATCCGGCGCTGTGCCGTGTACGTCAGCGGCTGTGCTGCGCGTCCGCGACGGTGACCTCGACGCGCTGGAACTCCTTGAGCTCGCTGTAGCCCGTGGTCGCCATGGCCCGGCGCAGGGCGCCGAAGAAGTTCATCGACCCGTCCGGGGTGTGCGAGGGCCCCGTGAGGACCTCCTCGGTCGTACCGACGATGCCGAGGTCGACGAGCTTGCCGCGCGGCACGTCCTCGTGGACGGCCTCCATGCCCCAGTGGTGGCCCTTGCCCGGCGCGTCGGTCGCCCGCGCCAGGGGCGAGCCGATCATGACCGAGTCGGCACCGCACGCGATGGCCTTCGGCAGGTCGCCCGACCAGCCGACCCCGCCGTCCGCGATGACGTGCACGTACCGGCCGCCGGACTCGTCCATGTAGTCCCGGCGAGCGGCCGCGACGTCCGCCACGGCAGTGGCCATCGGCACCTGGATGCCCAGCACGTTACGGGTGGTGTGGGCGGCGCCGCCGCCGAAACCGACGAGCACACCCGCCGCGCCCGTCCGCATCAGGTGCAGGGCCGCGGTGTAGGTGGCGCAGCCGCCGACGATGACGGGCACGTCCAGCTCGTAGATGAACTGCTTCAGGTTCAGCGGCTCGGCCGCGCCGGAGACGTGCTCGGCGGAGACGGTCGTGCCACGGATCACGAAGATGTCGACACCGGCGTCCACGACGGCCTTGGAGAACTGGGCCGTGCGCTGCGGCGAGAGCGCGGCGGCGGTGACCACACCCGAGTCGCGCACCTCCTTGATCCGCTGCCCGATCAGCTCTTCCTTGATCGGCGCGGCGTAGATCTCCTGGAGGCGGCGGGTCGCGGTGGCCTCGTCCAGCTCGGTGATCTCGTCGAGGAGCGGCTGCGGGTCCTCGTACCGGGTCCACAGACCCTCGAGGTTCAGCACACCGAGACCGCCGAGCTGCCCGATGCGGATGGCCGTCTGCGGGGAGACGACGGAGTCCATGGGGGCGGCCAGGAAGGGCAGCTCGAAGCGGTAGGCGTCGATCTGCCAGGCGATCGAGACCTCCTTCGGGTCCCGGGTGCGCCGGCTCGGTACGACGGCGATGTCGTCGAACGCGTACGCCCTGCGGCCGCGCTTGCCGCGCCCGATCTCGATCTCAGTCACGATGTGTGGCCTTTCCCTCTACGTCTGCGCCTACCAGTATCGCCGACACACGCGGGAGGGGCGGCCCGGGCGGTCCCGGGCCGCCCCTCCCGGGCGTGATCACGGTGTGGTGGTGCGGCGGTCGCGGTTGCGGTGACTAGCGCCGGCTGCTGTAGTTCGGTGCCTCGACGGTCATCTGGATGTCGTGCGGGTGGCTCTCCTTGAGACCCGCCGACGTGATCCGTACGAACCGGCCGCGGTCCTGGAGCTCCGGGACGGTCCGGCCACCGACGTAGAACATCGACTGGCGCAGGCCGCCGACCAGCTGGTGGACGACCGCGGAGAGCGGGCCGCGGTAGGGCACCTGGCCCTCGATGCCCTCGGGGACCAGCTTCTCGTCGGAGGCGACGCCCTCCTGGAAGTACCGGTCCTTGGAGAAGGAGCGCTGGTCGCCACGGGACTGCATGGCGCCCAGGGAGCCCATGCCCCGGTACGACTTGAACTGCTTGCCGTTGATGAACATCAGCTCGCCCGGCGACTCCTCGCAGCCCGCGAGCAGCGAGCCCAGCATCACCGTGTCGGCGCCCGCGACGAGGGCCTTGGCGATGTCGCCCGAGTACTGCAGGCCGCCGTCGCCGATGACCGGGACGCCGGCCTCCTTGGCGGCGAGGGACGCCTCGTAGATGGCCGTGACCTGCGGTACGCCGATGCCGGCGACGACGCGCGTGGTGCAGATGGAGCCGGGGCCGACACCGACCTTGATGCCGTCGACGCCCGCGTCGACCAGCGCCTTGGCGCCGTCGC
This sequence comes from Streptomyces sp. NPDC047886, assembly GCF_043204435.1. NCBI lineage: Bacteria > Bacillati > Actinomycetota > Actinomycetes > Kitasatosporales > Streptomycetaceae > Streptomyces > Streptomyces sp. NPDC047886. The sequence continues at coordinate 1,012,401 of NZ_JBIDCF010000002.1, forward strand.
GGGTGGCGACGTTGCCGCCGATGACGTCGACCGACGCGTTCGACTTGATCTTCGCGACCATGTCGCCGACCAGCCGGGAGTGTCCGTGCGCCGTGTCCACGACGATGAAGTCGACGCCCACCTCGATCAGGGCCTGGGCACGCTCGTAGGCGTCGCCCGCGACGCCGACGGCGGCACCGACGATCAGCCGGCCTTCCCTGTCCTTCGCGGCGTTCGGGTACTGCTCCGCCTTGACGAAGTCCTTGACGGTGATCAGGCCCTTGAGGATGCCGTCGTCGTCGACCAGCGGCAGCTTCTCGATCTTGTGGCGGCGCAGCAGCTCCATGGCGTCCACGCCCGAGATGCCGACCTTGCCGGTGACCAGCGGCATCGGGGTCATGACGTCGCGCACCTGCTGGCTGCGGTCGGTCTCGAAGGCCATGTCGCGGTTGGTGACGATGCCGAGCAGCTTGCCCGCGGGGTCGGTCACCGGGACGCCGCTGATGCGGAACTTGGCACAGATCGCGTCGGCCTCGGCCAGCGTCGCGTCCGGGTGGACCGTGATCGGGTCGGTGACCATGCCGGACTCGGACCGCTTCACCAGGTCGACCTGGTTGGCCTGGTCGGCGATGGAGAGGTTGCGGTGGAGGACACCGGCACCACCCTGCCGGGCCATGGCGATGGCCATGCGGGACTCGGTGACCTTGTCCATCGCGGCCGAGAGCAACGGGATGTTGAGCCGGACGTTCTTGGACAGGTGCGAAGAGGTGTCGATCTGGTCGGGGGCCATGTCGGACGCGCCCGGCAGCAGCAGCACGTCGTCGTAGGTCAGCCCGAGTGTCGCGAATTTCTCGGGCACTCCGTCGACGTTGGCAGTCATGACACCTTCCCCATATGGCCTTGATCGGTGCGGATGTCCATGCTAACGGCCAGCGGGCGCGTCTCATTCCACGAACAAGATCACCCGAAAGCTTTGTACGTTCACACGTATGACTTCCGCCATACGGGGGTTCGACCGGCGCGGCACCGTCATCGCGGCTCGTGCGACACGGGTGTCACCGCTCGTGCGGCACCGGCAACGCCGTTCGTGCGGCTCTGGCGCCACTGTTCGTGCGGCGCCGGCATCACTGTTCGGCGAGCGCCCGCAGGCGGCTGAGCGCCCGGTGCTGGGCCACCCGGACCGCACCGGGGGACATGCCGAGCATCTGCCCGGTCTCCTCGGCGGTCAGCCCGACGGCGACCCGCAGGACGAGCAGTTCGCGCTGGTTCTCGGGAAGGTTGGCGAGCAGCCGTTTCGCCCACTCCGCGTCGTCGCTGAGCAGCGCGCGCTCCTCGGGTCCGAGCGAGTCGTCGGGGCGCTCGGGCATCTCGTCGGAGGGCACGGCCGTGGACCCGGGGTGCCGCATGGCGGCTCGCTGGAGGTCGGCGACCTTGTGCCCGGCGATGGCGAACACGAACGCCTCGAAGGGTCGGCCCGTGTCCCGGTAGCGCGGCAGGGCCATCAGTACGGCGACGCAGACCTCCTGTGCGAGGTCCTCCACGAAGTGACGCGCGTCGCCGGGCAGTCGGTTCAGCCGCGTACGGCAGTACCGCAGGGCGAGCGGGTGGACATGGGCCAGCAGGTCGTGCGTGGCCTGTTCGTCGCCCTCGACCGCGCGGTGGACGAGTGCGCCGATCGCTCCGGCCCCGGAGGGCGTGGCGGAAGCAGCCGTCTCGTCGTCACGCATCGGTCCATGGTGCCCTGATCTCTGCCGGTCCGTGGCACCGCGTCCGTAGTTGTGCACCGAAGCGTTATGAGCAGGTGCGCCGGAACTCATCTCCTGCGCCCTCCCCTCCCGCTCGATCGACTCGTCCCCGAGGAACTCCACCCCTCAAGGATGCGGCATCGAGCCGGAAACCGGCATCGGGCCTCCGCCGCCCCGTCCGCCGCGCGGCGGACGGGGATCCGACCGGTCACTTCCTAGCGCACCAGGCCCCAGCGGAAACCGAGCGCGACCGCGTGCGCCCGGTCCGAGGCGCCCAGCTTCTTGAACAGCCGCCTGGCATGCGTCTTGACCGTGTCCTCGGAGAGGAAGAGCTCACGCCCGATCTCGGCGTTGGAGCGGCCGTGACTCATGCCTTCGAGGACCTGGATCTCCCGCGCCGTGAGCGTGGGCGCGGCGCCCATCTCGGCAGAGCGGAGCCGACGGGGGGCGAGGCGCCAGGTCGGGTCGGCGAGGGCCTGCGTGACGGTGGCCCGCAGCTCCGCGCGCGAGGCGTCCTTGTGCAGGTACCCACGCGCGCCGGCGGCGACGGCGAGCGCGACCCCGTCCAGATCCTCGGCGACGGTGAGCATGATGATGCGGGCGCCGGGGTCCGCGGAGAGCAGTCGGCGGACGGTCTCCACGCCACCCAGTCCGGGCATGCGTACGTCCATCAGAATCAGGTCCGAGCGGTCTGCGCCCCAGCGGCGGAGGACCTCCTCGCCGTTGGCCGCGGTCGTCACGCGCTCGACGCCGGGCACAGTGGCGACGGCGCGGCGGAGCGCTTCTCGGGCAAGCGGGGAGTCGTCGCAGACGAGGACGGATGTCATGGCCGTCCTCCGCAGCTGATGCGCGTCACCTTGAGCCTCCAGGCTGGTTACGAATCGTCACCTGTGCGGTAGACACCCTCGGACACTTGCCCGAGGGCTAGTTGCGTCAACCGCTCCGCACTCTCAACGACGGTCACCCGAAAGAGTTACGGGTGCGGCCACGCCCTCCGACACTCTACGTGAGGGAGTGCATACGGAGAAGAACGCCGCAGGTCACCGCCACCTCACTCCCAGCTATGCCCCATTTAGCGCCTTTTCCTTCCCTTTGCTGGTGTCTATGGCTAGATTCGCAATGAGTCATATTTACATCTACTGCGACAAGTAGTCCGCTCAGTACCGGTTTCAAGGGGACATGCGCTATGGCAGATTTCTCCCGCCTTCCCGGACCCAACGCCGACCTGTGGGACTGGCAGCTCCTCGCGGCCTGCCGCGGGGTCGACAGTTCGCTCTTCTTCCACCCCGAGGGAGAGCGCGGCGCGGCACGGAGTGCGCGCGAGAACTCGGCGAAAGAGGTCTGCATGCGGTGCCCGGTCCGCGCGGAGTGCGCGGCCCACGCACTAGCCGTGCGGGAGCCCTACGGCGTATGGGGCGGCCTCACCGAGGACGAGCGCGAGGAGCTCATGGGACGAGCGCGCAACCGACTGATCACTACATCTCCCGCACACGCGGGGCGCCCCTGACGGGCCATCAGACGTGAAGTAACGTTTCCGCACTCGAGGGTGTGCGGGGCGAGGGGCGGCCTGTGCCCGGCAGGCCGCCCCTCCGTACGCTCCGCCCCTCCGGACGGTCAGGGCATCGTGCGCACGGGCTGCCGGTGCGACCGAGGGGCGGCTCGGGCGGTTCAGGCCTGGGCCGCCGCGTGCGCCAGCTGGTCCAGGGTGGCCGCGACCGCCGGGACCATCGCCAGGTCCGGCAGCGTCAGCGCCACGATCTCGCGCTCCACCACGGGTTCCAACGTCACCGTACGCACCCCCCTGGGCCGTACGGATTCGATGGCCAGACCGGGCAGCACGGCGACGCCGAGGCCCGCGCCGACCAGGCCCACCACCGCCGGGTAGTCGTCCGTCGCGAAGTCGATGCGGGGCGTGAACCCGGCGCTCTCGCACACGTCCACAAGCTGGCGGCGGCAGCGCGGGCACCCCGCGATCCACGGCTCGCCCGCGAGTTCGCCGATCGCGAGGGCGTCCGCGTCCGCGAGGCCGTGGGCCTCGGGAACCAGGGCGACGAGCCGGTCGGTGAGCAGCGGACGCACCACCAGGTCGTCCCACTCGGCGGCGGCAGCGCCCCCGTCCTTGGCGGCCCCGCCGTACCGGAAGGCGAGCGCCACGTCGCAGTCGCCGTCACGGAGCATCTCCACGGAACGGGGAGGCTCGGCCTCGACCAGCGACACCCGCGTCCCGGGGTGCGCCGCGCGCAGGGCGGCGAGCGCGGTGGGGACGAGGGTGGAGCTGCCGCTCGGGAACGACACCAGCCGGACGCGCCCGGCCCGCAGGCCCGCGATAGCGGCGATCTCCTCCTCGGCGGCGGTGAGCCCGGCGAGGATGCCGGCGGCGTGCCGGACCAGGGCCTCGCCCGCCTGTGTCAGCCGCATCTCCCGGCCGGTACGGATCAGCAGCGGCGTGCCTGCGGACGATTCCAGCGCCTTCATCTGCTGGCTCACCGCGGGCTGGGTGCAGCCCAGCTCACGGGCTGCGGCGGAAAAGGAACCGGTGGCGGCCACGGCGCGCAGGACGCGGAGGTGGCGGGCTTCGATCACCTTCTGAATATAAGGGTCCCTTGGATGTGGCGCGAAATAACCGATGGCTGACTTTGAGGCAGCCCGGTTACCGTGCGGCCATGAGCGACGGGGACGACGTGGACGGCACGGGCGTGGACGGCATGGGCGCGACCGCTATCGACGGGGGCGGCGTGGGCGCGACCGGCATCGACGGGGGCGACGTGAAGGTCCTGACCGTGAACGTGGGGCGGGTGCGGTCCACCGTCCTCACGGACACGCCGGGCGGCGCGACCGGAATCGACAAGCGTCCGGCCGACGGCCCCCTACGGGTTTCGGATCCGGGGGCGAAGGGCGTCGGCGGGGGCGGCGTCGCCGGGGACGTGGTGTGCAACCTGCGTCATCACGGCGGCTCCGACCAGGCGGTGTACGCGTTCGCCCGGGAGGAGCTGGACCACTGGGAGCGCGAGCTCGGGCGACCGATCGGCAACGGCTCGTTCGGCGAGAACCTGACCACCTCCGGCCTCGACGTGAACGGCGCGCTGATCGGCGAACGGTGGCGGATCGGGGCCACGCTGCTGCTGGAGGTGACGTCGCCGCGCGTTCCCTGCCGGACGTTCGCCGACTGGCTGGGCGAGCGGGGGTGGGTCAAGCGGTTCACCGTGCGGGCCGCGCCCGGCGCGTATCTGCGGGTGATCGAGCCCGGTGAGATCCGTGCCGGCGACCGGGTCGAGATCGTGCACCGGCCGGACCACGACGTGACCGTCGAGCTGGCGTTCCGTGCCGAGACCACCCAGCGGGAGCTGCTGCCGCGGATCCTCGCCGCCGGCGAGGCCGCCCACCCCGAACTGCGGGAAGCGGCGCTGAAGTACACCGCGGGGCAGGCCGCGCGCGATCTGACCTAGGGGGCCGGTCGGGGGCGGATCAGGGATCTGCCCCATGCGGCCGGGGGGCGGCCGGCGTGAGGCTGGATGACATGAAGACGACGAGGGTACGGGGGCGGCGCCGACGGCTTCGGCGGGTGCTGCTCGTCATCGGGACGGCCGCGGGGGTGCTCCTCGCGGCTCTGGGCGGACTGTTCGCCTGGCTGTGGACGACGGCGGACATCAATACGGTCGGCGGGGTGCGCTTCGCCAACGAGCTGGCCGTGCCGCCGCTGGCCGAACCGGCAGTCGAGCGGGACGGCACACGGGTCTTCGACCTGACCATGCGCGCGGGCGAGACCGAGTTCGCACCGGGTGTCCGTACACCGACCTGGGGCTTCAACGGGTCCTATCTGGGGCCCACGTTGCGTGCCGGGCGCGGCGACAAGGTGAAGGTGCGGATACGGAACACCCTGGGCGAGACGTCCACCGTCCACTGGCACGGTATGCATCTGCCCGCCGCCATGGACGGCGGGCCGCACCAGCCGATAGCGGCGGGCGGGGCGTGGGCACCGCGCTGGACGGTCGACCAGCCGGCCGCCACGCTCTGGTACCACCCTCACCCGCACGGCGCGACCGAGCGGCATGTGCAGCGCGGCCTGGCGGGCATGTTCATCCTGGACGACCCGGCGGCGCGCCGCCTCACCCTGCCCCGGCGGTACGGCGTGGACGACGTGCCGGTGATCGTGCAGGACGTCCGCTTCGACGGCGCGCGGTTCGACCACGGGCACCGGTTCCTGAGCGACTCCGGTTTCCTTGGCGACCGGATCCTGGTGAACGGCACGCTCGCGCCGTACCGGACGGTCCGGGACGAACTCATACGGCTGCGGCTGCTCAACGCGTCCACGGCACGCGTCTACACCTTCGGCTTCGACGACGACCGCGCCTTCTCTCTCATCGGTACGGACGGCGGGCTCCTCGACCGGCCGGCGCCGATGGACCGGATAGAGCTGTCGCCGGGCGAACGGGCCGAGGTGGTCGTCCGGATGGCGCCGGGCGAGCGGACCGTGCTGCGCAGCCATCCGTGGCGGGGTGGCAACGGCTGGGAGAAGCGGTTCAACGGGGGCGCGGACTCGTTCGACGTACTCGAGCTGCGGGCGGTGTCCTCGCTGCGGCCGTCGCCGGGGTTGCCTGCCCTGCTGGTCGAGCAGGAGCTCCCGGATCCGGCTCAGTCCACGCGCAGCCGCCATTTCGAGCTGCTGAGGTCCGGCATAGACGGCCGGGAGATGGTGCTGGACCGGGTGGACGAGACGGTCGTTCGGGGGACGACGGAGACCTGGACCCTCCGCAACGGCGGCGACATGACCCATAACTTCCACGTCCATGACGTGCAGTTCAGGGTGGTCGACGTCGACGGGCGGGAACCGGGCCCCGAGCTGCGCGGACGCAAGGACACGGTGGCCGTGCCGTTGGGCAGCACGGTGAGGATCGCGCTCCGCTTCGACGGCCCGTCGGACCCCGGGACGCCGTACATGTACCACTGTCATCTGCTGTCCCACGAGGACGCGGGGATGATGGGGCAGTTCGCCGTGGTCGAGGAGGGGGAGCGGGCGGCGGGACGGGCGCGTACTCCTTACACGCACGTGGGGCACTAACGTGCCGTGTATGACGAGTGCACTGATTACTGGCGCGACGGCGGGAATCGGGGCCGCCTTCGCGCGGCGGCTGGCGGCGGACGGCCATGACGTGATCCTGGTGGCCCGCGATGCGAAACGGCTCAGGGAGCAGGCGACCGAGCTGCATGACCGGCATGGCATCGAGGCGGAGGTGCTGGTCGCGGACCTGTCGGAGGACGACGGGATCGCGGCGGTCGAGGCACGGCTCTCCGACCCCAAGCAGCCGGTCGACCTGCTGGTGAACAACGCCGGGTTCGGCAACAAGGGCCGGTTCCTGGACGTGAAGATGGCCGACGAGCTGAAGATGCTGAAGGTGCACTGCGAGGCAGTTCTGCGGCTGACGTCCGCGGCGACCGCCTCGATGCGCGACCGGAAACGGGGGGCGGTGGTGAACGTGGCGTCGGTGGCCGCGTTCGTGCCGCGCGGCACGTACGGCGCGTCGAAGTCGTGGGTCGTGCAGTTCACCCAGGGCGCGGCGCGGGACCTGGCGGGCAGCGGGGTGCGGCTGATGGCGCTGTGCCCGGGCTTCGTCCGGACGGAGTTCCACCAGCGGGCCGGGATGGGCACGGACAACATCCCAGGCTGGATGTGGCTGGACGCCGACAAGCTGGTCACGTCGGCGCTGGCCGACCTGTCCCGGGGGCGGACGCTGTCGGTGCCGGACCCGCGCTACAAGGCGCTGATGGGTGTCGTGAAGCTGGCGCCGCGCGGCCTGCTGGGCGGGGTGAGCTCGCGGGCGGGGCGCAAGTACGGCCCCAGGTGAGCCGCCCGGAAAGCCCCCGGCCCGCCTGCGCGCGCTGACACGTCCGGTGCCGTGACGCGGCGGGGACCGGGAGCCCCCGGGCGCCGTGAGGACCAGGCGCCGTGAGCCGGGGGCAGCAGGCGGGCGCGGGTGGCGTGAGCGCCGGGTGACATGACGCGGTGGGCGGTCTGATCAGCGGGTGCCGTGACTAGCGGCCGGGCTGGTCAACCAGGTGCCGTGACCGGCGGTCGGCCTGCTCGCACGGGTGCCGTGACCGGCGGGCGCCCAGCTGACTCAGATGCCGTGACCGGCGGTCGGCCCGCTCACACGGGTGCCGTGACCGGCGGTCGGCCTGCTCACACGGGCCGTGACCGGCGGTCGGCCCGCGTGAGCGCCCGGTGCCGTGGCTCAGCGGGCGCCGGGTGGCCGCGGGCGCCCGGGGGAGCCGACCGTGGCGGGCGCCGGGGGGCCGGACCATGGCGGGCGCCGCAGCGAACGGTCGAACGGGCGGCGGCCCGGCGGCGGGCGTGCAGGAGGCCCGGTGCCCCCGTGGGGGCGCCGGGCCTCAGTGCCGAGCACTCGTCAGGACGTCAGGCGCCGGGCGCCGGAGTCCGGACGTCAGTGGGCGTGGCCGTGACCGTGGCCGTGGCCCGCGTCCGCCGGCTCCTCTTCCTTCTTCTCCACCACGAGCGTCTCGGTGGTGAGGAGGAGGGAGGCGATCGACGCGGCGTTCTCCAGCGCGGAGCGGGTGACCTTCACCGGGTCGATGACGCCGGCCTTGACCAGGTCGCCGTACTCGCCGGTCGCGGCGTTGAAGCCCTGGCCCTTGTCGAGGTCCGCCACCTTCGAGGTGATGACGTAGCCCTCGAGGCCGGCGTTCTCGGCGATCCAGCGCAGCGGCTCGACGGCGGCGCGGCGGACGACCGCGACACCGGTGGCCTCGTCGCCGTCCTTGTCGAGGTTGCCGTCGAGCACCTTGACGGCGTGGACCAGCGCGGAGCCACCACCGGAGACGATGCCCTCCTCGACCGCGGCGCGGGTCGCGGAGATGGCGTCCTCCAGACGGTGCTTCTTCTCCTTCAGCTCCACCTCGGTGGCGGCACCGACCTTGATCACGCACACGCCGCCGGCGAGCTTCGCGAGGCGCTCCTGGAGCTTCTCGCGGTCCCAGTCGGAGTCCGTGGTCTCGATCTCGGCCTTGATCTGGTTGATCCGGCCGAGGACGTCGTCGGAGTTGCCGCCGCCGTCCACGATGGTGGTGTCGTCCTTGGTGACGGTCACGCGGCGGGCGGTGCCCAGCACGTCCAGACCGGCCTGGTCGAGCTTGAGGCCGACCTCCTCGGCGATGACGGTGGCGCCGGTGAGGGCGGCCATGTCGCCGAGCATCGCCTTGCGGCGGTCGCCGAAGCCGGGGGCCTTGACCGCGACCGCGTTGAAGGTGCCGCGGATCTTGTTCACGACCAGGGTCGACAGGGCCTCGCCCTCGACGTCCTCGGCGATGATCAGCAGCGGCTTGGAGCCGCCGGCCTGGATGACCTTCTCCAGCAGCGGGAGCAGGTCGGTGATCGCGCCGATCTTGCCCTGGTGGATCAGGATGTACGGGTCGTCGAGGACGGCCTCCATACGCTCCTGGTCGGTGACCATGTACGGGGACAGGTAGCCCTTGTCGAAGGCCATGCCCTCGGTGAAGTCCAGCTCCAGGCCGAAGGTGTTGGACTCCTCGACGGTGATGACACCGTCCTTGCCGACCTTGTCCATCGCCTCGGCGATGAGCTCGCCGACCTGCTGGTCCTGCGCGGACAGCGCGGCGACGGCGGCGATGTCGGCCTTGTCCTCGATCGGGCGGGCCGTGGCGAGCAGCTCGTCGGAGACGGCCTTCACCGCGGCGTCGATGCCCTTCTTCAGGGCGGCCGGGGAGGCACCGGCGGCGACGTTGCGCAGACCCTCGCGCACCAGGGCCTGGGCCAGGACGGTGGCGGTGGTGGTGCCGTCACCCGCGATGTCGTTGGTCTTGGTCGCCACCTCCTTCACCAGCTGGGCGCCGAGGTTCTCGTACGGGTCCTCGACCTCGATCTCGCGGGCGATGGTGACACCGTCGTTGGTGATGGTGGGCGCACCGAACTTCTTGTCGATGACGACGTTGCGGCCCCTGGGGCCGATCGTCACCTTGACGGTGTCGGCAAGCTTGTTGACGCCGCGCTCAAGGGCGCGACGGGCGTCCTCGTCGAACTTCAGGATCTTCGCCATGGGAGCGATTCAGTCCTCTCGATTGCGATCCTCGGCCGCGCCTGCGGCCGCCATCGCCGGTGAGACGAACCGCGCCCCTCGCCGCCCGGGATCTCGATTATCGGCGGGGGCCAGGGGCGCGGTTCAGAGCATTCTGCTGCGGTGAACTACTTCTCGACGATCGCGAGCACGTCGCGGGCCGAGAGGACGAGGTACTCGTCGCCGTTGTACTTCACCTCGGTGCCGCCGTACTTGCTGTACAGCACGACATCGCCGACCTTCACGTCGAGCGGAAGACGCTCGCCGTTCTCGAAGCGGCCCGGGCCCACGGCCAGGACAGCGCCCTCCTGGGGCTTCTCCTTGGCGGTGTCCGGAATGACCAGGCCCGAGGCCGTGGTCTGCTCGGCGTCGAGCGGCTGGACCACAATGCGGTCCTCGAGCGGCTTGATGGCAACCTTGGAGCTGGTGGTCGTCACGATCCGACCTCCCCCTTCGGAGATCTCACGGGGTCATCTGTCTGAGGTGGCGACCAGGTGGATCCGTCGTCGCGGGTGCCGGACCTGCCCGTCGCTGTGTTGGCACTCTCCGGTGGGGAGTGCCAAGGCTGAGACTATGACCGTGATTAGCACTCGGTCAAGCGGAGTGCCAATTCACCACCCTCGGCGTCGCGCCGCGAGCCGCGCCGGCGGCGGTTCCCTCCCACGCCGACGACGGTTCCGTCCCGTGCCGACGCCGGTTCCCGACCACGCCGACGCCGGTTCCTCACGACCGTACGAGAAGGACGCCGCCCGGCCCGCCCCGGCGCGCCGCGCCGCGCACACCCGGCCCGCCCCGGCGCGCCGCGCCCGCGCCGCGCGCAAGGGGTTCCGTCGCCGCGCCGCGCCCGTGGACCGCGGTGTCGGTCACACGTAGTCCTCCAGCTTCGCGACGGCGTAGCCCTTGGCCGTGATGACGTCCATGGCCCTGCGCACCATGTCGGCCATGCTGCCCTTCCAGTCGCCCCGGCCCCGGAAGTGCGTCAGCACGATGTCCCCGGGGTGCAGGTCCTTGTCCCACTCCCGCCACTCCATGCGGTCGGGGAACGCCTCGGCCGCCCACAGCGGGACCGCCTTGATGCCGCACGACCGGGCGGCGCGCAGCGTGTCGGCGTTGTAGTTGCCGTACGGCGGACGGAACAGCGTCGGCCGTTTGCCGAACCGCTTCTCGATGGTGTCCTGCTGCCCGCAGATCTCCCGCTCCTGGCGCGCGTACGACAGGGCGGGCATGTACCGGTGGTTGAGCGTGTGGTTCTGCAGGGAGACGCCCAGGTCCTGCATCCGCTTGAAGTAGCCGTAGTCCTCCTTCACCAGGTAGTCGCTGAGGAACGCGCTGTAGGGGATGTCCAGCTCGGCCATCATCCTCAGCAGCTCGGGATCCTTCTCGGCGCCGTCGTCGATGGTGAAGAAGACGACCCGGTCGCTGGTCGGCACGGTGGTGAAGACCGGCGGCAGGCTCGGGTCCCCGACGCCGAAGCCCTTGCGGAAGGTGATCTCCGGCTTGCTGTCGGGCGGCGGGGGCGGGGTCAGCGGCGTGCGCTTCAGGCCCCACTTCCTGGCGGCCGCGGCGCGGGCGGCGTGCGCGCGCTTCACCCGCTCGACGTACGCGGCGAGGGCGCCCGCCGCGCCGGGCGCCTGCGCCTGCCGCTCGGCCCGCTCCCCGGCCCGCTTGCCGGCCGGCTGGGGCTGGCCGGCGGCGGGCCGGATCTCCGCGCCGCGGGGGCCGGACGCGTCCGTGCCCCCCGCGGCGCAGGCGGAGCCGAGGGCGGCGACCAGAAGGGCGGCGAGCGCCACGGACGCCCGCATACGCGGCGATTGCCGAGTTTGTCGTACTAGCTGCATGGCGCCGCATCCTGTCAGCGCCGCGCCCTCGCGTACGGCCGACACCGCCGCCGGACGCGCACCATCCCCCGCCTGGCCCACAATGGGGCGGGTGACCGACCTCGCTGCCTTCTCCGCGCTCCTCACCGACGAGGGCCAGGCCCTGCTGACCGCCCTGCGCGACTACGACCCGGCCCAGGAGCTGGCGGTGGCCTCCCGGCTGCGCCGCGAGCACCCGGCCGAGCTGGTGACGGCGGCGATCGGACAGGCCAGGCTGCGGCAGCGGGCGGTCGCGAAGTTCGGCGCCGACGACGCGTACCGGATGTACTTCACGCCGAACGGTGTCGAGCAGTCGACGCGCAGGACGGTCGCCGATCACCGTGCCGCCGTCTTCGCCCGCCTGGGTGTGCGGAGCGTCGTGGACCTGTGCGGCGGTATCGGCGGCGACGCGCTCGCGCTCGCCCGCGCCGGGATCTCCGTACTCGCCGTCGACCGTGATCCGCTGGCGGCCGAGGCCGCCCGCGCCAACGCCGAGGTGCTCGGTCTGTCCGACCTGATCGAGGTGCGCCGCGCCGATGTCACCGAGATCGACACCTCGCCGTACGACGCGGTCTTCGTCGACCCGGCGCGCAGGGGCGGGCGGGGCAGGGTATTCGACCCCGAGGCGTACTCGCCGCCCCTGTCGTGGGCCGTGGAGACCGCGCGGAAGGCCCCGCACGCGGCGCTGAAGATCGCCCCGGGCATCCCGCACGAGATCGTCCCGCCCGACGCGGAGGCCGAGTGGATCTCGGACGGCGGCGATGTGAAGGAGGCGGTGCTCTGGTTCGGCACGGCCCCCGGCTCCGTACGGGCGACGCTCCTGCCGGGCGGGGCGACGCTCACCGCGTCCACTCCGCCGCCGGCGCCGCCGGTGCGGACGGTGGGCCGTTTCCTGTACGAGCCGGACGGCGCCGTCATCCGTGCGCATCTGGTCGCCGAGGTCGCCCGGCAGCTGGGCGGCGGGCTCGTGGACGAGACGATCGCCTACGTCACGGCGGACGAGCTGCGGCCCACGCCGTACGCCACCGCGTACGAGATCACCGACGAGCTGCCCTTCAACGTCAAGAAGCTGAAGGCGCTGCTGCGCGAGCGCGAGGTCGGCACCCTCACCGTGAAGAAGCGCGGCTCGGCGGTGGAGCCGGAGGAGCTGCGCCGCAAGGTGAAGCCGAAGGGCCGCAACGCCGCGACCGTCTTCCTCACCCGGGTGTCGGGGGCTCCGACGATGCTGATCGGCCGGCCCGCGGCACGCTGACGCCGAACAGCCGAACAGCCGAACGAGCCGAACCGCCAGGCGGCCGTGGGCCACGGCCTTCGCGGGCGGCCGACGGCGGCGGACTCCCCGGCCTGTCCGTCAGACGTAGTCCTCGAGGCGGGCGATCGTGAATCCCTGCTCGTGGACGCGGCGCAGCAGGTTGGCGGTCATCTCCGTCATGGACGTGCCCTTGAGGTCCGCCGGGCCGCGGAAGTGGGCCAGCACGATGTCGCCGGGGCGCAGCTTCCTGTCGGCGCGCTGGTACTGCATGTCGCTGATCTGCATCGACTCCCGCCAGAGCACGATCGCGTCGATGCCGCACTGCCCGGCGGCGGTGCGTGTGTCCTCGTTCCAGTTGCCGTACGGCGGGCGGAACAGCCGGGGTGTGGTGCCGTACTTCCCGGCCAGCCTGGTCTGCTGCCCGCAGATCTCCCGCCGCTGGTCGCTCGCGCCGAGGGTGCGGAGGTCGGGGTGGGTGAGGGTGTGGTTGGCGACGCCGTTGCCGAGGGCGGCGAGGGGCTTGAAGTAGTCGTAGTCCGCGGAGATGGCGGAGTCGGTGAGGAACATCGTGAAGGGGATGTCCAGCTCCCGCATCATCGCGACGAACTCCGGGTCCTTCTCGGCGCCGTCGTCGATCGTGAGGAAGACGACCTTGTCGTCGGTGGGTATCTCGCTGATCACCGGGACCCGGCCCGCGCCGCTCCGGGGTGTCCTGACCGGCTTGGCGGCCGGTGGCGCGGGCGGGACGGCGAGCGGCTCCAGACCCCACTTGCGGTACGCGGCGGCGCGGTCGGGCGCCGTGCCGCCCGCCGCGGCTCCCCCGGCGCCCGCGCCACCGCTGCCGCCAGTACCGCCAGTACCGCCACTGCCGCCGGTACCGCCGGGGGTGGCGGTGGCGGGGCCTGAGCGGTCGGCGGTCTGGCCGGTGGGCCGGTCGCTCGCCGCCGTCGCCGTACAGCCCGACAGGGCCGCCGTGGCCGATATGAGCAGGGTGGCAACCGCCCCCGCGAACCTCTTGCGCACCTGAAACCCCACGTCCATCCGTCAGCCACAGCTCTACCTACTGCTTGACGGAAATAATCGGACACAGGTTCAACGAGGGAGCGGCCGGTCCACCCCGTGGGATCGGAACCGCCAGCGGTGGACCGGGCGGGTGACCAGTTCGGTGGCCGGATCCGGCAGCTCCGGCAGGGCAGCCGTGTCGTACGGGGCGTCCGCCGGGACCTCCCACCAGGTCAGGACCAGCACCCGGTCCTGTGCCGCCGAGAACGTCTCGCGGCGGAGCGGTTCGGCGGCCAGCGGCTGGGCCCGCGCCCACTCCAGCAGGTCGCCGCCCCGGCCGGGCAGGGCCCTGGCCTCCCACATCAGCGTGACGGTACGGGTGGAGCCGGTCACGAGTACAGGTTCTCCTTGCTGACCTCGTGCACATGATCGTGATCGTGGCCATGACCGTGGCCGTGGCCGTGGTCGCCCGGCACGTGCGGGTCGGTGACCGGCAGCGACGAGTCCGCCGACAGCTCCAGGTCGGACGCCGGCCGGTTCCGTGCCACCATCTCGGCGCCGAGCGCCGCGACCATCGCGCCGTTGTCGGTGCACAGCCCCGGACGCGGCACCCGCAGCCGGATACCGGCCCGTTCGCACCGCTCCTCGGCGAGCGCCCGCAGCCGCGAGTTGGCCGCCACACCGCCACCGATCATCAGATGGTCGACGCCCTCGTCCTTGCAGGCGCGCACTGCCTTGCGGGTCAGCACGTCCACCACGGCCTCCTGGAAGGACGCCGCCACGTCGCGCACCGGCACCTCCTCGCCCGCGTTCCGCTTGGCCTCGATCCAGCGGGCGACGGCCGTCTTGAGCCCGGAGAAGGAGAAGTCGTACGCGGGGTCCCGCGACCCGCTGAGCCCGCGCGGGAACGCGATGGCCTCCGGGTCGCCCTCCTTCGCCAGCCGGTCGATCACCGGTCCGCCCGGGAAGCCGAGGTCCAGCACGCGCGCGATCTTGTCGAACGCCTCGCCCGCCGCGTCGTCGATCGTCGCGCCCATCGGCCGTACGTCGGCGGTGATGTCGGGCGCGAGCAGCAGCGACGAGTGCCCGCCGCTGACCAGCAGCGCCATCGTCGGCTCGGGCAACGGGCCGTGTTCCAGCTGGTCGACGCAGATGTGCGACGCCAGGTGATTGACGCCGTACAGGGGCTTGCCGAGGGCGTACGCGTACGCCTTCGCCGCCGAGACGCCGACGAGCAGGGCGCCCGCCAGGCCCGGCCCCGCCGTGACGGCGATGCCGTCCAGGTCGCGGGCGGAGACACCGGCCTGCTTCAGGGCGCGCTCGATCGTCGGGACCATCGCCTCCAGATGGGCGCGCGAGGCGATCTCGGGCACCACGCCGCCGAAGCGGGCGTGCGTGTCCACGCTGGACGCGATGGCGTCCGCGAGCAGGGTCGTTCCCCGGACGATGCCGACACCGGTCTCGTCACAGGAGGTCTCGATACCGAGGACGAGGGGTTCGTCAGCCATGGCTCTCAGCGCTCTCAGTCTCTTGCTCGTCTGTGTCTACGTCTGGGTCTACGTCTGCTGTCGCGTCCGCGTCCGCGTCCGCGTCCGCGCCTGCGTCTGCGGCCGCGTCCACGGATACGGCCGCGTCTGCGGTTACGGCCGCGGCCGCCGTTACGTTCGCGTTCACCCCCGCGCCCGCGTCCGCATCCGCGTTCACGTCGGCGTCTTCCTGCACGGTCAGGCGCATCACCAGCGCGTCGACGTTGCCGGGCTGGTAGTAGCCGCGCCGGAAGCCGATCGGCTCGAAGCCGAACCGCTCGTACAGCTTCTGCGCCCGCGTGTTGTCCACCCGTACCTCCAGCAGCACCTCCGCGCACTCGAAGGCCGTGGCGTACTGGAGCAGTTCCGTCAGGAGGCGGGCGCCGAGCCCGCTGCCCCACTGCTCGCGGGCGACCGCGATGGTCTGGACGTCGCCGAGTCCGCCGGCCGCCGCGAGGCCCGCGTAGCCGACGAGCCGCCCGTCGTCCGGGTCCTCCGCCACGACATAGCGGCGGGTGGCCTCCGGGCCGCGCGCGTGCGCGAGCTCGGACCAGAACATCCCCTCCGACCAGGCGTCCTCGGGGAACAGCTCGCGCTCGAGCTCCAGCACCGGCGCGATGTCCCACCAGCGCATCTCGCGCAGAACCGGTGCGGTCACTTCGGGGTGACCACCTTGTAGTTCTTCGGCACCTGGGCGTCGGGCCTGCGCAGGTACAGCGGCCTCGGCTCCAGCAGCTCATCGCCGGCCGCGAGCCGTTCGGCCGCCAGCCCGGCGAGGGCCGCGGCCGACTGGTGCTCGGGGTCGCGGGCGTCGGGGAACACCTCGCCGTACAGGCGGGCACCGGCGCCGACGGCCGGGAGCCCGGCGACCCGCTCGGCGATGTCGGCCGGCCGGTCGACGGCGGGCTCGCCCACGCGGGTGCGGCGGTCCTCGTACCGCGCCCAGTAGACCTCCTTGCGGCGCGCGTCGGTGGCCACGACGAACGGTCCGTCCAGCTCCGAGGCGTACGCGAGGCCGTCCAGCGTGCACAGACCGTGCACCGGGACGCCGAGGGCCGAGCCGAACGTGGCGGCCGTCACGAGGCCCACCCGCAGTCCGGTGTACGGGCCGGGGCCGACGCCCACGACGATGTCCGTCACGGCGTCGAGCTTCCGCCCGGCCTCCCGGAGGACGCGGTGGACGGCGGGCAGCAGCAGCTCCCCGTGCCGGCGGGCGTCGACCTGTGCGTACGCGGCGACGACCGACTCCCCGTCGTGGAGGGCGACGGTGACGGCGGGTGTTGCGGTATCCATGGCGAGCAAGAGCACGCGAACAGCCTACGGCTCCGTGGCGGCGGGCACGGCGCCCTGTCCCGCCCGCGCACTGCTGCTACCGTCACACCGGTACGTACGCGCGAGAGGTGGGCAGTGTGGCAAGGAGCAGCTCGGGATTCGTGGCCGGGCTCACCGCGGCGGCGCTCGCAGCGGTCGGCTTCCTCGCCTATCAGGCGTCGGCGAACGCCCCGGCCGATCTCGCGGTGAAGCCGAAGTCCCCGGGTGCGGCCGCGCCGTCGGCGGCGGCGTCCGGCACGCCGAAGCCGGCCGTGAAGGACCCGCTGGCGCTGCCGGAGCAGTCGGGCAAGGGCGAGCGGGTCGTGTACGCGCTGGCCGACCGGCGGGTGTGGCTGGTGAGCGCCAAGAACAAGGTGACGCGCACCTTCGCGGTGGTGCCGAGCACCGTCCACCCGGCCCCCGGCACCTACGCCGTGACGTCCCGTTCGGGAAAGGTGCGCGGCTCCGACGGCGTCCAGATCGAGCACGTGGTGCGGTTCACCAGCGTCGACGGCGTATCGATCGGGTTCAGCGCGGCCGTGGACGGCTCGCTGGCCAGCCCGGACCCGGCCAGGAAGACGGGCGGCGTGCGGATGCAGCGTGAGGACGGCGACGCGCTGTGGTCGTTCGCGACGGTCAACTCGAAGGTCGTCGTCGTCCCGTAACGCGTCCCGTAGTACGGGGGGGGCTACGCCGCCTCGGGGCAGGCGCCGCGCTGCTCGGGCAGGTCGACGCCGTCTCTCCCGGTGCCTCCGGTGGCCCCGCCGCGTCCGCTTTCGCCGTGTCCGGCTTCACCGCGTCCGCGTTCACCGCGTCCACCCTCGCCTGCTCCTTCGCAGCCGTCGGCCGCCGTGCTCACGGGCGGCGGTGTGGAGACCGCGTTCGCGGCCGCGCACGACGCCAGCAGGTCGCGCATCGACACGTCCGACGGCTGCCGCCGCTGTGGCTGCTGCTGCGGCATGGTCCCCTCCTGGGCTCCGGGGCAGGCATGGTTAGGTACACCTAACCAAGTGCGGGTATCCATGTGACCACGCCTGGGAGGTGTGACGCAACATTTTGCCGACGTCTTGTCGGAACGTACGGCGCACGCGTCCGGATGTCCGTGCGCACACGGCCGGTACGGGGCGGCACGCGGCCGGGTACGGGGCGGCACACGGCCGGTACGGGGCAGCACGCGGCCGGGTACGGGGCGGCACGCGTCCGGTGTACGGGAGTACGCGGCGGGATCCAGGCGGACGCACGCCGCCCCGTCCCCCATTGCCCCGCCCCCACTGTCCCGCCGCTACGTCGCCCGCTGCCGCCGCCGACCCGGCGCCGTCGTCAGCGCGGCGCGAGGTCGACGTCCGCCCAGCGCTCGCCGATCCCGGTGAGGGTGACCACGCGCCGGTCGTCGTCCGTCGCGCCCACGACCCGGTCGATGACGATCTGGAGCCGGTCGTCGGACAGGTCCTCGACCTTCCCCTCGCCCCACTCCACGACCACCACCGAGTCGGGCAGCGAGACATCGAGGTCCAGGTCCTCCATCTCGTCCAGGCCGCCGCCGAGCCGGTAGGCGTCGACATGGACGAGCGGCGGGCCCGCGACCAGCGAGGGGTGGACACGGGCGATCACGAACGTCGGGGACGTCACCGCGCCCCGTACGCCGAGGCCCTCGCCGAGCCCGCGGGTCAGCGTCGTCTTGCCCGCGCCGAGTTCGCCGGTGAGCATCACCAGGTCGCCGGGGCGGAGCAGCTTGGCCAGGGTCCGGCCGAGCTCCCGCATCTCCTCGGGCGAGTCGACGGTGAGCCGGGCGGTGATGAGCGGTGCTTCCATACGAGCCAACCTAACCGCTGCGCGTGCCGGAGTCGGCCGGTGCCGGTACCGCGCCGACGCGTACGAGGAGGTCGGCCAGCCGGTCGGTGACCGTCTCGGGGTGTTCCAGCATCACCAGGTGCCCGCCGTCCGGCACGATGACGAGTTCCGCGTCCGGCAGCAGTCCGGCGATGGTCTCGGTGTGCGAGCTGGGCGTGACCAGGTCCCGTTCGCCCGCCAGCGCCAGGGCGGGCACCTCGGCGAAGACGGCGAGCGCCGCCGCCTTGTCGTGCTCGGCGAACGCCGGGTAGAACTCGGCGACGACATCGATCGGCGTGGCCTCGATCATCCGCTCGGCGAACCGGGCGACCGCCGGGTCCACGTCCCTCGAGCCGAACGAGTAGCGCTTGATGAGCCCGGCGAACAGGTCGGCGGTGGCGCGCCGGCCGCGCTCCACCAACTCCGCCTGGGCGCCGAGGACCCGCAGGACACCGGGCAGGACGCGCCGTACCGCGTTCACGCCCGCCACCGGCAGCCCGTAGTCGACCTCGGCGAGCCTGCCGCAGGACGTACCGACGAACGCCACGCCGACGACCCGCTCCCGGATCAGCTCCGGGTACTGGTCGGCGAGGGCCATCATCGTCATCCCGCCCATGGAGTGCCCCACGAGGACCAGCGGACCCTCCGGGGCGGCCGCGTCGATGACGGCCTTCAGGTCGCGGCCCAGCCGGTCGATGGAGACACCCACCCGTTCGCCGTCACCCTGGTGGGTGGAGCGGGCGGAGCGGCCGTGGCTGCGCTGGTCCCAGTGCACGGTCCTGACGAGCCCGCGCAGGGCGGCGCGCTGGAAGTGCCAGGAGTCCTGGTTGAGGCAGTAGCCGTGGCTGAAGACGACGGTCGCGGGCGTGGGGGTGCGGCGGCCGAAGAGACGGCGCCGGCGCGAGGTGCCGTCCCCGGCCTCGATCTCGTCGGTCTCGTAGAACAGTTCGGTGCCGTCGTCGGCGTACGCCCTGCCGGGCGTGCCGCGCAGGGCGCCGTACGGGCCGGCCGCGTCCAGGGCGAGCCGCGCCTTGCGGCGCATCCCGCGCCCGACGGTGAGCCGCTCGATGGCGACACCGGCGGCGGCGCCCGCCGCGACCACCCCTATGGCGGCACCGGCGAAGCCGGCACGACGCCAGTTGCCCGAGGCCGCCGCCTCCGCCACGGCCTCGGCGGCCGCCTCCCCCGCGCCGGTCTCACTCACCGGGGCTCCCCGTCGTCATGAACATCCCCCTCGGTACGAGCCTCGTCGATGTAGACGCGTGGCACGCGTGAACCGATCCTGGTGACGATCTCGTACGCGATGGTGTCCGCCGCCCGCGCCCAGTCATCGGCGGTCGGCTCACCGTCGTCGCCGGGGCCGAACAGCACGGCCGGCGCCCCCGGTTCCACGGGGTCGCCGTCGAGGTCCACCACGAACTGGTCCATCGCGACCCGGCCGGCCACGGTCCGCACCCGGCCGCCGATCAGTACCGGGCCCCGGCCCGAGGCGTGCCGGGGGACGCCGTCCGCGTACCCGACCGGCACGAGCCCGAGGGTCGTCTCGCGCGGCGTGACGTAGTGGTGGCCGTAGCTGACGCCGTGCCCGGCCGGGGCCTGCTTGACGAGGGCGACGCTCGCCGTGAGCCGCATCACCGGGCGCAGCCCGAAGTCCGCGGGCGTGCCCAGCTCGGGGCTGGGCGACAGCCCGTACATGGCGATACCCGGGCGTACGAGGTCGAAGAAGGACTCCGGGAGCGTGAGCGTCGCCGGTGAGTTGGCGAGGTGCCGCACCTCGGGTTCGGCGCCCGCCTTCTCCGCGTACTCCAGCATCTCGCGGAACGCGTTCAGCTGGCCCGGTACGGAGGGGTGGCCCGGCTCGTCGGCGCAGGCGAAGTGCGACCAGACGCCGGTGATCCGGACGAGCCCCGCGTCCTGCGCCCTGAGCGCCTCGCCGACGAGCCGGGGCCAGTCGGCGGGCTGGCAGCCGTTGCGCCCGAGACCCGTGTCGGCCTTCAGCTGGACGCGCGCCGGGCGGCCCGCCGCGCGCGCCGCGTCGGTGACCTCCTCCAGGGCCCACATGCCGCTGACGGACACGTCGAGACCTGCTTCGACCGCCTCGCGCCAGGGGCCGCCGGGCGTCCACAGCCAGCACAGGACCGGCGCGTCGATGCCCGCGGCACGCAGGGCCAGCGCCTCCTGCGGGGTGGCCGTGCCGAGCCACGTCGCCCCGGCGTCGAGCGCGGCGCGGGCACACGGCACGGCGCCGTGACCGTAGGCGTCGGCCTTCACGACACCCATCACCTGGGCGTGGGGCGCGACGCGGGCGCGCAGCGCGCGGACGTTGGCGCGCAGCGCGCCGAGGTCGATCTCGGCGCGGGCTCGGAAGGGCTGCGGTGTCTCACTCATCGCGCCCAGTGTCTCAGGTGCGGTCCCCGGGGCCGCGGCCCTCGCCTGTAGCGCCGCTCACTCCGGGGTACGTTCCCGCGTACGGGTCGGGCTCGCCGGTCACCGGGTCGAGACCGGCCAGCCAGCGGCGCTGCTCCTCCCGCCAGTGGACGAACCGGGGCGGGGTGCCGTCCCAGAAGACGATGCTGACGGCCGAGTCGTCGAACTCGTCCGTGAGCAGCCGCCGCAGGAACTCGGCCATGCCGCAGTCGTGGAGCATGAACGGCGACGGGGTGTGGCGCCCAGCGACCAGGACCGGCCACCGGTCGGGGTCGGGGTCCGCGGTCAGCCAGCACAGGATGTCGGGCCCGGCCGTGACGCCCCAGGCGAGGATGTCGTCCGGGTCGATGTCCAGGCCGGAGCGGTGGCCCTGGGCGCGCCAGGCGCGGCGGGCGTTGGCCGTCTCCTCCGCGATGTCACCGGGCGGCCACTGGATGCCCGGCTCCGGCAGCGGCAGGAGCACGCCCGCCTCGCCGTTGATGCCGCCTCCGCCGTACAGCGCCATGAACGCCCTGTAGTCGGCCGGGAAGCGGGTGCCCCACCGGGCCTCGGCGGCCGCCCAGTCGACCTGTTCGTCCGCCCCGTGCTCGGGCGGCATGATCTCCGCCAGCGCGGTGACGTGCCGTGCCTCCCCCACCATCCGTCCCACCCCTGTCACTGCCTTCCTGCCCACGACATCACTGCCCCGCCACCACGGCCCACGGCCTGGTGACCACGTCCCTCTCGGTCCGGCCGACCCGTCACGCCCCGCCCGTCACGCCCCACCGGCCACGTCCTGCCCGTCACATCCCGCCCGTCACGCCCCACCGGCCACGTCCTGCCCGTCACATCCCGCCCATGACGTCCCGCCCGTCACGTCCATCCCATGACGTCCCGCCCGTCACGTCCATCGCGTCCCGCCTCGTCCTGCCCGACACGTCCCACCCATGACGTCCCGCCCGTCACGTCCCGCCACGCGCCCGGCAGCGCGTCCGCCACGTCGTGCGCGGCGATCGGGGCGCCGTGGGAGGCCCGGCGGGCGGCGAGCCCGTGCAGATACGCGGCGACCGACGCCGCGTCGCGCGGGGCGAGCCCCGCCGCGAGGAGCGACCCGGCCAGGCCCGACAGAACGTCACCGCTGCCCGCGGTGGCCAGCCAGGGCGTGCCCGTCGGGTTCACCCGCACCGGCACTCCGGCCGACGGGTCGGCGACCAGGGTCGTGGAGCCCTTCAGCAGCACGGTGGCGCCGAACCGGCCGGCCAGTTCCCGGACCGCGTCCAGCCGCCGTGCCTCCACGTCCTCGCGGGCGACGCCGAGCAGCGCGGCCGCCTCCCCCGCGTGCGGTGTCAGCAGCGTCGGGGCGGCCCTGGCCCGCACGGCAGCGGCGTCCAGGTTCCGCAGCCCGTCCGCGTCGATGAGGACCGGCACGTCGGAGTCCAGCACGTCCCGCACGCCCGGGGTGTCGCCGAGGCCCGGCCCGATCGCCCACGCCTGGACGCGCCCCGCCTTCTCCGGCGGGCCCGCGTGCACCAGCGTCTCGGGGTAGCGGGCGAGCACGGCGTCGGCGGCGGGCCCCACGTACCGTACGGCTCCGGCGCCGCCGCGCAGCGCGCCCGCCACCGCCAGGACGGCGGCGCCCGGGTAGCGCGCCGAACCGGCGACCACCCCGATGACGCCCCTGCGGTACTTGTCGCTCTCCGCCACCGGTACCGGCAGCATCCGCGCCACGTCCCCGTGCTGGAGCGCCTCCAGCTCCGGCACCGACGGCAGGAAGGGCCCGATGCCGATGTCCACGAGCCGCAGCGCGCCCGCGTACTCCCGCGCCGGATCGACCAGGAGCCCCGGCTTGTACGTCCCGAACGTCACCGTCGCGTCGGCCCGTACCGCCTCGCCCGCCACCTCCCCGGTGTCGGCGTCGACACCGCTCGGCAGGTCCACGGCGACGACGGCCGCGTCGGAACCACGTGCCGCCCGCACCACCGGCACGGCGTCCGGCCGCAGCCCGCCGCGCCCGCCGATCCCGGTGATGCCGTCCAGGACGAGATCGGCGCGGGCCAGCACCTCGAACGGGTCGTCGGCCACGCGGCCGCCTGCCGAGGCCAGCGCGGCGAGCCCGCCCTCGTGGGCGCGCGCGCCGAGCAGGACCGCCGAGACGCCCGCCCCGCGCCGCGCCAGCCGGGCGCCCGCATACAGCGTGTCGCCGCCGTTGTCGCCACTGCCGACGAGCAGCACGACCCGGGCGCCGGACACCCGCCCGAGCAGCCCGGCGCACGCCGACGCCAGCCCGGCGGCCGCCCGCAGCATCAGCGCCCCGGCGGGCAGCCTGGCCATCAGCTCGGCCTCGGCGGCCCGCACGGTGTCGACCCGATAGGCGGTACGCATCCGCTCAGCCCTCCTTCGCCCCGGGCCGTCACCGGCCGGGACCGCCACCGGCCCGGGCCGTCTTCAGCCCGGACCGTCTTCAGCCGACCGCCGCGACCGGGACTGTCCTCCAGCCCCGGCCGCCACGGCCGGTGCCGTGTTCCGTACGGCCCCCGCCGCCGGGACCGTGTCCAGCCGGGCCCGCTTCAGCCACCCGCTTCCACCCGGCCCGCTTCGGTCCGGCCCGCTTGCGCCCGGCCGCTCCACCCGGCCCGCTTCGGCCCGGCGCCGTCCGGCCTCCGGACCGTCTGCCGTCAACCCTCCGCGATGACCACGGCCGACGCCACCCCCGCGTCATGGCTGAGCGACACATGCCAGTGCCGTACGCCCAGTTCGGCCGCGCGCGCCGCGACCGTACCCCGCACCCGCAGCCGTGGCCGGCCGCTGTCCTCGACGTACACCTCGGCGTCCGTCCAGTGCAGCCCGCCGGGCGCGCCGAGCGCCTTGGCGATGGCCTCCTTCGCCGCGAACCGGGCCGCGAGCGAGGCCATGCCGCGCCGTTCCCCGCTGGGCAGCAGCAGCTCCCGTTCCAGGAACAGCCGCTCCGCCATCTGGGGCGTGCGCTCCATGGCCTCGGCGAACCGGTCGATCTCCGCGACGTCGATCCCCACCCCGATGATCATTCGTTCACTCACTCCACCGTCACGGACTTGGCCAGGTTGCGCGGCTGGTCCACCTCGTTGCCCCGGGCGGTCGCCAGTTCGCACGCGAACACCTGCAACGGAACCGTGGACACCAGGGGCTGAAGCAGCGTCGGTGTCGCCGGGATCCGGATGAGGTGGTCCGCGTACGGCACGACCGCGTCGTCGCCCTCCTCGGCGATGACGATCGTCCGGGCGCCCCGGGCCCGGATCTCCTGGATATTGGAGACGATCTTGTCGTGCAGGACCGACCGGCCGCGCGGCGACGGCACGATGACCACCACCGGCAGGTCCTGCTCGATCAGGGCGATCGGCCCGTGCTTGAGCTCGCCCGCCGCGAAGCCCTCGGCGTGCATATAGGCGAGCTCCTTCAGCTTGAGGGCGCCCTCCAGTGCCACCGGGTAGCCGACGTGCCGGCCGAGGAACAGCACGGTGTCGTGGCCGGCGAGCGAACGCGCCAGCTCCCGTACCGGCTCCATCGTCTCCAGGACCCGGTCGACGTCGTCGGCGATGCGCGCGAGGTCCCGGACGACGGCCCGGATCTCGTCGCCCCACTTCGTCCCCCGCACCTGCCCCAGGTACAGGGCGACGAGGTAGACCGCCACGAGCTGGGTGAGGAACGCCTTGGTCGAGGCGACCGCCACCTCGGGTCCCGCGTGCGTGTACAGCACGGCGTCGGACTCACGCGGGATGGTGGAGCCGTTGGTGTTGCAGATCGCCAGGACGTGCGCGCCCTGCTCGCGGGCGTGCCGCAGCGCCATGAGGGTGTCCATGGTCTCGCCGGACTGCGAAATGGCGATGACCAGCGTCCGCCGGTCCAGGATCGGGTCCCGGTAGCGGAACTCGCTCGCCAGCTCCACCTCGCACGGGATGCGGGTCCAGTGCTCGATGGCGTACTTGGCGATGAGCCCCGAGTGGAACGCGGTCCCGCACGCCACGATGACGACCTTGGTGGCCTCGCGGAGCACCGTCGCGGGGATCCGGACCTCGTCCAGCGTCAGTGAGCCGCCGGCGTCGATCCGCCCCAGCAACGTATCGGCGACCGCCTTCGGCTGTTCGGCGATCTCCTTGAGCATGAAGTAGTCATAGCCCCCCTTTTCGGCCGCGGAAGCGTCCCAGTCGACGTGGTACGACCGCACGTCGGCGGGCGCGCCGTCGAAGTCGGTGACCGTCACGCCGTCCCGGCGGAGCTCCACCACCTGGTCCTGCCCCAGCTCGATCGCGGACCGCGTATGGGCGATGAACGCGGCCACGTCCGACGCGAGGAAGGACTCTCCTTCTCCAACGCCCACCACCAGCGGGGAGTTCCGCCGCGCGCCGACGACCAGATCGGGTTCGTCGGCGTGCATCGCGACCAGCGTGAACGCCCCTTCGAGCCGGCCGCACACCTGCCGCATCGCCTCGGCGAGGTCGCCCGACGACGAGTGGGCCTCGGCCAGCAGATGCGCGACGACCTCGGTGTCGGTCTCCGACTCCAGCAGGTGCCCGCGTTCGGCGAGTTCGGCCCGCAGGACGGCGAAGTTCTCGATGATGCCGTTGTGCACGACCGCGACCCGCCCCGCGTTGTCGATGTGCGGGTGCGCGTTCACGTCGGTCGGCGCGCCGTGGGTGGCCCACCGGGTGTGTCCGATCCCGGTGGGCCCGCTGGGCAGGGGCCGGGCGACCAGCTCCTTCTCCAGGTTGACGAGCTTGCCCGCCTTCTTCGCCGAGGCGAGCCCGCCGTCGGCGAGCACCGCGACCCCGGCCGAGTCGTAGCCGCGGTACTCCAGCCGCTTCAGTCCCGCGATGACCACATCGAGCGCCGACTGACCGCCGACGTAACCCACGATTCCGCACATGGCGGCAGCCTACGACCCCGCCATGCGCGAGCGGTGTCAGCCGAGCTTGCCGACCTGCGCGTCGATGACGGCGGTGGGCAGGTCGTAGTCCTTGCCGCTGCCGGCGGCGCCGAAGTTGACCACGGAGAACGACGCGAGCGTCGAGCCCTGGCGCACGACCGCCACCTTGAGCGGCATCGTGCCGCCCTCCTGCTGGGTCAGCACCGTCCAGCCCGCGGCCTCCTGACCGCCGGACACCTTCAGCTCCTCCACCTTGAGGACCTTCTGCGCCTCTCCGGCCAGCTTCAGGGTGAAGCCACCGGCGCACTCGCCCGCCGCCTTGCGCAGGGAGGCCACCGCCTCGTCGGCGCCCTTCCCCTCGTACGACGCGAGCGAGACCATCGTGGACGTCAGGTCGAAGGCGGAGGCGACGGCGTCCTCGAGCTCCTTCTCCGACAGGTCGCCGAGCGACGGCTTGTCGCCCTTCTTCGGCTCCTGGACGACCTTGCGGCCGACGGTCGCCTTCGGCTCGCCGAGCGCCACCGCGTACACGGCGTGCGCGAGCGGCTGGCAGGCGGCCTTGTCGACGGTGACCTGCTCGGCGGGGACGCGGTCGGCCGCGCCCGGCTGCTGGACCTTGTAGCCGTCGACGTCGCCCTGCGCGATGATCGCCTTCTCCAGCTCGGCGGCGGTCAGGGCCTTGGCCGAACCGGCGTCCGCCACGGCCCCCTTGTCGCCCTTGGCGCCCTCGTCACCGCCGGTCGTCTTCTCGCTGCCGCAGGCGGTGACGAGCAGGGCGAGGGACACCGCGGAAGCGGCGACGGCGGAACGGCGGGCAAGACTGGCGCGCATGATCACAACTCTCTCTTCGAATGTTGTGCACACGATAAAACGGCGCACCGGACGGATGATCGGATCCGGACAGGCCGGTACAGGACCGTGATGCCCATGTGATCATCCGCCCGGTGCGCCACCGGCCGAAGAGGTCGCGTCAGGTCAGCTTGAGCGCGCGTCAGGTCAGCTTGAGCAGCTGCGCGTCCACCACCGCCTGCGGAACCTCCGGTGCCGTCAGCTGCACCAGGGTGTCGCCCTTACGCAGGACGACCACCTTGACCAGCGTCTTCTTGCCGCCGCTCGTCGTCGTGACCGCGAACGCCATGGCCTGGTCGGTGCCGCTGGGCGCCACCTCCCGCACGACCGCGGTGACCTGCCGCTCGTCGCCCTTCACCTGGACGGTGAAGCCCTTGGAGCAGGCGTCGGCGGAGTCGCTGAGCGCGGTCATGGCCGCCAGGGCGTCCTGCCCGCCGTACGCGCCGAGCGTCACGTCCGTCGTGCCGGCCTCACCGACCGCCTGCCGGGCCACCGTGGACTTCGCCTCCCCGACGGGGGCACCGGCCAGGGCGTACCCGAGGGGGGCGCAGGCACCGTCGGTGCTCACGTCCTTCCGCTCGACGCGCTCCCCGGCGGCCGTCTCCTCGACGGTGTACCCGGCGATGTCCTTCCCGGACACGGCGAGACCCGCGAGCCCGCCCGCCGCGGTGGCCGCCGCACTCGGCTCGGCCACCGGCCGGAACCCGCTGCCGGACCCGGACGTCCCGCCGCCGGCGGCGACGGTGCAGCCGGTGGCCAGCACCAGGGCCGCACCGATCGCGGCGGAGCCGCCGAGCCGGGCGGACCCGGCTCGGCGTATGGGCCCGTTCACTCGGCCCTTCCCGCGTCGTCGTCGGAGTAGCACTTCTCGATGACCTCGGCGTAGGCACGGGCGAACGCCTCGCTCCTCGCCAGGGCCGCCGCACTGCCGGGGTCGCCCTCGACATCGAGGGTGCGGGCCTCCGCCTCCAGGGAGAACAGCGGCGCCGGCTCCCAGTCGTCGGAGCCCTCGTACTCCTCGCGGCCCATCTCCTCGTGCGCCTCGGCGAGCTCGTCGGCACGCTCCAGGGCCTGGCCGAGCAGCTCAGGCTCGTCCGGGGCGAGGAGGAATTCGAGGACCTCGTCGGCGAACACCAGGTGGTCGACGATCTCGGTCTCGAACGGAGGACCTTCCGGGTCGCTCTCCTCCAGGACCTCCTGAACGGCCGCCTGGAGGCCGGCCAGGTCGGCACCGTGGGCGTCACCGTCGCGGTGAACGGCCTTCGCCGCCTCCACGACCCGCCCCAGGATCAGCCGGCTCGGCTCGAACCACGGAGAGAACTTCGTGTCCTGATGGAAGCCGCAGTGCCGCACGAGCAGCAGTGCGCCCAGGCGCATCCTGTCGCCGGCGTCGCGGAGCGACGCCTGTTCGACAGCTTCGGGCACCTCGATCACCCTTGGAACATCCTCTCGCCCATGTAGTTGAAGAAGCGCTTCACACCGTTCACTTTGACCTGCAGGCGGCCCCCGAAGGTGTCACCCACGAGTTTCGCGCCACGGTCCCGGAGTGTGTTCTCGCAGAAGGCACACACATTACGGTTCGCCGCGCCGCCCAGGAGCGTCCACCCCTGCTTGTCGATGTACCGCAGGGCGGTCACCTCGGCGTGGCCGCGTCCGTTCGCGTACACCTCTCCTTCCTGGAGGGCGTCCTTGATCTGCCGGGGCACGTACGGCCGGTTCGACGCCACGACGGTCCGGATGTCCCCGTTGGCGTCACGCGCCATGAGTACGGCCGTCGTGTCGTTCTTGTACGCGTAGCCGCCGTCCTCCTTGTCCGGCTTCTTCAGCTTCTCGTGCAGTTGCTTCGCACGGTCGTAGGACCGCTTGGCGGCGACGTTGCAGTTGTGGACGAGGAGCGGAGTCTCCGCCGCCACCACGAAGTAGGTGTGGTGACCGCTGACCGTGAGGTTGTGCACGGCCGCGGACTGGGCGGTACGGCGCTCGACGGCCGTGATCTGGACGAACGTACCGGCGCTTGTCTGCAGCCAGTCGCCCGCCTTGAGGTCGGTCGCCTCCAGCCAGCTGCCGAGCTCGGGGACCCAGAACGGGTGACCGTCGGTCGCGGTGACCGTGGCCGTCGCGTCGCCCTTGTCGCCGTCGGTGTCGATGGTGACGTCGACGAGCTTCTTGGTGCCCTTGCCCTCGATCTCGGCCGTGACCGTCTCGACACCGGTCTGCCCGGTCTCGGGGTCGGTCGCCACGACCTTGTCGCCGTTCTCGACCTCGTCGATCGGCTTGGTGGTGCCGTCGGCCATCAGGACCCGGGTGCCCGGCGTGAAGCTGTTGTCCTCACAGCTCGGCTTGCCCTTGCCGTTGCCCGACGGCTTCTCACTGTTCTTGGCCTGGGCCTTCTTGGCCTTCTGTACCTTGTTGCCGGTTTTCTGAGCCGCCTTCTTCGCGGCTCTGGTCGCGGCCTCCTGCGCCTTCTTCTTGGCGAGCTGTGCGGCCTTCTTGGCCGCGGCCTTCTTCGCCGCCGCCGCCTTGCGGGCGGCTTCCTTGGCCTTGCGGGCCATTTCGAGGATCTTGCGGGCCTTCTCCTTGGCCTTCATCCAGGCGCTGATGGCACCCGCGATCCGCTTGGCCGCGCTCAGCACACCGGGGATCTTGGTGACCTTGGTCCACGGGATGGCGCTGATGAACAGCTTTCCGCAGGCCCACAGGTCACCCCGGGAGAAGCAGCCGACGACGTCGTCCCAGCCGATGAACTGCTTCAGCGCGGCCCAGCCGACACTGAGGATGATGTCGCCGACGGACTTGTTCAGCTGGGCGTTGGCCCAGGCGACCTCCGAGTTGGACGGGCCGCCGTAGTCGCCGCCACCGGAGGACTCCGACGCCTCACCCGACGGGTCGGCGAAGGTGACGGGGTTGTTCTCGCAGTACACGTACCCGTTCATCTGCACCGGGTCCGCGAGGTCGAGAACCATGTCGGCGGAGATGAACCGGCCGGTGACCGGGTCGTACTCGCGGGCCCCCAGATGGACCAGGCCGGTCGCCCTGTCGTCGTCACCGCCGACGTAGCCGCGGTGGGAACGCCAGTTGTTGTGCTCGTTGCGCTCCACACCGAACGCGTCCAGCTTGTTGAACTTCACCGCGTTACCCGGAGCGAGCGTCACGTCGATGAAGACCGTGCCGGTCTGATCGGCCTCCTGCATGGAGAGCGTGGAGGTACCCGTGCCGTACACGCTGCGCATCACGGTCGGTGCGCCCGGCTGGGAGTAGTAGCGCTCCGTGTGCGAGTGCGCGCCGGTGCTGGTCATCGAGACCGTGGTGTCGCCCAGGTACAGGGTGCGTTCGCCGGCCGAGACGGCCATCAGGCGTTCGCCGCCGGGACCGTAGACGTAGGTGGTCTCGTTGGCGGGGACCCAGGACTGGGCGGTGCCGTTGGTGTCGCAGGTGGAGAGCTGGAGGTCGGTGCCGCTGGCCGAGTTGGCCCCGGGAACGTCCAGGCACTTGCCGGAGGCGATGTGCTTGAGCTTGTTCCCGGCCGGAACCGTCGTCCACTCCTGGTTGGCGGCGCCGGTGCAGGCGGCGATGACGACCGGCGTGCCGTTGGCGGTGGCGCCGTCCTTCGGCATCACACAGTTCTTGAGGATCTTCAGGGCGCCCTTGGACGAGTCCGTCGGGGTGGAGCCTTCGATCCGCAGCTTCTGCGCGCGGGAACCGTTGCAGGAGTACAGCTGGAGCGCGGTGCCCGCGACGGTGGAGGCGGAGGACAGGTCCAGGCACTTGCCGGCCAGGCCGACCCACGCTCCGGAGCCCTTGTCACCGAAGCCGGTGACCTTCTCCACCTTGCCGTCCCACGTCCACGACAGCGCCTGGGTGTCACCACCGTCGACGCGGGTCTTCGTGTTGCCGGTCGCGTCGTACTCGCGGCTCGACGCCTGCGTGACCTTGGCGCCCGAGTCGGCGATGTACGTGGACGACATGCCGGTCAGGGTGTGCGGCTGGCTGCCGTCCGCCTTGCCGTAGGTGTAGGTCGTCCGGGCGTCCTTGGTGGGGTCCAGCACGGTCTTGCCGTCGACGAGCTCCATGTGGCGCTCGTCCAGCTGGACGCGGTTGCCGAGCTCGTCGTACGTGTACGCCTTGTCGTAGCCGTCCGCCTTGCCGCCGATGGTGACGGTGGTCGGCTTGCCGGTCGAGTCGACCGTGCACGCCGCGTCGTGCGTCGTCCACGCCCGGGCCAGCTGGCCCAGGGTGTCGTAGCGGAAGCACTGCCGGTCGGTGGCCCCGTTCGAGGTGTCCTCGAGCTTGGTGACGTTGCCCGCGTTGTCGTACGTGTACGCGCGCGAGTTCACCCGGTGGCCGGTGACCACGGACGTGTCGCTGATCGACTCGCGGTCCACGATGTTCTGGGTGAGAGCACCGGTCCGCTCGTCGTAGAGACTCGTGGTCCACACCCGGTTCGGGTGCTCGCCGGTGACCGCGCGCAGCACCTGGCCGTAGACGCTGTAGTTCGTCTCCGCCGTGTACCAGTCGAGACCGGACGTCGAGATCGGCAGACCGTCCTCGTTGTACCGGGTGACGACCTTCTCCGCGCTCAGCCCGCCAGCGGCCGGCATCGACGCGGACTTCATGAGGCCGGACTCGTCGTACTCGTAGGCGTAGGAGTAGTTCTCCTGCAGCCCGTACGCCGAGGCGATCGACGCGGGAAGCGTCAGTTTCTGCCCCGTCATCTGGTAGTCGGGCGTGTAGCCCGTCACCGTCGTGGTGTACGGCAGGCCGTCCGTGTAGCGCGTCGCCGTCGCCGGCAGACCCAGGCCGCCGATCACCGTGTCGTACGTGGTCGACGTCAGCAGCGTGCCCGTCGAGGACCCGAGCCGCTCCTCCACCGGACGCGACAGCTTGTCGTAACCGATCCACACGGTCACGCCCCGCGCGTTCGTGGTGGTGACCGGCCGGTTCAGCGCGTCGTACGTCCGCGATGTCGTCCCCGTGTCCGGGTCCGTCGTGGACGCCTGCCGGCCCCGGGCGTCGTACGTCCAGGACCAGGTGTTGCCCTTGGAGTCGACCGCCTTGCTCTGGTCACCACGGGCGTTGTACTCGTACGTGATCGACCGGGCCGTCGTCCGGGCCGCGTTCGTGAAGGTGTCCGCCCGCACGATCCGGCCCATGGCGTCGATGAAGGTGCGCTGGGACGCGGCGCCGGTGGGCGGGATGACGGTCGAGTAGTCGAAGCCGTACTCGTACTTCGTGGCCTTCTCGGGCTTCTCCGTACCGGCCTCGTACGGGGTCTCGGCCAGGATGCGGCCGGCACCGTCGTACTTGTACAGCGTGGCGTTGGGGACGTTGAAGTCCGAGGCCAGCTCGTACATCACCGTCTGCGGCTCGCCCGCCGCGTAGTACGCGTTGTTCGTCCGGGAGATCGTGCCGTTGGCGCTGTAGATGGTGTCGGTGATCAGCCGGCCCTTGCCGACCGCCGGCTCCTGGCTCTGGCGCTCACGACCGAGACCGTCGTAGAAGACGACCGATGTCTCGTAGTCGCCACGGTGGTTCAGCGTCTCGGTGACGACGGAGACCGGCTCGCCGGGCGTGGTGTTGTACGTCATCTTGACCGAGGGGTCCTCGGTCGTCGCCTGCGACGTCCTCCACCCCTTGGTCGTGCGGCCGAGGGCGTCGTACGCGAAGGAGGTGCTGCGCCCGTTGGCGTCGACCTCCTTCAGCGACACGCCGCGACCCGGCTCGACGTAGGTGGTCTCGCTGTGGTTCAGCGGATTCTTCGTGGTGATCGAGTACACCTGGCCGGTGGCCGGCGTGTAAGTGATCGTTTCTGCGTTGCCGGCCGCGTCCGTGGTGGTCGTCGGGCGGCCGTAAGAGTCGTACGCGACCGTGCCCGTCTGCGTCCAGCTGCCTCCGGCGGAGCTGACGTCCCATGTCGTGGTCGCCAGACCGACGGTCGGGGCCGCGCCGTAGGCGCCGTTGTCGTAGGCGACCCGCGAGCCGCCCATCCAGTCGGCCGCCGTGGCCGTGGCGGCCGCGGCACAGGTACCGGCGGTGGTCACCGTCTCCTTGGAGAGACCGATCAGGTGCTTGGCGGTGTTGTGGACATAGGCCAGCGCCGTGCAGGACTCGTCGCCGGTCTTGCCGGTGTCGCCCTGCGTCTCGACCTTGACCGGGAGGCCGTAGGTGTCTTCGTAGGTCGTGGCCGTCTTGGTCGTACGCCAGGTGCGCGTGTCACCGGGAAGCGTGCCGGAGGCGCGGGTGACGGAGATGTTGTGGCTCTCCTGGACCCGGTACGCCTTCAGCGCGGGTATGCCGCCGTCGCGGGCACGGCTCGCGAGTTCCACGGCGACCGGGTAGTCCACGGAACGGGTCAGCAGATTGCCGCCCACACCGTCATACGTCAGCGTCTCCGCGACACGCCCCTGGAACGGCTCCTTGTCGACGGCGATCGTCGCGCCCGCGCTGTCGGTGACCGTCACCGAGCGCTTCGTGCCGTCGGGCAGCGGGTCGCCGTCCATGCCCCGGAAGTACCGGGTCTCACTCATCGACCGCTTCGTACCACGGTACGTGTCGGCCGAGTCGGCGCCCTCGATGGTGCGGACGAGGCCGTAGCCGCGCCACTGGTCATAGGTGCGGGTCTTCTTCTTCGAGAACTCGCCCTGGTTCAGCGCCCACGCGCCACCACCCACGTAGGTGTAGCTGGTCGTGGTCTCCGCGACACCGGAGACGCCCGGGAGTTCCTGGACGTTGGTGACGACGTACTTGTGGAACCAGTCGATCGTCTCGTCGGCCTTGTCCGGGTCCGGATGCCAGTACGCCGGGTAGCACAGGCCCGTGTTCGACGACACCGACGGGAATCCGGTGCCGGTGGCGCAGGGGCCGGTGGGCTTGGAGTAGGTGACGACGGTCTCGCCGCCGTACTCGTTGACGATCCGGTGGATGCGCAGCCGGTCGAAGGTGGGGTTGGGGTCGCTGGCGCCCTTCTTCACCCGGTTGTGCATCGGCTCGGTGTTCGCCACGAACGTCACCGGCCGCAGCGCGATCGCCTCACCGTTCGGCGCGTAGCCGGTCCGGGTGATCGACTCCAGCCACAGCGCGGTGCCCTCATCGGTACGCTCGGCCGGCAGCGACTGCTGCAGCGTCCACGTGTCCAGCTTCGACAGCGCCGTCGAACCCTCGGTGCGCTGCGCGAACGTGGTCACCTGGGCGAGGCGCTTGCGCGACCAGAACGTCGGGACCGGGACGAAGCACTCCTTGCCCGTCGCGCCCGAGCAGTACAGGTCGGCGGGCGTGTCGTACCAGATCCGGTTCTTCGCGAAGTCACCCGACGCGAAGTTCGTGTCCGTACACGCGATGCCGTCCTCGACATAGCACCGCTCGTCCACGGAGAAGGTGACCTGGGCGATCGGCTGGGCGAACAGGGCGCTGGAGCGCAGGCCGTAGTCGATCCGCTTCAGGAACCCACCACGGTCGTACTGGACAGGGGTCTTGAACTTCAGGTTCCGCGCGAAGTGGTTCTTCTCCTTGGACCACCACAGCGTCATCGCGCCACCGGAGGTGTCCACGACGTAGTCGAGGTTCCACCGCCACGCCTGGTCACAGAACGAGCTCGCGAACGAGGTGTTGTAGCACGGCTCACCCGACTGGTTTCCGGAAACCGGGACCGAGAAGACCGAGTTGGTCACCGGGTCCGGGTCGACCTTGTCGGTCGTGGCGGGGTTGTCGGAACGCCATCCGGGCAGCTTGTGCCTGCCGAAGTAGTACTGCGTACCGTCCCGCGTCGTCACCCGCCAGTACTCACCGTCGCCATCGCCGTTGCCCAGCGACGCGTCCTTCAGCAACTCCACCTTCGAGCCGTCGCCGTTCGCGGTGACCCACTCGCCCGACGTGTCGTCCTTCACCAGCTCCGTCGTCGTACCGCCGAGCGTGAGCACCGCGTTGTACGAACCCCAGCACAGATCACCGGTCTTGCGATCGGCGTTGTTGCCGTTCGTCCGGTCATCGCGGCAGGCCCGGTACGTACGCGAGATCGAACCCGCGTTGTACTCCCAGCCCTCACCGATCCACGACGCCTGGTTGTTCGTCGCCGACGTCCGGCCATCCGCACTCTGCGAGCTGTAACCGAACCCCAGAGACGGCGACGGACCACCCGGCACCGACGGCGCCTGCATCGCGTACGTGTACGAGAAACCACCCGCCGACGTACCCGCCGACCACGAACCCGCCGACGGCAGCGGCGTCGCCGAGAAGTCACCCTTCGCACCGCTACCGGCCGATGTCGCGACGAACACCGACGAACCGGAGGCCGCGGCAGCAGCCGTCAGCACCGACGGAGCGACCGTCTTGCCGCCCTCCCGGTACACGGCGTCGTTGACCGTGCCCTTGTCTCCCGTGGAGGCGGGGGTGGTGCCACCGGCGGCCGGGTCGGTCAGCGTGGCGACATCCACCGTCGCCTCGATCCGACGCGTACCATCCAGCACACCATCACCCGGCTCGTCACCCGCCTTCGGCGTCACGACATTCGCCGTGTCCACCTCCGTCGGCTCCTGACACCCCGCCACCTCCGGAGTCGTCAGAAAACACTGCGGATACATGACCAGCTGAAGCCGGTCCGCCCAGTTCGCGCCATACAACTCCGCGAACTGCGTGTAATCCAGAGCCACCACCGCCGTACCCGTCGCCGAAGCCGGCGGCGTCACGGTGAACACCATGCCCTCGATCTCGGTGTCGACCAGCTCCGACTGATCCGCCAGCGAAACCTGCCAGTCACCCTCAAGCGCCCGAGCCTGCTCCGCCGTCGCCGACACCGGAGCACCCACCGCCACCGGCAACGTCCCCACCGGCACCGTCTGACCAGCCGACAGACCCGTCACCGTCTCCGTCGCCGCCGCACCCGCCGGCGCCACCGTCTTCGTCGGCTCGTACTCGACCGCCGGAGGCACCTCCGCCGTCGTCATCTCCGCCAGCGAACCACCGTCCTGACCCGACGCCACATCCGACTTCGGCAGGTCGACCAGATCGACACCAGCACGGTCATCATCCGCCGGAGGCAACGCGTACGCGGCCGGCAACAACCCGACCGTCAACGCCAACGCCACCGGCGCCACCACAGCAAAGCGCAGACGAGCACGTCTGCGCCTCACAGCCCTCGTGCCGGGCGGCAACCCACCCCGGCCACTCCAAGAAACCGATCTGAACACGACGGCGGCAGCCCCCCAAGATTGACCGGATGTCAGGTGGGGCCTCGCCGCAATCAACCTGCCCCGAGCCACACCTGACGCATTTTGATGGGCGAATGCTCAGCCATCCTTTCTGGTTGCGTCAAATCTGAATTTCTTTCTGTGACCTTGATCACGCAACGTTCGGCAGAGAGTCGTGGGATGGAAGCCAATAACCCCTTGGAACGGCAATTTTCGACACTGCATTGCCTATAAACCGGAAACGGAGACATTCAGCGACACCGGCCGTCAAATCGCGCTGAAGCTCTCAGCGCTGCAGCCCTAAGGGGCGGGTTTGCCCTGCCCTGAGTAGTTCGATGCGCTCACTACCAGCCGGTTTCCTTGGATCGAAATCCGCGTTCCGCTCGCCGTGTGCCTCCATGCGGCCCTCTCGGGGGCTGCTCGATATATGGCCGCCCCTGAATCCATCCGGCATGCTGCTACCGCTCCCGGGCCCTGCCATCGGCATGTTTCGGACAGGTCGGCACGCAGTGGGGATAAACGGAGGCCGTCGCTGGCATGAAGGCGCGTCCACCTCTCCGGTGGGCGCGCCTTTCCCCTGCCCGGCTGACCGTGTGGCCGACCCCACCCCCCACACCGGCGCCGTACGACCGACAATGGCCGTGTGATCACTTCGCCGCCACGAAGCAGCACGACGAGCCCGAGCAGTGAGCCCGCCGCCACGGCCGCCGGCACACCGTCCCGCCGGGCCGACTCGACGCCGTACGTCGATCTGACCCGTGAGGAGTGGAGCGCACTGCGGGACAAGACGCCGCTGCCGCTCACCGCGGACGAGGTGGAGCGGCTCAGGGGGCTCGGGGACGTCATCGACCTGGACGAGGTCCGGGACGTCTACCTGCCGCTGTCCCGGCTGCTCAATCTGTACGTCGGCGCCACCGCGAACCTGCGTGGCGCGCTCAACACGTTCCTCGGCGAGAAGGGCGCCCAGCGCGGGACGCCGTTCGTCATAGGCGTCGCCGGATCCGTCGCCGTGGGCAAGTCGACCGTGGCGCGGCTCCTGCAGGCGCTGCTGGCCCGGTGGCCGGAGCACCCGCGGGTCGAGCTGGTCACGACGGACGGGTTCCTGCTGCCGATGAAGGAGCTCAAGGAGCGCGGGCTGATGTCGCGGAAGGGGTTCCCCGAGTCGTACGACCGGAGGGCGCTCACCCGGTTCGTCGCGGACATCAAGGCGGGGAAGGACGAGGTGACCGCGCCTGTCTACTCGCACCTGATCTACGACATCGTGCCCGGCCAGCGGCTCACGGTCCGCCGCCCGGACATACTGATCGTCGAGGGCCTCAACGTCCTGCAGCCGGCGCTGCCGGGCAAGGACGGCCGCACCCGCGTGGGCCTCGCCGACTACTTCGACTTCTCGGTGTACGTGGACGCGCGTCCCGAGGACATCGAGCGCTGGTACCTGAACCGTTTCCGCAAGCTGCGCGAGACCGCGTTCCAGGACCCGTCCTCGTACTTCCGCAAGTACACGCAGGTCACCGAGGACGAGGCGCTCGACTACGCCCGCACGATGTGGCGGACGATCAACAAGGTGAACCTGTT
Organism: Streptomyces sp. NPDC047886; assembly: GCF_043204435.1. Lineage (NCBI taxonomy): Bacteria > Bacillati > Actinomycetota > Actinomycetes > Kitasatosporales > Streptomycetaceae > Streptomyces > Streptomyces sp. NPDC047886. The sequence continues at coordinate 1,049,898 of NZ_JBIDCF010000002.1, forward strand.
GGAGAATGTCGCGCCGACGCGCGGCCGGGCCAACCTCGTCGTGCGCAAGGGCCCGGACCACAAGGTGCAGCGGCTGTCGCTCCGCAAGCTCTGACCGTACGGGAGAGGCGCCCCACCGGCGGTGGGGCGCCTCTCTCCTGCGCGAAGGCCCGTGCGCGAAGGCCCGTGTTGCCGGGGCCCGTGCGCGAAGGCCCGTGTGCCCGTACGCGGGGGCCGGGGTCAGCCCAGCGCGGCCTTCACCACGTCCGCGAGCTGGCCCGCCACGGACCTGGCCTGCTCGATGTCGGCGGCCTCGACCATGACCCGGACCAGCGGCTCCGTACCCGACGGGCGCAGCAGGACGCGGCCGGTGGTGCCCAGCGTGCGCTCGGCGTCCGCGACGGCGTTGCCCAGCTCGGCGGAGGTCTTCACGCGCGACTTGTCGACGTCCTTGACGTTGATCAGGACCTGCGGCAGCCGCTTCATGACACCGGCGAGTTCGGCCAGCGACCGGCCGGTCGCGGCGACGCGCGCGGCGAGCAGGAGACCGGTGAGGGTGCCGTCGCCGGTGGTGGCGTGGTCGAGGACGATGACGTGTCCCGACTGCTCGCCGCCGAGCGCGTAGTCGTGCTGCTTCATCGACTCCAGGACGTACCGGTCGCCGACGGCCGTCTGGACGAGCTGGAGGCCCTCGCGCTCCATCGCCAGTTTGAAGCCCAGGTTGGACATGACCGTCGCGACAACGGTGTCGCCGCGCAGGGTCCCGGCCTCGCGCATGGCCAGCGCGAGCACGGCGAGGATCTGGTCCCCGTCGACCTCGGAACCCGTGTGGTCGACGGCGAGGCAGCGGTCGGCGTCGCCGTCGTGCGCGATGCCGAGGTCGGCGCCGTGTTCGAGGACGGCGGCCTTCAGCATCTCCAGATGCGTGGAGCCGCAGCCGTCGTTGATGTTGAGCCCGTCCGGCGTCGCACCGATGGTGATGACCTCGGCGCCGGCCTGCTGGAACGCGGCCGGCGAGACCCGGGACGCGGCGCCGTGCGCCTCGTCCAGGACGATCTTGAGGCCGTCGAGCCGGTTGGGCAGGACGGACAGCAGATGGGCGACGTACTGGTCGAAGCCCTCGGCGTAGTCGGCGACCCGGCCGACTCCCGCGCCGGTCGGGCGGTCCCACGGCGCACCGGTGCGGTGCTGCTCGTAGACGGTCTCGATCCGGTCCTCCAGCTCGTCGGCCAGCTTGTGGCCGCCGCGCGCGAAGAACTTGATGCCGTTGTCGGGCATGGCGTTGTGCGAGGCGGACAGCATCACACCGAGGTCGGCACCGAGCGCACCCGTCAGATGCGCCACCGCGGGCGTCGGCAGCACGCCGACGCGCAGCACGTCCACGCCCGCACTCGCGAGGCCCGCCACGACGGCGGCCTCCAGGAACTCTCCCGACGCGCGCGGGTCGCGGCCGACCACTGCGGTCGGCCGATGTCCTTCAAAGGTCCCCGCTTCGGCGAGCACATGCGCCGCCGCGACCGACAGGCCGAGCGCGAGCTCCGCCGTCAGATCCGCGTTGGCGACACCGCGCACGCCGTCCGTGCCGAAGAGTCGTCCCACAGCTGTCCTCCGAAAATACTCCGAACGTGCAAGGAGAAACGTACGCCCCGGCAGCACGGGTGTGCTGCCGGGGCGTACGTGAAGCAGACCGAGCAGGCGTGATTAGCGCTTGCTGTACTGCGGGGCCTTGCGGGCCTTCTTCAGACCGGCCTTCTTGCGCTCGACGGCACGGTCGTCGCGGCTCAGGAAGCCGGCCTTCTTCAGCGGGGCGCGGTTGTTGTCCACGTCCGCCTCGTTCAGCGCGCGGGCCAGGCCCAGGCGCAGGGCGCCGGCCTGACCGGAGACGCCGCCACCCGCGATGCGGGCGATGACGTCGTAGCGGCCGTCGAGCTCGAGCACCTTGAAGGGCTCGTTGACTTCCTGCTGGTGCACCTTGTTCGGGAAGTAGTCCTCGAGGGTGCGACCGTTGATCTTCCACTTGCCGGTGCCCGGAACGATCCGGACGCGGGCGATGGCGTTCTTGCGGCGGCCCAGGCCGGCGGCCGGCTGCGGGTCGCCGAAGCGGGACGCCAGGGACTCCGAGGTGTACTCGCCCTCGACGGGCGCCTCGGACTCGAAGGTGGTGACCTCGGCGTAGGTCTCCTCGCCCTCGATGGGGTTCTCAACAGTGGTCTCGGCCACGATGCTCCTCAGATTCTTTTCGTCTTAGGGGGTGGCCGGACTTACTGCGCGACCTGGGTGATCTCGAACGGGACCGGCTGCTGGGCAGCGTGCGGGTGGTTCTCGCCCGCGTAGACCTTCAGCTTCGAGAGCATCTGACGGCCGAGGGTGTTCTTCGGGAGCATGCCCTTGACGGCCTTCTCGATGGCCTTCTCGGGGTTCTTCTCGAGCAGCTCGTCGTAGCGGACGGAACGCAGACCACCCGGGTAACCGGAGTGGCGGTACGCCATCTTCTGCGTGCGCTTGTTGCCGGACAGGTGCACCTTGTCGGCGTTGATGATGATGACGAAGTCACCAGCGTCAACGTGCGGCGCATAGATCGGCTTGTGCTTGCCCCGCAGAAGGGTGGCGGCGGTGGACGCCAGACGGCCCAGGACGATGTCCTGCGCGTCGATGATGTGCCACTGGCGCGTCACATCGCCGGGCTTGGGGCTGTACGTACGCACGGTCGTAGCCTTCGCTTCTTCAGTGAGTGGGTCCTGACAAGGCCACCCGGACGATCACGACAGCCCTGATCACACGTCGGGGACGCAACCCGAGTGCTGATCGCTGGTCATCGGCCCGGTGGACCGGCGTAGCGGCCTCTCACGTGAGAACGAGCAAGCCAATACGCATAACGAACCAGAAGAATACTCGGGCTCCCCCACCCGGGTCAAAACGACCCCGTCGACCACGGCCGCCTTGCCCCCGTCCGACCAGTCTTGTCCCGACCCCGCCCGGCCCTGCCCGGCCCTGCCCGACCCCGCCCGGCCCCCCGCCGCCGTGCCTACCGCTTCCGTTCGACCCGCCGCTCGTCCCACACGGGCTCGGGCGTCTCACGCACGACCCCGTCCGCGCCGAACACCAGGTACCGGTCGAACGAGCGGGCGAACCAGCGGTCGTGCGTCACGGCGAGCACCGTGCCGTCGTACGCCTCCAGACCCGCCTGGAGGGCCTCCGCTGACTCCAGGTCCAGGTTGTCCGTCGGCTCGTCCAGCAGCAGCGCCGTCGTACCCGCGAGCTCCAGCAGCAGGATCTGGAACCGGGCCTGCTGCCCGCCGGAGAGCCGCTCGAACGTCTGGTCGCCCTGGCGCTCCAGCTCGTACCGCCGGAGGACCGACATGGCCCCGCCCCGGTCCTTCGCGTACTCGGTCCACAGGATGTCGACCAGGCTCCGGCCCTCCAGCTCCGGATGGGCGTGGGTCTGCGCGAAGTGCCCCGGCACCACACGGGCGCCGAGCTTCCAGTTCCCGGTGTGCGCGACGGACGCGTCGCCGGCCAGCAGCCGCAGGAAGTGCGACTTGCCGGAGCCGTTGGACCCCAGCACGGCGACCCGCTCCCCGTAGAAGACCTCCAGGTCGAACGGTTTCATCAGGCCGGACAGCTCCAGCCCCTCGCACACCACGGCCCGCACACCGGTGCGCCCGCCCCGCAGCCGCATCCGGATGTCCTGCTCGCGCGGCGGCTCGGGCGGCGGCCCCGCCTCCTCGAACTTCCGCAGCCGGGTCTGCGCCGCCGCGTACCGCGACGCCATCTCATGGCTGACGGACGCGGCCTGCCGCAGGTTGACCACGAGCTTCTTCAGCTGGGCGTGCTTCTCCTCCCAGCGCCGCTTCAGCTCCTCGAACCTGGCGAACCGCTCCCGCCGCGCCTCGTGGAACGTCGCGAAGCCGCCGCCGTGCACCCAGACGTCCGACCCGGCGGGGCCCGGCTCCACCGCGACGATCTTCTGCGCGGCCCGCGCCAGCAGCTCCCGGTCGTGGGAGACGAACAGCACGGTCTTGCGGGTCTCGCCGAGCCGCTCCTCCAGCCACCGCTTGCCGGGGACGTCCAGGTAGTTGTCCGGCTCGTCGAGGAGCAGCACCTCCTCGGGGCCGCGCAGCAGCGCCTCCAGGACCAGCCGCTTCTGCTCACCGCCGCTGAGGGTGCGCACCTCGCGGAACTGCGCCTTGTCGTACGGGACGCCCAGCGCGGCCATCGTGCACATGTCCCAGACGGTCTCGGACTCGTACCCGCGGGCCTCCGCCCAGTCGCTCAGCGCCTGCGCGTACCGCATCTGCGCGGCCTCGTCGTCCACCGTCATGATCAGGTGCTCGGCCTCGTCCACGGCTGCCGCCGCCGCCCGGATCCGGGCCGGCGCCACCGAGACCAGCAGGTCCCGTACGGTCGTCCCGTCCCGTACGGACCCCACGAACTGCGGCATCACGCCGAGCCCGCCGCCCACGGTGACGCTTCCGCCGTGCGGCTGCGCCTCCCCCGAGATCAGCCGCAGCAACGTCGTCTTCCCCGCCCCGTTGGCGCCGACGAGCGCGACGACCGCGCCCTCGCCCACCCGGAACGACACATCGTCGAGCAGTACCCGCCCGTCCGGCAGGACGTACTCCAGGTGCGCGACCTCCACATGTCCCATGGGCGCATTGTCAGGGCGGGACCGGCCATTCCCCAACCCGATTAGGATGCGCGGCATGAGCTTTGGGGGACCGCAGTGGCCGCAGGAGCCGCACCAGCAGAATCCGTACGGCCACGACCCGTACGGGCAGCAGTACGGACAGCAGTCACCGTCGCCGTCCCCCTTCGGCGCCCAGGGGGGCCCGAGCGGCCCGGGGGGTCAGACACCGGACTGGAGCGCTCTGGCGGAGGCGTCGGCCGCCCGTGCCCGCCGCAAGCGCTGGCTGCTGATCGGCGGGGGCGCGCTCGCCACCGCCGCGATCGCCGCCATCGTCGCGATCGCCGTCGTGTCCACGAACAGCGGCAACAAGGCGTCCGGCAAGAACGGCGGCCTGCCGACGGCCACCGACCTGCCGACCGACAGCACCAAGCCGCAGCCGTCGTTCTCGTCGGTCGCCCCGCCGCCCCCGCCGAACCCGATGGACTTCATCTCCACCGCCGCGAAGGACAAGGCGCCGCTCACCCCCGAGTCCCTGTTCCCCGGCAAGCGGCTCACCATGGGCGACCGCGTCTACCGCAAGGGCGCCCTCTCCTCGACCACGGACTGCGCCTCGGTCACGCAGGGCTCGCTGGGCACCATCCTCAAGAAGCACGGCTGCACCCGTGTGATCCGTGCGACGTACGAGAAGGACGGCGTCGCGATCACCGTGGGTGTCGCCCTCTTCGACACCAAGGCCGCCGCGCTGAAGGCGAAGGACGAGGCCCAGGGCGGTATCGCGCCGCTGGCCGGGTCGGGTGTCGGCGAGTTCTGCCGCGGCACGGTCTGCCTGCGCCGCTCGAACGCGCTGGGCCGCTACGCCTACTTCACGCAGGCGGGCTTCACGAACGGCAAGAAGGTCACGAAGTCCGACTCCGCCGTCTTCGCGTCGAGCGACGACCTCGGCACGTTCGCCTTCAACCAGATCTACGCCCGGGGCCGCGCCCAGGCGTCAGCAGCAGCCACCGCCCCCGCCGGCGGCCAGTGACCGCTTGTTGCGGGCCTCCAGGTTCCTGGCGGCCAGCAGCTCGTCGGCCGGGTAGCCGACCTCCTCCAGCGTGAGCCCGTGCGGCCGTACGACATGGACGGCCGAGTCCCTTACGCCGGCGGCCAGCACCTTGGCGGGCCAGTCCGGCGGCCGGTGCCCGTCGCCGACGAACAGCAGGGCGCCCACCAGGGACCGCACCATGTTGTGGCAGAACGCGTCGGCCCGCACGGTGGCCTCCAGGACCCCGCTGGGCAGCCGCTCCCACCGCAGCTCCTGGAGCGTGCGGATCGTGGTCGCCCCGTCACGCCGCTTGCAGTAGGCGGCGAAGTCGTGCTCCCCGAGCAGCCGCTCGGCGGCCGCGTTCATCGCGTCGACGTCCAGCGGCCAGTCGTGCCACAGGATGTGCCCGCGCAGCAGCGGGTCCACGCCGCCGGGGTTGTCGGTGACGCGATAGGCGTAGCGCCGCCAGATCGCCGAGAACCGCGCGTTGAACCCGGCCGGTGCCTCCGCGACGCGCCACACCCGTACGTCGTGCGAGAGCCGCCCCGCGAGCCGCCGCAGCAGCTTCTCCCGGTGCTCGGCCCACACCGTGTCGGGCAGGTCGACATGGGCGACCTGGCCACGGGCGTGGACGCCGGCGTCGGTACGGCCGGCGACGGTCAGCTCGTACGTCCGCGCCGACCTCGTCACCGTGCGCAGCGCGTCCTCGATCTCGCCCTGCACGGTCCGCTGCCCCTGTGCCTGCTTGGCCCAGCCGGAGAAGTCCTTGCCGTCGTACGACAGGTCCAGCCGCACCCGGACGAACCCGGGCTGCACGTCATCACTCACACGTGAATCCTCTCAAGGAGAACGGGCCCGCCCCCAAAGGGGAACGGGCCCGTCCTTCAGCCTTCAGACGCGTCAGGCGTCCTTCGACTCCTCGGCGGGAGCCTCAGCGGCGTCCTCGGCCTTGGTCTCCTCGACCTTGGCGGCCTCGGACTCCTTCACCGCGCGCTTGGTCGCGGCCTCGGCCTCGGCGACGGTCGCCTTCTTGGCGATCTCACCCTCGACCAGCTCGATGACCGCCATCGGGGCGTTGTCGCCACGACGGTTGCCGATCTTGGTGATACGGGTGTAGCCACCCGGACGCTCGGCGTAGCGCGGGGCGATCTCGGTGAAGAGCGTGTGGACGATGCTCTTGTCCGTGATCGTCTGCAGCACCAGGCGACGGTTGTGGATGTCGCCCTTCTTCGCCTTGGTGATCAGGCGCTCGGCGACCGGACGCAGGCGGCGGGCCTTGGCCTCGGTCGTGGTGATGCGGCCGTGCTCGAAGAGCGACTTCGCGAGGTTCGCGAGAAGCAGCTTCTCGTGCGCGGCGCTGCCGCCCAGACGGGCACCCTTGGCGGGCTTCGGCATGGTGTTTCTCCTTGTGATCTGCACCGGCCGTATCAGGTACCGGTGTCAGGACCCCGCAGGCGGACGCCTACAGGCAGTCATCGCTTGAGCCGTACGGCTCAGTACTGCTCGGTCTCGACGAAGCCCGCGTCCGCGTCGTCGTCGGCGCCGAAGGCGTCGGCGGCGGCGGTCGGGTCGAATCCGGGCGGGCTGTCCTTGAGGGCCAGGCCCATGCCGGCCAGCTTCGCCTTGACCTCGTCGATCGACTTCGCACCGAAGTTGCGGATGTCGAGCAGGTCCGCCTCGGAGCGCGCCACGAGCTCACCCACGGAGTGGATGCCCTCACGCTTGAGGCAGTTGTACGAACGAACGGTGAGCTCGAGCTCCTCGATCGGCAGCGCGAGGTCGGCGGCGAGCGCGGCGTCCGTCGGGGACGGACCCATGTCGATGCCCTCGGCGTCGATGTTGAGCTCACGGGCCAGGCCGAACAGCTCGACCAGCGTCTTGCCGGCGGACGCCATGGCGTCGCGCGGCCGCATGGCCTGCTTGGTCTCGACGTCGACGATCAGCTTGTCGAAGTCGGTCCGCTGCTCGACTCGGGTCGCCTCGACCTTGTAGGTGACCTTGAGTACGGGCGAGTAGATGGAGTCGACCGGGATACGGCCGATCTCCTGGCCCACCTGCTTGTTCTGCACGGCGGAGACGTAGCCGCGACCGCGCTCGACGGTCAGCTCCATCTCCAGCTTGCCCTTGCCGTTGAGCGTGGCGAGCACCAGGTCGGGGTTGTGCACCTCGACACCGGCCGGCGGGGCGATGTCGGCAGCGGTCACGAGGCCCGGCCCCTGCTTGCGCAGGTACATCACGACCGGCTCGTCGTGCTCCGAGGAGACGACCAGCTGCTTGATGTTGAGGATGAGGTCGGTGACGTCCTCCTTGACGCCCGGCACGGTGGTGAACTCGTGCAGGACGCCGTCGATGCGGATGCTGGTGACAGCGGCACCGGGGATCGACGACAGGAGGGTCCGACGGAGGGAGTTGCCGAGCGTGTAGCCGAAGCCCGGCTCCAGCGGCTCGATGACGAACCGCGAGCGGTACTCGTCGACGACCTCTTCGGTCAGCGAGGGACGCTGAGCGATCAGCATGGTGTGTGTCCTTCATTCATGGACGCCCGCTATTTGACGTCCTCTAGTACTGCAAGGGTACGGGCGGCACACCCCGAAGGAGGCGTACCGCCCGGAACCTCGAAAAAGCAGCGCGGCGTCAGACGCGGCGACGCTTGGGCGGACGGCAGCCGTACTGCGACCCCCGGGGGATAACCCCCGGACCCCCAGCCGGCTCTCGCCCGCCGTGTCAGCCGGCGTCAGACGCGGCGACGCTTGGGCGGACGGCAGCCGTACTGCGACCCCCGGGGGATAACCCCCGGACCCCCAGCCGGCTCTCGCCCGCCGTGTCAGCCGGCGTCAGACGCGGCGACGCTTGGGCGGACGGCAGCCGTTGTGGGGCGTCGGGGTGACGTCCTGGATGGAGCCGACCTCAAGACCGGTGGCCTGGAGCGAACGGATCGCGGTCTCACGACCGGAACCCGGACCCTTCACGAACACGTCGACCTTGCGCATGCCGTGCTCCTGCGCGCGGCGGGCGGCCGACTCGGCGGCCATCTGCGCGGCGAACGGAGTCGACTTGCGGGAGCCCTTGAAGCCGACGTGGCCGGCGGAGGCCCAGGAGATCACGTTGCCGGACGGGTCCGTGATCGAAACGATGGTGTTGTTGAACGTGCTCTTGATGTGCGCGTGGCCGTGAGCGACGTTCTTCTTTTCCTTGCGGCGCACCTTCTTGGTCGCGCCCTGACGTCCCTTGGGGGGCATCTCTTAACTCCTACGGGAGGTGGTCGGTCCTACAGCGAAGACCGTGGACAGTCGTCCGCTGCGGACTACTTCTTGCCCGGCTTCTTCTTGCCGGCGATCGCGCGACGCGGGCCCTTGCGGGTACGGGCGTTCGTGCTGGTGCGCTGGCCGTGGACCGGCAGACCGCGGCGGTGGCGGAGACCCTGGTAGCAGCCGATCTCGACCTTGCGGCGGATGTCGGCCTGGATCTCGCGACGGAGGTCACCCTCGGTCTTGATGTTGTTGTCCACGTACTCGCGGATCTTGACCAGGTCCTCCTCGGACAGGTCACGAACGCGGGTGTTCGGGTTCACACCGGTGGTGGCGAGGGTCTCCTTCGCCAGGGTGCGGCCGATACCGAAGACGTAGGTGAGTGCGACCTCCACACGCTTGTCGCGCGGGATGTCGACACCGGAAACGCGTGCCATTCAATGGCTCCTGTGTACTCGGGGGTCTTCCGCAGTACCGATCCCGGCCGCCGACCTCTTCCGTTCGGAAGAGGTGGTACGTCCAGGTCCCCGGCCCCCGCCGGAGGTACCGCCAGCCGGTAGGGCCCGGCGGGCACTGCGTATGTACGTATTACTTGCGTCGCGCGAGAACTGCGAGGTGCAGGTCGGCGTGCGTCAGCCCTGGCGCTGCTTGTGGCGCAGGTTGTCGCAGATGACCATGACCCGGCCGTGACGGCGGATCACCTTGCACTTGTCGCAGATCTTCTTGACGCTCGGCTTGACCTTCATGGGATGTGAGGTTCTCCGGGTCAGTGCCAGCACCCTCAGAGAGGGGTGCGGACAAGATCTACTTGTAGCGGTAGACGATCCGCCCACGCGTCAGGTCGTACGGAGACAGCTCCACGACGACCCGGTCATCCGGGAGGATACGGATGTAGTGCATCCGCATCTTGCCGCTGATGTGCGCGAGGACCTTGTGACCGTTCTGGAGCTCCACCTTGAACATGGCGTTCGGCAGGGACTCGATCACGGTGCCCTCAATTTCGATGGCACCTTGCTTCTTGGCCACGCTTCGCCCTTCGAATCGGCTACCTTGATCGACTCTCGCCTCCGCATGAGGACACACGGATACACGAGAGCCGACGCATCAGTCTACGTCAGGGCACTCGAAAAGACGAATCAGCCAAGTCTGCCCACCGTGGAAGATCCCTAAGCCGCCACCCGCGTGCCGGACGGGAGGGGACGCGCAGGGTCGCCCCCGCAGGAGTCGGCGGGCACGGAACGGCGCCGATTCCCCGTACCCGAACCCGCCGGCTCCGAGGAGGTGAGCCCGGAGCAGCCCCGCCCCACCCGCCGGCCGAGGCGGCGCGGCGTGCGGGGCGGGACCGGAGCGGAACCGGGGGCCGGGGCGTCAGCCCAGCGGGTCGGGCGCGGCGGTGACGCCGAGCTCCGCGAGCTTCGCCTTGCCGCAGTCCGGGGCGGTGAGGACCAGCGGCCCCTCCTCCGTCAGCGCGACGGAGTGCTCCCAGTGCGAGGACCACGTGCCGTCCGTCGTGATGACGGTCCAGTCGTCCTCCAGCACCTCGGTGCGGGGCGTACCCAGCGACACCATCGGCTCGATGGCGAGGCAGAAGCCGGGCACCAGCTTGGGTCCCTTGCCGCGCTTGCGGGTGACGTAGTTCAGCAGGTGCGGGTCCATGTGCATCTCGGTCCCGATGCCGTGGCCGCCGTAGTCCTCGATGATCCCGTACTTGCCGCCGCCCGGCTTGGGCTGGCGGCGGATGTACGTCTCGATGGCGCGGGAGATGTCGACCAGCCGGTTGCCGTTCCTCATCGCGGCGATGCCGGCCCACATCGACTCCTCGGTGACCCGGGAGAGCTCCAGCAGCTCCGGCGCGTGGCCTGAGCCGACGAACGCGGTGTAGGCGGCGTCGCCGTGCCAGCCGTCGACGATGGCGCCCGCGTCGATGGAGATGATGTCGCCGTCCTTGAGGACGACGTCCTCGCTGGGGATGCCGTGCACCACGACGTCGTTCACCGACGTGCAGATCGTCGCGGGGAAGCCGCCGTACCCGAGGAAGTTCGACTTGGCGCCGTGGTCGGCGATGACCTTCCGCGCGGCCTCGTCCAGGTCCTTGGTGGTGGCACCCGGCACCGCCACCTCGCGCGTCGCCGCGTGGATGGCGGCGACGACCAGGCCCGCCTCGCGCATTTTCGCGATCTGCTCGGGGGTCTTGATCTGCACCATGACGGCTGACGCCTTTCTCGGACTGCGACGGGGAGTCACTACAACGATACGGCCGCCCACACCCGCCCGCGGCCCCCGGTCACCAGCTACGGGCCAGAGGCCACCAGCCACCGACCACAAGCCGCAGGCCACCCACCACAGGCCACAGGCCACAGGCCACAGGCCACAGGCCACAGGCCACCGACCACCGGCCACAAGCCACAAGCCACAAGCCACCGACCACAAGCCACCGGAGCGACCGACAGCGGACCGCCCCTCCAGGCGGCGACCGGGGCCGACCCGGCGGCGGGGGGGCAATGCTTCGGCCGCGGTGCCCTGAGGGGCACCGCGGCCGGAGAAGCGCGCGCTGGGTGGGGCTACGCGGCCTGCTCGCCGCGCAGGGCCTCCATCGCACGGTCGGTCACGTCGTTGACCTTGCCGAGCGCGGAGATGGTGACCACCAGGCCCTGGGCCTTGTAGTGGTCGATGATCGGCTCGGTCTGCGTGTGGTAGACCTCCAGCCGGGTGCGGACGGTCTCCTCGGAGTCGTCCGCGCGCTGGTAGAGCTCTCCGCCGCACACGTCGCACACGCCGTCCTGCTTCGGCGGCGAGTACGTGACGTGGAACACGTGCGAGCTGTCGTTGCGGCAGATGCGGCGGCCCGCGATCCGCTTCACGACCTCGTCCTCGGGGACCTCGAGGTCCAGGACCGCGTCGAGCTTCATGCCCTCGGTCTCGAGCATCGCGTCGAGCGCCTCGGCCTGGGCCACGTTGCGCGGGAAGCCGTCGAGGAGGAAGCCCCCGGTGGCGTCCGGCTGCTCCATGCGGTCCTTGGCCATCCCGATGGTGACCTCGTCGGGCACCAGGTTGCCGGCGTCCATGTACGCCTTGGCCTGCTTGCCCAGCTCCGTGCCCTGACTGATGTTGGCGCGGAACAGGTCACCCGTGGAGATGTGCGGAATCAACAGGTTCTTGGCAAGGAACGCGGCCTGCGTTCCCTTGCCCGCACCGGGCGGTCCGACGAGGACGATTCGCATCAGCGGAGGAACCCTTCGTAATTGCGCTGCTGGAGCTGGCTCTCGATCTGCTTCACGGTCTCCAGCCCCACACCCACGATGATCAGGATGCTCGTCCCGCCGAACGGGAAGTTGGCGTTCGCCCCGCCGAAGCCCGCCAACGCCATTGTCGGCACAAGAGCGATCAGACCCAGATACAGCGAGCCCGGCCAAGTGATCCGGTTGAGCACGTAGCTCAAGTACTCAGCAGTAGGTCGACCAGCCCGGATACCCGGGATGAAGCCACCATACTTCTTCATGTTGTCGGCGACTTCCTCGGGGTTGAAGGAGATGGCCACATAGAAGAAGGCGAAGAACACGATCAACAGGAAGTACGCGACCGTGTGGATGGGCTTCCCGTCCACCATGTGCTGCTGAATCCACGCGGACCACCCGGATTCGCCCCCGGCGAACTGAACGATCAAGATCGGGATGTAGAGCAGCGACGAGGCGAAGATGACAGGGATCACACCCGCCTGGTTCACCTTGAGCGGGATGTAGGTGGACGTGCCGCCGTACGAACGGCGGCCGATCATCCGCTTCGCGTACTGGACCGGGATGCGGCGCTGGGCCTGCTCGACGAAGACGACGAGGGCGACCATCACGAAGCCGATCAGGATGACGGTGCCGAACTCGATCCAGCCCTTGGCGAGCTTGCCGCTCTCCTTGATGGCCCACAGCGCGCCGGGGAAGCCGGCGGCGATCGAGATGAACATCAGGATCGACATGCCGTTGCCGATGCCGCGGTCGGTGATGAGCTCACCGAGCCACATGACCAGGGCCGTACCGGCGGTCATCGTGATGACCATGGTGGCCGTGGTGAAGATCGACTGGTCGGGAACGACCTGGTTGGCCACCGTGCAGCCGCTGAAGAGGCCGCCACCGCGAGCGGCGGCGACGACGCCGGTGCCCTGGAGGACGGCGAGCGCCACGGTCAGGTAACGCGTGTACTGCGTGATCTTCGCCGTGCCGGACTGCCCCTCCTTCTTCAGGGCCTCCAGACGGGGAATGACCACGGTCAGCAGCTGCAGGATGATGCTCGCCGTGATGTACGGCATGATGCCGAGTGCGAAGATCGTGATCTGCAGCAGCGCGCCGCCGCTGAACATGTTCACGAGGCCGAACAGGCTGTTGTTGTTCTGCTGGGCCTGGTCCAGACACTGCTGCACTGCCGGGTAGCTGACGCCGGGGACCGGGATGTGGGCCCCGAGCCGGTACAGCACGATGATGCCAAGCGTGAAGAGCAGCTTCTTGCGCAGGTCGGGCGTCTTGAACGCCCGGGCGAACGCGGTGAGCACGGTGCCTCCTGCGACCCCCGCGCTATGCGTCAGAGGTGACGGTCTTGAGGATCGACGAATACGTATCAGTCAGAACCGCCCGGGGGTACCGGGCGGCGGGTCCGGGGGTCAGCGGTTTCGCCGCTACTGCCAACGACCCCCAGGAGTAAAGCAACAGTGCACGCCACCTTACCGGCGACCGCCCCTCCTGGAACAACCATCCAGCCTGGGTATGCCCGAAACCCCGCCGAACGAGGGCCCCGGCACCCGGCCCGACCCCGTCCGTTTTATTCAGCTTTGCGGTAGAGCGAGATATGACGGGCGGCGCCCCGGGTGAAAGCGGAGCCTTCCCAGTCGCTCCATCGCCCCACCCGCCGGAACCCTTCCGACTCGGCCATCAGGTCGAGTTCGGCGGGCCATGCATAACGGCTGATCTCCGGATAGGTCCGTACCTTTCCGTCCGAGACGAAGGTGCGCAGCAGCACGAGCAGCTGGTTCACCGGGTCGTTGGTCATCGAGTCCACGAGCAGGGTGCCGTCCGCCAGGACGCTCGACTGGGTGTGGGCCTGTTCCAGCCGGTGGAAGAAGCTCGGCTCATAGACCTCCAGGAGCAGATGCCCGCCGTCCCGCAGGTGCGCGGCGGCGCGGCCGAGCGCGGCCCGCTGCGCCTCCTGGGAAGGCAGCATGAACAGCGTGCTGTTGGTGATCGCGCACAGGTCGAACCCGTCCCCGACGTCGACCGTCGCGATATCGGCGACATGCCTCCTCACCAGGGCTTTCTCATCCCGTACGCGCAGCTGGTCGAGCATCGAGGGGGAGATGTCGACCGCGTCGACGGCATACCCCCGCTCGGCCAGGGCGAGGGCGAGCCGCCCGCTGCCCGCGCCGAAGTCCACGATCTTGGCGGGCGGTTGGATCACCGAGGCGACCCGGGCCACCGCGCTCGGCAGGTCCGTGAACGGGTACAGCAGATCGTGGTAGCGGCCGATGCCGTCGCCGTACCTCGCGATGTCGATCCCGGTCTCCGTCATGCCGGACTCCCCTTCTTCCCCCACGGGCCGTTCTCCGCTCACAGGCTGTGCACGTCCGAGGCGAAGAACATCTCCGGCGGCACGGTCTCCTCGTAGCCGGGTGACAGGGCGATCAGGAACTGCGTCCGCTTGGCGTCGGCGTGGTGGTCGCACTGCTTCGACACGTAGTTCAGGAGGACGAGATACGGCAGGGTGAGCTGGAGCCGCTCCAGGGGCTCCTCCCGCCGTACGAAGACCTTCAGCTCCTCGACCGCGTCGAAGACGACCTTCTCGCGGCGGCGGTTGGGGTTCCACACGATGTGATGACCGCGCCGCTCCTCGACGATCACCTTCTCCCGCCAGTCGGTGAGCGTGCCGTCCGCGAGCTCGTCCCGGTACAGCAGATGGGTGTCGTGCATCCCGGGGTGCGGGCCGAAGAACCGCCAGCTCGGGATGAAGATCTGCAGCGGGTCGACCCTGCGCTGGATCGGCCCCGCCTTCTGGAGCTGGTTGAGCGCGCTGACCGCCCACCATGAGCCGAGCGCCCCGTAGACCAGCACCCGCCGCCCCGTCCTCAGCGCCTGCTTCACTGTGTTTCCCCTCCGCCGCCGGCCGAGCCCGCGGCCTGTTCCCTGACCCGTACGATCGCGTCCGCCACCGCGCGGGCGTGGACGCGGTCCATGACGAGGGACTCGTGTCCCGCGTCCGGCACGATGTCGTGCCTGCCGGCCGGGGACAGCCCGGCCAGCTCTTCCTGGAGACGGCCGTGCACGGCGTCCCCGCGTACCGTCCCGCCCGCGGTGACCACGGCCACCGGACGCCCGGACAGGGTGGTCAGGCCCCGTGCCTCGGCGTTCCAGGTGCGCAGGCACTCGGTCAGCTCGGCCGCCGCGCCGAACCACGGGCCGGGGCGGGACAGTCGGCGCCGGGTGCGTTCGGCCGCCTCGCCGGGCAGCCGCGTGATGTCGCTGGCGCCGAGCGCCTCGTACATGCCGCCGCCGAGCGCCGCGCGCGCCCCGCACAGCCGCAGGTTCTGGCGGAAGGCGGGCAGCGTGTCGCGCTGGACCCGGGAGCGTTCGAACTGGTCCGGATGGGAGGCGTCCACGAAGACGAGCCCGGCCACCGCCTCCGGGTGCCGGGCGGCGAAGGCGCGGATGAGCAGCCCGCCCACCGAGTGCCCGACCAGGACGTACGGCGGGGGCAGCCCGAGCGCGTCGAGGAGCCCGCGCAGCCTGCGGGCCTGCGCGCCGGGGCCGAGCCCGCCGGGCAGCCGGGGCGTCCAGCCGGTGCCCGCCCGGTCGTACGCGAGGTACGGCACGTCCGGGCCGAGGTGCTCGGCGACCCACAGCCACTCGGTGGCGGCCGAGATGAGCGCGTTCTCGAACACGACGACGGGGCCGCGCCCGCGACCGTCTCCGTGACCACGGCCGTCTCCGTGACCGCGCCCCTCTCCGTGACCGTCGCCCTCTCCGTGAACGGCGCCCTCTCCGTGACCGTCGCCGTCTCGGTCACCGCGCCGGTCTCCGTGACCGCGCCGGTCTCCGTGACCGCGCCCGTCTCCGTGACCGCGCCCGCTTCCGTCTCCCTGACGGTCTCCGTCGCCGCCGTGCCGGTGCGGGGCCCGCCACAGCGCGTGCAGCCGTGTGCCGTCGCCGAGGCGGACCAGCTCGCCCGGTGGGCCGGGCTCCGGCGGCCGGTGCGCGGCGACGGCGCGGGCGCCCGCCGCGGCACCCACGGCGGCGGCCGCGACCAGGGCGGTGGCCCCGAGGACGCGCCCCGGTGTCGCCGCGCCGGACGGGAGCCGGCTCATGAGTCGCCGAGCCCGAGCCTGGCGCGCAGCTGCCGACGGCTGTACTCGACCGCCGGGTACGTGCCCGTGAAGGACCACAGGAACCGGTTGAGGCCCATGTACCGGCCGTTCGCGAGGTGGAACACCGCGCCCGCCGCCACCCCGGCCCGCGCCACCGGCTTGGGCGCCACCAGCAGCAGCGGGAACAGCGTCTCGCCGGCGATGACCGTCCAGGCGAGCAGCTTCGCGAGTTCGGGGCGGTCCTTGACGTACTCGTAGAAGTTCCGGTCTCCGTACGTCCGGGTCCGCAGCACTCCGGGGATGGCGGCGCCGCTGCGCCAGGTCGGGGACGCCAGCTTCACCAGCCCGGAGGTGAGGTACGACAGCGCGCTCTGGGCCGTGACGTAGTGGGCGCAGGCCGCGCGGACCCGGCTGTCCGAGCCGGACAGCTTCTCCAGCCCGGCGACGACGAAGTTGATCAGCGCGAGCTGGTCGGAGCCGTCCATGCCGAGGCCGCCCGTACGGACGGTGGAGGCGGCGCTGGTGCCGGCGAGGAGCGCCAGCAGGGCGGCGCGCTCGGCGCGGCCCGGGTTGCCCAGCAGCAGCCGGGCGGCCGCCATGAGCCGTACCACCGGGATGGCGGCGTCGGCGGGCGGTGCGATCGCCTTGGAGACGACCTTGCCCACGGGGCGGTCGAGGAACGGGAACCTGACCCGGGCGATGGTCCACGGCAGGAGGTCGGAATTGTTCTTGCTACCGGTCCTGCTGAGCTGCTCCAGGGCGGCCAGCAGGGCGCCGACCGAGGTAATGCGTTCGATCTGCCGGATCACGGTGTCCACATCGATCTCGGCCGCGGCGACCGGCAACCGCTTTGCGGTGGTGACCTGCTGTATGAATCGCTTGCTCTTGGTTATCAAAGGGACTCCACGCACGGCTCCTGCACGACGGGCCGGTGGCCGCCGCCCGACGAGCGGGCGACGGCCACCGGTTGCTTCTCACCTGCCTGCCGCGAAGGCTCAGGCGGAGAGACGCGCGTCGATCAGCCGGTCCGCCGAGAGGCCGCTCTCGACCGAGAAGGCGGGCACGTCGGCCTCGCCGTCCGGCTGGTAGCCACCGAGACGGGTGATCGTCGGCGTCGCGGTCACGGCCGGGATGGCCGTCGCCACGAGCACGGTGGTGGGCGTCGCGAGGACCGGGCCGGCGGCCGTCATGGCGACGACGCCACGAACGTCCGAACCGACAGCGGAATTCGCCAGGGCAGTGACATCAGCACGCAGCGACATCAAATTCCCTCCCGTTTATGCGCATGCCTTTCAGGCAGGCGAAAACAGGGGCTGAATTCTCCCCGGATCCCCCGCGCAAATGGTCATGCGCAATGAAATGAAATGGTCATGGTGATCGTAGGCAGGCGCCGGGAGGGGCTGCAACCGATCAAGGGGGGTGCGCGCTGCGGGAATGGCTCGTTCTTTGCCAACCGGATATGGGCGCCCTCGGGGCGAGTGGACGCGATCGCGGTCGTAGAGCGCCTCGCCGCTTTACACCGTGGCGTCGGTCACCCTGCCAGGTCGACTGAAATCGATCACTTGTGATCGAGATTGTTCAGCACCGGTTCGAGCACCCGGCCCACCGGCCACCGCCACCCGACCGCCACGCCCGGCAACAGGCCCGTCCGACCAGCGCGCCGCCCGGCGATCAGTGCACCCGACCAGCGCGGCATCGGGCGACCGGGTCCACCCGACCGCCACGCCCGGCCACCGGGCGCGACCGACCGGCGCCCGGCCCCCGGAGGCGTCCGCGCATACGACAACGGCCTGGGTCATCCCTCCATGAGGGACGACCCAGGCCGTTGCTCAGCCGAAGCGGCCGGGGACCGGGGCTCAGACGAGCTCGGTCACCGAACCACCGGCGGCGGTGATCTTCTCCTTGGCGGAGCCGGAGACGGCGTCGACCGTCACCTGCAGCGCCACGGAGATCTCGCCGGTGCCGAGCACCTTGACGAGGCTGTTCTTGCGCACCGCGCCCTTGGCGACCAGGTCGGCCACCGTGACCTCGCCACCCTCGGGGTAGAGAGCGCCGAGCTTGTCCAGGTTCACGACCTGGTACTCGGTGCGGAACGGGTTCTTGAAGCCCTTGAGCTTCGGGAGACGCATGTGGAGGGGCATCTGGCCACCCTCGAAGCGCTCCGGAACCTGGTAGCGGGCCTTCGTGCCCTTGGTACCACGACCGGCCGTCTTACCCTTCGACGCCTCACCACGACCGACACGGGTCTTGGCGGTCTTGGCGCCCGGGGCGGGACGGAGGTTGTGGATCTTGAGCGGGTTGTTCTCCGCCATGATCAGTCGACCTCCTCGACCGTCACGAGGTGGCGGACGGTGTGCACCATGCCGCGGAACTCGGGGCGGTCCTCCTTGACGACCACGTCACCCAGGCGCTTGAGGCCCAGGCTACGCAGCGTGTCGCGGTGGTTCTGCTTGCTGCCGATGTACGACTTCTTCTGCGTGATCTTGAGGCGGGCCATTACGCACCCGCCCCGGCACGCGCACGGAGAAGAGCCGCGGGGGCGACGTCCTCGAGGGGCAGACCACGGCGAGCCGCGATCTCCTCGGGGCGCTGCAGGCCCTTGAGGGCCTCCACGGTCGCGTGCACGATGTTGATCGCGTTGTCGGAGCCCAGGGACTTCGACAGGATGTCGTGAACGCCGGCGCACTCGAGCACGGCACGCACCGGGCCACCGGCGATAACACCGGTACCGGGGGAAGCCGGCTTGAGCAGGACGACGCCCGCGGCCTTCTCACCCTGGATCGGGTGCGGGATGGTGCCCTGGATACGGGGGACCTTGAAGAAGTGCTTCTTGGCCTCCTCAACACCCTTGGCGATGGCGGCCGGCACCTCCTTGGCCTTGCCGTAACCGACACCCACGGTGCCGTCACCGTCGCCCACCACGACCAGCGCGGTGAAGCTGAAGCGACGACCACCCTTCACAACCTTGGCGACGCGGTTGATCGCGACGACGCGCTCAACGTACGCGGTCTTCTCGGCGGCAGCAGCGCCGCCGTCACGGCCCTTCCGGTCCCGCCGCTCGCCGCCACCGGCACCGCTTCCGCGGCGCTGGGGTCCAGCCATTGGAATTACCTCTCTTCGTTTTCCGCTGAGCTACGCAGTGACAAAGTCGCTGCTAGCGACGGGCGGCTTAGAACTTCAGGCCGGCTTCGCGGGCGGCGTCCGCCAGGGCGGCGATGCGCCCGGCGTACTGGTTGCCGCCGCGGTCGAACACGACAGCCTCGACGCCGGCGGCCTTGGCACGCTCGGCCACGAGCTGGCCGACCTGCTTCGCCTTCGCCGACTTGTCGCCTTCGCCGCCGCGGATGGACGCGTCCAGGGTGGACGCCGACGCGAGAGTGTGACCCGCGATGTCGTCGATGACCTGAGCGGTGATGCCGCGGTTGGACCGGGTGACGACGAGGCGCGGACGCTCCGACGTACCCGAGACCTTCTTGCGGATGCGGATGTGGCGACGCTTCAGAGCAGCGCCCTTGTAGGCCTTGCCCTTGGCAATCTTCACGCCGTATGCCATGGCTTACTTACCAGCCTTTCCGACCTTGCGGCGGATGACCTCGCCCGCGTACTTCACGCCCTTGGCCTTGTACGGGTCGGGCTTGCGCAGCTTGCGGATGTTCGCGGCGACCTCGCCGACCTTCTGCTTGTCGATGCCCTCGACCGAGAACTTGGTCGGCGACTCGACCTTGAAGGAGATGCCCTCGGGGGCCTCCACCAGGATCGGGTGGCTGTAACCGAGCTGGAACTCCAGGTTGGAGCCCTTCGCGGCGACGCGGTAACCGACACCGCTGATCTCGAGCGCCTTGGTGTACCCCTGGGTCACACCGGTGATCATGTTGGCCACCAGCGTGCGGGACAGGCCGTGCAGGGCCTTGTTCTGACGCTCGTCGTTCGGGCGGGTGACGTTCAGAACGCCGTCCTCAGCCTTGACGATCTCGATCGGCGCGGCGACGGTGTGGGTGAGGGTGCCCTTGGGGCCCTTCACCGCGACCGTGCGGCCTTCGATGGTGACGTCCACACCGGCGGGAACCGTGATGGGGAGCTTGCCGATACGCGACATTGGCTTTTCCTCCGTTCCCGACTACCAGACGTAGGCGAGGACTTCCCCACCCACGCCCTTCTTCTGCGCCTGCTGGCCGGTCAGGAGACCGTGGGACGTGGAGATGATCGCCACGCCCAGGCCGCCGAGAACCTTCGGCAGGTTGGTGGACTTCGCGTAGACCCGGAGACCGGGCTTCGAGATCCGCTTGATGCCCGCGATGGAGCGCTCACGGTTCGGGCCGAACTTCAGCTCGAGGACGAGGTTCTTGCCGACCTCGGCGTCCTCGACCTTCCAGCCGGTGATGAAGCCCTCCTGCTTGAGGATCTCCGCGATGTGAGACTTGATCTTGCTGTGCGGCATCGTCACGGTGTCGTGGTACGCCGAGTTCGCGTTCCGCAGACGCGTAAGCATGTCTGCGATCGGATCAGTCATGGTCATGAATTGGCCTTCGGCCTCTCTCGCCGGGGTTTCCTGTATGCGCCATCCCTCTCCCCGCTCAGCGGCGGGACGGGTGCGGTGCGGGGACCTACGGCGTAGTAAGTCGGTCAGGGCGGCAGGGCGCCCAACCCCACAAGCCTACGGCATGTGGAGAAGGGCCCCTGCCGACCGGATGCTTACCGAGAGCCCGGTATCAACCCAAGTGGGTTGTTACCAGGAGCTCTTGGTCACGCCCGGCAGCTCGCCACGGTGAGCCATCTCACGAAGGCACACGCGGCACAGGCCGAACTTGCGGTACACGGAGTGGGGACGACCGCAACGCTGGCAGCGCGTGTACGCGCGCACGCCGAACTTGGGCTTGCGGGCGGCCTTGGCAATGAGAGCCTTCTTCGCCACGGCTCACGCCTCCTTGAACGGGAAGCCGAGGTGACGGAGAAGGGCACGGCCCTCAGCGTCGTTGGTCGCCGTGGTCACCACGGTGATGTCCATACCCCGGACGCGGTCGATCTTGTCCTGGTCGATCTCGTGGAACATGACCTGCTCCGTGAGACCGAAGGTGTAGTTGCCACGGCCGTCGAACTGCTTCGGGGACAGGCCGCGGAAGTCGCGGATGCGCGGGAGCGCGAGCGACAGGGTGCGGTCCAGGAACTCCCACATGCGGTCGCCACGGAGCGTGACGTGGGCACCGATCGGCTGGCCCTCACGCAGCTTGAACTGCGCGATGGACTTGCGGGCCTTGGTGACGGCCGGCTTCTGACCGGTGATCGTGGTGAGGTCCTTGATGGCACCCTCGATCAGCTTGGAGTCGCGGGCGGCGTCGCCCACACCCATGTTGACCACGATCTTGACGAGGCCGGGAACCTGCATGACGTTCTCGTACGAGAACTCCTCACGCAGCTTGCCCGCGATCTCCTCGCGGTACTTCGTCTTGAGACGCGGAGTGGTGGTGGTAGCCATCAGATGTCCTCACCCGTCCGCTTGGCAACGCGGATCTTGTTGCCCTCGTCGTCGAAGCGGTAACCGACGCGGGTCACGACCTTCTTGCCGTCCTTCTCCACGACGAGCTGAACGTTGCTCACGTGGATGGGGGCCTCGGTGGTGACGATGCCGCCGGTCTGCGAACCACGAGCGGTCTGGCCGGCCTTGGTGTGCTTCTTGACCCGGTTGACACCCTCGACCAGGACGCGGTCCTCGCGCGGGAAGGCCGCGATGACCTTGCCCTGCTTGCCCTTGTCCTTACCGGTGATGACCTGGACCAGGTCGCCCTTCTTGATCTTCATGCTTACAGCACCTCCGGCGCGAGCGAGATGATCTTCATGAACTTCTTCTCGCGCAGCTCACGGCCCACCGGGCCGAAGATACGGGTGCCGCGAGGGTCGCCGTCGTTCTTCAGAATGACGGCGGCGTTCTCGTCGAAGCGGATGTACGAGCCGTCCTGGCGGCGGCGCTCCTTGACGGTGCGAACGATGACCGCCTTGACGACGTCACCCTTCTTCACGTTGCCACCGGGGATCGCGTCCTTGACGGTGGCGACGATGACGTCACCGATACCCGCGTAGCGGCGGCCCGAGCCACCGAGAACACGGATGCAAAGGATCTCCTTGGCACCAGTGTTGTCGGCGACGCGAAGCCGCGACTCCTGCTGGATCACGTCTATCTCCTGATCGTCTGCCGGTTCCCGGCGGGGGCCTGCCTCTCACGAGGTGCGGCCCCTGCCGAGCCTGGCGGAACTAGTGCTGGGACTTGCCCCTACGGGGTTTCCCAGCGGGGGGCATGCGGGGGGCGTGAGCCCCCCGCAAAATTACTTGGCCTTCTCGAGGATCTCGACGACGCGCCAGCGCTTCGTCGCGGACAGCGGCCGGGTCTCCATGAGGAGGACGCGGTCGCCGACGCCCGCGGCGTTCTGCTCGTCGTGCGCCTTGAGCTTGTTCGTACGGCGGATGACCTTGCCGTACAGCGCGTGCTTCACGCGGTCCTCGACAGCGACGACGACGGTCTTGTCCATCTTGTCGCTGACGACCAGACCCTCACGGGTCTTGCGGAACCCGCGCTCGGCGGTCTTGTTCTCAGTCACGTTGCTCTCGCTCATCAGGCGCTCTCCACCGTCTCGATGCCCAGCTCGCGCTCACGCATCAGGGTGTAGATCCGGGCGATGTCCTTACGGACGGACTTGAGCCGACCGTGGTTCTCGAGCTGACCGGTCGCCGCCTGGAAGCGGAGGTTGAACAGCTCTTCCTTGGCCTCGCGGAGCTTGGCAACAAGCTCCTCGTTGCCCAGCTCGCGCAGCTCGGACGCCTTGGTACCGGCCGACATCACGCTTCACCTGCCTCGCGCTTGACGATCCGGCACTTCATCGGCAGCTTGTGAGCCGCACGAGTCAGAGCCTCACGTGCAATCTTCTCGTTCGGGTAGGACAGCTCGAACATGACCCGGCCCGGGTGCACGTTCGCGACCCACCACTCCGGGGAACCCTTACCGGAACCCATGCGGGTCTCGGCGGGCTTCTTGGTCAGCGGGCGGTCCGGGTAGATGTTGATCCAGACCTTGCCGCCACGCTTGATGTGGCGGGTCATCGCGATACGAGCCGCCTCGATCTGGCGGTTGGTGACGTACGCCGGAGTCATGGCCTGGATGCCGTACTCGCCGAACGCGACCGTCGTACCGCCCTTGGCCATGCCACGGCGCTTCGGGTGGTGCTGCTTGCGGTGCTTGACCCTACGGGGGATCAGCATGTCGGTCAGGCCTCCGTTCCGGTGCTCTCAGCAGCCGGAGCGGCGGCGGAAGCCTCGGCCTTGGGGGCCTCGGCAGCCTGAGCCTGCTGCGGCTTACGGCCGCGACCGCCACGCTCGCCACCGCGGCCACCACGGCCGGCGGGGCGGTCAGCGCCACCACGGGCCGGGCGGTTGCCGGCGCGGGCAGCGGCGTTCTCGGCGCGGACCTCGGCGATGTTCTTGACATCGCCCTTGTAGATCCAGACCTTCACGCCGATGCGGCCGAAGGTCGTCTTGGCCTCGAAGAAGCCGTACTCGACGTTCGCGCGCAGCGTGTGCAGCGGCACACGACCCTCGCGGTAGAACTCCGAGCGGGACATCTCGGCGCCGCCGAGACGGCCACCACACTGGATCTTGATGCCCTTGGCGCCCGCCTTCATCGCCGACTGCATGCTCTTGCGCATGGCGCGGCGGAAGGAGACGCGGGAGGACAGCTGCTCGGCAACGGCCTGGGCCACGAGCTGAGCGTCGACCTCGGGGTTCTTGACCTCGAGGATGTTCAGCTGGACCTGCTTGCCCGTGAGCTTCTCGAGGTCGCCGCGGATGCGGTCGGCCTCGGCGCCACGGCGGCCGATGACGATGCCCGGACGGGCGGTGTGGATGTCCACGCGGACACGGTCACGGGTGCGCTCGATCTCCACCTTCGAGATGCCGGCGCGCTCCATGCCGGACGTCATCATCCGACGGATGGCGACGTCTTCCTTGACGTAGTCCTTGTACAGCTTGTCGGCGTACCAACGCGACTTGAAGTCGGTGGTGATGCCGAGCCGGAACCCATGCGGGTTAACCTTCTGGCCCATTACCGGGTTCCTTCCTTGCTGCTGACGACCACGGTGATGTGGCTGGTCCGCTTACGGATCCGGTAGGCACGGCCCTGAGCACGCGGACGGAACCGCTTCAGGGTCGGGCCCTCATCCACGTACGCCTCGCTGATGAACAGCGAAGAGGCGTCACTGTGGTCGTAGTTGTGCGCGGCGTTGGCAATGGCGCTGTCCAGCACCTTGCCGACCGGCACGCTCGCGGCCTGCGGAGCGAATCGCAGGACCGCCTGAGCCTCCGTGGCGTCCATGCCACGGATGAGGTCCACCACGCGGCGGGCCTTCATGGGCGTGACGCGGATGTACCGCGCCTGGGCCCTGGCTTCCATGGTTGTCCCTTCGGTGTAAGTCATTAGTCGTTCCACCCCGCGATTAGCGGCGCTTCGACTTCCGGTCGTCCTTGACGTGGCCGCGGAAGGTGCGAGTCGGCGAGAACTCGCCGAGCTTGTGGCCGACCATCGACTCGGTGACGAACACCGGGATGTGGGTCTTGCCGTTGTGCACCGCGATCGTGTGGCCGAGCATGGCCGGGACGATCATCGAGCGACGGGACCAGGTCTTGATGACGTTCTTGGTGCCTGCCTCGTTCTGTACGTCCACCTTCTTGATCAGGTGGTCGTCGACGAAGGGCCCCTTCTTGAGACTGCGCGGCATCTAAACCCGCTCCTAGCGCTTCTTGTTCGTCTTGCGGCGGCGGACGATGTACTTGTTGCTCGCCTTCTTGGGAGAACGAGTACGACCCTCCTTCTGACCCCACGGGGAGACCGGGTGGCGACCACCGGAGGTCTTGCCCTCACCACCACCGTGCGGGTGGTCGACCGGGTTCATCGCCACACCGCGGACGGTCGGGCGAACGCCCAGCCAGCGCTTGCGGCCGGCCTTACCCCAGTTGATGTTCGACTGCTCGGCGTTGCCGACCTCGCCGATCGTGGCGCGGCAGCGGACGTCGACCAGGCGGATCTCACCGGACGGCATGCGCAGGTGGGCCATCTGGCCCTCCTTCGCGAGCAGCTGCACGGAGGCACCCGCGGAGCGGGCGAACTTGGCGCCACCGCCGGGACGGAGCTCGATCGCGTGGATCGTGGTACCGACCGGGATGTTGCGGAGGGCCAGGTTGTTGCCGGGCTTGATGTCGGCGCCGGGGCCGTTCTCGACCCGGTCGCCCTGCGAGAGGCCGCGCGGGGCGATGATGTAGCGCTTCTCGCCGTCCACGTAGTGGAGCAGCGCGATGCGCGCGGTGCGGTTGGGGTCGTACTCGATGTGAGCGACCTTGGCCGGCACGCCGTCCTTGTCGTGACGACGGAAGTCGATCACACGGTAGGCGCGCTTGTGGCCACCGCCCTGGTGGCGGACGGTCACACGACCGGTGTTGTTACGGCCGCCCTTGCTGTGCAGGGGGCGGACCAGCGACTTCTCCGGCGTGGACCGCGTGATCTCGACAAAGTCGGCGACGCTGGAGCCACGACGGCCCGGGGTCGTCGGCTTGTACTTGCGGATACCCATTTCTCAGTCCTCGTCCGATTCCGGACGATCCAGACCGCCCTTAGGCGGTCGGACCGCCGAAGATGTCGATACGGTCGCCCTCGGCGAGGGTCACGATGGCGCGCTTCGTGTTGGCACGCTTGCCGAAACCGGTGCGGGTGCGCTTGCGCTTGCCCTGGCGGTTGATCGTGTTGACCCCGGTGACCTTGACCGAGAAGACCGCCTCGACGGCCTGCTTGATCTGGGTCTTGTTGGCGCGCGGGTCGACGATGAACGTGTACTTGTTCTCGTCCAGCAGCGCGTAGCTCTTCTCGGAGACGACCGGCTTGACCAGGAGGTCGCGCGGGTCCGAGAACGTCTTGCTGGTGACGACGGCCTCAGTCATCAGGCGTCGCTCCCTTCGGTCTCAGCGGCCTTGGGGCCAGACACGAAGGACTCGAAGGCGGCCTTGGTGAAGACCACGTCGTCGGAGACGAGCACGTCGTACGTGTTCAGCTGGCCCGGCTCCAGGATGTGCACCTGGGGCAGGTTGCGGGTGGACAGCCACGCGGCCTCGTCCGAGCGCTCGGCGACCAGGAGCAGGTTCTTGCGCTCCGAGATCTTGCCGAACAGCGTCTTCGCGGCCTTGGTGGAGACCTCGCCCTCGATCACGCCGGTGACGACGTGGATACGGGAGTGGCGGGCCCGGTCCGAGAGGGCACCGCGCAGGGCGGCGGCCTTCATCTTCTTCGGGGTGCGCTGCGAGTAGTCACGCGGCACGGGGCCGTGGACGACGCCACCGCCGGCGAACTGCGGAGCGCGGGTCGAACCCTGACGGGCGCGGCCGGTGCCCTTCTGGCGGTACGGCTTCTTGCCGCCACCGCGGACTTCGCCACGGGTCTTGGTCTTGTGCGTGCCCTGACGGGCAGCGGCCAGCTGGGCGACGACGACCTGGTGGATCAGCGGAACGCTGGTCTTCGCGTCGAAGATCTCCGCGGGGAGCTCGACGGTCCCGGCCTTGTCGCCAGCCGGCGAAAGGATGTCAATGGTGCTCATCGGTTACCTCAGGCCCCCTTGGCCGCGGTACGGACCAGGACGAGGCCGCCGTTCGGACCGGGGACCGCGCCCTTGATGAGCAGCAGACCCTTCTCCGCGTCAACGGCGTGGACGGTCAGGTTCTGGGTGGTGACCCGCTCGTTGCCCATGCGGCCCGCCATGCGGAGGCCCTTGAACACGCGGCCCGGGGTGGCGCAGCCACCGATGGAACCGGGCGAGCGGTGCTTGCGCTGGGTGCCGTGTCCGGCGCCCAGGCCACGGAAGTTGTGGCGCTTCATGACACCGGCGAAGCCCTTGCCCTTGCTCTTGCCGGTGACGTCGACCTTCACGCCGGCCTCGAAGACCTCGGCGGTGATCTCCTGGCCGAGCGTGTACTCGGAGGCGTCAGCGGTGCGGAGCTCCACCAGGTGGCGGCGCGGGGTGACGTCGGCCTTGGCGAAGTGGCCCTTGAGGGGCTTGTTCACCTTGCGCGGGTCGATCTCGCCGAAGGCGATCTGGACCGACTCGTAGCCGTCGGTGTCGTTGGTGCGGACCTGGGTGACGACGCAGGGCCCGGCCTTGACGACGGTCACCGGGACGACCCGGTTGTTCTCGTCCCAGACCTGGGTCATGCCGAGCTTCTCGCCCAGGACGCCCTTAATGTTCTTAGCCATCTCGCGCGTCACCTCAGAGCTTGATCTCGATGTCGACGCCCGCCGGCAGGTCGAGACGCATGAGCGAGTCGACCGTCTTCGGCGTGGGGTCGAGGATGTCGATGAGGCGCTTGTGCGTGCGCATCTCGAAGTGCTCGCGCGAGTCCTTGTACTTGTGCGGCGACTTGATGACGCAGTACACGTTCTTCTCAGTGGGCAGCGGCACCGGGCCCGCGACCGACGCACCAGTGCGGGTCACCGTCTCGACGATCTTCTTCGCCGAGGAGTCGATGACCTCGTGGTCGTAGGCCTTGAGCCGGATGCGGATCTTCTGTCCCGCCATGGCTACTCAGTAGTCCTGTCTCTCGTAACGCTCTGGAACCTGATGGGCTTCACGTCCTCTCCGACCCACGCGGTCGGGCGTGTCGCACTCCCTCTACGAAGATCTCCCGAAGGATTTCCCAACCAAGGGGGTGCGGGCCGAGGACCGCGAGCCGGGGGAGAACACCCACCGGGTGCCTGGTCGGCGCCCCGCTGACACTTCCCGGAAGATTCCCGTACGTCCGCCCCTGCATCTTTCGATGGCATACATGGGACGACGAGTACTGTGGGACTCGCTTCCGGTCCTCCCGGCGGGAGGCGCGCAGCATCGGCACTCAACCGAGCAACCCGGACAGTCTGCCATACGGGGCGGGGTGCCCGCCAATCGAGCCGAAGAGCTTACCCCGGGCGCGATGTCGATCAAACCGAGCCACGCGGTCCGCCCGACGGCGCGCGTCCGGCGCGGCGGGTCGGCGGGGGCGGCCGGGGCGGCGGGTCGGCGGGGGCGGCCGGGGCGGCACACCTGCCGGTCCGCTCGGCGGTTCGGCCGGGGCGGCGCGGCACGACGGCGTGACGGGGCGGCGGCCGGTTCGCCCGGCGGTCTGCTCGCCGGTTCGCCCGCCGACGGGCCCGGCGGCCTGCTCGGCGGTTCGGCCGGGGCGGTCACTGCCGGGGGTGTCGCTCCAGCGTCGGGGCCAGTCCGTCGAGGAGTGCGCGGAGGCCCAGCTCGAAGAGGGCGTCGAGGTCGAGGTCGTAGCCGGAGTCCGCGAACTCCGCCAGCAGGCGGGTGAGGGCCGGGAGGCGGCCGGACGCGGCCAGGCCGTCGATGGCCGGGGCCATGCCGTCCATGTACTCGTCCCCGGTCTGTCCCGTCGCCGCCCGCGCCTGGGCCTCCAGCTCCAGGTTGGCGGCGACGCCCTGGACGTGGAGGAAGACCATCACGTGCATGTTCATGCGGGTGGTCGCGTCCAGCCCGTGACCCTCCAGGGCGGCGATCAGCCATTCCCCGTGCACGAGGAGGTTCGGCAGCATCAGCGGCCGGGTGACCGGCCCGAGGTGGGCCAGCCACGGGTGGCGCCGGTGGAGCCGCCACAGTGTGCGAGCGCCGAGCTCCACGCGGGCCCGCCATCCGCCGGGCGGGAGCGTGTCGGGGTAGCCGAGCTCGCCGTACGCGGCGTCGGCCATGAGCCGGACCAGTTCGTCCTTGCCGCCGACGTGGCGGTACGGAGACATGGCGGCCACGCCGAGGCGGGCCGCGACACCGCGCATCGACAGGGCCCCGATCCCCTCCGTGTCGGCGATCTCGATGGCGGCGCGGACGACGCGTTCGCGGGTGAGGTCCTGGTCCGGGGCCACCGGCTGAGCCTTGGGCTCAGGGGCACGCCGCCGCGCGACGACCGTCCCGACGCGGGGCCTCGCCTCGACATACCCCTCCAGCCGGAGCGTGGTGAGCGCCTTGGTGGCGGTGGCGAGTGCGACGCCCCACTGCTCGGCGAGGCGGCGGGTGGAGGGAACGCGGTCCCCGGGCGAGAGCTCGCCGCCGGTGATGCGGCGCCGGAGGTCGGCGGCGATGCGGAGGTAGGGCGGGGGCGGGGCGACGTCGCCGCCTGAGGCAGCCATTTTTTCTCCCAGACATCAGAGCTGTACTAGTGCAGAGCCTACCGGCCGCGATGAGCCCGGTGACCTCTCCTGCCCTAGTACAGCACGGCGGAACGCCGGTTGAAGCGCCTGAACGTACGCCGTACATTCAGCCGCGTACACCGTATGAAGGGGGCAGACATGCAGACCGTGCTCATCTCCGGGGGCGGCATCGCCGGGACCGCGCTGGCGTACTGGCTGCGACGGCACGGCTTCGCGCCGACGGTCGTCGAGCGGGCGCCCGCGCCCCGGCGCGGCGGGCAGGCGATCGACATCCGGGGCGTCGCCCTGGACGTCGTCGAGCGGATGGGCCTGCTGGAGGCGGCGCGCGAGCACCGCACGCACATGCGGGGCATGTCGGTCCTGGCCGCCGACGGCACCGAGGTGCACCGCAGCACGGAGTACGCGCGCAGCAGCGGTCGCCTCGACAGCGCGGACATCGAACTGATGCGCGATGACCTGGTGAGGCTGCTGCACGGGTGCGCGCGGGACGGCGTGGAGTACGTGTACGACGACGCGCTCGACGCGCTGGATGAGGGCCCGGAAGGCGTACAGGTCGCCTTCCGCCAGGGCCGGGCACGCGTCTTCGACCTGGTCGTGGGCGCGGACGGGCTGCACTCGGGGGTGCGGCGCCTGGCTTTCGGTCCGGAGGAGCGGTTCAGCCACCACATGGGCGTCTACCTGTCCGTCTTCACGGCAGAGAACTTCCTGCGCCTGGAGGACTGGCAGGTGTGGCTGCGGGAACCCGACCGCGGCTTCGCCGCGATGACGGTACGCGGCAACGCCGAGTTGCGCGTGGCGCTGGGCTTCGACTCCGCCCGGCTGGACGGCGACCGCCGGGACACGCAGTGGCTGCGGAACCTGGTCGTGGAGCAGGCGGAGGCCATGACCTGGCCCGAGGCCCGCAGGTTCGCGGCGTACGCGCGGGACGCGGACGACTTCTTCTGTGACGCGATCGCCCAGATACGGATGGACCACTGGTCACGGGGCCGGGTGACCCTGCTGGGCGACGCGGGCTACTGCCCGTCTCCCCTGTCGGGCCAGGGCACGAGCCTGGCGCTGGTGGGGGCGTACGTCCTGGCGGACGCGCTGGCGAAGGCGGGCGGCGACCACGTGGCCGGCTTCGCCGCGTACGAGGAGCGGATGCGCCCGTTCGTCGCGCTGAACCAGGCGCTGGCGACCGAGAACCCGGGCGCGCCGGCCTCGGAGGAGTCGGTGGACCGGGCGAAGAACGCGATCAGACTGGACGGCTGAGGGACGACCGGTACGCCGGGGGATAGGGCTCGGTTTCGTCACGGGGCACGCAGAGCCCTACTCGTACCAGTGGGAGCGGCAAGGGAGAGGGGGCGGCGGTCGCGTGACGGGCGTCGCGGTGACGGACTCGCGGGCGGATCGGCGGGGTGTCGTGGAAAACCCGGGGCCTCGCCCGGCGGTGGGGGCCGAGCTGGATCTCGTACCGGGGGGCTCACTCCTCTGGGTAAATATGACCAACTTGCCCACGGCATATGCAATTTCGACCTCTACGCTCACCTCGTCATCCCGTTCCAGAGGGGAATCCGTATGGTCAGCTCGCCGCATGAGGCGATGCACCGCATCTTCCAGGAGTACCCGAAGCTCTTCTTCGGCGTCTCCAAGGTCCTCGGCGTAGCCTTCGCCCAGCCCGCTTCCATCGTCGTCCTGCCCACCGACCTCACCGAGACCCGGCCCGTCGAGCGCCGCGTGGACACGCTGCTGCGGTTCGAGACGGACGATGACGGGCCGTTTCTGCTCGCTGTCGAGGCTCAGGGGAAAAGGGACCTGTCCAAGCCTGCGAGCTGGGCGTACTACCTCGCCTACCTCCACAACAAGTACCGGCAGCCACCTGTGCTGCTGGTGGTCTGCCAGGACCACGCCACGGCCGAGTGGGCCTCTCAGCCGGTGCACATCGGCCCCCCGCAGTGGAGATCGCTCACGGTGCGCCCCCTGGTCGCCGGCCCGCACAACATGCCGGTGATCACCGATCCGGCGGAGGCGTTCGACGACCTGGCGCTCGCCACGTTGGCCGCGATCACGCATGTGTCCCACCGGTCGGTCGATGCGATACTCAAGGCGCTGTGCACCGCGCTGCAGGACGTGCCGGAAGACCTCGCCGCTCCGATCATCGAATTCACCGCACAGGGCCTGGGCACGCGCCCGGCCGCGCGTATCTGGAGGAACCTGGTGGCCGTGGACCTTTCCTTCTACAAGTCGCCCCTCTCGGAAGAGATCCGGGACGAGGGCCGTCTGCAGGGCCAGGCCGACGCACTGCTGCTCTTCCTGGAGCAGCGGGGAATCACGGTCACCGATGATGTGCGCGAGCGCGTCACCGGCTGCGGGGATCCCGAGATCATGCGCGGCTGGCTCGCCCGCGCCGCGACAGCCGTCGTCGCCGAAGACGTCTTCAGCGACGGTTAATCGGTCGATCCAGCCTTGCTCCGCTCCCTACAGTGGCCCGGCACCACACGCCGGACTCGGGGGGCCGATCACTATGCGGACGCACTATCCGCGCACGCCGCATCTGCCGTGGTCGCCGGGCGTGACGGCCGATGACGTGCGGGTCTCGGGGCTGGCGGGGTTCGTGGGGCGGGAGGTCGTCGTCACGGAGAAGCTCGACGGCGAGAACACGACGCTGTACGCCGACGGGCTGCACGCGCGGTCGCTGGATTCGGCGCACCATCCGTCGCGGGCCTGGGTCAAGGCGTTGCAGGGGCGGATCGGGGCCGGCATTCCCGACGGGTGGCGGGTGTGCGGCGAGAACATGTACGCCCGCCATTCGCTCGCGTACGACTCGCTCGACAGCCACTTCTACGGGTTCTCCGTCTGGGACGCCGACGGGCGGTGCCTGGGCTGGGACCGGACCGTCGCGTTTCTGCGGGGGCTCGGCGTGCCCGTACCCGCCGTGCTGTGGCGCGGGGTGTTCGACGAGCGGGCGCTGCGGCGGCTGAGGCTCGACACCGGCCGGCACGAGGGATACGTCGTACGGACCGTCGCGGGCTTCGGCGCCGGCGAGTTCCGGCACCGGGTCGCGAAGTGGGTGCGTACCGGACACGTGCGGACCGGCACGCACTGGATGCACACCGCCGTCGTGCCCAACCGGCTCGGTCCGGGCGCCGCCCTGTGGGACGTGCGGTCCGGGGGCGTGCCCGACCCGGACGCGTTGCTCACCGCCGTGGGCATGGACGTGGACCCGGCCGCGGGTGAGCGGAACGGCACGGCCGTCCGCGAGGTGGGGGCGCGGCTCGGCGGTACCGGGGACGCGCGGCTCGCGGGCGTCCTCGCCGCACTGCTGCACCTGGAGCGGCGCGCGACGCTGGCCGGGCGGCTCGCCCCTGCCCTGGGGCTGCCCCTCGCGCGGCGCGTCGCCGATCTCGTCGGGCTGCAGGCCCGCCTGCACCTGCCGTACCCGGACGACGCACGCAGGGCCGGGCTCGTACGGATGTCGTACGCCGTCGACCTGGGCACCCTGCACACGGTCGCCGCCGCGGTCGCGCCCGACGCCCACGCCCGCGAGCAGGTCGAGTGGTCGGCGCTGCACGCCGAGGACGTGAAGGCGCTCGCGCCACCGCCGCTGGACGGGCTCGGCGGCGACGTCGCCGCGCGGTGCCGGGGCGAGGCGCGCGAGGCGTACGCGCGGGGGCGGATCTCGACCGCCGACGAGGCCGTCGCGGCCACCTGGCGCTGGCGCGACGGGCAATTTCCCCGCCTCGTGCACCTGGTCGGGCCGTCCGGGAGCGGGAAGAGTTCCTTCGCTGCGCGGCTCAGGAGCGTCGACGCGTCGGTGTCGCTGGACGATCTGCGGGAGGAGCGGGGCGGGCGGGCCGACCAGCGGGGCAACAACGACGTACTGCGGGCCGCTCTCCGGCGGCTGGACACCGCGCTCGCCGATCCGCGCGGTGGCACCGTGGTGTGGGACGCCACGTCGCTCAACCCCCACCAGCGGTCCCTGGTGCACGCGGTCGCCCGCCGCCGCGACGCGCTGGTCACCCACGCGGTGGCGCTGGTGGACGAGGACGAGCTCGTACGGCGCAACGCGGTCCGCCCGCACCCCGTGCCGCCCGAGGTGCTGGACGCGCAGCTGCGCCGGTTCGTCCCGCCGTACCCGGGCCAGGCGCACCGCACCTGGTACATCGGGGCGAGCGGCACCGTCGAGGAGGAGGCGTAGCGGGTGCGGACGAGCGAGGAGATCTACCACCGGGTCCGCTGGGACGCGCGCTTCGACCCGGCGCGGTTCGTGGTGGGAGTGACGCAGCGGGGCGCCCCGCCGAAGCGGATGCCGTTGTCGGCGTTCGTGCCGGGCGGCGAGATCCCGTGGCACCGGGTGCTGTTCTTCGAGGCCGACGGCGAGGTCGTCTGGGACCGGTCGGCGGGCGTCGACCGGATCGACGACACCGAGGCCGGGCGGGTACGGGAGGCCCGGCTGCTGCGGGCGCCGTTCTTCACGGCCCGGTCGCCGTACGGATGGGAGCGCGGCGCGTGGCGCCCGACGGCCGGGCCCCGTGGCGTACCGGCCACGGCCGGCCTGCGCGTACTGACCTGGAACACCCTCTGGGACCGGTACGACAGCGACCGGATCGACACGGCCCGGCGCCGCCCGCTGCTGCTGGCGGCGCTCCGGGACGCCGACGCGGACGTCATCGCCCTCCAGGAGGTCGAGGCGGAACTGCTCCGCATGCTGCTGGCGGCGGAGTGGGTGCGCGGCGAGTACGTCGTGGGCACCGATCCGGGCGGGCGGGACGTCGAGGACTGCGGGCTGCTGCTGCTCAGCCGGGTGCCGGTGCGGGAGGCGGCGACGCATGTGCTGGGCCCGCACAAGGCCGCCACGGCGATCGTCGTGGAGACGGGCGCCGGGCCGCTGGTCGTCGCCGCCACGCATCTGAGCAGCGACCACTCCGAGGACGGCGCGGGGCGGCGCGAGACCGAGCTCGTCCGGCTCGC
Source organism: Streptomyces sp. NPDC047886 (assembly GCF_043204435.1). Taxonomy (NCBI): domain Bacteria; kingdom Bacillati; phylum Actinomycetota; class Actinomycetes; order Kitasatosporales; family Streptomycetaceae; genus Streptomyces; species Streptomyces sp. NPDC047886. The sequence continues at coordinate 1,084,278 of NZ_JBIDCF010000002.1, forward strand.
GGAGGGGTTCGCGGGCGTCGACGCCGGCGTGGTCCTGGTCGGCGACTTCAACGACGGCGGGCAGCTGCCGCAGACGACGCTCGGGATGCGGGACGCCTGGAGCGAGGTGCACGGGCCGGACGACCGGACGCCGACGTTCGACCCGGGGGTCAACCCGCTGGCCGCCGTGTCGTCGCTGACCGGGCGGGCGTCGCGGCTCGACCGCGTCCTGCTGCGCGCGGACGCCCTCCGGGTCGACGGGGCGGCGCTGATCGGGGACGCGCCCGTCGGCGGTCCCGACGGGCTGTACGTCTCCGACCACTACGGCGTGGAGGTCGACCTGAGTCTCGACGGAGGCGGGGGCGGAGGCGGGTACGGAGGCGGGGGCGGGGACGCGGGCGGCATCGGTGCCGGTATCGGTATCGGTATCGGCGCCGCGTCGGTGCCCGCCGGCGTGCTGGACTCCCGCCCGACACCCCGTACGGCCGTGGCCTGGCTGCCGCCGCGTGAACTGTGGCCGCCCCTGCAGGACATCCGCCGCGACCACGACCCGCAGGTGCGGCGCTGGCCGCCGCACGTGAACCTGCTGTTCGGGTTCGTTCCCGAGTCGCACTTCGAGGCCGCCGCTCCCCTGCTGAGCGCTGCGGTGGGCGCGGTCGACCCGTTCGACGCCCGGTTGGAGGGCGTGCACAGCTTCGGGCACCGCGATGACGCCACCGTGTGGCTCGACCCGGCGGCGGCCGGCGAGGAACCCTGGGCGGAGCTGCGGCGGCTGCTGGAGCAGCGGTTCCCGCGCTGCCGGGGTCACCGGCGGGGCTACACCCCGCACCTGAGCCTGGGGCGTACCCGGCACCCGCACGAGCTGACCGCCGAGTGCGCGGCCCTGCTGGCCGAGGCGGGCCCGCTGTCGGCGCGGGTCGGTGAGCTGGTGCTGCTGTCACGGCGCGGCGACGAGCCGATGGCGGTACGGGCGACGGTGGCGCTGGGCACCGGGGAGGTGCGCTGGGTCGAGGACTCGGGCGGTGTTGAGGACTCGGGTGGTCTTGAGGACTCGGGTGGTCTTGAGGACTCGGGTGGTCTTGAGGACTTGGATGGTGTTGAGGCGGGTCGTGATGCGGCGGTTGGTGCCGGGGGCGCGGGCGGGGAGGACGCGACCCGGGCCGAGTACGCCCGGCTGACCGCGCGGCGGGTGGCCGAGGCGCTGGCACCGGACATGGGTCACAGCGCCGGTCGGGGCGCGGGGCAGGGGCCTGCGGCCGGTCAGGGCGGCGCGGTCGTGCATGTCGTCGGCTCCCGGCGTATGGGCTGCGCCCTCCCCGGGGCGGACCTGGACCTGGTGGCCGTGGTCCCGGGCGACACCGTGGACCTCGACGAGGTACGGGCCCGGGTGGTGGCCGCGCTGCCCGACGCGACCGGGGTGCGCGAGGTGGTCGGGGCGCGGGTGCCCGGACTGCGGTTCCGTGTGGACGGCCTGGGCGTGGACCTGGTCGTCGTCGCCTCCGGTGCGGTGCCGCCGAGCGAGGCGGTGGCCCGGCGGGCCGAGCTGGGCGACGCGGCGGGGGTCGCGCTGAGCGCGGTGAGCGACGCCGACGCGCTCGTGGCGGCGGTCGGCGACCGGCGGGAGGCGTTCACCGCGCTGGCGCGGGGCGTGAAGGACTGGGCGCGGGTGCGGGGCCTGGACACGGCGCCGTTCGGCGGGCTCCCGGGGCTCGCCTGGTCGGTGCTGGCCGCGCGGACGGTCCGCGAGGCGGGAGCCCTGCTCCCGGGCGAGCTGCTCCGGCGCTTCTTCGCGACATGGGCGGCCTGGGACTGGCGCGACCCGGTGACGGCGCCGGGCGCGGAGCCCACCGCCCCGGGCGCGGAGCCCACCGGCGGGCTGCCGGTGACCGTGCTGACCCCCACCGCACCCGTGCGTCCCTGCTCCGAGCAGGTCGGCCCCGGCGGCCGTGACCTGCTCGTCCAGGAGCTGTTCCGGGCCTGGGAGATCGTGGAGGCGGCGGCGGGATCGGGCGCCGATCCGTGGCCGGAGCTGCTCTCCCCGCCGCCCCTGCACCGCCGGCACGCCGCCTGGGCCGTGCTCACCATGCCGACGGGTCCCGTCGAGGGCCGTGTCCGGGGCCGTATGCGCGCCCTGCTCAACGATCTGGAGGAGGCGGGCGCGCCCGACGCGCACGCGTGGCCGCGCCCGTACGCCACGGGTCCGGCATCCGTCACGTACGCCATCGGGCTCGGCGCCACCCCGCCGGACCGTGACCGTCTCGCGGCCCTCGCCGCCCGTCGGCTGCGGGGCCTGGCGGGCGTGACGCTCACCTGGGCGGAGGGCGGCGACGTACCGACCCTGTGGTGAGCCGCGGGCTCACTCCACCGGAGAGCCCCCGCCCCTGTTCCCGCCCGCGTTCCCGACCGGGGCCCGCCGCCCGGTGACCCGTCGTGCCGCCCGCCGCGCCGCGCGGGCCAGCAGCCAGCGTTCCTCGTACAGGAGCCGCCCGACGAGCGCGCCGCCGAACACGACGAAGCCCACCCCCACCAGCCAGGACTGCACGACGAGCACGGTGCCGACCGGGCCGTACGTCACCGCGTTGGACGCGATCAGCGGCGAGAACACCAGGTGCGAGAAGACCCACAGGCCGGTCAGTCCGACGACGGTCGCCACGGCTCCAGGGAACAGCGCGGCCCAGGGGACCCGGCCGCCGAGCAGCAGCCGCTGCGACCACCAGAAGAACAGGACGGCGCTCACCACGGCGACCGTGCCGCGCCAGACGACCTCGCCCGCGTCCGCCGAGTCCGTGGCGACGTAGGCCGACAACAGGAGGTAGGCGACGAGCGCGGCGAGCCAGACCAGGTGGCGCCACATCGTGTGCCAGCGCGCCGGAGTCACCTCCCACACCTTCTCGTAGCCCGTCTCCACGACTCCGCCGAACGTCACGCCGAAGGCGGCGAGCGCCGCGAGACCGAACCCGGTCGTCGTCTCCAGCGCCTTGCCCGGCGGCGCGAACAGGGTCTGCAGCTCGTCCCGCGACGCCTCGGCGACACCGAGCCCCTCCGCGAGCCACTGCGCGAACCCCTGCCCGCCCACCGGGTCGGCCGCCGCGACCACGATCAGCAGCGGTACGAGGGTGAGCAGCCCGAGCGCGGCGAAGCCCATCGCCCGGTGCATCAGCTCCAGGTCCTTGCCGCGCCGGTAGCCGCGCCATGCGGCCGAGCCGCGCACCCGGTGGAACCACCCCATGCAAGGTCGCATACCCCGAGGGCGGCCCCGGCGGTACCGGCGGGGTCCGGGAGGCCCCGAATGGCGCCACGATGACGCACAGGGCGAGCGTCCCGCCCCGGTCACCCCGGTCACCCCGGTCACCCCGTCACCCCGGTCCCGTGGCCCGGCGTGTGATCTTGCGAACATCACATGACCGTACGAGCAACCCCCGGTGGACTTCCTCCGTCTAGCTGGTCGCGGTAGTGCGCGGCTTTCGACCAGCCGGCCGCCGCCGCACAGGCACCACGGCGGAACCACGGCACGCAGCGCGGGGGAGACAAGTGAACGACACGCGGGGGTCAGGGCTGCGCCCTGCCGTTTTCCGGGCGGCTTTCCGGCCGGGCAGGCGCGGGGTCCTGGGGTCGGCCGTGGCCGTCGCGCTCGCCGCCGTCACCGGGTGTTCCGTGCCCGCGCCCCGGCGCACGGGGCCCACCGCGGATCCCGCGCCCGGCATGCCGATCACCCGTACGCGGCGGGCCCAGCTGATGCAGATCCTGGCCCACCCGGACGACGACCTGTACTTCATGAACCCGGACTGCCAGCGCATGCTGGACGCCGGCGTCCCGCTGGTCTGCGTGTACGTCACGGCGGGCGAGCACACCGGCAAGAACCGAATACCCGGCGGGGGCGAGCCCGTCGCCGACCCGGCCGCCTACTCCTCCGCCCGCCATCAGGGCCTGCGCCAGGCGTACGCGACGCTCATCGGCCTCGACAAGTTCACGCCCTGGCAGAAGGGCGTGGTGACCCTGCGCGGCGACCGGCGCGCCGAGCTCAACACGCTCACCAACGGCAGCCGCCGGGTCGAGCTGATCTATCTCAACCTCGCGATGCACACGCCGCGCCGCTGGATGGCGCTGCCCAGCCTGTGGCACGACCGTGCCCTGGGCCTGCGGACCGTCATCGCCACCGACTCCCCCGTGCGCAGGTCCGACGACTACGACTACGACGGGCTCATCGACGTCCTGGTGGGGCTGATGGACCGTTACCGCCCGACGGTCATCCACACCCTCGACCCGGACCCCGACATCCAGCACAGCGACGAGAAGACCCGTAAGCGGGACTCCGAGCAGGCCGGCTACTCCGACCACGGCGACCACACCGCCGTCGCCTGCTTCAGCTGGGCGGCGATGGTCCGCTGGGTCGCCGACGCCACCCGCGACGGCGGCGCGGTCCCCGGCTTCGTCACCACCTCGTTCCGCGGCTACTACAACCGGCACTGGCCCAAGAACCTGCCGACCGCCGTGCTCAAGGAGAAGGCCGGACACCTCGTCCCGTACGGCGGCGACCCGGACTGGGACTGCGGCAACAGCGCCGGCTGCGGCGACTACAGCGTCGGCGGCGACCGTCCGCTCACCAACAAGAAGGGCTGGGTCCGGGCGACCCACCACCGTTTCCCGCACACCGGTCCGGCCGTCGCCGCCGACCCGGACGGACGGCTGTCCGTGTACGGGGTGCTGGGCCTGCGCGCGGTCCGCTGGCGCGAGACCGAGGCGGGCAGCGGCCAGTGGGGCGAGCCCGGCGACCTGGGCGGCGGCCCGCTCGCACCCGGCCTGGGGGCCGCGTCCCTGCCGGACGGCCGCCAGCTGCTGTTCGGGCTGCGGTTCGCGGCGCTCGGCGGGCACGGCGGCGCCAACAAGCGGGAGGTCGTGCTGCTGGAGCAGGCGGAACCGGGCGGCGCGTTCCTGGCATGGCGGGGCCTCGGCAACCCGGAACGGCACGACGACCGGGGGCGGCGGCTCGGCGTGCCGGTCGCGGTGACCGCCCCGGACGGGCGCGTGCACCTGTTCGTGCGGAACGCGGACAAGGGCGTCAGCACCCGGGTACGTGAGGCCGACGGCGCCTGGGGCGGCTGGCGGGACCTCGCGGGCGAGGAGGTCCAGGACGGCCTCGCGGCGGCCGTGGACCGGTTCGGGCGGGTCCACGTGTTCGCGACGGGCCGGGAGAACGTGCACCACTGGACGCAGGACGCGCCCGGCGCACCCGTCACGTTCCGGCCGGCCGGCACCCTGCCTGCCTCCGGCGACCCGCTGGCGGTGGCGACCACGCCCAGCGGCGACCTGGAGCTCTACTACCGCGAGCCCACCCGGAAGCAGCTGACAGCGGTACGCCTCGACGGCGGCGCCCCCAGCAGGGTCGCCCTCGACGGCTACGGCCCGGTCGCCGCCGCCGGCACGCCCAAGGGCCCGGTGCTGCTCGGCAAGGACCTGCGCGGCCGCGTCCAGCTGCGGGTGGGAGGCCGCGTCTCCACCCGTACGCAGGGCGTGGCGGCCATCGAGTCGGCCGCGCTCCGCCTGGGCCCGAACGGCGCGCTGGCGGTCGGCATCGGCGCGGACGCCTACCCCTGGTCCTGGGCGTCGCACACGGGCGCGGCGTAACGCCCTAACGGCGGCGTCACCCGGGAACCGCGGCGTCACGCCAGAACGGCGGCGTCACGCGAGGACAGGGAACGACGGCGCGGCGGGCGTGAACGACGCGAAGGGCCCCGCACCATTCGGTGCGGGGCCCTCGCTGATGCTCCGGGGAGCTACCAGGTCAAACCGATGATCACTTGTTGATCTTGGTGACCTGGCCGGCGCCGACGGTCCGGCCACCCTCACGGATGGCGAACTTCAGGCCCTCCTCCATGGCGACGGGCTGGATCAGCGTGACCGTCATGGTGGTGTTGTCGCCCGGCATGACCATCTCGGTGCCCTCGGGGAGGGTCACGACGCCGGTCACGTCCGTGGTACGGAAGTAGAACTGCGGGCGGTAGTTGTTGAAGAACGGGGTGTGACGACCACCCTCGTCCTTCGACAGGATGTAGGCCTGGGCCTCGAACTCGGTGTGCGGCGTGACCGAACCGGGCTTGATGATGACCTGGCCGCGCTCGACGTCCTCGCGCTTGATGCCACGGAGGAGCAGACCGACGTTCTCACCGGCCTGGCCCTCGTCGAGCAGCTTGCGGAACATCTCGATGCCGGTGACCGTGGTGGTGGTCTTCTCCGGACGGATACCGACGATGTCGACGGTCTCGTTGACCTTCAGGACACCGCGCTCGATACGACCGGTGACGACCGTGCCACGACCGGTGATCGTGAAGACGTCCTCGATCGGCATGAGGAACGGCTTGTCGACGTCGCGCTCCGGCTGCGGGATGGCCTCGTCGACGGCGTTCATCAGGTTGAGGACGGACTCGCCCCACTCGGCGTCGCCCTCGAGCGCCTTCAGCGCCGAGACCTTGACGACCGGGACGTCGTCGCCCGGGAACTCGTACTCGGAGAGGAGCTCACGCACCTCGAGCTCGACGAGCTCCAGGATCTCCTCGTCGTCCACCATGTCGGCCTTGTTCAGGGCGACGACGATGTACGGAACGCCGACCTGGCGGGCCAGGAGCACGTGCTCCTTGGTCTGCGGCATCGGGCCGTCGGTGGCGGCGACCACCAGGATGGCGCCGTCCATCTGCGCCGCACCGGTGATCATGTTCTTGATGTAGTCCGCGTGACCCGGGCAGTCGACGTGCGCGTAGTGACGCGACTCCGTCTGGTACTCGACGTGCGCGATGGAGATGGTGATACCGCGCTGCCGCTCCTCAGGAGCCTTGTCGATCTGATCGAAGGCCGAGGCCTCGTTCAGGTCCGGGTACTTGTCGTGCAGCACCTTGGTAATGGCGGCCGTGAGGGTCGTCTTACCGTGGTCGATGTGACCGATGGTGCCGATGTTGACGTGCGGCTTAGTCCGCTCGAACTTCGCCTTCGCCACTGGGGTCCTCCTGTGGAGTGGTTCTGTACGCCTTACTCATCGGCGCCAGGTGATCTTTGCTGGGATGCCGGGTCCCGGGGCGTTCGTCACGATCCGCGTCGAACGCCCCGGGTAATCCGGTGACAAGCCTAAAGCGTGAACTCGGGAGAGTTACTCGCCCTTGGCCTTCGCGATGATCTCCTCGGCGACGTTCCGCGGAACCTCGGCGTAGGAGTCGAACTGCATCGAGTAGCTTGCGCGACCCGAGGTCTTGCTGCGGAGGTCTCCGACGTAGCCGAACATCTCCGAAAGCGGCACCAGGCCCTTGACGACCCGGGCGCCGGCCCGCTCCTCCATGGCCTGGATCTGGCCACGGCGGGAGTTGATGTCACCGATGACGTCGCCCATGTAGTCCTCGGGCGTGGTGACCTCGACGGCCATCATCGGCTCGAGGAGCACGGGGGACGCCTTGCGCGCGGCCTCCTTGAAGGCCTGCGAACCGGCGATCTTGAACGCGAGCTCGGAGGAGTCGACCTCGTGGAAGGCACCGTCGAGCAGGGTCACGCGCACACCGGTCATCTCGTAACCGGCGAGGATGCCGAACTGCATGGCCTCCTGGCAGCCGGCGTCGACCGAAGGGATGTACTCCTTCGGGATACGACCACCGGTGACCTTGTTGACGAACTCGTACGAGGCGTCGCCGCCCTCGATCGGCTCGATCGCGATCTGCACCTTGGCGAACTGACCGGTACCACCGGTCTGCTTCTTGTGGGTGTAGTCCACGCGCTCGACGGTCTTGCGGATCGTCTCACGGTACGCGACCTGCGGCTTGCCGACGTTGGCCTCGACCTTGAACTCGCGCTTCATGCGGTCGACGAGCACCTCGAGGTGAAGCTCGCCCATACCGCCGATGACGGTCTGGCCGGTCTCCTCGTTGGTGTGCACCTGGAAGGAGGGGTCCTCCTCCGCGAGACGCTGGATGGCGACACCCAGCTTCTCCTGGTCACCCTTGGACTTGGGCTCGATCGCGACCTCGATGACCGGCGCCGGGAAGTCCATGGACTCCAGGATCACCGGGCTCTTGTCGTCGCACAGCGTCTCACCGGTCGTGGTCTGCTTCAGACCCATGACGGCGACGATGTCACCGGCGCCCACCGACTCGATCTCCTCACGCTTGTTCGCGTGCATGCGGTAGATCTTGCCGATGCGCTCCTTCTTGCCCTTGACGGAGTTCAGCACGGCGGTGCCGGACTCCAGGCGGCCGGAGTACACGCGGACGAACGTGAGCTTGCCGAGGTGCGGGTCGCTCATGATCTTGAAGGCCAGGGCGGCGAGCGGCTCGGAGTCGGCCGGCTTGCGCTTGACGACCTCCTCCGGGTCCTTGACGTCGTGACCCTCGATGGCCTCGATGTCGACCGGCGACGGCAGGTAGCGGACGACCGCGTCGAGCAGGGGCTGAACACCCTTGTTCTTGAACGCGGTGCCACAGAACACCGGGGTGACCGTGGTGTCCTTCGACTTGCCGGAAGCGATCGTGATACGGCGGATGGCCGCGTACAGCTGCTCCTCGGTGGGCTCCTCGCCCTCCAGGTACAGCTCCATGATCTCTTCGTCGTTCTCGGCGACGGTCTCGACCAGCTTGCCGCGGTACTCCTCGGCAGCCTCGGTGTGCGTGGCCGGGATGTCGACGACGTCGTACATCTCGCCCTTGGCCGCCTCGGCGGACCAGACCAGGGCCTTCATGCGGACCAGGTCGATGACGCCCTTGAAGTCCGCCTCGGCACCGATCGGGAGCTGCATGACGATCGGGGTCGCGCCGAGGCGGTCCTTGATCATGTCGACGCAGCGGTGGAACTCGGCGCCCGTACGGTCGAGCTTGTTGACGAAGCAGATACGCGGAACGCCGTAGCGGTCCGCCTGACGCCAGACGGTCTCGGACTGCGGCTCCACACCGGCGACACCGTCGAACACGGTCACGGCGCCGTCGAGGACGCGGAGCGAACGCTCCACCTCGACGGTGAAGTCGACGTGGCCCGGGGTGTCGATGATGTTGATGGTGTGGTCGACGTCCTCGAGCGGCCAGTGGCAGGTCGTCGCGGCGGACGTGATCGTGATGCCGCGTTCCTGCTCCTGCTCCATCCAGTCCATCGTGGCGGCGCCGTCGTGGACTTCACCGATCTTGTACGAAACACCGGTGTAGAAGAGGATGCGCTCGGTGGTGGTCGTCTTGCCCGCGTCGATGTGGGCCATGATCCCGATGTTGCGGACCTTGGCCAGGTCAAGCGAAGTGGTAGCCATAAGGCTTCAGTCTTCTCTCGGTCTCGATGTGGGTGCGACTACCAGCGGTAGTGCGCGAAGGCCTTGTTGGACTCGGCCATCTTGTGCGTGTCCTCACGCTTCTTGACCGAAGCGCCGAGGCCGTTCGAGGCATCCAGCAGCTCGTTCATGAGGCGCTCGGTCATGGTCTTCTCGCGACGGGCGCGCGAGTAGCCCACGAGCCAGCGCAGCGCGAGAGTGGAGGCGCGACCGGGCTTGACCTCGATCGGCACCTGGTAGGTGGCGCCACCGACACGGCGGGACTTGACCTCGAGAGACGGCTTGACGTTCTCGAGGGCGCGCTTCAGCGTGATGACCGGGTCGTTGCCGGTCTTCTCGCGGAGGCCTTCCATGGCGCCGTAGACGATCCGCTCGGCGGTGGAACGCTTGCCGTTGAGCAGGATCTTGTTGATGAGCGAGGTCACCAGAGGAGAACCGTAAACCGGGTCGATGATGACCGGGCGCTTCGGGGCGGGGCCCTTACGAGGCATTCTTACTTCTCCTTCTTGGCGCCGTAGCGGCTGCGGGCCTGCTTGCGGTTCTTGACACCCTGGGTGTCGAGGGAACCGCGGATGATCTTGTAACGAACACCCGGCAGGTCCTTCACACGGCCACCACGCACGAGCACGATGGAGTGCTCCTGCAGGTTGTGTCCCTCACCCGGAATGTAAGCGGTGACCTCGATCCCGCTGGTCAGACGCACACGCGCGACCTTACGCAGGGCCGAGTTCGGCTTCTTCGGGGTGGTCGTGAACACACGCGTGCAGACGCCGCGGCGCTGAGGGGAACCCTCGAGTGCGGGCGTCTTGTTCTTCTCGACCTTGTCCTGCCGGCCCTTACGGACCAGCTGCTGGATCGTAGGCACTACTTCTCCGGTTTCTGTGTGCCGTGTAGTAAAGCTAACCTGGAACGTCGCCGACCCACGCGGTCGGGTGTGTCGAATGCTGCGGACTTCCACCGGAAGGCGGAAAAGGGCGCAGATCACGGTGGCCCTTGGTGGACTCGCCATGCGGTTGAGGACACGCACAGGAGCCCAGGCACACCCCAGGCACAAGGTCTGAGCGTACCTATCGCATGGACTCCGGTCAAAACAAATGCCACGCCGGGCAAGGGCCGGGCGGCACCCCCGTCGACCTGCGCTCCCGTAGACGCGGACCGGCGGCGGAACGCGGTCAGGCCGGGGTGTCTCCCGGGTCGCCTCCCCGGCTGCCTCCCGGGTCGCCTCCCCGCCCGCCTCCGGGGTCGCCTCCGGGGTCGTCTCCCCGCCCGCCTCCCCGCCCGCCTCCCGGAGGAACGTCCGGGGCGCCGGATGAGCCGCGGCGCGGGCGGCGCGGGCCGGGCAGCCTCGGAATGGTGGGGACCTTCGAGCCGGGGCTCTTGGGTAAGAGGGACGCCCGGGCGCCGACCGGGGCTTCGGAGGCCGCGCCGGCGGGGGCTTCGGTGGACCGTGGGGGTCCGCCCGTACGGCCGACGGACGCCTCGCGCGCCCGTTCGACGCGCTCGGTCCCGCCGGTCTGGTCGGTACGGCCGGTCCCGCCGGTCTGGTCGGTACGGCCGGTCTCGCCGGTCTGATCTGCGGGGTCGGCGGGGTCGGCCTCTTCGGCGCGGGCGGTCTGGTCGGTCTGGTCGGTCTGGTCGGTCTGGTCGGTACGGCCGGTCTCGCCGGTCTGATCTGCGGGGTCGGCGGGGTCGGCCTCTTCGGCGCGGGCGGTCTGGTCGGTCTGGTCGGTCT